>JANNVZ010000007.1:0-76244 GCA_031414655.1 Flavobacteriales bacterium
GGTGTTGACTTGGAATTATTGAACAGGCTTTAAAGCCACGTTTAATGAAGGTTTACATCAATTGAAAAGAGCGCATGTCGCGCTCTTTTTTTGGTAGTGTTTTGTTTTAATTTTGGTAGCAAGTCGTTTTGGCGCCCTCAAATGGCTATCCAATAAAGGATAGCGAAAGAAAACTATTGGGCAACCCAAACCCAGATTGGATGGCGGGTTGGCGCAATGATTTAACTTTCAAAAACTTCACTCTTACCTTCCTTTGGGATGTGCGCATGGGTGGCATGATGCACAACGGCACCAAAGCGGTTATGCTTTTCCACGGCACCCATGCAGATACAGAGGCACGTCTAGATGACAGCATGGTTTGGGAAGGTGTGTATGCCAGTAGTGGTGAGGTCAACACTACAGAAATAAAAATAGATGAAGCCTTCTATAACCGCTACTCGCTGCAATATGTGAGCGAACAAGTGCTAGAAGAAGTGAATTGGTTTCGCTTAAGAGACTTGAGTATCACTTATCATTTTCCGAAGAAAATGTATGAACGATTGAAGATGACTAACCTCTCATTGTCTGTCACATCTCGCAATCTGTGGTTGTGGACGAGCTACAGCGGAATAGATCCGGAAACGAATTTGAGTGGTGCTGCAAATTCAATTGGTCGCGACTACTTCAACAATCCGAATACCAAGAGCATAGGCTTTAATCTGAAAGCAACATTTTAAAAGAAGACTCACATGAACAAGAAAATAATTTCTCTCTTCCTCATTGCAAGCTTGACTGCAATGAATAGTTGTAAACTAGAAGAGATCAATGAAAACCCCAACGTACCAACTGATGTAACCATGAATTTGCTGTTGCCCGCAGCCCAAAGTGATTTTGCAAATGCACTTGGGGGAAGATTTTTTAGATACACCAGCATAGCCGCGCAACAATTGAAAGGAGCGGACAACCAGGAATTACTCATGGAAAATTACAATCCTGATGAGTTGTTTGTAGGTTATCCATGGGAAGATTTTTACAGTGGTCCTATGATCAATTTGAAATTGATCATCGAAAAGGCAGAGCAGGAAAATTCACCTGCTTACAGTGCTGTTGCAAAAATTATGTTGGCCAACTGTATTGGAGTGGTAACGGACACTTGGGGCGATGTTCCCTTTAGCGAAGCATTGTTAGGTGGCAACAATCTCTACCCGGCTTATGACAGTCAAGAAGAAATTTATGCTTCGATACAAACGCTGTTAGATGAAGCCATTGCATCACTATCTGAACCTTCCCCCATAGCTCCAGCCAGTGATGATTTAATATATGGTGGCGACCTAAATAAGTGGAAACGCGCGGCATACGCATTGAAAGCACGGTACCTGATACACACCACCAAAAGGGACAATGGCGCTGCTTTGCTTGCGTTGGATGCACTGAGCAATGCAATGAATTCGTATGACGATGATTGCAGCTACAAGTATCTTGGAACAGCTATAGATGCCAATCCTATCAACAACTTTTTCTCGGCTTCGGCCTATGCCATAGTAGATGCTCAGTTCATCGGTACAATGGGTGTAGCTGATCCTCGTTTCGAATACTTTGTAGACATCATCCCATTCACAGGCGGACAAAGCAAGGTAGGTGCATTCATCGGCAGTGTAAATTCACCAATAGATTTCATTTCGTTCAGTGAACAAAAATTTATTGAAGCCGAGGCTTTGTTGCGAACAGATAATACTGTTGATGCTCAAATAGCTTTTCATGCAGCGGTACAATCATCATTTGATGAGTTGGAAAATTTTCTGACGATAGATATAGATGATCAAGATGTATCGGAATTCATTGGCGATTTGCAGCTTGATGGGTCTTTTGAGGAAAATATGGAAAAAATAATAGAGCAGAAATATGTAGCGCTCTTTACTCAATTGGAATGCTGGACCGACTATCGCAGAACAAACTATCCGCAACTGATAGCAAATGAAAATGGAACCAACGAGTCCAATCCGAATGGAGCAATTCCTCGCAGACTCATTTATCCGCAAAGTGAGCGATTACTCAATACTAACTTTCCCGGTAGTGTGAGCATGCAGCAAAGAATTTGGTGGGATGAATAGCAAAAAAAAACCCTTCATTCAAGTGATGAAGGGTTTTTAAGTTTTTGTTACTGCAAAGAATTTATGCGGGCTTTTTCTTCTCCAGCACTTCGTCTATCATTCCGTATTCTTTGGCTTCGCTAGCTATCATCCAATAGTCGCGGTCGCTGTCTTTCCATACCTCGTCATACGTTTTTCCACTGTGTGTGGCTATGATGTCGTATAGCTCCTTCTTCAGCTTTTGAATTTCGCGAGCAGTTATTTCAATGTCGCTGGCCTGGCCGCGCGCACCACCCAAAGGCTGGTGAATCATAACACGAGCATGTTTCAAACCAGTGCGCTTGCCTGTTTGACCTGCACACAGTAGCACAGCACCCATGCTAGCTGCCATACCTGTGCATATCGTGGCTACATCTGGGTTGATGTATTGCATAGTGTCATAAATGCCGAGTCCAGCATACACACTGCCACCGGGCGAGTTGATGTAGATCTGAATGTCCTTTTTAGAGTCAGCACTTTCCAAAAAGAGTAACTGCGCCTGAATGATGTTTGCGATGTAATCATCTATTTCTGTTCCAAGGAAAATGATGCGATCACTCATCAATCTCGAGAACACATCAATCTCGCGGAATGGCATGTTGCGCTCTTCAATTACTGTGCGCGTCATATTTTCAGGGCCATACAGATGGCTGATGACTTGGTCAGCCGCAGTGCTGGTGATACCACCATTGCCTACTGCAAATTTTTTGAATTCTTTTCTTGTTATCATGTGTTGTTTCTCCTTCTGTTTATTATGGATTGAGCGGCCAAAGTATAAGCGGACTTGAAATTCAGGTATTGAAATAGGATAAGATGTTCACAATAGGCGGTAAGAAGAACACGACCGAAGACGAAAGGCCCAAGTTGCTAAATCAAAGTCCGCTCCTCACCGAATCAAACGAATCATTGATCTGCTAGCTTCAGCCATTAAATTCTACCAACGCTCATCTTCGGTCTCATTCCCAAAGTCCTTCTTACTAACACTTCCCCGTTTACTTTTTTGAAAACTTGCGTTGTATTGGGCTTGTACAAACGCATTTATTAGACGAGCAATTGTTGATGCATTGGCGCACGCCTAAATGCACTGAGCATCAGCCTTAATCCCATATCAACCAAAATGGACAACTCATTAAAATTCGATTTGCCTGCCAACACTTCTTCTATGATAAAAGTGATTGGTGTAGGCGGTGGCGGCAGCAATGCTGTAAACTACATGTTCGAACAAGGCATTCAGGGTGTTGACTTCATAGTCTGCAATACCGATGCTCAATCGCTCGACAAAAGTCCTGTGCCTATAAAGGTGCAACTGGGCAATACACTTACCGAAGGTCGTGGCGCTGGAGCTATACCTGAGGTTGGCCGCAATGCTGCTATAGAAAGCCTTGATGAGGTGAAAGAACTTCTTTCAACCAACACCAACATGGTATTTATAACTGCCGGTATGGGCGGTGGCACAGGTACAGGAGCTGCTCCTGTTATTGCTCGTGCTGCTAAAGAATTAGGCATACTTACCGTGGGCATCGTTACCATTCCTTTTATGTTCGAAGGCCGCAAACGATCGCAACAAGCCGACTTCGGATTAAAAGAAATGCGCGACAGTGTGGATACACTCCTTGTAATCCGCAACGACAAATTGCGCGAACTGTTTGGCAACCTCACGCTGAAGCAAGCCTTTGGCCATGCGGATGAGGTGCTGTGCACTGCTGCTAAAGGAATAGCCGAAGTGATAACACTAGTAGGAACTGTGAACGTAGACATGAATGATGTCAAGACCGTCATGAAGGACAGCGGAGTAGCCATCATGGGTTCAGGTCGCAGCAGTGGCGAGGGCCGTGCTAAGCGTGCTGTGCTCACTGCGTTAGAGTCACCTTTACTAAACGACAACGACATCACTGGTGCTAACTTCATATTGCTGAACATTACTTATGGCAATGACGAGGTGCTGATGGATGAGATAGCTGAAATAACAGACTACATACAAGAGCAAGCAGGTATGGGTGCAGAGGTTATCTGGGGCTACGGACAGGACATCGCTTTGGGCGAGGATGTATGTGTAACCGTTATTGCTACTGGCTTCCAGGCGAAGAGCGTAGAAAGCCTGTTGCCAATGCCTGAAGCTGAGCCAAAGAAAATGTGGCTTGAAACCGAAGGAGCCAAAGAGGTGACTGCAAAAGTGGAAAAACCAATCACTGATCTTCCTGAAGTGAAAAACGAAGTGAAGCAAAATGCGGACGAACCTTTTATAAAAACGTTGGAGAAGCCATTGTTCGAAATGGAGTTTGATGTGAAAAACGAAATCACAGAAGAGGCTCCTGTAAACAATGAGGAAGAAAACATCCCTGAGGTTTCGACCCTGAAGCACAACCTGCAAGAATCAGCTGTTCCTGTGGATGAGCCAGTGGTGCACATGCTGGGTACCAACCTAAACGATATAATAGGCGGTACTACATCAAAAAATGAAGTGACCGATGCCTTGAAGCTGAAGCCTGAAGAAATAATAAGCGACCGCCCTTCGCGCATAGAATTAATATCTCGCAACAAAGAGCGCGAGATGCGCATTCGTGAATTCACAATAAAGCTGAAAACACCCAGCGGCCTTAACGAATTGGAAAATGTGCCTGCTTATGAGCGTAAGAAAATTTCGCTTGACAGCACCCCACACAGTTCGGAAAGCAATGTGTCGCGCTACTCCTTGAATGAATCAACGGATGAGAATGGCAACAAAAAAATAGAACTGGGCAACAACCCATTTCTCCACGACAATGTTGATTGATTGTTTTAGTTAAATACACTTTGAATAAAAGAAACACTCGGTGATGCGAGTGTTTTTTTTTGGCTCAAATGCAGTTCTAAACCTTCGTTTTTAAATCCATTGAGGCTAACAATCTGCATAATCAGCTTTCCTGCCGGTGTTTGATTAGACTCCTATGTAGATATCCATACCATAGCGAACAAGTCGAGGTACAGTCTGAGGCAGGCATAGAACAGAAATCGCCTGAGCTCAGGGCAAAAAAAGGACCTTCATTAAAATGAAAGTCCACAAAACTTAAATGATGTCGGGATGACACGATTCGAACGTGCGACCTCACGCCCCCCAGACGTGCACTCTACCAACTGAGCTACATCCCGATATTCAAAGAAAACAGTGCCTTCCTTTTTTTTTCAGAAGGGGCGCAAAAGTAACCGCTGCGGATAACTGTGCAAATGGGTTTCTAGCTGCGCTTTTTTTCTTCCTTAAAAGGATTCACACGTATGAACCAATTTCCGTCCAAAACCCTTAAAAACTCAGCTAGTGTTAGTGTTCCTCCTCCAAGAGGTGGCATTTCTTATTCAAGCGGTGACGTGCGGTTTCCATTTGGAGGAGGGTTTGAGTTGACCAGTGCTATCAGCATTGGTGAAGTGTTCGACACCAAAAGGACCTTTACCGCTGAAGAGATTGGCAACTTGTTTGGTGAGCGCCCTTACCTGAGTAGCCGCAACAAACAAGCTACGGATGTAGGCTAGAAGCTGACCATCTGATTAGGTGGTAAAGAGGATTTTTGATTTGTGAAAAACCGTCTCATGGGAATGTGAGGCGGTTTTTCGTTTTTGATGAAACACTCAAGTGCGCTGCGCTAAACTTGCGTGATTAGGCTAGCGGGCGCACGCGCTAATGTAGGGTATTCTTTTAGTTGCCCTGTCGCTTCAAATTCCATTCACCCTCATTTGTAATTCAGTTATTCTTTTTATCAAACCATCAAAAGTCAAACTATCTCCATAAATCATGAATTTTGTCATTTCACCATAGTCCTTCTCATAGTCTTTAATGACTGTGTCCGGAGGAATTATTTTGATTTTATCTGGTGTATGATTGGCATAGTCAAGTCCTCTTAAAGGATTGAATTTTTCCCTATGAGCAACTATGTTGTCATATAAGTCTTTGTTACGAATTGCTTCCAATCCATGTTCAGTATCCATCAGCCTTTCTAAGTCATACAGATGTCTTGAAAGTCGGTCAATTCTGATTTTTTCAGGGTTTTGTGAAAATTCTTCGTGCAGCAGAAAAACTTTTTCTAGAAATGTTCTTTGTGGAAGAACAGTTGAAATTGCAAAAGTATCAGTCGCAAAACTCTGCCCTAGAAAATTCACGCTTAAAATCGAATTGATTTCTCTTTTGTCCGTTGGCTCCATGAGGGAACGAGAACTAACTTCAATCAAAACTCTTTGGGGCAAATACTCTGAAGCGTCTACTACCGAATTGTAATGGATTTCTATTACTTGTGGATCTTTGTCCGAATCAGTAACTGGCTGAGCAAAAAGTTTGCATTCGTTGATTGCTCCCCAAGCTGTCAAAGTTTGAGTTAGGTCATTGAGAAATTGCGTTGAAATAAATTCACAAGATTGTTTTCGAAGTCTTCCGATTTGCGCTTTGCTGATGTCTCCTTCAAAACCGAAAAACTTACGATCAATTGCTAAATCAATGTCCTCTGAAAATCGTTCTATCAAATTCCAACCCTTGCTTAATGAAGTTCCGCCTTTGAAGACAATGTGTTCACTACAGGGCAATGAAAATGATGCATTCAAGGCAAGTGTTACCCACCAATCTTTTTCAATTGCTATCACCGGCAAACCCGTTAGTTCAGTTGCCTGATTTAGAATTTCAATTCTTCTTTCTTTGGGTAAGGTCAGCCAATTGGTGTTCATCAAATCGCTTGTATCAATATTTTATTTATCCAGGCGGGTGAGAGCTTTGCATCATTGATGATGTTCTCACTTTTCTCATTCTTGAGAATGGTTTGGATTTTTTTTATAGTATCATCATCCACCTTGCTTTGCCCAATGGTTTTGAGTGCCTGAATAACCAAAGAGCTTATTTCTCCTTTTACCAATAGATTTTTTGGGCTTGTTTTTTTGAAGGTGATGGTTCGCTTTCCGACTTTAATACTTCTTGCTGCTCCGTCTGTCAGATAAACCACCTTCATTGGAACTTGAGTAGACAATCCCAATTTGTTCAAAGCCTCAATGCCTGTTGAGACTATCCTTGCTTTGTCGCGCCTTGCAATAGCCTTGGCTATGTCTTCCGTTGATGGGTAAAGAACACCAAGTTCGTTGTCAAATTTTGGATATAGATAGATTCCGTGAGCCAATCGAACCAGGGCTTTCTTTTCCTTGAGCCTCAGCAAGGCTTTTTTAACACTTTCCGGATTTCCATAGTCTAGGAAGTTGTCCACAAAGAGAACGCTCCCCGGAGGCAAGGCTCTGAGTTCCTCGGCAATTCTATTTTCTACTTTGGGTCTTTCCATCAGTTCTGTTTCGTCCCAAATTTATCAAATAATTGGGACGAGAAGGGGGTTTGCGTCTAAATTTCTTTGATATTGGCTTTACTACCTGAGTATCCGCAGCAAACAAGCTACAGATGTAGGCTGGAAGCTGAGCATCTGATTAGGTGGTAAAATTTGTTGATTTGTGAAAACCGTCTCATGAGTTGGGCGGTTTTTCTTTTGTTTAGATGGGCAGTTACAAACTGCCCGCATGAAATGCACAAGTCTCAGATGAGATCGGACTTGCGCGAGGGCGGGGCTGTAAGGCCATAAAGTGTTAAGAAGAGGCAGTTTGTTGTATTCTATTTTTTCCTGACTACGTTTTTGAAAGTCTTTTTTGTTGCCTTTTTTGTTGCCTTTTTGACAGTCCTTTTAAGAGATGATTTTGCGGAATTTAAGCTTAATGTTCTAACTTTCTCATGTTCATGAGTTGTAAAAATAGAATCAACTAAACGGCTGCAAGTTGATGTTGCTCTTGCCAATGTCTTAATCTGCTCCCGACAAGAAATGCTTTCGGACTTGTGTGGGTAATTAATTTTATGATCAACTTCTCCCCAAACTTCTTCCATGAGAGTTCTGACTTGAATTTCACAAGTTACCAGAGACTTTGTATTCGGTTTAATTATGTAATGAACACTCGTATATAAATTAGGATTAGTAATCGTTTTAATATTTATACCCTTAAAATAATCACGGGACTCATCATCCCAAGTTCTTGCTTTAGGTCCTTCCGTTATTTTCCATCTTTGCTCAAAGAAAATATTTCGTAACTCAATATCAATTTGTTGAATTTGTTTTGTATGGAGATGCATTATTCGAAATCCTGCTAAGTCATTTATTTTGGAGAATAAATTTTCTTTTGTGTAGGCAAATGCTATTCCCTTTCTATTTGCTTCATCTGCTTTCCTCATTAATTTGTCTCTAAGATGGCTAGGATCCTTTACTCGAGATTTTTTTGAATGAATAAGGCTTTGAAGCTTTTCTGAATTATCGATATAGCTATATAAGCTATCAATCATGCTTGAAAAAAGCGTTTTATGCTTAATAAAGTGTGCAACCAATTCATCTATTAGTCTTAATTGGGCAGCTCTTACAATCAACTTATTCTCCATAATTAAGATTTTTTTGATGTAAGCAAAATAATTTTGGCCGCAATTGATTTAAACTCAGCTTCCGCCTCTGCTTTTAAATTAACATTTCCGCCATCAACATCAAAAAATGGAAGTCCTTGAGTTTGAGAAAGTGGAACTAGACTTGCAAAATCCTTTACTTGTCCTAATTTTTGGTTCAGTGAGTCTTTTGCTAAATTCTTATCTATTCTTCTGAGAACTTCTGCAATATCACTATTTGCGGTTTTTTCTAGCTTACTGGCGTAAGAAGCAAATTGACTTGCAATCGCACTTCCATACATTCGAAATCTTTGCAAGATGTATCCAAGATAAATTGGCTTGCCCGGTAATAACAATGAATTGTCAGGGGCGAGCTGCGAAATAACTTGCCATTCATCAATCCATGAGTATAGTGATTTACCTAAAGTCTTAAGTGCTCTAACAGAAAAAAGATCACAGGCCGCAGGCACAATAAAATAATTACAGTCTAATAAAATTACTCGATTTAAGGGTCCGATATTCGGTCCAATATCATAAAAAATATAATCTATTTTTTCTTTTTTTGCAATTTCATTCACGATTTCACTGATAGCAGAAGCACCTTTAAATCCTCGAATTTTTCTTTGTAGACACTCGACCCATATTTGACTTAACTCTTGCTCAAACTCAGATAAACGGATATCACCAGGCAAAAGATATAATCCTTCCTGACGCTCCTGAGCTTTAATACTTTTAACATCTCCGGTTCCTTCAATAAATGGTTTGAGGGCTGACCAAATTGTTGAGCCTTCTGCTGAATCTGAATTGTCGAGCCAGTCATCGACAACCTCAGAATCCACTAAATATGAAGTAAGATTACATTGAGGGTCTGCATCTACAAGCAAAACCCTCTTACCCATTTTGGCAAGTGCAGATGCAATATTTACTAATAAAGTAGTTTTCCCAACGCCTCCCTTATGATTATATAGAGTAATTCTCGGGGCCGAACAGCGTTTTAAGGATTGAAGAAGAATTTTTTTTACCATTATTCGGGATTCGAAATTGATTTTCTAGGAGCAGCTTTTTTGGGGCGCCTTTTTACTCTGTGGTTTGCTATACTTGCCTTTGCAGCTTCTCTATCAGGTAAAGCTTGGACAAACATTTCACCTGCAGCACTTATTTGTTTCTTTCCTTTCACCGCCTGTACTAAAAGTCCTGCTTTTGTTGCGTTATCTACGGCAGAAGCAGCATTAGATAATTTGGGTTGGGCAGCTTCAGTATTTAAGCTACTTAGGTCTACTGTTTTAAAATGTGGAGTGTCGCGATAGTGTGTTAGATAAAAAGCCAAACAAGCAACCCGATCAAGATCTGTTTTGGGAGATTTATCTCTTATAAAATCTTTTGGAGACATTGATCTGTTCTCTGAAAACGAGATTCCATTATTATTAAAGGAACTAGAGTGCTCGTTTGATTGAGATGAATGTGTCCTTTCCGAAGAAGATAAAGGAATATCAAGAAATGTAATAACTGCTTGAATGGTTCGCTTTTGCGAATCAGAATCTAAATCTTTGAGTGCGGAAAGAATTGAAGTCAATGCTTCAAGATTGTTATTGTTAGCCATTATGGGAATAATTTATGCAAACATACGAAAAATTGTTGAATTGTTTTATGGGGTAATTTATTGGAATTCACTCGTTGCATTTCAATTGTATCAATAGATATGGGAAGGAAGGTGCTTTCTTTGGGTCAATGGTAAAAGAATAAATCGTTTTTTTTGATATGCATAATTCGTCTGAAAAATGGTCCGAAGGAAATGTTGCTGCTTGAGAACGTTTTTTTTGAGCATTGCTTATAACTTATATATGCGAAGGTTTACTGCGGTTTTTGTCTCCTTGCCTTTCTCAATTTGCGTTTGAAGAATTGGTCAAACAATGAATCAGTGAATGCAATACTATCAGAAAATCTATAAAAGTGTTCGCTTAGCCCAAAAGAAAAGGCCGCCTCTCCAGGCGACCTTCTCCGGTAAAACTATTTCTTAAAGAGACTTATTCTACTACAATGGTCTCTTCGGTGGTTTCTTCTTCTTCTATTTTTATAATGCCTTCGCCTTCCAGTCCGCCTTTGTAGGCTTCTATGTCCAGCACCGCAAAACCGGCCTGTCCTTTTTTGTAAAACTCAGTGAAGTCGAAAGTCACTTTGCCTGTTCCGTTGGTTATCTGAATGGTGTCAAAGCGCAGCGCATTGGGCGGTGGCGGGTTTTCAGAAGGGTTGGAGTAAAGCCTCACGGTGGCGCCCGGCACTGGTTCGCCATCGTCATTTACCACTAGCACAGTGGCAATGGTTTGTTTGTCTTTCTTACAACTGTTTACTGCAAGGGCTGCAAACAGCAGCATCAGTGTGGCAAACAAGTAGGTGTATTTTTTTTTCATCCTTAAAATGGTAAGTCGGTTTAAGAGGGAGTCAAAGAAAAGCAATTTTTATGTTTCGCCCATCATGCTCTTTTTTACTTTGAAGAGCAGCGTGTTGAAATCATTCAATTACAATGAGTTCTTCCGTGGTTTCTTCACCTGCCACCTTGATGAGGCCTGCGCCTGTTAAGTTGCCATTGGTAGCAGTAATATCCAAAACAGCAAAGCCAGCCTGACCGTTTTTGTAGTAGTCGGTAAAATCATAGTAGGCCTTTCCTGCGCCATCAGTGGTCAACGTTAAGTGAAAGCGCTCCGGATTCATTTCATTTCCATGGCCATCAAGTTTCACGGTGGCACCCGGAATAGGCTGTCCTGTTGAATTTTTCACCAATATGCTGGCGATGGTTGGCAATTCTTTTTTGCAAGAAATAAGAACGAGGCAGGTAATTAAAATGCTGAACAAAGACTTCATCATTTAAGGTTTTAGAAAGTGAAACACACAATTACATTCGCGCGGCAAAAACAAAATTTTTACCTACGATATGAAAAGACTTTCCCTCCTTTTGATTGGTTGCGCTGCTTTGGTACTGATGGCCGCTTCGAAATGTAACAATGAAAAAGCCCCTGCTGATGCAGCAGTGGTGCCGCCAGTGGTGGCGGAACAACCTGCGCCACCGCCTGCACCGGTTGCGGCAGACGTTCCCAAACTGCTAACTCCTGACAAGGAAGCAAAGAATGCAAAAGTGAAAATAACCACCCCTTTTGGAGTAATGACTGTGAAGCTCTATGATGAAACCCCGTGGCACCGCGACAATTTTTTGCAACTGGTGGATATGAAATATTATGACAACCTGCTGTGGCACAGGTGTATTAAAGGATTTATGATACAAGGTGGAGACCCAGACAGCCGCAACGCAGCGCCTGAAAAGCAATTGGGAATGGGTAGCCCGGGCTATAAAGTTCCAGCAGAATTTAATGCCAGCTTGATACACAAGAAGGGAGCTTTGGCAGCAGCAAGACAAGGCGGCCCCATCAATCCGAACCGCGAGAGCAGCGGAAGCCAATTTTACATAGTGCAGGGGACAGTGCACAACGACATGCAGCTGGCACAAATGGAAACAATGGTGGCGGGAAAAATGCCCGGTTTCAAATACACTGAAGAACAAAAGAAGCTATACAAATCCATTGGTGGAACAGCCCAGCTGGATATGGACTACACCGTATTTGGTGAAGTAATAGAAGGATTGAACATTATAGATTCGATAAATGCACAACCCACCCGCGCTGGAGACCGTCCACTGAAGAACATCACCATGATGATGGAACGAGTAAAGTGATCGTGTTGCTGATTATTCCTTCATGAAAGAAAAAATAGATCAATACTTGGATGATGTGACTGCTTTTACCACTGAGGCAGCTCAGGAGGTAGAGAATTTCCGCATCAAGTATTTAGGCCGAAAGGGGTTGCTAAACGATTTGTTTGAAGAATTTAAAACAGTAAGTAACGAGCAGAAGCGTGTGCTAGGGCAGGAGCTGAACAAGTTGAAAGTGGCGGTGCAGTCCAAGTTGGACGAGTTGCAGCAACAAACTTCCTCCTCAAAAATGGTTGAAGCCACGGGCGAAGATTTGACTCGGCCCAGCGGAACTTTGCCGCTTGGCACAAGGCATCCCTTGTCCATCGTTCGCGGTGAGATACTTGATATTTTTTCGCGCATTGGCTTCACCGTGGCCGATGGCCCTGAGATAGAAGATGACTGGCATGTATTCAGCGGATTGAATTTTCCACCGGAGCATCCGGCCCGTGACATGCAGGACACTTTTTTTGTAGAGCAAAATGAAAGTGATCCGCTAAAAAACATGGTGCTGCGCACACACACCAGCAGCGTGCAGGTGCGCATGATGGAAACACAAAAGCCGCCCTTGCGCATAGTGATGCCAGGACGTGTGTACCGCAACGAAGCGGTTAGCGCTCGCGCCCATTGCCAATTTCACCAGATAGAAGGACTTTATATAGATGAAGGTGTTTCGTTTGCTGATATGAAACAAACGCTGCAATACTTCACGAAGGAATTTTTCGGCAAAGCAAAGATTCGCCTGCGCCCTTCTTACTTCCCCTTCACCGAACCCAGCGCTGAGATGGATGTATATTGGGGGCTAAAAACGGAAGCTGACTACCGCATTACAAAGGGAACGGGCTGGCTAGAGATAATGGGCTGCGGCATGGTAGACCCGAACGTGATGAAAGCCAGTGGCATTGATACCGATAAATATTCAGGATTTGCCTTCGGCATGGGCATAGAACGAATCACTATGCTTCGCTACCAAGTAGATGACTTGCGCATGTTTTTCGAAAATGATTTGCGTTTTCTGAGACAGTTCTGAAGAACAATTGAGCAGTTGGCAAATGCAAAGTTGGCAACGTGCATCAGTTACATATTACTGCTTGCTATTAAGGATGCGCCTCAAGACCCAGCGATTAGTTTTACCAACTTATTCTTTTGCCAACAGCAAACTATCCAAACGTATTTTTAACGAGGTACTTTGCAATTACCAGCGGAATATTCGCTAGGAACATAATTGGATTCAAACGCTTTCTTTTCATTCGCAATTCTTCGCTGTAAAGTTTCCAATTAAAATTTTTAGACAAACCTTGAGCATGGCAATGGGCTATTGTCAGCTCGACTGCTTGGAACTTTGCGTCCTCAGCATGCAGCTTTAGGTGTAGGTCATAATCTGCAAGCACCTTCAATGTTTCATCAAAACGAAAAGATGAAAAGACGTTTTGTTTGTAGAACACACCTTGCTGATGTAGCGTGTTTTTCCAATTGATTTTTGAATCGAACGAATTGATATGAAGGCTTGAAACAAAGCGGTTTTCCTTGTCTTCATTCTTCACATTGCCAAAAATGATTTTAGCGTTGGAATTGAAATTAGTAAAAACCCTTTCAAGTATTTCGACATTGGCTAGGTAATCATCAGCACCTAAAATGTAAATCCACTCGCCCTTGCTATGATCCAATCCCTTGTTGATGGCGCTATAAACACCTGTGTCTTTTTCGCTACTGCTGTAAGCTATTCTTCCATTGTATGACTGTATGATGCTCAGTGTTCCATCGTCTGATTTGCCATCAATGATGATAAGCTCCTTGTTAGCATATGACTGGCTGAGTACACTTTCGATCGCGTTCGCCACCGTCTCCTCAGCGTTGCGAACTGGAATAATGATACTGATTAATGGGCGGTGCATGAGTTAGGCATGAATGCTTTCTATTTCGGTGGTTTCGCGTACTTCTTCCGCATCACAAATAATGATACGGCTGCTGAATTTCTTCATGGTTGCGTAATCGTGCGAAGCCATGACCACTGTGGTTCCTGCCTTGCTGATGGCAAGTAATAGGTTGAGAATTTCTAGACTCGTGGTAGGATCAAGATTGCCTGTTGGCTCATCCGCAAGAATGAGTTGAGGTGTGTTTAGCAAGGCACGAGCAATGGCCACTCGCTGCTGTTCTCCGCCACTTAATTCATGTGGCATTTTGTAGCCTTTACCGTCAAGACCTACCAATTCAAGTACACTTTCTTTGCGGCTATCCATTGCTTTTACATCGCTCCAACCGGTTGCCCGCAGCACAAATTCCAGATTTTCATTCACGCTGCGGTCGGTGAGTAATTCAAAATCTTGAAATACAATTCCAAGTTTTCTTCTCAGGAAGGGAATTTGCGATCGTTTTATCTTGGTAAGGTCAAAACCGCAGCAAGTGCCCGTGCCGCTGCTCAGTGGCAATGCGGCATAAAATGTCTTCAGTAGGCTGCTTTTCCCGCTGCCTGTTTTCCCTATAAGGTATATGAATTCACCAGCTTTCACTTGAAGATTTACATCTTTCAGAATCACATTTTCCTTTTGCCTTATTTCTGCGTGCTCTATTTGAATCACTATTTCGCTGTCTGCCATGGCTTTTTGTTATAGAAGTCAAAAATGGATAGCACCGCACAACGATAGGAGCGGCAGTAAATTGTTTTTCAACAAAACGCAATGATTTCTAATTCGAGGTTTCATATTTCAGAACCTTGCACTTTTCAAAACCTAAAAAAAAGGAAGTAACATGACACAGACAGATATTGTAAGTAGCATTGGTGTAGCTCTTATCCTGCTTGCTTTTGCGCTTAGTACCTTTAAGCAAATTTCTTCTGAATCAAGAATTTATTTTGTCATCAATTTGTTAGGCGGTGCTATGGCCTGCTGGGGAAGCATTTTGCTGAAGTCCATTCCATTTACAGTGTTGGAAATTATCTGGACTATAGTGGCGCTGGTTGGTTTGTTGCGGACTATGAAGTAGGAGGTGAGTAACTTCTTTTAATCTACTCCGAGGTATTTGTGGGTCTGAACCGAGATGCGCCACTTCGTATTTTTTCTAATGTAGTCCAGAATGATAGGTTGCATCTGTTCGCGCTTGTCCCACTCAGGTTGTAAGTAAAGAATGCAGTTGCCAGTCACTTTTTCTGCATGTTGTTCAGCCCATTCAAAATCGCTTTTGTTGAACACAATCACTTTTAACTCGCTGGCTATTGTATAGATGCTTTCCACAGGTCCTTTGAATTTCTTAGGGGAAAACGTAATCCAATCCCAATCGCCACTTAACTCGTACGCCCCAGAAGTCTCTACGTGTGTGCGGATATTATTTTTTTTCAGTAATTTGGTTAGCACAGTCATATCATACATAGCTGGCTCACCGCCAGTGACCACACAAATGGCCGCACCACTTGACACCACATCCGCTACCAACTTTTCTATTTCTATGCGCGGGTGTTTTTCTGCATCCCAACTGTCTTTGACATCGCACCAAACACAACCCACATCGCAGCCACCCACACGAATGAAGTATGCAGGCGCGCCTGCATAGGCTCCTTCACCTTGCACGGTGTAGAAGGTTTCCATGATGGGTAGTGTATTAAAGTCTGTCATTTTATAATTGTTACTCCACTATTATTTCATCGCAAAACAACCAACTGGGCTCGCCCACTGCATCGTGCCATGTAGGACATGAGCCATAGTTGTATGCAGTCATTTTTACATAACGCGCTTTTGTTTTTTCAAAACTGGCATTCATGTTTGTGATCAGTTCACCAGGAGCTTTCTCATCCAACGTTGCTTTTATGTCTGAGATCATCTTCCATTCCTTCCCATCGCTGCTGATGAAATATTCAACGTGTGATGGTCTGAAAATCCATGCATTTCCGTAATGAAACCAATTGCTTTTTATTGAACCTATTTCTTTTTCTTCTTCAAGGTCGATCACCGCTTCCATGTTCTTTCCGTTCACTGCCTGCCACACTCCATCGCGAAAGGAGTTGGTGCCTATTGCTCCATCCACCAAAGCAGAATTGCCACCACCAGTATAATAAGGGCTTGGTAGGAAACTCAGTGCAATGCTCTTTTCGAGCGCTAGGTGGGGGTTGAATGATCGCACCATTTCTTTCGGATAATTTTTACCGTTCCAATTTGCATTTACATAGATGGTAGTTGGCTTTGAAATGGAAAGATGAATATCCATTGTGTCCATCTTGAGGACAGTAATTGTATCACCGCCATCCTCCACTCTCTTATAGCTGAGCAGGGTGTTCTCATTTGCCGCTTTCAGCTGCAGTATTATGTTATTGTCTCCATCAGCTTTGCTGGTAAGAGAGAAAGGAACCGATTCAAAACCATAATCAACATTCTGCGCATTCAAGCGCGGATAGTTCTGCTCAAGTCGTTTTTCGAAATCATCCAAATTTCTGGAGGCTGCAGAAGACCACAGCACTTCGCTCAAGGCAATAAGCCGCGGAAAAACTTTACTTTCCACTTGCTCCTGAGGCGCATGTTCTGTCCACATGTTGCATTCGCCTCCCAGTATGAATGATTTTTCATAGGCAGTCAATGAATCTGGAATTGGAAGGAAAGAATAGACTTCTTTGACATCGGTTGACTCCAGCGGATAGTCAAAATAACAGTGGGACGTGGGCGACATAATTACAAAGTGTTGCGCACGCGCAGCATCGATTCCTCCTTGCATACCACGCCAGCTTTGAACAAGTGCATCGTCAGGAATACCGCCTTCAAGGATTTCATCCCAACCTATGATTCGTTTGTTTTTTGTTTGAAGAAATTTTGCGATGCGTTCTATAAAATAAGTCTGAAGTTCAGCTGCATCTTTCAGGTGCTCTTCTGTTATTCTCTTTTGACACTTCTCACAATGTTCCCAGCGGTACTTGGGCGCTTCATCGCCACCTATATGAATGTATGGCGAAGGAAATAGTTCGCATACTTCAGCAAGTACATTTTCTAAAAACTCAAATGTGTTTTCGTTGCCTGCACAATAAATGTCTTTAAAAACTCCCCACTCATGTTCAACAGGAATAGGCTCACCTGTACAACTCAGTTCGGGATAGGCAGCAATGGCTGCAACACTGTGTCCCGGCAATTCTATTTCTGGAATGATCAGCACATGACGTGCTTCGGCATAGGCGACTATTTCGCGAATGTCATCCTTTGTATAAAACCCACCGTATCGTGTTCCGTCTGCTTCAGTGCGCCAAGCTCCAACATCAGTAAGCAGAGGGTATTTGTCTATCTGAATGCGCCAGCCTTGATCTTCGGTCAAGTGCCAGTGCAGCACATTCATTTTGTATTGAGAAATGAGATCGATTGTTTTCATCACAAACTCCTTACTCATAAAATGGCGACAGCAGTCTAGCAGCAAACCACGGTGACTGAACTGAGGCTCGTCTTGTATGCTTACCGCTGGAAGAAGGAAGGGAAGTTTTAGCGCACCGTTTTCAGCATTTGCGGGAAGCATTTGACGCATTGTTTGAATAGCATAGAAAATCCCCGATGAATTATTTGCATTGATCAAGATGCAGTTTGCATTCGCATTCAGCTTGTAGCCCTCGTCTGCTTTGGGTACAAAATTCTTCGCTGTCTGAATGGGTAACCAAGACAAGTCCAAACTATTAGTCAAGGGTTGATTTTCATAAATGCAATCAAACAAAATGTAGTTATTCTGCGGTAGTTCACTCAGCAGCTCTGCCTTGAATGTGCAGGTAGTTGCTTCGGTCAGCCAATCTGCAAAGTATTCTGCCTCCTTTTTACATGTCAGCGCGCAGAGGATTCTAGTGCTGACTTTTATCTCCATGAATTCATCACGGAGAAGAATACTTGACGGTTTTGGAATAATGCTGTACCCTTCCTCTTGCGCGTTTCCAACCAGCACATTGCCTGAGATGAAAAGAGTCAAGAGGAATAATAATTTCGGTTGGAGCATAATTTATTTAGTGAAGTCCTTGAAAGGTATTGATGAATTTTTCCATCGGATTTTCATCTTGCAATGGATAAAATATTTTGAAGGCTCCTAGGTATTCGTAGTTGCCGGTGGGTAACTCAATTACATACACTGAGCAGATGTAGTATTCTTTCCGAGTGATGAGTTTGTCCACCATATCATCCGAAAAATCTGCTCCCAGAGAGGCGATTATTGACAGTGTGGGATCATCACTCAGCTTGTCCAATTGGGACTTCACTTGTGTTCTTACTTCAGCCTTAAAATTTTCCAACGAAGGGTTGGTGAAGTATGCGCCAACGAGTAGCAAAAGGAGTAAGAAAAAAGCTATTTTAATAATGAGACGAAGTAGTGAGAACATGTTTGGAATTTGAGATTGCAAAAGTGAGGATTACACAAAATAGAATGACAAAAAAAGGGCTTCATTGCTGAAGCCCTTTTACCTATCTGAATTTTTTATCAATTCACTTTGATGAATTTGCCAACGCCTTGGTTAGTTCCAGCTTGCATGCTCACAATATAGTTTCCTGAAGTAAGGGTTTCTGCCTCCAATGAAATTTTGTGTGTGCCTGCACTCAGGAATGAGCGGCTGACGGTGCGAACCAGTTTTCCATTTATGTCATACACATTCACCACCACGTTGCGTGCTGGCTGTGCAAGGTCAATGTTCACATAGGCTGCATCGCTGGCAGGATTAGGATAAATACTAAGAGAAGTACCTAAAACTTGCTGTTGCTCTTCCACTGCAGTTGTTTGAAGGTCTGCTGACCTGAATATTCCGCGGCCATGCGTTCCTGCATAAATGACTCCGTAGTTTTCTGTATCCATGAATCGCTTTTGATCAAACTTCTGCTGGCGCAATTCGAATACTGGCACATAGTTCAATTTACCAACGCTTTGCTCAACAGGGCGACCTACAAAAGTGCCAATGTTGTCGCAATGCGTCCAAGTATCACCATCATCATCAGTGGCATAAACACCAAACTCTGTTCCCACAACGATTCTATCGCCATTGGTCACGTCAATTATTGAACTATAGATGGGCATCTTTTCTAGATCAACCTCATCTCCAGAGAAGTCCCAAATGCCAGAGAACGATGGCGTAGCTGACATTGCGTTGGTTGAAATGCGAACTTTTCCGTTGCTATTGGTTCCATATCCACCGTGGGTGATCACCACACGGTCATCATCGCTTGGGTCTACCGCAATGCTTGTAATAGTTGGACCGGCAACAAAAATGACATCAATATCCAGATTGGCTACATCTTCAAAACTATAGCAGTCGTCCAGTCCAGTTACACGCCTTAGGCTACCATCCCAGCCGCCTATCCAAAGTGTGTTACCATCCGGACTAAATTCGAAACACTTAACTCCAGCATTTGGAGCGTTTCCAATTTTCCACCAGTCTGGTGTCACGTTTAGATTGAGCGCTTGACGTGTAATCCAAATGCCTTCCGAACCGGCAAATGCGGTTACGAAAATGCTCGTGTAAGTGTCTTGAACCAATCGCTGCTCTTTTACATTTTCAAGTTCATCTGCGATGTAGTTGTAAAGCGTATCGCAGACTGTAATGTTTTCAAAAGTTGGAATTATAGTAGTAATGGTATCTATATCCACTAGTACATCGGTACTGTCAGTGTAATAAATCCATTCATCTTCGAAAAGGAGGGAGTCATTCCAATAAACAGTTACATAAGTTGGAACAAAAGTATCAACCGTATCGATACCATCTTGAACTTGAGTCGTTTCGCAAGAGATAGATTGTGTAGTGTCCTGCGCCTCTAACCATGGGTATGTTTGGTCAACAGTAAAATATTCGCTGGAGGTAAATGCTGGGCGCTCCAAAACTGGCCAAAAGTGCAATGGATCGTCTGCTGGTATGTAGTATTGAAATGGAATGTTGAGGTTCGAAGTCAACAAGGTAATGCTTGTGTCTGAGATGTCGTGAGTTGTTGGGTTCAAAGCCCAGATAAATTGCTGCGAGTCTTCATCCTCAGTGTCTTCAAACAAACGAAGTGGGGTATAAAAAATACCAAATTCGGGAGGAATGGTTCCCGGCTCACCCAATTCTAAAATTTCCTCGTCATAAAAAAGTCCTCCTGTGCCAGAGTTATCGTACCTGCCTATGTAGCCATAATACAAGGAGCTAAATAATAGAGTATTGCCTGTAGTTGTCTGCGTCATATCACAGCCGAAACCATCACCGCCAGTAATCTCAATAGCCTGCTGATCGGTTATCATGTTGATGAAGCCATTGTTCATTCCAACGATTACTTGTGTGCCGTTGTCTTGCGCCCCACCCATTACCGGATATCCACCGCTGTGCGCAATGTTATAGAACTGAGTTACGTTGTAACCACGATTCAGTGGAGTAAAGGTTGAACCTCCATCCGTGCTTTTGAACACACCGCCATCGCAGCCAATGTACCAATCGCCATTGGGAGCAATTTCGAATGTATGAATGTCTGAGTGAACGTAGGAGTCCCCACCGCCAAAGCCGAAGTTGTAGGCAATTTGTTCTGGAGAAGTGCCACTTCCACTCTTCCAAAGGGTAACACCTCCTATGAAGGCTGTATTTGGATCTCCAGGCTTCACTATCAAAGCCAAATCGTAGAAACCCTGACCTGTTCCGAAAACGTCATACTGGTCGTCAAGACCGGAAGGGAACACTTCAGACCAGTTTTCACCTTTGTTACTGGAGTAAAATAGACCTCCCATATTGCCACCTTGTGTGTAAAATGCATAGCACGTATTAACATCATCAGCAGAAATTGAAACCCTGATGCGATTGCCATTCATACCTGTTTGAGATATCTCATCAAAATTTGAACCTCCATCCGTTGACTTGTAAACGTTATCGTTATCCAGCGCAACCAGGCAATAGCTGCCATCTACTGCCCAATCAATATCATGTCCAGAAGCCGAACCAGCAAGACCTGGGGTAGACATATCGAGTGTGTTAGAGCCAGCATCCCAAAAACCTGTACCAGCATTAGAGGCTATCCAAAGTTTACTGCCATTGTTCGGATCTGCGCATATATCGTTGATCTCTGACCAGTCATCATTAGCGTTAAATGCTGAAGGTGCAGTTCCAGGAACCAATGACCATGACGCTCCAAGGTCTGAGGAACGATAAAGGCCTGCTCCAGTGTGACCGCTGCTTCCATTGCCACCAGCACCTTCAAAAGAGCAACCTGTGCCTATGTATATGGTTCCATCACCTGTTTGGTCTATGCAACTAATGGCCATTGTTTTTCCCAATGCATCGAGGGATTCAACTCGTGACCAATTGTTACCTGCATTCGTTGATTTGTATAGTCCACCTGCCACAGAGCCAGCAAAAATCACATTGTTATTTACCGCAAGAATGGCTCTTGTGCGTCCGCCCACGTTGTCGGGGCCCATTTCCCACCAACTAAGGTTGAGCGCGCGGCTTCCGCTATTGTTGCGATCATGCGCTTCAACAGCCTGCGCGACTTCTAGAAAGTCGGTCGACTCAAATTCTCCGGTTTCAATATTGCCTCTCAATTTTTTCATGAAAGGGAGTGACTCATTGTAAGTGCCCTCAAAGCGTGCCTCACGGGGCATATAAGAGCTTGCTTTTTTCTCAGTAGAAAAGGCAAACCAAGAGGTTAGGGAGACGAGTGCAAAGGCTGAAACGGCAAGTAAAACTTTGATCTTCATTGTCAAATTATTTTTGAATACAGGTTAAAAAAAGTAGATACAAACGGGAGCAAGATAATCGGATGAGGTAGAAACGAAATAGTTTATTGCTTCTACAATCATGCATTCTTATACCCGTCTAACAGGTTTCTAGAAAATATGTTTTTCGGCATGATAGGATGAACGAACGAGCGGACCGCTTTCTACATAGCGGAATCCTTTACTCAAAGCAATGGTGCGGTATTCTGAAAATTTTTCAGGCGTCACAAAATCTTTTACCGGCAAATGTTTTGGAGTTGGTTGCAAGTATTGGCCGAGAGTCAAAACATCCACACCAACCGAGCTCAGGTCATCTATGGTCTCCAGCACTTCGCTTTCAGTTTCTCCCAAGCCGAGCATAACCCCACTTTTTGTTTTCATACCCGCTTGTTTCAAACGGAGCAATACTTCCAGGCTTCTATCATATTTAGCTTGAATTCTCACTTGTTTGGTAAGTCTTCTTACTGTTTCCAAATTGTGAGAAACTATTTCAGGCGCAGCCTCTATGATGCGTTGAAGGTTTTCCCATTTACCGGCAAAGTCCGGAATGAGGGTTTCCATGGTGGTGCCCGGTGAAATTCTGCGCACTGCTTCGACTGTCTGCTTCCATATATGCGAACCACCATCTGAAAGATCATCGCGATCGACACTCGTAATTACTGCGTGCTTTACTCCCATAAGATGAATGGATTTTGCAACGCGCGCAGGTTCAAATTCATCCACTAAATCAGGCTTGCCTGTAGCCACTGCGCAGAAACCGCAGGACCGCGTACATATGTTTCCCAGTATCATAAATGTGGCTGTGCCTTCGCCCCAGCATTCGCCCATATTTGGGCAATTGCCGCTTTCGCAAATGGTATGAAGCTTATGCTCATCCACCAACGAGCGGACTTTCTTGTAATTCTCACCTGTGGGAAGTTTTACCCGCAACCATTTAGGCTTGGGTGTTCTAAGGGCTTGCTCTGCTAATTCCACTGCGTATTATCTGTGTGCTTATTTCTTATCGAATTTATTTCCGATGAAGAAGTTGATGTAGGCTGAAACAAAAAACTGATGATTGCGCGGGTTGTCCATTTTGTCATCCAAAATCTTAGGAGCCATTATAGGAATGCGCTGTGTAAAGGCATCCAAGGCTAGCCCAGTTTCTATTCCTTTCAATCCTTGCTTGTCGTTGGAATAATCAAAATTGAAAGCAAACTTTCCAAACAGCCCGGGGTGAAACTTCAATTCGCTAAAGCCTCGTAAACCAGAAGCTCTCCCATAAATATTGTCGATGTAGTGCTTGTCTGGATCAAATTTTTCAACTTGTAAATAGGGTTGACTGATAGGTCCTTCGGTGAGGTAAATAATCTCGAGGTAGACTGGTTTTGTAAAGCCGAAGGAAGGACCCACTTGCCAGCTATAGCCAATCTGAACTCCTTTGTTTCTAAGCTTTGGGGTCAGAATGTTTTTTCTTCCGAATGCTGTTCTTATGGTATAAAAATTATTCTCTTTACCGTAGAAATATGATCTGGCATTCGGATCTTGAAGTTGGTTATAGGTCTTAGTTTCCTTCTCATGCTTCACAAAATTGAAGTCAAGACTTAGTAGGTTCAACTTGTACGCGCCTTTGTATTTGCCATAAGTGAAGAAGCCACCATACCCATTCATATTAAGTGAAATGCCGCCATAGGCCTCTTTCTTATAAAGAACCTGAAGGCCATCAATGGGCTCTGACCGCTGAGCAATCAACGGAAGGTTCAATGACACTAGAACTGATATGAAAATCAACTTTCTCAATGAGGAGTCCAAAAGTAAAACAATGAAGGGCATAACAATTTTCAAAATTTGAATAAGTCAAGAAACAATTTGAGGCATTTTTTGATGTTTCTAACTCGTTTAGCTTGCGCAAAAACTTATTTGCAATGAATACAATGATGACTGTGGATTACAATGGAGACTTGCGTTGCTCCGGAACACATGTTGCAAGTGGAAATACACTTACCACTGATGCACCGCTTGATAACAATGGAAAGGGTGAAGCTTTTTCTCCCACCGATTTACTGTGCACCTCTCTTGCCTGCTGCATGATAACAGTGATGGGTATTGCCGCTGAAAAGAAGGAGATTTCAATTGGAAAAATTCACGCAGATATAGAAAAAATAATGGCAACAGAACCAAGGCGCGTAGCTGAAATAAAGATTCACCTGAAAATTGAAGATAAAAACTATGGAAACAGGGAACGAAGACTATTGGAAGTTGCCGCGAATAGTTGTCCTGTAGCCAAGAGCCTCAGCGCGGAACTGAAGCAAAGTATTACGTTTGAGTATGTATGAAGTAAATTACTTCGTCTGTTCGGTGCCAACTCTGTCATAGGCAGCGCACGACTCCTTTCTACGACCGCAGGAGCTAACAGCAATGATCAAGAGCATGGCGGCTGCAAAAAGGATGGATTTATTTTTTTTCATTGCTTGTGAGCTTTAAACTGGTGTTGTGACAAATGTAAAATTTTATTCTTTTATCACAACTTGTTTTTGAAACGAGGTTATCAACAAGAAAGTTTTGTTATAGGAGGTTAAGAAATTTCTAAGCCAATACCTCTTTCATTTTTTCACCGATGTGAGCAGGACTGTCCACCACATGAATGCCACATTCGCGAAGAATGCGCTTTTTGGCTGCTGCGCTCTCGTTCTCGCCACTCACTATAGCTCCAGCATGTCCCATGGTTCGGCCTTTAGGTGCAGTTTCGCCCGCTATAAAGCCAACCACCGGTTTTTTGTTGCCATTTTCTTTAATCCATTGCGCGGCCTTTGGTTCGAGTTCGCCTCCTATTTCTCCTATCATCACTATGCCTTTGGTGGCAGGATCATTCATCAACAGCTGTATAGCCTCCAAAGTGGTGGTACCGATTATTGGGTCGCCTCCAATGCCTATGGCAGTGGTTACCCCTAGTCCAGCCTTGGCAATCTGATCGGCCGCTTCGTAGGTAAGCGTACCGGATTTAGATACAATGCCAATAGTGCCGGGCACAAATACAAAACCAGGCATAATGCCCACTTTAGCTTCGCCTGCTGTAATTACTCCAGGGCAGTTCGGGCCTATCAGCGTGCAGCCTCTGTCTTTTATGTACTCTTTTGCCTTCACCATGTCGGCTACGGGTATTCCTTCTGTTATGGTTACTATGACTTTTATGCCGGCCTCCGCTGCTTCCATGATGGCGTCTGCGGCAAATGCAGGCGGCACGAATATGATGCTGACATCTGCGCCTGCCTTGGTTACAGCTTCACTTACTGTATTGAATACTGGACGGTCAAGATGAGTAGTTCCTCCTTTGCCTGGAGTCACTCCGCCTACCACATTGGTGCCGAACTCTATCATTTGTGATGCATGGAAGGTGCCTTCACTTCCAGTGAATCCCTGCACTATCACTTTTGAATTTTTTCCTACCAGAACGCCCATTGGTTTTTTGTTTTTTGAAGGTGGCGAAAATACAAGTCTGACTTTTCCAGCACTAACATTCTTTCTGTTCATCTTTGACCACTTCGTATGATGATTCAGAATACCATCTCCGCGCTCTCCACACCACCCGGCATCGGTGGCATTGCTGTCATCCGTGTAAGTGGTACAGAAGCATTTTCTATTTGCGATAAAATTCTATCCAGAAAAATTTCAGACAAACCATCGCACACAGCGCATCATGCGTGGGTGCTCAACGGTGCAGAAAAACTGGACGAAGTAGTTGTTACCATTTTTCGCTCACCCAAGAGTTTTACTGGCGAAGACACGGTAGAAATTGCTTGC
This sequence comes from Flavobacteriales bacterium, assembly GCA_031414655.1. GTDB lineage: Bacteria > Bacteroidota > Bacteroidia > Flavobacteriales_D > Sanyastnellaceae > JANNVZ01. The sequence continues at coordinate 25,700 of JANNVZ010000007.1, forward strand.
CATGGCTCCGTATTTATCCAACAAAAGATACTTGAGCTTCTTATGGAGCATGGAGCTGAGGCCGCTGGCCCTGGCGAGTTCACGATGCGCGCTTATTTGAATGGCAAAATGGACTTGAGTCAGGCTGAGGCGGTGGGCGATCTCATAGCGAGTGAAGGCAGCGCTGCACATAAGCAGGCATTGCATCAAATGCGCGGTGGATTTTCAAAGGAGATAAATGCGTTGCGCGATCGCCTCATTCATTTTGCATCGATGGTGGAGTTGGAATTGGACTTTGCAGAGGAGGATGTCGAGTTTGCCAATCGCGATCAGTTCAAAGCTTTGCTGCAAGAAATTCTGCAAGTGGTGGAAGGACTGCGCGAATCTTTTGCTCTTGGCAATGCACTGAAAAATGGTGTGCCGGTAGCCATCATAGGTGCACCCAATGCGGGTAAAAGCACCTTGCTAAATGCACTGTTAAACGAGGAGCGCGCAATAGTCTCCGAAATAGCCGGTACCACGCGTGACACCATAGAGGACCGCATTACACTTGGTGGCATTCGATTCAATTTCATTGATACAGCTGGTATAAGAAGTACTGAGGACGCTGTAGAAAAAATGGGCATTGAGCGCGCTTTTGAAAAGGCAAAAAGTGCTTCTGTCATCCTCTTGTTGTTTGACGCTACCAATACATCAGCGCAAGTGTTGGAAGCCATGAAGCAACAAATCTTGTCTGAAACGGATGAAAAAAAACACTTCATTTTGCTAGCCAATAAGGTGGATTCGCCTGCTTTCAATTCTGAAGTTTTTGAAGCTGCATTTGGAAACGAAAAAAATCTAATCCGCATTTCTGCCAAAAACAAACTCAACATCGAAACGCTAAAAACGAAGTTGCTGAATACGGTCAACAGTGGCAAAGTGAACAGTGGTGAAACCATCGTAATGAATGCTAGGCATCACCAAGCGCTCACGCAAGCGAGCGCTTCACTCAAGTCTATCATGCATGGAATGAACAACGAAGTGCCGGGTGATTTGCTTGCAGTGGATATTCGCAAAACGCTTTATCATCTTGGAGAGATAACAGGACAAATAAGTGCAGACGACTTGCTGCACACTATTTTTTCTAAGTTTTGTATCGGGAAGTAAAACGCCATCAGGGACGGGCAATAACGAACGAAAGCGCTGAAGATTTGTCACCTGCCTTCAAATGAAGTATGTAAGAACCTTCGCTCAAAGCCTGCAATGCATTATCCAATTGCAACACCCCTTTATCTCCTGATTGTATGAAATGTTGCCCTTTAAAAACAAGCTGACCAAGGGCATCAAAAATTTGGTATTCAGTATCACAGGCATTTGCATCCTGAATCACCACATTCAGATAAGTGCTGCAAGGATTGGGAAAAACAGTGGCATTGAGCTCACCAACAGAACTGTGGCTGTTGCCCTGCAGTATCAAAAACGCCTTCCAGAAATCAGGAATGCCATGACCGAGCGAGTCGTTGGGTGTGGAATAAAGATGTGCGCTTTGTTCAATTGCTCGAAGTAATTCCATGTTGCTCTTGAGCGGAAATGCCTGCACTAGGCAAGCAGCCATGCCTGCGGTAATGGGTGAACTAAAGGATGTTCCATTGCCCACCGCAATTGTGCTATCAAGCGCTGCAAATACTGTCTGATAGCCCATAGCACATACGTTCGGTTTCACATCACCATCCGCACTCGGGCCATAGCTGCTAAAGGAAGCGTGCTGCCTGTCAGCACCCACTGCGCCCACGCATAGCACGCTGTCACCATCGCTAGGTGCTGTGATGTAACGCCAAAGATTATCGCCACTGTTACCAGCACTGTTCACTACAAGTATTCCTTTTTGAGCAGCTATGTCAGCTGCAATGGTGCAGCGTGTGGTGTTGCCATCCATGTCTGCATAGGTGTGATTCATCAAAGTATCATCAAACAGCGAGTAGCCTAGACTGCTGTTGATGATGTCTATTCCGAGACTGTCGCACAACTCCGCAGCTGCGACCCAATTGTCTTCTTCCACCAAGTACTCTGAGTCTGCATCTTCTGTTTTGAAAAGGTAGTAGTTGGCTTGCGGGGCTGTGCCAATGAGCGAGTCAGCAATATGTCCTGCCATCAAACTTAGCACGTAAGTACCATGATTGCTTGAGTTGAATACGGTGTTCGATTGTGGATTGACAAAATCTTTAGTCATAATCAGTCTACTTTCATTTTTCATGGCATCGAATGCGGGTAGTTTATCTGTCATGTTCCACCCGGCATCTAGCAGTGCAACATCTACCCCTGTGCCCTTGTAACCAAGTTCATGCAACAGATGTCCATTGAGCATTTCTATCTGTCGAAAACTTGGGCCGTAGGTTTGATATGCTTCGTCATCATATTTTTCATCCATCACTTGGATGCTCTTTTCAGTGCGCTCCGAGCTCATTATTTTTTCTTGCACATTGTGTTGGTTCGCAAAGGCCTGAACACGTTTTACTTCGCTCACAAATGGCAAAGCCGCTATTAGCTCAACCACGGTACTATCAGCCACAGTAACCGTTATTGCGTTGAACCATTTGCTTTTGTTGTGCAGAGCGCAACCTTCTATTGAAAGCACGCCTTCTATGTAGGATGGTATTATCGGCAAGTCTTGCTCATTGAAGCCTAAGCCGAGTCTTGTTCTGCGCTCAACACATTTTTCTGAAAGAAAAGCATTTGGATTACTGAGCGAGAAAATAGAATTTTCCTTGTCCACAAATTTTACCCAATACTTGTTGGGAGCGGATTGCGAATAGGAATAACGTGCGGTTAGAAGCAATAGAAAAATGAAGCCTGTTTTCATCAACAAATGACGTGAAGAGTGAATTGCGAAACTAATGAACAGCTTCGAGTACAAAGTTGTTTGACAAGACACTACTTTACTATTCGTTGCTGTACGCTATCGCCCGATAGCGAATATCAACTCCTGAAGGATCACCATTTTGATAAACTACATCGGTGAATTGTTTAGCCACCATGCCTATACCGTAGGCATAAATTTCGTTGGCTATGTGCTGCTCTACTAGGTTAACAGAATAGAGCTGATTTACTTTCAATGCGCGAGAAAACTCAAGTTCACCAATGTCTGCGGGCATATCCACATTTTCGTAAGTGTATTCCCAATTTCCAAGGTTATTGTATGCATTTCCCGACCAAGTTCCTCCTTCTACAATAGGAAATTCAAGTTTGATAAATCGTGTGTTTTCTTCAACCCGCTCTGCAGCCGTAGTTGTTCTTTTCTGAACCCAAACATCTGTAAGTATCCAAGGCTGATTGGCAAAATGGCGCAGGTAGCGCTCTACTATCACCGCAGGCTGGCCGATGTCATCTACAAACTGATCACTTATCACTTCTTTTATTTGGTAGGTGAAGTTTTCTTCCACAATTCCGTAGTAGGTAGAATCTACTTCATAGATGATGTAAGAGCCGACCTTATTGGGAAAATAGTCATAGCCAAGTTCAATACTTGACAAGTCTTGTTCATCTGGTTTGCAGGAGGCAAGCGAGAAAAGAACGAGTAGAAATATGTAAAACTGAAAGTTGCGCAAGGCTAGGTTGAGTTGTCGTTAGGGATGACGAAGGTAAAAGACACGGTTGTCTTATCAAAAAAAAATGTCTATTGAGCATTTAATTGACTCACTCTTTTCAGCACTCACAAAGGAGTATACTTCGCAGAAGGAAGTAATCGAAGCAGATGGAGGTCTTTAGTCTTACGAAAAATTACTTACCTGCTTGTTTCGTTTTTACAAGCGCACCACCCAGCCATTCTTCTATTTTTTCGATACGGCCATCTTCAAAGTAGTAAATCACCTCGCCCTCCAATTTGTCATTTACGTAGTCACCTTGCACTTTGATTTGAATACCCTGCAACTCTAGCCTTTGATAACCTTTATTTTTTAGTTCCGGATCTTCGGGTTCCACCAATACATACTCGCCTTTGTCATACCATTCAGTAAATGGGCCGTCCTTCTTGGCATCTTCGTAGGTGTATTCACTTTTTGGAATTCCGCTATCGTAATTTTCTTTGATGGTTCCGTTTTGGTATTTGCGCTTCGTTTCTTTACCAAGTTTGTAGAGAATGGCAACTTGAACACTGCCATCCTTGTTGTAATAATACCAGTTGCCTTCCATTTGCCCTTTCACAAATTTGCCGCTGCTTTCGAGGTTTCCGTTTTCGAACCACGCCTTGTATTCCCCATCCTTTTCATCTAGCAGGTAAGTTCCTTCTGAGCGCTTTTTGCCATTTTCGAAGTATTCAGTGAAGGGGCCGTTGGGAATGCCTTGTTTGTAAATAAGCGTCTTCCAAAGGTTTCCGGAGGCAAAAAAGTATTTGCAGGCTCCATCAAGAATGCTGTCGGTGTAGTTCTCATCATTTTTAAGAATGCCGTTGGGTTCATACATTTTCCAATTGCCCTCTTTTTTCTTTTTTACAAAAAGACCCTTGGCCATCAGTGTCTTTCCATCTGTGTGAAATATCTGCGCTTGCACAGAGTCCTTGCCCAAGTGAGTTTGAATGCTTTGCAGCTCTCCCGATAAATAATATTTTTCCCAAACTCCAATCGGAACATCCTTCTGAAAGGTTCCTTTTGAAAATAGATTGGTAGAGCCATCATACGTGCGAATCCACAAACCATCCTTCTGGCCTTTGGCATTTTTTACATTGAAGTCGATGCCCGCTTCGCCCTTTGGCCAAATGGTTCCGGGCAATTGGCCATGCACTAAGGAGCCACAAATGGCCAAAAACAACGAAAAAATGAATTTTAAAGTCATCGTGTGAGTTTACTTTTTTTTAGATGGGTGCCGATAGGCAAAGATGAAGCCATCGGCTATTGTTTTAAAAGTTCAGATTTTAAGAAACTATGCATTACTTGTTGGAAACGAAACTTGCCTATCAAAAATTGCCTGATACATTTGCCCGCCTTTTAGTAAAGAATAAAAACAACATTTATATCTAAAAAAAAATGAAAGTAACAGTAGTAGGTGCAGGTAATGTAGGCGCAACATGCGCGGATGTGTTGGCCACACGAGAGATAGCCAATGAAGTGGTGCTGGTGGATATTAAGCCAAATTTTGCTGAAGGCAAGGCGCTTGATATATGGCAAACCGCGCCCATCAATCTTTATGATACACGCACCATTGGCAGCACAGACGACTACACCAAAACTGCTGACTCGGAGGTCGTGGTCATTACTAGTGGTTTGCCTCGCAAGCCCGGCATGAGCCGCGATGATTTAATAGCAACCAATGCCGGAATTGTAAAAACGGTGACTGAAAATGTCATTAAGTATTCGCCCAATGCAAAAATTATTGTAGTAAGCAATCCGTTGGACGTAATGACATACTGCGCTTATCTAACGGCCAAAGTGGACAGCAGCAAAGTGTTTGGAATGGCCGGTATTCTTGACACTGCTCGTTATCGTGCTTTTCTGGCCGAAGCGCTAAACTGCTCGCCTAAAGACATACAAGCAGTGCTGATGGGCGGACATGGAGATACCATGGTGCCACTGCCACGCTACACCACAGTTGGCGGAATTCCAGTAACCGAACTCATCTCTGAAGACAAACTAAATGCAATTGTGGAGCGCACTAAATCGGGCGGTGGTGAAATAGTGAATCTGCTGGGCACCTCTGCGTGGTATGCACCAGGCGCGGCTGCTGCACAAATGGTAGAAGCCATTGTACGCGACCAAAAGCGTATCTATCCGGTATGCGCTTGGTTGCAAGGTGAGTATGGTTTGAAAGACATCTACCTTGGAGTACCCGTTGTACTGGGAAAAAATGGAATCGAAAAAATCATAGAGTTACAATTGAACGATGCTGAGAAGGCTTTGCTTGCAAGCTCTGCCAAGGCAGTAAAAGAGGTGATGAGTGTATTGGACAATATGAATACAGTAAGCGCATAATTCTTTTTTTTACGTTCTGAGAAATAGCCGCCTCTGAAGAAATTCAGAGGCGGTTTTGTTTTTTTTTGACTTTGGCAACTGCCTTTGATATTGCTCGGTAGGGAGAAATCGTAGGCGGCTTTACCGCAGTGGGAATTACTCCCCATCCGCCATCAACTGCTTCTCCCAAAGCGAACGATAGAGTCCATGGTTGAGCAGCAGTTCTTCGTGCGTGCCGCTTTCTACCAGTTCGCCTTTATCCAGCACCAGTATTCTGTCAGCACCGCGAATACTGCTGATGCGGTGGGCTATGATGATAGAAGTTTTGCCTCGCATTTCTTCATTCAGTGCGTTGAGGATATTTTCTTCTGTTTGTGAATCCACTGCACTCAGGCAATCATCGAATAGCAGGATGCGCGGATTTTTTGCCAATGCGCGTGCAATACTTACACGTTGTTTTTGTCCACCACTCAGATTGATGCCGCGCTCGCCCAATATGGTTTTGTACTGGTCTTTAAAGCCTATTATGTTATTGTGGATGTCAGCACGTTTTGCTGCAGTTATGGTGTTTTCGTCCGTTGCCTCATCCAGCCCGAAGGCAATGTTGCCTGCTATGGTTTCAGAGAAAAGAAATACTTCCTGTGGCACATAGCCGATGTTTTTTCTTAGCGCATAGAGGTGGTGCTTCGTTAGTTTTTTTCCGTCCAACAATATCTCGCCTTCGGTGGGGTCAAACATGCGTAGCAGCAAATTGGCCAATGTGCTTTTGCCGCTGCCTGTGCGGCCAATGATGGCCATTTTTTCGCCACGTTTTATTTTGAAAGAAACATGGCGCAGTGCTTCTGTTCCACTTTCAGGATAGGTAAAAGAAACATTGCGAAATTCAATTTCGCCTTCTATGTTTTCTTCCTGCACAGCTTCGTTCGCTATCTCCGGTTTGGTTTGCAAAAACTCGTTGATGCGCTGTTGGCTGGCTGCTGCTTTTTGCACCAGACTGGTCACCCAACCCACACTTGCAAATGGCCACGTTAGCAAGTTGACATAAAACACAAACTGAACAATGACACCAGCAGAAATTTCACCGGCCATCACTTTGTTGGCACCCACATAAATGGTAAGTGCTGTGCTGAGGCCCACCAGCAAGACAATGACAGGCATAAAAGCAGAATCGGCTTTTACAAGGCGCAACACTTTGCCTTTGTACAATTCACTTTCTGCTTCAAATTCTTTCTCAAAGTGTTTTTCGCGGTGAAATGATTTGAGCACTCGAATGCCGCTTATGGTTTCTTGCACCATGGTGCTCAGTTTGCTTTGCTGCGCCTGCACACGTTCGCTCCTTCGGTTCATGATGGTGCTTACATAAAAAATGGCAACCATCATGAAGGGCAACGGGGACAGCGTGTACAGTGTCAGTTCCACATCTATTCTTAGCATAACTACCACACACATTATCACCAGCACTATCATGCTCAGTGTGTACATCACTGCAGGGCCCAAGTACATTCGCACACGATTGACATCCTCGCTGATGCGATTCATCAAGTCGCCTGTGCGGTTGCGTTTGTAAAAGGCCATGTCCAACTTTTGATAGTGATCGTAGACTTCGTTTTTCAGGTCGTACTCTATGTAGCGCGACATCACTATGATGGTTTGCCGCTGATAAAAAAGAAACACCCCTTTGATGGCATATATGACCAGGTAAGCAAGCGCAAGCAGCAATGCAATCTTTACTACCGATGCTTCAAATGAATTTTGTTGAAGTGACAGACTCTCTTCAACGTTCCTGCTGAACCACGATGAAATGTTGTTGAGGCTTTGTGGTTTTTGCACCGCCACTTCGGTAGCTCCTGCTTTCAGTTGGGTGGATGCACTCAGAGCATCTGCCAGAAAATCTATACCATCGCGCACCAACACAGGTGCATACACATTGAAAATATTGCCTAACACGATAAATAGAAAACCGATGAATAACCTGCCACGGTACTTCCAGAAGAATTTGTTGAGGTAGCGAAGGTGTTTCATTTTGAAGTTGGGCAGTTGGCAAATTTTGAAGTTGGCAAAGTTGGCACTTTAACTCCATCAAAATTTTATCTTACAACAACCAATTTCTTGTTTACTACACTTCTTCCAACCAATACACTCACATGGTATACACCTCGCGGAAATGCTGAAATATCAATAACGGTGCGAATGGCATTCACAGGCATGTTTTCCACTAACCGGCCTGATGCATCATAAATAGCACAGGACTGAATGCTTTGCTTTTGTGAGTGCAGTGTGATGGTGTTTTGCGCAGGATTGGGATAGAGAAGAATGTCGTTGGAAGAAAGAACTTCTTCCACTGCGGTTCCAGGTGAAATATAAATTCCCATGCCACCTCCAATATTGCCAACGAGTAAATCCAATACATCGTCTGCATTAAGATCGGTCATTGAGACAGATGCGCGTTCACCTTCATCTATACCTTCAAAGTCGGATGTAACGAGCGAGAATGCGCCAAGAAAATTTCCTTCAATGGTGTTGTAATGATTTATTTGACCTGTCTCAGTGCCTATCAATAGTTGCCACAGATTGTTGTTGTCTTTAAACATGTATGGAACACTCTTGCCTTGTATACCAAGCACACTGGTAGCCACCACATCGCCAATGGTGTCTTCTATCAATTGATAGTCGTATTCCTCTGCAGTGCCAATGTTTTGATAGTAGTTGACTGAACCATTCAACTCACCCAATATCAAATCTAGTTTTCCATCTTCATTGATGTCTACCAATTGCGGAGTGGAGTTTTGACCCACATCCAAGTCAGTGCTGTTTGCATCCACAATGGGCGATTCCTCTATCTCAAACACACAAGGCTCACCTATGGCCGCTGTGTTGCGGAAGAAGTGCAAATAGCCATTTTGTTCGCCCAATATCATGTCATCATCACCATCATCGTCCAAGTCGCCAAAAGATGGATAAACCACCTCAAAACCTAAGGATGCCATGTCCATCCAGTTTTCGTTTTCCAGTGTGAATTCAGGATTGAGCGCATCTCCCGTATTGTGGTAGTAAGTAATGCGCGATGTCATGCCGCCCAGAGCATCGTAATATTTACGGTTGCTCAGCAGTAAATCATTCAGCCCGTCATTGTCCACATCAAATGCAACAGGGAAACAGGAAGTACCCAACTCTATCATCTCATCTTGCAAAAAGGTATAGGTTTCAAATTCGAATATGGGAAGCGAATTGCTACCAGTGTTGAGGTAAAGCAGCATTCCAAAACGGTCTTCGGCATCGGAGTATGCATTGGGCGAAACAATCAAATCCTTCACACCATCATTGTTCACATCCTCATAAAAATTGCCGGGGAATAAGTCAAGGTCAACAGCCTGTGTTGAGTTGTACGTTGCAGGGAAATCATAATCCGCTGAGGCCACACTGTCCACATCGTTTGATGCCTCTACTATTTTAAGTGCTGCATCATTGCTTTCGGTTACATCACTTATCACAAGGTCCTTCATGCCATTGTTGTCGAGGTCAAGCGTAAGAATAGTTCCGCCTGTGTGTCTTAGAATGGTTGATGATTCAGAACGTGGATCAATTACGTTGAAAAGGCAATCGAAGTCAGTATCAAGTTCTAAAGTGAAGCTGTCGGTGTATTCGCCAAATAAACCGTAACACCTGCTCTTGCATTTGAATTCGGGTGTGGTGCAATCCCCATTTTCTACTGCATAGTTTTTATAGAAAAAAACAGATGTGCCGTAGTCGTTCCATGTCCACATATCCATGTCACCATCGCCATCATAATCATCTATGGCAGGCAGGTCAGGCGCTATGCTATAGATGCCTGCATCATAAGGTTCACCTCCAAAATCATAATTCGCCTGCATGGTGCCGCTGCTTGTTTCAGAGAATTCAAGTTCAGTATCCGATATGTTCCAAAATATTTTGAAACCACTTCCTGTGTTGGAGCAAATGTCTTTTTTCCCATCGCAGTTCATATCGCGCAGAAAGGTCCAGTTGCGCAGATTGGAAGGAAATGCATCATTGTATTCCAGCGTGTATTTGTAATTCATGACACCAGGTGAATCGTCCATATTGATGAATATGCTGATGCGAGCACCGAGTCGATCAAAAATGAAGATGTCCTGCATTCCATCCAGATTTGCATCGAAAGTGCTTACTTGGCAAGAGTTAAGACCACCAGCCCAAGCGTTGTACAATTCGGTTTCGCCTTGGGTAACAGGAATAGTGTAGCTGCGTTGTAGCTGCTGAGCAAACAATGCAGACGAGGAAATTAAGAGGACAAATGCAAAAACGTATTTTAATTTCATTGCTATGAAAAGTGAGTTCTTGTTGTTTGCGTAAATATTCAACAAGCTTTGGTTTAGGTCAATAAACCTAAGTTGATAGTTGTTACAGCGCAGGGGTGAAAGACCCGAAGTTTGAGGAATGCGTTGCAATTGAATTATTGTACAACGTATCCGACCACAAATTCATGATTGTTTCCAAACAGCTCAGTGTTAGACGATGTTTCATAACAATATCCAACACGATACTTTTTGGCTAGGTCAAATCCAGCCATGAAAGCCATGTTTTCATTTGTGTTGTAATTGACTCCCATCCAAAGTTGGTCCTTCAAGGTTAAGAGCATATTGACATCTGTGGTTTGCATATTCATATCAGTTATGAACCTTACCGAAGGACTGATCTTTAGGAAATCTTTCATTGCCAATTCATAACTAGCGCTGATGTAGTATTGTCGACTTGTTTGAATATTTAGTCCTGCAAATTCAGATTGGGTTACGTTGGTTGAACTAACTCCAAACTGCCAATGCTTCGATTTAAATCCGATACCAATGTTCATGTTGAATTTAGTTGATACGCCTTCTGTTGGAATAGCAGGATCATTGGGATCTATAGTAACAAAATCTTCAAAGTTGAGCTTAGCAGCTCTCATTCCCATACCAATGCCAATTGTTACAAATCTGTTGTCCCCAATTTTAATTCTTGGGCCCACCATTGTTTGAAACTCATTGAAAATGAAGTTGCCTGAAGACATGCTGGTGAAACTTGCCCCTAAACCTATCTCACCCAGCCCGTCCTTGTGCAACATTCTATCATAGTACATATTTAGTGCTTTTGGGTTTTTGTCCAGTTTGGCCCACTGGTTTCTATATGTCAAAGTAATGAAATGCTAGTATGACAGGCCTGTCAACGCAGGGTTGTACATGCCATAGTTGTTTCTATACATCACAAGTCTGGGTTCTCTTTGTGAGAAAGAACAAATGGGAAGAGCAAATAGCAGTAGAAAAAGGGTAAGGCCGAAAAGAGGTTTCATCAGGACATTTTCTTCTTATTCTCCATCATCCCTAAGCCGACCTCAGCCACTTTTGCAATAACCCACGCAGCAATACTCATACACACCAAAATGAATATCAGCAGTGCGTAGTATTCCAGTGTCCACTCTAGGGCCACTTTCATTCGGTGTATTAATGTTATAGGTGCGGGTCCACTTTTTTCATACAGCGAAAAACGAATGGTACAGAATTCATTGGCGCTGTTGAAATTGCCAAGGTCAACCCCTAGGCCTTGCAGTTGTTGTTCTGTTTCAAGTATTCGCTCGTTCAACGAAATGAATTCAGCAATCTCTCCACCCTTTTGTTTCAACTCCACAAGCGATTGGAGTGATTTTTCAAGCGATACTTTTCTTGCATTCAGTTGGCGGTATTCATTGGTCTTGTCCACTTTTATTACTTCAGGATTACTCACTTTTCCAATAGTAATTATCTCTTTGTAAACTGAATCGAATAGTTCAGGAGCCACGCCTATCATCAGGTGAAGTTGTCTGTTACCGACATTGCCAAAAAGCTTTTCGTATTGAATTACAGAAGAGGTGTTTTTGATCAGCCCTCTGGTTTTTCCTTCATCCGTTGCAAATTCATTGGAATTAGATTTAGCAGTCGCGGTTTTATCATACTTCTGTGCTTGAGCAAGCTCTATGGGGGTTTCTAGTTGCGGCTGTGAGGTTGTGGCTTCATAGTTCTTGCCGCCCTTTTTCTCCGAGGCATAATTTCGTATGTCAAGTTGTGTGCTTGAGAAGAAGTCATCGTAAATGGAATCACCATCTCCTACGTCTTTGCAGGTATAGCCATAAATAATTCTGAACAAAAACAGAATGGCAAAAAGCAGCAGAAGCAAAAGGAATATTTTTTTGCGGTTGCGGATAAAATCTTTGAGCATAGTGGTAGCAGATTGATTGAAGCAAATGTATTTGAGACTTGCACCAAACCCTCTTTACCCTTTCTTTTACCGCAATCCTTTTTAACCAATCATTTACTATGAATAAAATTTTTCTCATGCTTGGTGCTTCGCTGGCACTCTTCAATACAACCAATGCCCAATGCGAAGATCGTTACCGCAATTTCTTGTTTACAGATTTTGTAAAGACTTCCGATATCAACTATGGACATAACATCAACTTGGATGGCGATGACGAACAACTGATGATGGATGTGTATGTCCCTGAAGGAGATGTTGCCACTGATCGCGCTGTTATTATTATTTGTCACGGAGGCTATTTTCTTGGTGGCGACAAAGCGCTTACGGATGTGGTTCCTTTTTGCGAAGACTTTGCGAAGATGGGTTATGTAGTTGCCAGCATCAACTACCGCTTGGGTGTGGCTATACAACCACCGCTTGAAGGACCGTACAGTCAGGCGGTAGCCCGCGCAGTGCAAGACCTGCGTGCTGCTATACGCTGGTTCAGAAAAGACGCAGCAGAAGGAGGCAATCAATATGGAATAGATCCCAACCAGATATATGCAGGTGGCGATTCGGCAGGCGGATTTATGGCACTGCATCTTGCATTTTTGGATGAAAATGAAATCCCATCCTTTATGGATATGTCTGCTGAAGGTTTGGAAGGCGGGCTGGAAGGCGAGAGTGGAAATCCAGGTTACTCCTCTGAGGTGAATGCAGTCTTTAGCGTGTCTGGAGCATTGGGTGACAGCGCTTGGGTGGACATCAACGACACTACTCCAGTGTGCATGTTTCATGGCGATGCAGATGGCACAGTCACGTTCGACTCCGACATGTTTGTGTTGTTCGGAATTGTGGACGTTACCGAAATAGATGGCAGCAACTCCATCCACCAGAAACTGGATGAACTGGGAATGGAGCACTGCTTCGAGATAAATGAGGGCGGAGGCCACGTTCCTTACCAAGGTAATTCTGCCGTGTACGACACCACACTTTCCATCATCAGTAATTTTCTTTCGCACTTCATCTGCGGTGCAGATTGGGATTGCAGCTACAGGGAGATTACTACGGGAATAAATGAACTTGACGTTAAAGACATCACTCTTTTTCCAAATCCTGCGAAGGATACTTTTAGAATTGTTGCAGACAAGTATCCCGCTTTCAACTATTGCGAATTGCTAGATGCATCGGGAAGAGTAGTGAAGAGCATGGCGCTGCAAGGCACCACGGAGATTGACATCAGCGATTTGAGCAAAGGCATCTATAGCGTGAGATTAAGTGGCGATGATTGGCAACAAACGATGAAGTTAGTGGTCGAATAAAACGTTGCTGAATCCAATTGCTGCATGCTGTCACCACATGGTATTGCCAAAGAATGGCTTCGTGCTTTTAATGAGCACTATCTTGAAAATTTGCTCGCACTGTATGACGACAATGCAGAACACTTCAGCCCGAAGTTGAAACTGAGGATGCCCGAAACGAAAGGGCTTATCAAAGGAAAAACTGCCATGCGCGCTTGGTGGCAAGATGCGTTTGAACGATTGCCAAGTCTTGTTTATCAGGAACGAAGTATTACTGCCAATGAAGAGCGAGTGTTTATGGAATACACGCGCAGTGTGGATGGCGAGGAGAATATGAATGTTGCCGAAGTGCTTGAAATAAAGGATGGGTTGATAATGGCGTCAAGGGTTTATCATGGATAAACACTAGCTGTTTATCTGCTCCCAAATCATATCTTTTAATCTATCAATATTGAATCCTGAAACGGATGATATGAAAATATGATCCGTGCCGCGTGGCAATAATTTTTTCATCTGTTTCATCATTACCTCATCCATCATATCGCATTTGGTGATGGCAAGAATGCGCTTTTTGTCCATCAGTTCAGGGTTGAATTTCTTCAACTCACTTTGCAGAATTTTATATTCCTTCTTGATATCGGCACTGTCGCACGAAACCATGAAGAGCAGTGTAGAGTTGCGCTCTATATGGCGCAGGAAGCGGTGTCCGAGTCCTTTGCCTTCCGATGCTCCTTCGATGATGCCGGGTATGTCGGCCATGATGAAGGAGCGATTGTCGCGGTACTTCACAAGACCCAAGTTGGGCACAAGGGTAGTAAACGGATAATCTGCTATCTCTGGTTTGGCAGCACTCACCACGGAAAGCAATGTGCTTTTTCCTGCATTTGGAAAACCAACAAGGCCAACATCAGCGAGCACTTTCAGCTCAAGAATTTTCCATTCCTCTTTGCCAGGCTCTCCAGGTTGAGAATGGGTCGGGGCCTGCACTGTGCTTGTTTTAAAATTGGTATTGCCAAGACCACCGCGGCCTCCAGCTACCAATATGTATTCTTGTCCGTCTTCGGTTATTTCGAATTCTTGTTTGCCTGTTTCCACATCGCGGGCAATGGTTCCGAGCGGCACGTCCAGCCAAACGTCTTCTCCCTGCGCGCCCGATTTGTTGGCACTGCTTCCATCCACCCCTTCATCACCAACTACATGTTTGCGGTATTTCAGGTGTAGCAAAGTCCACATCTGTTTGTTGCCACGAAGAATAATGTGGCCACCACGTCCACCATCGCCTCCATCAGGGCCGCCACGCGGCACAAACTTCTCCCTGCGGAAATGCTTGCTTCCAGCACCGCCCTTGCCCGAACGGCAGCAAATTTTTACGTAATCAACAAAATTGGAATCAGCCATGAATTAATAGGAATGGAAAATGGAGAATTGAAAAAGGCTATGCTGTTGTAAAAGATTAGCCACAGGTGTGTTTAGCAAAAATGTTTTTTGAAATGGGGCTTGTGCTTGCTCGTGTTAGTTTATTTTCATTTTCAATCCCGATAGTTATCTGGACAAATTTTACTTTGAAGCTCTCGCTTCTCTTTCTCAAATTATCACGCTTCCACAGAAGCATGCACTGCATCGAAAAGGCGCAAAGAAATTTCCTGCACACTTCCAACTCCATCAATGCCTTTGTATTTATTCTGCTCTTTGTAATAGTTAGCCACAGGCGCAGTTTCTCTATTGTAAACGGCTATGCGGTTTTGAATAATGTCAGGGTTAGCGTCATCCGGACGGCCACTCGTTTTAGCGCGATTGAGCAATCGTGTTTTTAACTCTTCTTCGCCCACTTCAAGAGCCAACATGCAGGTAATGGAAGTGTTTTTTGAACTCAGAAATTTGTCTAGCGCATCGGCCTGCGCACCTGTCCTAGGAAAGCCATCGAAGATGAACCCTTTGGATTGCGGATGCTTATTTACTTCATTTTCAAGCATGTCAATAGTTAGGCTATCAGGCACCAACTCTCCACGATCCATGAAGCTTTTCGCTCTTTTACCCAGCTCAGTTTCACCTTTAATGTGTGCACGGAAAATATCTCCGGTGCTCAAGTGCACCAACCCAAATTTATGAATCAGATTTTCAGACTGCGTTCCCTTGCCAGCACCTGGGGGGCCAAACAGGACTATGTTCAACATGTTGCGTCTAGGTTTTGAAATTGTGAAGGGGCTAATATACAAGTAGCGAATAGGCTGTCTATTCCCTCAATTCTAGTTCTCATTTCCCAATTCCGCCTTTACTCCACGATGGGTATCAAACCACGTATGCCCATGTCCACCACCATCTCACCGGCTGAAGGTTCGTAAAGTCCATCAGCAGTTACTTCTGTCCACTCGAAACTTTGGTTGGACGAAAGCGAGAAAGTCACAACGATGTCTTCGGTTTCTGTTCCGGTTATTACCAGGGGAGACGCAAACTCTCCAGTAACAACGCATGAACCCGCAGGTATAGGAGAGGATGCAAACAATGGATTGGGAACGGTAGTAGCACCTGCTGGAGCCTGGCCGGTGGTGACGTAGGGTGTGCCCAGCACTGTGGCTTCCACACCCCAATACCCTTGGGGTTTATCATCATTTACATCTACTGACTGTGTGTTGATGGTGTAATCGGTAATGAAGGTGTTGAACCCAATGAAGCTGGCAACCGTGGCCGGAAAATTTAATCCCGACTGCCGAATGTTGATGTCATAATTCTGGTAAGCCAGCGACACGCGGACATACTCGTAGGTGCCAGGTGTAAGGTCACTCAGTTTGTATTCCTTGAAAGTTTCACCTTCACCTACCACCGTGCTTTGATTAAAATCTATGGCATCACTACCTCCCGCTGTGGTTTGAGTAGCATGGTAAAGAACGGAGCCAGCACCCAATGCAGTAAACGCGCTTTGCGTCAACTCGATGTAATGTGCGGATATGGAATTGAATTTTGGATTCTGAGCTGCATGGCCTGCTGGCAAACTTTGCGGTTGGCCCAATTCATTCAGCCGCACTTGCATGCTGTCAAACTTGAACTTAAATATCAGTTTTGGTTGCGGTGGTGAGGGTGTTTCTTCTGTTGTGTCTTCTTTGCCGCAGGAAAGAATAAAAACCGATAAGAAGAGAGAGATACTTGCTGTGAGGATGAAGTTCTTTTTCATTGATAATTTAAGAGGTGAACAAAACTAATGCTCAAACTGATTCTGCGTCTTTCTATTGTGTTCATAACACGTTGGTAATTCTGCCGGGTACCCGAAAAGACGCCTCCGTTGCGGATTCTACCTTCGTCTTTCAAGCCTTTGAGACGAATTACCTTGATATTACTGGTGCTACAGAGTGTGTGTGGAGGTGCATTGCATGCGCAACGTCATACCACTGTCTATACCCATCCTGCTGATTCTACAGGCAATCCCGGTGGTCAGCGCATCGTTATCAGCTATTACACTCCCGCAAATCAGGAAAATCTGGACGAATTTCAGCAGCTCGTCAGCTCTTACCTGAATCTTTATATAGAAAAATGTGCAGTGCTGGAGCAGGGCGATGTAAAGCTCAAAAAGTCGAAGAAAGAAACCATGCGCGAGTTGAACAACATTGTGACAGGCGCTCTCAAATTTTACGAATACCAGCCGTTGCAATCCTTTAAAACATTTTCGCCAAATGTGGAAGAGAAACTGGATGCTATTGAAAAACTGGATTTCAGCCGCACACAATATGCTGCGGGAGCGAGTGATGCAGAAAGTGCGCGACAAATGGAAGCCTTCTACCTGCAGCGCGAGCTGGACAACTTGAAAGAACTTGCGCGAATGGAGGTAGGCATATATGGCAGCGCCAATGTGTTGGTGAAAAGCGGGAGCGAAGAAACATTCATTGATGCAGGCACCAAACAAAAGCTGCTGGACGAATACACCGCTTACGACAAAGACAATCCACTTGCACCTATCCGAGTTGAACTAAGTGATGCCAGTGTGGCCATGATCCAATTCAAGGACACCTCTTCGCTCACAGGCAGCTCGCCTGATGAAAACGGAGCGGAGCCCGACAACGAATTTGCATCGCAGGTGTTGAAATTGCTCGAGAGCAATAATTCCAAACTGGATGGAATGCAAAAACAGATTGACGACTTGCGCACCGAACAAGTAAAGCTCTGGCAACAATCGCAGGATGAAAAAAACTTAGCCATGCAACACCAGATAGATGACCTGCGCGACATGGTGATGGCCTTGGTAGGAATGAAAACCGGTGAGCCATTGGCATCAGCCGATAACAGTACATCGCTGCCACCGCGCAACACCTCACCTTCCTACATTGTAAACATGCCTGGCTCAGTGAGTGTGTTGTTTTCAAAAAGTTCCTCGTCACTCGATGCCAATTCAAAGCTGGCATTGAATGAAGTGGTAGATATTCTTGCCCGCGAACCGCGTGTAAATATCATCATCACCGGTTATGCTGATAAGACAGGCGATACTGCTAAGAACTTAGTGCTCTCACAAATGCGCGCAAAGGCAGTTCAGAATTTTATAGCGCAAAGCGGCTTGCCTGCCAACCGTCTTGTTACCAATTATTTTGGCGACAGCGAGTCGTCATCTGAAAACAGAAGTGACCGAAAAGTGGAGATTGAATTTGTGCGGTGAAAGGATGATAGGAACTCAATTATCCTGCGCTATCACTGAACCGTCTATCTCGAGTGTTCAAGCGCCAAGTTTGCAACTGGGCACTGCTGCTTCAATTTACATTTGAAAGGACAAAGTATTGGATGCAGTATTTGATTTATGAAGCGTTTCAGCAATGATGATTTTGGCCAAGTGGTTGACTTGGCGCGTGGCTCAAACTAGATGCAGTCTTACTAGAAGTGTAGTGCATTCTTAAGCGATGGGCGTTTACTTGCACCGTTTAGGCCGAGCCAAGATACATGGTGGAAGTTCTCTCGATAGCTATCGGGACCCAATGAAGTTTAATGCTAAAAATCCTAACCATTGCAAACTGCCAAAACGTAAGCAGCTATACTGATAGATGACAAAATGAAACGGTATTTGACCAAACAAAATCGAAAGACCATTGACTTTGTTCTCATAGAATCGGACGACAAATTTGTTCGACAGTCTGAGGGAAAAGTTGGTAAATCAGGAATTGCAAACTCGACACTAAACGCAGGTTCTCCAGACAAAGCAATAGAAAAAGTTAAGTCACAAGTTCAACAATTACTAGATAGAGGTTTTGTAATTACAGACTTACCTAAAAACTTAGCAACTGAAAACATTGTTTTCGACAAGGCGAAATGGCACATAAATGACAACTTTCCCAACGACCTTGATCATCATCAAAGCTATGTTCACTCTGGACTTTTTATTTGTTGGCTCATTGACAAGGGACTTATAGAAGACGATTTTAAACTCGAAAATTCAACAGGAATTAATTTACTATTATCTCGACAAGTTGCTCCTTCACAATTTTAGGTTGATTACCTTGACGGTGTTTTTGATGCAGAAGGCTTGACACAAGAAGCAATAAAGTTCACAGTAGACTACTTCGACTTTAAAAAAGGAAATTATGTAATTGACTATTTGGGGATACTTGATCCATCTGATAATTTGGCTTCCATATTTCACATTGCAGACACTTGGGAGAATTACGACAAATTGAAATCAATAATTAATAGGAGATTCATAGAATGGAAACAGGTGGACATGCAAGAATAACAGCTGCTAACATCACCTCCAAGAAATTGCCGCTTCACTCGCTAAACGAACCTTTGTCCTTACAACTCTCCAACTCCTTTCTTGTCAGACTCTTTTGAAATCACCTTACCCACACAAAAGCTAACATCTCTGCTATGTGCACGGCCCATGGTGAAACCTCCCAGGTGATTCGTTCCCGCTTTTAAAATCCATGAACCGCAAGGTCGCCATTGCATTTCGGCACCTATTCCCCATGTGCCATAACCACCAAAGCTTACTTTTTCACTGAAGATGAAATTCTTGCCGATGAAGTGGCTCATGCCAACGTACACCAGTGGAATGGCAGCGCGGTTGGGCCAAATACTCACTCCTAGTTCGTAGTAGTCAGTGGTGGTGAAAAATTTGCTGAACCGCACATGCAACGACATCGGCAGTGGCGCTATGACTGATTTTTTTCGCACATCATAATTCAGTGAATCACGTAGGTTGGGCAAATCAAGCGTGTCGGTAGTCAAGTCAAAAATATTGTCCACATCCACACCCGTCCATGTGGTGAGCGAGTCGAAGGTGAATTGCTCACTTTGTTTATTCCACACCACAAAACCTACATCGCGCAAGGCAATACTGATAAAGCCTTGGTTGTCTGCGATGGGCAGATTGTAATCGGCATCGAAGCATACACCAAGTCCACTTCCATTGGCCCATCCACTCTTGAGGGTATCGCTGCGCAAATAGTCGCCTGAATAAGAAAGCGAAACGGTGTCGCCCAATGTGGTTGTTTGCAACCTCGCACCTTGCATAATGAGCGAGCTGAAACTTTCTCCCGCTATCAAAGAAAGCGACACAGAGGTAAGCGACTTTTTATTGAAGAGTCCGAAACTGAATTTTTGCCACGCCTGATAGTCGCCTGCAAATGGACCCAGTTGGGCAGTGTCGCCTGCGAACTGAGCATTGCCACGATATACTGCTTTGAAAAGATCGCGCGAGTAGGTGAGCGAAGCATGGTAGTTAGAACTGGCACCTACGCGCAAACCCCAGTTTGGTCTGCCGAAAAGGGTGTCGCTGAAGTTGTAGAAGTCGAGACCAACATTGGCAGCAAAGCCAGCGCGGTTCAGCAACGCAGAACCCGAAGCCAATTTGTTCAGGGTAGCATCTTCAATGTGGCCACCATAAATATTTTTCTTCAAGAAGGCCAGATCCACGTTGTTGGCTCCTATCATGCCATATCCATTCAGCAGCACCATGCTGTGCGCTTGGCGATAGGAAGTGTCGTCAGACAAAAGCAGAATGGAAGGCGTCAATTGTGCATGAGCACACATGGCCGTTAACAGAAATAATAGGGTAAGACGTAGTTGCAAGTGGAAGATTTTACTGGGGTGAAATATGCATGGGAAGAATGCCCGATTGGTGAACCCATTACTTGCAACTTGCCAACTAATTGTTGCTAATCGATGGCGACTTCTATTTCGCCATCTGCTATCACTTTGAAGTCCATGTAATAGTCCTTGTATAGACGGGCAACTGCAGGGTAGTCGGGAGTATTAAATACAACGGTCAACAGTATGTGGTGCTCTGGAGTGAAACTATTGAGCAACACTTGCGATGCGCTGATGGTGATAACTGATGGTGCCGGAATGGTGACGCCTACTGTAGAGGTTTCCTCAGCGGATGCTATAAGTTGAGGTGCAATCAACGGTTCTAAAACAGTTCCATTACCATCAATGATGGAAGCACTCACACTTGTTTCAAACGGAAATGCATTGGTTATGTATAGCTTGATAGTACCATTTGCAGTTAGCTCCAACGTGGAAGCAATAGCCAAGGTATCCGTCATGGTGAGGTCTTGCATTCCCAACGCAAGCGGAATGTCCAAATTCAGCAGCGCCTTTATGGCGTTGTTGGTATAGATAAAATCATTGCCATCAGTTACATCACCCAACGGATTTACTTCAACTTCCGCTTGCAGCAGCAACTGGTCAGGAAGGTTCTCCACGAACGAATCAATATTGCTATTGGTAGAATTTAGTTGAAAGTCATACGCATGTGAGTTGATGCTGCCATTGTTGTCAGCAGCGCGTTCTATGTTGATAGCTTCAAAAAGATCGTTGTGGTCAAGACTGATGTTATTGTCGTAATAGGAATTGTACGATTCAAGCGCATTGAATTGCAGCGATAGATCAGCTCCAACAGAATTGGTTATTTGCAAACCCATGCTCACTCCTTCCAGATTAAGCAATCCTGTTGGCAGGTGGATGTCGTCCCCGAAATCGATTGTTTCATCAATGGTATAAAGATGCTGACCGAAGTAGCCGCGTGCATATTCTATCCTTGGTTCTATGAATTCCATTTCAACCACTACATAGTCATCGCCATATACCTGTGCTGGCGCAGGCGCATCAGACGCGGTTTTCACCACAATGTGCGAATATATGCGATTGAACATGAAACCACTTTGGCCTGTCATGTCAATACGGTAGCCAGCCAAGTCTATCTCACCTTCATAAATGAATGGTGTTTCGCCTAAGGAAGGTTGTGTAGTCGTTTCGAGGACGATTGGAATTCCATTCAAAGAAGCCCCCGGCAATTCATAAGTACACAAAAGATATCCGTTGATGTAACTCTTAATCTTGTAGCGCAGTGTTCCTGATTTTACAAGCACTTCTTTCAGTTCTGCACCGTTCACCTTCATCAGGTTGTTTTCTTCTTCTTCAATAAGGGTGGTGTTGTTGGGCAATGTGAATGGCCCACCGGATAGCGGAACATCGAAAATCTTTTCTATCAATGTATCGGGAAGTGCTACCAGCGAATCAAGATCGAAATCAGTGAGGTCTTCGTTTAGGATGATGTGCCACAGGTTGTTTTCATCGGCCATCAGCAGCGAGTCGGCTATAATATCATCTAGCGTGATGCGCCCGTGTGCAATAGGACCAAGCATATCCACATTCCAAGTTGTTGGTTCTTCGCGTTTGCATGAGGCAAGCACACTAGATGCTATAACGGTGATGCTTAGAATAGTTTGAGCGAGTGGCTTCATCAATGGCTTTTTGCTGTTACATCTTTTTTCTCTTTCACCCCCTTGCAGGTGGCTGCGTTTTCTGCGGAGTGAAGATATGTGGTCTTAGCATTTTCAAGCAGGTGAAAGCAAGCGCTGCGCAGATAGGTAACACCGCAAGGTGCAAGCGCTGCGGAAGGAAGAACCAAGAAAACAACACTGCCATAACAAGGAAAAAATACACCGAGATGAATTTCTTCTTCCATCCGGTCCATTTACTGGTGGGTAAGCATGCGAAGAAGAGTAGAAGTGGATTGGCCCATAAAATATTGAGGTTCCATTTTGTGGCATTGTGGTCGGTGAAGAACCAGAGAAGCACCACCATTAAACCAATGAGCCCAACAACAAAAAAGAGGATACGATCAGTTGCATGCAGAGCAATGCCTTTCTTCTTGATGAGCCACCAGCCAATAACAGTGTGTGCAATAAGAAAGAGAACAAACACCATGATGGGGGTGAAGAAGGAAGTACTACTCAACTCGAACTCTTGTGGTAAAACTTCCTCCACAGGTTTCACCAAATGAAGATCGTTGTGCATGGCATAATTGAATTCATGCATTAGCGAGTCAGGAAGAAACATGCATTGTGCATACTCCATTTCTCTGTCGCACGGCATACCAAGTGCAAGGTCAATACCGAAATCGCTCCATGGCTGATAGTCCAAGTAAGATTGGATGGCCTGCCGGAACGTGTATTTGCGTGGATAGGCATAAGTGAATTGCACCTTATTGTCTACCGCATTTGCAATGATGTCGCGAATGCGGGTGGAACAATTATCATAAAAGAAATCATAGCGGTATTGGCAGTTTTCAGGAAGTGCATTTTCTGCCAGCAGGTCAAACAGTTTTTGTTTTTCGGCTTGAGTAAGCAATAATTCCTGCTCCCAAATGCCGCGACCACTGTAAATATATTCTATCTGAAAATCACCAAAGGTGGAAACTGTTAGCTCATAGGGTAGTTGACCTCTTGCAAATTTCAAATAGAAATTCTCTGTATCGAAATCGAAGGTTCCGTAATTGAATACGATGTCGGTGTTGTTGCCTTCTCCATAGTCTTCCAGCCGAATAGCCGTGTGGCCAAACAAGCTGTACAAGTCAGGGCCGGGGCTGCATGTAAGGAGAGTGAAACGCGCACTTTCCGACAACCGCAGTGGTTCTTTGTCCGCAAAAGCCTGGCACGACAACAATAAAAAAGCGATGGCAACAAAGTGAGTTGTTCGGTTCTTCATTTTCATATGCTCAAATGGTAACTTCTCCTTCAAACACTGCCTGTGCCGGACCGCAAAGCCATACATCCTCGAACTGGCCATCGCCTAGGTTGCGCATGTTCACAGAAAGGGCACCACCGCGGCTTTGGACTTTTACCATTTTCAGTCCGGGAAACTGATGTGCATAGCTAAGTGCCACTGCTGTAACCCCCGTGCCGCAACTCAGCGTTTCATCTTCCACACCGCGCTCGTAGGTACGCACATGCAGCACGTCTTTTATTTCTTCTACGAAATTCACATTAATGCCCTCTTCGCGAAAGCGATCACTGTAGCGAATCTTACGCGCTTCAGTCACAATATCTATAGCTTCAATGTTCTGCTTGTATATAATGTAGTGCGGTGATCCGGTGTGAATGATGTAATCTTCGTCTTCACGCTCAATGCCCAGCACGTTCTTCATTTTTATTTTAACCAGTAGCTCATCTGTTGCGAAAGGATGTGTGGTGTCTATAGCTTTGAACTCACCGCTGGCGCCTACTAAACCAAGCTTTTGTGCGTACCGCACTGCGCACCTACTTCCATTACCACAAAAACTTTGCGACCCGTCAGGGTTGAAGAAGTTCATGTAAAAGTCTGCATGATCGGTCTCTTCTATCATGATGAGGCCATCGCTTCCTATGCCAAACTTGCGATCGCACAAGTGTATTATTTGTTGCTTTGTAGGCGCAAAAAGACCGTTGCGGTTATCTACTATAATGAAGTCGTTGCCGCTGCCCTGGTATTTTGAAAAGTGGATACGCATCTATTGGGCGAAAGTAAAGCGCGAACAGAATGAAGAATGGACAATGAAGAATGGACAATACAGAATTGACAATTGACAATGACCTTACGTCTAGTAACCGGGAATTGCGCGAGTGAGATGGTGCTAAAACGATTCGCAATTACATGTTCGCTTTGGCTGCGGCAACAGTTTTTGGTGCATTTCCAACAAATATCTTTTCACCATTGATGATGACCGGCCTGCGTAGGAAAGTATACTCTTCCAAAATGTATTTGCGGTAGTCTTTCTCTGTCAACTTCTTTTCATTGAGGCCATACTCGCGGTACTTGAGCGCCCTGCGGCTAAACAGTTCTTCATAGCTCCCTGCCAACGCTTTCATTTCCTCCAGTTGCTCCGGAGTTATGGATTCCGTTTTGATGTCTTGCTTAATGAAGCCTTTGGCCTTCGTGCCAAAATCGTCCATGATGGCTTGGCAGGTAGAGCAGGTTGCGAGGAGATATATTTTTTTCATAACAGGATTTAGGATTTATCTGAATCAAAAAAAACCATTCCTTAGGAAAGATGTTCATGCCTTACCAAGTCTTTTTTGGGCAAGAGGATGAATGCATTTTTTGTGAAAGATTCCTCGCTGCGCTTCAAAGGAGAAAGCAAGGGGCAAAAGACACAACACCGGGTTCTTTTACTAGCTGCCATGCTTGGCATCATAACGCTTTCCATATTTCAATTTCTTGGCAGTGGAACGCGTTATTTTGTTATTCACCTTTTTGTTTTTCTCCAGCTTTTCATGAAATGATGCACCCACGTTTGCGCGGCTCCTCCGCTTGGCCTTTACGGGGTTCTGATTGTAGCTGGGTTCTTCGTCTATAGTAAGAAGCGTAGAAACCTCTACCTCTTCGGGCATTTTCTTCATAGGAATTTTTTTACCCATTAAGGCTTCCACTTTTAGCTGATGCTCCTTGTCGGTCTCGGTTACGAAGGTGATAGCGATACCCTTTTGATCAGCACGGCCAGTGCGACCAATGCGGTGCATATAGTTTTCAGCCACTATTGGCACATCCATGTTGATGACGTGCGACACAGCAGTAACGTCAAGACCTCGGGCTATAAGGTCGCTGGCTATCAATATGCGGCAAGCACCGATTTCAAACTGCTCCACTGTTTTCAGTCGCGTGTTCTGTGTTTTGTTGGAGTGGATAACGGCAAGTTGATCTTCAAATGTTTCTTCCATTCGGCTGTTCAGTTCGTCTGCCAAACGCTTGCTGCCTGCGAAGACCAACACCTTGGTCATGCCAGCATCTGTGCTGAGCAAGTGCTGCAGAAAATTTACCTTGGTGTTGAAGTTCGGAACACGATAACCTATCTGTGTAATGTTCTTGAGCGGTGTGCCCGTGGGCGCAGCTTCTATGGTAACCGGTGTGCCGAAGTGCTTATTTATAAACTCATCAATCTCTTCAGTGATGGTGGCAGAGAACATCAGGTTTTGCCTGCGTTCTGGCAACAGGTCAATGATCGTTTTCAGTTGAGTGCGGAAGCCTGCGTTCAGCATTTCGTCTACCTCGTCTATCACTAGTTTTTTAATCAGCTTGGTAGAAATAGTGCCGTTAAGTAGCAAATCAACTAAGCGGCCTGGTGTTGCTACTACTACTTCTGCGCCTGCTTGTATCGCTGTTATTTGAGTTTTTATGTTGGTGCCGCCATAGGCGCCCACTGCAACAAGAGAGGTGTGTTTTGCAATTTTCTCAAACTCATCCACCACTTGGACTACTAGCTCGCGGGTGGGCACTAACACCAGTATTTCTGGGGTTCTCTTCTTGTTGTATTGCCACAGTCTGATAAGTGGAAGCAGATAAGCATAAGTTTTTCCCGTACCCGTTTGCGCTATGCCCAACACATCCTTGCCAGCCATAATGGGTGCAAATGCTTTTTGCTGAATGGCAGTTGGGTAGGTATAGCCCAACTCTTCTAGCGCAGTGCGCAGAGCAGGGTTGAGATTCAGGTCGTTAAAAGTGATGGCCATTGTAGTAGTGCAGGAAGGGTGCGAAGCTAAGTCCGTTTGGAGAGGTTGGCAAAGTTGGCGGGTTGTAAGTCAGGCAAAGCTGATCGTGCGCCCAGCCTTGGGCCAAGTGCGAGCTAGCAAATAGTATGTTGAGTAGTTGCAAAGCGTTTGCATGAAACGCACAAGTTGCGCTGTGCCATGCAAGCGTGAGCGGGTAATCGCTCAAACTTGCCTCTAACATGTATGTAGCGAAAAACCTGTGCATATCTGCCCAGATTTAGTATGATATATCTAGATTTTCCCAGCTGCCTTTGCCATTACTCCGCAGAGATGAAACAACAGTCGGCTTCCGACATTGCCATTCCAGTCATCATCACCGGGTGCAACTTCCACCAGGTCGAAACCAATTATTTTTTTGTCTGCATGCAGCAATGCTGAAAGCAAAAACGTGGCTTGTTCGAAACGCAAACCTCCGGGCACGGGTGTTCCAGTGTTGGGGCAAAGCGTTGGGTCAAGTCCATCAATGTCAAAACTAATGTGCACTTTCTCTGGTAGCAGCGCTATAATTTCTTCGCATTGCTGTTTCCATGTCTGTCCTTCATAAGTGTTTTTCTGCAACCCTGCATTGGTGAAATAATGCACGCGGTTTTTATTCTCCCTCGCCACGTTTACTTCTTCCTCGCAGTAGTCGCGCACTGCTACTTGCACCAGCTTGCTTAGTTGCGGCAGCTTCAATGCATTGTTCATAATGGATGCGTGCGAATAGTGAAAACCCTCATAGGCGATGCGCAAATCCATATGAGCATCAATGTGCAGAATGCCAAATGAATTATGACGTTTGGCTTGTGCGCGGAAGTAGCCAAGAGGTGTGCTATGATCGCCACCTATAAGTCCTACACATTTTCCTTTTTCTAGCCAATAGGTAGTTTGTTTTTCTACCCACTTGTTCATGTCTTCGCAAGCGGCATTTATTTTTTCTATCCGTTTTTGTGAGTCATCATCGTTGTCCACATCCACCCCGTCTTCCCATTTTTCTATGATGAGTTGTGCCTGCTGCTTTAAGTCCACACTGCGCATAAGCATATCTTCGGGAAGGTCGGCCATAGCGATTCCCGCTTTCCAAAGGGTAGGAAATTCTTCGTGGTACAAATCCACTTGCGCACTTGTTTCTAAAATGTGCGCAGGTCCTTCGCTTGCCCCTGCACCATAACTCACGGTTACTTCCCAAGGAACAGGAATCAACACTACATCAGCTTCGTCACAAGTGAAGGGTAATCCAAACACATTACTGTCTTTTAGACCAGCATTGTTGGGATTGAACTCTTTGATTTTTACTTCTTTGTTCATGGCGCAAATATGATTTCATCTCCAAAAAAAAACCTCCTGTTTTATTTAAAACAGGAGGGTATGCATTCAGAAATTTGCTTTATCTAATCTGGTTCTTTCTAAGCGGTAGATTTTTTTTTAATCGCCAATGATGGTAAATCTCTCGATATACATTTCTCCGGATACCATGACACGAAGTGTATAAGTGCCCGGTGTTACTTTATCACCAACAAGTGTCCACTCATACAGCACACCACCCTCTGCTGTTTTATCCAACAGCACTTTATTTTGTCTACCATATGCATCAAAGATGATAGCACTTACTTCTGCATTTTTCGGTATACTGAATTGAATGCGCAATTGGCCGATAGTAGAAGGGTTGGGATAAGCTTTAAGGTGCACTATTGGTGAGATATTTACAGTGACGTGTATTGTCTGTGTGGCGCTGGTGGTGTTGCCACAAAGGTCAGTAGTGCTCCATGTTCTGACAATGTCATAGGGACAGAACTCAGCAGATTGCGTTTGTGAAAAAGTGATTTCTATGCCCTCGCTGCAGTTGTCTGTAGCATAAATGTCTTCTGCTGGCGCTGGAACATTCTGCGAACAATCGATACTCAGGTCGTCAGGTATGTTGTTCAGAACAGGCGCAACAAGATCTATGATTTCGATCATTTGCATGGCCGTTGTTGTGTTGCCACAATTGTCCACGGCCTCATATATTCTTTGTATCGTTCCATAGCATCCACCTTCGAGCATCAATTCGTCAATGATGTTGACTTCTACTTGTGCATCGCAATTGTCGTGGGCTGCAAGAGTATAAGATGCTACTTGATCACATGCCACTTGAGCAAATACTGCGAAGGGATCGAAGACAGGAGCCTCTTCATCTACAACGGTTAGTATCTGAACTGCAGTTGCAGTATTTCCACAATCATCAGTAGCAGTCCATATGCGCTTTATTTGAGATGGGCAGCCACTGCTGGATGCTATTTCGCTGTATTCATAACTAATGGTGTTGTCACAATTATCAGTTGCGGATAACTCAGGAGGCGATGGAATACTCGAACATGAAACCGTTAGGTCTGTTGGATGTGATGCGAAAACTGGAGCGGTTTCATCCAATACATAAATGACTTGGACTGCGGAATCTTGATTGCCACAATTGTCCGTTGCGATGTAAGAACGATAGATTTGATGCCAGCAATCATGATGAACGATTACATCATTCACGGTTATCACAGGCGCGTTATCACAATTGTCTGTTGCATTTACATCGCTAGAATATGCTGGCGGTGTATCGCTACATTCCATCGTCATGTCATCAGGTATATTGAAAATTTGCGGTGCTGTTTGGTCAACTACGTTGATGATTTGAGTGCCTGTTATTTCATTTCCGCAATTGTCTGTTGCTGTGTAGGTGCGCTGAAGGGATCCGCAATCGCCATCACTGAGTATGTCAGTGACAGTTACGACTACATTATCATCGCAATTGTCTGTTGCTTCCACCAAGGTAGCCGGAGGAATAGTTCCAACACAATTGATGGTGATGTTTCCGGGGAAATTGACAAACGATGGTGGCGTTACGTCAACTACCATAATTACTTGAGATTGTGATGCAGCATTGCCGCAGCCATCTACAGCATTCCATGTGCGGGTAATGATATACGGACAGCCCTGTCCTACGACTTCACTGAACTCTACTATTATCTCGTTAGTGCAATTGTCGGTGGCTGTTACCAATGCCTCAGTAGGAATGTTTTCACAATTTGCACTTGTATTGGCAGGTACGCCAAGTAATATGGGTGCAGTATTGTCTGTGATATTTATGGTTTGAGTTTGAGTGGTTATGTTGCCACATGCATCCGATGCACTCCATGTGCGTGTCATTATGGAACCGCATTCGTAGTCAATTGTATTTACACTTAACGACAAGGTTGGTTCCTCAGTGCAGTTGTCAATTGCTTGCACCATGGCCGATGGCATCGGTTGACCGCATTGAATGGTAGCATTGGCAGGCACACCAATTAGCTGAGGCGCCTCCGTGTCTATCACTGTCAGTAATTGAGTGTGACTCGTTTGATTACCACAGTCATCCGTTGCTGTCCATGTTCGAGTTATCACATAAGGACAATCTGAACTCTGAGTTTCGGTGTATTCAAGATTTACATCATCATCACAATTGTCTTGCGCGATAACTGCAGGCGCATCAAGTAGAGATGAACATTGCACTGTTGCGCTAGCAGGAGCGCTCAACAGCACAGGAGGAGTATTGTCCACAATGGTGATGTCCTGATAAACTACGGTACTGTTTCCACAATCGTCTGTCGCGGTCCACGTTTTATGGATAAGGTAGTTGCACCCAACATTTTCGTTTTCTGAAGTTGCAACAACTGTGAGTTGAGTGTCGCACTCATCTATGAACAGAGGTTGAATGTTTGGTATAACATCACTACAATCGTAGGTGGCATCAGCAGGCTCGCTGATAACCTGCGGACTGTTGCTATCTACGGCAGTAATCATTTGTGTTGCGCTTGTTATGTTTCCACAATCATCGCTAACGGTCCAAGTCCTCGTTATAATTTTTCCACATTCACTAGCATCTTCAGCTTCAGCAAATGCAACTGCGAGCGTTGTGTCACAATTGTCTATAGCTGTCACTACCGCAGGAGCAGGTATGGCACTGCAATCAACCGTTGTGCTGATTGGTACGTTTTGCAACGTTGGTTGAGTAGTGTCTAAGACATGCACTATTTGTGTGAAAATGGTCGAGTTACCGCAGTTATCACTTGCTATCCATGAGCGTTCAATATCGTAACCGCAATTGTTCGAGTTACTTATACCGCTTATGAATTCGATGTTTAATTCCTCATCGCAATTGTCGTTGAATGTTGGAGGTACAGGCAATTCCTGATTAGCACATTCTAAGGTAATTTCACTTAACGGAGCCGTCAATATTTCCGGAACAGTGGTGTCTTGTACCACAAGTAGTTGAGTGATTGATGTAGAATTTCCACAGGCATCTTGCGTGGTCCAGGTGCGATTTATTTGATAAGTGCAACTGTTCAAAACGATTTCGGATTCATCAAAAAGAACATCCAGCTCACTGTCGCAATTGTCTGATGCGATTACTTCTGGAGCAGCGGGAATGTCAGAACACTCAACCATGGCATTTGCAGGTACTCCTGTTAAGGTTGGTGCAGTTGTATCAATAAACGTAGTTGTCTGCGAAGCCGAAACACTATTTCCACACGCATCAGTTGCTGTCCAAGTTCTGATGAACGAATAGCCACAAGCGTTATCAACGGTAGTTGCAGACAGTGACACATTGGGTTCTGTATCGCAGTTGTCGATGGCACTTACCACAGCAGCAGGCACCGCCTCGCCACATTGCATGGTGGCGTTTGTCGGCACACCAATTAGTTGTGGAGCTATGTTGTCTTGCGTTGTAAAAGTTCTTGAAGCAGACACCGAGTTGCCGCAGTCATCTGTTGCTGTCCAAGTAATTGTTCTTTGAACATTGCATCCAGCACCCACATCCACAGCGTCTACAGTTATGGCAACATCTTGGTCGCAGTTGTCAGAAGCAGTTACATTGTATTGAGTAGAAGAAGGCAGACCACCACAAAGCACATCACCATTGTTAGGCAAGTTGGTAAATACAGGGTCTATATCATCACTGGTAGTAAAAGTTCTAGACGCACTTACATCATTTCCACAGTCATCTGTTGCCGTCCAAGTGATGGTGCGCACGATGTTGCATCCACTTCCAGCATCTGAGAATGATGAAGTAATCGTTACCTCATCATCGCATGCATCGGTAGCTGTAACGTTGAACGAAGCGGCAGTTGGCAATTGGCCACACAGCACGGTGGCATTGGTAGGCAAGCCAGCCAACACCGGGTCTATGTTGTCGAAGAACGTAGTTGTCTGCGAAGCTGAAACACTATTTCCACACGCATCAGTTGCTGTCCAAGTTCTGATGAACGAATAGCCACAAGCGTTATCAACGGTAGTTGCAGACAGTGACACATTGGGTTCTGTATCGCAGTTGTCGATGGCACTCACTACAGCAGCAGGCACCGCCTCGCCACATTGCATGGTGGCGTTTGTCGGCACACCAATTAGTTGTGGAGCTATGTTGTCTTGCGAAGTGAACGTGCGTGATGCTGTGGCAACGTTTCCACAGTCATCGGTGGCAGTCCATGTTATGGTGCGGGCTACGTTGCAGCCAACGTTGTTGTCAGTGAAGGTTGAAGTGATGGCTACCGATGCATCACAAAAGTCTGTTGCCGTTACTGCGTAATTGCTACCTATGGGCATAGTAGCGTTGCATGAAATGTTGGCGCTGGTAGGGAGACCAGCTATTACCGGAGTAGTGTTGTCGTTATAGGTAATGGTTTGTTGGCACAAAGCCGAATGGCCGCATCCATCTGTAAATTGATATGTTCGAATGATGGTTCCCGAACAAGCCGAACCTGTTGGTGCATCGTTTAGCCACGATACTGTCCCGCCCGGACAAAGTTGATAGACAACAGCGACAGACGAAATATTTGGTGAAGGGACACTCCCCAAACAAGAAACAGTGACATTATCAGGACAGTCCAGCACAGGAGTGCAATTGACTCTAGAAGCACTTAAAGGAGCAGTCAATTCGAAGCAACCAGTGTTTCCGGTTACGCTGATGGCAGAGATATTCGAACCAACAGTAAGATTGTTTACGATTCCATCATACGAGATTCCATAGACGGAAAATGTGCCCACTCCAAAGAGGGCGAGGTCAAAAACACCTGTTTGGTTTACTGCCAAAATTTGACCGCTGCTATTGGTAAGAATAAAATTGTAAGTGTCGCTAGGCGCAATACTGGAAGTGTTAGCGTCAATAATGTCAGCAACATTGTCTTCAGAACACATAACAACCGGAGTTGCCGCAAATGAAATGTTTCCTGCCTGACAATTAAAGATGGAAAAACTATCGGCTCTAATAAAAATACCAGAATCCCAAAGGCCATCAGAAATATCAGCAATGGCAAATTTGAAGTGATAAGTCTGTCCTGGAACAATAGCTATCATACCGGTGAGTAGAACTGTATAACCATCATAGCCTATGGTCGCACCGTTCTGATTATAGACATAGTAATTGGAATAAGACAGTGATTCACAAATGGAACTATTGCCATTTGAACCTGCTGTTCCGTTGTTGATAGTATTGATTGAAACCGGCAGGGCTGTTCCGGGAACCAGAGCCACATTCGTTCCTGAATAATTACCTCCACCGGGATTTGGGCCACTGACAAAGAATCCGAACAAATCATTGTACTGAGTGCACACCCACTCATTGTACTCCTCAGATGCGAAAACATATTGCACTAAGATTTGATTGCTTTGAGCCACGAAATCAAATTCCAGGATGCATTGATCCTTTATTGAATAAGTCGTAAGGGCATCAATATCTGTATCGTCCGTAAAGTCCGGTTTGTCTTTGGAAGTATTGCCAGCGACATTCGGTCCAATAGCGTCATACGCATCTCCTGTAGTCAGGAGAATACCATTAGACATTCCAATACTGGTGGTATTTCCATTGGAGAAAATTCCAGCACCCATTGATGGGCTATTGAGCGTAACGTTTGAAACTGTGACGCCCGGCCCTACTATTTCATTAGCGAGCTCTAAAGCAGTAACCGTAGTATCCAATGCAAGTTGAGCTGTACTCTGGACCGAAAGCAATACCATTAGTATGATTGGTATTGCAGCGAATTTGTTGTAAAATATTCTCATGTGTGATGAGTGTTTGTTTAAAGTTAGGTGGGTCTCTTTGGGGTTAGGTGAGTCTATTCAGGCTTAATAGGATGGGCTACAGTTGCTTCCATTAAGTATCTATTCCAATCTGTTGATGTCCATTGTGGATGTCCATTGAGATGAAGAATGAGCGCGCCTTGATTGCTCATGCCATTTGACCTCACACTGAAGAAATCGCCTGAGCGTGTGCTGAGGAATTCAATTAAATCAGTATCCGATTTGAATTTGTACTTCGCTAAATCGAATACATAAGTTGAGCTTAGAGGCTGACTTGTGGGTATTTGTAAATAGCCTTTTTCGGATAGGGAAGCTGACGCTTGATCTTGGCATTTTGCTGGAAGATCAAAAACCATAAAACTCAAGGAAGTAAATAGTGTTAGCAAACTCAATGGCAGTTTTCTCCATTGGCTTTTTGCTTTAATACAGCTCAGCGATTTGTAAAGAAGTTTATTCATGATTGGTTTTTTAAGACTGGGTTTCTCTAACAAGCGATTGCTTGCAGGATGCATTTAATAGAATAGAAATTTGGTTAGGAACTAGGTGCGATATTCCAAATGCCTTGAAACGGCAGTGTGTGGAAATGCGCAGCGAGCCACTAAGACAATGAGCGATGAGCTTTGTCATTTAAAGTTGGGTTAGGTACGTAAAAAAAATCGAGCTATAAGGACGGTTGCCAGCAACAGCGCAGTGTGTGCGTTGAAGCGGACTTCAGTCTTTAGTTATTCAGTTATCTCTAAGAATGCCGTCATTTCTGAAATCAGAAAATCAAGTATTCGAAAATTCAAAATCATGTTCACACGAACTAGTCGCATGAGCGCTCTGAAGAAAATAATTAAGGAAGGAAAGGTTATTTGATGGAACGTATGGCTTGCGCTGGGTCGGGGTGTGCAAATACAAAGTTGCCCGCTACCAGAACATCAGCACCAAAGCTTACTAGTTTTTCAAAGTTTTTATCACTCACGCCACCATCCACTTCAATCAGGCATTTGCTTCCTGAAGACTGTTTGATAGCCATGAGTTGCTTAAGTTTATTGAACGTATTTTCTATAAATGATTGACCACCAAAACCAGGATTTACACTCATCACAAGCACTAGGTCCAGATCTTGAATCACCTCACTCAATGCGGAAACAGGGGTGTGCGGATTGATAGCTACTCCAGCCTTCATTCCTTCAGCTTTTATTGCTTGTACAGATCGGTGAAGATGCGTGCATGCTTCGTAATGTACCGTTAGGATATGTGCACCACAATCTTTGAAAGCTTTGATGTACTTGTCAGGTTCAACAATCATCAGATGAACATCCAATGGTTTTTTTGCGTGTTTTGCAATACTCTTAATTACTGGCATTCCAAACGAAATATTGGGTACAAAGACACCGTCCATCACATCCACATGAAACCAGTCAGCTTCGGATTGATTGATCATTTCTATGTCGCGCTGCAGATTGCCAAAATCGGCAGACAACACACTGGGGGCAATAAGGTGGCCCATAAGTAACAGGGTTATAAATAAGTTAGGTTGCAAAGAAAGGGTTTTAGTCTTAACGCTCTTCTACCTTCGTCATCATTTCAATGTTTCGTTTTGTCGAAACTAATTTTGCATTCATCATGACAATAGTTGGTATTACTGGTGGAATTGGCAGTGGGAAATCCACTGTTTGTAAGGTTTTTGAAACCTTGGGAATGCCTGTTTTTAATTCAGATGATGAAGCCAAGAGTGTTTACACAGATTTTCCTGAAGTATTGGAAGCGGTGCGTAGCCAATTTGGGGACATAGTATTTAGTGGCGTTGAATTGAATAAGGCAGCACTTGCTTCTATTGTTTTTGAAAACGAAGAAGCACTCAGAAAATTAAATCAGCTCATACATCCTTTGGTAAGAAGTAAGTTTGATAAATGGGTAGAAAAGCAAAACTCGCCTTATGTATTGCGCGAGGCTGCCATTCTTATTGAATCGGGTGCAGCTGCTGATTGTGACTTTGTAATTCTTGTAAAGGCTCCTGAATCTGTTCGCATTGAGCGGGTTCTTTTGAGAAATGGATTGAGTGAAGTGCAGATTAAGCAACGCATGACCGCACAAATGAGTGATGATGAAAAATCCCCCAAGTCAGATTTTATCATCAACAACGATGGCTCTGAACTGGTGCTTCATCAAATACTAAAGATTCATCAAAGTCTGCTGCAATCTTCAGGGACTGAACTTCTCTAAAGCAGCGCTAACCTTATTGGCAACGGATGCATATAGGCGAAGCAATAAATCTTGTTCAGTAAGCAGAATGTCAGGTGTAGCGTTTTTCATTCCCGAGAGATTCACATCATGATCTTTAGTGAGGGTGGGTGATGTCAAACTTATTTTTTTCTGAATTTCATACACATACTTAAGGCTTTGGTCTTCATCTGAAAATGATAGAACATCGGATATGTAGAGTTTTCCGGTTTCAGCATCTATCAATTGATACTTATAGGAAGCATTGAGTTTTCTTGCTTGTGTAGTTTCAAAGCAAACTACTTTGTCAGAATAAATGCCAAGTGAAGAAGCGCAATCACATTTCCTGCTGTTTTCAGCTGTCAGTTCACTTTTGAAGTAAACCAATTCACCGCTTAGGATGAATTGTGCTCGTTTTAATTTTCCAAGGTTGTAGGAATTATCCGAATCAAACTCAGGTGACAATGTTTCTTGTTGTTCTTGAATGACAACATTCAGATTTTCTCGTTCAAGCAGTTCAAGGAAGGGATTTTCAGTGGCGAGCAATTCACCGTTTATGGTAGCAGCTAGGGCAGCTTCCACCGCATCAGGTGCAGTTTTGTTGTCTTTTATTTTGTATGCA
This sequence comes from Flavobacteriales bacterium, assembly GCA_031414655.1. Taxonomy (GTDB): domain Bacteria; phylum Bacteroidota; class Bacteroidia; order Flavobacteriales_D; family Sanyastnellaceae; genus JANNVZ01. Next base: position 61,809 of record JANNVZ010000007.1, read on the forward strand.
ATAGCGAAAGTTCCTTTTTTCAAACACTCTGCCCGAAGCGCCACAGCATCCTTGTAACCAGCATCAGAGGCGCACACTTCGTTCAAGTAAATATATCCTTCTCTCCATAACTCTAGTTCCATGGCCTTTTTGCCAGCATTGTAGTTGGGCAATACTTCGCACATCGTATCCAAGTAGTGTGCCTTCTGATTTTTTCGATCCAGCGAGAATATTTTTCGAATAAGCGTTTGAGCAGCATCATAGTCTTCTTTCAAAACCGCTTTTTCCGCTTCAGCATACAAAGACTCTATGTAGGATTGTTTGCAAGAGTTGAAATTTTCCATTGCATTCAACTGCAGATTTAACTCCAATGCACTGTTTTGATTTTTGTAAGCAAAGGCATCCTCATATGCAGCGAGTGCTGAATCATAATTTTCAGTCATGCAGAGCATCTGCGCTGAGTTCAATTTCGAATCAAGTATTGTTTGAGTTACGCGCTTCATTCCAACTAAGGCCTCAGCTCGCTGGTAGTCATAGTAGGCAGAAGTGTACTTTGCTAATGCTTCTGAACGCAGTCCGCCTTGTTCCAGAGTAGTGGCATCTGTTACCAATCTTTTGCCTGGACTGCAGCTTGCAAGTAAGGTTAACAGCGACACTAAACAAAGGAAGTTTCTTTGAAATGGAAGTAGCAGTAATTTCATAGTGAAGAGAAAATTGGTTGGTGCAAAGTTGCAAGGCTCGGGCCAACATTTATTTTACCTTCTGGAGCCGGAGTAGCGCATGATGAGGAAGAGCAGTTGAGTGACGGCTGCAAGCGCTGAAACCACGTAGGTCATAGCTGCCCATTTGAGTGCATCTTTTGCTTCATTGTACTCTTGCTGTATCACTATTCCTTTGCTGTCCATCCAAGCAAGTGCTCGTTTGCTTGCATCAAATTCAACAGGGAGTGTAACCAGCGTGAAGACAGTAATAACGACTTGCGCTAAGATGGCAATAAGCAAAAGACCAGGCACACGGCTCAAGAGCATAACGCCAATCATGAGTAGCCAAGGCATAACCGTTCCAGCAACATTCACCACAGGAACCAATTTGGAACGAAGACCTAACATAGCATAAGCAGTAGCATGTTGAACAGCATGCCCACACTCGTGCGCTGCAACAGCTGCGCTGGCAGTACTTCTACCGTGGTAGACATCATGGCTCAGGTTCACGGTTTTTGTTGAGGGATTGTAATGGTCAGTGAGTTGGCCTGTAACACTTACCACCTTCACATCAATGATTCCGTTGTCGCTTAACATTTGCTCAGCTACTTCACGGCCACTAAGTCCCCTGAGCAATTGCGTTTTGGCATAGCTGGCAAATTTATTTTTCAACCGCATCTGCACCAGCCATCCTATGCCAGCAAAGGCCATTCCGATAATCCATATTCCCATGTGTGTGCCCATAATCCTTCTTTTTTTTAAGTAAGTCAAATTTATCTTCATCAAACGAGAAAACGCGCTTGATTCATATCATACGGATAGTTAAGGAATACAAAAAGAAAAAACCACTCTTGCAGAGTGGCTTTCTCAATTAACCAAAAAACCATGAAACAAAAAAACAATCTACTTCATCCTTGTTCCTGCATAAAAAAGGGCAGCGCCTGACAGCGCAGTATCCTTGAGTGCATTCGCTATGGCCACTGGGCCGCTTGAAAACGAAGGCAGATGAATAAGCAATACAATCAATAACAGAAGAGTCGCCAAGCCAAGCGCTGCGGCATAGTCAAACATTTTGACAATGATGGCAATTGCAGCAATGATTTGAAAGCATCCTGAAGCGTATACATAAATAGAACCTCCACCAGGTAATGCTTCTGGAACCATTGCAGACATGTCACGTGCATTCACAAGATGCGATATTCCAAAACCAAGAAATGGAAGAGCGAATAGGATGCGTCCAATGTGATGAGTAAGGAAGTGCAACGGTGTAAGGATTAAGAACGATGGCTAAATAATTTTCTTTTGGTATCGGTAATACAAAAAGGAAACTTGAGATTTCAACCTTGTCATGTTCAATGTGTTCCCCCCAATTCACTGATGACTATTGAAAAGTGTACGAGTAACACTCTCAGACTGTTAATAAAGACTACACATTTGGCACTGCTTAAAATCAAAAACCTTATCTCGCCAAAACTTTATGCATACAAAAAAGAGAAGGTGGCTGTTACTTGCAGTCACTATGATGTGCGCTTACTTGCTCACTCACTGATTTTTATCTTGTCTAGTTAAGCCCTTCAAATTCTCATTACTAATCAGCCAGCTTCGCATACCATTTGTATTTACGAAGAGTTCTCCTTTTTTTTGTTACCTGAAATGAGTAACTGGAAAGAAAATTTTAAAAAATACATGCCTTGGTTTGTAGACTTCTGGTACTATATACTGATGATTGTTTTGTTTATCGTTTTGGCTATCATTTTTCTTTAGTCCTCATTCATCGGCTTTAGTTGAAAAGATTGTCAAAGGTTGAGCATCATCCCTTCAGCTACTCACGTTATTTGGTCCAATGCAGAGTTGGATTAGAATAGGTTTCGGGTCATTGTTGATACTGACAAGTGTTCTCACTGCGGCTCAGAATTCCTTCATTTCTATTGAAGAAGTAATTCTAAAAGACGCCACTGAGCAATGGATGTGCAGAGAATTGAGAACGGCCAATCCTGCTCATTTTGATTGTATAAAGGGAAGACACACGTGGATACTTCCGCAAAACGATAGCTTACCCCTTTTTGCCGGCAACATGTTTCTGAACGAGTCAGAAAGAGCTTCCTTTAATGAACTGATTTTTCCTGCTGGTGATTGCAAACGTTTTCTAACGCTTGCATCCCTGTGTGATTTGTACTTCCCACTATTCAGGAAGAAAACGGAAGCCAGCGGCCTACCAAAAGATTTTATCTACTTGCCATTGGTGCTTTCAGGTTGCAACACTGCATGCGTATTGGACAATGGAAGAGAGGGGATGTGGGCCATGGACTACTTAGTTGCGCGCAAATTTCATTTGCGAATAGACACGTTGGTGGACGAACGAAGGGGTGCCGACTTTACTACTGATGCGGCTCTTAAGTACCTTGTAGAATTATCCATTCTTTATGACAATGATGAACTAAAGATGACTTCGGCATTTCGCAATGGAGTGCCGTTTGTTCATCGCATAGAAGATAGCAACAACGAAACAATTTTTTTCAACGCTTTGGATGAATCGTCACAGCAGTTTTTCAAACTGATGGCCTATTTGAAAGCACTGATCGAATCATGCAGGATAGACAATCAACTCAATAGCTACTTCGACATTTTTGCTCAATATGAAAATATATTTTTTACTCAAGACATCAGATTGGATGCGATGGAAGCTGTGTTGGGAGTGAAAAGGCAAGAGTTAAGGGAGTTGAATCCTGTATACATAGGCAATTACTTTGAAGGTGATTATCGCAAGATTCCCTACACACTTTCTTTGCCTCAGGCCTCGGCATACACGCTGTTAAAGGATTCTATTGCACGATGGAAACCAATAGTAATTCCACAAGTAATTGCGGTCGAAGAAAGTCAAGAGAGTGTTGTGTATCATAAAGTCAAGCGTGGTGAATCGCTCGGAAAAATTGCGTCAAAACACAAGACCAGCGTTAGAAAAATAAAGCAATGGAATCATTTAAAGAGTGACAATATTCATGTTGGACAAACACTTGAAATACATAAGAAAAAGAAAACAGAGAGTAAAAATCCGGATGCGGAAAAGAAGGAAGTAGCAGCACCAAAGGTTAAAAAAGATGTTTTGCCGGAACCAACAAAAAAGGAAAGTGTAAAAAAAGAATCTCCAAAAAAAGGTTCAGAGACTTACACCGTTAAGAGTGGTGATTCACTTTGGAAAATTGCCAAAAAGTACAAGGGTGTTACACCAGAGGAAATAATGAAATGGAATAAGTGTGGAGAAGATCTGCAACCTGGTCAGAAACTGATCATTCACCTCAAGTAGCGCAGTTAATTAGGGTGTTCACCGTAGACGTGCGTTTATCCTCTTTATGAATATTTGAATACCTCAAAATCTCTTAGCGATGAATAGAATATTGTTTTTACTGAGCATGGCAATTGTTTCCTACTCAACAGCCCAAGACATATACCCTAGAATGGATCAATCAACTGAGCTGTATGGCTACGCTGATGCTGATGACAATTGGATTATCTCAGCCCAATATCAATATGCAGGAGTTTTTGTGGATGGTGTAGCAAAAGTTCAAAAGAATGATTTATATGGACTGATCAATCGCAGCAATGCGCTCATTGTTCCTATTGCATATGCTGAAATGGGTGATGCAAGTTTCGGATTGGTGATGGCCAAAAATGCAGTCAATGGTAAATATGGCTATTTCGATTTGAATGGAAAGAAGGTTATAGACTTCATTTATGAAGGTGCCAATTACTTTAGTTCGGGTTTAGCCGGGGCGAAGCAAAATGGCAAATGGGGTTTTATTGATACCAAAGGAAAAGTGGTTATACCGTTTCAGTTTGATGCAATAGTATTGGATGCGGATGATGACTGGATTACACTGTGGTTAGGCGTCTCCACTGATATGGGATATAGTTTTTATAATGACTATGCGATTGTAATGAAGGATGGTCATTATGGAATGATAAATAAATTGGGCAACACACTGGTCGATTTTAAATATGAGTCATTGACTCCTGTCAACGGCAATTCACTGATTGCAAAAAAGTGCGATCTCAACAATGAAAACTGTACCTATGGCGTATTGAATAATGCAGGAGCAATCGTTATTCCATTTGCCTATTCCTACATCACTACAACAGGTGAGTATTACAAATTATTTCAGGGCACATCATACGATAACCTTTTTGGAGAAATGCAAGGAGGAGTGATGGGTTTTGCAGATGCTTCAGGTAAAGTGATAGCGCCATGTATATACGATAATCAGGAAGGCAGCTTATACACTTATCTGTTTGATGGAATGGGTGATCAACGTTTCAAACGTTCCGGATTTTATGAAGGAATGTTTCATGCGGCCAAGAATGATCGATGGGGTTACTTAGATGCTTCAGGCAAGGAAGTCATTCCATTTCAATTCGAAAGTGCTACATCATTCGCCAGAGACAGTGCACAGGTTACACTCAACGGATTTTCCTTTTTTATAGACAAATTGGGTCGCTGTATTAAAGATTGCCCAAGTGACATCAATATGCTGACATCGGCCACCGTTGGTGACCAAACACAAAACATGACCGATGTGACAAACACAATTATGAAACTCGTTATTGATGATGCCAATACTCTGGCGGGTGAAGCCATGAATTTAAGAAAACTAGAAGTTTATTCAGGAGTGCAATCAAAACTTGATTTAATTATTTCTTATGGAACAGACGGGCAGAAGAAACTCGCCAAATATTTTAAACTGCTAACCAACAATCAACTTGGCACAATAAAGGGTGCCAAGTCGGTACGAGATGCCATTGGATACCTGAGACCGATTCGCTACATAGCAGATGGGTTCACTTATTCTGATTTTCCGTTGCCTTTTGATTACAAGGGTCAAGAGCGTTTCTATAGCTATGATCACTTCAAAGACGAATATTTGGATTACTACGCATTGTTGTCGGAGTGCGAGTACAAGATGAAAGATCCAATGGCAGAAAATGATCTGAAAAAGGCGGCCGAACTTGAAACGTATGACAGGGACAAAGCACTTTATACCAGTTACCTTATTGATTTTAAACAACACCAGAAAGGCTACAACGCGGAATTATTGGACTACAGCAATAGACTGCTTGAAACGTATGTTGGGATGGATAATGCTGAAAGGCATTGGCTAGACTCGCTGAATTTGTGGGTAGGTAATCAGCCTGCGGCAATTGAAGCTGCATACACCTCAAACTCCACTGAAAAAATACCTGATTCATTTTACCTCAAAGCATATCCACTTTACAGACAGCTAGGCGAAGAAGGCAGTGCGAATTACTTCATCGAAAAGCTGTATAAGTCAGGCTATGACGACTACAATTTTTTGTGGGAAATGACTGCTATGGCTAAAACGCAAAACAATAACCAACTTGGAAATGACGTGGCTGAAAAGCTTGCAATAAAAACGGGTGTTAGCGATTGTTACAACCTGCAGCGACTGGCTGAACTGTATCTGTCCTTGAACAATGCTTCTGAAGCGAAGGCAACGAAACAAAAGGCGGATGACTGCTATAAGCAGCAACAAAAACAAACAGAAAAGACAGAGCGTGAGAACAAAAAGAGAGACAAAAAATACGACAGCTCTTACGGTGTAAACAGGGGTTTATACATTGGGGCTGATATTTTCCCGATGCTTTCTACTGTAAAAGGGCACAAGGACTTTGGGTTTTGTGTTGATTTTGTTGGCCGCAAAAGAGCACATGAGTTTTACTACGAGATAATCAATAAGAATCGCGATTGGATGTATGACTTGTCCATCAAAGAAACGGAAACAGATGGTTTCGATGTGCGTTGGGACGGCTACAATGCACACTATGCTTTTAAAGTATTTACTGAGGATGACAACACCGCACCTTATGTTGGTCTGCTTGCACGCTATCGAAGTAAAACATTTGAGCCCATAGTTTCGACCGTTTCAGATGTGAACAACATCCTGATTTCTTCTGAACAACTGTATTCACCCACTGAAAAACAATTCGAATTATTTCTGAATTATGGTTTCATGACCACCAAACCAGGTTTTGCGTGTGACATGTATTTTGGATTTGGCCCTAAGTATTCCATCTTTTCACACAACATTGACAACTACAAAAGCGATGACATCTATTCGCATCCACTGTTGGAAAATCGTGCAGAGGTGCGCTGGGGATTAGGATTCAGAGTAGGGATAACGGTGGGCTTTAAAGTTTTTTAGTCGCAAGGAGCAATCAACTTTTGTTTAGCACCCAAAGAGCAGCTTCCGATGGAGTTAGCTCTTTCGAATGAATCTGCTGTTTCGCTTTTTCTATGCGAATTCTATTGTTTTCATCGCTGAAAAAGTTATCGCGTAGCTGCTCCTGTATCGAATCCATGAGCCACTGTTCGTCTTGCTTTTCGCGCTTAGCGATGAAAAAATTTCTCTCTTTCATCCATCGCTCATGCTGCATTATGATTTGCCAAGTCTCTGCAATACCTTTTTCTTGCAGCGCTGAACTGGTTTGAACCGGTGGTATCCAGCCCGTGTCGGTAGGTGGGAAAAGATGCAGCGCACTCATGTATTCCGTGCTGGCTCGAGTTGCTTTCATTTCATTGTCGCCATCTGCTTTTGTAATAAGCATGGCATCGCACATTTCCATGATGCCGCGTTTGATTCCTTGCAATTGATCGCCCGCACCTGCCAACATAAGGAGTAGAAAAAAGTCCGTCATGCCATGCACTGCTGTTTCACTTTGACCTACGCCCACTGTTTCAATAATAATAACATCAAACCCCGCAGCCTCGCAGAGTACTATGGACTCTCTTGTTTTTTTGGTTACACCCCCAAGCGTGTTGGCTGAAGGCGAGGGACGAATGAAGGCACTTTCGTTTTGCGATAGTTTTTCCATGCGCGTCTTGTCACCAAGTATGCTGCCACCACTCACCCGACTGCTGGGATCGATAGCCAGCACCGCCACCTTTTTTCCTTGTTGAATAAGGTGCTCACCGAACACATCAATGAAGGTGCTTTTACCTACACCCGGTACTCCAGTTATTCCTATGCGAATAGAACTACCGCTGTGTGGAAGGCAAAGGCGAAGAATTTCGGAGGCGGATGTGCTGTGTTTGTCGCTGGTACTTTCTACCCAAGTAATGGCCTGGGAAAGTGCAGTGCGATTTCCTGCCAATAGCAGTTGTGCAACAGCCTCAGCGCTTGCATCGTTGTGCTTGCGAATGTTTTTTACTGCGCGCTGCTCAGCATTATGTTGTGCGTTTTCGCTCATGGTTACACCGAGTGCGAATGTATGTGATGTGGTTATTTTTTATCTGAATTGATATGCTAATCAGGTAGGGGCAAGCCTTTCTTTATTCTACTTTTCGCCTCATGAATTCGTATTCGTTTTTCTTCACCCAGCCTGCTGTGGAATCATTGCAAAAAATGATTGAAGATGTCCAAGAAGTTTCTTTGTTGTCGGCAGAAAAGGTGCGCTCACGTATTTTTCACAAGCTGCATCTTCTTCACCATCATCCTACGCAAGGTTCTAAAAAAATAGACTTGCCGGGGGTGGAAGGACACTTGCGCCTAGCCACGGTGCTCAATTATAAAATTTATTTCAAATTAGAAAGTGAGCGGATTATAGTGCTTGACTTGCTGATAGATAAAGATGCAAAGATTTCCTAATCCATGCACTATGGGTATTTACTTGCTTGCCAGTAGTTTCTAACTTTTACTGTCTATAATGATCTCTTACAATCCCAAGGAGTGGTTCACTTTTATCATTCACATTCATAAAGCAGATACGCTGCGTCAGCTGCTGCCGCTCATCGTGGCCATCAGCCTATACACCATAGCGGTGGTGGTGGTAGATGTGCATATTCTGCATTTGGACAAAGAAAGTAGTGCCGCTAAAATCGCTGTAATGCACACCTTGCTTGGCTTTGTTATTTCACTGTTGCTGGTGTTCCGCACCAATACGGCTTATGAACGCTGGTGGGAGGGAAGAAAACTATGGGGCACATTGGTGAACTGCTCGCGCAATTTGGCCATAAAGCTTAAGGCAGCTACTCCTCAAAGTGAACATGATTGGTTTAGAAAACACATTGAGGCGTTTCCCTATGCTATGAAGAACCACTTGCGCAACGTGGCCTCGCTCAACGAATCGGAGTTAATGGAATTGTATGAAGTACATAAGATGAAAGAAGTGAAGCATGTGCCCATGCAAATGAGCCGAGTGATGTACGAAAGAATATTTCAATTGAACAAGGAGGGAAAACTGAATGCGGAACAAACCCTAATCATCAATTCAGAATTGCAGCAATGGATGGAGGTGTGTGGGGCGTGTGAACGTATCCGAAACACGCCTATCCCATTTTCATATTCTGTGTTTCTGAAGAAGTTTATCTTCTTTTATGTGATGACGTTGCCTATTGCCTACGCACCCATACTTGGTTACTACGCCATTCCTATTGTTGCTTTTATCTTGTATGTTCTTGCAAGCCTTGAGCTGATAGCCGAGGAAATTGAAAATCCATTTGGCACCGATGCCAATGATTTGCCGCTGGACGACATCGCCAAAAACATTCGAAGCAATGTGGATGCCCTCTTCAAGAACTAAGCTCTACCAAGTAATAGGCGCAAGACCATGTGCGCTTAGATATTCATTGGTTTTCGAGAAATGATGGTTGCCAAAGAATCCGCGGTAAGCTGAAAGCGGAGAAGGATGTGGACTCTTCAACACACTGTGTTTTTGTGTATTGATAATGGCACCTTTGGTCTGCGCATAAGAACCCCAAAGCAGGAAGACTACATTTTCCTTCTCATCATTGATCTTGCGGATGACGGCATCAGTAAAAGTTTCCCAGCCTTTGTTTTGATGCGAACCAGCGGAGTTGGCGCGAACAGTGAGTGTAGCATTCAGCAATAAAACCCCTTGCGTTGCCCATCGTTGCAGGTTGCCGCTTAGCGGAATTTCTAAGCCTATGTCTCCTTTTATCTCCTTGAAAATATTGACCAAGGAGGGCGGAATTTTTACATCATCGTTCACAGAGAAGCACAGTCCATTTGCTTGTCCCGGGCCATGGTAGGGGTCTTGCCCGAGTATCACTACCTTCAGTTGATCTAACGGACAATGATCAAAGGCTGAAAAAATCAATGGACCAATTGGATAGCACGGTGCAGAAGAATATTCCTTTTTTACAAATGCGATCAGTTCACTGAAGTAGGGTTTTTCAAACTCCTCAGTGAGGAGCCGTCTCCAAGACTCCTCAAGCATAATATTCATGAGTCAATAGTAAGAATCTGCGTCCTTTTCAGAAGCGAGGCAGAGTGCCTGAGGTCTGCATCAGTCTTTCGGTTCCTTGCGTTGCTTGATGGTAAACACCCGCGAAATATTCCATCCGAATTGAATGTCGCCTTGTCCCCATTTTCCGGTTGTTTCGGTAATGAAGCCTTTCTCATTCATGGGATAGCTGTTGGTAACGTGCATCTGAAAAACGTGGCCTCCTGTTTCTATATCTATACCTATAGAAAATGAGTTGGTGAATTTCTCTTCCAACTGATCGGGCAATACATATACATACTCCATATTGATGGATGACCTTCTGGTCATTTTCATGCGGCCACCTGCACCCAAAGCAAATACATCATTCGCTATAGTGCTGTCTGGTACCAGGTTTCTGTGCACTACTGTTGGAGCTATTTGCAAGGACAAACTCTCATTGAATTTTCTCGCAATCAACAATTGATGGCAATAGTAAAGGCGCGATGTGAAGTAGTTTTTGATGTCAGGATTGGGAAACTCATCCGTGCGGATGACCAAACTGCTGAACCACGACACACTGATGGGCATATTCTTCTTGCCAGTGCTTTGCCTGAGTAGCTTGTATTTGCCAAAGAAGTCCAGCTCCTTGTTCACACTGCTTCTTCCAAAACCCACCATCAGTCGGTCGCTTATTCCATATTCGAAACCAAGGCGGATAAAGGCAGCATCCAATCCAAACAGATTGTTTACTCCCGTATTGAACGCACCAAAGCGGTGGTTTATTCGGAAGTCAAGAACACCTTCTGCGGCATTCTCCACACTGTGCATATTGATGACACGTGTGGTTTTGAAAGTAGCTGTTGCATAATCGATGGTGGGCTCTTCTTCCCCCAAAAGCGAAAGCAGGTCCGTGGTGTCCTGCTGGGCTTGCAGGTGGGTAAACAAAAACAGGGCTTGGAGAACCAGCCCTGTTTTTAACCATGATGAATTTTTAACTCTCACAATGCGATCAGTATTTAAGTCAACTTATTTCTTCAATGGGGCCAGTGTGCCCGATACAGTCACTTCTATGTTTTTCGAAATCTTCTCTTGCACTGTGGCAGGAATGGTGATTTTATAATCCTCAGGATTTACGAATAGTTTGGAGTTGCATGTTATCACTCCGCCCTTCACGGTGATGGTAGCGTCACTGGTAATGTTTTTAGTGACACCATGCATGGTGAGGTCGCCCGTCACCTTCACATTGTACGTGCCATCTACTGTCATCTTTACACTCGCTATGTTCTCTACTTTTCCTTTGAATTCTGCTTTTGGGAAGGTAGTACTCTCCATGTAGTTTTCATTGAAGTGCTCTTCCATCAATGCCTTCTCCATGCGGAAACCTTTTATAAGCACTGACCACTGAATGTCGCCCGTGCCTGCATCCAACACACAAGTGGCGGTGCTGCTAGTAGCGGAGATGTCTTCTACTTTGGTGGTGGAGAAGAAGTGGATTTTACCCTCTTTGGTAAAATACTTCTGTGCGCTTAGACTGCCTGCAAATGCTATTGCTACAGTCAATGTCATCATTACTTTTTTCATACTTCTGTTTTTCTTTTTTTTGAATAAGTTGTTTAAAATTTTATTTGCGTACCACAACAGCTTGCTTGAATTCTACATCTGTGTTGTAACCGCTACAAATTCCCTTTAAAGCAATAGTGGTGCCTTCTTTTATGTCATCTGTTTTTTCACCTTGTTTCATAATGAAGGTGATGTTCGATGGTAGGCCCAATTCATCTGTAGTGTTGGTTTGTAACGATATTTTAGTCTCGCTCATTTCCGTGGTGCCTATGGTAGAAACGGTGCCGTTTATCTCCAGCACTTTTTCTAAATACTTCAAATTACTTCCAGCAACATCACCGCTGTATTCTTCAATAAGCGCATCTGCTGTAAGTGTGGCTACTGGCTTTTCGCCTGCTGCTGTTTTGTGTGGCTTGTTCCACAAGTAGTAAGCAACACCGCCACCTACCATAGCCACTACAATAAGAATTCCAATGATTTTTCTGAGCATATTATTACTTGTTTAGTTGGGATAACCGGCATCAATCCAAGCCTGCCACGCATCTATGTCACACTGCGAAAGTTGCGCCCTGTTTTTAGGCATGGGGCTACAGCCTGAATCTCTTTTAATGGCACATATCACTGACACGTTCTCGGTAGAAGCCTTGCAGTTGTCATATCCTTCCATACTAATGTTATCGCTAGGGGAAGGACCCGCATGGCAGCCAGTAGTAGCACAGTTTACATCGGCAATCGCCTTTATACGACCGGTGTAGGTGATTACGCTATTGTCGCACGCAGCACCATACAAGTACTCTTCGTTGTCGTAATAGCATGATTGAAAAATGCCAACGGCACTTAATAAGAGAACAGAGATATAAAAGGAGTGTCTTGTTTTCATTCAGTGCAAATATCAATTATTTGGCATTCCATCATCTATCCATTGTTGAATTTGATCAATCATACATTGTGGAAGTCCTGTTGTTCCATCAGGCATTATCGAAACGCTATTGGCACCCAATAGCGCATCCATCATATTGCCTTCGGCTGCTGCCGATACTTCAGCGTAGTTGGTAAGCGGTACGTCTGCTTCAGGACTATTGCTACCGTGGCAGCCGACACAATTGTTCTGTATAATGGGCATGACAACACCACTGAAAGTAATAGCCAAGCTGGTGTCACAATCCGCCACACAGCTATTGTTCATAGCACCTTGATTTATCCAGAGGGATAACAGGTCCAGTTGATCTTGGCTCAGTTGAGGCTCATCAGCCGGGGGCATGTGTCCGTCATCATTGATGTCTGGTTCGGTAACAGCTTCCCACAATTTGCTTTCACCCAAATCAAAAGCAATCACGAACTCGCCATCAGCTGAATTCATAATGTTACCATACGTGGTCACATTGATTTCCTCCTCGGGATCCACATTGTCATGACAATCAGCCGATCCGCAATAGGCATTCAGCAATGGGGCTATGGTGTTGGCGAAGTACACGCTATCCGGATCGCACGGGTCCGGATTGACCCATGGGTTGGGCGGGGTGTCTATAGGCAATGCGGTAAAATCAGGATGATGTCTGCACGCAATGGCTAAAACTATAAGAGCTGTCACTAAGAGATATGTCCTTTTCATGGAGTACAAAGGAAGATAAAATCGCGCCAGAAAAGCATGCAGAAACAATGATATAGATCATATAAAAACACGAAACTACTGAGGGAGATCATTGCGCTTTGTGAAGGCCTTAAAGACAAAAAACAACCAAAACAAAACGTGATATATGGTGGTCCCCGTAACTGTTGCAGGACTATGCTGCCAGTCGTTGCAACAACACCTTGCACGGAAACTCAGAGGTAACTACCACCCGATGGTCGCTGTGCAGTGGTATGGAAAAATAGCTCCCCGGGCGCATATGATGCACTTCGGTATCCACATGAATGTCGCAGGTGCCTTCCAGTATCAGAAATTTTTCGTGCTCCTCGTGGTGTACTTCTTCGGGGGCCATGTGTTTTATCCAGACAATGGCCGTGGTTAACTCGGGCGTATGGCCTATCATTTTTGCGTAGGTGGTGTCAATGAATGCAGGAGCAGTCATGTCTGTACGTTGCAGCCACTCGTTGTAATCCTCCACTTTAGAACCCTCGTGCAACAATGGAGGAAAGGAAACCGCTTCGCCCTTCTGCAGCCTATCCATATAGTCTATCGTGGCCAGTAGGAAGGTGCGGTGCGAAGGGTGCGGGGCCACCGCATGGGCTTGCGCATAGTGCTGAACGGCTTTGTGTATCTCATCTAACTCTTCACGCACTGCCGCATGAGCTGCTGCCATGCGCTCCACCACCAGGCAAGTGGCCGCGTCTGCAGTGCCCATGGCATAGCGCTCCAGCATGCCCGATTCTATCAGCTCGTGTATTTTATTCATTCAAAAAGTCTCTTCCTATTGTTCCGCTCTGTCGTTCCAGCCACGCCTTGTGTTCTTGGGCCAGTTACAGCAGCTGCAAAACTACATTCTATCCCATCACCAGCTACTTTGCTAGCACATCATTTACGCACGGTGTTCGCATTTGGATTTCAATGAGCGGCAAAAAAAATACAGTTTCTTCTTATTTCCTTGTCATAGTTCTAACATGAACGTTCCTTTTGGACATGTCATTCCAATCACCTTCCTAGCGTAACGTGTCATTCCACCGAAGCGCAGCGTAGGTGGAATCTCTCGAACGCAAACACTGTCCTCTGGGTAAAACGAGTCACAGAAAAGCATCATCGTAACACGAAGTGCGCTGTTACCGAAGCGGTAGATTCCACATTCCGCTGTGCTGCATGTGGAATGACACGTGAGAAAAGGGGGGGCATGTGGAATGACACATTTCATGCAGGGCGCCATTCCACGCGCCCTATTCAACGGGGGTCATTCCACGCGTAGCGCAGCGCAGTGTGGAATCTGTCCAAACGCACACACCGAACTTCAATTAAATTCGCCTTTCA
>JANNVZ010000008.1:0-19280 GCA_031414655.1 Flavobacteriales bacterium
GGTGTTGACTTGGAATTATTGAACAGGCTTTAAAGCCACGTTTAATGAAGGTTTACATCAATTGAAAAGAGCGCATGTCGCGCTCTTTTTTTGGTAGTGTTTTGTTTTAATTTTGGTAGCAAGTCGTTTTGGCGCCCTCAATTCCACAGGAAGTATTTCTTCAGTTGCATTTTTTTTTTCACTGAAAGCCTTGATTCTCATAGGCGATTGCTGTTGTGAATAAAATATTTTACATGAAAGTGGCATCAGCGCTTGTGTAAGTGAAACGTAGGAGTACATTTGCCGCCCGATTTTTCGAGACATGACTTGTATCGAAAGACGTAAAAAACAGGAACTTAGAGTTTACAATGCCTACCGTTCAACAACTTATCAAAAAGGGTCGCACCCCTAAAACCTACCGCAGCAAGTCTGCGGCACTTACCTCTTGTCCACAGCGCAGAGGTGTATGCACAAAGGTTTATACCACCACCCCTAAGAAACCAAACTCTGCTTTGCGCAAAGTTGCTAAGGTCCGCCTTACCAACAAGTTTGAGGTCATAGCCTATATAGGTGGCGAAGGACACAATCTTCAAGAACACTCTATCGTACTTGTACGTGGTGGTCGTGTAAAAGACCTGCCAGGTGTTCGTTACCATATTGTGCGTGGTGCCCTCGACACTGCCGGAGTTAGCGGCAGAAATCAGCGCAGATCGAAATACGGAACAAAACGTCCGAAACCAGGTGCAGCAGCAGCAGCACCAGCGAAGAAAAAGAAATAAGAACTTCAGAATTAGTTTAGATAAAACACAATGAGAAGAAGAAAGGCCAAAAAAATTGCGGTACTGCCAGACCCAATGTTCAATGAAGTTATTGTTACGAAATTCGTAAACAATCTGATGCTTCAAGGAAAGAAAGGAACTGCATTCAATATCTTCTATGAAGCAATTGACAAGGTATCTACAAAGACAAGTGAAAACGGATTAGATACTTGGCGCAAAGCCATTGAGAATGTTACGCCTGCTGTTGAAGTAAGAAGCCGCAGAGTGGGTGGAGCAACCTTTCAGATTCCAACACCCATACGTGATGAGCGCAAAAGCTCAATGGCAATGAAGTGGTTGATAGCTTATGCTCGCAAGCGAAATGAAAAAAGCATGGCAGAGAAGCTAGCTGGAGAAATCATCGCGGCAAGCAAAGGCGAAGGGGCTGCTTACAAGAAAAGAGAAGACGTGCACAGAATGGCAGAAGCCAATAAAGCATTCGCTCACTTCCGCGCTTAAGTTTTAGAATATAGAAGAATTAGATTTAAAAAAGAGGACGACCATTAAATGTCACGCGATTTAAAATATACAAGAAACATTGGTATTGCAGCCCACATTGATGCGGGTAAAACGACCACGACTGAGCGTATTCTCTACTATTCTGGTGTAAACCACAAAATAGGTGAGGTGCATGATGGTGCTGCAACAATGGACTGGATGGCGCAAGAGCAGGAGCGTGGCATTACTATTACTTCTGCGGCTACTACTGTGCCTTGGAAGTATCGTAACGAGGATTATCATATCAATATAATCGATACACCAGGTCACGTTGACTTTACGGTTGAAGTGAATCGCTCCCTCCGTGTTTTGGACGGACTAGTGTTTTTGTTTTCTGCTGTTGATGGTGTGGAACCACAATCTGAAACCAACTGGCGTCTTGCTAACAACTACAATGTTGCTCGTATTGGTTTTGTAAATAAAATGGACCGTCAGGGAGCAGACTTCCTAATGGTTTGCAAGCAGGTGAAAGAAATGTTGGGCAGTTTGGCTGTGCCACTGCAATTGCCTATCGGTTCTGAAGATGACTTCAGAGGTGTAGTTGACTTGATCAACTGGAGAGGTATGATATGGAATGAAGCTGATAAAGGAATGACCTATGAGGTGATTGATATTCCAGCTGACATGATTGATGAGGCTAAAGAGTACCGCGAGAAACTTCTTGAAGCAGTATCGGATTACGATGATGCTATCATGGTTAAATTCTTTGATGCGCCAGAAACTATTACTGAGCGTGAAGTTTTGGACGCACTTCGCAAGGCAGTTGTAGATATGAAAATCGTTCCAATGGTTTGTGGTTCATCCTTTAAAAACAAAGGTGTACAAACTATGCTGGATCTAGTGATGGAGTTGATGCCTAGCCCTCTAGATAAAGAGAGTGTTACAGGTATCAATCCGGATACTGGACTTGAGGTTCAGCGCAGGCCAGATTACAAAGAGCCTTTTGCAGCACTGGCATTCAAGATTGCTACTGACCCGTTTGTAGGTCGTTTAGCATTCACACGTGTATACTCAGGTATGCTTGAGGCGGGTTCATATGTTTTGAACACACGCAGTGGAAATAAAGAACGCATAAGTCGCATTTTTCAAATGCATGCTAACAAGCAGAATCCTATTGAGCGCTTGGGTGCAGGTGACATAGGTGCCGTTGTTGGTTTTAAAGATATCAAAACAGGTGATACTTTATGTGATGAGAAGAACCCAATAGTTCTCGAGTCCATGAATTTTCCAGAGCCTGTTATCGGTCTAGCTGTTGAGCCAAAAACTCAAGCTGACTCTGATAAATTGGGAATGGCTTTGGCCAAATTGGCTGAAGAGGATCCAACTTTCCGAGTGCATACGGATGATGAAACTAGCCAGACAGTTATTTCTGGAATGGGCGAGCTTCACCTTGAAATCATCATCGACCGTCTTCGCAGAGAATTTAAAGTGGAGTGTAACCAAGGTGCTCCACAAGTAGCATATAAAGAAGCTATCACTGCTTCAACTCCGCACCGAGAGGTATTCAAAAAGCAGTCAGGTGGTCGTGGTAAGTTTGCTGATATTCAAATAGTTATTGGACCGAACGAAGATTTAGAAAAACCAGGTTTGTTGTTTGAAAACAACATCAAAGGCGGTAACATTCCTCGCGAGTTCATTCCTGCCATTGAAAAGGGTTTCAAAGAGGCCATGAAAAATGGTGTTCTTGCCGGCTATCAGGTAGAAAATTTGAGAGTAGAACTGAACGATGGTTCATTCCACGCAGTTGACTCCGATGCTCTTTCATTCGAATTGTGCGCTAAGATGGCTTATCGCGAAGCACTTCCGAAGTGTAAGCCAGTTATCATGGAGCCTATTATGAAAATCGAAATCGTTACTCCTTCTGAGAATATGGGTGACGTGATTGGTGACATGAACAAACGCAGAGGTATGATAGAAGGAACCAGTGAGCGTAACGGTGCAACTGTTATCAGCGGAAAAGTTCCATTGAGCGCCATGTTTGGTTATGTAACTGACCTTCGAACCATCACATCTGGCCGTGCAACTAGTAGCATGGAATTCAGCAACTATGCAATTGCTCCGAATAATATTCAGGAAGAAGTTATTGCAAAAGTGAAAGGAAAAGCAAAAGCCTAAAAAAAAATTAAGTAAACACCGCCCAATGGCTCAAAAAATTCGCATAAAACTCAAGTCTTACGACTACAATCTGGTTGACAAGTCAGCAGAGAAAATTGTAAAGACAGTGAAGAGCACAGGTGCTGTGGTAAATGGTCCAATTCCATTGCCAACGCACAAAAGAATTTATACTGTACTCCGCTCACCTCACGTTAATAAGAAGGCACGCGAGCAGTTCGAGCTTAGCTCTTACAAGCGTTTGCTCGACATCTATAGCTCTTCAAGCAAGACTGTGGATGCTCTGATGAAACTCGAGCTTCCAAGCGGAGTCGAGGTTGAAATCAAAGTGTAGTTTTTAAATGAAGTGAGCATGCTCTCTTCAACTGACAAGAAAATGAGAGCGACATTTTTCGCTCAAAAGGACAAATAAATTAACAAACACATGCCAGGTATTATTGGAAAAAAGGTCGGTATGACTAGCATCTACAGTGCCGCTGGAAAAAACATTCCATGCACAGTGATAGAGGCTGGTCCATGTGCTGTGACGCAAGTCAGGACCAAAGACAAAGACGGTTATGAGGCAGTGCAGTTGGGCTTTCAAGATAAGAAAGACAAACACACTACCAAGCCGATGCAAGGCCACTTTAAAAAGGCTGGAGTAACACCAAAACGTTTCATAGCGGAGTTTCATGAATTCCAAAATGATTTGAAATTGGGTGATACCATTAAGATTGAAGACATTTTCGTTGAAGGAGAAGTTGTTGATGTTATTGGTACAACAAAAGGAAAAGGTTTTCAGGGTGTAGTAAAACGTCACGGTTTCCAAGGTGTAGGCGAAAGCACACACGGACAACACAATCGTTTGCGTGCACCAGGTTCACTTGGAGCGTCATCTGATCCATCACGTGTATTCCCTGGAATGCGCATGGCTGGAAGGACTGGTGTAGATCAGCGCACCATTCAAAATTTGGAAGTAGTAAAAATACTTGCCGAGGAAAATTTGATTCTGGTAAAAGGAGCAATCCCAGGCTATAATGGTTCAACCGTATATATTGTAAAGTAACATGAAACTGGAAGTACTCAATACATCAGGCCAAAAGACTGGCAAGACCGTTACTCTCGATGAGACGATATTCGGAATAGAACCTAACGATCACGCCATATACTTGGACGTGAAACGTTATCTGGCTGCACAAAGAACCGGTACGCACAAATCAAAACACCGAGGTGAAATAAGCGGAAGTACCCGCAAACTGCACCGTCAAAAAGGAACTGGTGGGTCGCGTAAGGGTAGTATCAAGAATCCATTGTTTCGCAATGGTGGTACCATCTTCGGTCCACGCCCGCGCAACTATGACATAAAGGTGAATAAAAGCACACAACGTCTTGCCCGTGCATCTGCATTTGCTTACAAAGCAAAAGAAAACAGTATCATGGTTTTAGATGCTATCACTCTGAACGCGCCAAAAACAAAGGAGTTTACTCAGGTCATCAAAAACCTAAACCTCACAGATAAAAAGACATTGGTTTTGATATCTGAAAAGAATGAAAACATTTATCTCTCTTCAAGAAACCTTGAGAAGGCAAATGTTCAAATAGCAAATCTGGTGAATACTTATGACATCATGAAGTGCAACAGTGTTGTTTTTGTTGGCGATGCTCATGAAGTAGTAACTGAAATTCTGAAAAAGTAAGACGTCATGAAAGAAATCCTCATCAGACCGCTGGTCACAGAAAAGATGTCCGCCATCACAGAGAAGCAGGGCAAGTTTGGTTTCATCGTAAACGTTGACGCCAATAAGATTGAAATAAAAAAAGCCGTAGAGAAAGCATACGGAGTTACAGTAGAGCAGGTAAACACCATTCGTTACGATGGCAAAACCAAGTATCGCAATACTACCAAAGGAATAATCACTGGCCGCTCAGCTTCATATAAGAAGGCTATCATAAAGCTTGCAGCAGGTGATACAATTGATTTTTACGCCAACGTTTAATAGAAAGAAACGAAAATGGGTATCAAGAAACTAAATCCAATAACAGCCGGGCAAAGGCATAAAGTAGCTCTCACATTTGATGAGTTGACTACCAGCAAGCCCTTCAAGCCGCTGTTGGCACCGCTTAAGAAAACAGGTGGTCGCAATAACCAAGGTAAGCGCACTATGCGCCATATCGGAGGCGGCCATAAGCAAAAATATCGTCTAGTCGACTTCAAACGCGACAAGCATGATGTGACAGCCAAGGTGGCTACCATCGAGTACGATCCCAACCGTTCAGCACGTATTGCTTTGGTGGAATATGCTGATGGCGAGAAGCGTTACATTATCGCTCCAAAAGGTTTGAAAGTTGGTCAAGCAATAATGAGTGGAAGCGCAGCAGCTCCTGAAATTGGAAATGCGATGTTCTTAAAGGACATTCCAGTTGGAACTACTATCCACAATATTGAATTGAGACCAGGCAAAGGCGGATCCATCGCTCGCAGCGCAGGTAGCTATGCACAGCTTACATCTCGCGATGGTAAGTATGCAGTTATCTCCATGCCGTCTGGTGAGAACCGTCTAATACTCGCTGAATGCATTGCAACTATTGGTGTGGTGAGCAACGAGGAACATAATCTACAGATTTCAGGTAAAGCAGGTCGCTCACGTTGGTTAGGTCGCAAACCTCGCGTTCGTGGTGTTGCTATGAACCCAGTTGACCACCCAATGGGTGGTGGTGAAGGCCGCCAAAGCGGTGGACTTCCACGCAGCCGCAAAGGCTTACCAGCTAAAGGCTACAAAACACGTCATCCTAAGAACCCATCTAACCGTTTCATTTTGGAACGCAGAAAGAAATAAGATAAGAAATGGCAAGGTCGCTTAAAAAACCACCCTTTATTCACTACAAGCTGTCTCAGCGTGTAGATGAGGCAACAGCTTCTGGCAAAAAGGTAATGATAAAAACCTGGAGCAGAGCAAGTACAATAACACCTGATTTTGTAGGAATGACAATAGGTGTACACAATGGAAAAACATTTATTCCTGTATACGTGACGGAGAATATGGTTGGACATAAGCTAGGTGAATTTTCACCCACGCGCAAGTTCACCGGTCACTCAGGTAATAGAAAAGATGGCAAATAGTTCATTATAAAGAATTAGAACAATGGGAGCCCGTAAAAGAGAAATGGCAGATAAGATGAAAGAAGAGCGCAAAAGCTCAGCTTTCGCAAAGTTGAATGACTACCCGTCATCACCGCGTAAAATGCGGTTGGTGGCTGATATAATTCGTGGCAAGGATGCATTCGCTGCACTGAATATTTTAAAATTCACACGCAAGCATGCAGCCCTTCCGCTAGAGAAACTGCTTCGTTCAGCTATAAGTAATTGGCAAGCGAAAAATGAAGGAGCAGATGTTGCTGAAGCAAACATCATTGTGAAAGACATCAAAGTGGATGGCGGAACAATGTTGAAACGCATAAGCCCTGCACCGCAAGGACGCGCGCACAGAATTCGCAAGCGTAGCAATCACGTTACTATCATTTTAGATAAAAAATAAATCAGGGAACTAAGAATGGGACAAAAATGTAACCCCACGGGACTAAGATTAGGCTACATCAAGGGCTGGGATAGCAATTGGTATGGTGGAAATAACTATGCGGACAAAATCGTAGAAGACGACAAAATTCGCAAGTACCTGATGGCTCGTTTAAAGAAAGCATCCGTATCCAAAATTGTGATTGAGCGCACATTGAAGCTTGTTACGGTTACAATTAACACGGCACGCCCAGGAGTTATTATTGGAAAAGCCGGTCAGGAAGTAGATAAGCTGAAGGAAGAGTTGAAGAAAATTACAGGCAAGGATATTCAAATCAACATCTTTGAAATCAAACGCCCTGAGCTCGATGCACGATTGGTTGCTGACGGAATATGCCGCCAGATTGAAGGCCGCATCTCTTTCCGCAGAGCTACCAAGATGAGCATTGGCACAAGCATGCGCATGGGTGCTGAAGGAATTAAAGTTGTTGTAGCAGGTCGTGTGAATGGAGCTGAGATAGCACGTTCAGAAACCTTTAAAGAGGGTCGCACACCGTTGCACACATTGCGTGCTGACATAGATTATCATCATGCTGAAGCACACACTGCTTATGGCCGAATAGGTGTAAAAGTGTGGATATGCAGAGGCGAGGTATACGGCAAGCGTGACTTATCGCCAAACTTTGGACAACCAACCGGAAACAATCGCACTGGCGGTGGTGGCACTGGTGGTCCACGTAACGACCGAGGTGGCGACCGCAGAGGTGGTGGTGGAGATAGAAGAGGCGGTGGTGGACCAGGTGGTGACCGCAGAGGTGGTGGCGGTGGAGATAGAAGAGGTGGCGGTGGTGTTAGAAGAGATTAAATTATAATAAGAGAGAAACTGACTCAAGATATTCTGAATCATGTTACAACCAAAAAGGACAAAATACAGGAAGCAACAAAAAGGCAAAATCAAGGGCATCGCTCATCGCGGTTCTCAACTTGCCTTCGGTAGTTTCGCTATCAAGACAATGGATGAGGGTTTTTTAACCTCACGTCAACTTGAAGCAGCGCGTGTGGCACTTACACGCTTTATGAAAAGAGAAGGTCAGGTATGGATACGTGTGTTTCCAGATAAGCCTCTTACTCGCAAGCCTGCAGAGGTACGTATGGGTAAAGGTAAAGGAGCCCCTGAACTTTGGGTGGCTGTTTTGAAACCAGGCCGCATACTGTTCGAAGCCGAAGGTGTTTCGTTAGCAACTGCGCAAGAAGCATTGCGCCTTGCTGCTCAAAAGCTTCCGTGCAGAACAAAATTCATCGTGCGCCCTGATTACACTGAATAAAAAAAGAATCATGAAAGCGAAAGATTTAAGAAGTATGACTGAGGACACTATCCTCGATACACTCAAAGAAGAAAAGGCAGCATTGGCTAAAATGAAATTCAGCCACAATGTTGCTGGAACTGAAAACCCAATGACTTTGCGTCACAAGCGCAAAGACATCGCAAGAATGAAAACCATTCTGAACGAAAAGAAAAACAGCAAATAATTTCCGACAAAATGGAAAGGAACCTTAGAAAAGAAAGAACCGGTGTAGTAACCTCGAATAAGATGAATAAATCTATCGTGGTAATGGTGGAAACCAAAGTGATGCACCCGAAATACGGAAAATTCGTGAAATCTTCTAACAAATTCATGGCCCATGATGAGAAGGGAGAATGCGGAATAGGAGATTTGGTGAAGATTATGGAAACCCGTCCTCTCAGCAAATTGAAGCGCTGGAGACTAGTGGAAATAGTAGAGAAGGCTAAGTAAAAATATGTATATGACACAATTTTAATTGTGTCCTCTAACACAGAAAGAAAATGATACAGAACGAATCAAGACTCAAAGTAGCAGATAACAGTGGTGCTAAGGAAGTACTGGTGATACGCGTACTTGGCGGTACCCGCAGACGTTACGCGTCACTGGGTGACCAGATTGTGGTAACCGTGAAGGATGCTATGCCAGCAGGCAACGTGAAGAAAGGCACTGTTTCCAAGGCAGTAATAGTTCGCACGAAAAAAGAAGTACGCAGACAAGACGGATCTTACATCCGCTTTGATGACAATGCTGTAGTTCTATTGAGTGCAACGGGTGAATTGCGTGGAACACGCATATTCGGTCCAGTAGCTCGCGAACTGAGAGAAAAAGACTACATGAAAATAATTTCATTAGCACCAGAAGTTCTGTAAACAAACGATAAAGAACAGTAACACAATGTTTAAGCGTTTAAAAGTAAAAAAAGGCGACCTGGTAGTAGTTACTTCAGGTGACAACAGAGGCAAGCAAGGCCGCATTGTTGAGGTAGATCGCGACAAAGACCGCGTGGTGGTAGAAGGTGTTAACATGGTGAAAAAACACCGTAAGCCTTCAGCCAAAAGCCCTCAAGGTGGAATTGAATCAATTCCAGCTGCAATGCACATCAGTAACGTGAAAGTTATGGATGCAAAGGGCAATGCAACTCGCGTAGGCCGCAGAAGAAATTCAGAAGGAAAATTGGAACGTTATTCCAAAAAATCACAGGAGGTATTGAAATGAGTAACTCACCACGCCTAAGGGCAAAATATCAAGACGAAATAGCTGCGAAGCTGATGAAACGCTTCGAGTACACTTCGGTTATGCAAGTGCCAAGAGTGACTAAGATTTGTTTGAATCAAGGTCTTGGAAAAGCCACTGCTGACAAAAAAATAATCGATGCCGCTGTGGAGGAAATGACACTAATTGCTGGTCAGAAGGCAGTTGGTACCAATGCCACTAAGGACATTTCGAATTTCAAATTGCGCAAAGGCGTAACCATTGGAGCAAAGGTTACTCTTCGTGGAGATAAGATGTACGAATTCCTGGATCGTTTGATATCAGTTTCATTGCCTCGTACCCGTGACTTTCGCGGTGTGAAATCTTCAGGATTTGATGGTCATGGCAATTTCACTTTCGGTGTGAAGGAGCAAATCATTTTCCCTGAAATTGATCTTGATAAAATCAAGCAAATCAATGGAATGGATGTAACAGTTGTTACAACTGCTAAAACCAGCGAAGAAGCAAAAGCACTTTTAGAAGAATTTGGATTTCCTTTTACAAAATAAATAAGAAGAAAGAACAAACATGGCTAAGGAATCAATGAAAGCCCGCGAGCGCAAACGCATTGCCCTCGTAGCGCAATACGCTAAGAAGCGCGCTGAATTAAAAAAAGCTGGTGACTGGGATGCTTTGCAAAAGCTTCCACGCAACAGCAGTGCGGTGCGGGTGCGTAACCGCTGCCAGCTTACTGGTCGCCCACGTGGTTACATGCGCCAATTCGGACTGTGTCGCAACCAATTCCGCGACCTTGCCCTTGATGGTCGCATACCAGGTGTGAAAAAAGCATCTTGGTAAGAAAATTTATATAACAGAGAAAAGAACAGAACATGTTTACTGACCCAATAGCAGACTATTTAACCCGCATCAGGAATGCTCAAAGTGCTCGCCACAAAGTGGTAGAGATACCTGCAAGCAACCTGAAGAAGGAAATTACCAAAATCCTGCATGAGAAAGGATATATCCTCAACTATAAGTTTGATGAGGGTAAACCAGGTGTTATTAAGATTGCCTTGAAATACAATGCAAAAACAAAATCACCAGCCATTCAGAATATCGAGCGCATCAGTTCTCCGGGACACCGCAAGTATTCGCATGCTGAGGATTTACCAAGAGTTCTTAATGGCCTTGGTATAGCAGTGGTATCCACATCAAAAGGTGTGATGAGTGATAAAGAAGCCCGTACTCAAGGTATTGGTGGTGAAGTGTTGTGTTTCGTTTATTAAGAATAAAACAAATCGTTTAAAGCGATGTCAAGAATAGGTAAATCCCCCATATCAATAGTTCAAGGCGTGGAAGTGTCCATGTCTGCGGGTCTATTGAAAGTAAAAGGACCGAAAGGTGAACTCTCTCAAGAAATCGATACCGCTATTAAAGTGGATATAGAAGAGAGTGTTATAACTCTTTCGCGCACCAGCGACTACAAAACCATCCGTGCAAAACACGGCTTGTATCGCGCGCTCATCAATAACATGGTAGTAGGCGTTAGCACTGGTTGGAAAAAGGAAATGGAAATGATAGGTGTTGGTTATCGCTGCAAAGCGGTGGGACAGCAGCTAGAACTTACCCTTGGATTTAGCCACCCGATAGTGTTTGAACTTCCAACAGAAATCAAACTTGCCGCACGTGCAGAGAAAGGCGAAAACCCACGCATAACTCTTGAAAGCCACGATAAGCAATTACTTGGACAAGTAGCTGCTAAGATTCGCAGCCTGCGCGCTCCAGAGCCATACAAGGGCAAAGGTGTTCGTTACATGGGAGAATTTGTACGCAAGAAAGCTGGCAAGTCAGCAGCTAAATAATTAAAGAAATTTAAAGCAATGGCATTCAGCAAAGAAGCTCGAAGAGCAAAAATACGCACACGAATAAGGGCTAGTGTGAAGGGAACTGCGCAAAGACCACGTCTTTCAGTTTTCCGCAGCAACAAACAGATTTATGCCCAGATTATTGATGACCAAAACGGAGTCACTTTAGCATCAGCAGCATCTAACATCATGAAGGATGCTCAATCGGTTGCGAAACTTGACCAAGCCAAGTTGGTTGGTAAGACAATAGCAGAGCGTGCGCAAGCAGCAGGAATCACTGTAGTTGTTTTTGACCGCGGAGGTTACCTTTATCACGGACGTGTTAAATCATTGGCAGAAGCTGCACGCGAGGCAGGCCTAAAATTCTAAGAAAGAAATGGCAGATACAAGACCAGTTCGCTCAAGCGAAACAGAATTAAAAGACCGCTTGGTTGCGGTTAACAGGGTAACCAAAGTTACCAAAGGCGGCCGCACATTCGGATTTGCAGCAATCGTAGTGGTTGGCAATGAAAATGGTGTGGTGGGTCACGGACTTGGTAAATCCAAAGAGGTTTCCGAAGCAGTATCCAAAGCTGTGGAAGATGCCAAGAAAAACCTAGTACAGGTTCCACTTAAGAAAGGAACCATACCACACGAATCCAATGGAAAATTTGGCGGTGCGCGCGTGTTCATCAAGCCCGCTTCTCATGGTACTGGTGTAATTGCCGGAGGTGCTATGCGTGCGGTGTTAGAATCTGCCGGAATCACAGACGTTCTCGCTAAATCAAAAGGAAGCTCAAACCCACACAACGTGGTGAAGGCCACTTTGCATGCGCTGACCAGTCTGCGCAGTGCTCAGGATGTTGCCCGCATTCGTGGCATTGATTTAAATAAAGTGTTTAACGGTTAAGACAATCAGACAAAGAAGAGACATCATGGCAAAAGTTATAATCACACAAGTTAAGAGCGCAATAGACCGCCCGAAAAGGCAGAAGTTGACTATCGAAGCGTTAGGTATAAAAAAACTGAACGTTCCAGTTGAGAAGGAACTCACGCCAAACATCAAAGGAATGATTCGCGCTGTAGGCCACATGCTTAAGGTGGAATACAAATAAGAATCGTGATTGATAAGATTTTTTTAGTTTAAAAAAGAAATAGAAGATGAAACTGAATACATTAAAACCAGCTGCAGGCAGCACCGAAACGCGCAAGCGTGTAGGTCGTGGACAGGGTTCAGGTCTTGGAGAAACCTCTGGACGTGGACACAAAGGAGCAGGCCAACGTTCGGGTACCAAGCGCAGAGCTGGTTTCGAAGGAGGTCAAATGCCTTTGC
The DNA here is from genome assembly GCA_031414655.1 of Flavobacteriales bacterium. Lineage (GTDB taxonomy): Bacteria > Bacteroidota > Bacteroidia > Flavobacteriales_D > Sanyastnellaceae > JANNVZ01. The sequence continues at coordinate 12,615 of JANNVZ010000008.1, forward strand.
AACGTAGGTTGCCAAAGTTTGGCTTTAGAAACATCAACCGTGTTGAATACAAAGGTGTTAACCTCGACCTCATTCAGCAATTGGTGGAAAAATATAACGTGAGTGAAATCACACCAGCATTTCTTCAAGACCATGGAGTCTGCGCCAAAAAAGATTTGGTGAAGGTTCTTGGCCGTGGCGAACTGAAAGGCAAAGTGAGCGTAACTGCTCATGGCTTCTCAGCTACCGCTAAAGAAGCTATCGAAAAATTGGGTGGAACAGCAATACAGCTCTAAAAGCCTTTTATGAAATCATTCATTCAGAAAATAAAAAACATTTGGGCGCACGAAGAATTGCGTAAGAAGATCTTGTTCACGCTTGCTCTCCTTCTTGTGTATCGCATAGGTTCGTTCATTACGCTGCCTGGTGTGAATACGGCAAGTTTGGATACAGGTGACAAAGGTGGACTTCTAGGTTTTCTAGGTTTGTTCACTGGAGGCGCTTTTAACCGAGCATCCATATTTGCTCTGGGTGTAATGCCTTACATCTCTGCTTCCATTGTCATTCAATTGCTTGGACTAGCGGTTCCCACCATCACCAAAATGCAGCGCGAAGGTGAAAGTGGTCGTAAGAAACTGAATCAGTGGACCCGTTTTCTGACCATCGCAATTGGTTTGGTGCAAGCACCTGGTTACATTGCTACTTCAGTTCCAGAAAACGCACACCCTGGAGGTTCAGCTTGGATGGTTTCTGCTGTTATCATCTTAATGTGCAGCACCTTGTTTGTAATGTGGTTAGGTGAAAAGATCACCGACAAAGGAATTGGTAACGGTATTTCGTTGATTATCATGACAGGTATCATATCAGATATTCCTAAAGGCATCTACGCTGAATACAGTGATACCAATTTCAGCCCGTTCTTTTTCCTTATCGAGATTGCGGTATTGATTGTAATTATAGGAGTTACTATAGCCATTGTTCAGGCGATTCGAAGAATACCGGTTCAAATGGCCAAACTGAATGCAGGTGGCGCAGGCTACATGCCACAGGGCGAAGGCGCTCGCTCTTACATTCCATTGCGTGTCAATTCTGCAGGTGTTATGCCTATCATTTTTGCTCAGGCCATTATGTTCATTCCATTGTACTTGCAGCGCAATGAAACGATGATGGACAATGCAGTGCTGCGCAGCCTTACCGATATCAATGGCTGGGGTTACAACGTTTTGTTGTTCACCATGATAGTGCTTTTCACATTCTTCTACACTGCCATCGTTACCAATCCTAACCAGATTGCCGATGACTTGAAGAGAAATGGAAACTTTGTTCCAGGCGTAAAACCCGGCAAACCCACAGCTGACTTTATTGATGAGGTACTCTCTCGCATTACCTTACCCGGTGGTGTGTTTGTTGGACTTATAGCTATTCTTCCTTCCCTTGTTGTTATGATTGGTTTGGCCAACCAGCAACAGTTCGCTCAATTTTTTGGTGGCACGTCACTTTTGATTACCGTAGGTGTTATACTTGACTTGTTGCAACAGATAGAAAGCCATTTGCTATCTCGCCACTATGATGGCCTGATGAAGTCAGGACGCATACGCGGACGGAGCACAACTGCAGTAAGCAGTGGCTACACGGGTTAAAGCAATGGCAGAGAAGAAACCGATTTATAAAACAGAGGATGAGATAGAACTCATCCGAGAAAGTTCTTTACTTGTTGGAAAAACTTTGGCTGAACTGTCTACCAGAATCAAGCCCGGTGTTACTACACTGGAGTTAGATAAGGTCGCAGATCAGTTCATAAGAGATAATGGTGGCGTGCCTGGATTTTTTGGGCACAACAACTTCCCAAACTCCATTTGCGCCAGCGTAAACAGCGCTGTTGTGCATGGTTTGCCAAACAATACTCCATTGAAAGAAGGAGATATTGTTTCGGTCGACATTGGAGTGGTGAAGAATGGTTTTTGGGGTGATTCGGCTTATACTTTTCCGATAGGAGAAATAAGCGCTGAACTGCAGCAGTTGTTAGATGTGACCAAACAGTGCCTCTACCTGGCTATTGAACAATCAGTTGCCGGTAAAAGGATTGGTGATATAAGTTTTGCAGTACAAAACCATGCTGAAAATCATGGTTATGGAGTGGTACGTGACTTAGTAGGTCACGGAGTTGGAAGAAATCTTCACGAAGCACCTGAAGTGCCGAACTTCGGAAAACGTGGACAAGGAATTCAACTTTTACCTGGGTTGGTCATAGCAATTGAACCTATGATAAACCTAGGAACTAAGAAGGTGAAGCAGTTGAAGGATGGATGGACGATCCAAACCGGTGATGGAAAACCAAGTGCACACTTTGAGCACACCATAGTGGTTAGAAAGGATAAAGCAGAAATTTTATCCTCATTTGAAAGAATACAACAGGCAATTAGCCTGAATGCATAAGGAGAAATATGGCAAAACAAACATCCATCGAACTTGACGGCACCATTGTGGAAGCCTTGTCAAACGCGATGTTTAGGGTGGAGTTGGAGAACGGGCACGTGATAACGGCTCACATAAGTGGAAAGATGCGGATGCACTACATCCGTATTCTACCAGGTGATAGAGTGAAAGTGGAGATGTCTCCATATGATTTGACAAAAGGAAGAATTAGTTTTAGATACAAATAAGTACTGAGTATTGGGGAAAGTATTGCGAAGAACACCGAGTGATACTGAATACCAACTACCAAATACACAATACCAACAGAAATGAAAGTACGTGCATCCATCAAAAAGCGCTCTATCGACTGCAAGATTGTAAGTAGAAAGGGCAAGCTGTATGTGATTAACAAAAAGAACCCTAAGTTCAAACAAAGACAAGGATAACAAGAATCAGCCGCGAGCTGTGCGCCAAGAACTATTAATAGCTCAAGGCCCCAAGCTCAAAGCTCAAAGCTTAAATAACAACATGGCTAGAATAGCAGGTATAGACTTACCACGTAACAAAAGAGGCGAAATTGGTCTCACGTATATTTTTGGAATTGGCCGCAGCACTGCGCGCACGATTTTGACCACATCAGGCATAAGCTTGGACAAAAAAGTTCAGGATTGGGACGATGATGACTTGTCAAAAATTCGTGGTTATATTACCGAAACTATTAAGACCGAAGGCGCCCTGCGTTCTGAAGTTCAGATGAGCATCAAGCGTTTGATGGACATCGGTTGCTACCGTGGTATCCGCCACCGTGTAGGTCTTCCAGTTCGCGGTCAGGGTACTAAGAACAACTCGCGCACTCGTAAGGGTAAGCGTAAGACAGTTGCGAACAAAAAGAAAGTGACTAAATAATAAATAGCCTTAAAGCTAAAGAATAATCATGGCTAAAGTAGAAAAGAAGAAAAAGAAGAATGTGGTAGTGGAGGCCGTAGGTCAAGCCCACGTTCAATCCACATTCAACAACATCATCATCAGCCTTACCAACAATATGGGTCAGGTGATCTCATGGTCATCTGCCGGTAAAATGGGTTTCAGAGGCTCTAAGAAAAACACTCCTTATGCAGCACAGCTTGCTGCAGACCAGTGTTCAAAAGAAGCTTTTGACATGGGCCTTCGCAAAGTGAAGGTGTATGTGAAAGGACCTGGTGCTGGTCGTGAATCGGCTATCCGTACCATACACGGTGCAGGTATCGAGGTAATGGAGATTGTGGATGTAACTCCACTTCCTCACAACGGATGTCGTCCACCAAAACAACGCAGAATCTAATTCAACCATAGCTCGGATATCAACATTCATAGCTCAATTCAAAAAAAGAAATGGCCAGATATACAGGACCCAAATCAAAGATTGCACGCAAATTCAAAGAGCCCATTTATGGCCCTGACAAGAATTTGGACAAACGTCCATATTCACCAGGACAACACGGCCCAACGAAGCGCAGAGCCAAGCAGTCTGAATACTCAGTACAGCTTACTGAAAAGCAAAAGGCAAAATATACCTATGGTATTCTTGAGCGTCAGTTTGAGAACCTTTATAGCAAAGCATCAGCGAAGCCAGGTGTAACAGGTGAGATATTGCTAGCTCTTTGTGAAGCAAGACTTGACAACACGTGCTACCGCCTTGGCATGTCTAACAGCCGCATGGGCGCTCGCCAATTGGTAAATCACAGTCACGTTACTGTGAACGGAAAAGTAGTAAACATACCAAGTTACTCACTTCGTCCTGGCGACAAAGTGGCCGTGCGTGAGAAGTCAAAATCACTTGCAATCGTGACTATGTCACTTGCAGGACGCAGGAAGTTTGACTGGTTAGACTGGAATGATGCCGACAAACAAGGTGTTTTTCTAGCGTACCCAGAGCGCGTTCAGATTCCAGAGAATATCAAAGAACAACTCATCGTTGAATTGTATTCTAAGTAATCCACTTTTTCAGTTACAATAAATAATAAAGAATAAATAAACTAAATGGCAATAATAGATTTCGTAAAACCGGATAAAGTTGTAATGCTTGAAAGCAACGACTTCGCAGGATCTTTTGAATTCCGTCCTTTAGAGCCGGGCTTTGGAATCACCATAGGCAACGCTCTTCGCAGAATTCTTTTGTCCTCATTAGAGGGTTATGCCATCACTTCTATTAAAGTAGAAGGTGTAGAGCACGAATTCAGCACCATCAAAGGCGTAGTAGAAGACGTTACCGAAATCATTCTAAATTTGAAACAAGTACGTTTCAAACGTCAGATTGAAAATACGGACTATGAGAAAGTAACTATCAACATTAACGGCCAGGAGCAATTCAAAGCTGGTGATATCAGCAACTTTACAACAGCATTCCAGGTACTCAATCCAGATTTGGTTATCTGCAACATGGAAAGCAAGGTGAAGTTGAACCTTACTATCACCATTGGTAAAGGTCGTGGCTACCGTCCGGCTGACGAGAATAAAACGAACAGCTCGCCTGTTGGAACTATTCCTATCGATTCTATTTTCACTCCTATTCGCAACGTGAAGTTCAGTGTGGAGAATTTTCGTGTGGAGCAAAAGACTGACTACGAAAAATTGCTTTTGGAAATACAAGGCGATGGCAGCATGACTCCAAAGCTGGCCCTTCAGGAAGCAGCTAAAATTCTTATTCATCACTTCATGCTATTCAGCGATGAGCGCATCACTCTGGAGACTGAACAGAAGAAAGAATCAGAAGAGTTTGACGAGAGCTCATTGCACATGCGTCAGCTTTTGAAAACTAAGTTGGTTGACATGGACCTTTCAGTGCGCGCATTGAACTGCTTGAAAGCTGCAGATATTGAAACATTGGGCGACCTGGTTTCTTTCAATAAAAACGACTTGTTGAAATTCCGCAATTTTGGTAAGAAGTCACTCACTGAGTTGGAAGAACTGGTAGAAGGCAAAGGACTGCAATTCGGAATGAACACAGCAAAATACAAACTAGATAGAGACTAATTCAATTGACAATGGAGAATTGAAAATGGAGAATGAAACTTCTAAATTTTCAATTTTCAATTTTCAATTTTCAATTTTGAAAATATGAGACACGGAAAAACAGTAAACCACTTAAGTAGAAGATCAGAGCATCGTGCCGCTTTGTTATCTAACATGGCTAGCTCCCTCATCGAGCACAAGCGCATTAACACTACCGTGGCTAAAGCGAAAGCACTACGTAAATATGTGGAGCCTTTGATCACTAAGAGCAAAGCGGACACTACCCACAATCGCAGAACAGTATTTAGCTATTTGGGCAGCAAGGAAGCAGTTACTGAACTGTTTCGCGAAGTGGCACCAAAAATTGCAGAGCGTCCAGGTGGATACACCCGCATTATTCGCACTGGCTACCGTCAGGGTGACAATGCAGAAATGTGTATGATAGAGTTAGTTGATTTCAACACACTTTACTCAGGCACTGCAAAAGAAGCGGCTGCTAAAAAGCCACGCACACGCAGGGCAGGTGCTAAGAAAAAAGCGGCTGAAGGTGCTACTGATGCAGCTCCCGCTGCGGAGGCTGCTACTGAGGAGAAGCCAAAAGCAAAACGCAAAAAGAAGACAGACGAAGGCGCGGCTGAATAAGCCAGACTTTCACCCCATACTTAAAAAGGCCACTACATGTGGCCTTTTTCTTGCTCTAACTGTTTATCTAAGCACCTTTCTTCTCAAAAAATTGTGAGGAAAATTGGGCCTTGGTGGTTCCGGCAAGATTGATCTATACTCAACCGTTTTCGCTCTGCGTTTTTCCATCTCCAGCTCCGAGCTTTCAAGTCCATTGCGCATGGCTCATTTATGATTCCATTCAAACAAAGGCCTCATCAAAAAAGATAACTTCTTAAGCAAAGGTTTTTCCACATCTATTCTCCACTCGTATATCACTTTGCTTCCTTGATCCGTCTCGCTGATTGTCCGCAGGCCTCTGATAGGTGGGCCTAGCGCATTGCTTCATTTTTTTTTCAAAAAGATCAAGATACATTTTGAAAAGCAAAAGGAGCGATTACATTTGCGCCCCTCAAAAGGTGTTTTAACAAGCGGGAGTAGCTCAGTTGGTAGAGCACGACCTTGCCAAGGTCGGGGTCGCGAGTTCGAGTCTCGTCTCCCGCTCAGGTATTATCCCGATCTGCTTTCAGGTCGGGATTTTTTTTTGAATAAAGTGTTTGCCCGGGTGGTGGAACTGGTAGACACGCAGGACTTAAAATCCTGTGGCTGTAAAGCTGTACG
>JANNVZ010000009.1:0-847455 GCA_031414655.1 Flavobacteriales bacterium
TGGAACGCCTGTGACTTCAGACAACTGTTCTGTTGCTTCTGTAACTAATAATCATCCTTCGACTACATATTCAATTGGTGCGAATAGCGTTGTGTGGACAGTGACTGATGGTGCTGGATTGACTGCTACTTGCACACAAACTGTGACGGTGGTGGATACTACCAACCCAACACTGTTTTGTCCAGCAAACCTGGTTGTGAACACAACTGCTGGGACTTGCAGTGCCACTATTGCTAACCTCGGTACTCCAACAGCAACTGATAATTGTTCCATCGCATCGGTCTCTAATAATCATCCTTCATCAGTGTATCCGCTTGGGACAACAACTATTGAATGGACAGCGACTGATGGCAGTGGCAACACGACTACTTGCACACAAACTGTGACGGTGGTGGATACAACAAATCCTACCATAGTATGCCCAAATGATCTTACTACAAATGCAAATGGCGGCTGCCAAGCCTGGCTTGATTTTGAGCAGCCAATAGTATCAGACAACTGCGCAGTTGATATTTTTTATCACGACTTTCAACCAGCACAATTCGACAACAATAGTAGTGCGTTCTATCCTGTAGGCACTACCCTAGTAACTTGGACAGTTGAGGATGTCAATGGCAATAGCAGTAGTTGCATACAAACCATTACAGTAATAGATGTAACGGACCCATTCTTTACGTGCCCTGATGATACAACAGTGTATCTGCCAATAAACGAAATCGATTTGTATATAACCCTACCAGTGCCGCTGCCTACAGATGACTGTCAGATGACGATATTCACAAACGACTACACCAACACATTCAATGCAAGTGACATTTATCCTGAAGGAAATACTATTGTCAATTGGTATGCAGAAGATGCCTCTGGCAATAGTTTTGGATGCGCACAAACCATTTCGGTGATAGATACGGTTGCTCATAATATCACCTGCCATAACTATTCTTTGCCAAATGATTCATCCTTGTGCAGCGCGTGGTTAGAATTGATTCTCCCTGAAGTAGCATCACTAGGCAACGTGCAATACTTCAATGACTATAACAACAGCGGTACACCACCAGAAGATAATTTTGGAATTGGAACTTACCAAATCATTTGGACTGTAACTGATGACAATGGCAATAGTTCATCCTGCGCAGATACCATAGCAGTATATGATAACGAGGATCCGATAGTACTATGCGTAGATACCATAGCGGTGCTAGGTGAGGTTGGTCTATGCGGTGCCAATCTTCTTATTGAACAGCCTGTCACTTTTGAGAATTGCCCCACGCTCAATATCATCAACACATACAACAACTTTCAGGATGCCTCAGGATATTACCCGATAGGTATTACACAGTTTGAGTGGATTGTATTTGATGGCTCGCTGAATTATGCAACATGCACACAAACTATCCATGTGATAGACGCTATAGAAACCCAAATAATTTGTCCTGGTGATCAAACTGAATCGCTTGATGCAAACGGAGAGTTCATTCTTCCAGACTATTCTTTATTGGCCAACACAATTGCCGATTGTGTCCCATTGATTGTGCAAGTGCCCGCACCAGGTGACATCATTACCACACCAACACAAATCACACTTTACAGTTATGAGGATAACGTGGCTACTGATTCTTGCTACTTCATAGTTTCTGTTGGTGATGGGCTGCCACCACAATTTGATTGTCCAAATGAAACTGTTCTCGCATATTCTGATAGCACTTGCCAGTTTATGATCGGGGACCAAACCTATTTGATTGATCCACTTTCTGTGGTAGAATCTTCTGACTACATCGTTCATCAGTTTCCATCTGCAGATAGCATGCTCACCTCACTTCAATACGTGATGCTTTGGTTGGAAGATGAATTTGGTAACATCAGTGATACCTGTTTCATTCCAATTGAATTGCAGGATACCATATCTCCATGGCCTATTGATGCTCTGGCCTTGTATACCATTGCTCTGAATGAAACGTGTGAAGTTCAGATTCCAGATTTTTCCCAGTGGATTCAATTCGCTGATAACTGTGGTGAAGTAAATACCATTAGCCAATCACCATCCATAGATTCTGCGATTACATCAGTAACTGTCATTGATGCATCCTATACGGTAACCGATCAGTCAGGCAACGAAACTACTTACACTTTTCAAATTGATGTGGTAGATACTATACCACCATTCTTGCAGATCAATACAAACATTCTTCTTCCTGTCGGTAACAATTGTGTCGCTGAAATACCAGACTATTCAGGCTTGTTGATTTATGATGATTGCAGTACAATTACCATTTCTCAATCTTCAACGGTAGATGAGCTTACCATCGGTGAATCAACGATAGTTGTTCTTACGGTGACTGATGCTTACAACAATTCCTCAGTAGTGACAGCAACTGTAACTGCAGCGGACTTAACACCCCCTGTCGCAGAGCAAGTATCCGATACTACCATATACATAGCTGACGATAGTTGTCAAGTTATGTTCCTTACTGGTTTTGCAGATGCGTTTGACAACTGCGACCAATCCATTTCGATAAGCATCATTGATGACCAAAATGGTAACAGCGTAATCTTCACAGAGGGCGTCTACGAAATTTACTATTCACCTTCAGACGCAAGTGACAACCAAGGAGACACCTTGCACTACACGCTCACAGTCATCAACAACAATCCTCCGGTTATTATTCCGCTTGACCCCAACTATTTTGAAACATGCGATTTGAATTTCCAATATCCTCAAGTGCAGGCAGTGCTGTGTTCAGGAGATACCATAGATGCAACCGATATTAGTGAGCCGTTTGAATATGGCACTAATACAATAACATACACAGCGGGCTCTGGTGACGGAGTCGTGTTTTACTCCTTCACAGTCATGGTAACCTCACCACCTGATATAACTTGGAGCGTGGTGGACACGATATGTGTATCGGCTGAGCCCATCAGTTTGCCGGCAACTACACAAGCTGAATATGAAATTAGTATTATAGGAAACGGTTTTAATGAAATACTTGAATTGAATGCGCTTGACCCTTCACAGTTTCCAACTGGTTTATACATAATCGTTTTGAATGTGCTTTCAGACAGCTGCGCAAACGACCTCATCGAAGAAATTTCCATTGTCGCTTCTCCAGAAATAGTATTTGGCGAGAATGAATTAGCAACATGCAACGGCATTGCTGAAACTACCTTCTCCTCTGCCGGAGCATCGATTGATTGGAATGCACCTGACGAGGTTATTGTCAGTGTTTCAAACAACTTGGTCACTTTTAGCTCCAGCAGTTTTGGCAATTTTGAAATAGTAGTGGAGGCTTCTGCAAACGGTTGTACAACCATCGAGATACTTTCTGTTACCTTCTGGGAACAGCCTGCAGAACCGTATGCAGGGCCCGATCAAGATTTGTATTTGCTTAATCAGCTCAATCTAAGCGGCCTTCATATAGGAAGTGGCGACATTCACTGGAGTGTGAATAGCGGTAGTGGAACATTCTACGATGCTTATGATTTGAATACGATTGTAACCGATCTCGCACTAGGCATTAATGTATATTCAATAGAGGTTATCAATGGAATTTGCATCTCTTCAGATTCAGTAATCATCAATGTATATGGTCTGCTGGTACCCTCTGGCTTTTCGCCCAATGGTGACGGTGTCAATGATAATTTTGAAATACGTGGAATTGAAAATTTGGCGAATGCTTCACTTAAGGTCTTCAACAGATGGGGCCAAATGATATTCGAATCACCTAAGTACGTAAATGAATGGAATGCTCAAAACATGGAAAAAGAATCATTGCCAGATGATACCTACTTCTACGAATTGAAGCTCGATGAAGAAACGCATCAAGGCTATGTTGTAATCAAAAGGTAACTATGACAAAATTTCTAATAACTATCGTGATTGTCCTTTGCTGCGGGCGTAACATCAATGCGCAATTTCATCCCCAGCAAAGTTTGTACACCTACAACCCGCTGCCGATAAACGGTGCTGCGGCAGGCAAGGACAATGCACTCAACGTGGTGCTTAGCCATCGCACAATGTGGAAGGGCATAAGTGGTGCACCGAAGACACAATACGTGGCGCTTAACATGCCTCTAAAAAAAGAGAATTTTGCAGTGGGTTTGCAGATCATGAATGATAAAATAGGCGTAAGTCAACGCATTGGAGTCTTTGTAACTGGAGCTTACAGACTTCAGCTAAGCAAGGAGGGTAAACTTGCATTCGGAATAACGGGTGGTCTATTTTCGAATAACAACAGATGGTCAGACGTGGTTACAACATACGAAGGAGATAGGGTGTTTGATTCTGGAGACATGAGCTATATGACGCCAAATGCAGGCGCAAGTGTCTTTTATCATGACAAAAAAATGTTTGCAGGATTCTCAGTGCCGCATTTGCTCACTGAAACATATGCCGGAAGTGGAAGGTATAAAGCCACTCATGAATTTAGCAACTACAACTATCACCTTATGAGTGGAAGGCTGTTTTCCATTTCAAACAAGATGTACGTGAAGCCTTCAGTACTGATGAAATACCATGCGAGAAGCGGCATGCAGTTAGACCTAACTTCTGCCTTTGGCAACAAATCAATTGGTGAAGTGGGAATAACCATAAGACCAAAACAATCCATGGTAATGTTTTTACAGGCCAAAGTGAATGGCCAATTAAGTATCGCATACAGCTATGACCATTTGCTGGGTACTCTCAGTAAGTATGATAACGGCACACATGAAGTTGCACTGATGTATACATTTATATACCAAAGCAATGCACCTAATACACGTTTCTTCTAATTGAATCTTAAACACCCTATATCGCTTTACTTCATTGCAGTGTGCAACATGTTTTTGCATGCGCAACAATTTGAAGTAAAACCATTGAGGTGCAATTCCAAATTCAACGAATTTGCTCCTGTAGTGTTCAATGGAGGAGTTGTCTTTTGCAGCGACAAACCCAGCAGAAATGCCATAACATTTTTAGATGCGGACGGAAACCATCCCTCAAAGATTTATTACTCTACTGAGGATGGAAACGGAAATGCGCAGATATTTTCTGAAAACTTTGTAACAAGGTTAAACGAAGGCCCTGCATGTTTCAATGCCGAACAAACTGAAATAATTTATACTGCCACTATTCGCTCAGGTCAATCCAGCGAGAACCATCGCCTTGGGCTCTTCATTGCAATCAAAAGCAACGAAGGTTGGTCCTCATCTAGAGCGTTTGAACACAATGCCGCAGATAGTAGCTACAACATGGCTCATCCTTCACTAAGTGCTGATGGAAAGACACTGTACTTCACATCAGATATGGTAGGAGGTTATGGTGGCAAAGATTTGTACAAATGCGAAAAAGTCTCAACAGGCTGGAGTAAGCCAGAGAATTTAGGACCGTCAGTAAACTCCGCTTTCAACGAAATTTTCCCCTTTGTGAGTGCTGATGGGAAATTGTATTTCACCTCCTTGCGCGATGAGAAAACAGGAATGGATATTTTCATTTCAAACAACAGTGAAGGTAAATGGCAAAAACCTGTGGCTCTTGACTCACCCATCAACAGTGAGTTTGATGACTTTTCATTTACAATGAATGCAGATGGAGAATCAGGATTTCTTGCTTCAAATAGGAATGGAACAAACGATGACGTTTATTCATTCAACTACAACTATCCTCTGTTTGAAGGTTGTCCACCGGTTGAGAAACCCACCTTCTGCTACTTGTTTGAAGAATTAAATATTCTTCCCAACGATTCTATGCCATTGAAATACGAATGGGAGTTTGGAGATGGCGCAACAGGTGAAGGGCTCTCTGCCGAGCACTGCTTCAATGCATTTGGCGATTATCACGTGGGCCTTAACGTTTATGACAGCTTGACTCGCGTCAAGTTTGCGCGTGTTTCCGAGGTAGATGTTTCGATCGCAAAATCACAGTTTCCTTTTATAGAATCAGCCGATTCTTCGCTCACTTCTGAAGCCATAACGTTCTCGCCCGAAGGCACAGACATTGATAATTTTAAAATAGATCAGTACTATTGGGACTTTGGTGATGGCATGCGTGGTAAGGGCCCTCAGGTTGAACACAGCTATAAAGAACCCGGAGTTTACACTGTTCAGATTGGGCTCCTCAGCTTATACTCTGAAGATGGCGCAGTGGAAAGAAGATGCGCTTCAAAACAAATAGCAGTGGGTACCCCTGAGCAACTTACAGCAATTAACACCGCAGCAGAAGATCTCGACATGCGAAAGTCATTCTTGCACAATGACATGGTGTTTTCAAAAAAGGATTCTATTCAAACATTAGAATACAAACCTGACTCAACACTCTATTATGTCGAATTCAAAGCGAGTCCGGTACAAATACCGCTGGATGATCCTTACTTCGAAAACATCAAGTACGAAATTACTGAGCGGTACAATCCAAGTGAAACCCTCTACAAGTATTCAGTTGGAAACACCTCTGAAATGCAAGTTTTAGTTCGTATATACCAAGACTTAGTTGATGTTGGTTACGATGAAAGTCTAGTGCGTGAAGAAAAAACTGATGTCTTCAGCTATAACACGACTAAGAAGTGGTGGTTTATACCCGACTCGATAACGACTGCCATCAACAAGCATTTGAATAAATTTAATGACATTCGTTTCGATAGGGATCAATATGTTATTCAAAAAGGTTCCTATGACAATTTGGAATACATCGCTCAAGTGATGTTGCAAGAACCAGAACTCATACTGCGTGTAATGGCCCATACTGATAGCCTTGGTTCTGAAGAACACAACCTGAAGTTATCACAACTGCGTGCCGAAGCTGTGGCTGATTTTCTGCAAGCAAAAGGCATTGCAAAAGAGCGGCTCGTGCCGACAGGTTACGGAGAATTCATACCATTAGCCAGTAATTCTGATGAGAGTGGCCGCGCTCTCAACCGAAGAGTTTCATTCGAAATCTCCATTGACACTTCGCGTTCAGAGAAAAAGAACAGGAAGCGTAAATAATACACTCTAAAAGAAACTTCTACCTCGGTGTCCCGTTAAACGTGGACCCTACATGCATTTCAAGCAATTCATATCCTATGCCTTCATTGCATTACTCATGCTCATTGCGATGCCGTGTGTTTTGCTTTCTCAGGATTATGAAATAACGGAGGCTCCCTTCAATTCGGAAGAGGCGGACTTCAGCGGTTCCTTTAATGGCAATCAGTTCGTATTCTCCTCCACCCGCGCAAAAACAAATCTTTCATTTCTGGAAGATACTCTTACGGAAAGCTTCTTTACTGACTTGTATGTGGTAGAAATGAAAGGTGATGGAGAATTTAGTAAAGCGGAAAGTCTAAAAGGCAATGTCAACACTTTGTACAATGAAGGACAAGCTTCCTTCAGTCAAACTCGAGACTTGATGGTCTATACTGGCAATATGAAGCAGGGGAAGACCAACAAAGTTGAAAAAGTTGAAGAGTTCAAACTTGGTCTATTCATTGCGGAAAAATTTCGCGACTCCTGGTTGATGACTGCAGAGTTTCCATACAACTCTAGAGAGGGAAAATACAGTGTAGCCCATCCCTGCCTAAACTCCAATGACAGCGTCCTATACTTCGCTAGTAATATGCCTGGCGGTTATGGTGGCTCCGACATTTATCGCTCCTTCTGGATAAACAATATTTGGTCAGCTCCAGAAAATCTCGGTAAGGAAATAAACTCTAAAGGCAACGAATTTTTCCCTTTCATAAATGAATTTGGTGTCCTCTTTTTTTCTACTAACGCGCGTGATGATTCTGAGGGAATGGACATCTACTATTCAACTGAATTAAGCGGAAATTTCTTAACCCCTGAAAAGCTCAACGGTACAATCAATTCAGAATACGATGAATTTGCATATGCCGAAAAGCCAGGAATGCCTCTGGGTACATTCAGCAGTAATCGCAACAATGGTGTTGACGATATTTTCTTCTTTGCCAAATACGTCAACAATTTTAAAAATTGCCACGATAACGAGAAGCCCTTTCTATGCTATCACATTGTAGATGAAAAGCTATCAAAGTTTGAAGATATGCCTTTTGCTTATCAGTGGAATTTGGGAGACGGCACTCTACTTTATGGAAATGAAATAGACCATTGCTTTGATTCATTTGGTAAATACACAGTAACACTAAATGTGATAGATACCCTTACACAGCAAATATTTGCTAAAGTGAGTCAAGTCGAAATTGATGTCGCATTAGAAGACAAGCCATACATAAGTTGTAGAGATACGACCTACACTACCATACCATTTGAGTGCAAAGTTGATCTTACACAGTTCAAAACATTTGAAGTAGATCATATAGAGTGGGAACTAAGTGATGGAGCACAGTATAGAGAAGAACAATTTCAACATCAATTTAAAGAGCCAGGGACCTATCAGATAAAGTGCGGTTTAGTTGGAAA
Organism: Flavobacteriales bacterium; assembly: GCA_031414655.1. Classification (GTDB taxonomy): domain Bacteria; phylum Bacteroidota; class Bacteroidia; order Flavobacteriales_D; family Sanyastnellaceae; genus JANNVZ01. Next base: position 8,389 of record JANNVZ010000009.1, read on the forward strand.
GAAAAAAGGAAAGGTTCAACCAAAAGTATGTGTCTTCAAAGACATAGTGAATGTGACACAACCCGACAATCTAAACTTGCCGGCAGTACTTTCATGTTGCGACCAATCGAACAAAGCAACCATCGCAATGAAGCACAGTGCTTTGGTAGTTGACAACACTGGACGCAAGCTCTCTCCGTTCTATCGGCTCATTATCGCTGAATCCAAAACACAGCTTGGCGCGGACTATGCAATGTTTGAAAATGTAAACGAAGAAATAGCGGAATTAAAAACAGAAAACGGTTATGAATACTCTATTTCAAAAGCTTCAGAATGGAAAGAACTGTATCCGCTATATGAAGAATTAAAAGATGGAGGTTTTAGTCCCTTGCGTGCAGAAGCCATCAGCGAAACCGAATTTAATCATCGTCTAGTACAAGTGTTCAAGCCTTTGAAAGAAAAGGAAGGAAAACTCGATTCCTCTGAAAAAAGTAGCTTGGCTACATCAGTCAACACATTTGCAATAATGCTGACCAAATCAACCGAACGCAAAGAATTCAGCGACCCACTCTTTAGCAAAATAGAGCATGAAATTTTAGAAATAAAGTACGAAGATGGTTTTGCCTATGTCATCCAAAACTCACCTTCCTCATTTGCACTTCTCGGAGAACTGAAGGACGCAAAAACCAACGGGTTTGAAAATGCCGAAATCATTGAGATGAGCGCTACCGAATGGCAATTGAATGAACAAGGCCGCAGCGCATATGCTCCAAAACCAAACGAGAAAAGCATAAAAAAATCATTCAGAATTCTCATTGCTCAATCGAAAGAAGCCATCCCATTCAACAGCGAAATTTTCAGCCAGATAACACAAGTAATTACAGAGATAAAAACAGAAGAAGGCTATTCGTACACAATAGAAAACGCTCCTAGTTGGGAAGAGCTATCCACCACCTTGAATAGCTTAAAAAGTATTGGTTTTGAATCAGCACAAATTCGGTCATATGAAGAAGAAGACTTTAATAGCAGCATTCTGAAACAAGGTCCGTATGAGCAATCAAAGGAATTATCAAATTCATCCTATAAGATTTTGCTTTTGCAATCGAAAGAATCGATCCCATTCAGCGATGCCATTTTTAGTAAAGTAGAGCAAGAGATTACACAAATAAAAACGGAGTCTGGCTATGCCTATGTTATCGAAGATGCTGCAACCTGGGAAGACTTGAGCAGCCTATTGGATGATGTTAAGAAAGAGGGTTTTACAACAGCAGAAACTCAGTCCTTTGAGCATGAAGAATTTAGTAAGAATACCTTAAAGCGTGGGCAATATCAGCCAGTGGTAGAAAAAAGCAATACAGACCAGTTGTATACGCTCACGCTGTTACAATCAGAAGAGCGCGTCCCATTCAACGATGAAAGATTCAGCCATCTGGATGAAAAAATCATTGAGATGAAGCAACAGGATGATCAAGGATATCAGTACAGTATTCGAAATACAAATCACTCTAATGATTTGCTAGGGCAGCTTGAAATGGTTAAAGACGATGGTTTCCCAATGGCATTTATTGATAGTATGTCGTTGCAATCATTCAACTCACGCCTATCCAAAATAGGTGAATACATCACCCCAAAGAATAAACAGGCATTAAATGTTGAGTTCGCAAAACTCTCGGATATTAAATTCGAATACAACAGCGCTGAAATAAGACCTGAGTCCTTTGCCAATTTGAACTACATCGCCTCTATGCTATTGCTTGAGGATGACTTCAGTCTCCGCCTTTTTGCTCACACATGCAATTTAGGTGGCACTGCATATAATGATGAGCTCTCGCAACAACGGGCACAATCTGTTGTGAACTATTTTATATCCAAGGGTGTAAAACGTGAACGCCTTTTTCCGACAGGATTTGGAATGAACAAGCCAAAAGCAAGCAATAACACAGAAGAGGGAAGAAAAGTAAATAGGCGAGTCGAATTTGTTATCGTATTCAACACACGTGTAACACCATAGCAGAAAAATGAAAAAGAAATTATACACTTTGGCGCTTTGCGTCATTTTCATCTCAACTTTAGCATTTAGCCAGCCTGTGCCTGCTGGTGATGAGAACATCCCGTTTCTAGTAACCTTCGGCAAAGATGCAGGAACCAAGTGGGGCGATGATGACTACGCTCAAACCTTCTTTTTCAAAATAAAAAAGGAATACAAACAACCCATCTACTTACGTGTTTTCGACCCTGACTGCGGTGGCAAGCACGATGAGGTGTATGCAGATTTCAACTCCATGACAAAATTTAGTGTCTATGGAGGAGTTGGTTGCATTACAAACGAAGACGCGACTGGTACCGATCCTAAAGGTAGTTATGACAGTGGCAATATGCTAGCTACAAAAACATTTGGAGCTAAAGCAGACTATGACAATGGCTGGTACACCTTTGGCCCATTTAACCCAAGCGAGGGAGAGTACTCAGCCAAATATGGCGGTTACATTTTCAAACTTATTTGTCAAGGTTTAAAGGGTGATGACGGCAATCTATACCGCTACTACATGAGCACCAGCGCAGATAAAAACATTCCAGTTGAAGGTGGCAATGCGTTCACTTTTGAATACACCTTCCGATTGCACAAAGAGTCCTTTCAAACTTCACACATCTATCCTTTCATCGATGATAAAGTCATTTCGGTTGAGCAACGTAATTTCGACTGGGATAGCGATGGGTATATAAAAGTGTGCTCCGTAGCCACACTTGGTGATGAGGTGGCGATGAGTGGCGACAATAACTGGAGCACGAGTGTATACAAAATCAAGGAGAAGGAAAGGGGAAAATCGTTAGACATACAATTCACCAAAAACTCAACATTGAATGTCAACAACAACAATGTTGTTTTCTCTATCCGTAACCAATACGGTGAGCTACTTCCATTTTTTGTGGTTCCTATAGGTGGAGTTCCGAAATATGAAGGCAATGCAAAAGCCACTGCCATCAAGAAGTAACCAATGTCAATGAAATCCACCCTTTTTCTAATTCTCACTTTCTTGAGCACTGTGGCTTCAGCGCAGTCGTTCAAGTTCAGGCAATTCAATGAACAAGATGGATTAAACAACAAATTCGTTTATTCCATAGAGCAAGATGCATTAGGCTATCTTTTAGTTGGAACAGGCGAAGGCCTTTACCGATTCAATGGCTTTCAGTTTGAGCAGTACACCACTGCAAATGGCCTTGCAGATGATTTCATAACCTGCAGCATGAAGGATTCGGAGGGCAACATTTGGTATGGCCATGGCAATGGTACAATTACTAAATACTCGAAGAGCGAATTTGAAAAAATTGATTTATCCGCACTTACTATTTCACGCATTAATCAGCTATTTCAGGATCACGAAAAAGTTATTTGGGCGGTAACCCAAAATGACGGTTTACTTCAGCTAAAAAATGGCACGTGGAAAAAAGTCGATAAGGGAATTGAAGATCTAACGCTCTACTCATTTTGTAAGGACACACAAAACCGAATGTGGCTTGGAACTGACATGGGACTGCTCCTCATTTCTATCAATGCAAATGATGAAATCCAATACGAATTCATAGAAGAAATAATTGAAACAAAGGTTTCAAGTTTGGTGATGCATAATGATGGCCTATTCGTAGGAACCGAAGACGCGGGATTGTTTAACATTACACTTGAGTCAGCCAACTTCAGGGTGGAAACAATCCTTTTTGACTCACTAAGTTTCAAGCAATACAACATCAACAATCTGTCAGTTGATAGTGATAAAAATTTATGGATAAGCACTAACAACAGTGGTTTGCTAAAGCTAGGTTCACCATTGGCCGGGCAATTTCGTGAAATGCTCGATTACAGTGGCAGCATCGCGACTAATTCCCAGAGCATTCGAGTCAGCTTTATTGATAGAGAAGGTAGTGTTTGGATTGGCTCCATTGGAGAGGGATTGCTGAAACTAGAAGACGACTACTTCTCGATATACGCAGCTGGCAATAAAGAAAATCAATCTCCAATTTATAGTGTTTTCGAAAAGAATGACACTATTTGGTATGGCATTGCCGGACAGGTCATCCAATCACTCGAATTACCAGATAAAATTGATAAAGTCTACGGCAAAGAGCACGGAGTGCCTGAGAGTGATATTACAGACATATACAATGATGAATCTGGAGCGCTTTGGATAGGCACTTCAGACCAAGGGCTTTTCAGACAGACCATAGGCAAACATCAATTCGAAAAAATTCCTCTTGCAGATGACAACCTCAATCAAAAAATAAATGACATAGTTGGATTCAATAATATCATCTATGTAGCAACAGATTTTGGTATTTATCAGGTAACCAATGGTAGAGTAGTCTCGCACTTGTCCATGCAGAGTGGTCTTACACACAACGTAGTAAAGTCCTTGTACAAAGACACACGTGGTAGAATATGGATCGGCACCCACGACAGTCAAATTTCCTATATAGAAGATGGCATCATAAAAAGCATTGAAACCGCGCTTAAAGGCACCGTGCTTGAAACCAAATGCATCGCGGAAGACAATACCGGAAATATCTGGATTGGTACTGATGGAACGGGTGTTTTCAAAGTAACTTCTTCGGAAGCCATTCTGTTCGACAAGCGTATCGGCTTGTATTCAGACTATTGCTACAGTCTAGTTTGCGACAATAGAAATAATCTTTGGGTAGGTCATAGAGGCGCCTTAAGTCGTATCAATTTACTTAGTGGTAAGATAGACATCATAGATCCAAGCAGCGGTTTTGAATTTGCATTTCAGGACAATTGCGTGGACAAGTTCCCAAATGGAACTCTATTGTTCGGAACCGATAATGGTTTGCTCAGGTATGAGCCTGATCAGGATCATAAAAACAATGTGGAACCCCTTATACACTTTGAAAGCATTACCATTTCTGATAGTAGTTATAATTACAATGAAGCCATAACTCTCAAAAGTGGTGAATACAAGCTCGAGATCAATTTCATTGGTATTTCACTAAAAAACCCGGAAGGCGTATCCTATCAGTACTACCTAGAGGGATATGACAACGACTGGTCTGAGATAACTTTTGAAAGCAATGCTAGCTATAACAAACTGGGACCAGGCGATTACACCTTCAGAGTGAGGGCCTTCAATGCTGATGGAGTTGGTGGCAGCGTTGATTCCTCTTTTATCCTTTTTATTGACAGCCCATTCTGGCAAAAATGGTGGTTCATTATTCTCTCCACTTTGTTTCTGGTGGGAATGGTCCGATACATAATTGTTCGCAGAGAAAGAATGCTTAAAGCTGATCAAGAATTTTTGCAGAATGCACTGAACGAAGCAACACATGCTGTTATCGAACAGAAGGAATTACTGGAAGTAAAGAACAAAGACATAACTGACTCAATACACTATGCTAAAAACATTCAAAAGGCGATGTTGCCTTCATTCGACAGCCTCAACAAATATTTTGCAGACGCGTTTGTCTATTTCAAGCCACGCGACATAGTAAGTGGAGACTTTTATTGGGTAGAAAAATTTGAAAACGACATAGTTGTTTCTTGCGCTGACTGCACAGGCCATGGCGTTCCAGGTGCTTTCATGTCATTGATTGGAACAACATTGTTGAAAGAAGTATCACGCGATAAAAGTGTGCAGTGTGCCAGAGATGTTCTAGTTCGGTTGGATGACGATTTGCGTCAATTGCTGAACAAGCATGGGTCAGAGTTCGGAGTGGAGGATGGAATGGACATCTGTGTATTCAACTACAACATAGTTTCTCAGAAAGTAAAGATTGCCAGCGCTAACAGGCCTGTGTTGATCCTTATTGATGGTGAATGGCAGGAGATAAAAGGAGATCGACAGTCAGTGGGAGGTAGCAACACTTCCCACAGAAAAGAATTTGCGCAACATGAATTCACCGTGAAATCTGGTGACCTCATCTATATGTTCTCCGATGGCATAACAGATCAGTTTGGAGGAATAGATGGCAAGAAGTTAAAACGTAGCGGATTGTTGCGTCTTATTAAAGAAGCATCGCACTTACCGATGGAGGAGCAGCGTAAGCGCATCAGAGAAGAATTCTACAACTGGAAAGGCGACCATCCACAGATAGATGATATTATTGTAATGGGAATCCGTTTTTAATTTTATTATAGGCTCATCATCTCGCGAAAACGTGCTCCTTGCCTGCGACTTACTTCCACTTGGGTACCATCCTTCAGCGTTAGCCTCAAACCACCATTGAACCAGTTTTCTACGCTTTGTACCCATCTCAGATTTACGATGTACTTCCTATTAGTTCGGAAGAAGGTATGATCCAATCGTTCCTCTAAATTATTCAGCGACTTCAGAATAAGAGGTTTAAAATTGTTGAAATAGACACGCACATAATTTCCTTCTGATTCGAAAAGTTTTATATCCTTCAGGGAAACAAACCAGCATTTTTCACCATCCTTTAAAAAGATCTGATCCTCCTGCCCTAGCCTGCCATCATTCTTTGGAGCTGATATGCTGTCGTTGACCTCCTCTTCTTCCTGCAGCACCTTATTGATGGCTTCAGCAAGACGATCTTCTTCCACAGGCTTCAACAAATAGTCAAGCGCATTCACTTCAAATGCTTTTAAGGCGTATTCATCATAAGCTGTAACGAAAATTACCTTAGGCACAGAGTCTAATTCCTCCAGCAATTCAAAACCATTCTTGCCCGGCATTTGAATATCCAGAAAAATAAGATCCGGTTGGTGCAGTTTGATAGCTGCTTTCGCTTCCTCAGCATTGCTGCATTCAGCAGCTATTTCTATTTCTGTAAAATTCTTAAGCAGCCCGATCAACTCTTTACGGGCCAAGCGTTCATCATCAATTATCAATGTTTTCATGCGTTCATATTATTTTAATTAACCGGAATTACGAGCTCTACTTCAACCTCATTTTTAAGTGACAAAATTTTAAATGATGCTTCATTTCCATACAAAAGTTGCAGGCGTGTTTTTGTGTTGTTAAGTCCTATTCCATCTGCACTCTCATCCGCAATAAAAGTTCCTGTATTGGTAATTGTAATAACAACAAAGGCACTTTGCCTAGCAATCTTCACCTTTATTCTTCCGCCCTCCACCACTTTCGAAATTCCATGTTTTATTCCGTTCTCTACTATTGTTTGAAGCATAAACGGAGGCACTTCAAATAGGAGTGTTTCAGGCTCAATATCCATTTCAATGTGAAGTCTTTCTTCAAAGCGAATTTTTTCGAGCGATAAATATTTATCTACCAAATCAAGTTCTTCTTTCAATGGAATTGTTTGCTTTTTCCCCAAAGTAAGGTTGTTGCGCAAAAGGCCGCTTAACATGGTAATGGCCTGCTTGGCTTTGTCAGGATTTTCATCCACCAATGCTCTAATGCTATTCATGCTGTTGAACATAAAATGTGGATTCATTTGTGCTTTAAAGCTGTTCAACTCTATTTCTGTCTTGGCAGCCCTCAATTCCAAATTTTTTATCTCCTCGCGCTTCCAGTTTTCGAATGTGCTTACCGCAAAATAGATGATACTCCATAGAAGAAAAAGAGCAGAAAAATTGAATGTATTTTGCCAGAACACGCGTGTGCCAAAAGTCTCTAGCAGTATGGGCCTGCCGTTAATGACATCATTTATAGATGTGTTGACAGAAGTAAAAAGAAAACTCAACAATAAAGATGAAGGGATAGTAATAAGAATAATCAACAGAATATTCATCTTCTTCAAGCCTAGTCTGTGAATGAGAAACCTGAAGAAATGAGTAATGAGAATTCCCAATACAAAAATGCAAAGCGAAACAACATAAAGTCCCTTGACATCCTGCATTTGCATTTTAGCAACAAGAATGTTGCCCAGCACAAACAAGCCCCAGCCGCCCATTTGAGCCAACCAGTATATCTGTATGCGCTTACCTGCTTTCATAGTATGAAATGGTTCAAAAGTATTAGAGGCTAAATGTGCGGATATCTTCAATACACCATCGGGACGTGGCAACGTTAGGCGGTTGCATAAACATTTCTATAGTTTCTGTAAAACCAATTCGTTTGGTAGAAATCCCACATTACTATTGGCGACCTATGAACTTCCTAGCACACTTCTATTTTTCTTTTGATGACGATGATTTGCTGCTTGGTCAATTCCTTGCAGACGATGTGAAAGGCAAAAGTTACCAGCACTATCCGGAAAGAGTAAAACAAGGTATTCTACTGCATCGTTTTATTGATTCCACCACGGATCAACACCCGCTTTGCCTTCAATTACGTGCGTTGATAAGGCCGCATTTAGGCCTGTTATCACCTGTAGCAATGGATGTTTTCTTCGATCACATTCTTGCAAGTAATTGGTCCTCTTATCACAACTCCACCCTTGAAAATTTCGCGAAAGACGTTTACCTCAAACTGGAAAAGCACAGCGGCCAATTGCCAACGCATATGCAGCTATTATTGGAAAAAATGAAAGAGTACAACTGGCTTGCGATGTACGCCAACATAGATGACACTTGCATCTTGTTGAGCCAAATGTCCAAGCGACTGTCTTATGGCCAGCTATTAGCAAAAGCACCTGATGTGCTCAATAGTCATTTTGAAGAGATAAAAGAGGTATTCGAAAAATTCTTCCCGCAATTAAATGATCTGACAAAGGCAAAATTGGATACTTTTGCCAGCCATGTGCCAAAATAGGGTGCATGTTGTGCTACTCATTATGTATTGTTGAAACTAACTTTTACTACCCCCTCCTGTATGAGGTCGATAATAACTTGTGTATTCCTATTCTGTTCCTTTCTCTGCTCAGCAGGCACTATTGTGCTTGAGGGACGCTACCAGCTTCGAAATCTTTATGTCATCAATTCAGCTTCGCCTGATGGTGTTGGCTTCTGCGTATATGAAGTCACCATGAATGGCCTAGTTACCAGCGATGAGATTAACTCTCAAGCATTTGAAATAGACCTGAGTATTTACAATTTGAAACTAGGTGACCCGGTAACTGTCAATATTCGTCATAAAGATGGATGCATTCCTAGAGTTCTTAACCCCGGAGCCTTAGAGCCTAGCCCCACCTTTGAGTGTTCAAAAATTGAATGTTCGCCTGATGGTTCACTGACCTGGGAAACAACTGGTGAACAGGGTAAACTTCCTTTTATCATTCAGCAATTTAAATGGAACAAATGGGTGAATGTTGGTGAAGTAGTAGGTAACGGAACGGCCATTAGAAACACTTATAAGTTTCAAGTTCAACTTTCAAGCGGTAAAAACAAATTTCGCGTTGCTCAGAAAAGCTATGAAGGGGAATTAAGGAAAAGCCCAACGTGTGAAATAGTGAGCAACGTTGCAGAAATTTCGTTCACTTATGACAAGAAAACAAAATATGTGACCTTCAATGCAGAGACTTCATACGAGATGTACAACGTGTATGGTCAAATAGTAAAAAGAGGTTACGGACTCACAGTGGATTGTACAACTCTTATAAAAGGAGAATACTACTTGAGTTATGACAGCAAGACGGAAAAATTTCTTCGTAAATAAGTTTTCGACCCAAAACCAATAACCCGCTTACCGGGAGACCCCGCTTGAAAAAGCGGGGTTTTTTGTGTTTACCACTTTAAATTTAGATGGTCCTTTTTGCAACATTTTTTCCACACATCGGCTAAAAGGAAGTGAAAGGATAAGCAAACCTTCTACTTTGCGACTTCACTAATGCAGCCTATCAGAAGCACATATCTTTTCACCCTATTGCTGCTCGTTGCGGGCTGTGTTTGTTCGTGCGATAGAGCAACTCCCCTGCCTCCCGCGGAAAAAATAGATGCCGTTCAATTCGATTTAGATTCAATAAAAAAACGAGGCAAAATCATACTGCTTATTGAAAACAGTGCATCTACTTATTTCCTTTATCGCAATCATGAGCGAGGATTCGACTATGAAATGGTGAAAGCATTTGCAAAACATCTTGGCGTGCGACTGGAAGTGAAAATTTTAGATGATGTAGATGTCATGTTTGATATGCTGAACAAAGGCGAAGGCGACCTTATCGCTTCCAATCTTACCGTTACTGCCGAAAGGCAAAAAACCGTTTCATTCAGCACTGCTGTCTATCAAACTCGGCAAATGCTCGCCCAGAGAAAATACGCTGCCGAGAAGCCCGATTCGCTTTTCACTTTAGTGCATGACACCAGTGAATTGAATGCAATACCTATATGGGTGCATCAATATTCTTCCTTCTATGAGCGCCTTAAACAAATAGAAAAGAACTCTGGAAAACCCCTCAACATACAAACTGCTCCGGGAGAAATATCAACTGATGATTTACTGCGTCTTGCAAACAATGGCGAGATACCAGCAACAGTGACAGACGAAAACCTGGCGACTATGGAACAGGTTGATTACCCTGAGCTCGATATTTCGCTCGCATTGACTGAAAAACAAGACATAGGATGGGCGGTTAGAAGAAATGCAAGTCAACTATTAAAAAAACTCAATGACTGGCTAGACTTAAAGAAAACAAAGGAAAAACTGACCAGCACTTACAAAAAATATTTTACCGAAGAGGAAATGGCCTACCCAAATATGAACTGGACACTTCCCAAATTGCAAGCCGGTGACATTTCGCCTTACGATTCCCTATTCAAATTGCACGCTCCTTCACTGGGCTGGGATTGGCGACTACTTGCAGCAATCGCATTTCAAGAATCGCGCTTCAATCCAAATGCACAATCGTGGAGCGGTGCTTATGGTCTTATGCAATTGATGCCTGAAACAGCACAGCGATTTGGATGCGACAGCACACCCTCGCCTGAATGCAGTGTTCAAGCAGCAGTGAAGTATTTCAAGTACTTGCAAAGTATGTGGAAGAAAAGAGTACCCAATGAGGCGGAACGAACCAAATTTATTTTGGCCAGCTACAACATTGGCCAAGGCCACGTGATTGATGCTCAAAATTTAGCCAAAGAATTGGGCATGACTGACACCGTATGGGACGGTCATGTAGCCGAAGCCTTGCTGTTAAAACAACAAGAAAAATACTACACCATGCCATGTGTAAAGCACGGCTACTGTCACGCCAAAGAACCTTTCCACTTTGTTGGGAAAATAACGGCCCTGTTCGAGCACTACAAAAACGGATCAAAATGAACGAATGAAAATCAGCTTCCACCTTATTTCCGCACTTGCAATCCTACTGGTTACCTCCTGCAAAAAGGAGAATACAAATTTTAATTTACAGGGGACTGTGAGGTCAGGAAACAATTCAGTTGGCCTGCCTGCAGCCTACGTTGAAGTGCAAAAGCAAGTGGTAAATAGCGGAACATTTGGAGCTACATACAGCACTGCAGTACTTGGGGCCACTGATGGAAGCGGCAACTACAAAGTAAACTGGCCGCGCGAAAATTTTGCAGCATTGAAGCTTATCGTATCCAAGAGTCAATACATAAGAAGGGAAACAAATCTTTTGGTAGATGACTTCAGTGGTGGCAATACTGTAACCAAGGATATGACGCTTTATCCAGAAGCTTTCATTGATGTTCGTATTCAAAACACGGGAGAAGCCAATAGTACAGATGTGTTCAAGTTCACATTTACAAACGCAAATTTTGATTGTTTGTGTTGCAGCAATGGTTTCAAAATTTTCGCGGGAAGTGCCGTTGACACAGCCTACCAATGCAGGCTTTATGGTGACACGTGGCTGAAATACCAAAAACAAAAAATCACTTTGGAAACTGACTCAGTGGTGAATGACAGCATATGGTGCCCTGCATTTATCACTACCGACTTGAACATTTCATACTGAACATTCTTAACTGAGAATCACATTAACTAAACAAAAGCGTAATACAAGATGAGATAATCTTGTTCATATTTACCGCTTGATGAATCGCGAGACAACTGCTTTGGTTGCAGCATTCAACTCACCATTTCAATTATTACTTATGAGATTGACCTTACTCCTTATCTTTTTTGCTTTTGCGCTTCAGACCAGCGCCCAAACCATTACAACACCGCCCAATCACTCCAGCATACGCTCCATGGCAGAGTGGGAAGAATTGCAGGCATTGAATATTACATGGGCTGACTTTCCTTCCATACTGAAACAGATAGTAGCTGCAGCGCGACTAGAAGTGGAGGTATTGATCCTAACAGATGATCCAGCAGACACCGAAGACTACCTGATGAGTGACAACAGCGGTGGCGATGCCTTTGAAAACATGGATAACGTAACCTTGATAGAAGGTAACTACAACACCATCTGGTGCCGCGACTATTCGGCAAATCCGGTCTATGTAAACGAAGTAGATTCGCTCTTCATGGTGGACTGGATATACAACCGCCCTCGGCCTGCTGATGATGCCTCGCCTGAGTTGATTGCGGAAGAACTGAATCTTGATCTATACGCCACAACTGAAGCGCCTTACAAGCTAATGAATACTGGTGGCAACTTTATGTGTGATGGTTTCGGAACCGCCTTCGCTTCAGAATTGATCTTGGATGAAAATGATGGTGATGGTGATTATAATATTGATTACCCCGATCTGTCAGAATCTGAAGTGGATGACCTCATGCTTCAGTTCATGGGCATCAATAGATACATCAAAATGGAAATATTACCCTATGATGGTATTCACCACATAGATATGCATATGAAATTGGTAAATGAAGAAACACTTTTGGTAAGCGAATATCCCGAGGGAGTGGCTGACGGACCGCAGATAAATGCGAACATCGAATATGTACTTGACACTTACAACAGCTTGTGGGATACACCTTACAATGTGGTTCGCATACCAAGTCCACCTAGCACCAGCAATCTTTATCCTGACAATGGCGGGTCATATCGGACTTACAGCAATGCAGTATTTGTCAATAAGACAATCATTTTCCCCACCTACCGCGAAGAGTATGACACTACTGCCTACCGCATTTGGGGCGAGGCATGTCCTGGATACACGCTTGTTGGCATTGACTGCGACAATCAAAACAACAACATCATTTCGCAAAGCGGAGCTATTCACTGCATCACCCACACAGTCGGTGTAGAAGATCCGTTGCTCATCTCACATCAACCGCATGACGACACGTTTGACAGCGTAAATCCGTATGAACTACTAGCCTACATGAACCATAGAGATGGAGTAGACAATGGTGTGGTATACTGGAAAATAAATGATGAAACTACATGGCAAGAAATAGCAATGACTGATATTGGCAGTGGTAACTGGGAGTGCGCAATACCACAACAGCCAGTCGGAACTTTTATCCATTATTACTTACGGGGCGAAGCCACAACAGGTAAAGTACAAGTGCGCCCAATGCCAGCACCAGAAGGCTTCTGGACGTTTGAAGTGTTGGGAGAAGTGGGCATTGATGAAATGGAAATTGCCTCTTTCGGAAGAGTTTTCCCAAATCCTGCTAGCGCTATCACGTGTATCGAATTGAACTTTAAGCGCCCTGAATCAGGACAACTTTATCTGTTGGACATGACAGGTAAAAAAGTGCTCGACATTTATTCCGGATCATTCAAGAATGGTGCTTCAAAATTTTTCTTTGATGCTGCCCAGATGAATGCCGGTGTATACAGATTAGTCATTCAAAGTGAAAATGGTTACGACTCTTCTGCTATTATGGTCAAGTAAGCCTATCATTGAAGGTTTGAAATCAAGTTGAGTCATTACTTCTTAATCGCAAACAACAATTCGTGAAGAAACTCATTTCAGAAGATGCATTGGCGACAGCTACCAAGCTGCCAAAGAACAATCCTATTGTAGGATTGCTTGCTCGTGTTGCCCGCATAGATGAAGTAAATGAGCTGTATGATGATGTTTGCAAGGCTGAAGGTCTAGAGGCGCTTGACAGGCTTTTTTCTTACCTCGACTTAGACATAGAGTTTGACAACAGTCAGCTTGCGCACATTCCCAAAGAAGGCCCATTCATTATTGTAGCCAACCATCCCTTTGGCGCATTAGACGGTCTTGCATTGATAAGAACCATTGCTGAAATACGCCCAGATTTTAAGGTGATGGCCAACTTCCTTTTGCAAAATGTTGAGCCTATCAAAGACTACTTCCTTTCAGTAAATCCTTTTGACCAAAACAAGGCTGCCTACAATAACATTTCAGGTTTAAAAGCAGCCATTCAACATCTTGAAAATGGCCTACCACTTGGGCTTTTTCCGGCTGGTGAAGTATCTACCTATCAAGAAGACTTGCGAGCCATTGTGGATCGCAAATGGCAAAACAGCGCAGTGAAAATCATTAAAAATGCGCGCGTGCCCGTCATTCCCGTCTTTTTCGATGGCACCAATTCGCGCATTTTTCATTTGCTTGGCCTCATACATCCTAACCTGCGCACATTGGCACTGCCCAGCGAAATGCTGAAGAAGAAAGGGCAATCGTTGCGACTACGCATTGGTAAGCCCATCCATCCCAAGGACATGGACATGTTTACTAGCATTGACCAATATGGCAGGTACTTGCGAGCCAAAACGTATGCGTTGGGCAGCAGCTTTGAGGTAAAGCGCGATTATTTCAGACTCTTCAGAACGCAACAAAAACCAGATGAAATAATACCGCCTGTTTCCCCTGAAAAAATTGATTTAGAGATAGCGCGCATTCAAGAATTCAAAACGCTTAGCTATGACATATTTGACTGCTTCGTTGTGAGCAGCCACCACATTCCTCATCTGCTGCGCGAGATAGGCCGCCTGCGCGAAGTCACTTTTCGTGCAGTGGGCGAAGGCACCAACAAGAGTATCGATTTGGATGAGTATGATTTGTACTACAACCACTTGATACTTTGGGACAGGGAAGCGAAAAAAATTGCAGGAGCCTATCGTGTAGGCAATGGTGCACAAATAATGGCTCGCTATGGTGCACGTGGATTTTACACTTCATCGCTTTTCAAAATGAATAAGAAGATGAATGGAATGCTTGGCCAGTCGCTTGAATTGGGCCGCTCATTCATCATCCAGGAATATCAGCGTCATCGTCTTTCGCTCTTTCTGTTATGGAAAGGCATATTGTATTACCTCATTTCAAACTCGCAGTTCCGTTACATCATAGGGCCGGTCAGCATCAGCAATTCGTATCAGGAAGTTTCCAAGGAACTCATTATAGAATTTATTGCTCGCCATCATTTTGACAATGAACTGGCAAAACTTGTACAACCCCGCAATGCCTTCAAACCCCGCGTGAAAAATGTGGACACCGATGCACTCATTCTATCATCGCAGGCGGATATGAAGAAGATGGACAAAATCATTTCGGACATTGAACCGAGCAGTTTTACCATGCCTGTATTGCTTAAAAAATACCTGCAGCAAAATGCAAAAATCATAGCATTCAACTGCGACCCCAAGTTCAACAATGCACTGGATGGATTGATGTATCTCGATTTGCAGAACTTACCTGCAGATACGGTGGAAACGCTGCAAAGGGAAATGGTGGGTTGATAGCTATTATCATTGAAGTAAGCTCCTAAAAAATACTTGCCTCTTCACTCATTATATCTGCGGCTAATCAAAATGATTAGCTCTCTTTGCCTTTACTATTGACCCAAATTCACACTCTATCATGCAACACAACCGCAGGTCGTTCCTAACCAAAAGTGTATTCGGGTTTACTGCCCTTGGCATTCTTTCCGCATGTGGTGTTGGCACCGCTCAAGCAGAAAAAAAAGAGGAACAGAAGAAGCCTGAACCTATCCCCTTCAAAGGTGGTCTTGTACTCTCTACATGGGATGCGGGAATAAAAGCCAACGAAGCCGCATGGGCTGCTATGCAAAGTGGTGGCAACGCTTTGGACATGGCAGAAAAAGGAGTGAATGACACTGAGGCAGATTTCACCAACCTAAGTGTAGGTCTTGGTGCACTCCCTGATAGAGAAGGTCACACCACATTGGATGCGTGTATCATGGACAGCGCAGGCAATGCAGGTAGCGTGATGTTTCTTGAAAAAATAAAACACCCTGCATCCGTTGCGAGAAGAGTGATGGAGAAAACACCCCATGTGCAATTGGTAGGCGAAGGAGCATATCAGTTTGCATTAGCCGAAGGTTTTCCGCGCGATGAATACAAAAGCGAAGCTGCTAAAAAAGCCTATCAAGAATGGCTGAAGACGAGTGAATACAAACCAATAGTGAACATAGAAAACCATGACACCATAGGGCTGCTTAGCATGGATACCAACGCAGACATCTCTGGATCGTGCACTACCAGTGGCATGGCTTATAAAATGCGCGGCCGTGTGGGTGACAGCCCCATAATAGGTGCCGGATTATATGTTGACAACGAAGTAGGTGCAGCCACCAGCAGCGGACTAGGTGAGGCGGTGATAAAAGTATGTGGCAGTTTTCTGGTAGTAGAATGCATGCGCAATGGCGCCACACCGCAAGAGGCTTGTGAAGTAGCAGTAAAACGTATTCAGCAAAAAATAAGCAACTACAAAGACATTCAAGTTGGTTTTATAGCTGTGAACAAAGCAGGCGATATTGGAGCATATGCTATTCAGAAAGGCTTCACCTACTCTCTTTATAAAAATGGTGAAAACAAAACCTATCCATCTGCCTCATTGATATCGTAATTACTGAACCTTGGCGCCACTGCATTGTTGCAACACTTAACTATATCACACAAAAAATTGTCAAGCGTAAAACCCTACTCAGCGGAAGGCGAAAAAAAAGAACAGGTAGCCGAGATGTTCAACAACATCGCGCACAGCTATGATTTTCTGAATCACTTTTTTTCATTGGGCATAGATGTGCTTTGGAGGAAGAAAGCCATTCGTATTCTAAAAAAAGAGCAACCCAAACTAGTATTGGATGTTGCCACAGGAACGGGCGATTTTGCGCTTGAGGCTGTGCGCATGAACCTGGATGCAGAAAAAATAATTGGCGTTGACATCAGCGAAGGCATGTTGGAAGTTGGGCGCAAAAAAATTGCTGCTAAAAATTTGTCCACCCACATTGAAATGAAGTTGGGCGATTCTGAACACTTGCCCTTTTCAGAAAACACATTCGATGCGTTCACTGTTGCCTTTGGTGTGCGCAATTTTCAACACCTTGAGAAAGGTCTTGAAGAGATGCTGCGTGTATTAAAACCAAATGCTCTTGGAATAGTGCTTGAGTTTTCCAAACCCAAAAAATTTCCAATGAAACAGTTCTTTGGCTTCTACTTTAAACGCGTGATGCCCACTTTAGGCAAACTGGTTTCGAAAGATTCGCGCGCATACACCTACCTACCTGAAAGTGTAGACGCCTTTCCATCAGGCAATGATTTTTTAGCGATTATG
This sequence comes from Flavobacteriales bacterium, assembly GCA_031414655.1. Taxonomy (GTDB): domain Bacteria; phylum Bacteroidota; class Bacteroidia; order Flavobacteriales_D; family Sanyastnellaceae; genus JANNVZ01. The sequence continues at coordinate 25,634 of JANNVZ010000009.1, forward strand.
AACAAATTGGGCTACAGGGAAACACGTTGCATTCCTTTGACAGGTGGAATCGCAAGTATCTATTTAGGCAGGAAATGAAAGTTGAAGTTTTTCCTTCATCCATAAGTGGAACTGTCGCTGCCCCAGGCAGCAAAAGCATAGCGCAGCGCATGGCCGCCTGCGCGCTTCTGGCTAAAGGCGAGACCACATTAACACATTATCCCGAAAGTGCAGATTGCACGGCAGCCCTCAATGTCATTCAAAATCTTGGTGCTATAGTTACTAAGCGCAACGATGAAATAATCATCAAAGGAGGCTTTCCAAATTCGTTTAATGCAGGCATCCGCAATCCAAAAAATGAAATAAACTGCGGTGAGTCTGGCCTTGCATCGCGCATGTTTGCGCCTATATCGGCTTTGCACAACGAGGAGATAACAGTGAACGGAGAAGGCTCATTGCTAAAAAGACCTTTTCAAAATTTTGAGGAGTCGCTTCCACTGCTGGGCGCCAGTTGCGTAACCAACAATGGTCATATTCCTTTAACAGTAAAAGGACCTCTAACTGGCGGTAACATAGAAATAGATGCAGGCATCACTTCCCAGTTTATTACAGGATTGCTGCTGGCTTTGCCACGTGCTCCGGGTGATTCAGAGCTAGTAGTTAAAAATCCTACGAGCACACCTTACATGCAAACTACACTGGATGTGATGCAAAAATTCGGTGTGGAGGTTTGGCATAAAAACTACGAACACTTCAAAATTCGATCCTCACAAAACTACCAACCTCAAAAGTTGAAAGTACCTGGTGACTGGAGTGGTGCTGCATTTCTGCTAGTGGCAGGAGCTTTGTGCGCTGACAAAAAAGAACTGATTGTTGACAATCTCTCCACTGAAATAACACAAGCGGATGCTGCCATACTCGATGCTCTATTATCCGCAGGCGTTTCATTCACTCAAGAGCACAACAGCATTCGCTTAGTAGCAAGCCATGTAAGAGCATTTGAATTTGACGCAACAAGTTGCCCCGATCTATTTCCCCCACTTGCCGCTTTAGCCGCCTTTGCCGATGGAGTTAGTACATTAAAGGGCGCAAAAAGATTGGTACACAAAGAGAGCAATAGAGCAAAAGTGTTGCAAGATGAATTCGCAAAGGCCAATATTCGCATCACACTGCGTGATGATGAAATGAAGATATATCCGAGTGCTATAAGACCTGCCGTTATTAATGCACACAATGACCACCGCATAGCAATGGCTTCAGCCATACTTGGTCTAGGTGGTGCTAAGATGACCATTAAAGGAGCAGAGTGTGTAGCCAAGTCGTACCCCGATTTTTTTCAAGTCATACACCAGCTTGGTGGCAAAGTGGTAATGAACCAAACTCAAAATGCTTGAATGCATACAGCCAGTCGAAATGTAATTTCATTCTTTGGCCTACTGCCTTTTGTGCTCACCACTTTTGCATGTACTCAAAAAAAACAAGAAGGCCATTGGTCTATGTTAGGCAAACCTTTGAGCGATTGGACCTGCACCAAAATTCCGATACAATCGGACAGTATTAAAATCCAAACACCCTACACCAGCGGAGGAACTTGGGAATTTTTAATTGCTGACACACTCGATTCCCTGCCAGCAAATATCTACTTCACTGCACCCGATCTGCTTTTGTTTGAGCTGACCTTAAATGGAAAACCACTCATTGAAAACGATAACTACACTGTCTGGCCTTCTACCTTTTCTAGCGACAGCATTTTCATTTATCCATCATCCATGCAAGTTCGTCCCTTCGTTATTGACGCACAAATTTTTAAGTCGTTGTGGCGAGCTGGGGAAAATAAAATAGTACTCCGTATTAAGGGTAAAAACACCGAGGTGTTTGACGCATCAAAATGTGCGCTTTACTTTTTTACGAGTGATGCGCGTAGAATTGAGAATCACTTTCACCATTCTTCTTCGCACTTCAGCAATGCAAAACTCCCAACTGTGCTTCTGAATTCAGACAAGTACACCATTCCTAATGAACCAAAAGTGAATGGCACTTTGGAACTGATCTGCAACGAGGAAAAAGACTGCGAGAAAATTTATCGCAACATAAAAATTGAAGTACGTGGCTTCTCCTCTTCAAGCTATGATAAGAAACAATACACATTCACCATTGCAAACGACAGTGCTAAAAAAGAGAAAGTCACGCTGCTTGAAATGAACGCTGCGCGTAGATGGATCTTGCAAGGCCCGTATTCTGATCCTTCTCTTGTAAGAAATGCTTTTGTGTATGAAATGTGGCGGCAAATGGGGTATTGGTCAGCCCAGTCGCGTTATGTAGAATTGGTGCTGAATGGAACTTATCAAGGAGTCTACCTCATCATGGAAAAAGTAGAGGTGAATAAAGCCAGACTGAATTTGAAGGTGGATACTGTCAATACCAATTCATTCCTTATTCAGTTAAACCGAAACAAAGAAGGCGATGACATCATTCAAGATCGCGACTTGATGTTCATACTTTCTGACTTACCAGGAATGAATAAAAATGATACTTACAAGAGCCGAGTTCATGAACAGATAAGTTCCGCAACAGATGCTATGAGAACACCCATGCAGCATCAGGATTTAGTTGATGTGAACTCGATAGCCGATTTTATTTTGGTGCAAGAAATGGTGAAGAATGTAGATGCTTATAAAGTCAGCACCTACTTTCATAAAGATGACAACTCCAAAGACAAACGCTTCAAGGCTGGCCCTGTTTGGGATTTCGACCTGACCATGGGCAGCTCCACTATTGCTAGAGGCGAGGCAACTGACGGATGGATTTACCCTACAGATAAGTCGATTCCATACTTCTTCAAAAACAAATTTGATGACCCTGCATTCAGTGCATTATTAGCAGAACGCTACCGACTGCTGCGAGCAACTGTCTGGAGCGAGAAGAACATTTGGAATGTGATGGATTCACTTGTTGATGACATAGGCAAGGATGCCATTACTAGAAATTTTATTCGCTTTCCTGTTCTTGGCCAAACAAATTTTCTAAATCAAAAGAAAGTTTCTTCGACCCATGCGGATGAAATAGTAAAAATGAAAACCTGGATGCATGCGAGGTTAGAATGGATGGATGAATACTTTGGTGTTCAAACAACTGCTCTTTGAATGTGCAGCAGTGTCCGCATCCAAATATCTTCGCCACAAGTTGATGGCCTTGAAGAAGTTTATTGTAATAGAACAAAACACTGAATACTCATGCAATTCTCAGCAGCACAAATAGCAGGTATGCTTAGCGGAACTATTGAAGGTGATGCGAATGCATCGGTCAATAATCTTTCGAAAATTGAAGAAGGTAAACCAGGCACACTCACCTTTTTGGCCAACCCAAAGTATGTGGATTACATCTACACCACGGGCGCTAGCGTTGCCATTGTCAGCAATGACTTCGTGCCTGAAAAACCCTTACCCGCAACCCTTACGCTTATACGTGTTGCAGATGCTTACGGAAGTTTTGCAAAATTGCTGGAAGCATACAATCAGTTTCGTCAACCCCAAGCAGTCATAGACGAACAATCAAAAATATCTGCTTCAGCAACGGTAGGCAACAGTGTTTATGTAGGCGCATTTTCTTACTTAGGTGAAAATGTGGTAGTTGAGGAAGAGGTGAAAATTTATCCCGGTTGTTATATAGGAGACAATGTCCGAATTGGAAAAAAGACCACACTCTATCCGGGCGTGCGCATTTATGCCGACTGCATTATTGGCGATTCATGCACATTGCACAGTGGGGTTATCATCGGTGGTGATGGTTTTGGATTTGCTGCCAACAGCGAAAACAATTACAGCAAAGTTCCGCAGATTGGCAATGTCATTATTGAAAACCATGTAGAGGTTGGAAGCAACACCACCATAGATCGCGCAACACTTGGCAGCACCATTATTCGCAAAGGAGTTAAGCTGGACAACCTTATTCAAATCGCACACAATGTTGAGATAGGTGAGAACACCGTGATAGCTGCGCAAACAGGTGTTGCTGGCTCAACACATATTGGCAAGAACTGTATGATAGGTGGGCAGGTAGGAATAATTGGTCATTTGAAAATAGCAGATGGAACCAAAATAGCCGCGCAAAGTGGCGTTGGCAAAGACATTCTGGAACCAAACACTATTCTACAAGGCTCACCTGCTTTTGGAATAATGGACTACAAAAAATCGTACGTAGGCTTCATGAAGTTGCCAGAGATAATGGGGCAACTGAAAGACTTAACGAAAAAAGTCGGATAAACCTTAATGACTCATTTTTCCTCCAGCAGCGTTACATACCCTGCATATTCGTATTGCCTGCTATCGCATTTAAGGCTGCACTTAATGATGTAGTAATAAGTATCACCTTTAACCGCGCTACTCTCGGTTCTTCCATCCCACCCTTGCGCACTTCCATTGCTGTCAAAAACAAGGTTGCCCCAACGGTTGTACACCTTCATATCATATTCATCAAAAAAACTAAAGATGCTGGAGTCAGCAGGAAGTATAGTTTCTTCTAGCGGATCAAATGGCCGCAACAGTTGGTTCTTATTGTCTTGGTTGGGTGTAAACACGTTGGGCATTATCAAATTCAAACCATAAATAGAGCTGTTGGTGGAGACAGGAATGGACTGCGTAATTGTTGTCTCGCAGAGTGCATTATAGGCAGTGACTAAAACATTGTAATCGCCATTCTCATCATACTGATGCAGTGCTTCCTCGCCTTGTGTGCTTTGCCCATCGCCAAAGTCCCAGGTAACGTCATCTGCATTCTCTCCTGTGAATTGAAAGGTAAACACACGACTGGTATCGCATGGCAATGGCACCACCAACTCATACCCCATTACAATTGGGTTTTCAGGATTAATCTGGACCACCGTGGTGACAGTGTCAGTGCAAGACGATTCTGGTTGCGCTATCAATGTGACGGTATAAGTACCGTATTCAGGAAAGGTGAATTCAGGGTTCTCTAACGAGGTGGTATCAGTGGCGACATCCACTACACCAAAGTCCCAGAAGAATTCTGTAGCAATACCTGAACTGTTATTCTGAAACTGCAGCGTATATCCCACACAAGGATCTAACTGCTGAGCCACTGCTGCTAATATGGTTTGGCCACATTGCACCACTTGTATCATATAATCACGCTTCACGGTGTTTATGACTTGGCCGTTTCTTAGTTCGTCCACGCAGATAGAAAATACGTAGTTACCAATGTCAGTAGGTTGGCCACTTAAGAAACCAGTAGTGGGATCTATGGTGAACTCAGGGTCAGACTCTATGGGATAATCAGAGGAGAATCCATCGGCCCAAGTCACCTCAGTGAAAGGCGGGCCAAGGGGTGTGGCTGGCGCAGGGTCTAGGGGGCCAGCTCCCAGAAATGGTTGGCAGAAGTAATAATAGAGTTCATCACCATCTGCATCAAATGCACTGTGATCCATCTGAAACAATTCGCCTGTACACATCAGTGCCGGAGGCAGGTTGATGAAGGAGGCACTGCTATTATCCCCTGTCAATTCATTGGTACCGGGTATGTGTGTACTGCACGTCATGCCTTGGTCTTGCGGCACTTCCAAGTTGATGATGATGGGTGAGCGACAGCAGCGCTGATAGATTAAATCATAGCCCTCAGCATTTGCCGCGAGGGTAACTGTCACTTGATATATGGCTTCTTCTATGCACACATCATCAGGTACTACAAGGCAAGGATTGTCCACACCAAAGGGAAGAATGGTGACCACCGCATTCACAAAACTGATTTGCTCCACATAGAACAATGCTCCGTTGCCGAAGTAAATGCCTATATACAATGGATCATCGAAGCCCGTTCCAAGAGTGTTGTTCGGGCCACAGTCGCGATATACCTTCAATCGTATGTTGTACTGATTGTTGCCCAGGTAATCATAACTAATCTCGCCACCAGTGATGTGAGTGGCCATCATGCCGCTTGCAAACAGAATACATAGGGTAAAAAAAACAAGGCTCTTCATAACTGGAGTAGGTTGTGTTGATGACAATACTAGTTCAAAACGTTCAACGGTGCAAAGTCAGCAGAGTAATTGCTAACGGATGACTCTATGGATTTGGACTAAAATGGAACATTCCACTCCTTTGAAAATCTTGTTCTATTGTATATCTAATGAGCTACCATACAATAAGGAAAAAATGATGCGTGCTTTTCAATAGATATAAGTAAGGAAATTCAGAGATATACCACCGAAACACCAGCACTGATTATTATGAAACACAGGTGGTGAGGGTGGGGTATAGCTATAAGTTTTGATAAGTGTTGTCCATTCAACATTCCTCCAAATTCTTTTCTCACCTTAGCAACCATAAATTCTCCCTATCTCTTTTGATTCAATCGACTTATGACCCGCCTAAAAGCATTTGTTCTGTTCTTCATTTTTTCATTCATTCTTATTCCACTTTCATTTGGACAAAACAAATCTGTTGCTGTCTCTGGCGGTGTAACTGACAACGCGAACAAAACTGCATTGCCTTTTGTAACCATTGTGCTGAAGACAGAGAAGGACAGCACATTTGTAACAGGCACCGTGAGCGATGAGGATGGAAGATTCACCTTGGCAACAGTTAGCCCCGGCAACTACCTCATAGAAATTTCTTACATCGGCTACACTACCGTTTTGCAATCGCTTTATGTCGGGAGTCTCTCTTCTTTTATTGAAGTGCCTCCCATTGCTTTGATGGAAGATGCTGCTGCTGCACCCGAAGTGGTGATAACAGGTAGGCAGGATGAAGTAGGCGGGAAGATGGACAAGAAGACATTTTCCGTTGAAGACAACATCAGTCAAAGTGGCGGCTCGGTGTTGCAAACGATGCAGAACCTGCCGGGTGTAACAGTGCAGGATGGCAAAGTGCAATTGCGTGGCAACGATAAAGTGATGGTGCTGATAGATGGCAAACAAACTGCACTCACTGGCATGGGCAGTCAATCGGGACTAGACAACATACCTGCATCAGCTATTGAGAAAATTGAAATCATCAACAACCCTTCAGCAAAATTTGATGCCAATGGAAATGCAGGCATCATCAACATCATTTACAAAAAAAACAAGCAAGAAGGCTTTAATGGAAAGGTGGGAGGAGCCGGTGGACTGGGTGCGCTCTGGATAAGAAAAGAAAACCTGCCAACCATAAGACCGCAGTACCAGCGCACACCCAAAGTGAATCCTTCGCTGTCACTAAACTATAGAAAGAACAAAGTGAACCTCTTCCTGCAGGCGGATTACCTCTACACCGAAACGCTGAACAAGAATGAGTTTGTAACGCGCATTTATGATGATGGTACCATTCGCAACCAACAACTGAAGCGCAATCGCAATACACATTTTCTTACTACCAAAGCAGGCATTGATTGGAACATGAGTGAACAGGATATGCTCACCATTTCGGGATTGTTTGGTACTGAGAAAATCATTGATCGTGGTGACGAGCCCTTCTTCGATGCAAGTAATACGGAGCGCCTTCGCTTGTGGCAATTTCTGGAAGATGAATTGAAGACAACAGTGATGGCCACTGCTGCTCTCCAACACAAATTCAAAGAGCCAGGGCATGTACTCAACACTGGTTTCAATTACACCTTTCACCGCGAGGATGAGAAATATTTCTTCGACAATACCCTTCCGACTTACACGAGTAAAGATGCTTTTGCATTGATATCCGATGAGCATGTTGCTGACTTCAACCTGGACTACACACGTCCGCTAAAGAGCGGACGTATAGAAGGCGGAACCAAGTTTCGTTGGCGCGAAATTCCAACTAACATGCTTTTTATTCCGGGTCTCAATTCTCCGTTGGATACCAACGCAGGTGGTGAAGCAACTTACAAGGAAATCATTCCTGCCATTTATGGCAACTATGTATTTGAAAGTAAAAAAGTGGAAGCTGAAGCAGGCTTGCGCGTGGAGTATGTAAAACTGAATTACTACGTGAACCCCGACCACAATACCTACAAAAGTGACGGCTATGATTACATACAACCCTTCCCCAATTTGCGCATTGCTTACAAGGTGAATGACCGCAATAAGTTGTCGTTTTTCTTCAACCGCAGAGTGGACAGGCCTAACGAAGTGGACATCCGCATCTTCCCCAAATACGATGATGCAGAAATAATAAAGGTGGGCAATCCTGCATTGAAACCACAATTCACCAACTCATTTGAATTGGGCTTCAAGACCGTTTATCCGAGAGGATATTTCTATGCAGCAGCTTATCACCGCCTTGCCGATGGCACCATTACACGTATAGCCAGCAGTTTGGACAGCACGGCTTTGATTTATGCCATCTTTCAGAATGCTGACCGCAGCTACAATAGCGGATTCGAAACCGTGCTTTCGCATGAAGTGGCCAAGTGGTATTCATTCAATCTGAATCTGAATGCGTATCAAAACACCATTGATGCTTTCACAGTAGTGAATCAATATCCTGTAACCAATTCTTTCGTGGTGGAGAAGCAGGAAATCATTTCAGGCAGTGCCAAGTTCAACAACACGTTTCATTTTTCCAAAAGCGTGGATGCGCAAGTCACTGCCATTTATCTGGCACCTGATATCATTCCGCAGGGAAAAATTGCAGCACGTTTTTCTTTCGATGTAGGCATTAAAAAGTCAATTCAAAAAGGCAAAGGGGAGTTGTTTCTAAACGCCACTGACATTGCAAATACCATGATTACCAGAAAGGAAATACAAGGCAATGGATTCCGATACACCAGCACTGATTATTCTGAGACTCAGGTAATGAGGGTGGGGTATAGCTATAAGTTTTGATAAGTGCAGTCCATTCAACATTCCTCCAAAATCTTTTCTCACTTTAGCACCATGAAAATCCTTGTGGTAGAAGATGAAAAGGAGTTATCAGCATCCATAGTCGCATTCTTAAAGAAAGAAGGATACCTGTGCGAAACAGCAGCCGATTTTTATGTAGGGGATGAAAAGGCGGGGATGAATGAATACGATTGCGCCTTGGTGGACATCACGCTGCCGGGCGGCACTGGGCTTGATATTGTGCGCTCCATAAAAAAACTTCAGCCTAAAACAGGCATCATCATCATCTCAGCAAAAAACTCGCTGGACGATAAAATAGTGGGGCTTGATTTGGGTGCCGATGATTACATCACCAAGCCATTCCATTTGGCAGAATTGAACTCACGCATCAAGTCGGTATTGCGCAGAAGAAACTTTGAAGGCAACAAAGAAGTAGTGCTGGGCCAATTGCGCATTTTACCCGAAGCACAAGAAGTTTTTGTAAATGAAAAAAGCATCGTGCTTACTAAAAAAGAATTTGCGCTTCTGTTGTTTTTTGTTGCCAACAAGAACCGTGTGCTCACCAAAGAATCCATAGCAGAACATCTCTGGGGTGAAGAAGCGGACATGGCAGACTCGTTTGACTTCATCTATTCGCACATCAAGAATCTGCGCAAGAAACTGATGGAAGGCGGCCATGAGGATATGATACAATCGGTATACGGAATGGGTTACAAATTTTCAGCAACATGAAATTACTCACGCGCACCAGTCTTTATTACCTCTTGCTTTCCACCTTCTTGTTTGCCCTAGGCGGCATGGTGTTTTATCTTTTTCTCAAGCATGATCTGGACGAAGATTTTACGGAGAACATTTATCTTGAGAAAGAATATGTAGAACAATTTGTAGAGGACTCGTTGCGATTGCCGCTGACTGAATTGCAAACGGGAATAGCACTTTCATTTGAAGAAACAAATGCAGCATTTGAAGAAGTGCTAAGTGACACAGCGCTCTTGATGCCGTGGGAAGAAGAGCTACAACCCTTCAGGCAATTGGTGTTTGGCATTGAGGTAAATGAACAATGGTATGCCGCTACGCTTAGCAGCCCTATGTACGAGTCCGATGATTTGATAGAGAAAATCAGTTGGTCGCTAGCTGTGATTGCTGTTGTGATGCTTTTTGTTTTATTTTTTCTTACCCGTTGGCTTTCAAAAAGAATGTGGCGTCCCTTCTTCAAAACATTGAACACACTAAAGTCATTCGATCTAAACAGCAAAGACGTTCCGGAATTCAGTGAAGAAAGAATATCAGAATTCAAAACACTAAACAACGAGTTGCAACATCTGACCACTCGCATCAGCACCGATTACCGCAACCTGAAAGAGTTTACAGAAAATGCTTCTCACGAAATACAGACACCACTGGCTATCATAAGAGCTAAGCTGGAACTGCTAATACAAAACAACAACCTCTCGCAGGAGCAAATGAAATTGGTGCAAGAATCATTTGAAACCACCAACCGACTTTCTAAATTAAATCAATCGTTGTTGCTACTTTCCAAAATTGAGAACCGACAGTTTCACGAAACCACAACGGTCAATTTAGTTGCTGCCATTGAAAACAAACTGGAACAACTGGCAGAATTGATGGCATTCAAAAAGTTGCGCGTTGAAAAGAAGTTTCATGCTCAACCTGAATTGTTGATGAATGCACATCTGGCTGACATCCTTCTTTCTAACCTATTGAGCAACGCTATTAAACACAACATCGAACAAGGAGAGATAAGCATTCAAATCACATCCGATGCACTCATCATTGCTAACACAGGCAGAAACCTAGAAACTGATCCACAAAAGATGTTCGAACGTTTTCAAAAGAACAATTCCTCGCAAGATGCCGTTGGACTTGGCTTGGCTATAGTGAAACAAATATGTGATGTGAATGGATTTGCAATCGCTTATACCATTGAGGCAGGCAGACATCGAATGGAAGTGCGGTATTGATTCTACCAAATTTTTACAGAATGTAGATTTACTGTTGTGCTAAACAACCGTAAAAATCAACACAATGAATCGTATTACATTCTATGCCTTGTGTCTGCTTTTATTTTGCGCATCAAACACTTCCATTGCACAATTGGAAGAATCTGCCATAGCTGCTTCAGACAGCACAGCAAAAAAAAAGGCGAACAAATCAAAGGTGAATGTCTCAGGCGTCATTCAGGTTCATTACTTCAATGAATTCAATACGAATGGGGATTCCATTCGTGACCCAGACGGCTTCAGGGTGCTAAGAGCGCGTTTGATAGCCGAAGGGAAAATCAATGACAAGATTTCTTATCAAGTGATGATAGACCCAAGAGCACCTGAACATGGTGGTCTGTTGCGCGATGCGTACATTGAATTACATCACATCAAAAATCAAAGAATTAGAATAGGCAGGCAGAAGACACAATTCGGTTGGGAGAATAGACAAACCATAACTCAACTATACACTGTAAACCGAGCTGAAATGTCTGATGCTGTGAGCAGAGGCGAGAACCTGCGCGACAATGGAATTGGGATCATTGGACACATTCCCATCAACAATAATTTGAGAATAGAAGATGCGGTCACCTTTACCAACGGCACACGCATGGACGTGACCGGCCCCTATGATTTCAACACGAAAAAGGCAGTTTGGGGCCGCGTTGGATTGCGCTATAAAAAAGATGATTTGACTATACGGGTTGGAGGCTCACTTGGTATTGGGGGTTTGCGATACCTGGGCGATACCATCTACGATGCGCATGATGATGTGTATGCAGATTTCCAACGCTTTGGTGCGGATATTCAAGTAGACCATAAGTATTTCTTCATAGCAGGCGAGTACGCAATTGGGACAGATACAGCAGGTGATACCCTATACCAAGAACCTGTGGGTTATCAGATTCAGCTTGCACTAAAAACAAAATGGAAAGTAGGTCCAATGGTGAGGTATGACACCGTTGAAGATGAGTGGAAAGTGTTGACCCTTGGCGCATACTATGGCCTGCCCAAAGACAAACTGCGTGTTCTGGTCAATTATGTTTTCAGGGGAAATGTTACGGATATTCCCGGAGGCCATGATGACAGGCTGTATGTGCAAATGCAAATCGTGTTCTAAAATAATCTCTTCAGTTTTTCTACAAACTCAACATTCATATTCGCTCCATAAAATTTCAAATAAAAATAAAAAAAATGAAACCAATTACCTTAATAATCGCATTGCTTGCAGCAGCCTGCAACACCTCTGCACAAAAGAAAATAACTGTTCCTGATGCAGTGAAATCAGCATTCACCACTGCTTATCCCAAAGCTACCAATCCGGAGTGGGAAATGGAAGACGGCATGTATGAAGCCGAATGGGAAGAGAATAAAATGGAAACTTCAGTTTTGTACCTAGCAGATGGAACACTGGTGCAGACCGAGACAGAAATAAAAGTAGAAGCCTTACCACAACCGATTAAAGACTATGTGACTAATAGCCTGAAGGGACAAAAAATAAAAGAAGCTGCAAAAATTGTGGCTGCCAACGGAACCATCAGCTACGAAGCTGAAGTGGGTGGTAAGGATTACATCTTTGATGCGAATGGAACTTTGTTAAGTACAGAAGAAGAAGATGATGAAGAGGGAGATGACGATGATGACGACAAGGATGATGACAAGAAGAAATAGTTCTGTCCATCTTTGGCAAGCGATTGGTCAGTGATTTTGTGGTAAAGCAACCTCTTCAAGAAACTCTAGTGCTATTCAAAAACCGAAAGGTAATTTTCAAATCCCCCTCTCGCGCGCGATTGTATTCTCAATGGCGTGTGTTTAGGGCAGCGTAACCCGTGCCCATCACTTTACTTGGCTTGCAGCCAAGTTTGGTTTACGTTAGCAGCATGAGCGGGAGAATGAATACAAAGGATTATCATATCGGGCTGCAAGCCCGACACAGTGGGTGGCACGGGTTACGCTGGGCTAAACTTGCGCCAGAGGAAATTGATTGAATATGTTTAAATGTAAAATAACACTAGTCACTTTATTGTGCTTGCAAATGCTTCTTGGATGTACTGAAAAGGAATCCGAACTGAAGAGGGCCACAAAACTCTTTGACGAGAACGAGGTTGAGCAATCCATGGAGATTGTAGATAACCTGTTGTCAGTTGACAGCAACAATGTTCAGGCGCTGAGGCTGAAATGCAGATCAATGTATTATCTTGGTATGGCGACTGAAAGTTTGCCATTTGCATTTAGGTTGTGCTCATTGACCAATGACCAAGATTCTGATTCTGAAATATTGGAAATGCTAAAATGGGAAACTATGCGTGAAAATAGACTTGATCGAAATTCTCCTTTTTTCAATATAGTATATGCAAAGAGTCCACATTATATTGTAGCAATGGAAGCTGCCAAAGAATATGACCTGCAACAAAAGGCAGATACTAGTTTGATTTGGTATCAGACAGCTTGTCAGATTAGCGAAAATTGCGAGTGCTTAAAAGGAATTTCCAGTGCTTTTCAGCGCCTAAACATGGGTGATAGTGCAATGATTTATCAGAATCGAATAGAGGAACTCAAATGCTTGCCATAACTACCCACCCTCGCGCGAGATTGCATCTCGTGTGTGCATGCGCTCCCGATGGGACAACTTGGCACTGCTCATTCACCTCCCCAACACAAACATCACCAACTGCTTGTGCAAGTCAGGCTTCTTCAATTTCCAATCCGATATGGATTTGGTATTGATGCGCTCGTTTTCCAAACTGATGTTGGTAGCTATGCATAAGTGCAAATCCCCTTTCAAAGTCAGTGCATCCTCCAGCACCTGATTGTTGCGGTAGGGCGCGTCCATGAAGAGTTGGGTCTGACCTTTTAGCGCAAGGCCTTCTAGTTGGCGCAGCTTTGCGGTGCGTTCGTTCCGCGCACGCGGTAAGTATCCATTGAAGGTGAATTGCTGACCATTGAGCCCACTGGCCATAAGTGCCATCAGTATGGAAGAAGAACCACTGAGAGGAACTACTCGCACACCCATTTGGTGAGCAAGCAATACGGCATCTTTACCAGGGTCAGCCACGCACGGCAGGCCAGCCTCACTAATGATGGCCATGTTGTTTCCTTCTATTAAGGGCATCATGGTGTTCATCAGTGCGCCTTCCTTGGTATGCTCGTTCAGCATAGCAAAGTTGACATCTGAGAAATCCTCGGTATAGCCCAAGGCGCGCATCAATCTGCGAGCGCTGCGTATTTCTTCTATGATGTAATGGCGCACACCTGCTACCACTGCCCTACCCTGCTGTGTGGCATATCCTTCAGCAGTGCCGCCAAGCGTGTTGGGCAGCAAGTACAATATTCCTTTTGTTTTGTTGGTCACTTATTGTGCAAAATAAAAAGCCGCCTCGGCATCACCGCAGCGGCTTGTATGTATTCATTATTGAATGTCTTACTCTTTTTAGGAAGCAGATGCTTCAGAACTTCCTAGGTCATCAAAGCGCACATCGCTCATGCTGTTGTTAGCGCTGCTATCTGATGTATTCATCTCTTCCTCCGATGAATGACCTTCCTCTCCACCGTTGCTCAGCTGCGACCTCCTTGGACTTTCAGCGGAGCGATATCCATCCTTGCCCTGCTTATTTTTTATTTCTGCCATGGCATCGTTCAGCGCATCCATAAAGTTGTCAAAGTCTTCTTTGTACAAAAAGATTTTGTGCTTTTCGAAGTGCACATTTCCTTCTTCTTCGAAGCCCACTTTTTTACTTTCAGTAATGGTGAGGAACAAATCATTGCCGCGTGTTGCCTTCACATCAAAGAAGTAAGTGCGTTTGCCAGCACGTACCGAAGCGGTATATAAATCGCCTCCCTGATAACCTTCGCTCATAGTGATAAATAGATGTAGTTTGATTTGGTGTAGAGAGCCAAATGTAAACAGGTATTGAAAAAATAAAAATGGAACTGAAAATAGTTAGCGTGTTAACACGATGTGTCCATGAAATTCGTGCGGAAGTTTCATCAAGTCTTCTGCTTTAATGATGTAGTTGTAAACTCCGTCAGGCGCGAAGTATTCGCCAAGGTTCACGCCACCTGTCCAAGGCTTTGTCCAGTCGTTGGTTTCAAATATGACTTCGCCCCAGCGATTAAATATCTGGATGCCGTAGGAAGTTATTCCCGTTGACTCTGGCAGCCACTCATCATTCAGTCCATCATTATTCGGTGTGAAAACATTGGGCGCAAAAAACAAAAATCCATTGATGAACACTTGCCCCGACACAGAAGCAACACAACCATATTCGTTGGTGACATACTGGGTGATGGTTTGTATTCCTGCCTCTGTCCATTCGTAAGCGAAATCACAATCATAGGTTTGGCCACCATCGCTCATCATATAAAAACAACTGACACCACCAAACGAAGAATCGGAAACGGAAATAAATGGATTGAGTATATCCAGCATTTGCGGCTCGATGGTAAAACCAGGAATGGGTGAGGCCATTACTTGAGCCGCATTTGGAAAGTTGACTGTTTCCGTTTCTACACAACCCCACAAGGTATAGGCAGTAACCGACACATCATAACTACCCACTTGCTCGTAATAATGTGTTCCATCACCAGCAGATGAAACGCTTCCATCCCCAAAATCCCATACATAATAAACGGGAACCTCTGCTACAGAAGTTGACTCAAAGGCCAATGCGGCTGGTGGGCAAGCAAGTTCAGAATTGACACTAAACTCATTTTCGAAATTTTGTACTACCCATACACTATCTGTATATGATTCGGTGCAGGTGTTTTCTGTTATCGTTAGTTGTATCGTCTTCCAACCGGTTGAGCTGTAAGATACATTCTGCACATTCATTTGTGATGAAAAAGAAGGTGTGGCTCCAACTCCAAAGTTCCAGGCGTAAACAGCATCTGATTCATTGGCTCCTTCAGCAGTAAAATCAAAACTATTTCCTTCAAAACATTGAGAAGCTTGCTCATCAAAAAACGAGCTGAGGTCGGGACTAATTTCTACTTCTGTGGTGGAACTGTCAGGACAAGTGAATGGTGCTTCTACAAGCAATTGCACAGCGTAAGTTCCTGCTTCTGCAAACCAATGGTATGGATTTTCTTCCAGCGACATGGGTGGAAAATTGTTTCCGTCCAAAGTCCATGTATACGATTCTGCATCCACACTTTCGCTGTTGAACTGGTATCCGAAGCCTTCGCAGAAGACCGTTTGAGGTGCGATGCCTGCTATGGGGTCGGGTGGATTATCTATAACTACTTGGTCACTTTCAGGACAACCAAAGTCTGTAACAATAACTGAAATAGAAGTGCTCAATGCCTCCCCATTCATTTGTATCAAACCAGGATTCTCCTGACTGGAAGAAGAAGGAATGCTACCCACACCAAAATCCCACGCATAGGTGGCATTGGCTGAAGCATTGCTAGTGATAGCAAAACTGTAGTAATCCAAATCGTTGAGGCAGGTGTAGTCTCCAATAATTATTTCAGGTTCAATAACGGAGTAGGAAGACACAACGCTGTACGCAGTGTCAGCGCACTGCCAACCCGGATTGGCTATCAGAATTACCGTGTATTCGCCTCCCGAAGGAAATGTGTAAGAAGGCTCATCCTCTTCGCTCACATCTGTATCAATGTCAGGCACGCCAAAGTCCCAAAAGAAAAAACTGCCGTTGGTAGAGTTGTTTTCAAACTGAACCACATCGCCAACACAAAACTGCATTTCGTCTGAAGTAGAAGCGATAATGTTTGGGTCGCAAAGCGTAACATTGAACTGAAAGTCGCGCATGATGGTGTTGATGAGAATGCCCTCTCGGTATTCGTCCACGCAAATAGCGAGAGCGAAACGGCCAATCTCTGTAGCTGTTCCATTCATCTGACCGGTTATTTCGTCTATCAGCAGTTGAGGATTACTCGTTACGGGATAGTCATACGAAAAACCTGCAGCCCAATTTACCGGCACCAAATCAAGATTAAAAGGTGGAAACGGTGCTGGGTCTTGTGGAGAACCACCTTGGTATGGCGTGCAAAAGTGATAAGACAAGGAATCACCATCTTCATCTGTTGCACTGGCATCAAAAAAGAACTCGGCATTGGCACAAAGTGCAACAGGAGGAAAATTGTCGAACTGTGCGCTGGTGTTTGGTTCATTGGCTTCCACCTGATTCACACCGGGCACATAGATTACGATGGTGGTTCCTTGGTCTTGGGGGTTGTTCAAATTGACGATAGAACCATTGCGACAACAGCGTGAATAAATGATGGTATAGCCATCCACTGACATAGGCAGGGTGAACACTTCGGTGTACTCTGCGCGTTCAATGCACACATCAGGAGGAAGAATAAAACATGGATTCTCTAACTCCACAGGCACCCAATCTATTTCCGCAGAGCCCAGATCCATCGCAAAGGAATCGTACTGTGAACCATCCCCTGAATCATAGACGCCTATTTGAGCATTCTCATCGAAACCTGTATTGTTAACATTGTCAGGCCCGCAGTCGCGATAGACAGTGAGGGTCACTTCATACTGCGCATCTCCAAAACCATTGTTGCCTATGTAGGTATAATACATGTCGCCACCAACAATATGGGTAGCCAAGCACACGCAATGCAATGCTATAAAAGCAAACACAACAACAAGTTTCAAAAACAAGGTATTTGAGTGGGGGCTGATCAAGAAGAAGGCTTACAGGTTTTTTCCTTGCACAATAATAACCGAACCTAATCAGAAAGGTTGTATGAGTTGAGGTCAATAGTGGGAATCTTTCCCTAAATGTTTCAACTCTGCGCTACTTCTCTAAATGCAATTTGTGCATAAATCTGTGAAGCATCGGTGCAATAAATACTCCGATAGTGGACAAAAACGCTACACCGCTGTAGATCGCATAGAAAGAAGCGAAGAATTTAGAAGTATCGGTTGTCATCTCATCCACGGGGCCCATTCCTGCCAAAATCATCGAGGCATTCAAAAGGGCATCTACAAAAGGCAAATCGCATGTGGTTGAATATCCTATAACTCCAATGGCCAATGAAAAGGCAATAATGACAGCCGCATACAAAGTGCATTTCAGTTGGCGTGAAATGAATTCCTTTCTGGAAATAAGTTTCTGTGATTTGTGTTCGAACATGGGGAGGATTTCGGAATTGGGATTTAGTATTTAGGGGAATGAAATTCAGAGAATCTTAAATTAGATATCCCTCACTCTAACAAATCGGGCCTGCGCTCCTTTGTCTTTTTCAAGGCTTCGTTCATGCGCCATTCGTCTATTGCTTTGTGGTTGCCGCCCTGCAAAACTTCAGGGATGCCCCAGCCATTGTATTCGGCAGGGCGGGTATAAACAGGTGGTGCAAGTAAATTATCCTGAAATGAATCTGTGAGTGCGCTGGTCTCATCATTCATGACACCTGGGATAAGCCTTACCACTGAGTCCACAATAACTGCTGCGGCAAGTTCACCACCGCTCAGTACATAATCACCTATAGAAATTTCACGTGTGATGTAATGGTCGCGAATACGTTGGTCCACTCCTTTGTAATGTCCACAAAGCAAAATGATGTTCTTCTTCAACGATAGTCCGTTGCATGTTTTCTGATCCAATCGTTCGCCATCAGGTGTCAAGTAAATCACTTCATCGTAATCGCGTTCGCTTTTCAGTCTAGTGATAAGGTCTGCAATGGGTTGAATCATCATCACCATTCCTGCACCACCACCAAACTGATAGTCGTCAACACTCTTCTGCTTCTGCGTGCTATAGTCACGAATGTTGTGGAGGTGTATCTCACACAATTTGCGCTCCTGCGCACGTTCAAGAATGCTGTCAGCAAAAGGGCCGTCCAGCAATCGGGGTAGTATGGTGAGGATGTCTATGCGCAATTCTTTACTTGTTGATTTGGAGAATTGTTGACTTGAAGAATTATTGAATCTACTAGTCAACAATTCTCCAAATCAACAAATGTTCAATACTGCGGATGCTTTGGTTGGTTGTCAAGTATCCCTTCTATCTTTTCCATTACTTCATCAGTTAGCAGTGAAACTACTTTTGCTGATTTCAGTGTTTCTTTCAACTGCTCAGGCTTCGATGCACCAAGAATTGCTGTGCTTACATTTTCATTCTTCAAGCACCAGGCTATAGCCATCTTGGGCATGGTGGTACCAATTTCCTGTGCAAGTGCAGTCAGCTTCTTTGCTTTCTCAATGTTCTCCTCTACAATCGTTTTTTCAGATAACCAGCTCAGTTCATCGCGTGTAAGGCGAGTATCTTTTGGAATTCCGTTGTTGTATTTACCACTCAGGAAACCCGAAGCCATAGGACTCCAGATGGTGGTGCCAAGACCAACCGTTTTGTATATCTGCGCATACTCCACTTCCACCTTTCTGCGGGTAAGCATATTGTATTGTGGTTGTTCCATGGTTGGGCCAATGAGATTGTACTGACGCGCCACCATATGCGCTTCCATGAGTTCTTGTGCGCTCCATTCGCTGGTTCCCCAGTAAAGAATTTTACCCTGCATGATGAGTTGGTGCATGGTCCACACTGTCTCTTCCATCGGAGTTTGTTTATCTGGACGATGACAGAAATACAAGTCGAGGTAATCCATCCGCAAACGTTTCAGTGCAGCCTCACACGCCTCTACCAAGTGCTTGCGATGAAGCCCACGTTGGGTAGGAAGTTTTCCTCCTGCACCAAAAAACGCTTTGCTGGAAATGATGTAGGTATCGCGTGCCCAGTTTTTCTTCTTCAGAATGTCGCCCATCACTTCTTCGCTTTTTCCTGCTGCATATACTTCTGCATTGTCGAAGAAGTTGACACCTGCATCGTAAGCAATGTCCATAAGTTGTTCACTTACACCATTGTCTATTTGATTAGCAAACGTTATCCACGATCCGAAACTGAGTTCGCTTACTTGTAGGCCGCTTTTGCCGAGTCTTCTGTAGTTCATGTTCTATTTATTGCCGCGAATTTAGACCTTCGCATATCAAGAATCTTTTTGAGACTACTTTGCGCACTTAACTCAATAGACATGGAAGTAAAAGACTGCAACGGGAATGTCCTTAATGATGGCGACTCAGTGGTAGTCATCAAAAACCTGAAAGTAAAAGGTTCCTCATTGACCGTGAAACAAGGCACAGTGGTAAAAAAAATTCGCCTTACAAACAATGAGGATGAAGTAGACTGCAAAGTGGATGGAAAAAGTATCGTGCTTCGCACGGAGTTTTTGAGGAAGGGGTAATTACCTCACCTCTACTCCGCTCTCGCTCACTTTCACATTCACCACCTTTCCTCTAAACAAGACATTGAATGAATAACTCTTCCATTGTTTAGGCAGCATAGGTGAGAATTTTAGTTCGTTATTCACTACACGCATTCCTCCAAAGCCTTGCACCACACTCATCCATGTGCCTGCCATGCTGGTGATATGCAAGCCTTCATGCGCTTCGTGATTGTAATCATCTAAGTCCAGCCGCGATGTCCGCATATACATGTCATATGCCTTTTCTTCATAGCCCAACTTGGCTGCAAGAATGCTGTGCACACATGGCGACAACGAACTCTCATGCACTGTCATTGGCTCGTAAAAATCGAAATTGTCTTTGAGTATTTGCTCACTGAAATCTTCTTCGAAAAAGTAAATGCCTTGCAGCACATCCGCCTGTTTGATAAAACATGAACGTAGAATACGGTCCCAGCTCCAGTGCTGATTGATGGGCCGTTCTTCAACTGCTAAAGTTGTGGTACTTCGAAGTTCTTTATCCATAAAACCATCTTGCTGCAAATAGATGTTGGTGCCTTCCAGTTTTCCAAAGTACATATTGGCGATGATTCGTTTCCAACATTCAGATTCAGCACTTTCATCGAAGTTGCACTTACGAAATTTTTCAGCTAATGCTTTTGAGTCAGAAGTGCGAACAAGCTCGATGACTTCAAGGCAATATTTTAAACACCACACAGCGAAGTAGCTGGTGTACCAATTGTTATTTACGTTGTTCTCATATTCATTGGGGCCTGTCACACCGTGCATCACATATTGCTTCTTGGCCTCGCTCCAATGCACACGTTGCGCCCAGAAACGTGCAATTCCGATCAATACATCAAGACCACATTCACTCAAGTATTTCTCATCACCGGTGTACTTCACATAATTGTAAATGCCATAAGCAATTGCTCCGTTGCGATGTATTTCTTCGAATGTGATTTCCCATTCGTTGTGACACTCTTCACCATTCATGGTTACCATTGGGTACAGAGCAGCTCCGCTTTTGAATCCAAGTTTTGCTGCATTCTCAATAGCCCGATCCAATTGATTGTAGCGGTAGACCAGTAATTGCCGAGCCACTTTTTGCTCCTTGGTGCTCATGTAAAACGGCAAACAATAAGCCTCCGTATCCCAATAAGTCGAGCCTCCATATTTCTCACCAGTAAAGCCCTTTGGCCCAATGTTCAGTCTTGCATCTTCACCTGTGTAGGTTTGGTTAAGATGAAAAATGTTGAAGCGAATGGCTTGTTGTGCTTCGTCATCTCCTTCTATCACAATGTCTGCAAGTTTCCACACCTCCGCCCATTTTTCTTTTTGAGCAGCAAGCATTTTCTCAAAGCCATTTTCATGGGCGCGCCTTGTTGCTTGTTTGCAAAGTGCAAGCAAATCAGCCTTACTATAATTCAGAGAAGAAACAACACCAACGTATTTGAAAAGTGTCAGGGTTTCCCCTTGATTCAACCCCTTCTCGAAGTTGTTCTCGGCAAAAAACTCTTTAGATGAATAATGGTAAGATGGCTGAACTTCTTTGCCTTTCAAAAAGACCTGAAGTTTCATTCCCACAGCAACATCGAATTCCGTCTTTCGCGTGCGAGTTATCACATAGCCTTCACCCACGGTTGATTCATGATGAATGGACTCCCAGAATTTTTCATCATAGTTACTGTCATGATTTTTCACATCACCATCCAGGTAGGGTTGAAAACGAATCATGCCCATAAAGTTGAGCGCTGTGACACTGTAGCTTACTGCGGCAGTTTCATCATCGGCCATGGAGCAGAAACGCTCTGCACGAATGTGCACCATTTTGCCTGATGGCATCTCAATGTCGAATTCACGCAACAGGTAACCTTCCTTCATATTCAGCTCTCTTCTGAAATTAGAAGTGATACAAGTTGCAAAGTCCAACTCTTCCTCATCAATCCAAACATGAATACCAATCCAATTGGTGCTATTGAGGACCTTGGCGAAGTATTCAGGATACCCATTCTTCCACCAACCCACACGTGTCTTGTCGGGGTAATAAACTCCGGCCACATAGCTACCTTGCAAAGTGGGTCCTGTGAATTTTTCTTCGTGGTTAGCGCGCTGGCCAAAGCGACCATTCCCAATCGAAAACATGCTCTCTGAAGAACGGTGGTGCTTGCGCTTGAATCCTTCTTCTATGATTTTCCAGGGGTCAGTTTTGAGGTATTTTATCATTCAATGTGCATTAGGCCTTAGGCAATGAAAGTTGGCAAATAAAAGAAAGTGTCATTTGGACACCAAGCAAGAGTTATCATCATAGGAGCAACTCGCAACCCAAACGATTTTCCAAGCCCTTTCCACCCCATTTCATTATGACATCGTGATTCCATTCGAATGCAGGGCGGGCAATTGGCGCTAGAATATTCATCCAACACCTGGTAGTCTTTACCATCCAGTGGTAACGAACAACTGTGGTGTCACCGGTAGTAGTAAGTGTCCAGATGCCTTGTCCATCCAACTCACCCAAAAAAAAGCAACGCCTTCGATGCGCTGCAAATATTCAACAGCAGTGACACGCGAATGGAAAGAAAGTTTGTAAGGCAATGCGCTCTTGAAAGTGAAGACCCGAACGCTATTCATGCCATTTGGCTCACCTGCTTCCACTGTTTCCACTTTTTCCACCCCTTTCCACCACTTAGGCCATTGCTCAGCATTGTGAATTTCATTACACACCTTTTCAAGCGGTGCATTCAATTTCCAAATGGTGATGAAAGAGTAATCTTGCATAGTCGAAGTTTGACAGGTTCAATGATAACATGAAGAATTTATTTCATCCGAATCAATATTTGGAAACTCTTTGAGTTAATAGAAATGATGAATCATCATAAATGCACTATTTTGCTTTGCATCATTTCTTTGACATTGTTCAATTGCAATGAACCAACTTCAAATAGAAGTGAAGCAAAAATTGATTACACGGGGTTTCATGAGGTGAGTTTTGAATTGTATAATGAACTTGGAAGAGTACAGATGATGATTCCAGATGAATTAGACAGTTCTGAATTCAAATACGGTGCAAGTTGCAATGCACAAGTTGATAGATATTGGTTTCAACACTATAAGAGTAGTGGAGGTAAATTGACGGGGACAGAATGGATTTGTGAATTCCCATTGTCAACAGGCTTTCAAATAATCAACTTCAAGCAGAGTCCAGTTTACTACTCTCAACATGTTCGTTCATACACATTCGAACATCGCGATTCAATTCTAAATGACCTTAGATACAAAATGATGTTGCCAGAGTTAGCGAACGAGGTTGGATTTTACATGATTGATGGCGCGAACTATGATTTCGTGGTTGAAAATTATGACACTCTTAGCGTATACCCTTTCAAACACATTAATGCCAATTTTGTGCACAAAGGTCAAAATATGAATATTGAATTCTTTTGTGGTGACAGTTTGAATTTTGATACGACTTGGGTCCATAAAACTTTGAGATCGCTGCAAATTGCGTTTCCAACTAAACCACCATCCCCACCCTCGTCCCCTCCTCAATTGCCCTCTTCGCATCCAACTCACCTGCTTCCTTCGCTCCGCCAATGAGATGAGCTGAAATGCCTCTCGCTTTGAGTTCATCATAAAGGCTGCGCTCGCTCACTTGCCCGGCACAAATGATGACATTGTCCACTGCAAGCAAATGCGATTGTCCATTGCGACTGATATGCAATCCCTGCTCCGAGATTTTTTCGTACTCCACACCATCCAAATACTTCACGCCATACTTCTTCAATTCTTCGCGGTGTATCCACGCAGTAGTCTTGCCTAATGCGGCACCTGGTTTTCCCTTTTTTCGTTGAAGGAGGAATATTTGCCTCACCCCCAACCCTTCTCTAGTAGAGAGGGGCTCTTCAATTCTAACTCCACCACGCATTAAATAAGTCTCGTCCAAATTCCATTTCTCGTTGAAATCATGCGATGATTCCGGGTTGCTCCCTTTCAATAAAAACATTGCTGTGTCTATTCCAATCCCTCCTGCGCCAATTATCGCAACACGCTTTCCAACTTGTTTTTTGTCGCGAAGTACATCCGCGTAGTTGAACACATGAGGAAGGTCAGAACCTTCCATACTTAATTCTCTCGGCAACACACCCGAAGAAACGATCACATCATCAAAGTCTTTGGCCATTGCAATTTCAAACCTTGTATTCAATTTGACATCCACATTATTGAGCTCAAGTTGACGATTGAAGTAACGCAATGTCTCGTTGAATTCCTCTTTGCCACTCACCACCCTGGCCATGTTGAGTTGGCCCCCCATTTCATTCCTCGCTTCAAAAAGCGTTACTCGATGCCCTCGTTGCGCTGCAGTTACTGCAGCCGAAAGTCCGGCAGGTCCGCCACCAACAACAGCAATGTTCTTTGGCCTCATCCCCTCTCCAGAGGAGAGGGGAGTAATTTTCCATTCCGTCTCTCTGCAAGCAAATGGATTGACCATGCATGATGCTACTTTCCGATTGAAGATGTGATCCAAACAAGCTTGATTGCAAGCAATGCAGGTATTGATTTCATCACTTCTATTCTCTTTCGCTTTCAACATGAAATTTGGGTCAGCCAGAAACGGTCGCGCCATCGATATCATATCGGCACATCCTTCTTGCAAGACTTGTTCTGCAACTTCTGGTGAATTAATTCTGTTGGTGGTGATTAACGGAATATTCACTTTACCCATCAGTCTTTTAGTCACCCATGCAAAGCCAGCCCGAGGAACCATTTGTGCAATAGTGGGCACTCGAGCTTCGTGCCATCCAATGCCGGTGTTGATAATGGAAGCACCGGCATTTTCTATCGCTTTAGCTAGTGTTTCTATCTCATTCCATGTTTGACCATCGTCCACAATATCAAGCATCGATAAACGATAGATAATGATGAAATTTTCACCCACCGCTTCGCGTATTCGTCTTACAATTTCAACAGGGAATAGCATTCTATTTCCAAAACTTCCGCCCCATTTGTCGTTGCGTTTATTCGTTCTAGTAACCAGAAATTGATTGATGAGATAACCTTCACTACCCATCACTTCAACCCCATCATAACCTGCTTGCTGTGCAAGTTTTGCGGCACGCACAAAATGTTGAATTGTTTTTTCTACATAAAATGATGGCATTGCCCAAGGTGTGAAAGGCGCAATGGGTGCTTTGATGCGCGATGGTGCCAATGAGAAGGGATGATAAGCATAACGTCCTGCATGGAGAATTTGCAAGCAGATTTTTCCATCTGCAATATGCACTGCATTTGTAATCAGCTTGTGTTTTTCAACCTCAGATTGCGATGTGAGTTTGGAGGCAAATGGAGTGAGTCGTCCAAAAATATCAGGTGCAATTCCACCCGTCACTATTAGGCCAACACCACCTCTTGCGCGCTCAGCATAAAAAGCCGCAAGTTTTTCAAAACCATTTTTTTCTTCCTCCAAACCAGTGTGCATGCTGCCCATGATGACACGGTTTTTCAGCGTGGTGAAGCCGAGGTTCAGTGGAGAAAATAGCCGGGGATATTGCATTGACGAATATTAGAGAAGTTGAAGCCTGCAAAAAACAAAAGAAATCAACCTCGAAAAAATGACTCAATGTTGAACTACAAAGTTCACTCTGCTATCATTCAATTTGTTTGACACTCTTAACACATAATACCCATTGCTCAATGCAGATAAGTCCAAGGAAATAGCGCCCGCATAAAAGGGGGAAGAGTGCACCAACTTGCCGCAAACATCAAAAATAGTTGCGTCACTTGGTGCGTTTTGCCAATTCGTTGTAATATTCAAAATAGTGGTAACAGGAATTGGGTAGATAACAGGTGCGGAGTAACAATCACATACTGAACCAACACAGGAATAGGTAAGCTCTGCCTCACTATTTCCCTCAAAGTAATTTTGAAAATCAGAGGTTGCTAGACTTGCTGCTGTTATGTTTTCCAACCACAAGTCGATAACACTGTTCATGATTGTCTGCTGCAACTCGCGAGCAATACCATCAAAACCCAATTCGCCAAAATCGCATAAAGAGCCAGCGTTTGCAAAGCCACAATGAGATCCATCTACCACATTCACAAAGTATTTGCATACACTGTTTGACACTTCATAAATGGGCATGTGATGATCTGTTGGTGGAGTAACTGCATCAGCACTGCCTGACAAAACAAGAACAGGACAATAGACCTGAGCGGCAGCATCTATGGCCGAAGGATTTGTTTCTGCGGGTGCCAGACCTATTACAAAATCAACATTTACATTCTGTGATGCCGCCAGCCAACTGCTGCCGCCTCCCATGCTGTGGCCCATCAGCCCTTGCACATCGTTCAAGTGATTGTACAGAATAGAGGATGTGTTTTCGTTTTCTAAATTCAATTCATTCAGAACAAATGCTAGGTCCAAACCAAAGTCCGAATGACTGGGCGCAATACCTCCTTCGGTTGTCACAAATGCCATAACGTAGCCTTGTGGCACCAGATGCTCCCAAATATTTTGATACGCATTATAGCCCATCACAAAGCCATGACCGAAAGTGATTTGTGGAAACTCGCCATCGGCCGCCACCGCGTCTTCCTCTTCCGTCAAAGCAGGGTAATACAACTCAGCAAGTATTGATCGGTCATCGCGCGATGCGTCAATGAATGTCATCTGTGTGTGTCCAATTTCAAACTGGCAGAATGCACAGGAAGGAATAAGCGCAATGAGCAACAAACAATTTTTCATGAGTTTAATCAATTAGTTGAATCATTCTCTCCACAGTCATTTTATCTAAAGAATTGATGATAACATCAGCCACTTTCAAGGTTTCTGCATCACCAATTCCTATACACCTGAAACCTCCCGCTTTGGCCGATTCAACACCGCTTATAGCGTCCTCAAATACCACCACGTTGGCAGGCGCCAAACCAAGCTCAGCAGCTCCCTTTTGAAAGACTTCCGGATGGGGTTTTGAGAAATGAATTTTCGTTCCGTCAACGATGGTGCTGAACAAATCGAGTATACCTAGTTTGTCCAAAATGAGCAGGGAATTCTTGGAAGATGATCCCAATCCAATCTTGATCTCATGCTTCTTTAAATCCAGCAGAAAATCATGCGCACCTGGCAACATCTCATTGGGGCTTACTCCTGTTACGTAATCCAAATACCATTTATTCTTCAACTCCATCAGCTCCACCTTTTTGTCATTGTCAAGATATAAGTGTCCCCATGCCAATATTTTCTCTAAGGAGTCTACTCGACTCACTCCCTTCAGCTGTTCATTCTGTTCTTCGGTGAAAGGCACACTGAGCGTATCCGCCAATCTGCGCCAAGCTAGAAAGTGGTATTTGGCGGTGTCCACAATCACACCGTCCATGTCAAATAAGCATCCTTTTATCATATTCAAGAATTAAGGTTTTGAATTGTGGCAATAATAGAAGGAAGAAAATGGTCTACCTAGTTTTGTAAAAGTCAAGAGCGCAAACACCCATTATTTATTCGCCACAAATGCTACCATACTGGCCAATGAAAATAATTAGATCGCTTACACCAATTTCTCCATTTACGTCCAAGTCAGCGGGACATGCGCAATCTGCACTGAACTGACAAGTGCCGTCATCCAAACTAGCTTCATCATTGAAGTTGAGCGCATTCAAATAAGTGCAACCAGGAATGCCACCAACAATTGCCCACTGCACAGAATTGGTTTGCCTAGTGCATTCACCATTACTTGTTCGTGCGTAATAAACACCGGCTAAGGTTGGAGTAAAGGTTTGAGCATTTGCGTCCGATATCAATTCGCCATTCAAGTACCACCAATGTTGGGTACCAGCATCGCACTGCAGTGCGCCTTCGCCATTGGCCGAAAGCTGAGGGTAAAAAGGACATGAATCAATCAATTTATAAATAGGGCCAGCATTGCTTACTACATACACTTCACCGTTAATGTCCTCGCCAAAAGCCACAATGCTATTGGTGGAAGCACTTAATTCATCTTCAATAAACCCACCTTCACCATCTTGAGTAATACTGAAAATGGTGCTATTGCAATAGTCAGAAAAAAAATAGATTCCTTGCATTGAAGGATAAGCTCCTCCGCGGTAAACGACACCACCGGTGATGGAGCAAAAAGCATCGGTACCGTGGCTATAGTCTGCTATTGGAAAGTCATAATACGATTGGGATTGACAACCGCTAAGGTTGTAAGATGCATTGCCTTCGTAGCAGCGCCAGCCATAATTTTGTCCTGCAAGCCCTGCTGGTTGAAAATCAATTTCTTCCCAATTGCCTTGTCCGACATCTCCAATCCACATGTCACCAGTAATCCTATCGAAACTGAACTTCCATGGATTGCGAAGACCTAGCGCCCATATTTCCGGCAAAGTATCAAGCTGACCAAAAAACGGATTGTCTATTGGAATGGTATAGGGCAACCCATCATTGACATCAATGCGCAACATTTTTCCGAGGAGTGCAAGTGGATTTTGTGCATTCGCATTTGGATCACCCGCGCTTCCTCCATCACCCATACCGATGTACAAATATCCATCAGGACCAAATGCGACATGGCCGCCATTGTGATTAGAAAAAGGCTGAGTAATGGTGAGGATAATCGTTGCAGAAGCGGGATCAGCCACGTCAGGGTTTGCGCTTACCTGATACCGCGCAACCACTGTATTACCTACAGCATTGGTATAGTTTACGAAGAAAAATCCATTTTGCAAGTAGTCGGGATGAAAGGCTAGGCCTAACAAGCCACGCTCACCACCTGTGGTTGTAAGGCCTGTAAGGTCTAGAAATATTCCAATGTAGTTACCATCAAGATCAACAATTTCTATATCACTTTGATTTTTTTCCAGGATGAACATCCTGTCATCGCCACAACTATAAATGCCAACAGGTACTGCATTGTTAGTGTAAAATGTTTGCAGTTCAACATCAAGTGCGGTAAGATTCTGAGCGCTAAATGCTGCACTGAACAGCATTACAATGAGAAGTAAAATTTTTGATTTCATTTTTGTGTTCTAAAAGGAGGAAGGAATTGAGTCAAATGTATTCGTAACTCCTCGTCAACAAAAAAGCACAGCTCATCTAGATTTGACCGCGAATGAAATCAGCTCTCTGCATCTTCTGTTTTTTTGCGCTGCTGCACTGTGCATCAGCACAAAGCGATAGTTCATTTGTGAAAAATAAGAATCCGCTTTCATTTCATTTAGCTCCGCACTCTGGTTTCATTGTGCCGCATGCCGCTCAAATGGTTCATTTGATTCAAGGACATTCTTTAGCCGGAGATTTTCTAGTTGAAAAAAGAACAATTGGAAATCGCCCTTGGCAAGAGCACTATGGCTTTCCCAGTCATGGTATCAGTTTGTTTTGTAACTACACCGGCAATCCTGCTGCTTTCGGCACCTTTACTAGCTTGTGCTATTCATTGCGTTTGCCACTAGATAAGTTCAAGGTTATTGAATCGAAAAAAGAACTCAGTGGTTTTTCCATTAGAAATATGCATGACATCATCCTGGGCATAGGCTCTGGTTACTCAACAAAAATTTGGGATCTTCGCGAGAATCATCAAGCACCTGTTTTAGGTTCTCATATCAATGTAGCACTCAGTATTCAGTACCAAGTAAAGATTCCCCTTTCCTCAAAAGTCAATTTAGCAAGTGGAGTGCGCCTTACTCATTTCAGCAATGGTGCTTTTCAGATACCCAACTTAGGAGCTAACAATGTTAGTATCTATGTTGGTTGCACTTTCAATCGCACCGGCCTCCCTCAAGCATTTACAGCTAATGTTTCCGAACAGAAATTCAAAAAGAACACCTCCACACTTGCCCTTTCATTCGGTATGAAAGAGATACAACCTCCTCTTGGCAAGAAGTTCGAAACGTTTACCCTTTCCTTTTTGCAAGACCGCAGAGTTACTTACAAAAGTTCATTCGGACTTGGCTTGGATGCCTTTTACAACACATCACTAAAACCGCTGATGGAACGCTACAAAAACGAAACACCAACCTCGATTAAAATGATGCAGCTAGGTGCGTTGCTTAGTTATTCTCTTCATTTCAATTTGGTAGAGTTAAAAATACAGCAAGGTTTTTACTTGAAGGACAACTGGAAAAACGATGGTGTACTCTACCATCGTTTTGGTTTGCGTTACCGTTTTTCAAATCATTGCTTTGCACAACTGATGCTAAAAACACACTTCGCCAAAGCCGACTATGGCGAGGTGGGAATAGGATATGCCTTTTGAGAAGGTGATATGATCTGCAAACCACTAAATAAAGAACTAACATCGAGTCAATTTTCATTGATGTCCATGGCTTGCTGTCTTGTTTTTTTGGTCCTCATTTCTTGCAACAAGGAAAATGCTCCCGACTGTTTTCAAAAGGCAGGTTCTTACGAAACTGAGCTGCGCACTATAGCAAACTTCACCTCTATTGAACTGCGTGATTATATCCAAATAGAGCTTTATGACAGCACTGAAACTTTTGTAGAGGTGACAGCACCTCGCAACTTGATTCCCGAAATAATAACGGAGGTGAAAAACGGCAAACTAAAAATAGAGAATAGAAATACCTGCAACTTCGTCCGCAGTTTCAAAAACAAAATCACTGTCCGTATCTACGCTCCGCAGTTCGCAGATATTCAGAATTACAGCACCGGTGATATTTCATGTATCAATTCCATTTCCAGTAGTTATTTCAAAATAGAAAATCATGATGCTGCAGGCATCATAAATGTGAAACTGAATGTGGATTCCGTTTCCATCTATACTCACAAAGGTGTGTGCGATGTTATTTGCACAGGCACAAGTGCCAAAACGATGCTTTTCAACCAAGGCTTAGGCGTTATAGATTCTAGAAACCTTATCAGCATTGATGCATATGTAAACAACTCAAGCATCAATGACGTCTACGTAAACAGTGGTGCATACTTATTTGCGTATATATCCATGTCAGGAAATATTTACTACTCTGGAGCACCCACTCTTATTGATGATCAGATTGAAGGATCAGGGAATGTGATAAGTCTGTAGTTCACATTTATAGCTGCCGTTGGTAGTTTTTCGGATTATAAATCTGCAAGGCGCTTCGCTAAAAATTTCATTTGCTTTGTCAACGCTTAGGGTTTCTTTGCTTTTTTTGGTATCAAAACATGGAAAGAAAATGTAGTTCGTGTTCAAAGTACACTTTCTTTACATTTACCCCGTACCTATATATCAGAACCCTATGAAAAAACTTCTGCTTGCTTTGAACTGCTTGTTTTTGAGCGCTTCTTTATTTGCTCAAATTCTAACATCAGACCCTCCTTTCCCAACTCAAAATGATGAAATAACGGTGTTCTACAACGTAGCCACTGGCAATGCAGGCATACCTACAGGCACAGTTCCTGTGTACGCACACAGCGGCATTGTAACCCAAGAAGATGCAGATAACTGCATCAACAACTGGCAGTATGTGCAAGGCAACTGGGGCACGGCTGATCCCAATGTGGTGATGACACCACTTGGAGGTGGCAATCATAAAATTGTTATCCAGCCGCAAGATTTCTACAATTACCCAGATGCATTCGACCCCGGAAGATTGATGTTCGTTTTCCGAAATCAGACAGGCAGTCTTCAAGGCAAAAATGCGGATGGAAGCGATATTTGGTTGCAGCTTTATGAGCCTGGTTTTAATGCCGGTATCATTACACCTTATCAAAGTATTCAAAATATTTTTTCGGGTGATGATGTGGCAATACACGGTGCATCGTCAGAAAATGCTGCACTCACCTTGTATGTAAATGATGTGGAAGTGGCCGCAGCAGTCGATGCAACAGAACTTGACTATACCTTCTCTGAAACGGTAAGTGGAGCATACCAAATAGAGTTGGAAGTTTTTAATGGTATTGAAACCATTACCGATGTAATGGTCATCAACATTGACCCGCAGCCCTCTATTGAAAATCCACCTGTTGGAACTATAGATGGCATCAACATAATAGATGACAACACTGTGATTCTTCAACTTTATGCCCCAAACAAAAACTTTGTTTATGTGCTTGGCGATTTTAATGACTGGCAATTCAATCAGGACTATCAGATGAAACGCAATACATCGGGCGATACATATTGGCTGCAAATAGACAACTTGGATCCCAACACGCTTTATCGTTTTCAGTATAGCATTGACGTAGAAGATATGCGAGTGGCCGATGTATACTCGAGCATACTGCTTGACCCGTGGAATGATCAATGGATACCAGAAACCACCTATCCTAATCTTCCTGACTATCCCTCATGCGAAACTTCGCAAGTTGTTTCTGCTTTTAAAATCAACGAGGAAGAGTTTGCATGGACAGATGCAGCCTTTGTTCGTCCTCCAAAAACTCGCTTGATTGTATACGAATTGCTCGTTAGGGATTTCACTGAAGAAAGAGATTATGCAACTCTTTTAGACACACTCGATTATTTGGACAACCTAGGAATAACCTGCATTGAGTTAATGCCCATTAACGAATTTGAAGGCAATGATTCATGGGGCTACAACCCATCTTTCTACTTCGCCCCTGATAAAGCTTATGGAACTCCTGAGGCGCTGAAGACCTTTGTGAATGAGTGTCACTTACGCGGCATCTCAGTTATTCTGGACATTGCTCTCAACCATTCATTCGGGCAAAACCCGATGGTGCGCATGTACTTCGACCCCGAAGCAGGAGAATACGGGCAGCCTACTTCCGAAAGTCCTTGGTTCAATGAAATTCCAAAACACGATTTTAATGTGGGCTATGATTTTAATCACGAAAGCACACGCACCCGAAATTTCTGCAAGCGTATACTAGAATTTTGGATGGATGAATACCACATGGATGGATATCGTTTTGACCTTTCAAAAGGCTTCACTCAAGTGAATACACTTGGCAACATTGGATTATGGGGCGCTTATGATCAAAGTCGTGTGAACATTCTGAATGATTATTACGAACACATGCAAAGTGTTGAACCTGGGTCTTACCTCATATTGGAACACCTTGGGGACAACAGTGAAGAAACCGTTCTTTCAGGCGATGGTATGATGCTTTGGGGCAACCTATCCAACTCTTACGCTCAAAGCAGTATGGGTTTTAGCTCGCAAGCTGATCTAAGTTGGGGAAGCTACCAGCAGCGTGGATGGAACAATGCACACTTAGTTTCTTATGCAGAAAGTCATGATGAGGAGCGCATGATGTACAAGAATCTTCAATTTGGAAACAGCAACGGTGGTTACGACATCAATAATCTGAACACAGCGTTAGACAGGCAAGAACTAGCCTTCACTTTTCTTATTCCTATTCCCGGTCCAAAGATGATTTGGCAATTTGGTGAATTGGGCTACGATTACAGCATCAACTATTGCACTGATAACGGAACTATAAATGAAGATTGCCGCACTGATGCCAAGCCTGTCCGCTGGGACTATCGAGATGTTGCAGAGCGTTACAAAGTTTTTAAAGTTGTAAGCGCCCTGAACAATCTGAAAAATACGGAAGCACTTTTTTCAACCACCGATTTCGACATTGACTTAGGCGGTTTAGGTAAGAGACTTCATCTAAATAGTAACAATTTGAATGCAGCCATTGTAGGCAACTTCAACGTCACACAAATAAACATGGTGCCAGGCTTTCAGCATACAGGCACCTGGTACGACTACTTTACTGGCAATTCATTCAATGTTTCAGATTTAGGAGCGTCCTTCAGTTTTCAACCAGGCGAATACCATCTGTATTTTGACCAGGAAATGGCAACGCCTGATACTTCGGTGAATGTGTTGGAGGCTATGAATTTGTTTGGTCTGGACTTTATGGTTTACCCCAATCCTACAAGCGAACAAGTAACCGTTGGTTTTGAGAACAACACACCAGGTAAAGTGATCATTGATTTGTTGGATGTGTCTGGCAAAGTAGTTTTGACCCTTTCCCAAACCAATATGGGACAAGGCAAGCAGCAAATCACAGCAGACATAAGCGCCATTCGTTGCGGTACCTACTTTATTCGGATTACTACAACAAGCGGAATTATTTGCAAACCTCTTGTTTTGTCTAACGAATAAATTTTGTTCTTTGACCGAGGCAGCAAATGTTTAGGCGAACACTTTGCTGCCGTTAACCAAAAGACTTAGTGTAGTAGTTACACTTTTACAATAAAACGTTTATGTTCGCCTCGCTTTCTTAACCGAAACATTTTTTTAGTTGACCAAAATCTTTTTTTGTCTATGAAAAAACTATACGCTCTTGCTGTTATAGCATTTCTGAGCATTGCAGCCTCAAATTCTTATGCCCAAACTGTAAAGGGAAAAGTAACCGACCCTGATAACCTCGGAATTATTGGGGCCATTGTAAAAGACTTAGCCAGTGGTGCAGGCGCTGCCACTGACTTGGATGGTAGCTACAGCCTCAATCTCACTGCGGGCGCTCACAAGATTGAATTCAGCTTTGTTGGGTATACAACTATTGTAAGGGATATCACACTGAGTGCAGGCCAAACTTTGGACTTGAGCGTAACACTTTCCGAAGATGCCGGCATAACAGATGAGGTTGTTGTAGTGGGTTACGGTGTGCAGCGCAGGCGCGACATAACAGGCTCTATCGCAAAAATAGAAGGCAAAGAAATCACACGTTTTCCTGCCCCAAGTTTTGAAGCCGCGCTGCAAGGACAAGCTGCTGGTGTGCAGGTCACGCAAGGTTCAGGTCTTGCTGGTTCAGGTTCGCAAGTGAGGGTGCGTGGAGTTGCTTCAGTCTCCGCTGGTGGCGACCCATTGTATGTTGTAGATGGCATTCCTATTACCCAAGACCAATTGCTGAGAGGAAACAATGGAGGAATGAATTCCAATCCTTTGGCCACTATCAATCCCAATGACATTGCATCTATCGAAGTCTTGAAAGACGCAGCGGCTACAGGTATATATGGCTCAAGAGGTGCTAATGGCGTGGTGTTGATCACCACGAAACGTGCTAACAAAAAAGGCCTCGAGGTAACATACTCCACTCGATTCGGAATCGGTATTGCCTCTGCCCTTCCAAACATGATGAACACCGAAGAGTACTTAGCGATAAGACAAGAAGCTTGGGAAAACGATGGGAATACCGGCTATGTGCATCTGCCTAATTACACCTCGGCAAGCTCCAGTGCAGAAGCGCGAGAAGCAGCCTATTTGGAGGCACTTAAAACCAATACAAACTGGTCGAAAGAAACCACGGGTATTGGTTTTAAAATGTTACACAGCGTCTCGTTAGCAAAAAAGGGTGAGAAATCTGGAGTGTATGGCGGTCTTACTTATGATAGAAATGGCTCCTATCTTCTTGGCAACTCATACACACGACTGAGCGCACGCCTTAACTATGACTACCAATTTTCTAAAAAACTAAAATTGAATGCAGGGTTAAGTTTTACTGAAGGCATAAATAACCGAGTGAGCGCTGCTTGGAATGGCGGATTTGGCGAGGCCATGAGTACCGCTCTACCTTATTATAAAGTATACAATGAAGATGGCACCTACTA
Organism: Flavobacteriales bacterium; assembly: GCA_031414655.1. Classification (GTDB taxonomy): domain Bacteria; phylum Bacteroidota; class Bacteroidia; order Flavobacteriales_D; family Sanyastnellaceae; genus JANNVZ01. The sequence continues at coordinate 61,135 of JANNVZ010000009.1, forward strand.
CACTTGGAACAATGGAAACAGCAATCCGGTGATGTGGCGTGAAGAGCGCCCTTGGAGAGTGAATGATGACAGAGCATTGTTCAATATTGGTCTCGCTTATCAGGTAGCGAAGGACATGAACATTAGAGGTAGCTTCAACTACGATGTTCTTAGAGGCACTGAGTATGAGTTTTTTCCAAAAGGCATCACTCCCGACTTCAGCTCTGCCAGCCTTGCAAAACATAATACTTGGATAACACCCAATATGAATACCAACCTCACATGGGATTATTTGAAAACGATAAAAGAAAATCACAACCTTACCTTCTTAGCTGGAACAGAGATGCAAACCTCGAAAAACTACGATCGTACGGAGCAATATATAAACGCACTTGGCCAATGGTATGATAGAGACAACAGAATTTCAGCATCACCTGATCAAGAGGTAAAGCAAACAGCATTTACACCGGCAACCTTGCGCAACAGCTCTACGTTCATCAGTGCTTTCACTCGTGTTAACTATAACTTCAAAAGCAAATATTTCATTCAAGGTGTAGCCAGAACTGATGCTAGTTCAAAATTTGGAGCTAACAACAAAACAGGATTTTTCCCAAGTATATCGGGTGGTTGGATTATCAGCGATGAGAAGTTTTTGAAAGATAAAAAGACGGTGACGTTTCTAAAACTAAGAGCTGGATGGGGCAAAGTGGGCAATGCCAATGTAGACCAAACCGCTCAATTTTCTGATCGCACTGTGGCGGGCACTTATGTGGGTAATCCTATTCTTTATCCTACCAAATTTCCGAATCCTGATTTGCGCTGGGAGATATCCACTACCACTGATTTGGCACTCGACTTTGGATTGTTCAAAGACAGGATAAATGGAAGCATAGAATTATACCGAAAAGTAACCACCGATGCCATACTCAATGTCGCCATTCCAACATCCACCGGCTTTGGCAACTACACGGACAACGTGGCCGAAATTCTTAACCAAGGCATCGAGTTCAACATCAATACCTTCAACATTGTCAAAAAGAATTTCAATTGGAAAACCACTTTCAATATTGCCCGCAACTACAATGAACTTGTTTCTATTGGCGACTATGCAGCAGATGCTGTAAGTGGAGGAACCAACGATTCGCGCGTGGTTCCAGGCGAAGCTTTGGGCACTTATTACATGATGAACTTTAGCCATGTGGATGCTGCAACTGGACGTCCTGTTTACTTGGATAGCAATGGGAAAGAGACTTTCACTTACAGCAACAATGAAAGAACTAAAATTGGCAGCGGTCTTCCAAAGGCTTCTGGTGGAATTCGAAATGATTTTCAATACAAGAACTGGTCATTAAGTGTATTTGCCACCTTCAGTCTTGGTGCTTTGTTGTATGATCACTCGGGCAAAAACCAACTGGGATTTGTAAGTAACTGGAACATGCGCACTGATGTATTCGACCGCTGGCAACAGCCCGGTGATGAGGCCGCATACCCTGTGCTCACCTTTGAGCGCGAGACTTATGGCCAAGGCGTGGATGACTACAACACTACTAGCCTTTTCGTTTACAAAGCCGATTATCTCAGAATGAAAAACATTGAACTTGGTTACAATTTCAACATGAAGCAGGGAAGTAAAATTGAGTCTATGCGCATGACCTTCAATGTGACAAATCTATTTGTCATTACCAATTTCCCTGGATTAGATCCAGAGGTAGCGCGCGATTTTGGTGATTCAACTGACCGCAATATTTCACCCAACGCGACCTACCTCACGCCTCCTCAAGAAAAGAGTTTCAACATTGGTTTCAGTGCAATCTTCTAAATTATTGATGATGAAAAAAAACAGTATAATATTCCTTTTCCTTCTTGCCTCATTCGTTTTGAGCTCGTGCGAAAAATTGCTGAACGACCAAGCAGACAATCAAATAACGGACTTGGCAGAACTGCTAGAAACACCGGAAGATGCACAAAACGTGCTGAATGGTGCTTACGATGTTTTGGCAAATGGGCTGGATGGACAAGCACAAGTGCTGAATGAATTACTAAGCGACAACGTTGCAGAACCACAAAACAATGACCGGTTTTTAGCCGTTTATGACAGAACAACCAACTCGTTCAACGGCACCACCATATCCTCCTACAACGAACTTTATCTTGCTGTATTCAGAGCAAATCTTTTATTGCAATATGCCAAAGACATACCCGGCATAGCAGCGAACGACCTCAGCAGAATAGAAAATGAATCGCGCTTCATAAGAGCGATGGGTCACTTTTGGATACTAAAAGCATATGCTCAGCCTTGGGGTTATACCGCAGACAATTCGCATCTTGGAATAGTGCTTCGCGAATTACCAACGCCTGAGACCTTACCAAGAAGCACAGTGGCTGAGTCTTACGCTTTTATCCAAGCTGATCTAATTCAAGCCTATTCAGGATTGCCAGAAGACAATGGGCCCTATGCAAATAAATATGCCGCTGCAGCCCTGCTTGCCTATACTTATTTTCTTCAAAATGATTATTCAAACAGTGCGAACTATAGCACTGTTGTAATCAACTCTGGCAACTTCAACCTCGAGCCAACTATCGATACCTTTCATGCTTGGGATACACTCTATCAAATGCAGCCCAACCCAGAGTTGATTTTTGGCGGCATTAGCACCTTCAGTTTGCTGGACGTGCGCAATGAAGACTACACCAACGTGTATAGATCCTACAGCACTCAAGGACCAACTGTAAGTTTTACTGAAGAGGTTTATGACCTTTACCACAACAATCCATTGGACTCAAGAAAGCAATGGGTAAGTGCTGTGGATGGCCAGTATCGATTGATGCGATTTGGCTCTGACTCCACCAATCAAATAGGGATAAACTTCTTTGAGTTGCCTGTGTTAAGACTGACCATGCTGAAGATGATACGTGCGGAGTCGTTGGGTGAACTTAACACAGATTTGACCACTGCAATAGATGACATAAATGATATAAGAGAACGTGCTTTCGGCAGCGAATTGGCCAACCTAAATGGCGGTGCATCGGCTGCTGAAGTAGTGGAAGCTGCCCAAATAGAATTCAGAAAAGAAATGATGGGCGAAGGATATTGGGTAGACCAACTGAAACGAAGAGGAGCAAAAGGAGAAGACATTATTATTAGAGGTGCGCCATGGAATTGCAACGGTATGGTTCTACAATTTCCATCGGGCGAGGGTTCGGGTGTCAGTTTTGTTTTTAATCCCGAAGGCGGCTGTAATTGACATATACAATAACAAAGGAAGACTTCTATTAAACCATTTTTTTCAATAAACAAGATGAAAAAGACCATCCTATATTTAGCCGTTGGAGCAGCACTCATAACGTGCAAACCAAAACTAGAAGGTGAATTAGGCGAAGCCTTTAGCAAGGTGGAAGGACTCAATGGAACCTGGCAAATCACAGAGTTTTCGCAACGCGATGAGAACAATCCCATTAAAGAAGTGCGCGATCTTAGCTCCTTCTACATTCAAGATGGCATAGAGTCCACAACCATCACATTCAACAGCAGCAACATGACCTACACTGCCGTGCCAGGCCCTGGTAAAAACTATATCGGCACAGAAGGCTCATGGCATTTGGACAACAATGAAGCGCCTACCGAATTGATATTTGAAAATGTAACGGATACCCTTAGCATGCTGCTTGGCAGTATGCCACGAGTGTTCGATACACAATTGGATTTGGAGTTGCCTAGGTTTTGTATTGATGCGTCTGGGGTTAAAACAGAAACGGTGACCTACATATTTCAAATTTCAAGACAATAAGAATGACCAACAGTATTGCTATAAAAATGAAAAAACTTTTTGCCCTTTCATTGTGCTTTATGGCTGCTTTAACAGCAGCATCACAAGCCGCATTCATCTTGCCCTCGCCCACTGCGGCTGATGAAGAGATAACACTGTACATAGATCTTAATCAACAAACATATGAAGGCGGCACAGGTGGCCTAAAAGGGAGACTGCTGGCGTACCCTGAGTTTGCGGATAGTGTATATCTCTGGACATGGAACCCTTCGGACGCGGACAGGCCGATTACCAACGGTAACTGGGATAGCAGCAACGAGGGTATGAAAATGACCCATGAAAGTGGATTGCTTTATTCCTTCACTTTCATTCCAACAGAATTCTACAATGTGGATGGCCCAACTTTCTTCAACAAAGGCATAAGCTGCTTGGCCAAAATGAAAAATGGAAATGAATTTCCTGATATGCCGGGTGAAGCAAAAACAGAAGACTTCAACATCGTCATCATACCAAAACTGTGTGACGATCTGTATTGTCCATTTCCGCAACTTGGCAAGACAGATGATTTCCTTTCCATCACTTATGATAACAACCAAGAGACAAGGCCCGAACTGCAAGGCATGGGGCCAGACGACTGTTATTTGCACATGCGAATTGAAATAGATGAAAATCAGTTTTTTGGAATAAACTATGTGACACCTAGCGCAGTTACCAGCACCCCAGCATTGAAGATGACACCTGTAGATGGACTACCCGGTTTCTTCAGGCTAACCATTCTGCCTGATGATTTCTTTGCAGATATTTTACCCGCTGGTGAGTCCATACTCAGTATCCGCTTCTACGCTTTGAGTGGCTCATTTACCTATACTGGCGCTGCCCCATTTGAACCTTATGTCTTCCTAACGTGCGAGTAAACTCAGGTATGAAAATAATTACAAGGACAGGTCCAAAGCCTGTCCTTTTTGTTTTGCAAAAATCCACTACCATTGCCTTATGAATGCCCCACTGCGCAGCAGCACCCAACCCATTGGCAATAGCGAACTGATACTGCGGGCCGATGGTAGCCTTTATCATTTAGGAATAAGGCCTGAGCATGTGGCCCCGCACATTATCATAGTGGGCGACCCTGAAAGAGTGCCAACTATCTCTGCGCTTTTCTCAGAAGTGGAGTTCAAAATAAGTGGCCGCGAATTCGTCATACATACCGGTAGCTATCAGGGCAAGCGCATCACCGTGGTTAGCAGCGGCATCGGGGTAGACAACATTGATATTGTAATAAACGAACTGGACGCTGCGGTAAATGTGGACCTACACACCCGCCTGCCGAAGGAGCAACTAACATCACTAGAAATAGTGCGCATAGGAACCAGCGGAGCCATGCATGCAGACATTCCAGTCGGCAGTTTTGTGGCTTCCTCCTTTGCTTTTGCTCTGGATGGAGTGCCCCACTCCTACTCAGCTACATTTTCATCAGCAGAAAATGAATTGCAGAACGCGCTGAAAAGTCAATTTCCTTGGCTAGCCGCCAATCCTAATCTGTACACTGTAGAAAGCTCAGCACAACTCATGAAGCGTATAGCGCATGATGCTGTGCAAGGCATTACGGCCACTGCCAACGGCTTCTATGGGCCGCAAGGCCGCAGCCTAAGGCTGCAGAGCAACATGGAAGAAAACATAGATAAGTACACCCACTTCCGGCATGGCGACTTGCGCATTACCAACTTCGAAATGGAGAGTGCTGGCATTTATGCCTTGGCCTCCATGCTGGGTCACCAGGCGCTAACTGTCTGTGCTATACTGGCCAACCGTGCCACAAAAGAATTCCACAACAACCCGTCAGCAAGTGTCGAAAGCCTAGTGGCACAAGTGCTGCAGCGATTTTAAGACATCCGTTGTGCATAATGCTCTGCTTGAGCATCGCGCTTGCCATTAAGAGAAAATAGCTTTGGTAAGCCAAAGGGCAGTATTCCTGCACTTCCAAATTTTTCTTGCACAATAAGAAGTGACAACGCGACTGCACCTCCTTTTGGAACTCGAGATCCTTAAAAATAGAATGCAACAACAGATAGCACCCATTTACATGAGCGAAGTACATGCCCTTATCTCACTGATAGAAGACCCGGACGAGCAGATTTATTTGCAAGTGCGCGATGAGCTGAAAGGACTGGGCGAAAGCGTGCTACCACAATTGGAACAATACTGGGAACTGGAAAAATTCGGCCCATTGTTTCAGCAGCGCGTGGAGGAATTGATAACCACCATACAGTACGAAAGCATATACACTCGCCTGAAAAATTGGAAGAGCAGCCCAGACCAAAACTTGTTGGAAGGCGCCCTCATCATCAACCGATACCAATACCCGGGATTTGATGAGAATGAAGTGAGGGACCTGGTGTCGCGCATACGCCAAGACGTGTGGTTGGAACTGAACGATAATCTGACAGCCTTTGAAGTTGTTCGCGTACTGAATCACATGATATTTAATGTATATGGTTTCGAGGGCAACCGCGACCAATACAATGATCCGCGCAATAGTTTCATCAGTGACATTTGCGCTAGCCGCAAAGGCAATCCACTAGCGCTGGGCATACTGTATGCTCAAATAGCACGCTCCTTGGAACTGCCCATCTTCGGTGTCAACCTGCCCTCGCACTTCATCGTTTGTTACCTGGACCACCACAGCCAATATGAGGAAATGGGCCTTACGGCTATGGATGCGGATGTTCTGTTTTACGTGAACCCTTTTCAAGGTGGTAGCATTTTGCACGAAGCAGAAATAGATGATTTTTTGGCCAAACAGAACATAAGCCCTTCGCCCAACTTCTACCGTCCGTGCAACCATGTGGAGATGATGAGTCGCATGCTGAACAACCTCATACACGCATACATAGCGCAAGAGAAAGACGATAAAGTGCGCGAACTGAAAGCACTGCTGAGCGCTTTGATGGAATGAAAATTTTGTAACGGTTTGTTTTGTGCAAACCTGATTTTGATAGAACGAATCCGCTCCCTTGGTTGAGGAGCGGATTTTTTTTTGTTCCTTCCTTTACTTACTGAAAACAGACCTGTTAGCACCAGTTTGGCCGATCAAATGACAGGTAATAGGCCCATTTGCTCAATCACCACACTGGCTCATTGCAGCGCAGCCAGATCGTAGAACTGTGCTGGGTCTAACACATTGTGGACACCAAGTGGCATCCAAGAGCACTACACCCAATGCATCAAAGCTGCGCTTTTCTCACCCATTTTGGGGGTTTGGAATTGTTTTGTGAAAGTGTTTCAAGGTTCTCTCCAGATTCCTTCAAAGCTGCGCTTTGCTCACCATTTGGGGCGAGGGGTAATCCTCCAAATCCTTTACCCTTCCCCCCCTTAATAAGTATAAGTAATCGAACTCATCTTCTTCTCGTTGAAGATATGGTTGGCTGCGTCCATCATTTGCGTGGCGGTTATGGCGTTTATCTTTTCGAAGAGTTCTTCCAGCGTATCTATCTTATTAAACAACGCTAGGCTTTTGGCAAGGTTGAACATCAGCGCGCTGCCGCTGTCTTGCGCAAGGCCTATCTGGCCAATCATCTGTTTCTTCGCATCGCTTAGTTGACGAGCAGTAAGACGCGTTTTCTTCAGCGTATTCAGTTCTTTCCAGATGAGCTGTATGCTCTTGTCAAGGTTTTTCTTCTCGGTACCCACGTATATAGAGAACACACCTGTGTCGCTAAAGGGCGCGTAATTGCTGTCCACGTGGTAGGCTATGCCGTGCTTCTCGCGAATGTTCATGCTTAAGCGGTTGTTCATGGCCGGACCACCCAGTATGTTGTTCAGCAGGCTGAATGCCGCCCTGCGTTCATCATTGAAGTCGTATGCAAGAGCGCCTATTACATAATGCACCTGGTGAATGTCTTTCTTCATTACTAGGTGTTGCGGTTTGTACTTAGGAAGCTTTACCACGCGCGGCTTGGCCTTGCTCAGTTTCACTACGGCCACATGCTTCTCCAGCAAGTCCTTCAATTCGTTCAGCGCAATATTTCCCGCAGAAGAAAAGATGATACGCGGTGCGGTAAAATTTCTTTTCTTAAAAGCAAGTAGGTGTTTGGTGGAGAACGAAGCAAGGCTTTTCTCGCTGCCCAGTATGGAGCGCCCGAGGCTGTGACCCGCAAATACCAGTTCATCAAACTCCTCGAAAATCATATCGCTGGGCGAATCCTTGTAGCTGTTTATCTCATCCAGTATCACTTCCTTTTCCTTCTCTATTTCCTTAGCAGGAAAAGTGGCGTTGAAGGCAATGTCGCAAATCAACTCGATGGCGCGTTCGTAATGTTCCTTTAAGAATGACGCGTGTACCCACGTCTCCTCCTTCGCGGTGAAAGCGTTCAGCTCCCCTCCTACCGCATCAAGCCTGCTAAGTATGTGGTGCGTTTTTCTTTTCTGCGTTCCTTTAAAGAAACCATGCTCCATGAAGTGTGCAAGGCCATGTTCACTCTTCAGCTCGTCCCTGCTGCCAGCACCTATCATAATGCCGCAGTGGGCCACCTCGCGCTCCATAGGCTGGTGCACCACACGTATGCCGTTGGATAAAGTAAAAATGTGGGGTTCTATATTCATAGCTATAATCTAGTGGGCAGTTGGCAAAAAGAGAGTTTTGAAGAGAGTTGGCAAAGTGTACCAGCTACATTTAAGTGTTTCTTATTTTATTGAAGCACTTCCTATTCCAATGATGAGCTTTGCCAACTTTCTCCTTTGCCAATTGCCAACTGCATCCAACTCTTCCATAAAAAAAGCTGCCTACTCCAACAAGCAGACAGCTTCTTTGATTATGTTGATTTAATCAATGCTTTTCTTCGCCTTCGTGCGTATGCTCATGGTCATGACCTCCTTCTGCAGAGTGGTCGTGGTCGCATGTGCTATGGTCGTGCTCCGCAAGGTCAGTGTCCACAAGGCCTTCTATCATAGCGCCTGTAGCTACAAAGCTCAGCAACGAAACAGGAGCTGTAATAGCTGCAATCTCTTCTGCCGTTTTGCCTTCTTCTTCCGCATAATGCTGCAGCGTTTCCACACTGCGCTCAGTCATAAAGGCTTTGCCTGCCACTTTCACCTTTTTGCCTTCGCAGCCTTCAGTAGGTACAAAGAAAACGTGGTCAGTGGTCACTTTCATTTCCTCACCGTTGTCTAGTTTCAAGTTGAACCAGCAACCGGCATTGGGACAGGTTTCAGTAATAGTGCCTTCTATGATAGCAGCTAGCGTATCCGCACCCATCACCTTAGCCGACAACTGAGAAACAGGAAGAGCAGCCGCAGCTAAGTCGAATTTTTCGCCAAACCAATCTTGTGCTGGACCCGCAGCTGCAGTGTTCTTGTTAGAGTGGTCACAGCCACCCATGGTCATAGCTACAAATGCGAAAAGAATTATTTGCTTCATTTGAATTTATTAGTTGATTGAGCGCGCAAGGTAATAAGAAGGAATGAGTTAGGAGTTGACGTTGGAAAGGGTTTTACACAGTCCTTTCCCTAAGTCCTTCTCTCATTCCCAAACAACGCTCAACGTTATCTCTTTCCCATCGCGCACCACTTGTATAGGGGTGGTTTGTCCTTTTTCAAACTTGCCCAATGCTTCCATATACCCATAAATGTCCTCTATATCATACTCACCCATTTTCATAATGATGTCGCCCTTTATCAGGCCCGCCTTTTCTCCAGGACGGCCTTCTTTGGTGCCGTCTATGCGTAGGCCTTTGTCACTGTATAGATAGTCAGGAATCACTCCAAGTGTTAGTTTAAAATCAGCAGAACTAGGTGTTACATCTTTCGTTTTGGTAAATGCAATCTTGCCTTTGTCGTTCATCTTCACAATGAGTGTTTGCATGTATTCAATAACAGAGGTTAGCCCTTCAAAATTAATTTTCTCTACATCGTCTGTTGGCTTATGGTAGTCCTCGTGCTGCCCGGTGAAGAAGTGAAGCACCGGAATGTCCATCAGGTAAAAGCTGGTATGGTCGCTTGGTCCCACTCCACTTTCTGAGGTCACTATTTGTATGTCATCCACTTTTATTTCTGGCAGTACAGTCATCCATGCGGGTGACGTTCCAACACCGTTAATGGCCAGTTTCTTTTCCGCATTCAACCGTCCCACCATGTCCATGTTTAGCATGTAATTCACTGCCTTAAGGTCTATGGTCGGATTTTTTGTGAATTGATTGCTTCCCCAAAGACCTTTCTCCTCGCCACTAAAGGCAATGAACAAATAGTTATTTGCTGTTGTACCTTTTGGCTTCTTCGCAAGCCATGCAGCCAAGTCTATCAAGGCAGAGGTTCCGCTCGCATTGTCGTCAGCACCATTGTGTATGGCGCGTTCCCCTGTCCAAAGGCTGTTCTCGTCACCCCAGCCGAGGTGGTCATAGTGCGCTCCGATGATTATAGTAGTTGCTGCCTTGTTGTCAAGAAATGCAATTACGTTTCTTCCAGTAATTTCTTTTACAAGGGCCATTCCAAGCTTTGCACTATCGCCCTGCTGGTGTATCTGCATGGGAGAATGCGGAACGAACTTGAAGGTTTGAAACCAGGTGCTGTCTCCTTTTGGCTGCAAGCCCATTGCCTCGAAACGTTGGGCTACATAATTACCTGCGCGTCTTTCGGCATCAGTGCCCACGCCTCGCCCTTCAAGTGCATCGCTCGAGAGGTAAGTAAGGTCTGTCTTTGTGGTGAACTGGACACCTCCGGCCTGCGCATTGCGAACCGTGTTGCACAAAAAAGCCGAGTTGAAGACAAGGGCTGCAAGCAGAAATAAATAGATAAGTTTTTTCATTGTGATTTAGAAATGCGGGTGCAAATGAAAGGCAGTGAGGCAGAATAGACATGACACAAATCAGTCATTTTTAATTGCCTTGCTCACTTTAGCGACTGAATAGGCAAATAATCTGATATTAGCCTCGCTTGTCCACACCGCATGAAATACTAAAAAAGTATTGGGGATATGACCAGTTCAGACCAAAGCAAGAGGAAATTATCTCTTCTGTTTTAAATGGACAGGACACCCTTGCACTGCTGCCTACTGGTGGCGGTAAGAGTATTTGTTTTCAGGTTCCAGCCATGTGCATGGAGGGTGTGTGCCTTGTCATTTCTCCATTGATGGCGCTGATGTACGACCAAGTGAGCAGCCTGAAAAAAAGAAACATTGAAGCCTATGCGGTGACGTCTGCTTTGCATGTTAAGGAGATAGACAGAATACTGGACAACTGCGTTTATGGCGATGTCAAATTCCTGTATGTTTCTCCTGAGCGTTTGCTTAACGAAGTGTTTATAGCCCGTTTCAAAAAGATGAAAATCTCGATGATAGCGGTGGACGAAGCGCACTGCATATCTCAATGGGGTTATGATTTTCGTCCGCCCTACTTGCTGATAGCAGAGATACGCCTACTAAAACCAAATGTGCCTGTGTTAGCGCTTACTGCCAGCGCTACACCGCTTGTGGTAAATGACATACAGAAGCGACTTGCTTTCAAAAAAGAAAATGTGCTTTCCACCAGTTTCGCAAGACCCAATCTTTCATACAACGTAACACTTACTGAAGACAAGGAAGGAAAACTGCTCGAGATTTGCAACAAGTTGATGGGTTGTGGAATTGTGTATTGTGGCACACGCCACGAGACAAAAACAACTGCTGCATTCCTTAACCAGCATGGAATATCTGCCACCCATTACAACGCAGGACTGAGCAATGCTGAGCGCGATACGGCATTCAAAAAATGGTTTGGCAACGAGGCAAGAGTGATGTGCGCTACCAATGCATTCGGCATGGGCATAGACAAATCAGATGTTCGTTTTGTAGTCCATATGAATGTGCCAGCACATCCTGAGGCCTACTTCCAAGAAGCAGGGCGTGGCGGCAGAGATGGCATGAAGGCATTTGGGGTTTTGCTTTACAACGAAGAAGACATCGCTAAACTTCATTTACAGATTGCACAAAAGTTTCCGCCCAAAGAGTTTATTGCGCGCGTTTACAAGTGCATTGCCAATCATTTGCAAATGGCACTGGGGGCAGGAAAAGATGTTACCAATACATTCAACCTATCCATCTTTTGCAAGAAGTACGACTTGCCAATTACCCAAACATTGTATGCCATTAAAATGCTTGAACTTGCCGGTTATATGGCATTGAATGAAAGTGCATTCCTGCCATCTCGCATATTATTTAATGTTAAGAAACAAGAGCTGTATAGCTACCAAGTGGCCAATCCTGCGATGGATACATTCATCAAAGTAATTCTGCGCACCTACGGTGGCCTATTTGAGAATTATGTTTCCATTCGCGAAGATGAAATAGCACGCAATGCAAAATTGGAAGTAAAGGCTGTTATGGAAAAACTTAGCATGTTGCAACAGCAGCACATTATAGAATACGAGAAGCAGTCGGAGGAAATGCGCCTCACCTACCTGACCGGTCGAATGAGTGAGGAACATCTGATACTCGCTCCGGAAGTATACGAGTGGCGCAAGAAAAGTGAAACTGAACGAGTGGAAGCCATGAAGCGCTTCTTGCAAAAACACCGCTGCAGACATATTCAATTGCTCGAATATTTTGGTGAGAAAAATGTAACCCCCTGCGGGCAATGCGATGTATGCCGAAGCAACAAAAAGCATGGACTCAACCAAGATGATTATGAGCGAATACAATCAGCAGTAGTTGAACTTCTGCTGCACAAGGAAGTGACAATAGAGCAATTGCCCGCAGCCTTGCCCCAGTTCGCTAGGGAACACCTCATAGAATATACTCGATGGAAATTGGATACAGGTGAATTGGTGTTGAATGACAAGTTGTGCATAGCATTGCCGAATTTCTAATTGCCAATAGCAATGACCTTCTCTCAAATAATCATCAAATCAGGCAAAGAGCAATCACTCAAACGTTTTCACCCGTGGGTTTTTTCGGGCGCTATCAAGGCGACCAATGGCAAAGTGCACTCGGGTGATGTAGTAGAAGTCGTTTCCGAAAAGGGCGAATACCTTGGTCATGGCCATTGTGCCGAAGGCACTATTGCTGTTCGCATATTCAGCTTCACAGGCTACGATGGCAGCGATGCATTCTGGAAAAATAAATTGCAATCTGCTTATGACCTTCGGAAAAAGATAGGCTTGGCAGGTAGCACAGAAACAAACATCTATCGCCTCGTTCATGCTGAAGGAGATGGGCTGCCGGGCCTCATCATAGACATCTATGCAGACACCGCAGTGATACAAACCCACAGTGATGGCATGCATGAACAACGACCTGCCATAGTGAGCGCATTGAAGGCTATCTATGGCGATCAACTAAAAGCCATTTTCGATAAAAGTGCAGATAAGTTAAAGACCAATTCAGGTCAGGAAATGGCCAATGAATATTTATTTGGAGAACTCACATCCAACGTTGCCTTAGAGAATGGATGCAAATTCAAAGTAGACTGGGAAGAAGGTCAGAAGACAGGCTTCTTTATAGACCAGCGCGAACATCGCAAACTATTGGGCGAATATGCCAAAGGCAAAAAAGTGCTCAACACCTTTGGCTACACAGGAGGCTTTTCCATCTATGCTTTGAAGCAAGGAGCCACCCTAGTGCACACGCTGGATAGCAGCCAACGTGCTTTGGACATAGCAGAAGAGAATGTTGCGTTGAATAACCTTGACCCAGCAAAGCATGCTGTGATAAAAGCAGACGCTGTGGAGTATATTAAAAATCTGAAAGAGGACTACGACATCATCGTGCTTGACCCTCCTGCTTTTGCTAAGAACATGAGCGCGAAGCATAAAGCAGTTCAAGGCTACATCAGAATAAATGAAGCAGCACTTCGCCAGATAAAATCAGGAGGCATCATCTTCACCTTTTCATGTTCGCAGGCAGTGGACAAACAATTGTTCCGCAACAGCATTATGGCAGCTTCCATTCAGGCCGGGCGTAAGGTTCGGATACTCCATCAGATGCACCAACCTGCAGACCATCCCATAAGTATGTACCATCCAGAAGGTGAATATTTGAAGGGGTTGGTGTTGGAGGTAGAATAAGCCTCATCCGCCCTGTTGTCCGAGACATGATCGGACCCTTCTCTCCCATAGGGACCACTATGTGGCGGAGAAGGAAATTGAACGCGGCAAGCGCACAAGAGCCAGAATCATTTCCTTGAGCTTTATTGAAATGCATTGAATGCCTCAAGGTATTTGGTCACATAGTCTTCCTTCAACTTCGATTTGTATTGCATAATGTAGCGAGGATGTTCCAGTGGGATCACTTTGCCAAACCACTTCATCTCCTCATTCAGCGATTGAATAAAGTTGAAATTTTTACCTGTGCCAAAGCAGAATACCACTTCACGATTTAGTCCGAACTGAAGCTGAGTAATCATACTTTCAATGATGAAAGGCTTTATAAGGGTTGTGAGCTCTTTACTATCGTAATAATTATAGTTAACCTCTTTGCCCACTTTGCTGGTTGCAGTGAAACCAAGCGGGCAAATGGAACTGATGTAATATTCTGAGTAAAACTTCTCTGCACCGCCAAATGCATCTATCACTTCATACACAAAAACACTGCTGGGTTCGTGAGTCTGAAAACCATTGATTTCAATTCCGCATTTCTCCTTCATGCGCTTTGTATCCGTAAAAGGAATGCCTGTAGCACCTGCTCCAAGCCTTCCTGGATTGATTCCAAGAATCAATGTCCGTGTGCTGTTGTCGTTATAGAACTTCTGATAAAACTGCTTCGCTATAGGAAGAATTTCTGAATTGTCACGAAAAGGATTGAGCACTTGAATGCCTTTGGGCAAGTGACCATCGAAATGCAGTTTTGAGATAAACTCCATTATCTTTAGAGCAAGCGATTGTGTTTTCATTTCTTCTTCTTTTCCATTCCCAATCGTTCTCTCAGGCTCTTTCTTTTCTCTTTAATCAACACCATGCGAACGCTGAGGCCCGAATCGTGAAAGATGAATGCATCAGTGCCGCTGAAATTGAATGACGGTTTGTAATCATACGAAAAAGTAAAGCCAGCTATGGTCAATTCAACTCCGGTAATAGGTGTAATTCCATAATAATGACCAAAACCCTTTTCTTCTCCAAAGTGGGGCCCAAGCCCCATGTAAACATTCCACCTGCGGCCAATAAATCTGCGGTGGTACTCCACCAAAGCTTGTACCTGCCAGCGGTTACGATTGGTAGTGACAATGGACTCTATGGTTCCAGTCTTCCAAATTTTTTGTTGCACTGTAAGACCCAGTTCAGTGCCAGCGCGCAGACCTGCTGAAGTAAAATACGTTTGTGCATCCGCAAAACCAGCAGCAAAAACTAAAAGGCAAACAACCTGAAATTTCTTCATAAGGGATTTCATTTCCACAGTCACAACGCAATTCAATGCCAAAAAATTATTCGCTCATCATCTTTCTGATGAAGGCAACAAACTCATCAGGATGCTCAACATTTACAGCATGTGCAGCATTCTTAAAAATATGCACACGCTCTTTCGGTATGTGATACCGATCAACAATTTTGTTACATGTACTCATTGGGATAAGCACATCATACTCTCCCCAAATAACATACACCGGGCACTTCCAATTGAAAACATGCGCATTGAATGTTGCCTCGTTTGTTAGCAGGTATTCCAGCAGCTGCACTTGTGTTGGTCTTGATGGAATGCTTCCGTATTTCACCATCTGGTGCCGCAGAAAACGTGGGATGTATGGTTGGTCATGAAAAACCAAATCCAACGAAATTTTATTTTCCTTTATATCCATAGGCGACAAGAGATTGCGCACGCTTTCTACTTTCAACGACTTAGCAAGACTGTCAGCATATTGGCTGGTGTAAAAATTGATAGGCGAATCATAAACCACTAATTTTTGTGTCCGCTCCGGGTATTTCTCAGCGAAATAGGAGGCTACCACACCGCCATACGAATTTCCAATAATTACAACGGGTTCATTTACACCCAGCGAATCAAGCAACAATTTCACATGCTCGACTTGAGCATCAATACTATAGTCTACACTATCACCACGACTGTATCCGCAATAGAGCAAGTCTGGCAAAATCAAATCATACTCGTGGCGCAATTCAAGTGCAGAGCGATAGTACTGCCCCACCCCACTAGCACCGTAGCCATGCAGCAACATCAACTTTGGCTTGCCTGAGTTCTTGTAATGGGCATAATGGATTCCTGTTGCTGACTTGAAAGTGTGCCTTGTTATTTCCTTGCGGTCAAACTTCCTACGTTGTTTGTGATCCAGAACGCTCAAAATGTTGCATGATGACAGCACAAACAACATTGCCAAAGCCAGTATAGAGTTTTTATAGGAAAAAGGACCGTTCATCAATTATCAGGAAGTATTAAAAGTTGTCAAAGATGTAGCAGACCAAACAAAACAGATTCACAACTGAACTAATCTTGCCGCATGAAACGCACACGCATAGCCATCAATGGTTTTGGACGTATAGGCCGCACCCTCGCACGACTGGTTGTTCATCATCCGCAAATTGAATTGGTTGCAATAAATGATTTGGCCGATGTCAAAACTATGGCCCACCTATTCAAGTACGACTCGGTGCATGGCCGTTGGAGTGGTAATGTTTCAGCAGAAAACGAACAACTTGTAATAGATGACAAACGCATTCATTATTCTTCCATAAAGGAAGCAGATAAACTGAACTGGAAGCAATACGATATTGATATCGTGGTAGAGTGCACAGGCACTTTGAAGTACCGAGCAGAAATAGAGAAGCACTTGCATGCAGGAGCGCGAAGAGTTTTGTTGAGTGCACCGCCAGAAGATGATAGCATAAAAACCATAGTGCTAGGTGTAAATGATGAAATACTGAATGACGATGACAACATCATTTCTAATGCATCGTGCACCACCAACAATGCAGCGCCCATGATTCAACTGATAGATGAGTTGTGCGGAATAGAAGGTTGCTACATCACCACAGTGCACAGCTACACTGGCGACCAGCGCTTGCATGATGCCCCGCACAGAGACCTACGCAGAAGTCGCGCGGCTACTGAAAGTATTATTCCGACCACTACCGGAGCCGCAAAAGCACTCACTCGCATTTTTCCTCATCTGGTAGGAAACATGGGCGGCTGTGGCATTCGAGTGCCTGTGCCCGATGGTTCTCTTACTGACATTACCTGCACTGTGCGCCATGTGCTCAGCATAGAAGAAGTAAATGCTGCATTCAAGAAAGCAGCAAAGACGAAATGGAAAAACATCCTAGAATATACCGAAGATCCTATTGTATCTGTTGACGTGGTGGATAATCCACACTCGTGTGTCTTTGACGCTCAGCTTACCTCCGTCATAGGCAACATGATAAAAGTGGTAGGCTGGTATGACAATGAGTTTGGTTACAGCAACCGACTGCTGGATCTTACACTTCGCATGGGCTAACACATGCTTATTGATTTTTTGATTCTTTACAACATCTGTTGAAGTGAAGAAGCATAGCTTTCGCCTTGTTAAGAAAAAAAGGATAATCATGGTTCACGAACTTAGTAAACACCATTCTGTTTTTAATCAGTTCATCCGAGAAATTAGGGATGAGCAAATACAGAAAGACAGAATGCGTTTTAGAAAAAACATTGAGCGCATGGGCGAATTACTTGCCTATGAAATTTCAAAAACATTTGATTACAGTCCTGAATTTGTGACGACACCACTGGGCGAAGCGGAAGTGCATGTGCCAACAACATCTCCAGTTATCTGCTCAATCATGCGTGCCGGTTTGCCACTTCATCAGGGCATCTTAAACATGTTTGACACAGCTGATAATGCATTTGTTGCTGCATACAGACGACATCACAAAGGGGGCGACTTTGAAATAGAAGTTGACTACACAAGCACACCAAGTCTTGAGGGCCGTGTCTTAATCATAGCCGATGTAATGATTGCCACAGGTGCTTCAATCGAGATGGTTTACAAAGAACTTGTGCGCAAGGGTGTTCCCAAGCAAGTGCATGTGGTTAGCATTATTGCAACTGACTCAGGAATCAATCATGTGCGTAGTATGCTTCCAGAAAACACCACTTTGTGGACTGGAGCAATAGATAAAGAACTTACGGCACAAGCTTACATAGTTCCCGGACTGGGCGATGCAGGCGATTTGGCATATGGGAGGAAAGACTAATGTGGGTTTATATTTTTAAAGTACTTTACTGGTGGTTGTGGGCTGGCATCAAGTTTCTTGTCACTCCTTTTCTGATGATCAACAATCAGCAATGGCATCTCGGGAATGAGTATTGGAATTTCATGGAGACACTGATGATTACCTCAAGTGGTGCCGCACTTTGGGCCTTTGTGTTTTTTCACTTTGGCGAGTTTATTTTCAGTTGGTTCGCGCATCATTTTAAGCACAAGAAAAAAATATTTACCCGCAGAACTCGCTGGTTCATTCGCGTAAAAAAACGCTGGGGGCTTAAGGGTTTACTACTTATTTCAGGTTTGATTTCGGTGCCCATTGCATCCGTTTTGTGCGCTAAACTCTATAGGCACAACAGCACTGCATTGCCCAAGTTGATCATTGCTTTCTTTATTTGGACAGCAGTGCTCACAAGCGCTGCGTATGGTATGAAACTCATTGGGATGCAGTTGTGAAGCACTACAAAAATCTGTTTTTCGATTTGGACGGTACTCTTTGGGACTTGCATCGCAACACCCGGGTTTCACTCACCTTGTTGTTCGAACGCTATGCTAAATCAGGTCTAAGCGATATCAATTTTGAGTATTTCTATCAGCGCTATTTCATCCATAACGAGCGCGTTTGGAAACTATATCGAGAGGGTAAGATAGAAAAGTCAGAACTCAGGACTAGTCGATTTAAGAGAGCCTTTGCCGATGTCAAATTTCCGGTTACTGACCAATTCGTAACTCAATTCGCAAATGACTTTTTGGAAACTTGTCCATCACAGCCGCACCTTGTTCATGGCACATTAGAAATGCTAAGTGCCCTGCATGGAAAGATTCCGATGCACATTATTACCAATGGTTTCAGAGAATTGCAGAGCATAAAAATGAATGCAGGAGGTATCGCACATTTTTTTGAACATGTCATCAATTCTGAAGACTGCGGAGTGCGAAAACCTTACCGTGGAATTTTTGAATATGCCATGAATCTTACAGGTGCTGCACCTGAAAGCAGCCTAATGATTGGTGATGACTTCGAAGCAGACATTATAGGTGCACGGGACTTTAAGATGGACCAAGCATGGCTTCAAAACGGAAAAGGAAAACACAAACACAAGCCAACCTACACAGTTTCTGATATGCTCGGTGTGTTGGCTATAGTCAGATAAACTCGACTAGATATTCCAATGCCAACTCGTATCCCATAAGGCCAAAGCCTGTGATGACACCTGCACAATTTTTTGCAGTGATGGAGTGTTGACGAACTTCTTCGCGGGCATGTATGTTGGAAATATGCACTTCAACTACTTTGGTTTTAATGCCAGCAATGGCATCGCTGAGAGCTACACTGGTGTGGCTGTAGCCACCTGGATTAAGGATAATGCCATCGTGCGAAAAGCCAACCTCATGCAGTTTGTTGATCAGTTCACCTTCAACGTTGCTTTGATAAAAATCCAATTGGATGTCGCTGTAGGTCTTGCGAAGAGCGCTGAAATAGGTTTCAAAATCTTGGTGACCATATAGTTCTGGCTCGCGTTTGCCCAACAGATTAAGGTTAGGCCCATTGATAATAATGATACGTTTAGCCATACATCAGTTTTCGCGCAATGTTTCCTGCTTCCAAAGCGTTTGGGTAATGCTCCGCTCATTTTTGAAATAGAAAATGCCTGTTTTGGAAACTATCTTTTTGTAGACGTCTACTTTGTTTCCAATCTTCACGGTGCGCTCGGTCACTTTTTTATTGCCCAACTCATAGGAGTTTTCAGACACGCCTTCGGGTAATTCCTCAGTGCCTGCCTTCACAGGGTATAAGTCAACATCCTTCTCACTTCCTTTTTCTTTGTTCAGCAATGCCTTGCGGGTTTCGTGTCGCTTGTTGGCTTCTTCTAAGTCTGACTTTATTGCGTCCAATTCCCGCTTTTCCCTTTCTTCTTTTATCGCCTTTGCATTCATATCAGCCATGTCTTTGCCCTCACCAATGCTTCTCAAGGTTTCTTCCTTCTTCCTTATTTGACCCTGGGTGGTCATTATGCGTTCTGTTGAAGCTGTTTGAGTATCCTGCTCTTTTATCAAAGCAGCTTCTGTTTTTTCCTTTAGTTTTTGTTCGTTGTTCAGTCGTGTTTCCTCACCCGCATAAGTTATATCAGTCTGCTTCTGCATGGTTTCCTCCACCTTCATGTTATTCATTGCTATGCGCTCGTTCCCTGTTTTGGTATAAACTGTTTGCGATTCAAAGGCCTGCTCTTTTTTATCGTTCACATCATCCACTTTACCCATTCTGAAGCGGTCACTCTGGGACAAAGCTGATTGCTGTTCTTGCTTCTCAGCAATCCCTGCAACGGTGCGCTCTTGCCTAATGATGTTGCGTTGCTGATAGTCGTCTTTGTTGCTGATGTCTTGTTCCCGCTTCTTGTCCGTTTCGTCCACATGAAGCTGATTCCAGCTACTGCCGTTGGCTTCTATGTCAGTCTTTTCTTGCAGTTTAGCAGTTATCTCAGCTTCGTTACTTTTGATTAAGCCTTGTTGCTTTTTCAAATTATTCACGGTTTGTAAACTATCCGAAAAGGCTTTGTCTCTTACTTCCTGATAACGCGAATGTTGTTCGGTTTTCAAAGCATTGCTATAAAATTCCTCCACAGCTATTTCCGCATCAGCATCTGCATCAGACTCCCATGTGCGGTTCTTCTTGCTGTCAATCAAAGTCTGTTGCTCGGCTATGCGCTGCTCTTCCAACTCTGCCCATCTGCGCTCACGGTCTTCTTTTTCTTGTTGCATTAGCGCAGCTTTGTCCTGTGCGCTTCCTTCTAGTGAATTAGCTCTTGCTCTTCGCAGGC
Organism: Flavobacteriales bacterium; assembly: GCA_031414655.1. GTDB lineage: Bacteria > Bacteroidota > Bacteroidia > Flavobacteriales_D > Sanyastnellaceae > JANNVZ01. Next base: position 81,853 of record JANNVZ010000009.1, read on the forward strand.
TATCCTCTTCTGCTTTGCGTCTTGCCTTCTCATCAGCAGCAGTGCCATCCTCCATCAATAAATCAATGCGCTGAATGCGTTGCTTAGGATATTGGGCATCTGACTTCACAGCAAGCGCAGCTTCGTATTCTGTTTTCGCATCGCGTAGTTTTTTGGACTCAAAAAGTTCATCTGCCTTGGCTATGTGAGCGTTGTATTCCTTTTCAATTCTCTCTCTTTCTCCATCTGCAGCGGCCAATGCGCCATCATCATCCGCCTTCTTCTTGCGATCTGCTATCAGCTTTTCGATTTCTATCACTTTCTTCTTAGGCAACTCCTCTTCAGGTTTGATGTTGCCAGCCTCTTTGAAGGAACGCAAGGCCATATCTAATTTATCATCAGCAAAGTTCTTTTCTCCCATCAGAATTTTTGCTTGGTAATCCGCTTCGCGCTTTTGTTTGGCTGCTTCGTCCGATAGCATATCATCCAAGGCGCGCTGCGCTTTCATTATCTGGTCTTTTGGGTAAGCCTCGTTTGAAAACATATCAGATGCTTCCTGATACTTCTCGATGGAAACAGCATAGTCGTTGTTTTTGAATTTGCTATCAGCATCAGCAATCAGTTTGTCATAATCAGCGCGTTTAGCTCCGTTCTTTTCTTCTTCTGCTATCTGTGCAAGTTTGTCTTTCGGGTATTGCTCCTTCGATTTTAAATTACTCGCTTCTGTAAACTGTTTCTTGGCTTCTACCCAGCTCTTTTTCTTGAAAGCTGCATCACCATCCGCTATGTGTTTTTGATACTTTGCTTCGGCTTCCTTGCCCGCATTTTCCTCATCTAGTTTCTTTTTAGCTTCAACCAATTTCGACTTTGCGGGTTCCTTGTCTTTGATGAGCGTGAGCGCCTCTGTAAATTTATTTACTGCATCACCATACTTTTTCTCAATCATTTTCTGGTCGCCTTCTTTTACCAAAGCGTCATACTTAGCCTGAAGCTTACCAAGATTCTTATTCAAATCCTCAAGGCGCTTCAATTCAGTGTCAATTACCTCCAATCTTCGATCGGTGTATTCAAAATCAAATTGCAGCGAATTGGTTTGCGAATCAAAGGCTGCCTTTGCCATTGGCTCCTTCAAAAGTTCTGTGTTAAAACCTTCCGGGATTTTAAAGAGTGTTCCATCCACTGTCATTTCGAATCCGCCTGCCCTGTCTTCAGCAGGAATATTGCGGGTGTCAATGCGTATAATTTTTGTGGAGAAGTCGGGCTTTGTGAATTTCAAATCATAATTTGAGCCCTGAGGTAAAGTAAAATTGTACCGACCTGAGGTACCGGTTTCAAATGTGTCGAACAGTGAACCGTCTTTAAAGACCTGCACTGTGCAATCGTCCAATTTCTTTTTGGTTCCTTCATCTTTGAGCTGGCCAGAAACAGTAAACTCATCAGACTGGGCAACGAGTTGAGAAACAAAAACAAGGAAAAACAGGCTTAAGAGGTATTTCAGAGTGTTCCTATTCATGCCTAACGGTTTCGGTGGTTGTAAATATTTTGTCGTTTGCGCTTCTCTGTCAAATCAAATTCGATGAGCTCCTTGCTTGATACACATCGCTTTCAGTTGAGATGCTTAAACAACAACTTAACGTAAAAGTAGCAAAATTGTTTTGTCTACATTAAAGTCTCAAAATTTAGGACACCTATTTATCGGGATCCTTTCCTGTAACGCGCTTCCATTCTTGTGCAGTGAGGTCTCTAATTTTTATTCCAGTATCGGGGTTGATCTCTGAATAATAAGTAGCAAAGGATTTAGCAGCCTTTCGATAAGTGGAATAATTTTCGGCCTTCCTTACTGTGATCTCCGTTACGGTTTCGTTGCCCTTCTTATAAGTCTTCTCGTCCACAATGTTGATTGTGGAGACAATGGGCTCCTCCGTCTTTAATTTCTTCTCTTGTTTTTCTTTGTTGCGTTCGGCTATCCCAATATCTGCATTGCCTGACTTTTCCTGATAGAATTCTTTGTTTCTCTTCTTTTTCTCTTCAACCTTCGCTAGCTGTCTGGCTATGTAGGCATCATAGCGGCTCATTTGGCGGGGCTTATATTCTTTTGTGGTAAGTTTTTTCGGCTTCGGTTCAGTGTTTACTGCTATCTCTGAAGGTGCATTTAGCATGAGTAAACACTTTTCTATTTGCGCTGGTGGATACAGCTCATCCGAGTATAAATCGGCCGCTTGCTGATAAGTATCACTGGCCATCTGGTAGTCGCGGTTCTTGTACTTGATGTCAGCCTCTGCCACCAATTCATCATAGCGCTGGCGTTTTAGCTTTTCTGCTGCTACCACATCCATCTTGGCAGTGGCGGCTATTATCTGCTCCTTTGGATAGCTTTCATTAGGCAAAAGCAACAACGCTTGGTTATATATATCAATACTTTCCTGCCACTTCTCGCCATTGAACTTTCCATCTCCTTTTGATACCAGTTTGTCAAAGTCTTCCTTCTTTTTCTTGTAATCTGCTATGAGTGATTCGGCTTTTTTTATCTGTTCCTTTGGATATATTTCCTTTGGGAAAAGTTCACCAGCGGATTTGTAAATAGTGATGCACTCATCAAATTCATTGGCTGCAAGTCGTGCATCGCCATCTAACAACAGTTGATCGTATTGCTCCTTCTTCAATCTCTCGGCTGCTAATGCATCCATTTTGCCCATGGCCTTTGTTATCTGATCCTTCGGATACTTCTCGGAGGGTAATAGTGCCAATGCTTGATTGTAAATGTCTATACTCTGCTCATAGATGCCGCTATTGTACTTCTCGTCAGCTTGCTGCACTATGGCGTCAAACTCACCACGCAATTTTTTTTCATCGCGCTTGGTTATTCCTTCCTGTGCTTTTGTTATTTGATCCTTTGGATACTTCTCAGAAGGTAACAGTGCCAATGCCTGGTTGTAAGTGTCTATACTCTGCTCATAGTTATTGCTATTGAATTTTTCATCGGCTTGCTTCACAATAGCATCAAACTCACCACGCAATTTCTTTTCATCGCGCTTGGTGATTCCTTCCTGTGCTTTTGTTATTTGATCCTTCGGATACTTTTCTGACCCAAGCACAGCCAACGCCTGATTGTAAATGTCTATGCTCTGCTCAAAGTTGCTGCTGTTGAATTTTTCATCCGCTTGTTTCACAATGGCATCAAATTGTGCTCTCAGTTTCTTTTCATCGCGCTTGACTATTCCCTCATTGGCCTTCACTATTTGGAGGCCTGGATATTTCTCAGAGGTCAACAATGCTGATGCTTGCTCATAAATAGGAATACTCTCTTCAAAATTCTCCACGTTGAACTTTGCATCTGCCTTTGCTACCAAATCATCGTATGCTTTCTGATTCTCCTTCTTCAACTTTTCAACTTGCAATCTTTTGGACTCAATTATTTGTGTTTTTGGATATACCTCGCTCGCATAAAGTTCTAGAGCACTTTCATAATTGAGGACCGCTTGCTCAAAGTCGGTTGACTTGAATTGGTTGTCGGCTTTGGCAACTAAATCGGTGTATTCCTTGCGTTTCTTAGCTTCATCACGATCTGCAATTGCTTTGTTAGCGGCAGCTATCTTTTCTCCTGCCACAAGTTCCTTTGGCAATACCGCCTTCGCCTCTTCATAAATTGGAATGGACGCTTCAAAATCTTTTACATTGAACTTCTGATCTCCTCGCGCAACAATCTCATCATACTTCCTTTTCAGAATCTGGTAATCACGATCCTTAATGAGGTCGTTGGCTTTAACAATCTGCTGGTCAGGATAAGTTTCCTTAGGCTTAACATCTTTGGCTTGCTCGTACAGAGCAATAGCCTCTTCATACTTCTTTGAATTCAATTTCAAATCAGCATCATCCTTCAGACGTTGATACTTGACGTCCTCATCACGCGTTTTAAGCGCATCCGCAATTAGACCTTCGCACTCAGCGATTTTATCCTTCGGGTATTTCTCTTCAGGCAGAAGTTTTGATGCTGATTTGTATGCATCAATTGCAGGCTGATAAAACTTCGAAGCAAATTTCTTGTCTGCATCAGCAATTTGACGGTCGTATTCGGCCTTGTTTTTATCTCCAGCTAGCAGACCTTCCAATTCAGCAAGTCGTTCTTTCGGGTGAACCTCTTTTGGTTTCATCTTGTTGGCTTCAACAAATTTCACCTTTGACTCTGCATACTTGTCTTGTGCAAAAAGGGCATCACCATCCTTAACGAGCAGCGCATATTTCTCTTCAAAGTTCTTGGCATCGTTTTCCGCATCGAACTTCGCCTTAGCGTCTTTGTATTTGCTTTCAGCAGGATCCTTATGAGGGAAAATCTTAAGGGCTGCAGAATACTTGTCAACTGCCTCACCCCATTTGGAAGCCCCCATCTTGGCATCACCTTCAATCACTAGTTGATTAAAGTCCTTTTCCATCTGCACTTTGTCTCCGCCAAGTCGCTTAATTTCTTCCTTGATTTCTTCCTTGCGCTTTTCTGCGTGACCTTCATCTACTTCAATCTTACCATTCTTATCTGTGAATTTTGCCTTCGCGATGGGTTCCTTCAAAACATCTTTGTTGAAGTCCTTTGGTCCTTTGAAAAGGGTGCCGTCAAATAGCAAGTCAAAAGAAGTTCCTCTTGCAGATTCAGGAATATTCTGTGTATCCACCAAAATATTCTTCGATAGAAATTCTGCTTGCTCGAAACGGATTTCATAGGTATAGCCTAGCTCTAGCTCAGTGGAGTATTTGCCTAAGTTGTCAGTCTTGAGATTTAAATAGGGCTGGCCATTTTTGAAAACCCGAACATTGACACCTGTCATACGCTGATTGTCAGCTTCGTTTTTGACTGTGCCGTGGACAACAGCCTTCACTTCATCTTGCGCAAACAATTGTTGCACCCAGAAGAATGAGAACAGTAGCAATCCGTATTTAAAAAATTTCCCGTTCAATGGAGAACTCGGGTTTTGTTAAGTTGTTTGTTAAAAGGTACACGGCACTTTCGCCATGAGTGGTAAAAATAAAGCAATTGTGACCTACACACGACTGAAAACCGTGCCTTTTTATTCAACCTAACTAAGTTGAAAATGTGGACTCTAACTTCTTTGCTGTCAGTCCTTTTGTACTGACGGGCTCTTCTTCCTTGTTTTGCTCAAAGCTTCCTCTATTTCTTTCATTCGTGCATTGGTATATTCATAGTCAAACAGAAAGGTTTGAAATTCAGAATTGTATTTACATTTAGCCATTGGTGCTTTGAAAATTTTTGCCTTCAGTCTTCTTTGAAAAGTCACGAGGCTTGCATCCATTGTTATTGCAAATCCTCCCTCCTGCTCCTCCAAAGGGATATTTCTTGTGTCTATCTCAACATGTTTCTTAAAAAAACCTTTTGCGCTAAAAGTGATAAAATACAAATGGCCCAATTGCAAGCTAGTGGCATACTTCCCTGCACTATCACTTTGTAGTTTGTTATAAAATTTCTCGTCACTTCTGATAGTAATTGTGAATTCCTTCAAGAGCACTTTGGTTTCCTCATTTCTTAGTATCCCAGAAATAACTAAATCATTTGAGAAGGCCGACAGGTTGCCAAAAAACAAAATGAATAAGCAGATTTTTTTCATGGGAACATTTTTTATTGAATCAATTTCAAAGCGATCATACTCGCCACTTTCTCACCATCTATAGCCGCACTTACAATTCCTCCTGCATAACCTGCACCTTCACCGCAAGGATAGAAGTTGGTAAGTTGCGGATGGTGAAGTTTTTCTTTGTCCCTTGGCACTCGCACAGGCGAAGACGTCCTTGATTCAGGGGCAACCAGAACGGCTTCATTCGTAAAGTATCCTTTCATCTTTTGGCCAAAAGCCTTAAAGCCTTCGCGCAAATTTTGCGCAATAAAAGATGGAAGTATTTCATTCAGATTACACGAAACAATGCCAGGCTGATAGGAACAATCGGGAAGTGATGAGGAAACTTTGTTGTTTACAAAATCGATTAATCGCTGTGCCGGAGCAGCTTGTGTGCTGCCTGCCGCGTGCCAGCATTTTTGTTCTACTTCCTTTTGGAAATACATAGCGGCCAGCACTCCTTGCGCATGGTGCTGTGGAATATCATTCCACTCCACTGGTACTACAATACCTGAATTTGCCCAAGGATTATTGCGTTTACTAGGAGACCATCCATTGGTAACTACCTCGTCTTGTTCTGTTGCGCAAGGCGCAATAATTCCACCCGGACACATGCAAAAAGAGTATACACCCTTATCGCCCACCTGATGGACCAGATTGTAAGCAGCAGGTGGCAAATAATCAGGTCTTACATCGCAATGGTACTGAACTGAATCCACCAGTGATTGCGGATGCTCCGCACGAACACCAAGTGCGAAAGGCTTGAATTCAATGAGTATCTTCTTATGATGCAGCAGTTGAAACACGTCCCTCGCACTATGGCCTGTGGCCATCACAAAAGCCTCTGCTCCTATTACATCGCCATTGGAAGTGATAATGGATTCTACGTTGTTTCCGTTCCATTTTATATCGGTCCAACGAGTATTAAAATGAACTTCACCTCCACAATCCAGTATCTGCTGACGCAGTGCTGCAATAATTTTTGGCAACTTGTTGGTTCCGATGTGCGGGTGCGCATCTACAAGAATGCTTTCGTCTGCGCCAAACTGCACCAATGACTCCAAGATGCTTCTTACGTCACCTCTTTTAGTGCTTCGCGTGTACAATTTTCCATCGCTATAAGTGCCTGCGCCACCTTCACCAAAGCAGTAATTTGAATCAGGATTTACAATCTGTTGTTTATGAATAGCGGCCAAGTCGCGCCTTCTGGCTTGCACATCTTTTCCTCTTTCTATTATGATGGGTTTAAGTCCGGACGCAATAAGACGGAGCGCAGCAAACAAACCCGCTGGACCAGCGCCAACTATTACAACTCTTTTAGCATTGGTTACATCCTCGTATTGTTTAGGCTTAATAAGTGGTGTCACTAACTCGCCTTCAGCAAATACCTCTATTTGCAAATTGAACTTCACACTGCGCTGGCGCGCATCTATGGAACGTTTTAGTATTCTAAAGTGCCCCAGCTGGAATTTGATTTTGCTGCGGATTAGCTTTTCCAACGTTGCTGGATCATCTGCCAACCGCGCTTCTATACTCAGAATTATTTCTTGTGACATGATGTAATAATGTTGGCCTATTCAACCAAAAAACAATCAATGAAAAGTAAAAAAGAGCAGGTTGCCCTGCTCTTTTTAGTTATTTCAGAATACAAATAACTTACTTGTAAAATTCTTGCTTTCCTTTATCTCCCTCGAACCACTCGGGCAGTCCCCAGTAGCTTGCGCGGCTTTCAGCACCAGACTTATCAAGTGAGGTTGCACTCAATTTTTTGCCCTTTTTTGCTATGCTCAAAAGAACAGAGATGTACTTGGAGAAATCCGCTTTGCTTTTTTCAGGATAGTAAGAATTGAATTTGTCTGCAAGTTCAGTACTAAATACAAAGCGGTTAGCACTGACAATGTGCTCTCTAATTGCCTTGTTCAAATTAATACCTCTCGCAACTCTTTTGCCCTTTGGGGCACCTCTGCGCTTCGTTTTGGTTTTAACTTCCTTAGCCTTTGGTGCAGCTGGGGTAGCAGCTTTTGGAGCAACTGCCTTTTTTGCAGATTTCTTCTTAGTAGCGCGTTTCACCTTTTTGGTGCTCACCATAGGTTTTTCCTGAGCTGCCTTCGTTTTGTTTTTGCCTCCCTTTGGCCGACCCTGTTTTTTAGGTGCCTTGCTTGCAGATGATGTTAAGCCTGCTAGCGTTTGCGGACGACCTTTTATGCCACTGATCTCGTTGATTACGCGAAGTGCTTCAGCCAAGCCATTGTATTGCTTCTGAAGTTTCGCCATTTCTTGACTAATGAGGACTGTTACATTGTTTGCCATGTTCGTTTAATTATTTATTAAGGTGCCCAAATGTAGGTGTTTTGATTCTGTATAATTTAGTGTTTAAGTCTACACAAAATCAGCTTTTATTAACGACATATTAAATGTCCCTATTGCCTAGTAAAAATTCAGCTCGATGCTTAAGCAATCCAAAAGTGCATTCGGCTTCTAAAAAATTACCATTGATTGAAGTATTGAAAATTTCGTTTTCTTCGCACCAATAAAAAATCAAAAAGATGAACTACCTCGATTTTGAAGCGCCTATTAAAGAACTGCATGAGCAGATTGAGAAACTGAAGGAAAGTCAGAAAAAGGCTGGCGTTGATATGAGCAAGGCCATTGAAGATTTAGAAAAATCTGTTGATACCAAAACACAAGAAATTTATAGCAATCTGGATGCTTGGCAGCGAGTTCAAGTGAGCCGCCATCCTGACCGGCCCTACACATTGCAATACATAGAATATATAACTGGTAGCACTTGGATAGAGCTGCATGGTGACCGCACAGTGAAGGATGACAAAGCAATGATTGGTGGCTTTGGAATGTTGGACGATCAAAGTGTAATGTTCATTGGACAACAAAAAGGAAATACAACCAAACTTCGTCAGTATAGAAACTTTGGAATGGCCAATCCTGAGGGGTACCGAAAGGCATTGAGACTGATGAAGCTGGCAGAAAAATTTGGAAAACCCATCGTCACTTTCATCGATACTCCAGGTGCCTTTCCTGGCCTTGAAGCTGAAGAGCGCGGACAGGGAGAAGCTATCGCCCGCAATCTCTATGAAATGATGAAGCTTCGCGTTCCCGTGATCTGTATCATCATTGGTGAAGGAGCTAGCGGTGGTGCTTTGGGCATCGGTATTGGTGATAAAGTATTGATGTTGGAGAACACCTGGTACTCGGTAATTTCACCAGAGTCGTGCTCTTCAATACTTTGGAGAACTTGGGATCAAAAAGTAACAGCATCTAAAGCACTAAAGCTAACCGCGGAAGACATGCATGGAAATCATCTGATAGATGGAATAATTCCTGAACCGGCAGGTGGCGCGCACAAAAACCTAGATCTGGTTTTTGAAACAGTGAAGCAGGAAATCAAGAAACATTTGGCCTCCTTGATGCCAATGGATGCTACTAAGCGATCCAATGAGCGCATTGAGAAATTCTGCAAAATGGGTGTCGTTGTCAACTAAACATTAAAACATAGAATACAAGAGAGGCCATCATTTTGATGGCCTCTTTCTTTTTACCATTTTAGATGATCTAGAAATTGTAGGTCAATCCCAAAGAAGTAATAATTCTTGTCTGAAGTCCCTTAGAAAAATAAGTACTTGCCTCTGATGTAGTTGTGCCATCACCGTTGTCTGTGACCAACGTTTTTGTCTTTGTTACATTCGTATTGTCATCATAAATGAAATTCACGGTGGTGGTCACTGAAAAGTATTTACCTATTTTCCAAGCAGCTATGGTCTCCCAGGCTAAGTCAACGTTTTGTGGCTTATCCAAGTAGTTGCTAAACAATTCGAATCTAGAAGTAAGATTGAAATTTTCGGTAAACTTCTTCGAATAGTTCACTCTCAAATAAGCTCCTACCTCATGTCTCGCAGTGGCGCCATTCTTCAATATTACTTTCCTTGCTTCTCCATTAATCAAAGTGTCCAGAACAATTCCTTGATCCACTCCAAACGCACCCTGAGCAGACAATAGCTCATCAGCTACATAAATACCACGATAGGTAATAGGTGAAAAGAACAGAGACAAATCACTGTTTGGCTTGTAGTCCAATCCAATAGAAAGCAACAAACGCGCTGGTGAAGCGAAGTTTGAAATAATCGCATTTCGGTCGGGTCGACCATTAGCCCCTGGAGCATAACCTGGAGCAAATTGAGTGTTGAAGTTACCTAACACAGCATAATACAAATTACTCTTAATAGGGCGACCATACTTAGAGGTCAGGTCGAACCTATCGTCTGTCTTTACCCAAGCATCACTGGTTGCAAAACCTTGGTTTAGCATACCGTAAGCAATGATTAGAGTGTTGTCCCAAGCGTGCTCCGCACTTCTGTAGTTCACGCCATAGTTAAGCAATCCATTGAGACCTGCTGAGTTGATACCTCCGGCAGCCCATTGATTGAAGTATGAGCCCGTAACGCCAACGGCTATCGAACCCTTTTTTGTCCATCCTGAATCGGCTGCTGCCAATGCCTTCATAGCTTTCTCCTCATCAGCTGTAGGGTTGGTCTGTGCGAAAGAAGCTACACTGACAAAAAAGGTCAGCAAAAGACAATAAACTTTACTTTTCATTTTTAATTGATAATTGGTTGAGATTGATTTGAAAAAAAATAGTGGGCGAAAATATGTTTGTTCATGTTTCAATAAAACTTAGCCTCAATTGGTGAGTTTTGTATTCGCAAAAACAGACCAATAAATGAAATTCGAATATCCTCAAAAAATAATTATCGCATGGGCGGAGGCCGTTGCCGGTAACAAAGAGATAAAAGACTGGCTGATGAAGAATGGCTATGAAGAACTGGGCATTTTCGTTCATGCGCTTCATAACCAAAAGGAAGCGCGCGACTGGCTAATGAACAATGATTTTCCTCACCTGATGGCATTGATAAACGGTGCGGAAGGCAACATAAATGCACTTCTCTGGCTGAAGAAATACAACTTCGATCTACTAGAAAAAATGGCCCGAGTTGGTGACAACAGCGATGAGGCCATGTTGTGGTTGATGAGCAATGGCTATGAAGACCTTGCATCAGTCGCCATAAGAATTCAGAACTTAAAAAATGACATAGAGCGCAGCAACAATGATGCACATCGCATATCAGGAGTTTAGCAATGCGCTATTGTTGTGCCTTCAAATAGACAAACGTCAAGACACTTTGTGAGCAATACTGCACTCAATCCAACCTATAGGCTAAACACATCCACCAGCGCCATGCTGCTGATAGCCTTGCCATTGAGCCTTGGTTACTTCGTGCAATTTTTTGTAGCCTTCACTGATAATTATTTCTGTGCCCAACTGAATGGCAATGCCATGAGTGCAGCCTCATTTGTTGGACTCATATACATCACGCTGGTGATGATAGGAATTGGCCTGAGCAATGCTTCTCAGATATTGGTAGCGCGCAGAAAAGGAGAAGGTCAACCATCGCAAGTAGGCGCAGTAATAGGCAATGCTATTTGGATATCCTTCATTACAGCCATTGTTCAATTTGCGCTTCTGTTCTTTGTCATTCCTCATCTCTTAGAGCAAGTGCTTACCTCTACACAGGTAATTGCCTACATGAAAGACTTTCTCTTCTTCCGTGCGTTTGGATTTTTCTTTTATACGCCCACTCTCATTCTTCAATCCTTCTGGAGTGGAATTGCACAAACGCGTGTGATGTTTTACACCATCATTATTACCGCTTTGGTCAATATGGCGCTGGCCTATGGCCTCATATTCGGACACTTTGGACTTCCCCAATTGGGCATTGTGGGTGGTGCAATAGCCGCTGTAATTGCTGAGGCGTGTGCCTTTGTTTTTGTTCTTTTTTATACCGTTTATAGTAAGAGTCAAAAAACCTATTGCATCAATGCATCGTTGTTTTCCTTCCCCACTAAAAACAGCTGGAGCATTATCAAACTTGGCTTTCCCATTTCACTTCAGATGATGCTTGCATTGGGCATCTGGAGCGTGTTTTACGAATTTGTTGAGGACATGGGTGAGAATGAATTACAATCATCTTTCATTGTCCGCAACATGTACTCGTTGGCATGGGTAAGCGTAGGTGGCATCAGCGTTTGTTGTAAGACATACATCAGTGGACTTATAGCCGAAGGCCGCCAAACTGAGCTATGGACAACCATAAAAAAACTAATGCTCATAAACCTTGCGGGGGTGCTTCTCTTCAGCCATGGACTCTGGCTTTATCCTCAGTGGATAGCAGAACAATTCAGCATCAATGCGCTGGTGATACAACAAACGGTGGACTGTATGCACGTTGTTCTTCCTGCTATGGCTGTATTTGCATTTACCAGTGTCATGCTGGCTGTGCTTGAAGGAAGTGGCAATGCCACCAAAGGATTTATTGTAGAACTGATCACCACCATCATCTACATAGTTGCTGCTTATCTTATGGTGTACATTTGGAAATGGCCCATTCACCTGGTTTGGACCGCAGATTATATCTACTTCATAATTATTGGTGTTCTTTCATTGGCCTTTCTGTGGAATGGAAAATGGAAATACAACCAAATCTGAAATGAACGACATACAGAAAAAGGAAGACATCACATTATTGGTAGAAACTTTTTACCACGCAGTTTTCGCAGATGAGCTGCTAGCCCCCTTTTTCAAAGACCTGGACTTTGAACACCACAAACCGCGCATGATTCACTTTTGGTCGTTTGTACTATTGGATGAGGCCGGATATACGACCAATGTCTTTGACAAACATGCCCACATGGCTTTGAAGGATGAACACTTCACTCGTTGGGTAGAAACTTTTTGCGCAACGGTGGATAAACTATTCGAAGGTCCAAAAGCGGAAGATGCCAAGCTTCGCGCAAAGACCCTTGGGTATACGTTTGCGAGTAAGATGAAAATAATAAACAGAACATCATGAGAATAGAAACAATACTGAAATTGATTGTAAAGGTGCTAGGTATTGTCCTTTGTATCAAGTTTCTTCAACTACTCACCTATGAAGGTTCACTCTTGATGTTCTTTATTGATTTTTCTGGCGACACTAGCCATTCAGAAATTCTTGTTGCATTGTTGTCGCTTCTCGCAATGATTGTTTTCTTTCTTTTTGTCATTTGGCTCTGCCTCCGCAAAACAGAAAGCGTAGTAAAACTATTAGCACTTCGAAAAGGCTTCAATCCTGATGAGGAGACAAGTATCAGTCTTAGTGCTGAAAATATCATTCGCATAGCCACTATTGTATTGGGCGGATACCTAGTATGAGCGTTTCAGGCGCCATCAGAGAAGTTATTGGAGTATTCAAAACGCCTGATACTTTGAGAAACATTACTTCATACACGGGTGTGATTTTGGAAGTAATAAACCTTGCTATTGGTGGCGCAATGCTCTCATTCAATGCCGAATTGGCAGAGCGTAGTGTAAGGAAAAATACACTAAAATAGCTTTATCGATTACTCTCGATGCTTTCATTCCTTTTACGCTCTTCGCTCATTCCTTCGACATCAACTCTCAAACAGCCCATACTCAACCTCTTCAATCTCCTCCAGTTTTTCAAGTACGTCTTTTGTCACACTCAGCCTGTTGAACATGCCTGAAGGCATTTTGATAAAGCCATCATCGGTCATTACCTGCATGCGCACTTTGGTTTTGCCGCCTTGGTTGTCAAGCGATGTAGCAATGCGTTCCACCAATTTATCATTTAGCACATCCAGAGAAACAACGATGTCTAGGTAGCGTCCCATTTTCTCGCGCACTTCGAAAAGTGGTTCCAACCTGTTGATGCGAAACTCGAATCCATTGGCTTCACCGTTCCATTTGCGCGGCTGAATTTTTCCCACTACGAACAATTTTGCACCGGTGTAGAGCAGGTGTTTGTACTTCAAATAATCTTCACCAAAAAGCACAAACTCATGTTGCGATTCATAATCTTCTAACTTGAAAGTGCCAAAGGGTTTATTGCTGGCACGCGCTACTTTTTCCATGAATTCTGTCACAGTGCCTGCAAGCTTCAAGTCGCGGCCTTGGTGCTGCTCCATGTTTTGCAAAAGTGGAATTCCACCCGGTGTGCAAAATGATTTTATCTCTAGTGCGAAATCATCCAATGGATGCCCGCTGATAAAGATGCCCACTACTTCTTTCTCTTTTGAAAGTTGTGTCATAGTATCCCAAGGTTCTACGCGCGGTGGTTGTGGCTCCACTATGTTCATAGCGTCCTCTTCCCCAAACATGGAGACTTGATTGGTGTTGCTGCTATCACGCACACTGGTAGCAAACTTCACAAGTGTTTCCACAAACGTTTCATTTTTTCCATCGGGTGAGAAATAGGCTGCGCGTGAGATAGCAAACGCATCCAGTGCACCTGCGAGAGCAAGACTTTCAAGTGTTTTTTTGCTCGTTGCTTTGCTATCCACTCGTGTCAGATAATCGAAAATGCTTTTGAAGCGCCCGTTGCGTTGTTCTTCAATAATGCTCTCCACTGCGCTATCACCAACACCTTTCACTGCGGCTAATCCAAAACGTATTTCGCCTTTTTCATTCACTGCAAAAAGTGATTTTGATTCGTTCACATCCGGGCCAAGTACAGGTAAGTTTTGCTTCTTGCATTCTTGCATGAAGAAGCCTACCTTTTTTATATCGCTCATGTTATTGCTAAGCACTGCGGCCATGTATTCAGCCGGATAGTTGGCCTTTAGATAGGCTGTTTGGTAACCAATCCACGCATAACATGTAGAGTGCGATTTGTTGAATGCATAACTCGCAAATGCTTCCCAGTCTGTCCATATTTTCTCCAGCTTGTCTGCTGGATGCCCATTGGCTGTGGCGCCTTCCACAAACTTTCCCTTCATCTTATCCAACACTTCTTTTTGCTTTTTACCCATTGCTTTTCGCAGCACGTCTGCTTCCCCTTTTGAGAAGTTGGCGAGCTTCTGCGATAGCAACATCACCTGCTCTTGATACACTGTGATGCCATAGGTCTCTTTCAGATATTCTTCCATCTCAGGCAAGTCGAAGGTGATAGCCTCGTTGCCATTTTTTCTTCTTACAAAAGATGGAATGTATTCCAAAGGACCCGGACGATAGAGCGCGTTCATGGCTATCAAATCATCAAAAACAGTTGGCTTCAAATCCTTTAAATACTTCTGCATTCCATCACTTTCATATTGGAAAATGCCAATGGTATGTCCGCGCTGAAATAGCTGATACGTCTTCTCATCATCCAGCGGAATAGCATCAATGTCAATGTCAATTCCGTGTCGCTGCTTGATATTTTTTACCGCATCTTTTATCAATGTCAAAGTGGAAAGACCAAGGAAGTCCATCTTCAAAAGGCCTGCACTTTCCACCACGCTATTGTCGAATTGTGTGCACCACATGTCGCTGTCTTTTGCAAGCGCTACAGGCACATAATTGGTAATAACGTCAGGCGTGATGATAACGCCACATGCGTGAATACCAGTATTGCGCACACTGCCTTCCAGTATGCTCGCCATCTTCATCACTTTTGATTCTTGGCTGTCTTGAACAAGAATGGCACGCATCATTTTTGCATTTTGCAAATCCTCGCCATTCAGTTTTTGACTCAGTGTTTTATCATCCCACGTCAACACATCGCGCAGGTCTTGCATGTCAGGCATTAGCTTGGCTATGCGGTCAGTGTCAGGCAGCGCTAATTCGAAGACACGGCCAGCATCGCGGATGGCACTCTTGCCCCCCATGGTGCCATACGTAATGATTTGCGCAACCATGTTTGCACCGTATTTTCTTCTCACATAATCAATCACACGGTCGCGGCCTTCGTCATCAAAGTCAATGTCGATATCGGGCAATGACACACGCTCAGGATTTAAAAAACGCTCAAAGAGCAAATTGTATTTGAGCGGGTCGATGTTGGTGATGCGCAAGCAATACGCTACCACACTACCAGCAGCCGAGCCACGCCCGGGGCCTACACTTACATCATGCTCGCGCGCATAGTTACAGAAATCCTGCACTATCAAAAAGTAACCGGGATAACCAGAGTTGGCTATCGTTAGCAATTCAAAATCTATTCGTTCGCGCAATTCATTTGTGATGGTGCCATAGCGTTTTTCAGCACCTACATACGTGAGGTGATTCAAGTAACTATTCTCTCCACGCTTTCCCTTGTCAGTCAAATCTTCCGCACTACGAAACTCTTCGGGTATCTCAAATTTTGGCAACAACACCTCACGTGAAAGTTTGTAGCTCTCACATTTTTCTGCTACTTCCATTGTGTTGGAAATTGCTAATGGAAGGTCTTTGAAAAGCTCAGACATCTCTGCGGCAGTCTTCAAGTAGTACTCATCATTGGGCAACCCAAATCGGTATTCTCTGCCGCGTTTGCCAATGTACTTTTTGGGTTTTGAAACGTACTCGCCATCGCGCACACACATCAGTGCATCTTGCGCTTCGCTGTCTGCCTTGTTGGTGTAGTAGGAAGAATTTGTTGCGACATATTTCACATTGTGCTTTTCGCACAATTGCAAAATTACTTTGTTCACATGGTCTTCTTCTTCCAAACCATGTCTGTTGAGTTCGGCATAGAAGTCATCGCCAAAATTTTCTTTCCACCACACAAAAGCTTCTTCCGCTTTCTCATCGCCCTCGTTCAATATTTTCCAAGCCACTTCGCCATACACACCACCGCTTAGCACTATGATGTCTTGTTTGTATTGCAGCAGCGATTCCCTGTCTATGCGCGGCAAATAATAAAATCCTTCGGTGTGAGCGATGCTCGAAATTTTAGCGAGGTGGTGATAGCCATTTTTATTTTTTGCAAGAAGCACTAACTGAAAACCATTGTCTTGATTTTTTTTATCGCGTAAGTCTCTGCACAAATTCACCTCGCATCCAACAATAGCCTTTACTTCATTCTTTAGTGCCGTGGTTACAAAGTTGAAAGCGGCCATCATGTTACCATGGTCAGTCATAGCGATGGCAGGCATTTGCCACTCCTTCGCTCTTTTGATAAGACCGCTTATGTCGCTGGTGGATTGAAGAACCGAGTATTGGGTGTGGACATGCAAATGCGTAAACACAGGCTCTTGGCTGTTGGCCGTTGGCTGTTGGCTCTCCGCGCTTGATGTGTCGTTCGGCACAGCCTCTGCCTTTGGCACAGGCTGTGGTTGCGCTTCTCCCTTCCCTTCGGGAAGGGCTGGGGATAGGGCTTTTCCTTCAAAGAAATTACTACTTGATAATTGAGGAGCCTCATAAACAATAGCATCAGCGTTGATATTTGGAACACGGATCACTCCGCGTTTGATGAGTTCGAAAAGTGCTTTTCCTGTTGCACCTACATCATAGGCCGCATCGTGCGCATCTCCAAAACCTTCATTGAAGAGTTTGGTGTAGAGTTCGGTCAACGTTGGCCACTTGAACTTGCCACCACGGCCACCAGGCAAAGCACAAAATTCAGTAGAGAGGTCCTTCGTATCGAGCGATTTTTTCTCAGTGAGATAGTTCTGCATATCGCAACGCAGCAGCTCGCAGCCCATCACATTCAGGTCGAACTCGATGTTGTGACCAGCGATGTATTCGCATTGATTGACATCCTCCAGAAATGAAAAAACAACATCTTGCAAGGCATGTCCTTCTCGAAGGGCGCGTTCAGTTGAAATGCCATGCACCTTCTCCGCATTGTACGGAATAGAAAAACCTTCAGGCTTTACAATGAAGTTTTTCGCTGAAAGAAGTTTTCCATACGAATCGTGCAACTGCCAAGCTATTTGTACCACTCGCGGCCAGTTATCAAAATCAGAAAGTGGCGCGTTGTAATTGCGCGGTAGTCCGGTGGTTTCAGTATCAAATATCAAAAACATGAAGGCAATGAATCAATTACAAAATTTGAGAATATGGTACATTTAATAAATGATGACCAACTCTGAATGCTCAAATGTAAAATCAGCCATAACGCTAAGGCTGAGTGGATTTGTCAACCTGCCTGAATGGCTTGTCATTGTTCATAAAAATGTTATCAACAGGAACAGTTTCGACAGCAAAACAGCACGAATACCTAGCGGCAATTCACTTATGTTGCACTCATAAAATCTATCGCAAATGCCCCTCAAACACTTCCACCTGCGCCTTTCCAAAGAACATCTTGCTGAAGATGAAGTACGTGTCAACGAATTCATGCATACAGTGAAGGTGACCAATTCTGCAGCACAAATAGTGACCGTTGGCAGCACGAGCTATTGGAGCATTATTGTTTTTTACGAAGAAGAAAAAAAGACAACTGATAAAAATGCAGACGCGCAGGAAGTGAAGGAGAGTGTTCCACTTACATCTGCTGAGCATGAGCGTTATGATGCATTGAAAAATTGGAGAAGGGCAAAAGCATTGGATACTTCTTTTCCTGACTACATAATTGCACACAACCGCGAGCTGATGGATATAGCCAGATTGAACTGCACTACAAAAGAAGAATTGTTGCAGGTGAAAGGCTTTAGTGAGAAGAAGTTGGAGAAGTACGGCAATGACATTTTAGATATATTAAGTGCTCTTCAGAAGGAACTTCCATAGCTAAACAGCCGCACTATTCCTTGTCACCTTCGCGTGGTCTTTCCCACCAATTCGCTTTTCCCCTTACCCAAGTAATGCGCAAGCCAGCGTTCAAGTGAAATACACTTTTCACATCGTTCTGAAGTGATGTGATGTTATGACCATTCACTGCTTCTGCAAAATCGTCCAATTCAATTCTCGGAAACCAAGTCGCGGAAACCTCAGGTGTGATGACAAAACGTTTGATAGTCATTGCATGGTAGCCAGTTCCGAATGAGAGCGCAAAAGAGCTTGTAATTGGCCGATAGGGCATGTCCTCATCCAGCATCAGGAGGTTGCCATTCGTTCTTACAAAAGGCATAAACAATGAGTACTCAGGGGTGAGAGTTAGAAACCAGCGCGGACCAAGTGGGCCACAAGTTTGAATTCCTTTGAACAAAGCACGCGGGTGAAATCGAAATGAAAGTGAAATAGCCATGCGATGAAAACCAACTGAATTTTTCTCATTGAAATTTTCTGCAACAGCACCGAATCTTTGATAACCTAGTTGTGTCACCATATGCAATTGTTGATAGGAAAGAAGTTTGAAATTCCATCCCAACGTTCCGCCAAATCCATGTGTCAGTGGTATCAGTTTTACTTCTTGCCATGGCCGCGCGAAGTTGTATGTCTGAACGATTTTGTCCAACTCGGGTGAATGCAAATAAGAATATTTCAGCTCGCCAGTTGGCTGGGAGAACAAAATGGACAATGGTGAATGGACAATGGTGAATGGACAATGGACAATGATAGAATCACCACGCGGAAGCGAATTGCGCTGAAGATTTCAAATCTACGCTTGTGGTTCAGTAGAGAAGAAGTCTTGAAGGGTATCATATTGAATTCAATATTTCGTTCACTGCTCTCAATCCTGTTTCCATGGCTCCATGCACAGTGGCAAAATGTCCACCAGTATGTGTGGCTTCACCAGCAAAATAGATTTTGTTTTCGATGTGTTGCGCAATTACTTCCCTTGCGTCACCAGTTCCTGGTTTTGGATAAGAATAGGCGCCACCGATAAAGGGTTCATTGCCCCAGTCTTGTATGAAGTGATCAACGTAATGTGAACTTACATCGCCAATAATATTGTCCAGCTCAGTCAGTATAGTCGAAATCATATTATCTCCGAGCAGCGCAAGTTGTTCAGCATTTTCACCATTGACAAACGCTGTGAGAATAGTGTCCGTGCCTCTGCCACCCGCACCAGTGGCCCAAAACAAGGGCACAAGCCCATTGCCATAAATACCTCCCGTATTCTCAGGCCACTTGCGTTCATCAAATTTCAGAATCACTTTTATACCTCTATCCATTCCTATTTTTTGATAGGCATTCAGCCTAGATGCATCTAACTGCGGTGTAAAAAGAATACCGTTGTTTTTGAGAATTGTAAGTGGAACAGTTAGAATTACTTTATCTGCTTCGTGTGTGCCGCCTTCGGTGTCTGTAAGAACAACCTTCGACCCTGAATAATCAATTGCACTGACAGGAGTGTTCAGTAAAACCTTATCTACAATAGATGAAAATCTTTCTTCCAAAACTGTTATGAAATCGCTGTCCTTCAGCAGAAGGTTTTCATTGCCCGATGTCCATTTTTCGTACTCTTCTCTCAAACCATACAATCCCACTCTTGAGTTGGAAGTACCATGTTCATTGCCAATTAGCGCATTGAAGAGGTGGTCAATGTTATTGCTCAAGCCTGCGTTGTTGCCCCATTGTTCTGCAGTGATGTCATCACCTGCATAGACAGGCAATGAATCTATGAGTTCATTCATTGAGTTGAAGAATGTATTCTCTGTTGCTTGTGCTTCCGTTTTTAGAGAGCCATTGAAATAATACAAATCATTCAATTCAGTTTCAATAAAAGCAGCTCCAGAGGCCTTTACCATATCGTACCAAAGCGACTCCTCTCCATGTACTTCTTCAGCACCCAATTCAATGGTAAAGTCAGCGAAATTTTTCAACGCTCTAATCCTCCCACCTATTCTATCTGAAGCCTCGAGTAACTGAACATCCACACCTTGCAAGTGCAACAAATACGCGGCATAAAGTCCAGCCGCACCAGCACCAACAATGATGACTTTACCTCCGTATGTCTTTCCATCAAACAGTGTCTCCTTCTTACAAGAAGCGAGCAGATGGGGCAACAGCATGAAGGTTGCTGCGCTTAAGGAAGATTGTTTCAGAAATTTCCTTCTGTTCATGTTGTGAAAATATTCGGTTTAATGATTTGATCAGATGAAGATACTTTCAAGTTTTCAGCGTACTATTTTCACCAAAATAACTTTTGACACAACATGCGTATTGACAAATACCTCTGGTGCATTAGGGTTTTCAAAACACGAACCCTAGCCGCTGACAACTGTAAGGCCGAAAAAATCTGGATAAACAATGAACTAATTAAAGCCAGTCGCGAGGTGCGTGAGAATGATGTTATCAAAGTTCGCAAAGGACCTATTCATTTTTCATGGAAAGTAATTGCATTTCCCACCAGCAGAATTGGAGCAAAACTTGTTGCCCAATACGTTGCAGACATTACAGATCAAGAGGAAATAAAAAAACTTGAAATGTTGCGTTTGCGATTACAAAATGAAAGACCCATGGGTACTGGACGCCCTACAAAAAAAGAGAGAAGAGAACTGGATGATTATTTCCTTTCGGATGACGATTGACAGCATATAATCGCTAAAGAAGTCACGATGTGGCCATTACATTTACCCCCAACCAACCGCTTCTTAACACATAAAAATGATAGAACCTAAAAGACTTTTCGACTTCCCACATTACCAGTTGGAACATTTTCCGTTGGAGGTTATGATGACTTCAAGAGTGGCCGACCAATGGAAAGCATATAGCACAAAAGAGTTTGTCGACACAATGAATCTGGTTAGTCGTGGCCTTCTTGCCATAGGCATTCAGCCCGGTGATAAAATTGCTCTTATCACCGCGGGTAACCGCTGTGAGTGGGACATTATGGATAACGGAATTTTGCAAATAGGCGCCATAGATGTTCCTATTTATCCCACCATGACCTCACATGATTACAAATACATTCTCAATCATGCTGAGGCAAAGTTGTGTTTTGTTAGTCATGAGGACTTGTTGAATAAGCTGATGGTGATAAAAGATGAGGTACCAACACTTCAGCATATTTTCACTTTTGAGCAAGTAGCTGGAGCAAAACATTGGTCAGAATTATTCCAGCTTGCAGAAACAAAAACACAAAGCGAAGTAGATGAATTGAGCGCCAAAGTGAATGAAGAAGACTTAGCAACCATCATCTACACATCAGGCACAACGGGGCTTCCGAAGGGTGTAATGCTCTCGCATAAAAATATAGCCAGCAATGCCCGCGACTGCGAAGAGCGCTTACCATTGCTAGAAAAAGGAAAGAGCCGAGCATTGAGTTTCCTTCCATGTTGCCATATCTATGAGCGAATGCTGCATTACCTCTATATGCAAAATGGTGTCACCGTTTACCTTACAGGAATGGAAAATGTAAAAGATGATTTGGCAATTGCACAGCCACATATTTTCACAGGAGTTCCTCGGCTATTCGAAAAATTTTATGACGGCATTGTTGCAAAAGGACTTGCCAATACTGGAATAAAGAAAGCCATTTTTCAATGGACACATGACTTAGCTATGCAATGGAAACCAGATGGTGAGAATGGTTGGTGGTATGAAAAAAAATTAGGTCTTGCGCGCAAGTTGGTTTTCTCCAAGGTAAAAACAGCTTTGGGGCTTACAGAAATACACGCTGTAGCTAGTGGCAGCGCAGCATTGCAACCTCGGCTGGCAAGTTTTTTCTGTGGTGCCGGCATTCCAGTGAAAGAGGGTTACGGCCTTACTGAAACGAGCCCGGTGATAACCGTGAACACGTTCAGACAGCCTCACATGTTTCGCCTAGGCACGGTGGGCAAGGCCATCAAAAATGTGGAAATTAAAATTGCCGAAGACGGTGAGATTTTATGCAAAGGTCCTAACGTAATGATCGGCTATTACAAAGACAAAGAGAAGACCGATGAAGTACTCAAAAATGGTTGGTTTTATACCGGTGACATTGGAGAGATAAATGATGGATTCTTGAGAATTACGGATAGGAAAAAAGAACTCTTCAAAACATCGGGTGGCAAATACATAGCGCCACAAGTCATTGAAAATGCACTGAAAGAGAGTATTTACATAGAGCAATTGATTGTCATTGGTGATGGTCAGAAATTCCCTGCAGCGCTCATTGTTCCAGAATTGATTCTTCTAAAGCAATGGGCCAAAAAGCAAGGTATCAGCGCGGATAGTGATGAAGCATTGGTGAAAAATGAAAAAGTAGAAAAGTTGATAGAAACGGAAATTGAACGCATCAATCCGCGATTTGGTAATTGGGAACAGATAAAAGCATTCAGACTTGTTCCGCGCTTATTCACCATAGCCGATGGCGAGATAACGCCCACTCTCAAGCTGAAACGCAAAGTAATCTTGGCTAATTGGAAACATCTGATAGATGACATCTACAAATAGCACCCATCGTTTTTAAAGACAACCCGCATTGATAGAGGCGCTCAATTCGCTTGACACCCAACTCTTCCTCGCTCTGAATGGCGATGGAGGAAAAGTGATGGACACTGTTATGTGGTATGTTAGCAAGACCTGGCCTTGGATTCCATTTTTTGCTTTTCTTCTCTACTATCTTTATAAAAAGTATCCGGGTAAATCGTACCTGATTGCCATCTTCTCAGTCGCTCTGGCCATTACCCTGAGCGATCGGATTTCGGTAGAACTGTTTAAGGAAGTCTTCATGCGGCTGCGACCAAGCAGAGTGGACGATTTGAAAGGTCTTATTCACTTTGTAAAAGATGAAAATGGCAACGACTATATTGGTGGGATGTTCGGTTTTGTTAGCAGTCATTCCGCGAACTGTGCAGCCGCCATTACTTTTTTTTTCCTACTCATGCGACCTGTAAAAAAAGGATGGATAGTTGTCCTAATTTTTTGGTATTCGCTTATTGCCTATAGCCGCATTTACCTCGGTGTTCACTACCCTGGAGATGTCCTAGGGGGTTTCCTTCTTGGCGCAGCTTGCGGATGGGTCGCTGCAAGAATTTTCTTTTTCGCAAGTAAGAAATTTCAACTCGACAATCCATGAACTATTTACTTGTCTTCATAGGCGGAGGTATTGGTTCAGTGTTGCGCTACATCATCAGCTTGTGGTGGGCCAAATCGAATGTGGTTTTTCCATTCGGCACACTGGTAGCAAACAGCTTTGCGGCCATCGTTCTTGCATTTCTTTATTTCTCTGCTATTGAGGCCAATCATAGCAGTTTATGGTTTTTGCTGGCTATTGGTTTTTGTGGTGGTCTCAGTACATTCTCAACATTCAGTCTGGAAACATTCCAATTGATGAAATCAGGAGAACAACTATATGCATGGTTGAACATTCTGCTCAGCGTGGCACTGTCGTTACTGATGCTTTACGTGATCTCTAAATTCTTTTTCAACGGAAATCAGATTGCATAAAAAAAGCCTTTTGCATTTCTGCAAAAGGCTTTTTCAATTATTCCATTTGACGATTATTGTATCACCAGTCTTTCAGAATACACAGTGGTATTTTCATTTACCAATTGAACAGTGTAAAGTCCGACTCCAAGCAATGAAGTGTTTAGTTGGAAACGGTTTGACCCACCATTTAGGTTGTTCCATTGCTCATTAATAACCAACTTGCCCGTTCCATCATAAACCAATACATTCACTTTGCTCATCTCGTTTACAACATTGGCATTAATAAATGCAACTGCATTGGCAGGGTTTGGCGAAAGATTGAAAGAGGACGTTACTTCACTTTCATTCACAGCAACTGCACCGCATTCCATTTCCACCAAAGAGCCGTCTGGAAAAGCAGACTCAAGCGTGGCAACAGGATCAGTGCCCATAGGCCAAATATCATTGTCAAGCAGAACATTTTCAGAAGTTACGGCTATGTAAGTCGGAAAAGCAGAAGCACCATATGCTGCATGAACAGCAGCGCCACCACCCTCTAATCCGCTGCAAACTGGAAATGGATTAGCGTTATTGATTCCTGCTGATTCCTCGAAGCCATGGCATTGCTCTATGGTTCCTTCATACTCTACACCAATAACAATTACAGAACCTTCATTGCATCCGTACTTGTGATAAAAATCATTAACGAAAGGAGCGTATTGCATGCACGGTCCGCACCAGTACGCATAGAAGTCAACAAGGACATACTTGCCCGCAGCGGTGTAGTCGTAAAGATTGTGCTCAACTCCTTCAAGGTCTGTTACGGTAAAGTCAGGGACCGTTGAGCCAATGGAGAAATTCACTTGCGCTGTGCTTCCAAAAGTGGTTGCAACAGCGAGCAGAAATAGGTACAGTTTTTTCATTTGTGTATTGATTTTCTTATTTGAAAGTGTGAAAATCGCTTAACCCCGTGCTTTATAAGCAACTGATTACAGGCAACATTGGATTTCCTTCACTCTGAAAAATAAACATCCGAACAAGCCTTATTCGGAACCTCAACAATTCGCCTCTAAACCAGGCGTCTCTGAGCCTTTGCGAAAAATTCCATTACAGAATCATGCTTCCTGCGTCCTAGCGCCTTTGCGAGAGTCCCTCCACATATTGTAACCCCAAGAATTCACATCTAAATTACATTCGCGCCTCGATTAATTTTTTTGATTTCCTAAGAAATGAAAATCAGTTTCAATTGGCTCCACGAATACATAGAAACGACATGCACCGTTCAAGAAGTTTCCGACATATTGACCGCCATTGGTCTTGAGGTAGAAAGCACCGAAAAAATTGAAAGCATACCGGGTGGTTTGAAGGGCGTAGTCGTTGGCGAAATACTGGAATGCATCAAGCATCCTGACGCGGATAAACTGAGCCTTACAAAAGTGAAAGTGGGAACCGATGAACCACTGCAAATAGTTTGTGGAGCACCCAATGTTGCTGCAGGACAAAAGGTGTTGGTAGCCACCATCGGCACCGTGCTTCATCCTTCTGGCGGAGAACCACTTACCATTAAAAAAGGAAAAATTCGTGGTCAGGAATCACATGGAATGATCTGCGCTGAGGATGAACTTGGTCTAGGCACAAGCCATGCAGGTATTATGGTGTTAGAGTCAACCGCTGCTGTAGGTATGCCTGCTGCAGAATTTCTGAATATCACAGAAGACTATTGCATTGAAATAGGACTAACGCCCAACCGTACAGATGCGTTTTCTCATTACGGTGTAGCGCGCGATTTGGCCGCGGCACTCCGCAATATGGAAGGCATAAAAAATGAAGCCGCTAAATTGACGAAACCCTCTGTGAGCAATTTCAAAGCGGATTCATCTTCTGCAGGAATTAAAGTAGAAGTGCGCGACACTGAAGCCTGCCCGCGCTATTGCGGAATTACAATAGACGGTATCAAAGTCGGCCCTTCGCCCAAGTGGCTGCAGGAAAGGCTTACAGTTATTGGCCTTCGACCTATCAATAATATCGTGGATATCACCAACTATGTGCAGCACGAAATAGGTCAGCCGCTGCATGCGTTTGATGCCGCAACCATCGAAGGAAAAACAATTGTGGTAAGACTTGCTAATGCGAATGAAAAGTTCACTACTCTGGATGGCATAGAGCGAACTTTGAATGAGCAAGACTTGGTGATTTGCGACACAAAAAAACCTCTTTGTATTGCAGGTGTGTTTGGTGGATTGAACAGTGGCGTTAAAGAAAATACAACCTCTGTATTCCTTGAAAGTGCTTGCTTCAACCCTGTGTCTGTGCGCAAATCTTCTAAGCGTCATGCATTAAAGACGGATGCCTCATTTCGTTTTGAACGTGGTGCCGATATCCACTCAACACTCTATGCATTGCAACATGCCGCATTGATGATTACTGAAATGGCAGGTGGAAACGTGGCAAGTGATGTCACAGATATTTATCCTTCTCCATCGCAGCCCTTCAGTGTAAGTTATGACTGGAAAAAAACTTCATCGCTCATAGGAAAGAACATTGAAAAGGATAAAGTAAAATCTATCCTACGCGATTTAGAAATAGAAATCGTTTCGGAAACAGACGAAGCATTGCAACTGGCCGTTCCTCTTTACCGCAGCGATGTGCAGCGCGAAGCCGATGTGGTGGAAGAAGTACTACGCATTTATGGCTTCAACAATGTTGAAGTACCCGCACGATTGCATTCTTCACTGTCATATGCACCCAAACAGGATGTAGAAAAATTGCAGTCGCGCATTGCAGACATACTCAGTTCTATTGGGTTTCATGAAATGATGAACATGAGCCTTACGCGTTCGAAGTACTTGGAACTTACCGGTGATGATGACATGCAAAAAGAAAGTGCGGTAGAAATACTAAATCCGCTGAGCAGCGACCTCGGCATCATGCGCCAAACATTGCTATATAGCGGACTTGAAGCCGTAGCGCTCAATCAAAACCATCGAAGCGCTGATATAAAAGCTTACGAATTTGGCAAGGCATTCTTCAAGCGTGCCAATGGTTATTCAGAAGAAAAACGATTGGCACTTTTTCTTTCAGGCAACAGAAATCCTGAGTCATGGAACAACAGCACAGACGAAGTTTCATTTAGCGATTTGAAAGGTGCATTCGAAAAAATTGTAAAGGCACTTGGCATAAACAACTTCAGTTATACTTCATCCTCTAGCAACCAACTTAATGACGGACTTGAATGCTATGCAGGAAAAACACTGCTGGCAAAACTTGGAAGTATATCTTTAGAATTACTAAAAGAATTCGACATAAAGCAGCGTGTGCTGTATGCAGAAGTACGCTGGGACAACATCATGAAAGCCTTGCCAAAAGAGCCCATTCAATATAAAGAACCAGAGAAGTATCCTGCAGTGCGAAGAGACCTTTCGCTGCTGCTTGATAAAGCTGTGAAGTATGCTGACATTGAACGAACGGCTCTTGAAACAGAGCGCAAGCTGCTGCGCGGAGTCAACCTGTTTGATGTGTACGAAGGAAAAAACATGGATGCCGGAAAGAAGTCTTACGCTATCAGTTTTACCCTTCAGGATGCATCCAAAACGATGAACGACCAGCAGGTAGATATCGTAATGGGAAGAATTCAGAAAGCGCTTGAAGAAAAGCTTGGAGCAAGTCTAAGAGTTTAGTCTATTCCACTATGTGCACCCACTCATCTGCGGGTACCAGCAGATCGGTTTGCATATCGCGCACCATTACTTGGAACACTATGCGATAGCCCTTTTCTATTTTAAATGGAAGATTAGTAACACTGCAATCAATGACAGTACCTCTGCTCTTGGGTAATTTTCCTACCAACTCGTTGTCTTTGTCGAACACAAGTGGCTCGAAAGTATTTGCAACTGCGTAACTGTTATCCAGTGGACGAAACTTGTATTTATCGGCAAGAAAAAATTCAAGTTTACATGCTTCTCTTAGGCTGTCTTCCAAAACCATAAGCCGTATTTCGGGCTGCTCAATAGCTGTGAATGAACTAACAGTTGTAACAGTGTCCCATATTCCTCCAACCAATACCCGCTGGACGGCCATGACCGTAACGTCACCTTCTACCAGCGGTGTTATGGCACATTGGTCAGCGGTGTAATAAGCAGGTTGGTCAGCCCTACCATTATTAGTGTACACCTTTAGTAATTTTCCTACCCCCACTTGTGTGGAAGTAACAATGTTTTTCATGTCTACCCACATGTACTTCTTAGGTCCTGTGAAGGGTGAGTTCTCATCTCTCTGGAGGAATACACCGATAGAATCAGTTTGGGTTATGGCAACATTGGTGGATATCAAAAGAAGAATGATAGGAACAACAAAACGTATCATGCCACATGACTTTGTGTTTGAAACGCCTTTTGATCTTTTCATTGTGACTTGCTATACGAAGCAGGGCCAAGACAAAAGTCAGGCCCTCTATTTAATGCGCAGTTTATGGATAATTGCTTACGTAAGAATTACACAACAGGTCCATCTTTCAACAAGTTGGTTTCCATATCTCAACTTAAAGATAACATGCCAAGAAATCATTGCATCATTTTCTCATACTTACTGATATTCCCCGGGTCTACCAGTTTGCACAAATCATAGATGCGCTGCTTCTCTTCCACCGGAACGGGTTTGAAGAGGTTGACTACCTCATCTGCTTTGGCGTACCAAAAGACTTGCATGTTGAATGACGAGGGTTTGATTTTGTGAATGTTCTTTAGTTCAAGCAATGCGTCTCCCATTGTTTTTCTTGCGCCTTCCACATCCTGAAAAAGTTTGTCCATGCCCTGACGATGGAAATTATACAGGCATTCGCGGATCGGTTTAAAGGTTTGTGTCAGAATATTCTCAATAAACCAATACCTGTTTTGTTGTCCTTTTTCATTGGCCCTCCAACCTTCTTCCGGAGCACTCTGAGCGTTGGTCACAATCGTCTGGCAAATGAGGTATTGCTCTGTGCCACCCTCCAGACTGAAAGTGTCATAGTCCATAGCAATTACAAGATTGGCATAAAAGGCTAACACACTGCTAAGATTGTCGCGGTGCTGGTCATTGCCCCATTGAATCATCGTATTCTCTTGGTAGGTAAATTGGAAATTTCTGTCATTAAAATTCAGCACCGGAGTTTTATAGTCGCTATTGTAAACTGGTCTGCTGCTGCTTACTTGTATACTTCCTTTGAAGGTTCGGATGTCCACTTGCTGCTCAATAGTGATCTGCATGGTACACTCAATTTTTTCTTCTAAGTTCCATGCATCGCGTGTCCATTTCCTGTTGTTTAGAAATTCTGTAATACTGCTTTTCATAGTATTGAAAAACTCGGGGGGTGATATCACTTGCTGTGGCAGCAGAATGTTCACTTTGCAATCAAGTTCTTGCGCCTGAAGCAGTCTGGTGAAGGAAAGAAAAAGAAGTAGGAGAAGTATATTTTTCATGCTTTGATGAGCTTCACAATTTCATTGATGATATCGTTTGCTATTTCGCGTTTTGCCTTCAACCCGAAACTTTGTTTTTTATTGTCTGGCCAAATTAAAGTGATCTTGTTGGTATCAGATACGAAGCCTGCGCCTTCATCGCGCAATGAGTTCAGCACTATCAAGTCCATGTTTTTCTTCTGCAGTTTCTGTTGCGCATGTTCTTCCTCTTTTTCTGTTTCAAGCGCAAAACCAATAAGCAACTGCTTTGCGCTTTTTTTCTGGCCAAGTGTATAGGCAATGTCTATTGTCTTGGTCAGTTCTATACTGAATTCAGCGTCTTGCTTTTTGATTTTTTCAGTTGCAAAATGCTTGGGCGTGTAGTCGGCCACAGCGGCAGCCATTATTGCAATATCTACAGTCTCAAAAGCCTTCTCGCAAGCCAATAGCATTTCAGCAGCGCTTACTACGTCCACTCTTTTTATTCGAGGATTGGAAATAAATTGATTGGATGGACCTGCTACAATCGTCACCTCTGCTCCTTGCGCAGCAAGAGCTTCTGCCAAAGCAAAACCCATTTTTCCGCTAGAAAAATTTCCGATGAAACGAACAGGATCTATTCGCTCATAAGTGGGCCCTGCAGTTACCAGCGCTTTCATTCCCAGCAAAGGCAAAGCAGGATGGAAGTAATTTATGATGTTCTCCAAAATTTCTTCCGGTTCCATCATGCGTCCTTTACCCAAAAGGCCGCTGGCAAGCTCTCCTTCTTTGGGTGACAGAATAGTATGTCCGAATGATTTCAGTTTACCGATATTTTCCTGGGTACCTCCATGCAAATACATGTCGTGGTCCATAGCAGGTGCCACGATGACATGGCAACGGGCACTCATGTAAACCGCAATCAAAAAACTATCGCATAAGCCCTGCGCCATTTTGCTCATGGTATTGGCAGAAAGGGGTGCTGCAATAATCAAATCGGCCCACAGCGCAGTGGCCACATGATTGGTCCAGGTGCCTTCGTTCTTGTTCTCCGTAAAGTCAGAGTGTACAGGATTTTTGGAAAGTGTGGCAAAGGTGAGCGGAGTAACAAACTCAAGTGCGCCTTTGCTCATCACAACGCGTACTTCGGCTCCGCTTTGAACCAACAAACGCGTCAGAAAAACGCTTTTGTATGCGGCAATACTTCCGGTAACAAGCAGCAGTATTTTTTTTCCTTGAAGCAAGTAAGATGAAGATTGTGGAAACAAAGAAAGATGGCCAAACGACCATCTTTCAATTTATTTTTTATCTAAAAATTAGTTCTGTGGTTCTTCAGGATAACGGAAGTGCAATGCACCGTCCAACAACTCCTGAACCGCTACACTGTGTGGCTTGGGCATGCGCTCGTAGTGGCGGCTTATTTCTATCTGCTCGCGGTTCTCAAATACTTCTTCTAGGTTATCGCTGTGATTTCCGAATTCCTCAAGTTTTGCACTCAATTCTTCTTTTACCTCACGGCTAATCTGATTGCTGCGTCTGCTAAGTAGGACAATGGTTTCGAAAAGGTTGTTATCCACTTTTGTAGCCAGATCCTGAGTGTTGCGCGTTATGGTCGTTTTCGCTGCGTTGGATGATTTGTAGTTGCTCATTATTTCTTAACTAAAATTCTTTATTCTACCGTAGGATGTAAAAGCGCTTCAATTCGGTCGCTGCTTTTGAGGAAATACGTTTCTGCCTCTTTCAGCCAGCCACTGTCTGGAAACGCGGCCGCGAATGTAAGGTAACTTTCGCTTGTTGCGCGAAAGCGTTCCAGTTTTCGGGCTTCAATACTCCCCACTGCGTAGTCATAGTTACTTCTCACTATCAGGTAAAGTGCTTCCTCCTTGTATCTGCTGTCAGGGTAGTCTTTGGTGAACTGCTTCAAAGCCTGCACTGCGGCCTTGTACTTTTCCGTTTTCACGTATTGGGTGGCGACATCGTAGGACTTTCTTTCCATTTTGAAACTAAGCGTTTCTACCATTTGGTTAGCAGAGTCGCGCAAGTTGCTCTGTGGATATTTATCCAGAAACAGCTGAAATTCATCAATGGCATTGCGTGTATCTCTCTGGTCGAGCGAGTAGCTAGGCGACAGTTGATAACTGCACATGGCAGCTAGAAAAAGACATTCCTCAGCACGTGCGCTGTTGCTAAATGTTTTTGCAAAAGACTTGAAGTAGTAATTGGCCAAGTAGTAGTCTTTCACACAATAATGACTTTTGGCGTAGTAGTAGTAAACGTCCTCAGCGCGCTGGGTGCCGCGTGTAAGACCTATCAGCTCTTCCAGTAAAGGCAGCGACTTGTAACATTCGCTGCTATCATAGTATTCAATGGCCTTTCTAAATTTGAGATCCACATCAGTGCTCTTAAGCACCTTGTTGTAATCGCTGCAATGGGTGAATACCACTGCCGTAGAGAGTAGAAGAAAGTAGAGAAAAAATTTATTCATCGAAAATAAAAGCGCGCGAATGTAAGCACACATGCATGAGACGAAATGAAGCACAAAATGCTACAGGCCATGAGTAAATTCATGAAAACTACAGTCGAGGCTAAGCCCTCCTTACTCCTTCACATAACGAAGCGTGGTTCGGTTGTCGTTGGTAGTAATGCAGATGAAATAAACTCCGGCAGCCTGGTCGGTGAAAAGGTTCTGCAAAGAGTAATTCAGTGTTGGATAAGTTCCTGACAACTGAAGGATCAACTTACTGTCCGGTGTATACACATCCAATTTCATATTCAATGTTTCATCACAAATACCATTACACGTCAACTGCAAAAATTCATTTCCAGGATTTGGAAATATTCCAAATTGTGCCATTGAGGGATCAAGCAAAGCATAGGTTTCTCCATTCACGGTATAGCTTCCATTTCCACTTAGCTCTCCTTCATTCATCAAATCAGAACTAATGAGCAATTGACCGTGAATGAAGACATGTGCACCCTCTTCCACCAGAAGATTATCCACTGCCACAGAACCCATTACCGCAGGTTGTGGAAATGCATTGGCCGGAATAATTGCATCCGTATTCTCATCCGGTATTCTACCCTCTTCCCAATTATTCTCATTGGTCCAGTTGCTGTCTTCTCCGTTTCCTGTCCAGAAGGATGAGGTGTTACCGGGTCCTGCGCTGTTGGCATTCAGTATCACCTTCGGAGGGGTGTAGGTAACATTTACCCAACACTTCTGTGCTGGATTGCTGCTCACACTGTTGCGAACTTTTATGGTTATCCATCCTGTGAAGTTGGGTGTGTAATTTCCTGTGAGTGTACCAGTACCCGTTTTCGATGAAAGCAAAGTGCCCCCAGAATTATACAAACCGATGTAAAGGCTCTTGGTAGCATTTTCAGGATAAAGGAGGTAGGTAACTGCTTTGCCATTTTCCACATAAATCTTTCCTGCAACACGAAAGTTGGTTGAAGATGCCGGAATGGCACCACCCTGCCCCAGCGAACTGGCATGGCTGTCACCAAGGTCATTGGCCATTTCCCATTCCTGTGTGGTAGATGGCGCGCGTGGAGGAATATAGGCATCAGCATCCTGGCCTATGGGCGCCCAAACACTATATCCATGTCTGCCTGCAATATTCAATGCAGGATTTACAGGCGGGGTATTGATAGGTGCAAAGCCATTGCCATCCACTGTCACAGTTGCAGAACCATTGGCGCCAGAGTAATCCTTCAGCACAGTGCCAGGAGCAAATGAGGTATTCACCCACTGGTTTTGCCATGTGTCCCAGCTATCGGTAATTCCGATGATTGCTTTGCCTGCCCTTGAGATAATTAAGTAATCAGCATTAGAAAATGGCACCTGGTAGGCTCCTGATTTGAAATCCAAATTTTGATGGCACCATATAAGATTCACCAAATCGGTGCGGACCGGAAGTGATGAGTTTGACTTCGGGTCGTGTGTCCAGCGATTGCCAGTGTAGCCAATGTCAAACAGGTCCTCGAAGAATATTTGTGGATTGCCGTCCATGGACATGATGACTGCATAAGCAGTTGACATGCGTGGTTCATTCGGCTCTATGTGTGCTGACAACTCCTGCGAAGTGTTCCAGCCCACATAGTTTCCGCTGGCATTCAGGTTTGGTCTGAAGGTGTCATGGTTATTAACGAAAGGCACTGTCCTGTGAACAAAAGTGTTGGTTCCGGAATAATATGTCACACGTTCATTTTGCTGCGCTCCAGGCAACGAGGCCATATTGAAATTGCCCATGCCGTATACCATTCCATAAAGTCCTCCTGATGGGTCAAAGCCTCTCAGGTTAAAGTCAAATGTCCCCATCATTTTGTCGCCTGTGGGCTGGGCTATGGTGTTCACGTAGGCATCAATTTCTGCTTTACTGCCTACCCACTCACCTACGTTGAACATGTCTTGACCACCCTTAGCCCATGTCGGCAGCATGTTTTTCAGATTAGAACTATAATCTTCCTGCACATAAGTAGGAAAATGTTTGACTGCATCCCAGCGGAAACCGTCCACCGCAGTTTGTTTTTTCAACCACATTAACCAGTCGCGACCTCCGTTGCGCATGTGGTTGGCTGATTGTGTGGGGTTGTATCCAATTACATTGCTGCTTGTTCCTGTGGAATTGCTTTCATAAGCAATGTCAGCTCCGAAATAGGCCGAGCAGATGTCACCGGTTGTGCAATTGTTATTCGCATTGGGATAGAAGTTCCAGAAGTTCTTTGGCCAGCGGCCATCCCTATTCCAATAGTTGGCCTGCGTTTCAGCACTGGCTTTTTTCAAATAGCTAACGTACCTGAAATTCTTGTAGCCTCCATTGGTCGTCACAGAGTAGCTGTTAGGGTCCTGGCCACCTGAGCCATTGCTGCTGCCCGCTGACGATGTGTGGTTGAGCACTACATCTTGAATCACTTCTATTCCGTTGGCATGCAGCACGGCTATCATCCGCAAAAGTTCGTCCTTAGTGCCCAGGCGTGTTGTAGTGTTGCCCTTTTGATACTTATCCCCAAGGTCGTAATGGTCGAAGGGGGCATAACCTACGTAGCTCGGACTTTCATTCTTTGAGCTCGGGGGAATCCATACGGCATCTACTCCCATTTCCTTAAGCCGTGGTGCCAGTTCGGTTAGGTAGTTGCACCATTTATGCATGTAAGCATTGTTGTGATAATCCCACCAAAAGGCCTGTAGTACTACTTTTTTTACTGTGGTTTGTGAATGGCCTGCAACGCAGATGAGAACTACTGCGCAAGCAACGAATAGCAGTTTTTTCATAGGGAAGAGTGAATTAAGGTGATGCAATATGCACCACCTTAGTGTGAAACCAACACTAAGTTGCTAACACCTGCAAACTAACGGATGTGAAATGAGGCATTCTGCTCCCTTAGCCCAAACTTCTGTTTAGCGTAATCCGTTTAGCCGGATTCACCACCAACGGCACCTTTTCCAGCACAGTGTCGCTTTCTTCCAAGCCCCATGCGTCAATATCCGACAGGCTCACATGCTTCAGCGCCATGTAGGCATTGGTGATAAAGCTATCGCGCACGCTCAGTTCGTTGTCTGCACTCAAGAATTTCTCCAGCACAACGAACTTGAAGTCGTGCGTGTCGTTGTATTTCGCATACGGTTCTGGTTTTGCCTTCAGATCCAGCTCGCCTCTTTCCACCATTTCGTCCACTATAACGCGGAAGAAATTGTGCACGCGCGGCTGCACACGGAAACCAAGCTTGATGTTCACCTTTATAACGAGGTCGTTTTCCAATTCCTCTACCATGTATTCACGTGTGTAGGGCTCATTGGTTCGGTCTATGTGCACGAACCAATAGATGTCTGCTCGCTTTGGAGTTTTGGCCAATATGCTCTCCATTATTTTCTTCTCTACCTGGTGGTTAAAGTTGGCTTTGGTAAGGAAGATAAGGTGCGTTGCATACTTCGGCACAGAAGAGTCATTGCTCAGTTCGCGCAACATGGGCAAGTAGTTGTCCAGATCTTCGAACTGAAGGAAGTAATTGCTCATTCTACGGTACATGTATGTAATCCACATAATGTGCAACAAGACCACATACACTATCAGCATCATCCATGCTTCTTGCAGTTTTTTGATATTGGCAAAGAAGAATGCGGTTTCTACAATCATAAAAAGGGCGAACAAACCTCCTACTAGCCAAGGTGGCCACTTCAATTTGTACTCCATGAAGTAAATGAGCAGCAGCGTGGTCATCATCATGGTTACGGTGATGAAGAAGCCATAAGCAGCCTCCATGTGTGAGGACTCCTGAAACCAAAGCACTACACCTACGCAGCCTGCGTAAAGCAACCAGTTCACACTCGGTATATACAGCTGGCCCTTTTGCTCTGTAGGGTATTTAGTAGCCACTTTGGGCCAAAAGTTCAAGTTGATAGCCTCGCTAACCAATGTGAAAGAACCTGTTATCAAAGCCTGACTGGCTATGATGGCTGCGCAGGTGGCTATAATGACACCGGGTAGCAGGAACCAGTCGGGCATTACTTCATAAAATGGATTGCGACCAGCGAGATCACTCTGCTTCAGAATCCAGGCGCCTTGACCAAGGTAGTTCAATACCAAGCATATTTTCACAAAGATCCACGACACGCGGATGTTAGCACGGCCACAGTGACCAAGGTCGCTATAGAGTGCCTCGGCTCCAGTGGTGCAAAGGAACACTGCACCTAGTATCCAAAAGCCCTGTGGATATTCTACAAGCAACTGATAGGCATAATACGGATTGAGTGCATTGAGTATGCCCGGGCTCTGCAGTACCTGACTGATGCCCAGGACAGCCAGCATCCCGAACCAAACCATCATAATGGGGCCGAATGTTTTGCCTACCAGCTTGGTACCGTAACGCTGAAAGACGAAAAGTAAAGTGATGATGACGATAACTATCGGCACCACCGGCAAGTCTTGGTTGAATACCAGCAGACCTTCCACTGCGGATGAAACTGAGATAGGTGGTGTTATCATACCATCGCACAACAAGGTTGCTGCGCCCACCATAGCGGGCCAGAAAAGCCATTTGCCTCTGCGTTGGATAAGGGCATAAAGAGAGAATATTCCGCCTTCACCCTTGTTGTCAGCGCGCAGTGTGAGGAGTATGTACTTAAAAGTGGTTTGGATGCTAAGTGTCCAGAACACGCAAGAAATGCCACCATAAACCAATGCATCTGATATGGCTTTGTCTTTCATAATAGCCTTCATCACATACAATGGTGAGGTGCCTATGTCACCGTAGATAATTCCGAGGGTTACGAGAAGACCTGCTACGCTGAGTTTGTGGCTTGTGGCTGACATGGAAGTGTTTCTAGAAAAACGGGGGGCGAATGTATATGGCGGCATTCGTGAATTATTCTCATATGGCACAATATATTTTAGGCTTCATGCGCAGCTTGCAGTCATATATTTTTGTCCCCATGAGTGGTGGAGAAATATTGCTGATTTTGATTATCTATCTTTTGTTCTTCGGTGCGAAGGGAATACCTACGCTGGCGCAAACCATGGGCAAGGCGCTCTATCAATTCAGGAATGCCACTCGCGATGTGCAGAATGAAATAATGCAAAGTGCCAGCGACATTCGCAAACAAGCTGAAGTAAAAATGGATCAGTTAGATGTGAATGAAACGAGCATACGCAATGAAGGGAATACACACTACCCACCGCCTACGCCAAAGGCTGCGGAGCCAGAAGAGGTGAAGCCTGGGGCTTCTGCCTCGGAGTGAGGATTGGGAGTGGAGTAATGAACTATGAGTTATGGGAGTTGTGAAATATTGAAAAAGGCCGACACTGTGTGTTGGCCTTTTTTGTATTTATTGATTACGCCTGACCCTGCGGCCCACCGAAATTCATCGGTATCATATTGTCTTGGCCAAGTGTTTCAGCAATTTTCCCATGCTGTGCTTCATACTTCTGAATGTTCTCCATGATGGCGCGCATTAGGCGCTTGGCATGCTGAGGAGTAAGAATAATGCGTGATTGCACTTTGGCCTTTGGCACACCGGGCATCACACGTATGAAGTCCAACACAAACTCAGCAGGCGAGTGTGTAATGACTGCAAGGTTGCTATAAACACCTTGAGCGACTTCTTCATTCAATTCAATGTTTAGTTGTTGCTGCGGATTGTTCTTATTCTCTGACATAATGCTATTTCGTTATGGGTATTGTTATTTGAAATGGACCGCAAATGTGGTGAAATGTGAGGCTTGCGTCAGACGCAAGAATGGTTGTACTGGTGAAAGAACTATTTGTATTCCTTCATGGCACTCTCCATCACCCTTATCAGCAGCTCTGCATCTTTCATGGATAGTTGTTTGCCAAGCCTGATTTTAGAGCCATTGTAATTAAACCCTACTCGGTCGCCACCTATTATCCAAAAGCTGTCATCAAGGAAAGCCAAAAAACTGGTGGGGTCTTTTGTGACCATGCCGAGTTTAAAAATGTTGAAGTAGGCGAACTCTTCCACGCGGCCTCGTTTGCCTATGGCGTTCCTTAGATAAAGTTTACCACCGCGAAAAGTGATGATTTCTTTTCCGCTTTTGCGCCAAAAGAAAATCTTGGTGATGCGCACAAAGAAGTACATCCATCCTGCGCTAAAAAAGGCACACAGAAAACGAAGAGAAGATTGCTCCGCAGCGAAGGTGTAGTAAAGCAAAATGGCTCCGCAAAATGTCCATGCGGCCAGCCAGCCTATCAGCATGGCCTCTTGCCAGCGCTCCACCTGTTGCGTAATGGTTATGGTAAGCTCCTCGCGGTTTTTAACCACACTGATGCGCTTGCCTATAAACTTGGGTTCTGTCTGGTTCATACCGTGGCCACTACCGATTCATAAAGACGTTCGTATAGAGGTAGAATTTTTTCCAATGAAAAATCTGCCGCACGACTCAGGGCATTCTTGCGAAATTTCTGGAGTCGCTTCTCATCGCTCAGCAAGTAGATGAGGTTCTTGGCCATGTCTTCCACATCACCTACATTGCTCATCATGCCAGTTACACCGTGTCGGTTTACCTCTGGCAGCCCGCCTGTGTTGGTCGAGATGACAGGAACACCGCAGGCCATTGCTTCCAACGCTGCCAGTCCGAAACTTTCTGACTCGGAAGGAAGAAGAAATAAATCTGCAATACTGAGTATCTCGGTCGGATTCTTCACATTGCCAGTGAAGATGACGTTATCACATATAGCAAGGTCGCGGCACATCTGCTCAGCTTTGCTACGCTCCGGCCCATCACCTACTAAAATGAGTTTCGACTTCACCTCTTTGTTCATGATGGCGAAGGCGTCTACCACATCTACTATGCGCTTCACCGGCCTGAAGTTGGAGATGTGCACCACCACCTTTTCGTCCATGTTCGCATATTCCTTGCGCATCTCTTCCTTGCCCGGAAATTCGAGTTTCTGCTGGTTGATGAAGTTCGGTATCACCTCTATATCTCGGTTGATGCCAAACAATTTATAGGTGTCATTCTTCAAGCTATTGCTGACAGCGGTCACCACATCACTTTTGTTTATAGCAAACGAGATAACCGGTTCGAATGACGCATCCTTGCCTAGCAGCGTAATGTCGGTGCCGTGCAGTGTGGTGATTACAGGCACATGAATGCCTTCCTCCGCCAGCACCTGCTTAGCAGTGATAGCAGCCGATGCGTGTGGTATGGCGTAATGAACATGCAGCAGATCCAACTTTTCATACTTGGCTACATCCACCATTTTACTGGCCAGCACTGTCTCATAAGGCGGATAAAGAAAAAGGGGATAGTCACTCACATTCACCTCGTGGTAGCGGATGTTTTTGCGCGCTGAACCCATGCGCACTGGTTGACTGTAGGTTATAAAATGTATCTCATGTCCCTTGTCAGCAAGTGCTTTTCCAAGTTCAGTTGCCACCACACCGCTTCCTCCAAAGGTGGGGTAGCAGACGATACCTATTCTCAAATGATTCATTCAGATTAAAATATTTTCGTACGCAGTTTACCTCTTCAGTCGCACTGCGATACCTATGCAAAAATCAATTCCAGAAACATCCAGTTTACCTGAAATGTTCGTCAAGTCTTAGCTGGCACCATCGCTGGTAAAGTCTTTCAAGTCAAAGTTGCGGGCATCACGACCCATGTTAAAATTCAATGCGACAGGACCATCCGCAATAAACCAAGAGATACCTGTATAGAAGCGTGTTCCGCCACCGCCCCATTGAAAGGTTTCCTTATTAGTTCCTGAGGTTTGGCTTATCTCCAAATTAGTGGTAGAGAGTGTCAGACCAAGGTACCATCTGAACTTGGGACGACTGACAATAACACCTTCGAGACCTAGCCCAAAACTGCTGAAACTGTTGCTTTGGCCAGTATTGTCTTCGTTTTTATCATAGAGGTACTTACCAAAACGCATGTCTATTCCGAGGTTGAAGCGTGGGTGCAACTCATAGCGCAGCTCAATAGGCACGTGCGAAGTGGCAGCGCTGTCTTCATCCTGAAGTGTGAACTCAAAAGTGCCATCGTTATAGCTGTATTCCAGGTCAGTAGCATAGAATGCTAGCCCATAACCGATTCGTAATTGAAACTCCTTCTCCCTGTCCTGTGCTATAGCACATGCAGAAGTGAAGAGTAAAATAACTGAAAGGAATTTTTTCATGGGTGTAAATATTTATGCTCCAAAGAAAGAGCAACAACTACCCTTCGGAAAACAACAAAGCCCTGCGTTATACACACAGGGCTTTGAAACAATATAAGCTAACGTTTTACCATCAATTCAAGACAATCCTGAATTGATTGATTTTTTCGCTTTTACGCACACTTAGCGCCTTGTTATAAGCAATAAGATTACGCACACTGGCCTCACCTGGCTCCATTTCTTTGATTTCTTCTTTGTAAAGAATCTCGTTGACCATCTCTTCTTCTTTTTGGGTGAATTGCATTAAATCTTCAAGTGTAAAATTTACCATCGGCTACTTTATTTTTATTGGTTTGATGTGAGAATAACTTCAGTGTATTCGAAATATTGTATAGCTTGAAAAAAATCTTACAAAAGAGCAAAGCCCCCGTGCACAGGGTGCATGGGGGCTTGCTATGAAACCAATAAACCACTTACTGAGGTTTACGAGAGATTCATCTCCATATCGTGTTCTTCCATCATTTTGCGCATGTTAATCAGGGCATACCTCATTCGTCCAAGGGCAGTATTTATGCTGATATCCATTTGCTCGGAAAT
Organism: Flavobacteriales bacterium; assembly: GCA_031414655.1. Classification (GTDB taxonomy): domain Bacteria; phylum Bacteroidota; class Bacteroidia; order Flavobacteriales_D; family Sanyastnellaceae; genus JANNVZ01. Next base: position 122,109 of record JANNVZ010000009.1, read on the forward strand.
TTCCTTGAAACTCATGTCGTAGTAGAGGCGCATCATTACCACTTCCTTTTGCTCCTGAGGGAGGTAAGCAAGCAGTTTTTTTGCATCAGCCAGTATTTCCTTGTTGCGCTTCTCCTCTTCGGTGTTGTTCTCACCACTGCTGATGTAGTCAAAAGGATCATAGTCATCATTGCCACGAGTCATAGGCATTTTCTTTTTCACACGGAAATAGTCCATGCACAAATTGTTGGCAATGCGCATGATCCAAGCACCGAAGCGGCCGTCTTCATAGTACTGTCCATCCCTCAGGGCATGAATGGCGCGTACAAATGCATCTTGAAAGAGATCTTCTGCAACTGCACGATCTTTTACATACAACATGATTTTTCCAAACACACGGCTTTTGTGTCGCTGGAGCAACTCTTCAAAAGCATAATCGTTTTGTTTGCTTACATAAGCCGTCACTAGCTGACGGTCTGTCATAGACTTTACACGCATGGTTACCTCCTCTTTTAGGGTTCTGTTTGGTTAGTAAAAAGAACAAAGAGTAAAGTGACCTTATAGAGTTATGCGTGTTATGTTTATATGGGTTACGAATCGGAGAAACGCAACTTGAATTGAATTATTGTGACCTATGAAAAATATTTTTTTTCTTAGAACGTTGCCAAATGTAACTGAATGGAACGCTAAAACAACACTTGAGGTTGTTTTTATTTGAAAATAAATACAAGGGAAGTTTTCAAAGACAAACCCTACAGAGCAGCATGAGTTGAAATTTCATGCCGAAAAAAATTGGTAGGTTTGAAAATAAGTGTACACTTGCAGCGTCCATTCGGACAAAGTCTTTTTTTTGAAAGCACTTTATCCTTTTCGTTTTCTCTTCTGTTTTTTCTTCAAAAAAAATTTATTTCCAAAGCATAACTCTTTTTCATGTACAACCTTTTAGAACTCACCGGCATGAAGGTAGCCGAGCTTAAAGCAGTAGCCGAACAACTTGGCATCACCGCTGCTGAGAAGCTCAAAAAACAAGACCTTATCTACAAGATAATTGATGTGCAGAGCATACAAAGCGGAGAACCCTTTGAAGCTGCGCTTGAAGATAAAGTGGCCACTCCGCTAGCGCCTCTGGCACCATTGCCTATAGATAAAGAAGAAAATGATAAGTCCCGCAAGGCTTCGGAAGAACGAACTGAGGGAAATAGCGATCGTCCGAAACAGGAGCATGAGTTGCGACCAGTAGCAAAAAATGCGGGTTCAGAAGGTTCGAATGAATCCCCAACTCCGCAAACGCAAGGAGAGCTATTTCAATCTGCTCCATCCAACACTGAACGCTCAGGAGAAGATAACCGCAACGCTGGATCTGGGATCGAAAGCCAAGCTAACACCAGCAAAGCGCCCGAAGGCGATAACCCACAAAATGCGCAGAATCCACAGGAGCAAAAAGATCAGCAGCAACGCCACTTGAGTTTTCGCGACCGCAGAAATCAAGAAAGACAAGAGCGCCAACAACAAAATCCGCAGCAACAAAATCCTCAGCAACAGCATCAAAATCCCAATGTAATACGTCCTGACCGCAACAAACGCGGTCAAGCTGATGAGCATGGATATAATTTCGATGGTATCGTTATAGCGGAAGGGGTTTTGGAAATCATGCCTGACGGTTTCGGATTCTTGCGTTCACCTGATTTTAATTACTTGAATTCGCCAGATGATGTTTATGTATCGCAACAGCAAATAAAAATATACGGATTGCTTACGGGTGACTCAGTGCGCGGTGCCATTCGCCCTCCGCGTGAAGGTGAAAAATACTTCCCACTCATTCGCGTAGACATAATAAACGGGCGCGACCCTGCTTTTGTGCGTGACCGTGTTCCTTTCAAATTTCTAACTCCACTCTTCCCTTACGAAAGGTTCCACATTTCGGACAACAACTCGAATATCAGCATGCGGGTAATGGATCTTTTTGCTCCAATAGGAAAAGGACAAAGAGGAATGTTGGTGTCGCAGCCAAAGACCGGTAAGACCACCCTACTTAAGGATGTGGCTAATGCAATTGCACAGAATCATCCAGAAACTTACTTGATAGTGTTGCTAGTGGATGAGCGCCCTGAAGAGGTAACAGATATGAAACGCAGTGTGCGTGCCGAAGTAGTTGCATCCACTTTTGATGAACCAGCAGAGCGCCACGTGAAGATTGCCAATATTGTACTTGAAAAGGCAAAACGACTTGTAGAGTGCGGACATGATGTGTGCATACTTCTTGACTCAATCACCCGTCTTGCGCGCGCTTACAACACAGTGGCCCCAAGCAGTGGCAAAGTCCTGAGTGGTGGTGTAGAAGCCAATGCTCTTGAGAAGCCGAAGCGATTCTTTGGTGCAGCTCGCAAAATTGAAAATGGTGGCTCTCTTACCATAATTGCTACTGCCCTAACAGAAACCGGATCTAAAATGGATGAGGTCATCTTTGAAGAGTTTAAAGGAACTGGCAACATGGAACTTCAGCTGGACAGAAGAATTTCCAACAGAAGAATTTTCCCCGCTATAGACATCCTTGCCTCAGGCACTCGTAAAGAAGACCTTATGGTGGACAAAGACATACTACAACGTATGTGGGTGCTTCGCAGATACCTTGCTGATATGAACCCTACAGAAGCTATGGAGTTCGTGAAAGATCGCATCGAGAAAACAAGAAATAATGAAGAGTTCCTAGTGTCAATGAACTCTTAGACCATCTTCAACTATGAGGTTTCTTCCTTGGATAATGGCCGCGATGTGGCTGGCAGCGCGATACGCAGCTAGGCAGTTAATGTCTGTTGAAAATGCTGTCTCATTCGGTGTACTTAGCAATGTCTTGCTAATAGTAGTGCTCATTTTTTTGGTTGTTTACTACAAGTACAAAAACTTCGAAGGCGAGCGCCCATCCTTTTTTGCTGATGTAAAGGACTGTATGAAGTCAGCTATGAAGTATGTAATAGGCAGTGTGGTTGGTATAGGTATTTTTTATGGATTGCTTACCAATGACATTCAAGACAAGCGCGACTTATACATGCAAGCGTTAATAGAATCCGTTAGTACCGAAGAGGGTTTGGCCGCATACAAAGAAGGTAGAGCCGATCACAAGAATCTGGGGCGCGAGGAGATCATAAAATCCCACAATGACAATGTTGAAATGATTTATTCAGTCAAGTTTCAAGTTGTCGGTGCTTTACTTGCTTTGACAGTTGTAAGTCTTATTTATTCTTTACTGGCTGTTTTCTTTTGGCGCAGCATAGTAAAACGTATTTAGCACAATATATAGCGAATGTGTCGTTAATGCCACTTCACTATTATTCAATCTGTAGCAAGTCCATGTATCGTTTGAGCAAATATTCTACGACCCTTTTTCTGCTGTTGCTTGTACAACTTGCTGCTGCTCAAAAAGTAAAAGGCCATGAAAATTTGGGGAACTTCGATAGTCGTCTCTATCATTTTGGCTTTCTTCTTTCCTACAATCAATCCTCATTTTTTATTGACTATGAACCTGATTTCACCTTTGGCGATTCGCTCTTAGGAATAGAAAATGTGCCACAGGCAGGATTCAATCTTGCTTTGCTTGCTTCCTTCAACCCCATTAAAAATGTGAACCTGCGTTTCATTCCCGGTCTTTCTTTTCAGGATAGAGGTCTCAGTTATCGTTTCAGAAAAAGCGATGGCACCACCGAAACATTTCTCAAAAGAACTGAATCCGTTTGGCTTGAATTTCCGCTGGTGCTAAAACTGCGCACTAACCGTGTCAATAATTTTGCAGCATATGCGCTCTTCGGTGGTAAGTACGGACTGGATATGCAATCGCAAAAGACAGTAAGCAATGCGGTAGCTGGCAACGTTGTGCTAAAACTGCAAGACCGAGACATTAGTCTGGATGCGGGCGGTGGTTTTGATTTTTTTCTGCCCTATTTCAAATTCGGAATAGAGTTAAAAACTGCTTTTGGCTTGAAGGATATTTTGATTCAAGAGAACAATTCCTTCACCAGTCCTATAGCGAAGCTCAGGTCAAGAACATTTGTTCTGTCACTCTCCTTCGAAGGTTAAAAAAAGCAACTTCTCACGTTTCTAGAATTGTTTCTCCAGTTTGTCTACGCTGCTTTTCCAACTGAAATTCTCAACGACCAAGTTTCGCCCTTCTTCGCCAAGTGATGCAGCCTTGGTTCCATCCCTCAATAGTTGCATAACAAGTTGTGCCAGTTGTTCATCGGTCTCTGCTATCAACATTTGTACATCGTGCGTTGCACCTATAGCATTAGCTGCCAGAGGAGTGGTAACGCAGGGCATCTGCATACTCATAGCCTCAAGCAACTTGTTTTGCAGTCCGCTGCCGCTGCGCATGGGAGCAGTGAAAACAGATGATGAAGAGTATGCCTTGCGAATGTCTTCCATCCAACCACTCACATGAACAGATGGAGAAGAAAGTGCTAAAATTTCCTTCAAAGGATTGGCGCCTGCAATGAGCAATTTGGCCTCAGGAAATCCTTTTTGCACCAAGGGCAATATTTCTAAGGCAAGTACGCGGGCACATTCCACATTGGGTGGATAACTCATATTACCTGTAAACACCATGTGGTACTTTTTTTCCGCATAACTTGGCTTGAAGTATTCAGCATCCACACCGTTGGGCACCACCACTATCTCGTTTCTATGTGGGTGCATTATCAGTTGCTGATCCTGTTTACTTATGATGGTGTGTTTGTCGAAGTATTCGTAAATAAGGTTTTCATAGGAGACCAGCCTGCGCGCCTCTTCGCGCACAAAGGGGCGTTGCCACCAACTACTGGTCTGCACTCTGCGGCCATAGCCTGCGCTAAGTGCATCCATGTAGTCCAACGTCTTTTTGAAGTTATGTAGGTGCTTCACATATTCTGCAGTGCGTATTAGCTGACAATAGATATGGTCAGGCTGAATGGATTCTATCGCTGCTTTTACTTTATTAGAAATTCTCTTTTGAAAGAAGTAATGCACCTGATAAGGCTTGTCGCTGAAGAGTGCGCGGAACAGACGCCAAACGATGTTCGGCTTGCTCAACTTAAAAACGGTGACATGTGGAGTAATAGTTTTCAGATGCTCTATTGCTTCTTCATCGTTACGCTGATCGCTTAGGCAGTACAAAAACACCTCATACTTTGCAGCCAGCAAACGCAACTGATGGTAGGCACGCAGTTTATCCCCTTTCTCCAGTGGCCAGGGTACGCGACTCAAAAGCATGAACAATTTCATCCTTTCCGTAGCTCTTTGTAAAATTGGATGAGTGACTGGGTGACCCTCACATTGTCGAAATGTTCGCGGGCGTGTTTAATGCCTTCCACGCCCAAAACATTTATTCTTTCGGGCTCGGCTAATAATCCATCCACTGCCTGCAGCCAGTCTTCTTTTCTATCGGCCAGTAGTATGTTTTTACCATCGGTACAATCCAGGCCTTCGGCACCAAGTGTGGTAGATATCACTGCCTTGCCAAGCGCAAGTCCTTCTATAATTTTCACTCTTATGCCACCGGCACTTAGCAACGGAACTATCATTATAGCCTTGCTTTGCATAAACTGCACTGCGCTGTCCACCTCACCACACATGACCACACCGGGGTATTCTGTGTTCATTATTTCCTCGGGCATGTTGCGGCCAGCGAGGTATAGCTTCAGTGTGGGATGCTTGGCATAAATGGTTGGCCAAATGTCTTCCAGAAACCAAAGGATTCCTTCCAGATTGGGTTCCCAGTCCATAGCACCAAGGTGGAAGAGTGCCAACTCGGCTTGCACTCCCGAAGGTTTCTGATAGTCCTTTAGTTCAACACCGAAAGGAATGGTGCGGATTCTTTTCTTAATTCCCAACGCAAGAAATCTCTTTTTGTCTTCTTCGCTGATGGCGGCAACACCGCTTACTTCATTGAGCATACTCAGCTCATAGGCGCGCAGTTTTTTACTAAGGTAGTTAAGGTAAGCACGCTTGGCAATATTGCGCGTGCCGCGTGCTATTTTTTCCCAGATAACAAACTCAAGGTTGTGAGACCGCAGCACAACGGGCGTACTACAAAGCCTCCTGATGGTGCCTAAGTAAGGCGTCATAAATAAACTCTCCAAATGGATGATGTCGAAGTCTTCCTTCTGCAACAGATGCGTGAGTTTAATGTCGTAGTCCGTGCTGAAGAAGCGACTGATATTGTAGGAGTCGCTGGTAATGAAATTTGAAAACGCATCCACTGCGTTGAGGCGTGTGTCTATATAAACCCCTTCGATGCCGGTGGCATCTACATATTCCACAGGCAGGTTATCAGGATCGAAGTCGTGCTTTTGTGTGAAGATGGTTAGAATCTTCACTTTGTGGCCAGCTTCCAGCAGCCCACGTGTAATGTTATTCATTGCTATGCATCCACCGTCACGTGCGGGAAGTGGAGGTTTGAGGCATAGTTGTAAAATCTTCATACAGCTGCTTCCTTTTTAATTTTTAATGCGGTAAATATTCCTTTAAACCATTTGCTGTAAGTCTCAATATCGAATAATGTGGCTTCGCGCACTGCCTTCCATGTAAGCCAGATGGCAAGGGGAAAAAATACGGCTGTGCTCATCCATATTCCGATCCATGGGGCTACAAATCCATTCTTGGCCAAACTCTCGCCTGCCATGGTGAGCAATATATATGCGATGAAAATGCCCAATGCAACTAATGTAGGCAACCCAATGCCGCCTTTGCGAATAATGGCACCTAGCGGTGCACCTACAAAAAACATAACAAGACATACAACAGCAAGATAAAATTTTCGGTGCCATTCTATTTTGTGTTTGCGTATTCGCTTCTCGTGACCTTTCAGTTCTTCGGACTGCCGAGTTACGGAGTCTTTCATTTTTTTAGTTGCTTCTATAGCGCGTGTAATAGCTTTCTGTTTTTCCGACCCAGCCAATTCTTCGTAGAGCATGGTAGCACTTGCTGGTGTTATTTCTTCTACAGAACTATTGAGGTGTAGTGTTCTGAGGTTGGCTTGGTTCAGCTTGTATTGCAGACTGTCTTTTGCAATTTTGAGGCTATCAATGGCATCGTCCAACTGAGTAACGGTCATCATTTCTTCCGGCTTCTGCATCTGTTCCTCGTTGCTGGCATTGAAGGAAAGCGAGCTGAGGTCCATTCGGAGAATGTTTTTTTCAAATGCGCCATGTACGTTGGCGTATTGCATATTCTTTTTCTTCTTGTCTTTTTGCTCATCATACGTATGGCCATTCCACAGCGTGAGGACAAGGAAGCGCTTGTCTTCGGTTTGCTCCATCAAGCCTTTTTCTGCTCGAATAACTGTGCGGTTGCCGCGTTGGCTGCCCCTGTGGTCATAGATGAGTACGTCAAAGAGCTCACCTGTCTCAGTGTTGTTGCGCATGGCCCTCATGCTGATACCTTCAATGCCATTGTAGAAAACACCATCGGTAAGGCTGAGTGAAGGTTTTTGCTTCATCACATTGAACAAGATGGTTCTAAATTTAAGATTGGCCACCGGCCATAGATTATTAGCAAAAAGGAATGCCGTTAGCGAAAGGCCAACGCTAAATACAACCAGTGGCCTCAGTATTCTTAAGAGCGAGGTACCTGCACTTTTCATGGCGGTCAGTTCGTTGTTCTCTGCCAATGCGCCTAGGGTCATTATGCTACTCATTAGTATGGCCAGCGGCAAGGCCATGTTGACCACACGAGCCGATGCATAAAATAATAGCTTGAGAATGATACCTATACCTAGGCCTTTGCCCATCATTTCATCCAGATAAACCCATATGAACTGCATCTCGAATATGAACATGGCTATCATGAACGTTACGATGAACGGGCCGATGTAACTCTTGAGTAGAAGTATGGAAAGTTTTTTCAACGAGGAACGAACGAGGGCGTGAAGTTAAGAAGAGAAAATGGCGCAGGTGAACAATAGCTCTTGGACATTCTAAGTTCGAATTTATTTATTCTATGAGCTGGTTTGGTTGGTTTTTCTGGAGGTGATTTTTTATTGATGCACGGCACAATATCATTGGCCAGCAAAGCTTTAAAACAAAAAAAAGCCGCTCTTTTGAATGAGCGGCCTTGGTGTTATGTGAATAGGTTTCTATTTCTTCTTTCCTGTTACCACAAACTCCGTTCTGCGGTTTACTTCATGTTCCACTTCAGTGCAGTAGATACCGTCTGAGCATTTGTTGAGAAGTTCCTTCTCGCCATAGCCTTTGCTAACGATGATGCTTCGTGGCACGCCCTTGCTTATTAGGTAGTCTGTGGCGGCCTTAGCGCGCTTGTAACTAAGGTCGTCATTGTACTCGAAGCTGCCACGGCAGTCGGTGTGACTGCGCAATTCGAATTTCAAGTCCGGGTTATCGCGGAATAGTTTTACCAAGTTGTCCAAGTAAGGAATGGCATCGGTACGGATGTCCCACTTATTGTAATCCCAGTGTATTTCGGGCAAGTCATATTCCACGACTTTGTTTTTATCCTTGCCTTTGTTGTTGTCAGACTTGTTACCTGTGTCTGACTTATTACCTGTGTCCTTGCTGTTATTACCATCTTTATTGTCACTAGTGTCGGTGCCCTTGTCTCCTGTTGTGTTAGATTTATCAGGCGTGGTATCGCTAACATAGAGTTCCTTTAACTCTATCACTCGCTGCAAATCTTCATCGTCCTCCATATTTTTGGTGGAGAAGGTGTCGCTTTCTTTAAAGTAACCTTCTAACTCAGTAGCCACCGTGTATTCTTTTCCTTTTTCTATTTCCGCCTTGAATTTTCCATCTCCGTCAGTGATCACCATTTGCTCAGTGCCATCAGTCAGGTTGGTTATTTTCACTTTAGCACCGCCCAAAGGCAGCATACTGTCCTTGCCTGTCACCAAACCCACCATTTCCAAACGGGTGTCCTCTGCAGTGAAGCTGTAGATGCGGTCGCTGCCGCTGCGGTCGCTGCTCAGAAATCCTCCCTTGCTGTCTTCATTCCATATCATTCCAAAGTCATCTGTGCTTCCATTGATGGGGTAGCTGATATGAACAGGTACACCCCAAACACCATTTATCCTTCGAGTGGAGTTGATGTCAAGACCACCTAAGCTTTGGTGTGCATCACTGCTGAAATACAGCTCATCATCGCCCTTTATTGTCGGAAAGACTTCATCGCCTTTTGTATTGACATCTGTACCTAAGTTCTTAGGCGCACCCCACGAGCCTCCAGTCATTTTGGTTTCCCACAAGTCCATTCCACCTTGCCCACCTGGCATATCACTACTGAAGTAGAGTATTTGTCCATCAGGCGAAAAAGCAGGATGAGCATACATGTATTTCGCATCGGAAAAAGGAACCACACGTGGCTTTTCCCATTTGCCTTCTGCGCCTAGCTCACTCATGTATAGCTGTGTGTTACTAACACGCTGGTCGTTGCCTGCCAATGCGCCCCCGTTTAGTTGAAAGCTACGGGTAAAAATCATGGAGTTGCCTCCTGGAGCTACGGCACCCACCGCATCATGGTACTTACCATTCACTCCTTCCAAAGGCGCAGGTGTTGACCATTGAACACCTTCTTTCTTGGTAAAGTACATATCAGTAAATGCTTTGTTCGTGTAGGGATCTTCGTCACCCTTGGCAGCAGGGCTTGTGAAAATGAGACCTCCATTGTAGAATGAAGGTGAAAAAGCGCCAAATGTGTTGGGAATATTAGCAGGCTCTACCATAAATTGAAGTGAGTCACGCTTCATCTCATTCAACTTTTTGCAACTCTGAAGGAGGTCCTTTGCCAACTCGTTTCCAGAGTCGCGACTTAGGATACCTTCAAATATGACCTTAGCTTCAGCGTACTTGCCTGTTGCCATCATGGCCTTGCCTTGATTGATGCGGTCTTTATCAGTATTATCCGTTGCTGTGGATGCAAGGGCGTAGTTTTCTTCTGCCTTCGTGAAGTCGTTGGTCATTAGGTAGCTTTCCGCAAGCATCCTACGTGCTTGAGGGTTTTCATCCTTCTTCACACTTTTTTCAAGGAAGAAAATGGCATCCTGATAACGCAAATTATCGAATGATTCTTTTCCATTTTTCATATAAAGTGAAGCGCAACTTCCTAGTGTGAGCGCTGCTGCGACCAATGCCACCATTGGGTGGATATTCATTCTAACTTTCATGCTTCTTTGTTCGGATAAAAAAAGTCTATTCAAAAAAATAATGTCGATTCATGCAATGCATGATTAAAAATAGCGTGGTGATCGGGTTTTGATATCTACGTTCTTTCCAAAATCATAACCCAACATTACCTCGTGCGAGTTGTTGCTGTAATCTGCAATCTGCGTGAGTGTGTAGTCAAATGCATACCCGATGCGAAGTTGACTGTTGATGTTCCACTCGGCCATTGCTATCAGAGCATCTCCAGTGCGCCATCCAGCACCTAGCCAAAACTTATTCAAGAAAAGCACATTGCAGTTCAAGTCCAATTCTACTGGAGCATTTCCCTGAAACTTAATCAACGTTGAAGGCTTGATAGCGAAGTCAGGCGAAGGTTCAAACACGAAGCCTGCATTCAGATAGTAGTGATTGCGGTAGTAGCTATTAAGTCCTTCGCTGTTGAAACTGATATTTTCATCAGCGGCAGCCATACTAGGAACCGAGAAACCTACGAACCAATTGCGCGTGTAGTAATACAAGCCCGCTCCGATGCGCAAGGAGGTTTGCCCTTTCAGGTTAGCTGCATAGATTGGGTCTTCTTCATCCCAGATGATAGCTTCGGTCAGATTAGCGCTGTAGCGAGAAAGGCCAATGCGGATGCCTGCACTTAAAAAGCCTTCTCCCAGAGATACACGACCAGCAGCATTTCCTGCTACGTTAAATTCATTTACCAATCCTATTTGGTCGTTGCTCAAGTTGAGACCTACACCCAACTTGCCGCCCATAACAGGACCATCCAAACAAAGGGTTTGCGAAGTTGGTGCTTTTTCAAACTTAAGCCATTGACTGCGGTGAAGCACAGTTCCCTGCCAGTACGAATGGGTTCCAGCATACGCTGGATTTAGCACTAGGCTGTTAAACATGTACTGACTTATCATTATGTCCTGCTGGGCATTGGCCACGGCACCGGAAACCATGATGGAGAGTAGTAGTAGTATTTTTTTCATATTGCTATGCATTTCTTTTATGTAGTAATCTCTTCGTTTGGATAGTGCTCGATTTATTCCCTTCTAAGGTCAACATAGGTATTGAATTCCTTGCTGCACCCTTCGAAGATTACAAAGTATGTTCCATCTGCCAGCACACCACCGTCTCCAGTTTGGCCAAACCAATCGTTGTCATAATTGTCCTTTTCATAAACAAGATTGCCCCAGCGGTTGAATACTTTGAACAGGCTGCCTTTGCAGAGATATGCCCCAGGTATATCGTAGGTATCATTGAAACCATCACCATTAGGCGACAAACCCGTTGGCAGCATTAGTTCTTCAGGCTGAATGAGCGTCATGGAAGTATCAAGTGAACATCCATTGGCATCTGTTATGGTGACAGTGTAATTGCCAGCAACCAAACCACAGATGGTGTCATTGTCCGCTTGTTCTGGTGTCCAATCGTAAGAGTATGCAGAAGTGCCACCTGTGACATCCAAATAGATGCATCCGTCACTTCCGCCCACTACGCTGATGTTGAATTCATCATATTGAGTCAATGTAAATTCTACCGCCAGAAGAGCCGGCTCGGTGATGGTGAATGGAACACTGCCCTCACAACCAGCGGCATCTTCCCATTGCAATGAGTAGGTACCAGGTCCTAGGTTTGAAATACTTGTGCCCGTTCCAATTTGGCCGCTTGCAGCATCCAGCCAAGTTAGGTTGATAGGATTAGCACCGCCCACTACAGTGGCATTTGCTGAACCATCATTGTCTCCATTGCAAGTAATATTTTCAGTGCTTAGTGTTACTTCGATCGGATTGTTTACACCTACATCGAAGGTTGCAGTGCTCACGCAGTTGCTGTCATCCGTTACGCTTACTGTGTAAGATTGGCTGCCAGACAAGTCCGTCTGATCCGCTTGACCTTGCACCGTGCCTGGACCTGTCCAAGTAATGTCATAATTGCCAACACCACCAGTAATAGTGATATCTATTGCACCATTGTCCAATTCGCACGAAGCATTAGTAACAACACCTGTAATAGTTAGAACAGGACCCACATCCACAGTTTCGCAAGCCTCTGCTGAGCATCCGTTTTCATCTTCAACTGTTACACACACTTCTCCATCTTCATCCACTGTAATGCATTGTGTGCTTTCACCCGTTGACCAGTTGTATGAGTAGGTACCAGTGCCACCTGCGGCAATAGCACATAGGTCATCCTCACCTGTTCCGCAGTTATAGTCAGAAGCGATAGTTACAATTACCGGTGAAGGATCAACAATGTCTGCAGACAGTGTTTGTGTGCAGCCCATGAAGTCCGTTACAGTTAAATCATAGGTGCCTTCGCACAGCGCTGATAAGTCCTCGCTAGTTGATGAAAAACCATTGGGGCCAGTCCAAGCATAAGAATAAGGACTTTCGCCACCAAGCACTGATATTTCTATCGTTCCATCACAAGCGGCATCACACGTTGGCTGGGTAACTAACACAGGATCTATTATGATAGGAGCTGGCTCGTTCAATGTAAAGTTGAGAGTGAGCGTGCAAAAGTTCGCATCTACAATTAATAAAACGAAGTCTCCAGCACCAAGGTCTGTTTGATTAGGGGTTCCGTCCACAACATTAGCTCCTGTCCAATCAAATATGTATGGTGCTACACCGCCTGAAACTTCGACATCGATAGTTCCATCAGCAGCATCGTAACAAGAAACATTGTAGATAACATTAAAAATAGACACAGTTGAACTTGCCGACAAAAGAGAATCAGGCTCAGTTATCTCATAACAAATGGTGTCAGCGCAACCATTGAAGTCAGTTACCTCAACACAATATTCACCGGCTACCAAGCCAATGACTGAGGTGTTGGTACCTATCACTGCATCGTTAGCGTCTGTCCAGACATAAGTGTAGGTTGGAGTTCCTCCGCTCACTGTGACTATCAATTGTCCATTGTCATCCCCAGCGCATTGCAAGTCGAAGAGCTGCTCATCATTTTGAACCACGGATGTAATAACTAACGCGATTGGATCAGGCTCATTGATGGTAACGGTGACTGCATCGGTACAACCATTTTCATCTTCAAAGTCAATTGTATAAGTGCCGGCACATAAACCAGTAAGCAGTAACTGCTCACCAGAAAGAGAAGTGCCAGTTGGTATGCCGTCTATTGAGTAAGCAAGTGTTCCGCCCTGCTCTGCTGTACAGAGAATAGCGGCTGTGCCATCACACACACCATTGCAAGAGGCTTCAGTTGTTCCCTCAATAGAGCATATGGGTGGAATTGTTTCTGTCACTTCAAATTCAAACACCGCGCTGCACTCATTGGCGTCTGTAACGGTGAGTATATAGATTCCTGCAGGCACTCCTATAAGCACTGCATCATCCTGCTGACCTGGCCCAATAGGTCCGCTCCAGTTGTAGCTATAGGATGGAGTGCCACCAGTAATTCCGGGGTCAATATTTCCACCATTTGGATCACCACAAATGATATTAGAAATAATAGCATTGGAGGCCAACGTATCAGGTTCTGTCAAATCAATACATGTAGTGGCAAGACATCCATTGATATCGGTGACGTTCACACCATAACTTCCGGCAGGCAAGCCACCCACATAACTTGCATTTGGGTCGTTGCCATAAGCCGAGGGATCCACATTGGCACAATCAGCTCCTAGCCAGTCGAAGAGATAACACTCAGGAGAGTATGTGATACAATCAGGAGTTCCGCCTACCACTTCCACATCTATCCAGCCATCGTTAGCAGCATTGCAACCCACATTGTAACCACCTTCATACTCTGAAACAAGCACCACCAAACTCATTACTTGAGGCGCATCTAAAGTGAAGATTTCAGATACTACACAATCAGAAATAGTATCGGTAACAACCACTGTATAAGAGCATTCAAACAAGTTGAAGATGTCCTCAGTGGTCTCACTTACTGGAGGAAAGCAGCTGCCTGTCCACTGATATTCATACAGACCAGAACCATTGGTGACAGTGATGTCAATAGAACCATTGTTCTGTCCGAAGCATATAGGATTGGTGATTACACCATCTATTTCAATTTCAATAGGCTCAGTTACCTCAAATGTGAAAGTCTCTTCGCACTCATCTGCGCTTATGACAACGCTATAGGTTCCTGCACAAAGGTCTGTGACATCTTCGGTTGTGTTGGAGTAGCCATTTGGACCTGTCCACAGAAAATCGTAGGTGCCAGCAGGCACAATTTCCACATCTATCATTCCATCGCATGATTGGTAGCAGGAAAGGTTGGTAACCGTTCCGCCCGCAGTGAATACATCATTCTCGCCTACGTTGATGGAGATGGTAGTCGAACAGCCAAGGCTATCCGTCAATGTAAGAATGTAGTTGCCAGAATTAAGTCCTGATATAATGCTGTCATTTGGACATGGGCAGCTTGGGCCGCTCCAGTCGATAGTATAAGGCGCACCATGGCCACCACCGATGGTCAGTATTTCTATCTCTCCAATGCCCGCCTCGGGAGCGCCACAAGGGTTGGGTGTTGTTATGAAGGTAGCAGTAATTGCAGGAACACACGTAAGTGTGAAAGTCTCGGTATAAAAACAACCATTGTCATCTGTAACGGTTACTGAATAATCACCGCAAGGTGCGTTCATCAGGTCTTCGTCAGTCGACACCACCACCTCTTCATCTTCACTATACCACGAGTAGGTGTATGGCAGCGAACCACCAGCCACAAGCAAATCAATAAAACCATCCTCACTGCCAGGGCAGCTTGTATTGAAGCCGCCTTCATAAACTGAAACTGAATCAACTACAACTGTGAGCGGGTCGATAGGATCGTTGATGATGATGGTAACTGAACCATCATTGGTGCAGCCATTTACATCCGTAACACTTACATCATAGGTGCCGCTGCCTAGGTTAGATGCCACTGGGCCTGTTTCATTCGCATCATGACTCCATGAAAATGTGAATGGACCACAACCGCCATCAGAGGTAACAAAAGCTTCGCCCGTTTCAACACCAGTGCACAAAAGATCGACCGTACCAAGAACTGTGATTACCAGCGAATCAGGTTGATTCAGGGTATAGTTTTGCTGCACTTCGCAACCCAGTGCGTCAGTTACGGTAACTGAATAGTCACCTGCACAAAGACTGGCTGGATCTTCCTCAATGCTTACATACCCATCAGGTCCATTCCAATCAAAAGTGAAAGGTCCGGAGCCTCCTATAAGATCAAGATTGATAACTCCATCGCACGCATTGAAGCACGAAATGGGATGACAGGAGAAATCGCTAAAAGATGCATTTACTACTAGTTCATTCGTCTGAACAATAGTAGCGCAGCCCTCCGCAATACAACCCGCAGCATCGGTAACGCTTACGCAATATTCTCCCGGTGCCAGACCAGTAATATCTTCGTCAGAACTTGTGTAACCCTCTGGCCCTGTCCACACGAAAGTGAAAGGCTCGAGCGCATCGTTCACAGTAACATCAATGCTTCCGGTTCCATTCGAAAAACATTGAGAATCGCTTGGGTCAAGATCAACTGTGATGGATGAAACTTGAACCGTTACTTCATCCGTAGCGGTGCAGGCACCCACTGTTGCTGTTAAAGTATACGTTGTGGTTTCACTGGGGCAAACTTCAACAATCAAACTGTCGGGATTGCTAACAGCACCACCCGACCATTCGAAAGAACCAAGTTGCTCTGCTATGGTTGTTCCGGTAAGCTCTATGCATTGACCAACACATATGGATGAATTGTCTGGTGTAATGTCTACTTCCAACACATCATATATAAAGAAATTGATACTATCAATAACCTCATTGCCGGTGCAGGCAGGATTGTCAAGGTAAACTGTGAGGTATTCTACACCTTCAGGCAAACCATCAGCAATCGCATCAATGTCAATGCTTATTTCACTTTCATCTGCAGGTATGGTAATAGTTATTGGAGTGAAATTAACTCCAGTTCCAAGGGTTGGCACATAGTCCACACCGTTGGTTGCTGTGCCACCTATGAAGTAGGTAACATCTTGAGGAAATGCAGTTGCTTCTTCTCTCGCAAAAGTGATGGTTCCAGTATTGCAACCTTCCACCATGTAGTCCAAACCATTGGATGTAGCTGTCAGAATAAGAATGGGTTCCGACTCGATGGCCTCTACAAAAACGCCAGAGTCATATGTACCATCCACACCATCAGCTATTACGAGTTTCAAGCGATAAGTAGCACAAGGAGTAAGACCACTTACAGATGCAGTAAGGCCTACCGTAAAGCCATCGTATTGTATGAACTGGCCAAAAGGATTTGAATTGGAATCGTAGTACTGACTATTTTCCAAATGGTTAATGGTATTGATTGCCACAAACTCTGACGTGTTCGGTACCAAGGCAATATTCACATCGGTGCCAACACCAGGACCGCTGATGTAAAATCCGAAAACATCATTGAATGGAGAATTTACAAACTCCTGATACTCCTCCGAGGCGAAGGTGTAGTTAAATGTAAGATTGTAACCTTGAGGAATAATGTCAAACTCCAACATACAAGCATCGTTGGTGCAAACCGACTGATCATCTGGACAGTTCAATTGCGAAAGCTCAAGCAATTCGCTACCAGGGGTATCATTATCGAAATAGTCGCAAGGTGGAAAAATATTGAAAGGCGGATTGGTGTTACAAGTGCCAATCCAGTCGTTAGGACCAATGGCATACTCTGCTCGTCCTGTGGTAAGAAGCACTCCATTGCTGCTTCCAATCTCAGTTCCCACGGCTGTGTAATAAGCATAAGAACTATCAGCACCTGTTATCTGCGCATTGAGTATTTGAACACCTGGGCCTGCAATATTCTGAGCCATCTGAGTGGCTGTCTGATTAAAGTCAAGGGTGAGCTGAGCATTGATGGAAGAGCCAACCAACGTAGCGGCTGCAGCTAGAATCAGTACTTTAAAAGTGTATACTATTTTCATTGATGAGGTAATATCCTAATTGAACAAATGGAGATGAAAAAAATGATGAATTCCACAAATTGGAAGTCAACTTATTTAATTGCCAACCCGCGTAGCAGCGCAGGCATCGGTAAATTTTCTTGAATCGAAATCGGGCAACAATGTGGCGTTAGCCAACTGAGCATTGGTTGCTAGCGCCTGAAATGCAGCGAGGTTTTTGCTCAAATCAGCATCACGCTCGCCTACCATTTTTACAAGAAGAAGATGTGCTGGAACACAGGCTAAATCGATAAGAAAGCGACCATCAGCCTTGAGCGTGTGGTGCAATGTGGCATAGTTATCTACATCAAGATTGTCTATACGCACATAAAAAACATCCGTAGAAGGATTGGACTGGGCTACGGCAGACACCGCGCAAGCGCAGGCGAAGGCGAGAGCCAAAGAAATTTTTCTAAGACTATTCATTGATTTATAAAAGGATTTTTCAACAGGTGGTAAAGCAGACGATTCAACTTTAGTGGGGGTGCAAATATGCATCATGTTTTAGGAAAGACCGTTTGAACTTGATTTGGTAGCCATGGGTTACAAAGGTTTTTACCTATTAGTTACAAACTAAAGACAAAAAAAAGAAAGCAAGGTTGCTAATAGGACTAATTGACTCAGCGCCCTCGCTGCCTATTCAATTCATACATGATGATGCCAGCGGCCACAGAAACGTTCAATGAAGAGGTCTTACCCATCATGTTGATTTTTCCCAAGTTATCAGCCTTGCGAATTATCTCGTTGGAAATGCCAAATTCCTCGCTACCCATCACAATGCAGTGAGGTGTAGTAAAGTCTATCTTATCAATGAGATCATCCGTTTTTTCTGTGCAAGCCGTTACTTGAAGGCCGCTCATTTGCAGTGCTTCCACTGTCTTAATCAAAGAAGAAACACGGCAGATAGGAATATGAAAAAGCGCGCCTGCCGATGTTTTCACTGCGTCTTCATTCAGTTGAGCGCTGCCTTTGTCTGGGATGATGATGGCATGAAAGCCTTGGCACTCGGCACTTCGGCAGATGGCCCCAAAATTTCTGACATCGGTAATATTGTCCAGCATCAGCAACTTTTGGGTCTCCCCTTTTTCAAACACCTCAGCTACTATGTTGTCCAAATTGGCAAATGCAATAGGAGAAACAAACGCAACAACCCCCTGATGATTGGCCTTGGTGAGCAAATTCAGTTTTTCAATAGGCACTTGTTGCATAGGTATATTATACGTGCGCACCAACTCGCGCACTTCATGAAAAAGCTCGCCTGTCAAGCCTTTCTGCACCATTATTTTGTCTATCTCCTTGCCTGCAAGTATGGCTTCCTGCAAAGGGCGCAGACCTGCTAATAGATTAGCGTAGGCTTTTCTTTTCTCCTTCAGCGGGAATTTTTTATAGGATGGAACTGGACGCAATTAGAATAGAATATGTGGGCAAATGTAGGTGGGTAGAATTTCACTGTCCTTTCTTCAATGCGTAATAACCAGCAGTGACGAAAAAGTTCCTAAAGAATGGAATAGCCGAAATGAAGCCCAATTGTACGCGTGGTTTAAGACCAAACTTCACCTCATAATTGGGATTGGTAAAGTAGAGCGTTTTCTTTTCGATGTGAAAATTTTCGGTGCGAGTGATGCGTTCAAAACGCTCAAGCGAGATGCCCGTTTCTTTTATTTCAAGCAATGCCGTAACTATGTTTTGTGGCTCACCAAACAGCTTGAGAATCCCTTTGTAAATGAAGGCTGGCAGTATGTGGAAGAAAGGCAATTTACTTAAAAATTTACTTTTACAAATCTGCTGGTGACCTCCGAAAGGGTTGTACCAAGGTGGAAAAGCAAGAAAAAAAACGGCATCCTTTGTCATGAATTGCTTTACAAAACCCATGAATTTTTCTTGGTTGTGAATATGTTCTATCACATCGCGCATAATGATTACATCAAACTGACCATCACTTGCGCTGCGGTGGTAAATGTCATCAGCAATAAGTGAGAGGTTCTGACGCTGTGGATGTTCTGCAAAAAATTCGTTCGCCTTGTTTATTCTACCCTGCGACAAGTCCACACCTGTCACTTTGCAGCCCATTTCCATGAAGGGTTTCAGGTTGCCACCTTCGCCACAGCCTATCTCCAAAACCTTGGTGGCGGCAGTTACTGGATGCACACTGTTGATGTAGGGAATAACATACTTCGCAGTAGTGATGGCCTGCTCATTAAAGTATTGGCGGATGTTGGAGTGTCGCTCTTGCATTAGCGGGCGAATGTAAACTCCTGCTTCCATGTAATGAATCACCCATTCATTGCGCTGCTACATTTGCCTCCATTTTATGCCTCTCACTTTTCAGCTTCAAAACACCGACCCGGCCAGCAACGCTCGCGCAGGCATCGTCAGCACCGACCATGGCCTCATTCGCACGCCCATCTTCATGCCGGTGGGCACAGCAGGCACGGTGAAGGCCATTACCCAGCAAGATTTAGTAGGCGATGTAAAGGCTGAAATAATACTTGGCAACACCTACCACCTTTACCTGCGGCCCGGCACAAGCATTTTGCGCGAGGCAGGCGGCTTACACAAGTTCAATGGCTGGCACAAGCCCATTCTTACGGACAGCGGTGGCTACCAAGTGTACTCATTGGGCGACAATAGAAAGATAAAAGAAGAAGGCGTAAAATTTCAGAGCCATGTGGACGGAAGCTACCATCTTTTTTCTCCAGAAAGTGTAATGGACATACAGCGCGAAATAGGTGGTGACATCGTGATGGCTTTTGATGAGTGCACGCCTTATCCGTGCGAAAAGGACTATGCAGAGAAGAGTATGCACATGACCCACCGCTGGCTGGACAGATGCATAAATCGCATGACAGAAACGGAACCTTTGTATGGCTATCACCAAAGTCTTTTCCCCATAGTGCAAGGAAGTGTATATCCTGAATTGCGCAAGCAAAGTGCAGAGTACATTGCCTTGAAAGGCGCAGAGGGCAATGCCATTGGCGGCCTCAGCGTGGGCGAACCTCACGAGGACATGTATGCTATGACAGACCTTGTGTGCAGCATACTGCCCAAGGACAAGCCTCGCTACCTGATGGGAGTAGGCACTCCGGTGAACATACTGGAAAGCATAGCACTGGGAATTGATATGTTTGACTGTGTGATGCCTACCCGCAACGCCCGCAACGGTCAGCTTTTCACTTGGAATGGCATTATGAATATGCGCAATGAAAAATGGAAGAATGACTTCAGTGTGCTAGATGAACAAGGAGAAAGTTATGTGGACCAGTTTTACACGAAGGCATATGTAAGGCACCTCTTTCACGCTGAAGAAATTTTGGCCATGCAAATAGCCACTTTGCACAACCTGAATTTTTACCTAAGACTTGTGAAAAAGGCCAGAGAAAAAATCATTGAAGGCACCTTTGCAACTTGGAAGAATGAAGCAGTGAAGAAATTGGCGACAAGACTTTGAGAAGAGGAGTTGGGAACTGGGATTTAGGGAGTGCGCTTTGAAGATCAATTCCTAAATCCCAGCTCCTAAATCCTAAATCCTAAAAGCACTGATAAAGAAACTCGACATATACATCATCCGGAAATTCCTTGGAACATTCTTCTTCATGATAGGAGCGTTCCTGATGATAGCGGTGGTGTTTGACATCACTGAAAACCTGGATGAGTTGCTAAAAAGCGATGCATCAGGTTGGCAGATTTTCAGAGACTATTACCTCAATTTTTGTTTTTACTTCGGCACACTTCTCAGTTCGTTTATCATCTTCCTCACCATCATTTGGTTTACGAGCAAGCTAGCGCAACAGAGCGAAATAATAGCTATGCTGTGCGGTGGCGTCAGCTATGGTCGCATACTTCGACCCTACTTCATAGCTGCAGGAATTCTGGTGGCGCTGATGCTTTTGCTAAGTCACATCATAGTACCGCGAGCTAACAGAGTGAAGTACGATTTTGAAGTAAAGTACTTGAAAGGAGCACTGACGGTGGCTGAGAGCAACATGCATCGTGAAATAGAGCCAGGCACCATTGCCTACTTCAGCAGCTACACTCCCGAAAGGAACGGTGGCAATGATTTTTCATTGGAGAAGTGGAAAGAAGGAAGACTTACTTGGAAACTGATCTCTTCGGGTGCCACTATGACACCGGAAACCAATGTCTGGAGCCTGGACAATGTTCAAATACGCACATTTAATGAGGACGGCACAGAAAGCCTGCTTGTAAAAAGCAAGCTGGATACGGTGTTGAATGTATCGGAAAGAGTATTCGCTTTGCGTGTGGAAATAGCCAGTGCTATGACGTGGAGCGAGCTGAACGACTTCATAGCTGATCAACGATTAGGAGGCAGTGGTAAAGTCGCTCAATTCGAAATAGAAAAATACAATCGAACCGCAAGCCCGTTTTCCATATTTGTCTTAACGCTCATTGGAGTGAGCATTGCCTCGCGCAAACAACGCGGAGGAATAGGTCTGCATCTTGTATTCGCTGTCATTGTTGGGTTTACATTCATCTTCATCTCTCGCGTGGCCACTGTTAGCGCCATGAGCCTTGGCTTTAGCGCAGCGCTGGCCGTGTGGGTTCCCAATGTATTGTTTGCAGTGCTCGGCATATGGTTACTTGCCAGGGCGCAGAAGTAGTTTTAGAGCGTTCCCTTCCAATAGAAACATCCCGGAAACCACGATTGAAGATTTTCTACTTCATGGTGGAAAATGCCATACAACGCGCTACCACTTCCACTCATGCTGGCATAAAAAGCACCTGCATCGTAGAGTTTATTCTTTAACTCAGCTATTTCTGGATACAAATGAAAAATGGGTGCCTCGAAGTCGTTGGTGATCTGCGCCCTCCAATCCTCAAACGGAATTGTGTTGATGGATGTGAGATCAATGGGTGCCTTTTTAGGAACAATTCTGCTGTAAGCCTTTCGAGTACTCACATGAATATTCGGATGAACTATCACGATGGTTTTTGAAGAAAGGTCAACCGTTAAATCCTTCACCAGCTCTCCCCTGCCCCCAACAAATGCCGTCTTTGAATCAATGAAAAAAGAGCAATCGCTGCCTAATTGCGCTGCGTAGCTTTTTAAATCCTTGTTGCTTAGTTGAAGTGCGAATACATCATTCAACAACTTCAGCATAGTTGCCCCATCACTAGAACCACCTCCAAGGCCAGCGCCTGTTGGAATGTTCTTCAACAAATGAGATTTGATGCCCGCTAAATTGAAATCGCGTTGCAGCAGGCGGTAGGCCTTTACACAAATATTGTCGTCCACCTCTCCATCCAATGCAATGCCAGAGGTTTCAAATTGCATGACTCCCTCCTCTGCCGGTATTACCTCCAGCACATCGCACAAAGGGATTGGAACAAATATGCTTTGGATGTTATGAAAACCATCACCCCGCTTTTCTGTAACGAAAAGCCCAAGGTTGATTTTGCAATTTGGAAATGCTATCACTCTTAATGGTTCAACTATTTCAACATCGTCTCTATCTTCATTCTGGCTTCTTCGCGATTGAAGTCAGCGCCTCGTTGTTTGTCCACAAGGTAGTTCTTCCAAGCAAGATGGTCTGCAAGTAAGCCGACCGTTTTCATCTTGAAATGATTGGCCGTTTTGGTAAGTACATAAATGACAATGCCCGAAACCACCATCGTAAGCACAGCTGGAAACCAGCCCAAACTGAGCAGCGGTATACCTACGAAAAACAGGAAAATAAATGTGCCATAGAGAGCGCCATTTGGCTTAAGTATTTCAAGTGGCACACCCATCGCTACCTCCAGCTCTTTCAACTTGGCTTTGCGCGTGGTAGTGCGGAAAATGGAATTCAAATCAGTATCAATTGTGATGTCAGAAGCATTTATCCCATTCACTGAAACAATGGCCTTGCGCAATTTGTGAAAAGCAACATCTGCTGTCCAATCACCACTTTTTTCATCTTGAATTTTTTGAACAAGTATGTCACACAAACTACCTGAAGAGTAGCTCGCACTTTTGAAATCTTCGGCATTGAGGTGAACATCGAATGCGTTGTTCACTTGCGAAATGATGCCACTGATGGAGGTTTGCTGAATGGATTCTGTCATAGTGTTTTATTTACTTAATGGCTAGTGATCTATTTTGATTTCAAGACTTCTCGTTTCGTTTCCTTATTCAATTTCCAAGTGCCATCTACCAACTCGAAGTCTTCCATGTTGCGAATGTTTTCGTCCTTGGAAGTAAGCAATGTGTAGTTCACACTAAATCCTCTTGGTGTTTTCAAAAGGAATAGCATGGTGAGTCGCTCTCGTTCTTTGGCTGGCAGCGGATTGTTAACCGCTGCTTTTGCCCCTTCCACATGCGGCATCCATTTTACAACTGCCTCTTTTTGCGCATCCTCATTCATGCCAAGTGCTGTAGTAAGTGCGCAACCCACTTCATCGCAACCTGTGTTGTACCTCATGCAGTAGTAGGCTATCAGCGCCTTTTCATTTTCAGGAGCTACGTCCAAATATGGTTTGTGAATTTTCACGTTGTTGGCCGCAGTCCACAGAAAAACTTGAACAGGATATCTGGTGAAAGCCTTCGTTTCATAGTTCACCAAAAAGTTGTTCAGAGTGCCCACCACTTTCGTATTGCGGTAGAGTAATAGGTTACCTCTTGTAGCGTTTTCAATCGGTGATTCATTTACCAACGTTAGCAATTTGTTGTCTGAATAACTGAAGCGCATGTCCTCTCTGCTTGCCTCATTAAAATTCAGTATCACAATAGCACCATTTGCTTGAACGAGGAATTTTCCAGTAGATTCCAGAGCTGCCTCTTGTTTGGTAAGATTACCATTTACCGGAGTAGCCATTAAAGATTCATTCTGCTCTATCAGCGAAAAAGTAGAGTCCGCCTTGAGTGCAAGATTTGTGATAGTGTAAAGTTTATCCTTCACTAGCCATTTACCGCTAAACTCGCCACTGATACTTACATAGGGGTTATCCAGTGAAATAGTCTCTGCTACTTTCAAATTGGCATCGGTTGAATTGCTCTTGTTTCCATTGCAAGCAAACAATGCGCATGCAAAAAAAGTGATGTAAAAAATTTGTTTCATATTCTCAATAAAGCGTGCGAATGTAATTTCTGCAAAGGCTTTCCAATGATTTGGGACTTACTATCCCTTTTAAGGTATTACAGACAAAACAGATGAATGCACCATAAGAGGTTTGGCTGTTTTGTAGCACGGTGGCGAAGAATCCGCCTCCAAAGATTTTGTTGGTCAACTTTCGGCAGAGGAGCGCGAGGCGTTTGTTGTTTTTCTGGAGTCGTTGTAGTTCACCAAAAGTAGCAGCAGGAATAGCGCACCATAAAACCAACCAAAAACGAAGAAACGACCTTCGGTTCGTTTCAAAATTTCATTCATACTTGGATGCTACTTTTGATTTTCAGTGCATTATACGCTTTGAAAATGCGAAGTGACAAATTGGAACACTACCCATCACACTTTCTTGTTCAAAATACCAATTACACTTTCGTAATCATTTAAAACTAGGCTTGCTGTAATTTCTAAACCATCACTTTGATCAATGTAATCTAACAATATTATGTCGTTATTTTTTTTCACGCCCGAGCCAAATAACAATTTTATTAATGAATCAATCGAGAGCCAAGAAAGTCCGTACAAGCCAATTAGATTAGTTTTATGCCGCGCATCTGAATCCAGCAAATCAAAAATAACATTTCCAAGCGTATCATCTTCAACAGGATGTTTTTCTACTTTTTTTTGAATAACCTCTGAGCATGTATAACCATTCAACTGCCAGATAGGAGGCATGTTGATACCATACAAAGGTTCTACAATTTGCAGTTTATTGCATATATCATCAAGTCCTTGCGTTGAAATGTGAAAAATGCTATGTTGAACTATTCTTACGTTCATGGGCCGAGACATATTTGGAATACTACCCAAAATGGAACACTACCTACCGAATATACTGCATGTAATTCTCTTTAAGGTTCAGCATTGCATAATCAAACATTTTTGGTATAGCTATGTCATGCCAAATGGCATAGAATTCATCTATGCTTTTCATTCGCCTTTCATAATTTCCGGACTCAACAAGCCAGTCTTTTACCAAATGATTGTCTTTTTCTTTACAGCCAATTACACAAACATCCCAGTCATGTGGGTCTGAAAATATCTGTATGCTGTTGCTATTATTGCTAATAGCACAACAGGGAACATGGTGCATTGTAGAATTGTCAATCCAAGGCTTAAATTCATCAATAGTTTTATACTTTTTAACAATATCGGGATGATGTTCATTGTTATAAAGGAAATCTTCATATCTTTCATCTCCTATTAGTTCATTTACTACTATTTGCGATGCCGTTACAAGTGTTTTTTTTAGCAAATCCAAGTAAAATTGTTGAGAATATCCTCTCACCGCAGTGTTATAAAAATAGAGTGTGTCAAAGGAGGAGGACTCAAACACCAGGTTTGGAAATACTTTCATTGAGCAAATCTAAATGTTGTCCAAAATTGCCATTTTTCTAATGAAGAATTCCAATAATCAACTTTAATGGTTGGTCCACTGGTTGATGACGCAGCAGGGTAGGCATGATACTTCAATAATCCATCTCTTGTGGGAGCTATTACCTCATCATTCCTAAGTTGCATCGCCTCATTGGGGTAGTTCATTTTCGTATTATGAAAAAAATAGGGCTGATATCGGATACACACGGCTGGCTGGACGAGGCAGTGTTCAGGCACTTCGAAAACTGCGATGAGGTGTGGCATGCGGGCGATATTGGTTCAGCAGAATTGCTGCTGCAGCTGGAGCAATTCAAACCCACACGCGCTGTGTGGGGCAATATTGACGATGCAAAAATTCGCACCATGTGCAAAGAAAATGAGCGCTTCCGCTGCGAGGAAGTAGATGTGTGGATAACCCACATAGGTGGCCGACCGAGCAACTATGCGCTACCCATCAAATCAGCATTGCATTCCCATCCTCCTCAGTTGTTCATCTGCGGTCACTCGCACATCTGCTTGGTGCAAATGGATAAAAAACTAAGCACCTTGTACATGAATCCCGGAGCGGCAGGTAAACACGGGTTTCACAAAGTCCGCACACTGCTTCGTTTTGAAATAGAAGGTGCCAAAATTCAACGCCTTGAAGTGATAGAGTTGGGGGCTCGGTAGGTAACAAAATAGTCGTAAGTAGGGTAAAGTGATTCCAAGCGGTAAAAGTTCGGTTGGAATCCCAAATGAGGTTTTCCACCCGGATGAACCAATGAAATGCTGACGTGTTTTTTGAAACCACCAACCAAAAGAAACTACACCGACATTTCATCAGGCCTTAAAAAAAAATAAACCAGCACAGATGAAACCTAGCAACGAACTCCACGACTTAATCAAGTCGCTTACCAAAAGTGAAAAACGATTTTTCAAGCTGCAAACCACCTTGCAAGCGGGCGACAAAAACTATGTGCGCCTCTTCGACCTCATTGACAAGATGAAGGAGTACGATGAGGAATTGGTGAAGGAGACATTCAAGGGAGAAAAATTCATTCGTCACCTGCCCTCTGAAAAAAACCATTTGTACAAGCAAGTACTGAAGGCATTGCGCTCCTACTATGGCGAAACGAGTGTAAGCAGCATGTTGAAGCAAGAGATTAAAAACATTGAAATCCTATACAACAAAGCCCTTTTTGGTGAGTGCAACAAATTTCTGGAACGTGCAAAAAAACTTGCTGTGCGCTACGAGAAATTTTATTACCTGTATGAGT
Organism: Flavobacteriales bacterium; assembly: GCA_031414655.1. Lineage (GTDB taxonomy): Bacteria > Bacteroidota > Bacteroidia > Flavobacteriales_D > Sanyastnellaceae > JANNVZ01. Next base: position 148,909 of record JANNVZ010000009.1, read on the forward strand.
TGATCAACTGGGAAAAAACGTTGCTGGAAGAATCGTATGAGGACGGTCTTTTCAAAGACCTAGACCAATTGATAGAAGAAGAGAAGGATGTGTTGGAACGCTTGCGCAACCTGGCGGAGTACCACGTGCTGTACAGCAAAATAAACTATGTGTTTCGCAGTGGTGGCTATGGCCGCACGGAGGAGAACAAGCGCATAGTGGATGAGATAGTGAACCATCCGCTGATAAAAGGAAAGAACACTGCCATGAGCAAACGCGCGGCAACCATCTGCTACTATACCCAAGGCTTCTGCAACATGGCGAATGGCGATGTAGCGACCGCACTCGAAAAATTTCTTCGTGTAAAACACATTTTGGACGAAGAAGAACAGCTGCGCAGCGACCTCAGCAAACGCTACATAAGAACCCTTAGCAACATCGTAACATGCCATATGGACATGGGCAAATTCAAGGAAGTGCGTGAATACATAACGCTGATGCGCACCTTCGATGAAGAGCAAGACGGATTTAACTCGCCCGATGTGCAAACCATTATTTTCAAAAACGCTGGCTTGGCTGAACTTGAAATGTGCCATCACACAGGCGACTTTGTAAAAGGCCTAAAAGATGCGGAAGAACTAACCGTTGCGATGGCTGACTATGATGGCAAACTTCACAAAGAGCATGAGCTTACATTTTTCTACCAGTTTGCCTACATCCAGTTTGGTGCAGGCAATTTCAACAAAGCATTGTATTGGTTGAACAAAGTGCTGAACGACAACGAGAATGAACTAAGACAAGACCTGTATAGTTATGCGCGCTTGTTCAATTTAGTTATTCACTACGAGCTCGGCAATCACGATCTACTTGAATACACCATCAAGAGCACCGCGCGCTACCTGCAAAAACGAGAACGCGACTTCCCCATTGAACGCATCATTATGGAACAGATGAAAAAGTTGATTCGCACACAGAATCCAAATGATCGCAAAAAGATATTTGAAACATTCCGCGCTGAATTAAACAAACTGATGAAAGGTCCGGAAGACAAAGTGGTGCTGCGCTACTTCGACTTTATCAAATGGATTGATAGCAAAATCAACAACATGACTTTCGCTGAGGTGGTGAAGGAGATGGCGTAATGCTTAGTTGGCAGTTGGATTTAGGCCTTTGGCTGTTGGCTGTTGGCCGTTGGCTAAAGGCTAATTGCCAAAGGCTAAGAGCCAAAGTCTAAGAGCTAATGTCTAATGGCTATTCCCCCTTACTTATTCACCAACTTCATTTCTTCCAGTAAATATTCTGCATTTGCATAGACGTCTATTACCCACAGCACATAGCGAATATCCACCATGATGTTACGACATATGTCTGGATTGTAGGTGATATCGCTCATAGTACTTTCCCAACTGCGGTCGAAGTTGATTCCAGTTAGTTCGCCTTTTGCATTGAGCGCTGGCGAGCCACTGTTGCCACCTGTGGTGTGATTGCTCCCTGTGTAGCAAATGCGCAATTCGCCCTCTTCTGCATAACTGCCATATTCCCTTTTCTCAAAAAGTGAAACCAATTTTGAATTCAATTCGAAGTCCGGATTTTTGGTGTAGTACTTATCTAGTATACCATCCGCAGTGGTGAAGTATTTGTAATGTTCACCATCACGCGGATCGCTGCCATCCACTTTACCAAAGCTGATGCGCAAAGTGCTATTGGCATCTGCCCATTGGTCGGCTGTTGCCATTTTTCCCAAAGCCTCGGTGTATTGCTGCATGCTGAAATTTATTTGAGCAAGCAGTTCTTGATAGCGTGGTGTAATCTTCTTGGTGTAGGCCTCATTCATCAGCACTGAGTTAGCATAGAAGTAGTCCTTCTTCATTGTTTTGATTGTCTTTTTACCGAATGAATCCAAGAGTTTAAACAGTGCTGTGGAATCTGTAAAAGCAGATTTGTAAAAGTCCTTTCCGGTTATCATGCCATCAGTCATAGGTGGTGTATGATTGAGCCATCCTGCATCTGTTTGATTGTAGTGCATGAATCCGTTCGTGAGGGTATTCCATATTTCGAACTCCACACTCTTGTCAAAATCCTTATAAAACAATCGCGCCTCCGTCTTCAGCGCCTTGATGGTTTCTTCTACTTTACCTTTCACTTTCAGCGTGTCATAGTTCTGCACAAGGTCATGAAACTTATAGGAAAAATCAAAGAGCTCTGGACCATAAAACATGTATTCTATATATGATTCGCGGGCCACGGCATAAGGCTCCATCAATTTATAGAGACTGTCCAGTTTTGGAAGCACGTTGACATATTGCGCATAGTCTTGCTCTTTAGTTTTCGCTTTGAATTCGTCTTCTTGTTTCCTCTTCATATCCAACGCACGGAAATTGATGAGGCCTATTTGTTGCCCCTTCCACTTCTTCCAAGCATTGGCTATTCCGCTTTGTTTGGAAGCATACTTTATGCGCACTTCATCACTAGCCGCCATGCGAGCATCAATGATGTTCAGGGATTTGTCGCGCATTGCAATCTTCATAGGATTGCTTTTGTTCATGGTGTAGTCCACCGCATAGCTGGTCAGCAAGTGATCTGTTCTTCCTGGAAAACCATAAACCATACTGAAGTCACCCTCATGTGTTCCACCCAAGTTGATAGGAAGAAAATGTGCGGGCTTAAATGGAAGATTGTCTTTGCTATAGGTCGCAGGTTCATTGTTCTTATCCGCATAAATACGGAAGACGCTGAAGTCGCCTGTGTGGCGCGGCCACACCCAGTTGTCCGTATCACCGCCAAACTTTCCGACAGCACTGGGCGGTGCTCCCACCAGTCGCACATCGTTGTAAGACTTGGTTACTATCGCGAAGTATTGATTGCCATAGTTGAAAGGCTTTATCTGCAAGCCAAGACCGGGATTGTTCTTCTTGTATTCTTCTTCAAGCACTTTCTTATTGGCTGCAACAAGCGCATCTACTTCCTTTTGTGTCATTCCTGTTTTTATGCCTTTGCGCATGGCCTCTGTCACATCATCCATGCGAACGATGAAGACTACCGACAGGCCACTGCAAACGAGTTCTTCATTACTGTTCATAGCCCAAAAACCATCCTTCAGATAATCATGTTGTAGCGAAGAGTGAAATTGTATTTGGTCGAAACCACAATGATGATTTGTAAAAAGCAAGCCTTCGTTGCTTACAATTTCACCCGTGCATCCTCCGCCAAACAGCACAATGGCATCCTTCAAACTAGAGTGATTGACACTGTACAAATCTTCTTTTGAAAGTTGCAATCCGTATGCTTTCATGTCATCATACACCGCATCCAGCACACTGGGAATCCACATTCCTTCGGTGGCATGAGAGAAGATGGCAATGAGTGAAAGAATAAATAAAGAAGTCGTTTTTTTCATAGCGGCAAAAGTGATGGCATTCAGCTTGAAAACAAATCCGTTCAACATTTTAGCAGGAAGGATATGTTTTTTGTTTTAGCAGAGATAGCCTGAGGAACCTCAGTAGTTCAATTCTTATCTGTCTTCAGAACAAACCAATAGTAATAACCATAGGCCATAAAAATGATACCTAACAGCGCAGGCATCAGGAAATAAATAATAGATCGCTGCTGCGCTTCGGGCAAAGAGAGTTGCAAGACATACCTCCAAATAGGAACCGCAGTAATGGCTAAGAACAACAATAGAAAAATCACATTGACAAAGGCATTGGCACCGCCATACAATTTGGAATAAGGAACCTTTTTGCCACGGCTGGCATACTCCGATGCCACTGCACTGCGGTAGCGTGTTTGTCGTTGCTGATGCTTCACCCACAGCATGTATATATGTTCCCTGCGCTCTTGCTCCCTTCTGTCAATTTGTTCACTTTGCAATCGCTCGTAGTTGGCGCGTTGCGCATTATCAGTCAGAAATTCGTAGGCTTCGTTTACCTCTGAGAATTTGTCGTGGGCACCTTCTTCGTCATTCACATCAGGATGATAGCGCTTGGCCAATGTGCGGTAAGCTTTGCGCACTTCGTCTTCCGAGGCACCTTGTTGTAATCCTAATATGTGGTAGTAATTTTTCAATGCAACAGCTCTAATAAAATCTATTCAGTGGGCAGCATTATTTCAACTCCTACCGAAATGCGCGGCAACTCTGGTATTTGGCCTATCGGGTAAAACTCATCAGAACGAACAAACATATCAGTGAAACGATAACGCGCGATAAAAGCGAAATAATTTACTCCAAAGCGAACGGTAGCAAAGCCTTGTAAATTGCTTGTATAATCTAGTTTTTTGTAGATTGTTCTCACTACCTCGTCACCGGCTCCGTTACCTGCAATGTCCACCTCGTTTTTAGCAAAAAGGCGCTCGCTGAATACATAATTCATATCAGCACCCATGTCAAGGTATTTGCCTAAAACGTTACCACGATTTCCAAAATTGATGCGCAGGTACACTCCCAATCCGAGGGTATTGAATTTGAGTTTCTGCACATCGTTGCGATAACCTAAAGAAAAAATATTGATGGAGTCGGACTGTTGAATGCGATAACGTTGATGCATGTAAAAGACATCGAAACCCAGTGCGAAGGTTTCGTTCAACTTGAATTTAGTTCGTACACCATAGCTCCAATAATTGCTTTGCATATTGTCTCGAATGGCGGCACTATCATTTTCATTCGCAGGTAATATGATGCCGTAGTTGTAATACTGATGGGAAAAAACCGCTCCATTAGGTCCCGCGCTGTCATTGTAAGTGCGTTCAATTTGCTTTTTCACATCACGTTCAAAAATGACTTCTTGAGCGCTTGACTGAAACAAGAACAGCGTAAAAGTGACAATTGAAACAATTTTTCTCATCGTTGTTCTTTCAGTTCTCTAATTGTTTTTTCGGTGGTGATTCCCTTCCAGTGCACGCGCACAGTGCAGTCATCAGCATATTTGTCTGCAATAAATGCACCTGTAGCGATGCCCGGCTTGGTCATTTTATAATCCAACAACATACCACTTGCATCCTGCACGTGCATGTACATAAAATCAATCAGTCCGTTGTAGATCAATTCAGAATCATCAGGTTGGGGATTCATCCATGGCCTTAAATCTTCGTCCTCCTCTTCATCGCTGACTTCATTGCTATCAGGGTTATTCACACAAATTTTGAAGCGATTCATTTCCTGTTGATACTCGAAGCGAATAACTGCGGTGCTGTCCAACTCCACTGAATCAGTAGAGTCCGATTGAATAAAATAACTTGCCTGCGGAATGCCATAGCCATGCGCATAGTCGAAGTATGGATAAAGATGACCACTGTGTTGCAACTCGTCATACAACTGACGCAGCGTCCACTCAGGATGCATCTGCCTGATGCATGCAGCAAAGCCAGCTACAAGAGGTGACGAGAAGGAAGTGCCTGAGTTCACATATAAATTATTGTTGCTGGTAACCACCGCGTAACCAAAAGCACATAGGTTCGGCTTCAAGCGAAAGTCTGACGTTGGGCCATAGCTGCTGAAGCTCGCATGATAGCCAGTGGACGGAGCGATGCCACCGATGGTCAGAATGCTGTCCGCATCAGCAGGCGCACTGATGACTTCCCAATTAGTATTGCCTTCGTTGCCTGCACTGTTGCACACCAGTATGCCTTTGTGCGCGGCCATAGCAGCTGCCTGCGATATGATGCTCTTCTTACCATTCATGTCTTTGCTGAAGTAGAACTGATTGGTATAGCCTAGTGATGAGTTGACAATATCAGCGCCCCACTTGTCTGCCCACTCTAACGACATCACCCAGTTTTCTTCCTCCACCTTGCTTTCCCGAATGGCTTGCTCAGTGCGTGCAAGAAGGAACTCTGCATCTGTCGCACACCCGATATAGTTCTCATCAATTTTACCTGCTATGCACGACATCACGTTGGTGCCGTGCGAGTGCCCATTGAAGACGTACTTCTTATCTCTTGGGAAATCGTAGGTCGCTTTGATTTTGTCGCCTGCTATGATGTGCTGGAAAGCCTCGTCTTGCAAAAACCCATCGAAGCCAGCATCGAATACTGCAATGCGTACTCCTTTGCCCACATAACCATTCATGCGCAACAAAGAGTATTGCATGCTTTCTGTTTGCCCTTGCAATATTTTTTTTACGTCTTCATCTAAATCGTCCATGCCCACATTCTCTTGCTCCGTCAGAACAGGAGCGTATGCCATGTGCTGAATATTCTTTACAAAAGCCAAGGCAGCTATTTTCTGCAACTGCACATCGGAGGCCACACAAGCTATGGCATTGAACCAGCGTGAAGTGCCACACACACTATCGCACAGAGTAGCGATGTGTGCCACATAATTTTCATTCAGCGGAAAGTCGGTACTGTCTTGCAACGGAAGTCCTTCGCGCTGTCTGCGTTCGATGGCTTTGACATCAAAATATTGCCGCGGATCAAAAACTACATCGTGTTTATCAGTAAGAAAGACCCACACTTTTTGCTGCGAGAAAACAGAAGAGAAATGAAGAACGAATGAAAATAGTAATATGAATCTTATCACAGAACGGTCTTGCTAATGGAGGCCAATTACTTTTGGCGACTGCAAATAAACGAAACGATGACCATAGACCTGCGCAGCGATACGCTGACACAACCTACACCAGCCATGCGCGAAGCCATGATGAATGCACAAGTGGGTGACGATGTTTTCAACGAAGACCCTACAGTGAATGCATTACAAGCATTTGGTGCAGAAATGTTTGGAATGGAGGCAGCCTTGTATTGCAGCAGCGGCACACAAACCAATCAAGTAGCCATCAGCGTGCATACCCGTCCGGGTGATGAGGTGATTTGTTCCAGCCTTGCACACGTCTATTTATATGAAGGCGGAGGCATAGCACAAAACTCAGGCGCAAGTGTGCGCCTTGTTGCCACAGAGCGTGGCATGTTCACAGCCACTGATGTGTTGCAAAACATAAATGGTGACGATGCACACTATCCGCGCACCACACTTGTGTGTATAGAGAATACTATGAACAAAGGCGGTGGTGCCATCTATGATTTTGAAGAAGTGAAACGTATAAGCACAGTGTGCAAAGAGCGCGGACTGCAGCTGCATTGCGATGGCGCGCGCTTGTTCAATGCACTGATAGCTCAAGGTATTTCACCAAAGGAATTTGGTGCACAGATGGATTCAATTTCTATCTGCCTGAGCAAAGGATTGGGAGCACCCGTGGGCAGTTTGTTGCTGGGAACAAAAGACTTCATCTACCGCGCACACCGCAGAAGAAAAAACTTTGGTGGTGGAATGCGGCAGGCAGGTTTCATAGCCGCAGCGGGTTTGTATGCGTTGCAAAACAATATAGAACGATTGAAAGAAGACCATCAGCGCGCCCAGTTGTTAAAAATTCTTCTTGAAAAGTGTGACTGGGTAAAAGGATTTATGCCTGTGGAAACCAACATAGTCATCATCAAAATGAGCGAAGGAATAAAATCATCGCAAGTGGTGGCAGCCTTACGCGAACAAGACATCTTGTGTTTTGGTTTTGGTGATGATAAAGTGCGCATGGTGACACACCTTGATTTTAGGGATGAGCATTTGAAGGCATTTGAAGAAAGGATATCGAACGTTCGAATAAATTCTGTGAAGAGTGAAGCGACAAAGGAGAATGTGAGGAGTTCTTATTAGACCTCGCCCCTTGCCACCAAACAAAGGAGAGGGGAGCGCGAGCCTCCTTAGTTGATATGAATAACTGAGTGCGAAAGCCAACAGCATGAGTCAACTGCGTTAATATTTAAAGCGAACAAAAACATGACAGAGAACAAAAACAATACATCTTTGATAACAGTTGCGCTAGCTGTTCTTGGTGTTTACAACCTGCTTTATTGGCCTGCCAAATTCTTTGGTGTCTTTCAAGGATTTTACCTAGCAGTGAAGGACACATGGTTTCTTTTTATCCTGCTGGAATTGCTTGCCGTTACCAGCGTGTTTGTGGACACCATTGTGCGATGGGACAAATTCACCCACAATGAAAAGCGATTGCGCATTGCACTCACTGCATTGTTCAGCATTGCCTTTGTCCTTCGCTTCATCATTGGTTACATGGAAGCGCTGATGACCGGGGCTGTGAAATAATATAGCTGGTACATTCGCATCGCTATGTCCGAACACATTTACCGCATCCTACTCGCGGAAGACGAAGAAAGCCTCTCCTCCATGCTTCGCCTCAATTTTGAAATGGAGGGCTACAAAGTGGTGCATGTTGTAAATGGCATTCAAGCACTCGAAAAGTTTCGCACACAAGCCTTCGACCTAGCGGTGCTGGATGTGATGATGCCCGAACTGGACGGCTTCGCTGTTTGCCAGACCATTCGCTTAGAAGGAAACAAAACGCCTGTCCTTTTCCTAAGCGCTAAGAGCAGCGGCAAAGACCGTGTGGAGGGCCTGCGACTAGGCGGTGATGACTATCTAGCAAAACCTTTTGAACTAGAAGAATTGCTACTTCGCGTGAGCAAACTCATCCAGCGGCACGATATAGCTAATGCTTCGCTGGCAGACTTTACGGAATATTCATTTGGCACCTGCAATGCCAATTTTCTCAATTACATCATTACAGACAAAGACGGCAATAAGCACCAGTTCAGCAAGAAAGAGATAATGCTGCTGAAGTTGCTCGTTCAGCGGGATGGCGAAGTAGTCAGCCGCGAGGAAATATTGGAAAAAGTATGGGGTTATGATGTATTCCCGAGTACGCGCACCATCGACAATTTCATTCTTTCCTTCCGCAAGTACTTTGAACCCGATAGCCGCCATCCGCGCTACTTCCATAGCGTGCGGGGTGTGGGGTATAAATTCACTTCATGAAAGGGAATTAGCGAAAAGCGAAGAGCGAAAAGGGATAAGACACCACCCCTTTCGCTTTTCCCTCTCCCCTTCCCTCTTCGCTCTTCGCTTATCGCTTTTCGCTTCTACCCTATTAGCTTTGACCCCCAAACATTCAAACCAAACTACTATGTCCAACAACTTGCTGAAAGGAAAAAAAGGAATCATAAGTGGCGCACTCAATAGCCAGAGCATAGCCTGGAAAGTGGCTGAGAAAGCATATGCGCAAGGCGCGGAGATCGTATTGACCAACGCACCCATAGCCATGCGCATGGGAGAAATAAATGAGCTGTCAGCAAAACTTGGCAACGCTCTCATCATTCCAGCAGATGCCACCAATCTGGAAGACCTTGACAACCTTTTCACCAAGAGCATGGAACGTTTTGGCGGTAAAATGGACTTCGTGTTGCACAGCATAGGCATGAGTCCTAATGTGCGCAAAGGCCGCCACTACACCGACCCTAACTACGAGTGGTACAAACAGACGCTGGACGTAAGTGCCACCAGCTTGCACAAAATGTTGAGCACCGCATGGAAGAAAGATGCACTGAACGACTGGTCGTCTGTAGTTGCACTTACATACATAGCCGCACAGCGCATATTTCCTGACTACAACGACATGGCCGATGCCAAGAGTTTGCTTGAGAGCATAGCCCGCAGCTTTGGTTACCACTATGGCACTGCCAAGAAAGTGCGCATCAATACCATTTCGCAATCGCCAACAGTAACCACCGCAGGTAGCGGAGTAAAAGGCTTTGATGGTTTCATCAACTATGCAGAAAATATGTCGCCTCTGGGCAATGCGGATGCTGAGGCCTGTGCAGACTATTGTGTGGCTATGTTCAGCGACCTTACGCGCTACGTTACCATGCAGAACCTTTTCCACGATGGTGGCTTCAGTGTTACCGGAGTTACCCAGCAAGTGGTAGAGAAGTTTGGAACGAAGGAGTGAGGCAATTAATACTGGGAAAGTAGCGACTGATAATGCATGCAATCCAACCCTCCACTACCTTTCAAAAAAATAAAACTATCATGACAACAAAAAACAAAAAGCAATTTGGCGTGTGGATGGATTCGCAACACGCAACCATCATAGGCCGCGAAGACACCGATGCAGGTAGCTTCGTAGTACTGGGCCATGTGAAGAATGAAGGCGCTCCTGGTAACTCCAACGAGAACACGGAGCACAACCACGAGGTAGCCCTTACGCATAAGTTCTTTAAGGAGATAGCCCACATAATGCCCAATGTAGATGAGATACATGTAACAGGCACAGGACAGATTCAGGAGCAATTCATTCACTTTTTGCGCGATACACCTCAGTACAAAAATGCCGTGTCCACAGATAGCACTTCCAACAAAATGGACGATGCGCACCTGCTGACATTTATAGCTGAGCGTTTCAATTAAACCTAATAAGTTGATTATAAAAGAACACCGAGGTTTGGAAAACCTTCGGTTTAGATGTTAGTGCGCAAAAGTGTCATACGTAAATTTCATCTTTCTAATCAATGGTGTTTGGACCTAAAGCCTCAGTCATGAAAAAGCGCATCCATGTTTTCCTCTCAGCATCATTGCTTTCATTGGCCGCATTGTCGCAAGACCCAATTCCCACAACGCCTTCAGCAACATTCCACCGCTGGCAACTTGGTGCAAATGCCTCTGCCGACTATTGCTACCGCATGTTGCAAAACAATGATGGCAGCGATGGTAGTGCATCTACCATTGATTTTCGGAACAGCTATGAGGTAGCCAAAATTGGCTACACCGCTGGTCTAAATGTTTGTTATAACATTTCAAAACGATATGCAATTGAGGCAGGTTTGCAGTATTCCAACAAAGGATATAAACTAGATTTTTCCAGTTTAACCTTTGGTGACATAGTAGACCCAAGAAAAGGTAATTTGTACAATACAGACTCCATAGCAACCTATGAAGCAAAAGAAAACTTCACTTATCTGGATATTCCAATAAGGTTCATTTTAAGTTTAGGCAATAAGAGGTGTCGTTTTGTTTCAAGTATCGGAGTCACTGCCAATATCTTCCTGCAAGCCACTCATATAACTCTACTCAAATACGAGGATGGGAATACCTCTCGCAATGCGTATAGATATGACTACGATTTCAAATCGGTAGGCATTACTCCAACTATAAGCTTTGGTGCGGACTATGACCTAAGCAATAGATTCTGCCTGCGTGCTGAACCTACCTTCCGCTATGGCCTGGTTGAAATTATTGATGAGCCAATTGCAGAACGCTTGTGGAGTGCAGGGTTGAATGTTACGTGCTATTATACGTTGAGGTAACTATTGTGCTGCTTAGAGCAAGTCTGAGGTTCTTATCGCCATCAGGCTTTCTTCCTCCGATTTCTATAAGCATAATAATGCAGCACCGTCTCCAGTGCCTTTTCCATCGCTTGGTTGATGGGGTAGAAATCAACCAGCGTATGGTCTATGTGCGAAAGTCGTGAATAGTAATCGCTCATCACCACTACCTTTTTTCCATTCTTTATGTCTTCAATGGCCTGGTCGTATGCTTCGTGTTGTTGTTCTTTTATGAGCTTACAGGTCACAAGTTCGGCCTTGCCTTCTTTGTCTCTTCGGGCAGTGTAGCCAAACAATCTGCAGATCAAACCACGGTTAGGATATTCGCTGCACAGCCCACCGAAGTTGGTAACGTGCGGGCGAAAGACATAACACAATGAATCTTTCTTCTGCTTTATTTCCTCCAGTGCAGTTTCTGCTTTGCCCTCATCAAACAGTTGCAAGGCAAGGGGTAGAAACTCCAAAGGCGTAGCTTCTATGTCGGGCTTCTTGCAGCACTCGCCACAACCGCTTAGGCAATGGAGTGTGGTGCTTTTCTGGAAATCTGCAATCTCCTTATCAAGTCGTTTGTAAACGCGTTTTACTTCATTTACTTTTTGTGGGAGGGTGGTCATGGTATGCTGCGTTTCTCAAGTAACGCATTATTTCATTGCAACAAATCGTGCTGCAGTCTGCATTCCCGCTTCGCTTGTAAAGACAAAAAAGTAAAGCCCGCTTTCAAGCACCGAAGTGTTTAGGGAAACAATGTTGTTGCCTTTTGCAAGATTCAATTTCTGCTCAGCTACCAGTTGACCACTTGTGTTGTGGATACTCCATACACCTTGTGCGCCTTGCTTTGCATGTATGTGTGCAGAGATATTATGGTCAGAATAAACCATCCTGCTACTGAAGAATGATTCTGCTATTTCATTGGTTGTAAGTGTGATTGTTGTTGTCAATTCACAAACCTGAGGAATGTGATCGCTCATATAATAAATAGCCCTCAGTACATCATAAGGAACATCATTACCAGCGGAACAATCGGTGATACTCTCGTTGTAGCAGGTTCCGTTGTTGCCCAATGAAAGAAAACTTTCGTCAGTGTAATGCACCACGTTTCCATCATTCATCAGTGCATCGCTGAAGAGAATAAAATCAAAACGATCATCCAAACCTCCGCCTGCTCCATCACCTGCCACCTGATTCAACCGGGTGCTTTGGGTAAGTATCTCTTTGAACGCGAAGCCTGCGCCAGTCCAGTTACCTAAGGAAGAAAACACATCACGCATTACCACCGTATTGCTTTCACTCATCAGCATTTCATAAGCATCTTCGGTGTTTGAATAGATATTGAAGTCGCCTGCAAGAATGACGTTTTCATCTCCGGTGAAATTCGCATTCATATAGGCAATCCAGTCATTTACCATGGCCAATCGCAACGCTACATTGTCCGCTCCTTCGCTGCTCTTCAGATGAGTTACGTATGCATAGATAAACGTGGTGTCAGCGCCATTGGCAAGCTCTGCATCGTTTAGATAAAGCACCAGTTCATTGAAATCACGCACATCCGTTGTTATCTCCGACTGACTCTTTTTTGTAAAAACATCCTCATTGTATATGAAGGCCTGTTGCAATGGATACGGATTGCCAGCATCACTTTGCTGAGGAACAAATGTGCTATGTTCGAAGTTGCCATAGCCAAGTGTATTCATCATGTCTGTAGCATCGCTGAGGCCCTGTGCTGTTTTCAGTTCCTGTATCATCAGCAAGTCTGGATGAGCATAGTTCACTACTTTTTCTAGCGTATCAACACGACCCTGAATGTTACCCGTTGGAAAATTGAGCATGTTATAGCTCATCACTTTTATCTGGCCATTAGCTAAGTTCATTTGACAAAGAGAAAGACATAAGACTCCGAGACGTATAAGTATTTTCATGCAACAAAGAAAGGGCAACTACAGACTGCTAACTCCCGGCCGCTTCCTACTTCTTATACCTCGGATGAAAACTCAGTATCTCTTCCCGCAAACGATGGCGGTCCAGGTGAGTATATATCTCGGTAGTAGTAATGCTGCTATGGCCAAGCATTTCTTGCACGCTGCGCAAGTCTGCACCAGCTTCCACCAAGTGTGTTGCAAACGAATGCCTGAAGGTGTGCGGTGATATTTTTTTTTTGATTCCTGCTGCTTGTGCAAGTTCTTTTATAATGGTGAACACCATCATGCGGGTCAGCTTAGAACCTCTGCGGTTGAGAAAGAGAAAATCTTCCTGACCATTTTTTATAGTTTGATGATTGCGCGTTTGTTCTTTGTACATGTCTATCCACTTGATGGCAATGTTGCCAATGGGTACAAGACGCTCCTTGTTTCCTTTACCTATTACACGCACAAAACCATCATCGAAATGCATGCAAGAGATACGCAAATCCGACAACTCACTTACACGCAGTCCGCAGCTATATAGTGTTTCAAGCATCGCACGGTTGCGTGTTCCCTCATTCTTACTCAAATCAATTTGAGATAGCATTGAATCTATTTCTTCCACGCTCAATACATCAGGTAGTTTGCGGCCCAGCCTTGGTGTGTCAATGAACTCCATGGGGTCCATTGCTATTTCCTTTTCCAATAGGAGATAATTAAAGAAACCTTTCAGACCTGAAATGATGCGCGCTTGAGTGGTACTAGCTAGGCCAAAAGAGTGGAGCCACTCAAGAAATTCGCGTATGTGAGCCGCATTAATGAACTTTGGCTGAAGCACCGGAGTACCCATCTCACTGAATTGTCTCAGCTTGTCCACATCCGTTAGGTAAGCTTGTATGGAGTTCGCAGAAAGGGACTTCTCCAATCGGAGAAAATTCACAAAACCCTTTGAAGCTATTTGCCAACTCATAGTTGCGAAGATGATTGCTGTGGCAGGGCAACGCAATTCGCTTTATAAAATTTGATAACGGATGAGTGTGAGTAGGCCTATACATAAAATAGAAAACCCCCGCACCGTTGTGCGAAGGTTTTCAGACTAAATTACCTAAACAAATTCTATATTAATTAACCAAAACTACTACTGCAATCACCGTTGTGAATTACGGCAGCATATCATCATTCTCATTTGTACCACTGTTGCTGGCTGATGAGGAGAGCCTCCTGAACTGTGAGGCGTTCGCCATCATTGTAAGCTGTAACAAATGGTCCGGGCAAGTTGTTGTGTTTCGTTTTTAACTCTTCTCTTGCATCTCTTGCCGCTGAATATTCAAGGAACTTTCCGGTAGTGTACTTCACCCAACCGTCTATGTTTTCAATAGTATATGCTTGTGTAAAGTTGTAAGTCTTCTTCATGAAGGTTTTATTAACAACACGGTGTGCGGCCAAGATCTGTACGCGATAAGTGATTCCTGTTTCTGCTGAAGGTACTGATGTAACTGCACTTTCAGAAGCATTGTTGGAAGCAGATGTGTTGTTGGTTGTGTTATTCGTTGATGAAGAATTGGTGTTGTTCTGAGCAGTTGTTGTGTTGTTGTTCTCCATGGAAGAGGCATTGTTGTTCTGAGTCGCTGTGTTATTCGCACTCGTATCCGTGTTTTCGTTTACAGGAATAGTAGTGATGGTGTTCACCTCATTGCGAACAATGGCCTCAGATGGTGCTTCACCTGCAAGTATGACTGGCAAATCAACAGGGTTGCCATCCACTACATATGAGAACACACCATTAATGGTTGGCCAATGGGTGGCCTCATCGCATTCTATCTTATAGCTGCATTCGAAACTGCCCGCATCGGGTGTTTGAAACCACACAAACTTGATGGTGTTGCCCTGCTGTGTAACAGTTGCACCAGCATCATTGGTTACCTCAGTGGCACAATTTGATGGAACTGTTTCCAATATCTTTCCAAATAGTCCACGTATAGTATTGTTGCTTACAGATAAGGTAATTTTAAATTCCGTGACGGATACCTTTTCAATGATGCGCTCGCATACCATATCAACTACTGACTCTTCCACTTTGACACCAGGCATAGTCTGCGCCACTTCTTCAGGTGTTAGGCCAATCACTTTTTTTACGTTGACTGTTTTTGAAGGAATGCTGATGTCTTCGCGTTTGTTTTCCTTCACATAAGAAAATGTTCCGGTGATGTCGTAATCACCTTCCATATTTTCTGTGCTTTCAATAAAGTAGGTAACAGTAAAATTTTCTTCCGTTGGAAGAGTCATCCAAAGAAACTTAGCCTTCTGCCCACTGAAGGTGAAGGAGGCTCCTTTGATGTCGCCCGGTGTAGCCACGAAGCCATAAGGCAATGTAAGTTCCAATTTTGAGAACCCTTGCACTTGGCCTTTGGTTACTACGAGTTGTACTTCTTTTTTTGTACCGGGTGAAATGGTTGCTGGTGTATTATTTTCAACGAGCACTTCAGCATCATTGAACAAACCAAAAAACAACAAACCAATGAAGTTGAGAAAAAGGACGGAGGCTTTTATCATGCTTTAAGAGGTAAGGAAAAGTTTAGTCTTTGCCTTTGCTCCAAAAGTGTAGTTTTGAAATAGCTACCATACAATAAGAGTTAATCAATTGCAAACAGCAATGTGTGAAAAGCAGATTGAGTCTTGAGTCACTGCCTACTTCACCACCTCTATCACCACCCCTGCAATATCTGTCTTTGCAAAATCCGCAGTGATGTTTACCGTCTTACCTGCCTGCACACTTATGCCATTGTTGTTTTTAACCAATGAGGAGAGTTTTTGCTCGTAAGTAGAACCTTGAGCAGCGCTCAGCTTCGCTGTAAAGTCATCAAAGTCCAATGCAGTTTTGCTAACTACTATCGCAAAGTAGTCAGCATTGCCTTTGTCATCAGGAAAGTAACTGTGGTCGCGCGGGAAAAGGCGTGTGCCTTTGATGCCGCAGTAGGGCGAATGCTTTTCAGTATAAGGAAATAACTTGTAAGACGAACCATCGGTCTCCTGCCCGAAGATGTATACATAACACTCCAAGTTGTTGGTCACTTGTAGTTTGAATTCTTCATTCACTGACATCTTCCTCGCAGTGCGAAATGTGTTTGCGGTGGTTTGCTGCAAGTCAATATTTTGATCGCTTGCATTGAGTACTATTCCGAATTGCACATTCAGCAATGAAGTTTGAGGCGAATTGGCATCGCCACCAGGATAAATGCCGTAAGCTTCTTTAACAAACATCTCAAAGTCATAATAGCTTACCCATGCTACGCCTTTGTTTCCCCACTCCTCGCCCCACGAGTTCATTATCTGGAAGCCACCCATGTTTTGAGCGAACTTGTAATCATCATAACCGATAACACACATGGCATGACCACCAAAACCACGCATATCGTAGTCGCTTTCAGTTGGGCGCCACACATCCTGCCCCATCATACTTTGCATGAAGCTACCACCTACCATCATACCTATCACACAAGGTGCACCTTGTGCAATGTTCTGTTTCAATGCCAGCATGTTCACCGCTTTCGCGTCCGTACCGTCACGACCACCTGACAAGCGCTGATAACCATCTATTTTAAAATCTTCCGCTTTGCGCATTGCCATGCTGCTTGGTTGTGCATTGCAATCATTTTCATTGTATGACATCTCTTGCCATGGAGCTAGACCTTTTCCTTGCATCACCTTCATAGCCTCAGGCAAATAAGCTCCTTGACAACCCTCCAATTTTATTTGATTGTATAAGAAGGAAGGAGAAAATGTAGAAGAGTTAGGATTGCCTCCTGACTCGCGCGTCTCCATAATACTGCGCGCTGCATAAGCTGATGCCCACGCAACACAAGAACCTTGTTGGCCTTGATTTTTTCTGGATGGGGCATACTGCAACAACGATACTTTTTCAGGCATTGGGTTGCGCTTGTTGTCAGCCAGTGGCTCATATATTTCTGTGGCAGAATATTTCTTGATGTCAAACTCAGCGCCTGTAGCAAGCGAACTAAAATCACCTGCTGCGCTGTCAGATGACGAACTGCCACAGCCTTTTCCAAACAGCATATAAGCACCGCCTAAGACTGCAATAATCAACAACAGTTTCGGATTTCTTCCGAACAAACCAATCAACATGGGAAGAAATTGAATAAGTCCTCCACCCCCGCCTGCTCCTCCTCCGCCACCACCCGAACGAGGATTGTAAGAACCTTGATTGTCATCGCGTTTTATTCTGATTGGCATAGTGGTGAGTTTTAAAAACTTGAAATTATTATTCTGGCACAATTGTAAAGAATTTTATTGCCCTAAGCATGGGAATTTTGACCCCCTTGGTTTAAGAGGCAACGACTTTTACCAATCAATCTTCGCTTGAACTAGGCACAAAAAAAACGCACCTTCATAAAGATGCGTTTTTCTATACTGAAAATTTGTTAGACCGATTTTCTATTACCCCAGCCAAGCACTACCGCTATGACCCCACTGATGAGACCTCCGAATACTGCATTGACTAGTACATCCACTATCAGCATTTTGTAGCCAAATAGATTCATACCTGCATACATCATCAAATCAAATCCTGCATAGGCAAGAGCAAAAATGATGATGCCACCTATAAGTCCTTTTTGGAAGGTTCGAATGTTGGCCCATTTGTCAAAAATGTAGGCCACTAGCCCAGACCAGCAAAGCTGTGCTAGAAAGATGGCATAAAAACGCATATCGGCCTCTCCACGGACAAGGCCATTGTAATGAACCATATTGGACTGATAGTAAGGATCCAGTAACGTACCGAATACCAACCAGCCAAGAAAAAAAGAAACTACTGCGCCAATCAAGGCAGCCAAAATCATTCTTGTGCTCATTGTAAAATTAATTTTAAGTGAAAGTTTAGAAATGAATAGTAAAAGTATCAGTTGATAAAAAAATTGTTCATGATAAATGCCGTTGGTTATCAACTTGTGAGCGTGAGTTTTCAGCCTTGCCTTCCTAGAGAAATGCGTATTTCTCACTTAGTGAAAGGTCTCGACAAAGTCAATTTTGTCATAGACCAAAGGGTATATTTTCCCCATCAATAAAAAAAATCTTGTTTTTAATCTAAATTTTCTTTTACGTTTGTCTCGCTTTCTAACGGAACGCTAAACGACCTAATCACGACTGATTGAACCAAAACTGACCTTCCCCCCTAGCACACCATGTGTGCATCACTTCAGGTTTACGTTTTAGATCATCCCATTGCAAAGACTGAATTTCAATTCAGCCTATTGCTGCAACTGCGCTCGAGTGCAGTTGGTGTTTGCGTTGTTTGCTTTCTGCGGGAAGTCACCAATAAACGCATTACTCAAACCAACCCAATACAAACAAAATGAAAAACTCTATTCGCAATCTGATGGCGATGCCCTCAGTCTTGGCTACCCGCGGCATGTTGATGACTACATGCTTTATGCTATTGGCAAGCTTATTTAGCTTTAGCCAAACACCCGTGCTTTCTGCAACCATCAATGAGCAAGGCATTCTTCAATTACCTGCTGATCAGGAATTGATGGAGATGTATGAATTCAGTTTGGCGAGTCTCAACTTCCCGACTGATGAGGCCCTTATTGACTTCCTTAGTACCAAGTCAAGCGAATACTTCATCATTCGCCCCAATACAGGTGAAGGCAAAGGTGTGCTTGTCCTAAAACTATACGATCAGCCGGAATGGACAGCAGACGATTGGAATGCTCATTTAGCGCTGGTTTGCAACGAACATCCTATTAAACAATAACTGAAAATCATCCTAACTAATTCATTCAACCACGATGAAACATTTTACCCTTCACCTTAAAAATAGTATACTATTATGCTGCTTTGCCTTTGGCCTCAACATGCATGGACAACTAATAGTGAATAGTGCAGTTACTGGCACGCAACTAGCCAATGAAATAGTTGGCGCAGGAGTTACCATATCCAATGTGAATTTGCAAACTGCAGCCAATGGATGTGGCATTTTCAGTAATGGAGGCACCACTAATATTGGTCTTGGCAATGGTATCCTTTTAACAACAGGTTTGGCTTCTGAGGCCATTGGACCTAACAATGTTGAAAACAAAACATCCAATGTATCCAACTTTACAGACGACCCTGATTTAGACAACATCACGCCTTACAGCATAGAAGACCAAGCTATTCTTAGCTTCGATTTCGTTGCCGAAAGCGACTTCATCAACGTTCAATACACTTTTGCATCTGAAGAATACAATGAATGGGTTTGTAGCCAATTCAATGACCTGTTCGCCTTTTTCGTTTCGGGTCCAAACCCAGGTGGTGGCAACTACAGTTCTCAGAATGTTGCTCTCATTCCATCTACTACTCTTCCTGTGTCTATCAATACCATCAACAATGGAACTATAGGAAGCTCAGGCAATGCCGGTAGTTGCGTAAGCCTGGATCATGAAGACCTTTATGTGGACAATGCTGGTGGAACCACCATTCAATATGATGGTTTTACCATCGTCCTCACTTCACAGATTGCAATTGTTCCAGGTGCTACCTACACTTTCAAATTCGCAATAGCTGATATTTCTGACGGAGCTTATGACTCTGGTGTATTTATCAAAGCGAACAGTTTCTCCATTTATACTTGCGATGCAGGAATATTGAGTCATGATGGCGCAGTGCCAAACCTTTGTTCAAATGATGCAGGCGCTGACAATATTTATGTAATAACGAACAGCGTTACCCCTGGTGACACTTACAAATTCATTTTGACTAACCCAGCAGGAGTCATTCTTGCTATCAACGATACAGGTATTTTTAATCTCGCATCATTTGGTGTCGGAGCTTTCTTGGTTTATGGAATTTCTTATGACGGCACTATTACAGGTCTTACCGTTGGCAATAACATTTCAGTTATTGGTGCTGAAGCCGAAGAAGGTTGTTTTGACCTAAGTCCACCTATGACGTTCCTGCGTCAGCCATGCTGCGATTTGGTGGTGGAAGCTGGCCCAGACCAATCTATCTGTGGAAATGTGAACCTCACTCTCACCGCTGCCGTTTCAGGTGCGGAGGTATGTGAACAAGAAGGGTATTCAGATTGTACACACGCTGTGATAGCCACCACTGGCTTTGCTGAAAACTCATCTGCAGCAGGTATATGCAATGACAACGCAGGTGTGAAACTTTTCACATTAGACGATACACCAAACAACGTTTCTACCATCACTTTGGATTTTGGCACTTTGCTTCCAATAGGCACCGAAGTGTGCGTTCGTGTAAAGAAGGAACATTGCAACAACACTCCGAGCGGTACTACGCAGTCAGATGCCAAAGTGCAGGTTTCACCTACCAATGCTGCTGACTATGTGACGTTAGTTAATTCACTCTTGTTCTCACACACTGTGTATCAGTCATACTGCTACACACTAACAGCACCAGCGCGTTATGTCAAGATAACAGACAATGCCAAATGTGCTTTTCGTGTGGACTATGTAAATATCACAACACCAAATGTGAGCAGCAGCGATTTGCAATATGTTTGGGTAGGCCCTGGCATTGTGGGTCTAAGCAATGGTCCATCAGTGCTAGTAAATCAGCCCGGCACATACACCGTAACAGTTACAGACTGTGGCGATTGCACATCAGGTGATGAAGTTGTTATTACAAATGACAACACACCTCCGGTGTTTGGTGATCAACAGCACGATTACAATGTTGATTGTACTGATGAAATCCCTTACATACAGCCAACTGCTGCAGACAACAACGGTAACGTTACCTATAGCTATTTGGATGATACCGATTGCCCACTTACAGAAGAAGAATGCGACTACCTTACCTACACACAAGGCGGTTGGGGAGCTCCTGCCAATGGCAACAATCCGGGAGTCTATCGCAATGCTAACTTCGCTGGAGCATTTCCAAGCGGGCTAGTATTGGGTTGCGAACCAGGCAATACACTGACACTCACAAGTGCTGCTGCTGTGGAAAACTTTCTGCCGTCAGGCAGCACACCAGCGGTTTTAGGAGCTGACTATCTTAACCCAGGTGGCTCATACAATAACGTGTTAGCTGGTCAACTGATGGCAGCCACATTGAGCACCACCTTTGATGCTTATGATGCAAACTTTGCACCTGCAGCAGGATGGCTCGGCAATCAAGTAATTGGCAGTGGCACCTTCGCAGGTATGACCATCGCCCAACTATTGGATGTAGCCAATGATGTTATTGGCGGATGTAGCAATGCATACACACCTGCACAACTCAACGTAGCACTTACCGCATTGAACGAAAACTTCGACAATGGCGGCAATCAAGGTTATATACTGTGTGGTGAAATAGCCCCCAACTGTGACTGCACGGTAACTCGCGTTTGGACAGCAGAGGATGATTGCGGCAATGAAGCCACATTCACACAAACCTTCCACTTTGGTGACGATGAATTTCCTGTGTTTACTTATTGCCCTGCAGGAGTTGATTTAGGCTGCAATCCAACAGGTCTTCCTTCGGCATACAATGCAATCGCTACGGATAACTGTGGCACTCCAACCATCACCACGTATTGGGATCCGGAAGTAGTTGTAGGCTGTGTCCATTACCGCAATTTGATATATGTAGCAACCGATGCTTGCGACAATAATGCAACATGTTCACAAACTTTCTCCTGGAAAGTGGATACCACTGACCCTACTGTGGAATCGTGTCCAGCCAATGCAACCTACAAGTGTTTTGCAGATGTGCCCGGTCCGGCTGATGTGAAATTCGATGACAACTGCGATGGTGAGTTGATACCAACTTACACGCAGACATCTACCAACGGTAGCTCATCTTGCAACAACATCATCACCCGCACTTGGACTGCGGTAGATGCTTGCGGCAACGATGCATCATGTGTACAAATCATTTATGTGCATGATGACATACTGCCATCATTCACTTATTGCCCTGTCGGTGCCAATCTCGGTTGCAATCCAACTGCATTCCCAGGTCCAGGCAATGCAATAGCCACTGACAATTGCGGAGCAGTAGGCGTAACTTCTGCCTTGGGTCCTATTACCGAAGATGGTTGTGACCGTTCACAGACTCGCACATACACTGCTTGTGATGGATGCAACAATCTCGCATTTTGCTACCAGATATTCACTTGGAAAGTGGATACCACTGACCCACTTATTGAGTCATGCCCAGATAATGCATCATACATATGCTTCAGCGATGTGCCAAGTCCTGCTGATGTAAACTTCTTTGACAACTGCGATGGTGAGTTGATTCCAACTTACACACAGACATCTACCAACGGTAGCTCATCTTGCAACAACATTATCACCCGCACTTGGACTGCGGAAGATGGTTGCGGCAATGATGCATCATGTGTACAAATCATTTATATAAATGATGATATCAACCCAACAGCCATTTACGATGGCCAATTAGAATTCTGGGTAGAATGCAATGAAGAACTACCAGAAATAGAAGTAACGTTTGACGACAATTGTGATGAGACGTTGGAGACACTGAGTTATGAAGAAGTGGAAAATGAAAACGGTGATTGCAGCTATGATGTTGTTAGAACCTACTACACCTATGATGACTGTAATAACTATGGTTTCATAAATATCACCTTCCATGTGGCTGACAACACTGATCCTTTCATCGTTAGTTCATCTGACCCAGAGATATGGGTAGAGTGTGGCGTTGAAGTTACACCTTCACAAGTGATTTTTGATGACTACTGCGATGATGATTTGTACGTTGATTATTTCACTTACAATGACAATTACACAGACTGTGGCTATGATGTAATAGAAATCTACACAGCGTACGATGATTGCGGCAACTATAAAGTTTTCACTCGTGTTGCGCACATTCAAGACACACAAGCGCCTTACATTGTATCGTCACCTGAGCCAGTTATTTATGTTTCTTGTGAGGATGACGTTCCTGCTTTAGTTGTAGAATTTGCTGACGCTTGCGACAATGATTTGGAGCAATTCCCGATAAGTGGAATAAGCCCTTATGGCTGCTCTTTTGTAATCTACCGCAGTGTAACAGCTGTTGATGACTGTGGATATGAAATCACTTTCAGCCAAACGGTTTACATCATAGATGAAGTAGCCCCAATCATTGTTTGTCCTGATGATGCTTTTGTTGGTTGCAACCAATTGATACCGGAGCCTGATACAGATGATGTATACGCTTATGACACCTGCGGTGACGTAGTAGTAACTTGGGAAGGCGATGTGGTTGGTGATTCAGTTTGTGTAAACCGATACATTATTGAGCGCACTTACAAAGCCACTGACGCGTGCGGCAACAGCGCAACTTGTGTTCAATTCATAGGAGTGTTTGATAGTGACGGCCCATCACTTTCTGAACTACCTGAACCAGTGATTAGCTGCAGCTACGAAGGTGACCCAATTCTACCATTGTTCACAGATGCTTGCGGTGGTCAATACGAAGTGACCTACTACGATGAACCACAAGGTGGTCAAAGCAACGACTGCACACAGGCTATTGTGCGCTATTGGGTAGCTACAGATGATTGCGGTAATGAGACCATTGTTCCGCAGGCAATGTTCATCACTGACAACTACGATCCAATCGTGATTGCAGAACTGAACGACACCACTGTAGAATGCATTGGTGATTTGCCAACAGAAGTTCCAACTTTCGATGATGACTGTGATGTGAGTTTGACCATTGATGCAGATACCTCATACATCGAATTGCAAGGTTGTGCATACATCGTTCGCATTGTTTGGACTGCTACGGATGAGTGTGGCAACAGCGCAAGCGCTGACCGCGATATCACAATACAAGACACTACAGCACCATATATAGTCGAGAACAGTGCAGAAGAATTGTGGATTGACTGTGATGAGGATCAACCAGCTGCAGTAATAGTCTTTGATGACAATTGCGATGATGAACTGGAACTCTTCGGGATAAGTGGATTAAACAATGTAACAGATTGTAGCTATGATATTGAGCAGACTTATTTTGCTACAGACAACTGTGGCAATCAAGCTTCATGGTCACGCGTGATACACGTAAGTGATATGAATGAGCCATACATTGTATCTGCTCCAGAGGAGTTTACGACTTTGGAATGTGGTGATGTATATCCAGAAGCTGATGTAATATTCGCGGATACGTGCGATACTGATTTGGAAACTTATTACAATTGGTATGTAGGAGAAAACAACGATTGTTACTATGATATAGTGGAAGAATGGTGGGCATATGACAACTGTCAGAATATGGCCTACTTCACACGCACTGTGCGTTTTATAGACACTACAGACCCGATAATTTATTGCCCTGATTCTTACACCGTAAGCTGCGCAAGTGAAGTGGATGAGCCATCAATAGATGATGTTAGTGCTTACGATGTGTGCTCAGGATTTAATGTAATTGTTGCATGGGTAGAAGATGTAATTACAGACTCTACTTGCGTAAACAGATACACTGTTGAGCGCAAATTCAGTGCAACGGATGTTTGTGGTAACGTTGGTTACTGCATACAATACATCTATGTGTATGACAACATCGCTCCAGACTTCACTTACGTTCCTGAGTCATCTGCCAATTGCAATGAAATAATAGACTTTGGTATGGCTGAGGCTGTTGACAATTGTGATGAGCCAGTAGTCATCACTTTCGAAGATGAGGAAGTTACTGACAACGGTGGCGAAGGCTGCTTCAGTGAAGTCACCCGGACTTGGTATGCAACAGATGCTTGTGGCAATCAAAGCAGCGCTGTGCAAGTGGTTATTGTGTCTGACCAATACGATCCGTATGTGATATATGAACCCGCTGACTACGAAGTTCAGTGCTTTGATGAAGTTTATGCTGACACTGCTACATTCGGTGACAACTGCGATTTGAATTTGACCGTACTTCCTTTGTCAAGCATCAGCGAAGACAATTGTATTCTGTACATACACCGCACATGGACCGCTACAGATGATTGCGGCAACAGCATCACGGTAGATCAAGACATCATTGTGCATGACACTATAGCTCCTTATGTATTAGATACACCGGAAGAAGAGATATGGGTCCAATGCTTCTCAGATGTACCAGTATTTGATCCAGCTTTTGGCGACAATTGTGATGATGATTTGACTTATTCAGCCATTAGTGCAATTGCATTAAACGGTTGTGAGCAACTCATATCACGTTCGAAAATTGCAACCGATGATTGTGGTAACACAGCATCAATAGGCCAATTGGTGCACGTACTTGATACTACGGATCCAACTGTAGAAGACAACCTTGAAGACTTCGAAGTGGAGTGCGATGCAGTAATACCTGTGGCGGTGGCTCCAGTGTTTGATGACAACTGTGATGAGGATTTGACTATTGAGTACGATAGCACCATCACTTATTTGGATTGTGGCTACACCATCACACGTGTTTGGACAGCTTACGATGATTGTGAAAATTCTGTGAGTGCGAACCAATTGGTAACCATAGTTGACAATGAAGCACCAACACTTTATCCATTCCAACCATTCTACGTTGTAGAGTGTGATGATCTATGGGAATTCCCAGCGGTAAGTGGATATGACAACTGCAGCGATGTGACTGTTACTTATGATCAAGACACCCTTTCAGGAGGCTGTTTCGGATATTACATCCGATATTACCATGTGTCTGATGATTGTGGCAACACAACTGATGCAGAGGTGATCATTCAAGTAATAGATACTACAGATCCAACCATCGAAAATCCTGCTGACGAAGTAGTGTCATGCGAGAATGCACCAACTGAAATTCCTGACGTGAATTATTATGACAATTGCGATTATCCAGTAGAATTACTTGTGGCAACACAAACCATCGTGGAATTAGAAGGATGCAGCTATCAGATAGTATGGCATTGGGAAGTGGAAGACTATTGTGGCAACATTGGCGAAGCTACCACTACTATAACAGTAGTGGATTGGACTGCACCCATATTGGTGAACGTGCCAGAAAGCGCAATCTATGAGTGTGATGAAATATGGAGCGTAATCCCTCCTACTGCTGATGACTTATGCAATGCAGCTTGGGTGGTAACAGAAATAGATACCATTGAAGGAGCCTGTCCTAGTGAGAACACTTATGTCTATACCTTCTATGCAATGGATGAATGCGGCAACATGAGCGAGCCTCAGTTCACAACCATATACATCACAGACGAAACAGATCCTTGGTTCAATGGAGATCTTGTTAACGAGTCTTATCAATGTCTCGATTGGCAGACTTATTCACCCCAAGTGATAACTGCAAGTGACAACTGCGGCACCGCAAGTGTCGAATCCTACTACCTCACTTCAAGTTCAGACAATTGCGGTAATGGTGTATGGACTGTGAATTACATAGCTACAGATTTGTGCGGGCGCACTTCTTTTGATAGCTACACCATCACAGTGAATGATACTACCGATCCAATTCTTGAAAATTGTCCAGAGGACATTGAGATAGAATGTGATGATGAAATACCTGCTCCAGCCGTGTTGACTGCCTATGACAACTGCGATGATGATGTAGATGTAAATTTGGTAGAAACATTCGAAGGAGTTCTAATACCAGTTCCGGGTGCTACAGCAACTTGCAGAATTTTAACTCCTGTTAGACCTGCTAACAATCCATGTCGTTATACAACTAATTGGGCAATGGGTCTATTCGGCTTGCCTTTGGCGCATCGCTTCTATACAGTGCATAACGGTGCTTTTGTGCAATATCCCAATGGCACTGTTACTGTGACCGCCACTTTCAAAAGCACGACTAATCAGAACAATGGATGGACTGCAACAGTTTCATTCAACAATGCAATGGATTGGGCTGCTTGGAGCACTCAAACTTTCCCAACCAATTTCAAAGCGGATTGTGGAGGTGTTGCTGCTAACCACTATGACTGGACTTATTACCGACTTTTGAATACTCCGGGTGCTGAGCTTATAGGATTTGGCGCTTACACAGGTTCTTCTTTGAGCTTGGTACACGCTCCTTCCAACAACTATTTTGGTTTCCAATTGGGTAATGGAGCTAACAGCTATAACTCAACCTACGGCTTTGGCGGCTGGTTCAGCTACAGCGGCACATTCAAAATAAACAATGTACCTTATGGTAATTCTACAGGAAGTATTAGTGGCGCAGGTGACTTTGCATTCGAACTTGATTGCTGCCTAGACTACGAAATAACACGCACCTGGACTGCAACGGACTGCTCCGGTAATACAAGTTCATGTGTTCAGACAATTACCGTTGGTGATGGTCCACTATTGGCACCAGAGGCTCCAGCGGGTACTACATTATCTGAAATTGCTTCATTGCGTGTTAACCCGAATCCAACTTCGGGTACTACTTGGTTCACATTCACTACCAGGGAGAGTGCGAAAACAACACTTGAACTGTTCGACATGGCTGGTAAAAAAGTAGCCGATTTGTTTGCAGGTGAATTAGAAGCGGGTACGCAATACTCAGTAGACTACAATGCCGAGTTGCTTTCAACTGGCATATACCTCTATCGCCTTACCAATGGCAATAGTTTGGAACAAGGGAAACTAATAGTCAATAAATAGTAACAATTAACCTTATCTACTAAAAAACCCTTCTCTGTTATGGAGAAGGGTTTTTTTTTGATTCGTTTTGTGCATTCAACTTTCACACTTCACTTTCCCCATGCTATGCGTGGCTGTGGCGTTATGCTCATAGGTGAAAATTTTTCTTCTAGATAGTTGAAAAATCCAGCAATTCCAACCATTGCAGCATTGTCTGTACAATAGCTGATGGGTGGAACAAATGCCTTCCAATCGTTTTGATGCGCCATTGCTACAAATGAGCTGCGTAATTCCGAGTTGGCCGAAACCCCTCCTGCTAGACAAACATTCTTCACTCCATAGTGCTTAGCAGCTGCTTCCATTTTTGCAAGCAAATAGCTCACAATGGTTCTTTGATACGATGCGCATATGTGATTCATTTCACGTTCTATGAATGTTGCATCCTCATTGTTCCTCTCTCTAAGGAAATAAAGTAAATTAGTTTTTAATCCGCTAAAACTGTAATTGAAATTTGCTATGCGCGGAGTAGTGAATGTGAACTTCGTAGCATCACCAAGTGCCGCAAGGCTATCTAAAAGGGGTCCACCGGGATAAGGAAGGCCGAGAACTTTGGCAGCTTTATCAAAAGCCTCGCCTGCAGCATCGTCTATGGTCTCGCCTACTATCTGCATTTCCGATGGGCTACTAACTAAAACTAACTGGGTATGACCGCCACTTACTGTTAGACATAAAAGCGGAAACTCTGGCACAGCACTTTCTTCATTTTCCTTTATGAAATGGGCAAGTATGTGAGCCTGCATATGGTTTACCGCAATCATGGGAATACCCAAACTCAGACTCATACTTTTTGCAAATGCAACACCCACATGCAATGAACCCATAAGGCCTGGGCCTTGCGTGAAGGCAATAGCATGCAAATCGCTAAGCTTCACTTTTGCTATTTCCAATGCTTGCGTAACAACAGGAACAATATTGGCCTGGTGAGCCCTGCTTGCCAACTCCGGCACTACACCTCCAAACTTCTCATGAATACTTTGATTGGCGGTAATGTTGCTCAGCACAATTTGCCCATGCATAACGGCTGCAGAAGTATCATCGCAGCTGCTTTCAATGGCAAGCAAAAACGGAGTTGGAGGATTACTTGAGTTGCTCATGGCAAAGGACTGATCACTTTTTTCTGTTGGCATTAATGGATCGAGTCGGCTTTCACTATCATAGCATCAAAACCCTCGGTGGAAGCGCTCTTCATTAAATCGCCTTCTTGGTAAAATAGAAAGGACTGAACATCAGAAGTCTCATTCGCTGCGTAATATTCTCCTGCCTTCTGCAAACCCATTATCATTAATGCTTCAGAAAACACTACAGATTCTGCGAGTGTACGCGAGGACACTCCTACATAAGCCATCTCATTGGTTACGGGATATCCGTAGGTAACATCAATCATTTTGGCTTTATCCGCAGCAACCTTATAGGTAAATGCACGATTGACAACCCTTAGCATTTGGTCTTGCGTATCATTTGCAACTCCCATTGAGACAATATTCAGGGAGTCAATTGCAAGACCGAATGTAATTAAATTCCTTCCTTGTTTCAATCGGTATTGAGGTGTGCGCTTTTGTTTCAAAAAATCAGCAATATGGTCGAGTGCAACGGCAGCAGCTAGATCGGTAAAGTCAGCTTCCAGCCGATCGTCAGCCTTACGAAGTTCACTCATTTTGTATCGGTAGTCTCCTTCGGTTGCTTCTGTCAAGTCCATTTTTGCACCATCAAATCCAACAAATTCATACAATGAATCGAGGTTGGGTTCTCCTAGTCCATTCATATTGGAAACCATCCATGCACGCTTTAGGGGATTGGCAGTAGGATCAAAATACTGCATGGTTTGTCGGTTGAAATCGCGTGCCATGTCATACACTATTCCGAATACGCCAGTGCTATCATAAAAAGCAAACACCGTATCTGTGCGTAAAAACGAGTTGTATTGCGATAGCACGCTTCTTGGATTATTCAAACTAAACGCATCTTCGAATGCGGCTATAATGGAGTCAATTTGATAGGTATAGTTAGCGCTATCACCGACCGCATCTATGAAGTATGGTTGGCCAAAAAGTAATCCTGTATAACTGCGACCATGCAATGGGGTTGTCCTCTTTTCACCACAGCCAATGACCAAAGATGAAACTATGATAATAGCGATTGCAATAAAACCTGATTTCATAGGGCAAACTTAAGGAGGAGGTTAAGAACGAAATATTCGACAATTATTCCTTCTCACAACAGACACTAGCCGCACTCCGACAGTATTCTGGACCACAAACAGCGATAATTACAATGGCAACTTGAGGCAATGGAAACCACTCTGTCATTTAGTTTTCAACCATTTATCCAATCATGGTTCAATATGGCAAAAAAAAATTTCCTTTGCCACGCAGCAGTCAGAAACCTTTTTGCTTCTGTTTGCGATATAAGTCTTTTGAGAATTTGAATCCACCCTATTATGAAGTACCCTAAAATAAATCTACTTTCTGGAATTATCCTGAGTTGTATGATGTGTCTCTTTTCTTCTTGCGAAGAAGAAAGCAAAACGAAAGCGATTCAGCCTGCTGCTGCAGAGGATGCCGTAAGCAGCAATGGCATCATGAAACTGAATGGTGAAATCATCTCTATTCCTTCGCCTGTGCTAGTTGTGTCATTGCTTCAGAAAAATAGTATTGCATACAATGCTACTCTCAGCAACCCCGTTTCATCTAAGTCCAAGTATGTAAACGAAACTAAGAAGGCGCTAAACTTGGGGCTATATGGTGCAGACCTCGCTTACACAGGTAGTTTTAACGCTGGACAATCAGTAAATGACTATGTAGATGCCGTTGCAGGCTTGGCCAATGACCTTGGAATTCTGGAAAAAATAGACAGGAGCCTTGTCTCTAAATTGACAACCAATATCAGCAATAAGGATTCACTGGTTAAGCTTAATGCTGAATTATTCAAACTAAGCGACCGTTATCTCCGAGACAATCAACAAAATCATTTAAGTTCCTATATCCTTATTGGAGGATGGATAGAAGCCTTGTATCTTTCAGTGGATGCTGCAAAGAGCAATCAGGCAATTGCTTCAAGAATCGGTGAGCAAAAATATTCTGCACCTAGCATCCAAAGACTTGCGACTCAACTTAACGACCAGTCCTTTGCAGGAATTAAGGAGCAACTTAATGAGTTGTGCGCAATGCTTCTAGAGCTTGAAAGCACATATAAGTATGAGAAACCAATTAACGACAGGGACACCAAAACAACCTACTTGATGAGCAAAACCTCGGTGAATTTGACCGTAGAAGAGTTAGCAGCTATCTCAGAACAAGTAGAAAAAGTTAGAAACCTGATAATTGAATAATTTATGAAAACCATCTCTACCCTTCTTCTGCTATTTGTTTCATTGATGCCCCTTACAAATGCTATTGCACAATGCGACACTATAGTAAATCTATGTGAAAAACACATAACAGACCAATACATCAGCGATGCTCAAACATATAGGGCTTTGCTTAATGGTGACGATGTTGCAGAGTTTACTATTACATTATACTCTGGAAATACCTATCGCATGGCTGCATGCAGCGGCACTTCTGATAGTCAACTGATATTTAGAATTGTGGATGCTGAAAAGAATATTCTGTATACCAACAGTGACTTTGGCATTTCTCCTTACTGGGATTTTTTTGTTGAAAACACGATGCAAGTAACTGTGGAAGCCATGTTGGATAAAAACAAATCAGACTCCGGTTGTGCAGTCGTATTGATAGGATTTAAGAAATAGAAGACGGAAGTCAGCAGTTGGAAAAACTGCTTATTGGATAGATAACAAAAGCCCTTTGTTACTCTGCCACAAAAAGGATTGCTTTATTGTACTGAGAGAAACATTTCTACACTGAAAGGATAACCCTATGAGTGCAGGAATATTAAGAGCGTTGATGCAACTATTTGCAATCATTGCCGGAGCCAACAAAGACTCCGGCCGTGAGATAGTTGCTGTATTTCTAAGACAGCAACTAAAC
Source organism: Flavobacteriales bacterium (assembly GCA_031414655.1). Taxonomy (GTDB): domain Bacteria; phylum Bacteroidota; class Bacteroidia; order Flavobacteriales_D; family Sanyastnellaceae; genus JANNVZ01. Next base: position 180,529 of record JANNVZ010000009.1, read on the forward strand.
AAGGACATGGTAATCCAGTACTTGTTGTTGTATGAGGAATTTGCACAAAAATTCCACCAAGGAAAAAATTCTGAGAAGAGAACAAGCATGGCTTCTGTAAAGGTCTTGCGCATCTGCGATCAGATAAACGAAGAGCTGCAGCAAAAAGAAAAATTCTTCGTCCTTATTAGGCTTCTTGAATTCATTCGGGAGTTCAGCAACCGCACAGAGCAAGAGTGGGAATTCATCAACACCGTATCGGAAGCGTTCAATATTGAGGCTTCTTTTTTCACCCAATTGAGATCACTTACTGAATTAGAAGAAGGAAAGGCAATAGCTCAAACATCCTTTCTAAATGCAAGTGGTGAAAGGGAAAAACTGATTGGATGGCAGCGCACACTTTACATTGATTCCCTCAAAGGACAATTGGTTTTTCTGCGCATCGAGGCAGAAAATTTATTCTTCGTTCGCTACTTCGGTCCATTCGAATTATACCTAAACAGTCAAAACATTATTCCCGGACGTACTTATGTATTTGGCCAAGGGGCGAACATCAGGAGTAGTAAAATCAGCCCTGTTTTTTACAGTGATGTTTTACACAAATACCTTGATGACAATGCCTCACAGAAAATGCTTTACCGCGCGGAAAACGTGTCCTACTATTTTCCAGCTAGTAAAAAACAGGCCCTTCATCAATTCAATCTGACGGAGGAAAGTGGTAATCTTGTAGGAATAATGGGTGGCAGTGGTGCGGGAAAAAGCACTTGCTTAAATGTACTTAACGGCAACTACAATCCAACATACGGACGAGTTACTATCAACGGGTATGACATCCATTACGAAAGGGAAAAAATAGAAGGGGTTTTGGGTTATGTCGCTCAGGATGATTTATTGATTGAAGAGCTATCTGTATTTCAAAACTTATACTACAATGCTCGTCTTTGTCTTTCTGACAAGTCAGAAGAAGAATTGGTAGCAGCAGTTAATCATACACTTTTGAGTATTGGTCTGTTCGAGTGTAAAGACTTGCGAGTGGGCAGCGCTCTTGATAAAACCATTAGTGGTGGACAGCGCAAACGCTTGAATATTGCCCTTGAATTGATACGTGAGCCATCCGTTTTGTTTGTGGATGAGCCGACCAGTGGACTGAGCAGCCGCGATTCAGAAAACATCATGGACTTGCTCAAGGAATTGACCCTTCGAGGCAAATTGATTTTTGTAGTGATTCATCAACCCAGCAGTGACATTTTCAAAATGCTGGACAAGCTCTTCATTCTAGACAATGGCGGATACCCCATTTACTATGGCAATCCGGTGGAGAGTATCATTTACTTCAAGCGATTGGCCAACCAGGTAAACCTTACCGAAAGTGAATGTCCGCATTGTGGTAATGTAAATCCTGAGCAGATATTCAACATCATTGAAGCAAAGGTGGTGGATGAATATGGAAATGAAACTGAGCATAGAAAGGTAGCTCCGAAGGAGTGGAATAATTTCTTTAACGTCATCATTGGCAATCACCTTTCGCAAAAAGACAAAACACAAGAAGCACCCCGAAGTGCGTTCAGTTTGCCAAATGCCTTTAAGCAGTTTAAGGTTTTTGTGCTACGCGATGTGCTTAGCAAATGGTCGAATACACAGTACATGCTTATCAATTTTATGGAAGCTCCAGTACTAGCTTTTGTGTTGGCTTTGTTTATCAAGTACTACCCCACTGCGCGAGGTGGTGAGCAGATATATACATTTCGTGAGAGTTTGAACTTTCCGCAATACCTCTTTATATCTGTTGTGGTAGCTATTTTTCTTGGGCTCACTGTTAGTGCTGAAGAAATAATAAAAGACCAAAAGATTCTAAAACGCGAACGATATCTCCACTTAAGCAAAATCAGCTACCTGCTTTCTAAAATTGGAATTATGTTTTTCATTTCGCTGATTCAAACTTTGTGTTTTGTGGCGGTGGGTAACTACCTGCTGGATGTGCGCGGAATGTTCATTCCATTCTGGCTCATTCTGTTCAGCACAAGTTGTTTTGCCAATGTGCTCGGGCTAAATATTTCAGCATCTTTCAATAGTGCCAAGGTTATCTACATCATTATCCCAATTCTTATCATACCTCAGTTGCTATTCAGCGGAATCATAGTACGCTTTGACCGGCTGTACCCGGCCATGGCGAGCCAGAGTAAAGTACCGATGATAGGCAATGTGATGGTCTCGCGTTGGGCATACGAGGCCATGGCGGTATATCAGTTTAAGAACAATGCTTTTGAAAAGAACTTTTATGCCTTTGACCAAGCGCGCAAACTTTATAGCTGGAAGAAAGACTATTGGGTAAAAGAACTAAAGTCAAAAAATGCAGACTGCAGAAAGATGTTGCAAGAGACCAATCCGGGCAATCAACTGGACTATAACCTGAGAGTGATAAAAAACGAATTGCTAAATGAAGTGACACGTGTGCCCGAGTTGAAGATACCTAATATGGAACAATTGACTCAGGGTGGTATTACAATGGAGATATTGGACCAGATAGATGCGACTCTTGCTGAATTGGAAAATTATTACATACGCAACTACAATTCAGTTAACACCCTGCGCGAAAACAAAATAGCGGAAATGACAGCAACACCTGCGTTGCGTGAAGCCTATCTGAAATTGCAGGACAATTATTACAATGAAAGCCTCGAGGATTTTAGCACGAATAAAAATGACTTAAAGAAAATTGTAGAGTACGAGGAGCGGCTTGTACAAAAGAGCAATCTCGTTTTTCTAAATCCTCAAGGCGGATTTTTTGATGCTCACTTTTATTCCCCAGTAAAAAATCTTTTCGGTAACCAAATATCAACATTGACCGCTAACCTGATGATGATGTGGGTGATGACACTGCTGATGGTAGTGGTGTTGTTTTTTGACGGGCTTAAAAAATTGCTTGATGGTATGAATCGCTGTTCAGCTCGGGTATCGATTTTGCTGAAAATGAAAAAAGAAATTGAATTTGACTAAGTAGGTAGGTGAAATTTATATAATGGAAAAAGCGTTCACCTATAATGTTGAACGCCTTTTCGAGAACGCTTGCGCAATTTGGCTCACATGGCATCTTGCTTCTGAAAGATGATCCGAAGGCATTTCAATCAATTCTCTGGAACTGTCTTGGATATAATGCGAGGAGTGGTCTATGAACGTTCCTTTTCTGTCCGGAAAATATTGACTAGCTCAGTTTCAAATAATTTGTTCAGATGAGCAGCTTGAAGGATATCAGTTTTAGCCTGCTAGTATTTCACTGCTTTGTTTTCATTAACATGGCTGGGTTTGTTTAGCGCAGGGATGGTTATGTTTTAGTTTTTCCTGTTTTTACGGAGGCGTGTGATGAGATAGACGATAACCACTGCAATGGCCAGAATGGTAAAAATGCCAAAGCCCGCACCAGCTTTGAATATACCCGCAATAGCCTCGCAAGAAGAAAGCAGGATAGATAAAATAAGAATGGAAAATGCGTTAGGCAAGATGGCTTTTTTCATGGGCAATTACTTTAAGACGATAAGAAATGAAACCTCTCCTCCACATAGGAGAAGCTTCATTCCGTTGAAACCAATGGAACACCACATCAAAATAGCTAGACCTCGTGGCGATGCGCTTACTTCAATTACCTTTTTTGAAATAGAAGGATGTGCATCCAATTATAATTATCGGCAAGAAATTGTGTTGAGTGTGAAACTGGTTTGCTTCAATTAAGACTTTGAATTTTCCTTTTCTGAATTTGCAGTATTTTCATTGATGTTCAGTGCAGGAGAGTTTCGGTCTGAGTTTTCATCTTCGTTGGCCATGTTTGAATCACGATCATCTGATGAGTCATCAGATGGACTGTCATCGCTTCTATTCCCTGAAGATTTTTCTGTACCAAGATCAGCCCTGATTTCGTCCTCCTCTCTTTGGCGCTCCCTTCTGTCAGTTTCTGTTTCCGGACGCTCTTGTTGCTTTTTCAAATTGTCCAGCTTGGTTTGGTCTTTTATCTCGTTCTGCTTTTGTTGATCGAGAGTGTCGTTTTTGTTGCTGTTCATTTATTTGAGAATTATTTGTAACTGAATTATTACAGTGCAAATCAGCAATGTTCAACATTGATGAGCATTACATAATCTTTTGAAAGATTTGTATGATTCACTCAATAAAAAAGGTTGCTCTTAAGGCAACCAATGAGGATATGTGTTACACAAAATGGTGACAGCAATTAGAAAGACAGGGCTGTTAAGAGCTAAATCCCATCTTTTCCTCGAGATTCTTAGTAAGCTTTGGTAAGCGATTCCGTTCTATTAGAAAACTGCTCAAATCAGCAAATTCACTAAATACGTAGTGCTTCAAAGCCGCTTCACGCAGATACCCTTTACCAGTGCTGCCTCCTGTTCCAACGCGCATACCTATCATGCGGTGCACCATGTTTACATGACGCCAACGCCAGGTAGCCAGCAACTCATCTATCTCAAGCAACTGATTGATAATTCTGAATGGGTTTTGCAGTATCGGATAGTCCCGGTAAAGAAAAATGAACAGTGCAGCGCGCCTTGCCTTATCAGAAAGTGCTTTGTCCTTAGCGTTATCATCGGTCATAAATAGTTCGTCAAAGACAGCGATGTTTTGCTTCTCGCCCTCGCCCAGCGACTGCTCGTAGAGTTCACGATACACGTACCAGAAAGCCATTCCTTCCCATCCCATCCACAGCTCGTTCTTGTCAAAGAATGGCATACGCTCCAACCATTCATTCATTAACTCAAGCAAAGATGAAGTCTTCGAAAGTTCATTTATTTTTTGTGCATCTGTGTCTTTTAGTTGGCTGGTGAAATACTCCCTACCATGACGTGCTTCCACCTTAAGTCCCAGCATGGTTTCAAGTTCTTTAAACTGCATGCTTTGAAAACCGCTTGCAGGACGCAGCATGTCTCTGAAGTCAAGAAAATCTAGCGAAGTCATTGTTTCCAAAACGTCTATTTGGTGCACTAGTACCTTCATTATTTCAACCACTCTATTCAATCTGCGAACCACAGTTTGCAACTCAGGTGAGTTGTCATTGATACTGGGTTTTTCCAAAATTCCGTGAACAGATTTCACTTCAAACAGAATTTGTTTGAACCAAAGTTCATAAGCTTGATGAATAACGATAAACAACATTTCATCGTGCGCATGTCGATTTTGTTTATCACTCTCTAGATCCTGAGCACCAAGTATCTTATCTAGCTGCAAGTATTCGCTGTAGTACATCCGTGTATTTCTTTAAAGAATTGGCGCAATATAGAAGCGATAAAAATGGCAATGGCTGCAGAGTTGTTTCAAAATGAAATTGTCAGGATGTTTGCCTCATGAAAAAATTGCTCTTGTTCTTAGCCATGTCACTCCTGACAGTAGCTCTCAGCGCTCAGTATACACTTTACAAAGAAGTGAATGGCATACAGTTCTACACTCAATGGAGTCATGAAAAATGGTGGTCTAAGAAAAGTGCGGAGGTGCTTTTGGTAAAGGTGATAAACACCTCTGACAGTGCTGCCTCTTTTACTTTAGGTCTAGAGTTTTTCAAAAACATACTTCTCGTGGAGGAAAGCCCCGAAGCAACTTATTGCATTAAAGCACATAAAAAATTGAAACCACGGTTGAGCGGAATGGTGTTTAAACCGGTAAAAAAGAGGAATGAATTTGACGCGTTTGAGCTGACTGGGCTGGAAATAGAAAAAGTAAGCGCTTGCCCGAAGTAACTTCTATTGCATGAACTCATTGACTACCGCTAAAAGCTGATTATTCATTTCGCTTAAAGTAACAATCTGAAAATTCTCTGCACGAATAAACTTGTCTTCGCTGACGGGTTCAAACTTTATTTCTCTGGCGCGAAGCCTCATACGCTTGCCATATTGCTCAATATCGTAACCAAGTAAAAAACCATCCACACCATTAAACTGATTCCACCAATTGCTGGCCTCGACACCCAATCCTTTGGTGTGATAAAGCTCTATAGCAGGCAGTGAATCGTTTATGAAATGCGCAATGGTCTTGCTACACACGTAGCCAGCAATCGTAGTTGTTTCACTTGTTGGTTCAAGCCTTACTGCGGGATATTGCTTTAACCATTCCTGAACACCTTCAGAGTCCAACTCCATAGCATATCGGTCACTCATGTTTTTCAACATTTGAGTCATGCATTTTTTATCGTTATCAATAATGAAATCTGTGGTGAGCAAATCATAACTCGACTTCACCTCCGTGTGCATCATGTTTCCTTTGAAGTGAAGAGTCATCTGCTTAGGGAACAGGTCCATCATCACCGTGTTTTGTTCAAATGGAAACGTTACATCGTAAATGATTCTGCCTTCCATCCCACTGCTGCTTTTGGAGGAGAAACTGCATCGTACAGCACATAGGCTAAATACAAGAAGAGCAGACGTGATTATGATTTTTGAGGGTAGAGTCACAACGGTTATTAGAATATTTATGCAGATTCGCTGGTGTTCTACATTTTTACCCGTGCAAAGGTTTCATTCTACAATCATTTTTGCAACCCTATGAAACAGTCAACTTCAAAAGTGCTGATGGTACGTCCAGCAACCTTCAGAATGAATGAGCAGACGGCCATCAACAATTTCTACCAGAAGCCAACCAATGTGCTGAACAATACGATGGCACTAAACAATGCTTTAAAGGAATTTGATGCGCTTGTGTCTGAGCTGAAAAATGTCGGTATCGAGGTGATCGTTGCTCAGGACACCACTTTACCTGAAACACCAGATGCCTTGTTTCCTAACAATTGGGTTAGCTTTCATGAGAACCAAACTCGTGTGCTCTATAGCATGTATGCAGAAAACAGGAGAACAGAAAAGTTACTAGATATTAAGTCACCTCTAGATGCTGCGGGCTTCATTTTTCACAATGAAGTCTCATTTTCAGCATTTGAGGAGGAGAACAAATTTTTAGAAGGTACCGGAAGCCTTGTACTCGATAGAAAAAACAGAATCGCTTATGCCTCCATTAGCGAGCGAACAAATGAAGAATTAGTGAATTTGTTCTGCCAAAAACTAAATTATGAACCTGTATTGTTTCACTCATTCCAAACCATTGACAATGCACGAAAACCTATTTATCACACCAATGTAATGATGTGTATTGGTGAGCGCTTTGCAGTGTTATGCGTTGACTGCATAGATAGCACGAACGAAAGGGAAAGAGTGATTGAAAGACTTGGAAGGACTGGCCATGAAATCATTTTCATAAGCGAGAAACAAGTGAATCAATTCGCAGGGAACATGCTTGAACTGGAGAATAAGCATGGAGAGAAAATCATTGCAATGTCAACACAAGCCTTCTCGTGTTTAGAAAATATTCAGCGATTGAAACTTTCTACTTTCGGAAAAATTATCCACTCAGACATCTCGACTATTGAAACTTTGGGAGGAGGCAGTGCAAGATGCATGATTGCTGAATTGTTCTGAATAATCATCTCATATCAGCGGTTTATTCCTTGAATAAATGATAGAAGGCTTAATGGTAGTTTGTCCAACCAGTTCTTCAGTGCACATCCTCCTACTTAGTCTCCACTTTAACCACCAGGCTGAATAGTTCCGGCTGCATAATGCACTTCGTGCATTCTTTTATGTATCCAAGCGTGGTCAAATCCTTGGGCTTTACCTCATCGCATTTTAGAAAATAGGATTGCGCTTCTCCTAGCTCTTGTTTTTTGTAATGTTCTATTGCAAGGTGCCAAGTAGCGAGCCATTCTTTTTGATTCACAAATTCAGCATCGGGGTTCACCAGTTCATAAACCACAACAGGTTGTTCTTTCCCTTTTACAAGCACTGAAGCCATTTCGCGGAAGAGCAAATCTTTGGAAGTACACGCTGCTCGAGTTTGTCCGCTTACCAAAATACCTGTTCCAAAAAATTTAGTTAGACCCTCCAATCGCGAGCCAAGGTTAACACCATCGCCTATCACTGTATAGTCGAAGCGCCTTGCTGAGCCAATATTACCAACCGTCATTTCACCGGTATGTATGCCAATTCCAATGCGAAGAGGTGGTTGCCCCTTTTCTTCCTGTTGTTGATTGAACTGTTTAAGATTATTGACCATGTCGAGTGCCACGAGGCACGCACGCTCAGCGTGGTCGCTCTGTGGCACAGGTGCTCCGAATATGGCCATGATGGCATCGCCAATGAACTTGTCAATGGTTCCCTTTTGCCTAAAGATGCATTCACTCATGCGGCTTAAGTAGTCGTTCAAAACCGCTACTATTTGTTGCGGATCCAACCTTTCGGAATAGCTAGTAAAGCCCCTTATGTCGCTAAATAAAACGGTGAGTTCTTTCTTCTCGCCACCCAGTTGCAGGCGCGAGCTATCCTTAATTATTTGCGCTACCACATCTGGCGACACATAACTGCCAAATGCATTTTTCAGTTTTCTGTTCTTTTTTTCTCGTGTGAAGAAGATGTAGAGCGAGGATACTATGAATGCAAAAATGGTGATCAGCATAAGGGTAGCTATCGGAAAGACGATACCATAAGTGGGCATTATCCAAGTAAGGAAGAGCATCATTTCGCCAAACACCAAACCCAATGAAACTACAAAACCAAGAAAGGGACGAATGAGAAGAAAAAGTGTTATTTGAAGTAGGCCAATGAGAAAGAACCATGGCAAGGCTTCGCGTTCCGTTACCTCACGGATGAATGCACCATTCATCATGTTTAGAAAAGCGATGGCGTGTACTTCCACTCCCGGTATTTTTTCTGCCATAGTGGGCACTGTCTTGATGTCGCCCATGCCAGAGGCACTGGTGCCGAAGAAGACATATTTGTTCTCGAAGAACTCCGCAGGAGCTCTTCCGCTCACCACTTTGTGATAAGGGATGTAGCGCAGGGGTTCTTCTGCATTGCCCATCCAATTCAGTAGAAATGTGCCATCCTCATTGAGTGGAATAAAAGTACTATCGCCCAATTGAAGACCATTGTCTTGCACTTCTACTTCGCTTTCTGCTATACCCAGTTGGTCAAGCATCATGTAGAAAGGGAAGTTGGCAGTGTATAGAGGCTTGTCAGTATTCAGTGGCAAACGCTGTAGCAACCGGTAGTTGCGCACTGTGCCGTCCAGCATGCTGGGCATGGCAATGCTGCCAACCGCAAGCGCATTCTGCGCAAACGAGTCGATAGGCAACACAGGGTATGATAAAGTTGGAAACCAGATGCGTCCGTCTTTTTTTCCTTCGATAGTGCGCAAGTGTTCAAGAATGTTTGGGTCCAACAAGCTATCCACTTTTTTTTCGTCATCGAAAAAACTGAGGTACACATTACTCGCTTCTCTAATAGACTTTGTAAGTTGTTCATCAGTGCTAAGTGCGTCTATTATTTGAGTGGCATCTGCAAATCCTTTTTCACTAAGTAAATCATTGTAGGCATCCGGAAAACTGTCAGGTTCTGTATAAAGAAAGTCAATTCCAATAGTCTTCGGATGGCCAGAGGCTACGTGCGCGATGGCGCGTGCATCATAGGAACGTGGCCACATCTGCGGCCTTCCCAGTTTTTCGATGCTTGCATCGTCTATGTCTACTATGACTATCTGGTCAGGTGTAACGCGCTGATGAAACTGATTGGTGTCGCGTATTTGAAAACTGAGATCAACAATTTGGTTGCGCCATCCATCCATGGGCGAGCGCACCATGCTGGAAGAAATGAATACTACGGACTCTGCCATTAGCACGCACAGTGCAGAAAGAACCACAGCACTCAATAGCCATCGCAAACCTCTTACTGCCTTCATAGTTGAAACTGTATCCGTGAAGTACTTTTTAAAATGATTTTGTTTTAAATGCAAAAGACTTTAGCCGTTGATTTTCATGAACGGCCAAAGCCCTTTGAATAATTACTTATTGGCAAATCGCTTTATGCACTTGCATTCGGTATCAAACTATTATCATAGTTTAGCTATCACCTGCTCAGCATCTGCTTTCAGCGCATCAGTAGGGAAGTTGGTAATGAACTTCTCGAATATCTCTTTTGCCTTCACTGTATTATTACTCATGATGTAAGAATGTCCCAACGCAAATAGGGCATATTTCGCCATTTCATCTTTTGGCTTTTGATTGATAAAAGCTTGCAAAGCAGCAATGGCTTTTGCATACTCACCAGCTTCATAAAAAGCATACGCTTCTGAAAACAATATCTCTTTGTCTTCTTTCCAATACACCTGTTCAGGCTCTTCCTTTTGTTCACCGCTAGCATCCGTTCTGCGAATGCCTCCTTCTTCTGTGCGCTTCGCTCCTGTAGCGTTCACTTTAGTTTTGAATGTGGTGAATACGCCTTGTGTTTCTGTTTTGGCATTGCTTGTTGTGCCCTTTTGAAGTGCAGAAATAACTAATTTAGAATTTGGACCAATAACAGACTTTGTTCCGTTGCTCCATACTATTTCAGCCATTGCATCGCCCACTGTGCGTATGGTTTGGTTGCGCTTTACGTTGGTATTGATTTTTACCGACCCAAAAGTTGGATCAACTCCCAATTCTACTTTGCCCTCGTAGTAGGCAATTTTACCTACTGAGGTGGTGTCAGATTGACCCATAGACATAAAACACGATGCCACAAAGGCTAGTGTGAAAATGAAGTGCTTCATTTGATTTGTGATTTAAGGTTACTATATAAAACTTCGAGGTTGGTGTTGAGCGCGATGGCTTTATCAAACCAAACCTTAGCTTGTGCATTATTGCCTGCAAGCAGGTGTGCCTTGCAGATGTTTACTAATATCTCGGCATCAGCTGGGTCGCAGGCCGATGCTTGAGTGTAAAATTCAAGTGCTTTACCTGAATCATTTTTCAAGAAGTAAAGATTGCCCAAATTATTCAATACCGATGGATTACTTGGAGCTATTTCAAACGCTTCAAGCAATACTTTTTCTGCTTTGGTCAGTTCACCAATTTGCCCCAGCAATGTTGCATATTTGTTTTTAATGAATATGTTTTCTGGCTCAGTTTGGTAGCGGTTGGCTATTTCGGCAACCACTTCTTTTTTGGTCTTCGCAGTCAGTTGGGCCAGCATGTTAGTGTATTCTAGCATCATGTCCTTTCCGGCCATAGGTTTTTCATCAAACCCTGCAGGGACATAATTCGAAGGCACATACACGGTGCGCGCATCAGCAAGAGAAACTAATTCAGGAAAGTTCCCTTGCGTCAATTCATTGAAGTAACGTTCTGCCCCACTCTTCCATGCATTCATGAAATTATTAGTGCCCAGTAAAGTGGTTTCTACTGGTATCCAAACTTTACCCTGATGCACTATGGTTTCCATTGCACTCAACCCAGCAGCCACTATGTCAGCTGGTTTCACTTCACTATCAAACGCAATGAAGACATGGCCTGGCACATCAATGTAAGCAGTCGCTATGCCCGCATTCTCCAACATGGATGCATAGAGTGCAACCAAATCATCACAATCGCCTGACCTACGCTTCAGTGTTTCCGAAGGGTATTGCAGGTAATCCAATATGTCGGTATTGGTAGAGACCGTTGCGAAACTCAAAACAGGATCGGGACTGTAAACAAAATTGCTGTTGTGCAATAGCGTATAGATCTGCATAGCCTTTAGAATGGGCTTATTCAATCCATAAGTCCTTTCCCCTTTGAAGATTTGATCCGCTTTTTTGTTGTATTCAATCAACGCTTCTTCGGAGGGCGAAATGAATGAAGCCAGGCATCGCTTGTCTTTCCACGTTATCGCATTTCTGCCGTGCAACACAAATGTGGCTGATTTGGTAACCGATTTTTCCTGTCCCCCATCCATGTATTTGATCACTACATCCAGTTGTAGTTTTTCATCTGCTGTATAGCTCAAGATCTTATCCGTAAAGAGCGCTGAAAGTTGAATGTAGGTATTGGAATAACCCACCATTGGCGCAGACACCATTTGTGTAGGTTGTGTCATCAGTTCCTTCACAAACACAGTTATGGAAGAAGGTGTAAGTGGCGAGGAAGTATTGTTGGCCACCACTACTTCGCCTACCGGCAGAAGTTTTACATCCGAATAGTTGCGGTACATAGACGGATAAATCTCCTTCACTTGTATTTCGAGTATGCTAAGAGGAGGTTCATTTTTAGAAACCTTATCGCGCATCTTTAGTGCGCTGCTATAGGCAGCACTGTAGGAATCGTTAGCTGGATTCAACTTGCAAGCAGATGAAAAAGCACCTGCTGCATCGTACACCAGTCCATTGCTGATACAAGCTTTGCCGAGGCCATAAAAGGCATCTGCGTTAGTTGGCTCCGATGCTATTACATTTTTGTAAGCCACCACTGCTTCATCAAAATTGCCCAATTGTTCATTCAGTTTTGCGAATGCTATCTGGTATTTATTCAACTGATTGGTGGCCACCGTAAGTTCTTTTGCTGAGCCAAAACCATTGCGCATTTGCTCCACTTTGCCTGCATGGTATTGCACCGCAACTTCATAGTTGTCTATCGCTTTCTGATTGTTGCCTGCCCCTTCAAATGCCTCGGCAAGCGGGCCATAATATGAACGCTCTGTGGGGTCCAATTTGGTAGCCTTCTCAAGTTGGAATGATGCCTCGGAGTAGTTCCCCTTCATCAATTCTATAGTACCCACTCTTGCCGTGTACTGCGCATTGCTTCTATCCTTTATGAGTAATTGTTGATAGACTTCTTTGGCCTCATCATACTTTTTCTCTGCCAACAGAGCATCGGCCATTCGGATTTTTAGATCTGCATTTTCTGTGTCGTTCAGCAACATACGCTGGTACTCCAAAACAGCAAGGTTGTATTTGCCCTGACCAGTGTATGCATCTGCTAATTGGAGACGATATTTATTGGTTAAATCTGCTGCCATCTTTGAATCACCAATTTCAGCAAAGGCCATTTTTTCGGCTTCTTCGTGTTTTGCAGAAGCGTTCAGTATTTGCAGCAATACCAATTGCATATCGTTATAAGGAAGTTTCGCTTGCTTTAATCTTTCCACTGCCTGCTTACCATACCTGTCGGCTTCTTTCAGCGCAGCCTCTTGCTCGAATGCTGGCAGCGCGCTATTGCGTTTGAATTTGTACAATTCAAAATTTGTAATGGCCAGCGAACCATAAAATTCGGGATTGCGTGGTTCCCAATCCACCAACTTTTTTTGTAGCGTTATGGCATTGCTTATGGCATTCTCATTGGGCATTTTTCCCATAGCCAAACTCACCGAATCCACTGCACTCAGCACCATCGGGCGCAACGAAGCGGTGGCACTCATGCGTTCAGCCTCGTTCAGTATTTCAGCATAGTCTTCTCTACCTGCCAGTTGCATAAAGAAGGCACCGAAGCCTTTGGTGTAGGCATCCTTTGTATCAGGATTTTCGGGTGTAAGGGAGTAGGCTAGTTTGAGGTAGTTGAGGGAGCTGATGGCTTCTTGCTTCGCTGCTAGAATTCGTCCGCCTTCTGACAGCTTAGATGAAATGTATTCTTTCATCTTCATCGAGCCACCCATTTTCTCAAGTGCCTCTTTGTAAGCGTTCAGTGCATCGTCATAAGCACCCTCGGCCAATGCGCGGTCGCCATATCCAAGGTAATTGTCGAAGCCTATGTTAGGGTCCGACATATTGGTGTAGCTGAGACTCACCAATCCATAATGCCTTAAGCCATTGTTGCCGCCTGATTCTTTCAGCAGAATGGAGGAGGTGTTGGTCATGGCTGCCAAAGAGTCTTGCCCAGCCTGGTCATTGGTTATTAAGCCGTGATACAATACAGAGCGGGCGTTCATCTTGTTAAAGAATACGACCAGCTTGCCTCCGTCACCCACGTCAAAGGTGAAATGATTTTCCGGTGTGGGTGGTTTCAACTGAAATTGATAAGCATGCTGACCATTGCCTCCTTCATGCGCGAAGTAGGTCATGAAGGTGATCTTATCAAAAAGCACATTGTCCACCTTCTCGAAAGAGTTGGTTCCGTATCCGGGTTTACCTATGCTGAATTTCAGAACGGGTTCAAGGTCCCACGCATACACCTCAAGTTGCGAGGTGGTTTTGTTGTACACATGTATTTGGTCCAGTGGGTCCACAAAGAAGCCGCCTATCTCGCCTGGGTTGTCGCCTGAGCGCATACCGCGCACTTTTATTTGCTTCAGTGCTACAGGCCATCCGCTGCTAGCTATGCGGTAGATGGCGTTGGCTTTGTTATCCCATACGAAGATCTGATCCTTGCTATCTACCTGTATTTTGAAGGGCGATAGGATACCAGAGTTTTCCGCTTCAATCACTATTTTTTGATAATCACCACTGCTGTTCCAAAGGTGAAAGTTGCCGTTGGAATGATCGGCCACAATGATGTTTCCATTTTCCTGAATGGCAATTCCTGTTGGGTCTTTCAACCGCTTTGGAATCTTCTGACCAAACTTCCTTACCAACGTGCCAAGCGAATCGAACATGACCACTTCGTCATTGCCTCCATCCACTACATATAGGTTAGACTGCGCATCAGTGGTGACAGCAATGGCTTCATCAAATTTTCCGCGAATAGCATATGCCTCGTAGTTAGCGGTGTCTTTATAGGCTACTACCATGGCCCTGTTGTCAAAGGGAATCACATAGCGCATGCCGCTGGGCGCAACAGCCAAATCAGCCGCTGCGGGCCGAGCAGTGGAGCGAGCAACAAGCCGCATACGCTTTGCTTCTGGTTGCATGGGGGATGTTTTTGTTTCCACTTTAAACACTTGCGTTCTGCTAACTGCGGCATCCAACACAGCCAGTGCATTGACATAGCAGAAACCGGTGGCAATGGCGGTGGCGTTTTCAAAAACGGACTTGGAACCTGTGCCCTTGGCACCTGTAGTGCCATGCACCACTGCTTGCTTGTCGAAGTGGGTGATGCCTCCCGTGGCAGCGTCCAGTATGAAGAAATCGCCATTGGACAACACAGCCATGTCAATGGCTTTTGTAACAAACACTCCACTCTTGCGCGACATGGTGCGGTGCGTATTGATAAGGTTGCCGCCCACGTCATACATAAAAACGGAACACTCATCGCGCTCCAAAACATACAGTTCATTGCGGCCATTGAGGCCTATGGCTATGGGGTTTGAAAACGTGTTGTTCGCACCTGCTATCCATGAGATGTAATCGCCCGCAGGCGAAAAAATGTCTACCTGTTTGCGCGCTCCATTCAGCAGATAGATGTAGCCTTCAGAATCCACCGCTATGTCACTCACGTCATCTATCTGCCCCAGCGAAGAACCTTTTTCGCCAAAGGCAAAACCATTGCCGCTAGCTGGCTTCACTATCACCTTCACCAGCTCTTCATCGTAAATGTAGAGGGTGTTGTTTTTATCCGTGCAAATGATTTGTGGATTCAGAAATGAAAGGATGCCAGATGCAGTTGTCACTGAATGGATAACTTCCAGCGGTGCTCCTGTGGCATCAAAAGAATGCACTGAACGGGTACCTGCATCCGCTATGTAAAGTCCACCATCTGTCCTAAGCGCAATATCTTGGTTCTTTACAAAAGCGGCATTGGGAGAGGAAGGAGCGAAGTTGACAAACGTGGCAGTCTGCCCACTTAAGTCAGTAGCGGCTGTTATCAGCACAAACAAGATTACAAGAAAATGGAGATTACGTAGCATCATCAATCCAGCAGAAAGTTTAGAATTCGAAATGTATCACTTGTTGTGCGCACTATCTGCGCTGTACACCAATAATTTATTGTTCACAAAGGTTGGGTGTTATAAACAAACCCGCTATTCATTCAGGTACTTCACCAGTTGAAGATTCACCTTCAGCTTTTCGTTTCGCGCCTGCTGACTATGTTCGGTGTGGTAGACTTGTTTGCCTATAAAGTCCACCTGAATTTTATTCCATTGCTCGCGTGAAAGTATTTCACCGCAATTCATCAGTTCTTCGAAAAGCATTTCTGCAATTTCTGGAAAATCATCGCGGCCGAGGTAATCAAGATCAGCATCGCAGATTATTCTTTCCAGCAGGTTGTTGGGCCTTTGGGGAATGGTGGTCGCCAAGATGCATCCTTCTATAATCAACTTGGTTGCTTCCGGAAAATCAAAACCAGCCGCTGTCTCGCGGAAAATGACACAACCAGCCTTCTCGTGTTCCTTGCGGGTAACGAGGTAGCCCGAGTCGTGGAAGAGTGCGGCAATTTTTAAGACATTCATATCCTCCTCACTGAGGCCCTCGGCATGACCTATCCACGTGGACATCTCCACCACATCCAAGGTATGGCGCAGGCTGTGGTACTTGTAATGCTGCGGTATCTCATTGAGTAACCTATTGCATACAGGGTTCATCACCGTGTCGTAAAAATGGAGTATTTTATTCATACAAACACTTTAATTAGCGCGTGCTAAGGAAATGCACCCGCCCTGTTTCTGATGCCAATTATAAGAAAACTTCTTCCCAAAGAGATGGTTCAAACTTAGGAAAGCGGGTGGTGTTTTTGAAAACATGAAGTGCAAATTCTGTTTTTTCTGCATTTATTCGCACAGCACAAAACAATCCACTTTGAACTATACCTACTTATGAAAAAGATAATTGTACCTACCGACTTTAGCCCAGTGAGTGATGTAGCCATACGCTACGGTGCTGAACTGGCCGCCTCTACAGGCAGCACCGTGCACCTATTGCACATAGTGAAAAACGAAAGCGACCGCGCTGCCGCCCAGAAGAAACTGGACGACAAAGCGGCTGAGCAAACCAAAGCCACCGGCCAAGAGATGAAAACCATCATAGCCGTGGGCAACATCTTTGACGATATACCGCAAGTAGCTGCAGACCAAAAGGCGGAAATGATAGTGATGGGTACGCACGGTATGACGGGCATGCAATTCATATTAGGCAGCAATGCCCTGCGTGTGATAACCGAAAGCACGGTGCCTATGGTGATAGTGCAACACCACACCACACATAGCGCCACTATTCGTAAACTATTGCTGCCACTGGACCTGCACCAAGACACTAAGCAGAAGCTGAAAATGGCCTGCGATGTGGCGGAACGCTACGGTGCCGAAGTACACATCATATCGCCCAAGGTGAGCGATGAGTGGGAGCACAACAAACTGGAGCGCAACGTGGCCTATGCCGAAGGCTTTTTGGAGATGCGCAAGATTGCTTACAAAACAATCGTAACCGATGCAGGTGCCAGCGGCTTTGTAAAGGACCTGCTGAAGTATGCCCGCTATGCGGAGATAGATTTGATCTGTATAATGAATACGGCTGAGGAGCGCCTGGTACACGCCTTTGGTGTGGACAGCGAGCAGAAGATAATTACCAACGAAGCTGCTATACCGGTGATGGTGCTGAACCCTGCGCATACGTACGTGGATAGTAAGAGCATTTTTGCGCAGTAAGTGGGTGCTGGTGCATGAGGGGGAAAGAAAAAATGCTTCTGTGCATCCCTGCACCATTGCTCATGGTTCGACAAGCTCACCATGACAAGCTCACCATGACAACATGCTGTGCATCTAAAGAAGAAAAAGAGAAGGGGCGCTTCGCGCCCCGTCTCTTTTTGTTCTTCTTTTTTAATGTGAACGAATCACTGTCATGGTGAGCTTGTCATGGTGAGCTTGTCGAACCATACACGAAATAAATTTCAAATTACTTGGTACCTATCGATGCGTAGTAAGTGTCCGGGGAAAATCACTTTCCTTTCGAAAGCGCTATGAGTAATTCCTTATCTCCACTTATCAATGCTTCCTTTTTGGCCCTGCTCCATCGCTTGAGCTGCTTCTCTCTGGCTATCGCCATGTTAATGTCTGTGAGCAATTCGTAATAGACCATTCGCAGTGGTCTTCTGGAAACAGTATATCCGTCATCACTGATACCTGCCTGATGTTCTTGCAATCTTCGCGAAAGGTCATTGGTAATTCCGATATAGTAGGAGTCATCGGCACAATGTAGTATGTAAACGAAGTACTCTTTCATTCCTTATTCTCAGCAACAATACCCTATTCTTTAGTTGTTTCAAATACGATGCTTATTCTTAATAAGCTGACCCTCTCCCCTGAACTTGCTCGCCCCTATCGGGTTTAAGGGTCTCACCAAGCCGCTGCCAAATGCTGAAACTATGGTTCGACAAGCTCACCAACGACAAGCCGCTGTAATGTGGCGAATAACAGTCTGCCGGCCGTCATTACATATGCAGCTTCCCTTCCCACATGTCATTCCAAACTCAGTTTCCTCCCCACACTGTCATTCCATACTCAGTTCCCTTCCCACGTGTCATTCCACACTCAGTTTCCTCCCCACACTGTCATTCCACGCGCAGCTTTAGCGCAGTGTGGAATCTCTCATAAGACTATGGACGCAGCTGGCGTAATGGGAAAAGTGAAAAAAGACCTTATTCAAAGGGTGCCCGAATGCTTCTGGTCGGGCAAAAAGACCTCGCCAAAGCAGGACATAAGGCGTTACGTACTCATATTCAGCATTTTATATATAAAAGAAGGTCAGCTTATGTGTTAAGGTGCGACCTCTTACCTTCACAGGTGCGACCTCTTATGTGTTAAGGTGTGACCTCTTACCTTCACAGGTACGACCTCTTATGTGTTAAGGTGTGACCTCTTATGTTGCATGGTAAGACCTCTTATGTGTTAAGGTGCGACCTCTTATGTTGCATGGTAAGACCTCTTATGTTGCATGGTACGACCTCTTATGTTGCATGGTACGACCTCTTATGTTGCATGGTACGACCTCTTATATGGTAAGGT
This sequence comes from Flavobacteriales bacterium, assembly GCA_031414655.1. Lineage (GTDB taxonomy): Bacteria > Bacteroidota > Bacteroidia > Flavobacteriales_D > Sanyastnellaceae > JANNVZ01. The sequence continues at coordinate 199,200 of JANNVZ010000009.1, forward strand.
ACGACCTCTCATATGGTATGGTACGAAGCAGGGACCATTCGGCTCCTCATTCTTGCCCTTGAAATAGGCTCAAAAATGATTTCATGCTCATTTTTAATGAGTTACCTTCAGAAACTGAGCTTGGCGCACCTTTGCTTTGGCCTCGAAGCAGGAAAGATGGTCCACCATCTTCTAAAGTTTGCCCACAGACTAAACATGCGCATGCACCCCCGCGAAAGGGACAGCACCTTGCACAGGGTGCACAGGGATATACAAAACAAGAAATGGCTCAAACGAAGAGAGAAGTCCAGTAAGTAATGGTGGCAGACCGCCCGGCTAATAGCTAGCCGAAGGGTTTAGTGTGGGGAAGATGGCCAATGACACCTTGTCTATATAGGTGTGGGTGCGGGGAGTTTTTAAGAGGGGGGTGTGGATGGGTAGGATTTTCTGCTACTATTGCAATTGTTGCTAAGCTGATTCCTTAATCTATCTATGTCTAAAGACACTGCCCTATCAGAGTTTGTTGAATACTGCCAACGTCATATAAAAGGTGACGAGAAGGGGGAAGCGCAGATTTTTCTTGATCATTTTTTTACAGCTTTAGGTTATCCGGCAGGCTTAAAAGGTGCTGGAGCTGAATGTGAGTACAGGGTAAAACAAGGCAATAAAAAATCTACTTCGTTTGCCGATTTGGTTTGGAAACCGCGCGTGCTCATTGAGATGAAAAAACGCGATGAGGACTTAAGTATTCACTTGCAACAAGCGTCTGCCTATTGGATGAACTTAGTGCCGGACAGGCCTGAGTATGTAATTCTCTGCAATTTTGATGAGTTCTGGATTTACAATTTCAACGTTGCCGTGTATCAGCCACAGGATGTGGTGCTGCTGGAAGAATTGCCCACAAGGGCTGAGGCTTTTGGCTTTCTGCTTCCAAAGAAGAGAGAACCCATATTTCAGAAAGACAGAGTAGATGTAACCGGTGAAGTAGCCAAGGAGGTTTCCTATGCTTTCAAGTCGATGCTGAAGCGCAAAGTGCCTCATGATGTTGCACTGTGTTATTGCCTTCAGTGCATTGTTGCCATGTTCAGTGAAGATGTGGAATTGTTACCACATCAAATTTTCACCAGGCTTATACAAGAGTGTGAAAAGGAACCCGGAAGTGGTTTCGATAAAGTCTCAAAGAGTTACGATCTGATAGGTGGCTTATTTAGAGAGATGAATACCATGGGTATTTCAGAAGGCGAACTCTATAGGGGAGTAGATTACTTTAACGGAGGACTCTTTAAGAAAACAACTGCGCTTGAGTTGACGAAGTTCGAAGTGGAACGCTTTGCTACGCTTGCCGCTAAAAAATGGCAGAATGTGAACCCTGCCATATTCGGAAACATCTTTGAACAAAACCTTGAAACTGACGAGCGCCATAAACTGGGAGCGCACTATACTCATGAGATAGATATCAAAAAAATAGTGAATCCGGTAATTGTGGAGCCTTGGACAGAAAGAATTGAAGAGGCAGATACCATAGATGAGTTCAAACAGTTGCTCATTGAATTGAGCGAATACAAAGTGTTGGACCCTGCCTGCGGAAGCGGCAACTTTTTGTTTGTAGCCTTTAAGGAAATGAAACTGCTTGAAGGACGTCTTATGGCACGGTGGAAGGCTGCAATTGCAAAAGATGGAAAGCGATTAAAAGAGTTTCAGCATTTCTGGAGCAACCACAAGTTTGTAACTACTGATCAGTTTTATGGAATGGACATAAAACCCGATGCAGTAGAGCTAGCTAAAGTGACACTGATGGTAGCCAAAGAACTGGCATGGATTGAGAACAACAAACGATTTGAGAGTAACATAAGTCCGTTGCCACTGGATACATTGGACAAGAACATCATTTGTTGTGATGCATTGCTCAATGGAGCGGCACAGCGCGAATGGCCAGATGTGGATGCAATAATTGGTAACCCACCCTATCAGAGTAAAAACAAAATGCAACAAGAGTTTGGGCTAGAATACTTGAACAAGCTACGCGCTGCATATCCTGAAGTTCCTGGTCGCGCGGACTTCTGTGTGTATTGGTACTACAGCGCGCACAACAGATTGAAGCCAGAGGGCTATGCAGGTTTGGTGGGTACCAATACCATCAGGCAGAATTACAGCCGCGAAGGAAGCCTTGACTACATCGTAAAGAATGGTGGTGAAATATTCAATGCGGTTTCCTCACAGGTTTGGAGTGGCGAAGCTGCGGTGTTTGTAAGCATTGTTAACTGGAAAAAGGGGAAGTACAAGGGTGTGCACAGACTTTATAACGCAGATGGCAAAGGAGAACAAATATTGCATGAGCGCGATAGCATCAATAGCAGCTTGAGTTTGCAGGTAGATGTTACCAGTGCAAAAGTGCTGGAGTGCAACAAAGAACCCAAGCGAGCATTTCAGGGACAGACTCACGGCCATGAAGGATTTCTAATGAGCAGAGTAGATGGAGAAAGGATGTTGAAAAAGCATCCTGAGTATGAAGAAGTCTTGAAACCGTTTTTGATTGGGGATGAACTTCTAGGGAATGTGAATGCAGAGTTTGAAAGGTATGTTATAGATTTTTCCAAACATGATATTGTGGCGGCAAGTAAATTCAAAGAATTGTTTTCCATTGTGGAAAGGAAGGTTTTGCCAGATAGAAAACGAGCAGGAGAAAAAGAGGAGGCTAGAAATAAAGCGCTCCGTAAGGACGATGAAAAGGCAAAAATCAACAAGCATAAGAGCAACTTTTTGAAAACATGGTGGAAGATTTCTTGGTCTAAGGAAGAACTTGTAGACCTATTGAATGAAAGCAAAAAGTATATAGCTATTTCAAGAGTGAGCAAGCGCCCAATTTTCGAATTTATCTCAACCGAAATAAGACCCAGTGATGCTTTAATGGCATTTTGTTTTGAAGACTACTATTCGTTCGGAGTGATTCAATCCTCATTGCACTTCAATTGGTTTGTTGAGAAGTGCTCGACACTTGAAGGTCGCTATCGCTATACGACTGATAGTGTTTGGGACACATTCCCATGGCCGCAAACCCCAACCAAAAAACAAATAGAGAAAGTAACCAAAGCTGCGCAAACCCTGCACGAGCAGCGCACCAAAACACTAAAGGACTACAATATGAGCCTGCGCGACCTATACCGACTGATAGAACAACCGGGTAAGAATGCCATACGCGACCTACATGAAAAGCTAGACGCTGCTGTGATGGAGGCGTATGGGTTTTCGAAAGATAAAGATGTGTTGGAGCAGTTGCTGGAGTTGAACTTGGAGGTGGCGGGTAAAGAGAAGAGGGGAGAGAAAGTTAGGGGGGCGGGATTACCTATGTAACCAATAACCCCCCATCGCTCAAGTCTGCTTTTGTCGCGCCAGTTTGAGCGCAGCGGAAACTGGTGTGTACTATGCATCAAGTCTGCGACTTGGTAAACCCCATTTCACTTTTCCCTATTCACTTCTTCATGTTTGCCATCATAATGGCATTGGCCTAGATTCTTATCCAATTTCTGAATATCAATAGGCATATGAAGCAAGTGGGTAATCTGGAAAATAAACATGCTGAAAGGGAATAGACAAGCAGGAGCTACGCTAAACCCTCGCCATAGGGAATTATTTCCACATACTTTTTCATACAGCTACACTCAGCAGCAACCACCCCCTGGCTTACACGAATTTTGATTGGGTACTCCGGCTAAATTTACTTTCAGCTTTGCTTGCGGAATACCACAACTGTCTGAAGCTAAACAGGCTGTCTGTTTTGAAACAAGTACAAAGTTTTTCCCATTAAAATCCAGGTCATACCTGCCGATGGTTTCGGCCTGATATTCTACTTCTACTTCCAAATCTTCCATTCCCAATTTCTCTTCAGAGAGTTTAATGATGTTCAGCAATTTTGTTGGTTTTAAGCGGTGTTCAAAATCGTTTGCATCCCACAATTGAAAGTTGGCCACCTTCTCATTTCTGATTGTTCCACCACAATCAATAAAGTGCTTGGTTACCACGCCCACTTCTGTAACGTGAAAATGTTCGGGGACCGAAGTTCCGTTTTGAAGTTCAAAATTCACTGCCTCGGCAGTGCTCAGGTGTTTTTTTATTTCTGATAGTTTCATTTTACTTTTTATCTAATTGCTCCGCTCACGGGGCTAAATTCTTCACCCTGCCCACAAGGCAGCTTGCGTAGCTCTTTAGTTTGAGCAGCAAGCCATTTTCCTCAGTTGCTTCCGGATAACCGATGGAATGAAGTTTTTTAGCAAATTCCTCCCTTTTCGCATTTCCTGAATGGGTTATGGTCACGGAATCATCATCGTGATTAACTACTACGCTTTCAACTCCATCTATCTCAGATACTTTACTCCGTATTGTGTTTTCACAACCGCCACATTTGAGATTGGCTATTAAAAATTTTTCTGTTTTCATTGTTTGTTGATTTGATGCACTCGCATTTCGAGGCTTGTCATTTTTTTTTTGAGTCGTTAAGTGACGCCATATCTCCCCATCGCGCTGGCTCAGCAGGAGCCGTGCTCTTGCAGAAAGTTGCAGCATCAATCATTAGCCATCCCTGAATTCACCCATTGCTGTATTTGATCAATCATGCACTGAGGAAGGCCGGTGGTGTTATCAGGCATTATGCTTTGTCCACCCTGGCCTAACAGTGAATTCATCAGTTGGCCGCTATTTGCTGATGCAAAAACCTGATTATAATTAGTAAGAGAAACGCTACCCGAAGGATTGCTGCTGCCATGGCAACCAATGCAGTTGCTTTGAATAATGGGAAACACAACGCCTGCAAATTTTACTGCGACACTGGTGTCACAATCAGCAATGCACGCGTTATACCGCGCTCCCTGGGTTATCCAGAGGGCAAGATCATTCTTTTGATCACTACTTAGTTGTGGCCTGTCACTGGGCGGCATGTGGTCTTCTTCGCTGGCAGGTTGGGTTATCACATCCCAAAGCTCGCTATTGTTCAGGTTGTACGGAACAACAAATTCACCATCCATAGCGCTTAGGATGGAAGCGTAAGTGCTTACATCAATATCATCTTCAGGGTCTACGTGGTCATGACAATCTGTTGAACCGCAAAACTGATTGAGCATTGGAGCTATGGTGTTCCAGAAATAGATACTGTCCGGATCACAGGGGCCCGCGTTTACCCACGGCTGTAGATCAGGAGGTGCTACAAGTTCAGGGTCGTGCGTGCAAGTAGCTACCCATATTATGGCTATTACCACCACCATCAGAAAAATCAGCTTATTGAATTTCATACTTGCTCTTTTGTTACTTGCTTGTGAATGAACTTACCCGGCCCTATGCGTTCTTCATCCTATGCCACGGTTACCATTGGCTCCAAAGTGATCTTTGTCTTAATAGAATTTGCAATTGCGCACGCCTTTTCACTCATCTCTAAAACGCGTTTTGCTCTGCCTTCGTTCTGGGTGCCGGGTATTACCATTTTTGGTTTTAGAATAATTTCAGTCACTGCAAACTTCCCGTCTACCTTCTCTATTTTTCCAACTGCGTTGCTTTCAAAGCTTATGAATTCAAACTTCGAATTGTCTGCAATCAGCAAAAAGGTGGACATCAGGCATGAATTGACTGCTGCAACAAATAGATGTTCGGGAGTCCATTTTTCTTTCACCCCATTTGGAAACTCGGGAGGAGTTGCCACTTCAATTTGGCTGGGTGTGGCAGGAGAAGTTAAGGTGCCTCTCGTGTCGCTATTCCATAGAAGGTTCACTTCATAATAGTGCGTATCGTTCATATTCTTTTGAATAAAAAAAACGGGAGGATATTCTCCTCCCGTTATTCATTTGATTTAGTCTATCATGGAAAATTCATATTCCACTTCCAATTCATTTTTTACCATCCAGATGCCGGGTGTATTCCAGGCAATTCGTGCGGCTTCGTCTTTGTCATACCATGAGCCAACAGTTCCTGTAAGCGTTACGGTAGTGCCCGACACGCTCACTTCTATATCTTCTGAATTTATTGACCAATTGCGCTCAAGGGCTGCCTCAACATCCGCTTTTTCAATTGCATCATGTGTCTCCGATTTGATGCTGAGTTTATCGGTTATCCCCTTCACACCGTTAAGATTTCTCACTGCTTTTTTTGCAGCCTCCCGCTGGTAGTTCCATGGCAGCTCGCCTTCCAGCGTAACCCATCCGTCTTCTACCTGCACTTTTATTTTGTCATTGGGAACTTGCCAATTCCATTTCAAAGCATTCAATACTTCGGTAGCAATTTCGCCATCTGATGTTTTACTCCAGGTACCAAAGTCAATTTCAATTTTTTCAACCACTGCTTTTACTCCTGCTACATTTTTAGCAGCGTATTCAGCTTCCGATTTTTTAGCAAAACTGTCAACAGTGCCCGTAAGGGTAACAACTCCATTCTTCACAGTAACGCCAATTTCTGCCGCGTTCAGCAAAGGCTCCCAGCTGATGGCATCCTGAACCTCTTTTTGTAATTCCGCATTGTTTTTCATGATGGTTTTTTTTTACGTTATGAATGAATTTTCATAACAGCTCAAAGCACAGCCTATACTTCCTGCGGGAGTTACACAATTGAAGAAAGGATTTATATTATTCGCACATCATGGGGGAGGTAGTATTGAGCAAACATGGGCTGAGGTAATTGTATAAATCAATTTCAGAATTACGCAACAACAGTGACTTAGGCAAGGAGTTGCTTTGTTTAAAGTGATTGTCACTTTGAACCACGCTTCTTTATGAATAAAATACTCGTCATCAATGGGCATCCCGACAAAAAAAGTTTCTGTTATGCCTTGGCTGAACGCTATAAGAAGGGCGCAGATGCATCCGGGGTTGAGTGCAAGTTGGTTCATTTGATAGAATTAGAATTTAACCCAATACTTACTTATGGCTACCGGGTGGTTTCAGAACTTGAACCTGATTTACTCAAAATTCAGCAAGACATTTTGCAGGCCGACCATTTGGTTTTTGTATATCCTACCTGGTGGGGAACCTATCCAGCATTATTGAAAGGCTTCATTGACAGGGTTTTTCTGCCCAATTTTTCATTTAAGTATCGTAAGAACTCACCCTTTTGGGACAAGCTGTTGAAAGGAAAGACTGCCAGACTGATTGTTACCATGGATTCACCAAAGTGGTATAATTGGTTGATGTATAGAAGCCCCGGGCACAATTCCATGAAAAGGGCCATACTTCAGTTTTGTGGCATCCGACCTGTAAAGATTACCTCATTTGCACATGTCAAATTTTCAGACGAATTGAAAAGAAAGAAGTGGATGGATGAAGTGGAGGTGCTTGGCAGAAGGCAAGGCTAAATTTTAAACAGATGAAGCCCAAAATAGCGCGCAATATTCTTATCTCCTTATTACTATTTCTTGGGATAGGTGCAATGGGTGGTGGAGCTTTCTTAATCATTTCACCCTCCGGAAAATTGCTTGGCGGTTTGCCCTTATCCATTTTAGAGCGCTCACCGTTTTCTGATTTTCTCATCCCGGGTATTATTCTGTTTGTGATGTTGGGGCTTGCTCCTTGTCTCTTGGTAATTGCTTTAGTAAAGAAGCCTTCCAATAAATTCATGGAACACTTTAATTTTTTCAGGGACATGCATTGGGCATGGTCGTTCAGTGTCTACGTAGCGTTTACACTCATTATCTGGATACAGGTTGAAACGATATATATACAAGGTGTTGGCTGGTTGCAGACCTTTTACATGCTTTATGCAATTCCTATAATTTTTGTGGCCATGCTGCCACAAGTCAGAGGTATTTACAAAAAATGAAACTCAGAAGTATTATGATAATTACCTTGTCAATAGTGGGGTTGCTTATTCTCGTTTACATCACGGGGAGAATAAATCTCTCTGTTCAATTCACCAAAGCAGTAAAAGAACTTTTTGTTCAATCTAAAAATATATCTGACCAAACATTTCGTAAAAACCAACTTGACAATTTACCGGAACCTGTTCAACGGTATTTCTATCACGTACTGAAAGACAAGCAACCCTACATCAGTTGCGCAAGAATTAGACATGATGGACAATTCAAAACAGGCTTTGACAAAGACTGGATAGACTTAAAAGGAGAACAATACGCCACCACCGAAAAACCGGGTTTCATCTGGAAAGGCACCACCGCCATGTTTACAGCCCGTGATATGTATATTTCGGATAAAGGAAGACTCGTTGTTACACTTTTTTCATTGATTAATGTAGTAGATGGAAAGGGCGAACACTACAATCAAGGCGAACTGCTTCGCTGGCTTGGAGAGAGTGTTTTGTATCCGACCAATTTTTTACCCAGCGAAAGGCTGCAATGGTTGCCGATTGATTCAAAAACGGCAAAGCTCACCTACAATTATCAGGGGCTTTCATTGTATTTCAAATGTACATTTAATGAAACGGGAGAGCTAACCGAGATGGAAACAGAACGCTATATGGACGAGAAGAATTTAGAAACGTGGGTTATCAAAGCGACCAATTACAGAGAACTGAATAACATATTGATTCCGTCATCTTTTGAGGTTTTGTGGAGATTAGACAAAGGAGATTTCAGCTACGCAAAATTTAATATTTCAGAAGTGGAGTACGACAATCCTGAAAGATTTTGAATTAATCAAAGCAACGGCAGTCCACAGAGATTTCCCAATTGCGTTGGCTTAGCGCAGCGTAGCCCGTGACCAATACATTTGAGGGCTTGCCTCGGCTGAGACGAGGCCGCTATGCGGCAGCCCGCATCCACACCAGCCACCTGCAATAAAAACGCAAACGCAGCGTTTAGCTGTCCAAACTACCTGCCCGCATGCCAAAAATTTACTTTACCAATACATATTGAACAATGAAAAAAGTAGTTTTTGTTTCAGTGCTGTTCGTTACCGCTCTCACTGCATTTTCACAATCTGGTGGCACGCCCAGCGAAAAACGAATGAGATATGGCTTTAACCTGGGGGTGAACTATTCCAACTTATTAGCCGATGACGCGCTTCCGGGCAATGCTACTTTGTCCAACAACTTAGGCTTTCGTTTGGGGCTTTTGGCAGACTATCAAATTTCGAAAAGTGTATCCATATCGCCCAAGGCAGAACTCTCCTTCAATAATAGTAAAGTCAATTTCACCTACGAGGACGGCTCACAGCCTGTGTATAAGGTGCTTCCGGTTAGCCTCGATTTTATGACCCACTTTATCTTCAAAAAGAACAATGAGCAATTAAGCCCTTATTTCTTTATTGGACCCAATGTCAAGGTGCCCGTTTCAAAAAGGACAGACGACTCAACCACTTTCTCTACCAATGCCGACTTTGCCATTGACTTTGGTATCGGCTTGGACAAAGCTTTTACGAATTTCCATATTTTACCAGAATTGCGGTACTCTTTCGGCTTGTTGAACATCAATCAACACCCATCTCTTCAGACGTTGAATTTTCACAATATAGCATTGGTGTTTAACTTCCTATGAGGTTATAGAGTGGCTACCCAATGGGCTTAGCGCAGCGTAGCCCGTGACCAATACTTTTGAGGGCTTGCCTCGGCTGAGCCGAGGCCGCAATGTGGAAGCCAGCATCTAAAAAAACCCATCGCTCAAGTCTGCCTTTGTCGCGCCAGTTTGAGCGCAGCGGAAACTAGTGTGTACTATGCATCAAGTCTGCGACTTCATAAACCCCTATCTTTCCGAAATGATACAGTTCAACGCTCTATGCTTTCTTACCCTTGTTTCATTTGGTGCCATGGCCCAATCCGGTCCCCCCAAAGTAGAAGGTATAGGTGTGGTTGGTTTTTCTGAAAGTGATTCGGTAAGGATGTCACCCACGGCTCAGGCCAGCGATGAGCGATTTGCCTATTATGTCCATTCTAAATGGCCTGAGATGAACGGCCAGAAAGTATGGGGGCAACACGTTGTTACTTGCCTAGCAGACTCTGCAGAATGGTTCAAAGTAACAGTGCATGAATATCAGGTGACTCCTGAAGGCGACTATGTAGAAGCTCTGCCTTATGTCACTTACATCCGCAAGTCAGGGTGGGTCGAGTTTCAGTCGTGGAATGATTACATGCGGAGCAAGTTCATTTATTCTATAGCGGCAAGTGTTGCTTACTTCACCCAGCCCAATGAGCAGGTGCCTTATGCTTGTGATCAACGCGACTGCATCACAGTTACAGACATGGCAGGTGATTGGATGCAGGTAAACACGCTGCAAGGGGATGATTGCTCCGAATTCGGAGTGCACTGTCTCGATCATGTTTGGTTCAAGTGGAAGGATACGGAGGGCAACTTGCTGGTGCGGCTCATGCCTTTTTATTGAGATGGGAAGTAGAAAAACTCATTCAAAACAATTTCACTGCTATCCCGCATGATTGCTTCTGTCTGCTAATTCCACGTTTGCAACTTGGCATTTATGTTCAACTCCCCTTTCCCCCATCTAGCAGTTCTGAGAGCAGCGGAGACTTGTTTGTGCCATGCGTTCCCAATGGGATGACTTGGCTGATATAAGCTATTCCAAATCCATCAAAGCTGGCGCTTTTCTTCCCATCTTCGCTCCCTGAAACCCTATGGCGGGCATTGCTAAGCAGTTTCACAACAAAAGCAATGAGCGATTTAAAACCAATAGGGGTCTTAGTCTGAATACTCTCACAAGAAAAGCCCACGGCTTGCCTGCGCTCTCAGAAAATACTTTTTTAAGGTATTTCCATTTTATTGCTTTGTATGTAGCACAGGGCATTCCGGAGGGTATGGTATTGTTTGGCATTCCCGCATGGATGGCCATGAATGGCAAAACACCGGGCGAAATAGGCAGCTTTGTGGCTGCATTCGGATTGCCATGGAGTCTAAAAATAGTGGTTGCCCCCCTCATGGATAGGTTTACTTATTTGCCAATGGGCAGAAGAAGGCCCTGGGTGCTATTTGGGCAATTGGGTTTAATGGCAAGTTTTGTTGCCATGGCTTTTGTGCCCGACCCGCTGAGCAATTTAAATCTTCTTATGGCCGCAGGCTTTTCGGTTGGCTTTTTTGGTGCTTTTCAGGACGTAGCCACCGATGGCATGGCCATTGACATAGTGCCCACCCACCAACAGGCCAGAGCTAATGGCTTCATGTGGGGAGCAAAAATTGTAGGCACTTCTGCTTCGCTTGCCCTGGGTAGCTGGCTCCTTCATAAGTATGGCTTTTCGTTGGCCATTTTCATGCTCTCCGTTGCTGTTGGCTTACTCATGCTTGTACCCCTGTTTCTGCGGGAGCGACCCGGTGAAAAACTAGTGCCGTGGAGTGCAGGCACGGCATCTGCCGAAAGTAAAAAAATGCAATTGGAAAGTTGGGCTATCATCTTCAAATCTCTTTACCGTGTATTTAGCTTGCCCAATAGCCTGCTGCTTGGCGCAGTCTTGTTTATCACCCAGGGCACGTTTTATTACATGGCCACCATGCTTCCTGTTTTCACAGTAAAGGCACTTGGCTGGACAGACGTTGCCTATTCACAATTTTTTGCCACGGCCAGTCTTATAGGGGGTATTGGCGGAATGTTCATTGGCGGCATTTTGATAGACAGGTTTGGGAAAATGCGCATGATGAATATTTATTATTTCATGCTGATAGGATTGGTTGCCGCATTGTCTTTCTTAAAACTGTATTGGGCGAATGCCTGGTTCATAGGCAGTTTCATGATACTTTATCAGCTACTGTTTGTCTTTTCGTGCATTGGCATTTTTGCACTAGCTATGGAGTTTTGCTGGAAGAAGGTATCAGCAAGCCAGTTTACACTTTATATGACCCTTGGCAACCTTGGTCGCATTGTCGGGGCAAAATTGATAGGCCCTGCCAAAGACCAAATGAGTTGGGAATACGCCATCTTCACGTTTGCCGTTTTAATGGCATTGGCGTGGGTACTTATCCAATTTCTGAATATCAATAAGCATATGAAGCAAGTGGGCAATCTGGAAAGTGAACATTCAGAAAAGGAATCGTAGGATGAGTTCTGCCTTAGTGCACGTCAGAATGCAATAGCTGCTTTCCGCATACAATGATGTGGTAAGACCGAGGCCTAAAATAGAAGCCATTGAAGTAAAAATCGTGTAGCTAGTTTCGAAAATCATGTAAGATTCGACAGTTATCTGGGTGTCAATTTTACCCCGTTGTGAAAATTCCTTTACAGCATAAAATCAAAAAACAATGAAAAACCAAAAGGAAACGAAAAGCGCTGACAAATTGACTACACGCCCAAAAGAAGAAATGGGAAAAGCAACAACCTCTGCTCGTTCTGCTGACACTTCATCAAAAGCTTCTGACAACAAATCAGACAACAGAAAAGAGACCACACGAAAAGACGAAGACAAAAAAACAACTGCATCTAAGGCTAAGTAAGCCGTTGTACTTTGCTCTATGAAAGCGCAGTGATCACCTCACTGCGCTTTTTCTGTTAGTAAGCGCAGTAAACCGCTGAAAAAAGCTGTTCAATCACATTGAACAATGTAAGTTTTATTCCAATTCGTGTAATGCTTTCAGCCTACTCACCCAAGCACTTTTGTATTGCAATAATTCAGTTGCAAACTAAAATTCAAAAAAACAAATGAAAAACAATGAAAGCGAAAATCGCACTCAAAAAAATCAAGGAAAGACACACGAAGAAGTAACGCAGGAAGGAAAGAAAAAAGAAGTGACCGATCCTAACAATCCACAAGCCGCTCAGCATAAGGACAATTCGCTAAAGGACGGTGAGGAAACTCAGGAATATGGTTCTAGCCGTGGTCAATTTGGCACAGGTCACAATCCGTCTTACGCAGATGGAAGCCAGGGAGAATCCGGCACTCGCTCAACAAAAGAAGCCGACCTTAACGGTATAACAGATGGTCGTGACGCTATAGATGATCGTCCATCAAGAACAGAGAGCCGAGGTCAGGAAGGCAGCAGTCATCATGCATCAAACACAAGCCATCAAACAGACGCAGAGGTGTTGGACGCGGAAGACGCGGATGCTGAACAGAACGAAGAAGAAGAAACGGACGAAACGTTGGACAGTGGCACTACAGGCCGCAGGACAGAAAATGAGAACGGTAATGCCGGGAAATGAGTAATAGTAAACTAAACCAACCTGTGCCGGTGGCACAGGTTGGTTTTTTTTAAACAAATACACAATTTAAAAACACAATTAAAAATGGACAAAGACCGATCAATTGAAGTGCTGAACAGACACACCACAAGGAAGAACTTACCGCACTACAACAGATGACGATAAACGCGCAGCTCATTTTAATAACAGTTGACCACAAAAGAATAAAATTCATGCGTGATGCGTTGGAAGTTGAACTCGCCCACAATTGAGGCATCGGTCCAGAGTAAAGCAGACGAATAAATAAGCAATGAAAACACACACCGACCTTCACGATAAGCAGGCCATTGATAAACTTAAAAAATTGGTTTATGAAATAAAGGTTGCCCTGTTTTGTACCAATCTGAAAACAGATGATGGTTCAACCTGTAGACCCATGGCCGCACAACAAGTGTGCGACCAGGGAAATATCTGGTTCTTCAGTCAACTAAAAAGTGACAAGAACAAGGAAATAGAAGCAGACAAAAATGTACAGCTCTTTTTTGCGCATCCCGGCAATGCCAGTTATCTGGTGGTGAATGGAGAAGCCAAAATAATAATAGACGCTGCAAAAACGGAAGAACTATGGACACCCGCAGCTGAGGCATGGTTCAAAGATGGTAAGGAAGACAAGAATATTTCCATCATAAAAGTGAAGCCTGTAAGCGCTTATTACTGGGATGCGGACGGTGACACCATGATCAACTTTTTCAAAAAGGTAGCTTTCGTGGTAACGGGCGCAACCGAACCCGTCAAAGAAGAAGGAAACATTACGGTATAAAAAAGGCATCACTTAATAGGTGCTGACAGAAAGCATGTGCTTCACCTTAGTTGCTTACTAACGCCTCATGAAAATAAAGTTTAAAGAAACACTCAGCCTCTTTAAAACGGCCTTTAAGGAATGGAATGCTAAAGATCCCTTTCGCCAAAGCGCCATTATAGCGTACTATGCCATCTTCTCTTTACCCGGTTTGCTGGTAGTGATCATTACAGTGGCAGGCTACTTCTTCGGGCGCGATGCAGTAAATACGCACATAACAGAACAGATATCCGCCACTATGGGTAAGGACACGTCTGGGCAGATACAGAGTATGATTGCTGCCGCAAGCGAAACAAAAAAATCTGTTTGGGCAGCTATCTTGGGAGGGCTTACAATTATGGTTGGTGCAACCGGAGTATTTAGCCAGTTACAAAAGTCTCTGAATATTATATGGGAAGTAAAGGCTGAAGCATCTAAATCCGGCATCTGGACTTTAGTCAAAGCCAGACTGTTTTCATTTGGCCTCATCCTTTCCATTGCCTTCATCCTGCTTATTTCATTGGTTATTTCAGCAATGATTGCTGCACTTGGCACATGGGTCTCCAGTCATTTTTCTGAATCGCTGCTTGTGCTGATAGAGGTGCTCAATTTCATTGTATCCTTAAGTATTTTGTCACTCTTGTTTGCATGTATGTTTAAGTTTTTGCCCGATGCAAAAATCAAATGGAGGCATGTGTGGATTGGTGGATTCGTTACTGCTCTGCTCTTTGAAGTGGGGAAATTTGCACTCAGCTTATACTTTGGAAAAGCTAACCCGGGCTCAGGATATGGCGCAGCGGGCTCAGTCATTTTGATTTTATTGTGGACTTCTTATTCTTCCATGATAGTTTTTTATGGCGCTGAATTCACTCGTTCTTACGCACTCCACCGTGACGGTGTGGTAGCCCCTGACCAGAATGCCGTCAAACAAACCGAAATTAAAAAGGAAAATTTATAAGGCAAAAACGCAGTCATTCAAGCATCTTAGCGAGGCGTAAGCCGTGCCCGTCACTTCACTTGGCTTGTAGCCAAGATTGGTTTACCTCATCAAAATAAAGCCTCCTACGGAACGTTTCAATTCTAAATACCGCATACCCAATCCCAATTCATTTTCTTCCTTTCCATATCCCTCCTCTCCTCCGGTTACCCCTAAGAAAAAAAAACGTAGATTGGGAAAAAACACAAAGCACCATCGATCCCCAGATGGCTTTGATGCAAACGCAGCATGTTGATTATTACTTTGGCGACCGATCTGTCCGAATGCAATAGACTAAATTTAAAAGTGCGGAGTCAGCGCAATAATCACTGACAAAATCAAAATGGAAAAAACAATTTTACCTTCGATTGTGCTTGTTCTGTTTATTACCTTGATGGGTACAACAGCCGGTTTTTCCCAAACAATACTCCTCTATGAAAACAGTTTTGAATCGCCTCTTTCCGCTCCTGCCCCTAATTGCGGTCCTGACCTGGATGCTACTCTGGTGAATACCCTTTGGGGTGGAACAGGTTTGGGTACAGGGGGCGGTGGCCTTTTTCAGCAGCTGTGGACTGTGGAAACTATTTTGGTAAATGGACCTGACCTTCAGTACACCGACCCAGAAGATTTAGGAGGCAACTACTGCCTGAGCATGCTTTCAGTGGTTCAAGATGACAGAGTAGCACTCACCCTAAATTCTCAAATGCTACCCTATGCCAATGTATCATTCCTGTTGTCGCCTATCGACCTGGCAGGCTGCGGGGGTCCTTTTGGACTGGACACAGCCGAAGTTCACGTTAGCGTGTATGATACACCGGGTGGAAACTTCTCCTTTTCATTGCCCGGAACCCTGCTGGACGAAGACACCCTTGCAGGTGGCGCACCCGGGGCTACTGCCTATACTTTTAACTGGGCTGAGTGCGCTACAAGTTTCGACATCAGCGCATCAGTTGACGGATACATAACCATCGTGTTTGACCTTCTTCAGAGTGAATATGCCGCCTTTGACAATATTGAAATTTCTTCGTCCATCGATCCAATTTCGGTTTCAGAACATGACCGCTTAAACAGTGTGCTTGTCTTTCCAAATCCTTTCACCAGTGAAATAATCATAAGTACCGCGAACCGGGAATCTGGTGTAGGGACCACGGAAATTATTTTGTTTGATATGATGGGAAATGAAGTTTTAAGAGAGCCCATTTCTAAAGGAGAAACAAACATCAACACTGAAAAACTATTGTCCGGTTTTTATTTTCTCCACTACCTTGATGGAACTAAAATGACCAATTTTAAGTTGATGAAATTCTGATGGTGTGTGGTACGAACGCATAACAATGGTTGACTTAGAATCATTCAGGAACCTAGCCCTTTCGTTTCCGGGCACTGAAGAGAATACTCACAGGGACAGGGTGGCATTTATGATAAAGGGCAAAAGGATTTTTGCAACAATGCATGAAGAAAGTGACACCGCGAACATTGCACCCCCATCGCGCGGGCTTGTCTGGTGCCATCAACTTTTGAGGGCTTGCCGCAAGGTGGCCACAATGTGGCAGCCCGCATTAATGTCCAGCATTCCCACATTATCCAAGTCCGACCACAGCAGCTGCTCCTTTATTCCCTGCCGCAAGTCTTTACCCTCGCAGATGGAAATAAGACATTGCAAACTCCATCGCCCCCCGTCACCCACAGCACATACCATTGTGGAAAGACCGACTCACGCGTCCTTCTTTTGCCCCTCAAAATCTTCCTAAATTGCGTGCTCGTTTTACAGTAAAAGCCTGCAATGGACAATCATTCATACTTAGGTAACTCAGACGTTACAGCCATAGATGCGCTCTATGCGCAATACAAACAAGACCCCTCCTCTGTTGACACATCGTGGCAGCGATTCTTCGAGGGGTTCGAATTTCAGAAAGCAGAATTTGAAACGCTGCCTGCGGGTAGCGCTCCCCTTTCCAATATTGTGCCTTCCGCCTCCCTCTCCTCTAAAGAGGGCCGAGGAGAGGCGACTACAAACGAGCTTACCAACGAATTCAAAGTCATCAACCTCATAAATGGTTACAGACAGCGGGGCCATTTGTTTACCGAGACCAACCCGGTGCGCGAAAGAAGGAAGCACTCACCAACGCTCGACCTAGAGCATTTCGGACTAAGCGATGCCGATTTAGACACCGTTTTTCATGCCGGCAGCGAGGTGGGTTTGGGGGCGGCCAAGCTGCGCGACATCATCACCCACCTGCAAGATTCCTACTGCAAACACATAGGCATAGAGTACACCTACGTGCGCGACCCCCAGCGGGTACAGTGGATACGCGAGCGGATAGAAGCGGTCAACAAACCAAAATTCTCGACCGAAGAGAAAAAGCAATTTCTGGAAATGGCCAGCAAGGCCTCGTTGTTCGAACAATACATCCACAAAAAATTCGTAGGCGCCAAACGATTCAGTGTAGAAGGTTGCGAGGCCGTGGTGCCCGCTATGGACTACATAGTGCGCAAGGGTGGCGACATGGGCGTAAAGGAATTTGTGATAGGCATGGCCCACCGCGGCAGGCTCAATGTGCTTACCAATATTTTGGACAAGCCGCAAGAGCAAGTCTTTGCAGAGTTTGGTGGATTGGAGTACGATGAGGACAATGGCTTTGATGGCGATGTGAAGTACCACTACGGCTATAGCAACGACATAAAAACAGCCAACGGCAGCGAGGTGCACCTGACACTGTGCCCTAACCCCTCGCACCTGGAGGCAGTGAACCCTGTGGTGGAGGGCATTACACGTGCTAAGATTGATCACTACCTGCACAGCGAAGACAAAATAGTGCCCGTACTGGTGCATGGCGATGCGGCCATAGCGGGCCAAGGCATTGTGTACGAAGTGGTGCAGATGGCCTTGCTAGATGGATACCGCACAGGCGGCACCATTCATATAGTCACTAACAACCAAGTGGGTTTCACCACCAATTACCTCGATGGGCGCTCATCTACCTATTGCACGGATGTGGCTAAGACCACATTGTGCCCTGTATTTCATGTGAATGCGGATGACGTTGAGGCGGTGATAGAAACCATGAAGATTGCCCTTGAATACAGAATGAAATTCAAGATGGATGTGTTTGTGGACTTGCTGGGCTACCGCAAATACGGCCACAACGAAGGCGATGAACCCAAATTTACACAGCCTTCTTTGTACAAGCTGATAGCTTCTCATCCATCACTCAGAGAAATATACTTGCAACAGTTAGTGGCAGAAGGCACAGTGGATGCAGCCTATGGCGACAAGGTAAAACTAGAATTCGAAGCCATGCTCGATACCAAATTGGAATTGGCCAAGAGTATGAAGATGGCCTTTGTAAAGCACTTCTTAAAAGATACATGGAAAGATTGGCGCAAAGCCACTGATGTAGATTTTGAAACCTCCATTGATACCAGTTTCGACAAGAAGAAATTGCTAGAGCTTGGCAAAAAAATAAGCACACTGCCTACTGGCGAAAAGTTCATTGCAAAAACCGCGAAGGTGTTTTCTGACCGATTAAAAATGTTGGAAGAAGACAAGTTGGATTGGGCCATGGGCGAGCTGTTGGCTTATGCCACGTTATTAGATGAGCAGCATCCTATCCGCATAAGTGGGCAAGATGTGGAGCGCGGCACATTCTCGCATCGCCATGCAGTCGTAAAAACAGATGAGGACGAGGAGAAAAAATTCATTCCTCTGAATCG
The DNA here is from genome assembly GCA_031414655.1 of Flavobacteriales bacterium. GTDB lineage: Bacteria > Bacteroidota > Bacteroidia > Flavobacteriales_D > Sanyastnellaceae > JANNVZ01. The sequence continues at coordinate 217,747 of JANNVZ010000009.1, forward strand.
GATGAATGAACAACAGGCGAAACTGAGCATCTACAATTCGCTGCTTTCAGAGTACGGAGTGCTTGGCTTCGACTACGGTTACGCATTTGGAACACCACAAGGCCTTACCATTTGGGAGGCACAGTTTGGCGACTTCAACAATGGTGCGCAGATAATGATAGACCAATTCATAAGTGCAGCAGAAGACAAGTGGCTCACCATGAATGGCATCACCATGCTATTGCCCCACGGCTACGAGGGACAAGGCAGCGAGCACTCATCGGGCAGGCTCGAGCGGTTCTTACAACTCTGTGCAGAGTTGAATATGCAGATATGCAATTGCACCACTCCGGCCAATTATTATCACTTATTGCGCAGGCAAGTGCATACAGCCTATCGCAAACCGCTGGTTGTTTTCACGCCCAAAAAACTGTTGCGTTATCCCAAAGCAGTTTCATCTATTCAAGAGATGGCCAAAGGCCATTTCAAGGAATTGATAGACGATACCACAGTGAATAAGAAAGACGCAGACGTACTCGTGTTTTGTTCAGGAAAAGTATACTACGACATACTCGAGCAAAAAGAAAAACTGGGAGTTGGAGACAACATGGCGGTGATTCGATTGGAACAACTTTATCCCTTGCCCGAAAAGCAAATTCAACAAGTCATAAAAGGCTATGGTAAAAATGTGAAGCTGGTGTGGGCACAAGAAGAACCGGAGAACATGGGGGCCTGGAGTTACATCATGCGCGCTATGCGCAAGTTAAATTTTGAATTGGTATCGCTGCCTGCTTCTGCATCGCCCGCCACAGGTTCGCCCAAAGTGCACGAGAAGAGAATGGCGGAGATGATGGGGAAATTGTTTGAATTTGGAAATGTGAAAGTTTAGAAAACCTTCCGATACAAAAAAGACCGATGCGTTAATCACATCGGTCTTTTTTTTATGGTAAAAGGGGGTGCTATTCGCGCACCAATCTCGAGTAGCTCACTTCATCCTTCTCTCCTATCGCCTTCACTATATATAGTCCCGCTGGCAACTCATTCAGCGAGAGCGAAAGCACTTTTTGTCCTGTTAGTTTTCTTTCGAGCATCATTTTTCCAGAAGCAGCATAGATGCCGAGCCATCCTGTCGTTGCTTGTTTAAAGGTCAGTTGCACATCACCCGCTGTGGGATTGGGAGCAATGGAAAATGAACCCGTGTTCAATTCATTCACTCCAGTAACACATTCGCCCGGAGTGTAAAATGCCACACCATATTGGTTGAGAGCAACACATGCGTTGCTGTAGGTAACCGTGTCGCATCCGCAAACGGGTTCGTATACTGTAGAACATATAATGTCAGGATTTATGAGGCTTTCATCAGGACATTCTATCACCACGCTGCCAAGACAAAAGTTGTTGCACTCGTACGAACTTTCAAAAAAGTGCGAAGAGTAATCGTATCCATTGTTACCTATATAGTCGCAGCCTGAGATGCTTTCACAATAGGTGCCATCCCTACGGACAAATCCAAGTGCTAAGTCGCACTCACCAAAATCGACAAACGCTGGAACTATAAGACAAATAGTATCGCTGCATTCACCCAAACTATAGGTGGTGACACCACCGAAGTAAAAAGCATCGCACGAATTGCTATAGGTTAAACCATCACAACCGCACACCGGATCCCACAAATCTGGGCAGCTGATTTTATTGCCCCATTCCAGTTGCACTTGACTAATACAGGCACCAAGGGTTCCACAACTAGTCATGCACTCTTGCTCCGATGCATAAAAAGCTGGCGAATAGTCCACACTGCCCACGGTATAGCCGCAACCACCTAAACCAGAACACGTGTTACCATTCCACGCATAGCCAAGCCACATATCGCACGGACCAAAGTCTACACCGCTTACATTTTCGCATGAGTCAGAAGGCATTACAGCGCACTCGCCTGGTGTCCATGAAGTAACACCACCGTAGTTAATGGCTTCGCAATCGTTGCCATACGTCACACCATTGCATCCACAAACAGGTGCCCATATAAGAGGACATAGTGCATTCAGATTGATAAGTGAACTGTCAACGCATGTTTGAGCAAACGTCAGTAAGGTACTTAATGATATGATGCCGGTAAAAACGATTTTTTTCATAGTGAACATTTTTATTCTTTTAGTGTATAGTGATCTTAACACATAGATTCATATTGTGTATAAAATGATGCCTGTACATGAAAATAATTTTACGAAAAATGATTGTTGGGTCAAAACATCTCTACTTTAGCTAGCAACTTTTCGAGGGTGATACCCATCTATAAGAAAAAACCTTTTTGTCTTGACTAAAAGTTGGCTTATAACAAGTGTAATGTGCGCAGCATTCTTTGCAGCGCAAGCACAAGTTGACCGCGATGGTGAGCCACTTTCTTGGAATATTTTACAACAACTTCCTACCTCTTCCATCTGGAATGCCTTGCCTGAGGTGGACCATGCGTTGCTGATAGCAGAAGATGCCGCTGCATTTGAAGACAAATCCACTCCGTTGCGTTTCGCAAAATCATCACTGGTGGATTACTCCAACCTTAACAGTGGCCGTTGGACGAACTTGAACAATGGCGACCGCATTTGGATGTTGGGTATTGAAAGCCAAGGGGCATTTTCCATTGGACTTTCATTTTCAAACTTTGACCTCCCTCAGGGAGCGAGCATTTTTGTGTATACTGAAAATCACACAGACTACATAGGCCCACTAACGCTTGCAGACAACAAGCTTGGACAGATAATGACCTTACCACCTGTGCATGGAGATAAGATAATTATTGAATACTACGAGCCTTATGCTTACCGCGGCCAAGGTGAGTTTAACATTTCGAGTGTGGCACACGGCTACAGAGATTTGAAAGACCAAACTATACTTGAGCAGAACAACTGCATGATACCTTTTACAGGCTCTACATCGGCAACTAGACTCAACAACGCCTCCTCTTCGGTACTCATGATGATAGTGGACAACGGACAGCGCATTGCCACAAGTGCACTCATCAATAACTCATCGAATGACGGCACACCTTATGTGTTTGCCGCTGAAAGCGCTTTGATTGGCGCTCCCTCTTCGTGGCTTTTTTTGTTTGATGTTGTGGGCTCAGGTTGTTACAACGCCAACACCGTTTGTTGGAATAGGGCCATATGCGGAGCCCAGGTGGTGCATACGGACGAGGTCCATGGCATTTCGCTTTTACGCTTGAAGAATACACCTAAAAAAACATGGTCGGCCTTCTACAGTGGCTGGCAACTAGGCGAAGTAGAGGGTGAAGTAAAAATCAATTGCATTCAAAATGCGTTTGGTTTGCCTCAAACCGTTTCCACCTACAACGGCATTTTGCAAAATGAAATTTGGAACGATTGGCAAGTAGCATCTTTTCCTGATTGGACAACAGGGCAAGCTTTTAAAGGAGCAATTGGAAGTCCGGTTTTCGATGATTCAATGCGACTAGTCGGAATCTATCTAGGTGGCGATGGCAATTGCGACCAAGTGGGGACAGAGCGTTTCGCAAGCTTAGCATCCTCCTGGGCTGAGTTCGAAGAGTACCTTGATCCACTCTCTATCGCTCCTAACAACTTGGAGGGCATTTATCCCATCCTATCTTCCTCCTCTCATTCTGCAGAGGACATTTTAATTTTCTTCTTCCCCAATCCTGCCCGCGAGTGGATTTACGTACAGAATAAAAGCGATAATTCCATTAGCCTTATCGAAATCAGGGATGCTTCTGGTAGATTGGTGGACGCATTCAAACCATTAGTTCCAACGGTAGATGTAAGTGCTATGCCAGAAGGAATTTATTCCATCACCTTCGTGATGCGAGACAAACGTATCACGCAGAAATTGCTGGTGCGTTAGTCATTCATTTCATCCTTTATTGCTTTTTTATTTCGTGCAACGCCAATGTTGCTGCAACAGTGCAAGTGACTGTAGCTATAGAGACACCAATGAATGGAACCATGGTAAACAAATTGAACAAGGTACCATTTCCGACAGCCAATCCTTTATTGCTGCGCACAAAAGCAATGCTCTCGCGCATGCCCATTCGATTGCGTTCATTGCTGTAATCAATAGTTGCAAACCCATAGAAATACGCACCCACACAAAAGCTAAACAACAGCGTAAGAGGTGATAACAAGGTGCCGATACCTCCAGTAAGGAAAACGAGAACACCTGTACCTATCCAAATAGCAAAGCCAATAAAAGTCTCCATAAAAAAATTGCGAATGGCGAGAGCAATTCCTCGAAACACGTCACGCACCAATTGTTGTCCATCAAACGGAAAATGTTGCCCGCTGAGTATTTCCGCAGTTCGCTCACTTAACAGCGACATGATGGGTGACATGATGGCAAGCACTATGTACTTGTTCATTTTACTCAGCAAGTAGAGACCAATAATCCAAATGAAAAACCTGACTACTTGCTCGCTAATACCACTCAAAAATTCCTTCACCACTTGCCACCACGAGGCATCGGGGCTGAATGCAGTGTAATCGAAATAAGGCGCTACTAGGCCCGTTAGCCAGTCCACACACACGTACAAACCTGCAAGCAAACCCGCACTTAGCAGCACGGAAATAATGATAGGATATAGGAAATAATGTGCGAGTCCGTTCCTGAAAATGAACCCCCACGATTTGAACCAAGTGTTTATTCCAAGGAAAAATCCTTCTCTGAAATTTTTCATGCGGAAAAAGTAGATAGAGCCATTTGCCAGTTGTTTGGTAAAAATTCAGAAATCATGACTTCAAAGAGGTTGATTCACCCATCCACTAAACCCGCTTTATCAATCGCAGATTATGGGAATAGACCTTCGTCTCAGCATTGTAAATACCCTGATGGTCCAATGTATCAACACGAACTTCGCCCGATGCGTGGATGATTTTCAGCTGGCCTACTTCACTTCTATTCATCACTATTCCAACGTGTGTAATGCGTCCTTCTGCATTGTCAAAAAAAGCAAGGTCACCCAGCCGAGCTTCATCTACAAAAGCAATAGTGTCACCCAACGCAGCCTGTTGATAGGCATCGCGAGGTAAAGCTTTGCCACATGCCCTAAAAACCAATTGCGTAAACCCGCTGCAATCAATTCCCATGAAGGTGCGACCACCCCACAAATAAGGCGAACCGATAAACTGCATGGCCGTTTTTTCTATATCAATTGAATTGTCTATAACGGCCTCACTTGTCATAGCACCACAAGGAGCCATTCTTCCATCAGCCAAAGTTTGAAACAACGAAGTCACCGAGTGAGGTTGCCCATTGGCATTTCCGGTGCTTTCTCTCATCTGCTTCTTGTCCACCCAGCCTTCATAGTTATCGTGCAGCAATCGGACAAACCACCACTTCTCATTCTCATCCAACACCTGCGCTTCTTCGCCCAACAATACCTGATTTACCAATTCGGCTTTGTCCGTTGGTTCCACGCGCATGGGGATGGCAGCAAGGTGGCAAGTGAGTTTTTGAGACATAGAAAAATTCTTGTGTGAATGATGGCGCAAAGAAAAGTGGGATGGTGTGTTAAAGAGAGAACGAATTATCACCAAAACGATTGCTCATTTCGCTGTGTTTTAGTTTCCCTACTTTTACCCCAAAACAGTAAAACTATGTGGCACGAAAGGGACAATAAACTAGTGCGTGAATTCCGCTTCAAAGATTTTCAGGAGGCTTTCACCTTCATGCTTCGCGTGAGCTTCATAGCGGAAAAGATGAACCACCACCCAGCCTGGTTCAACGTGTTCAACTATGTGAAAATTGAACTGAGCACACACGATGCCGGTGATGTAATAACCGATAAAGACCGCAAACTTGCCCTAGCAATTGACGAGGTGTTGCAATAAGATTTCGCATCATAACTGAATTAATCGGATACTTTCGTCCCGCAATAGGGAGAGTGGTGTAACGCCATCACCTCAGCTGAACTTAAAAGGAACAAACTGCAACTTTCAACATGACTGAAACAATGCAAAAGGTAGCGGCAAATGCTACCGATGCCTCCATCACAGGCCGCATGTCCATATTCGACCACGAGCAGGTGGTGTTTTGTCAGGACAAATCCACCGGCCTCAAAGCAATTATAGCCGTTCACAATACAGTAATGGGTCCTGCCGTGGGAGGCACTCGCATGTGGGCCTATGCCACAGAAGGTGATGCCATTACCGATGCATTGCGATTGTCGCGTGGCATGACTTACAAAAGTGCGCTAGCCGGTTTGAACATTGGAGGTGGCAAAGCAGTCATCATTGGCGATGCCCGCAAAGACAAGAACGAAGCACTTATACGCAGGTTTGGCAAGTTCGTAAACAGCCTTGGTGGTAAGTACATAACTGCAGAGGATGTAGGTATTTCCACCAAAGACATGGAGTATGTAAAAATGGAAACCAACCATGTCGTTGGCCTTCCAGAATACCGCGGTGGTAGTGGCGATCCCAGCCCAGTTACGGCCTATGGCGTTTACATGGGAATGAAAGCGAGTGCAAAAGAATTGACTGGCAGTGATTCACTTACTGGAAAAAAGGTAATGGTACAGGGAGTTGGTCATGTAGGCGAATACCTTGTTGAACACCTTGTGAAAGAATCGGCTGAAGTCACCATTGCTGACATTTATGATGATCGTGTGAAGGATGTTATGACCAAATACAACGTGAAGGCAGTGGATGTTAAGGCCGTTTACGAAACACCTATGGACATCTACAGTCCATGCGCTTTGGGCGCTACCATAAACGATGAAACTCTTCAACAGCTTGGGTGCAGCATTATTTGTGGCGCTGCCAACAACCAATTGAAAGATGAAACGATGCACGGAGAGGCGGTACTGAAACGCGGTATCCTCTATGCCCCAGACTACCTTGTAAATGCGGGAGGTATCATCAATTGTTACTGGGAAATAATTGGATATAACAGACAGGCAGCGTTGTCTCAGGCAGAGAATATTTATGCCACAACCCTCAACATTTACAAGAAATCCAAAGAAGAAAACATACCCACCTACCTTGCCGCCAATAAACTGGCAGAAGCGCGCATTGAAGCTGTTGGAAGAATCAAGATGAAATTCTGATAAAAAGCGGGAGAGCGAAAGGAAAGATTTTAGGCCTTAGAAAAATTGAATTACTAGACAACCAAGACAACTTAACGAAGTATGTTAAACCGCAGACACATCCGCATCAAAGTGATGCAAATATTATTTGCTTACTACAGCGATGACAATCCGGACATAGTGCGGTATGAAAAAATGCTCTTTGAAAGCTTCGACCGATTTCGCGATTTGTATATCGCACTGATGACCCTGCTGCCCGAGATGCAGTCAAAAGCCATCGAAAAGATTGAAGCAGGCATGAACAAAAAACTTCCAACCAAGGAAGACTTGCATCCAAATGCCAAATTCGTAACCAACATATTGGTGCGCATGCTTGCGAACAGCAAGACCCTTCACAAAGTAGAAAAAGAAATTCACATCCGCTGGAAAGACAATGACGACTTGCTGAAGCAATTGTTTAAAGTAATTACAGAGTCGGATGATTACAAAGAGTACATGAATAGTAAGGAGCGCGGTTTTGAGCACGACCGCGAATATTTACTTCGCTTCTTACGCAGGCACTTAGTCAATTTTGAATTGATGCATGAATGGCTTGAAGAGAAAGGAATATTCTGGAACGATGACTTGGATCTAGCCAGCAGCATGGTATTGCGCTCGCTGAAGGCAGTGAAAGAAAGCGATGACGACATAGAATTGATGCCCCTGTGGAAAGTAGATGACGATGAAGAGCAATATGCAAAACAGTTATTCCGCAAAACACTTGTGATGGGCGAGGATCATGAAGCGCTCATCTCGAAAAACTCGCCTAATTGGGAGACAGAGCGAATTGCAATGATGGACCTCATCATTATTAAAATGGCCCTTGCAGAAGCTCAAACATTCGAGAGCATACCGCTTAAAGTGACCATGAACGAATACATCGAATTATCCAACTATTACAGCACTCCAAAGAGCAATGTGTTCATAAATGGATTGCTGGATTCACTTTTTCCAAAACTTCAGGCCGAAGGAAAAATCAAGAAATTGGGAAGAGGTTTATTAGAAAATTGAACTTTACTCTTTGTCGGAAACAAAGACACTCATCATCATTCTTGGTCCAACAGCAGTTGGTAAAACTTCCTTTGCAATAGAAGTTGCAAAACACTTCAATACAGAAATTATCTCGGCAGATTCGCGCCAGTTTTATCGGGAACTGAAAATTGGTGTTGCACGGCCAACCGATGACGAATTGAGCGCAGTGAAACATCACTTCGTTGGTTTTTTACCTATTGGCGAACACTACAGTGCTGGCATGTTTGAACGTGATGCACTTCAGGCGGCTAATAAAATTTTCCTTTCAAAAAATGTAGCCGTCTGTGTAGGAGGCAGCATGATGTACATAGAGGCATTCATGAAAGGGCTAGACGAGTTACCTTCTGACAAAGCGGTGAAGAAAAAATGGGAACAAGAATTAGCCGATAAAGGCATCGCTCACTTACAGGAAACTATTCTCAAACTTGACCCTGTGTATTACAATGAATTAGACCTTTCCAATTCGCATCGACTCATTCGCGCTATTGAAGTTTGCAGCCTTACCGGCAAAAAGTATTCAGAACTCAGGAAAGGAATCGTGCAGAAAAGAAATTTTCAAATTGTGCAAATAGGTCTAACTGCTGATCGCAATCATTTGTACTCACGCATCAATGAGCGCGTAGATGAAATGATGAAGCAAGGTTTGCTAGGCGAAGTAAAATCATTGGTAGAATACAAGAATTTGCTCGCTCTCAATACGGTTGGCTACAAAGAAGTCTTCGATTATCTTGAAGGTAAATGCAGCCTCCAAGAAGCGATAGAAAAAATAAAGCAGCACACCAGAAATTACGCGAAACGACAACTTACATGGTGGAGAAGAGATGAAGACATTCATTGGTTGGATGTTACTTCTGCAAAACCATCCTTGGAAATGATAGAGTCTTTCCTAAAGGCATAAACTCCGCGAGTCATTAAAACTGGAAATAAATAAATGGCTGCATACCAGCCGACATTATCTGGTAGACAAAAATGATGGTGACAAAACAGGCCAAGCCGATGCACCAAATGGGAAGTGAAGCAAACCTAGTTCTGTAATTTTCCTTGAATGACGCTGGCAACCAGTGTATGATGAGACCAATGAATATCACTACAAAAACGTTCCAGTAGCCAGCCATTACTTGAGGCGCTATGCTCCAATCCATCTTCAAAAAGATTTGTTGAAGCATGGTTGTGGCTGATAAAAACTCACTCTGCAAATCGTGAGTAGCGTTTAACTCACTCCATGAGTTATTGCTGCCTGCCCTAAACCAAACACGTGTAAAGGTGATAAATGAAAATGTAAGAAATATGGCCCAGGCTCTAACAATCCATTTGTTCTTGTGCTTTTCCCAAGGGCTAATTTTTTTCCATGTTTTAAAAAAAACCAATGCAATTCCGTTCAATCCACCCCAAATGATGAAGTTCCAAGAAGCGCCATGCCAGAGGCCTCCTGCAAGCATAGTAATCATTAGATTCAAGTTGGCATTCATCCATTTCGAAAACGAAGCAATGAGTTGGCTGAGCACAAGGCAAACCGCAATTACAATAGCACTTATTGCCAACACCATCCACGAATTACTCAGTGCGGTGATGATGAGTACAAAAAGTCCGAGGGCAGCATAAGACGCTATAGAACCTGCCTTATTTCCGCCCAGTGGTATGTACAAATAATCACGAAGCCAATTACTTAGACTCATGTGCCAACGCCTCCAAAAGTCAGCCACGTCAGTGGCTTTGTATGGCGAGTTGAAATTCTTTGTTAGATGAAAACCCATTAGCAATGCTATGCCAATAGCAATGTCTGTGTAGCCAGAAAAGTCAGCATAAACCTGGAGGCTATAGCCATAAATGGCCATGAGATTTTCAAAGCCTGTATACGAGATAGGGTTCGCAAAAATTCTATCAATAAAATTGACTGCGATGTAGTCCGCCAGTAAAACCTTTTTTACAAGGCCATTTAAAATCCAAAAAACGGCAAGTCCCCACTCGTGCTTTGTCAACTGATATTCCTTATACAATTGAGGAATAAAATCAGTGCTGCGCACTATGGGTCCCGCAACTAGTTGTGGGAAGAAGGTGACAAAAAATGCAAAGTCGGTAAACCGCTTCACTGGCTTCAGTGAACCCCTGTATACTTCTACTGTGTAGCTAATACTTTGAAAAGTGAAGAATGAAATGCCTATGGGCAAAATGATTTTATCTACATCGAAATGCGAACCAAAAAAGCCATTGCTCCAATGTGCTAGCCAGTTAAAAACATGTGCCTGTTTGCCAAGTGCCGCATTGTAAATGTCTGTAAAGAAATAGGCATACTTGAAATAGCAAAGCACCCCAAGGTTCATCAACACACTAACTGCCAGCCATGTCTTGCGCCATTTCTTGTTGCGAGTGACATATATTTTCTTTCCAACAAAAAAATCCCAAATGGCGGTGAATACAAGAAGAATGAAAAAGAAACCCGTGGTTTTGTAATAAAAAAAAACGCTCACCACAAAAAGAAACAAGTGACGCCAAGTCCGTTTCTTGTGAACAAAGGAGTCAATAGCTAACACTAAAGCAAAAAATACCCAGAAGCTCACAGCCGTGAAGATGAACGGTGCATTGGGATTAAAAATGAAAAACTCCTTAAGGTATGTGATAATCTGCTCTGCGCTTATCATAGTTTCCTTGCTACTAGCGTGTAGCCTAAGGGATAAGAATAGCGGCTTTTTTCATTGCGCTTTTTGTACCACGAAGTTTTTTTCACCACAGATGCCAACATTCTAAACATAAAATTTGACCACCTCGAGGTCATCATTTTATTCAGGGTGTCTAGCAGCACATCCGCATGTCCGCCAAAAGGCTCAAGATGTACAATATCGAGTCCGGCCTCTTTACACATCCATCTGAAAGCAGTCTCAGTTGGGTGAAAGTATTCATGCGGATACTCGCTTATCCAATACACGAATGGACTGGTGAGTATGAGATGAGCATCCTTATTCATGTGTTTACTCAGTCGCTGAATAAGTAATTCGGGCCTGCTGACATGAGCAATCACATCAGTAATAAGGACTGTATCAAAGTCGTCCTTTTTTAGTGTAAAATCCACATTCAAGTCAATGACTTCATCCAAATGTTGAACTACCCCTTCCCTATCACTCCAGTCTATACAGTAGACTTCGTTCACCAAAAACACGTAATTGGCATAATACGGAACTGCTCCGCACCCGCAGTCAAGCAGTTCACCCTTGCAATACTTCTGCATCAAAGGCAGATAAGTTTTGATTTGAAGTTCAGCTATGTGAAAAGAGCCAGCATACACAACAGCTTTGTTGAACTGATAGCTCCTTTTGCTCTCATTCCAGATTATTCGCGAAGGTTTCCAGAGGTGCTTGTTTCTCATTTTGGGTCAAAAATGGGGTTCAAGTGGAGTATTTTCTAAAAATAATTGAGTCATCCCAAATTCTCTGGAAAGCAATCAGAACAGGGCATTCACGCAGCAAGTCAATGATCCATTAACTTCTATTGTGAAAAATTTAGTACTATGTGTTACAAAGTACCATGCAACTACCACATCTTTGCATCGTCAAATTGTAGGCGAAACCAACAACATGACTTTACCAAGTAAGAACAACCAAAATACCTTTTACAATGAAAACATCCAACAAACAACCCTTCACGATGAAAACAACAATGATGAAAGTAGCTTTAGTGGTCGCGCTAATCGCGACAGGAGGTGCCCTCACCCTTGCTACAGGCGGAAGCACATCAACCAACTCCGATGGCTTTACTACTGCTGATGGCAGCTTGAATAATGGTGGCCATGAAAGTGAATCCATATTGAACTGGATAAAGAACTTTATTCATTGCCCTGACTTTATTGGACAACAAAAACAGCAAGTTCAGTTATGGCTGCAGGTAGATGCTGATGGAAACCTTACAGTGCTGAACATAAAAAGCGAAGATGAAAAGCTTACAGAATATGTGTTGCAGCAATTGTATGGTAAGACGCTAGATCTGCCCATCAATGAAGTGAACCGCAGCTATCACTTTGTACTTCGTTTTCAAACCATTTGAAACACTAACTATTTACCCAAAAACACTATGGACATAGAAAATGCAAAAGCGCAGATGCGAAAGGGAGTGCTGGAATTCTGCATTCTGAGTGTGTTGCAACGTGGCGAAGCCTATCCTTCTGACATACTCTCTGCTTTGAAAGACGCAAAACTGATTGTTGTGGAGGGCACACTTTATCCGTTGCTCACACGATTGAAAAACGATGATTTGTTGAACTACCGCTGGGAGGAAAGCCTACAAGGCCCTCCACGCAAGTATTACAACATCACTGCTGCAGGCAGAAAATTTCAGGGAGAACTAAAAAAAACCTGGGACGAATTATCCGAAGCTGTAAAAAGAACTCAAAAACCTCAATAACCAATTATCATGAATAAAACCATTTCCATCAACCTCGGGGGCAGCGTCTTCAACATAGAAGAAGATGCTTTTTTCACCCTTCGAACCTACCTTGAAAACATCAAAGCGAATTTTACTGGAGACCCTGCCGGTGAAGAAATTATGCAAGACATAGAAGTGCGCATTGCAGAACTATTCAATGAGCGAATGAACGAACGCAAGAACGTTGTTGTTCGCACTGATGTGGATGAGGTGGTTAGCATCATGGGGCAGCCAGAAGACTACAAAGTGGATGCTGATGACAATGCAAAAAACAAGAGCTACAGCTCCAACACGCGACACAAGCAACGCAGACTTTATCGCGATGAAGAAGACAAAGTGTTGAGTGGTGTGTGTGCTGGCTTGAGTCATTATTTCCGTATCGATCCTATTGTTGTTCGCTTGCTGGTTGTGCTCATATTCTTCATCAGCGGTGGCACCGCCATACTTGGCTACATTTTGTTTTGGGCTTTAGTGCCTAAGGCAGAAACCACAGCCGAGAAATTGCAGATGCGAGGAGAGACTGTAGACATAAACAACATTACCCGAATGGTGAATGATGAGGCCAAAGCTTCCGCAGAACGCATCAACAAATTTGGTCAGAAGACAGCTCAGCAAGTTCGATATGCCACTTCCAATGCCACTTCCGGCATAGGGCGAGCCCTGTCCATTCTGTTCGGATTCATCATTATGATGATAGGCTTTGGGTTGCTAATTGGGCTACTGAGTATGCTCATCGTAAGCGACTTTAATTTTTTTGGATTCGGTGAAAATGGATTTGACACATTAAATAATCTAGTATTCTCCAATGATGGGACACTTTGGATGCTTGCCACAGGAGTAGTGCTGGCAATGGGTGCTCCTGCAGTAGCACTTATTTATCTTGGCATAAAACTGATAACCGCAAGCGCAAAAAAAATAAAAGGGTTAGGATTGTCGCTGCTGTCATTGTTCATCATTGGTGTTGTTCTTTGCCTTTATGGTGGAATAAAAACAGGCAAGCAATTCAGCTGCGATGCGGAGATAACCACTTCCGCTTTGATAGACTCTGCAATAGGCGACACTCTTTTTGTAAGTGTGTTACCAGACACTATTTTCTCAAGAAGCAGTAACCGCAACAACGACTTCGGAGACCTTACCAAAATCACCGAGAGTTCTATCTATTATGGTGAACCTTTAAATCTTCATTTTGAACCAACAAATGATGATAGCTATAAGGTGCAAGTGCGCAAATCAAGTCAAGGAAGGAGCAATGATGAAGCTCGCGGTTTATGTAAGAACATCAGTTATGATTATTTCATAAAGAATGATTCAGCAACATTTGCCTCCTTCTTTACCACGCCTTCTACCGATAAATTCAGAGCCCAGCACATTGAAGTAATTATCTATGTCCCTGTCGGTAAGTACATTGCACTTGGTAGCAACATAAGACAAATAAGCTGGGCGGGAGACGAGGGGGAAGTTCTTCGCATGGACGAACATGGAGCAGAAACGGAGCATTACATAGAGCATTCATTGGATGAAGAAACGGACAGCTCCAGCACTATCATAGAAACCAAGACCGTAAACTTCGATGATGGCGAACTGACGGTAAAGAAAGAAGTGAAACGCAAAAAAAGAGATTGACAAAAAAGTCTCAGCTTTAACACAATCTGCTTTAACACAAATTGATAGATTATTTTGACAACAACAATGCAATTTCGTAAAACACAATAACCATAAAATCATGAACATGAACACACGTAATCTTTTTGCCTGGGTGCTTTCAGGTCTTGTTGTAATCATAACAATAATGGCCCTACTTGGTATCTGGGATGTTATTGATTGGACATTCCTCCGTCAATATCTTGGCAAAACCATTCAGTCCTTGATAATAATTGTCATCAGTGGAGTGGTGATTTACATCATCAATGCGCTGTTTGGCAGCAGTCAAAAAAGTGTGCAATCTCCGCAACCCCAGCAGCGGCCTTCAGTTGACTAAAGAAGACTAATGTAAAATTTATGCTACTGCGTGATGAATGATAAGAAAGTTCATCACGCAGTTTTCTTTTTTTTGTCATGTTACATCCGTAGGACCGACCAATTCGTAAATACAATATCTATTTCAAAACAAAACTTAAACAGAATGAAATCAATTACGAATCTTTGGACCATCATCATGCTAGCGCTTGGCTTTGCAGCATGCTCAAATACTCCTACCAATGAAACAGAAAAAAAATTGAATCTTACAGATATGATAAATGAATCACAAAAGAGTGCTGCGTTGGATAGCACCACAACTAATGACACCACTCAACTGGCCACATTTGGTGCTGGTTGCTTTTGGTGCGTAGAAGCCGTCTACTCTGGCATAAACGGAGTAACATCAGTGCAAAGCGGCTACACCGGAGGTGCAGTAAAAAACCCTTCTTATAAAGAGGTTTGCAACGGCACCACTGGACATGCTGAAGTTTGTCAAATCACCTTTGATCCGCGTGTAGTTTCTTTTGCTCAGTTGCTCGAAGTGCTTTTCGAAGTTCACGACCCTACCACACTTAACAGACAAGGTGGTGACGTGGGTACTCAATATCGCTCAGCCATTTATTATCACACCGATGCCCAAAAGGAATTGGCTGAATTGGCTATAAAAGCAGCCAACGAAAGCGGCAACTGGAGCAATCCAGTTGTAACGGAGGTAACTGCCTTCGATAAATTTTATGCCGCAGAAGACTATCACAATGACTACTTCGCATTGCACGGTGAGCAGCCCTATTGTCAAATGGTAGTGAGGCCAAAAGTTGAAAAATTCAAGAAACACTTTGGCGAATTATTGAAGAAGTAGTTCACTTGATGGCCCGGCTTGGCCGCACCACTATTTCACTAATCACACTTCCCAATGGACTATTAATAGCGTGCAGTATTTGCTCAGCAACAAGTTCAGGAGATAAACCGGCTGCGAAGTAATTCTTGTATTCATTCAACATCTCCTCATTAGTCGTTTTGTCTATGAAAGGAGTGTTCACGCTTCCAGGACTTATGGTAGTCACTCTAACTTTATCTGCTAGCTCTAATCGTATGCTCTCGCTAATTGCAAAAACGGCATGCTTGGTAGCGCAGTATACGCCTGAGTTCGCGAATACTTGATGCGATGCCACACTTCCAATATTAATGATTTGACCTCGGCTTTCAATGAGAAAAGGCAACGAAGAGTGAATGCAATTCAATAGACCTTTTATGTTAACATCTACCATTTCATGCCATTGCTCTATGGTACCGTTCGCGAACTTGTCGAAGTAGCCAAGACCTGCGTTGTTTATTAAAACGTCAACATTGCCCCAAGCATCATTTACCGAGACTATTATTTCATTGACGCGTTTCGCATCTCGCACATCACAGATGGCAACCTCAATTGAGCCCCCAATCTCTTTTTTAAGTAATTCCAGCTTTTGTTCATTGCGAGCCAAAAGCATCAGCCTGTGGCCCTTCTCAGACAGCAGTTTTGCTGTGGCTTCACCTATTCCACTGCTTGATCCGGTTATTATAATGTTCTTCATGGTATGTATTCCTTCAGTCAGCATTTCAATCTTGCGCAAATGAAAGCACTTTACTCCATAGCATGCGGCTATTTTCGCCCGCGTTTTAGAAAATTTCTTGACTCAATAAATATTCAAGTAGATGCTAAAAGAAGATGAGGTAGTTATTCATGATGAGGGTGCCAGTCACTTTCAAAATTTCATTGCAGTAGGTGGCCGTTTGAAATTGACCAACATGCGCCTTTTGTTTTATAGCAACTCCAGCCAAAACCTTCATCATGAGCTAGAAGTTGAAGTGAAGGAGATTTCGCAAGTGCAATTCTTTAAAACATTGCTCATCAATCCGAACGGCATGGCCGTTATGCTGAAGGATGGGAACATTGAAAACTTCATAGTAGATGACCGCAAAGCTTGGAGCGAGCGCATCATGCTGAGGCAAACTGAGTTGGCGTAGTCCATTGACTCATTCTCTTACTCGAAACTTTTTTAAGTGTGTACCCGTTTCAGATAGTTCTGAAAACCACACCCTATGAATAAAAAAAAATCTACAGGCCACAACTTTAGAAGGTGCAAGGTCCGCATCAACCTGAGGAAGTTTGAGAGTATTCAACTCAACACAAAGCTGTGGGGATTTCCGGAGTTTAATCACTGCCTCAATTAGGTGCTTCGCTAAAATGAAAAGCCGCCCTCTTTCAAAGGCGGCTTCAATGGTTTCTTAAGACTTTTTTTGAATGTTATCGCTGCACAATCATTCTCTTCGTGAGTTTCTTATCAGCGCACTGAATGGAGTATAAATAAACTCCTGGTTCCATAGCAGACGTGTCCAAAATCAGTTTGTTCTCGCCCTTTTTCCCACTACTTTTTGATGCGTAAATCTTTTCGCCCAACAAGTTCAAAACTTCAAATTGCACATTTTCCGGACGACTCAGTTGGAAGGTGATATCAGTTGATGTATTTGCCGGATTCGGAGTGTTTTGAGAAATGGTGATTGCTGGTGTCACTTTTTCTAAAATACTCGTGGGGTCAACAATATTCAGCGTATAGTTTTCGAATTCATAGGGAGCAGACTGTGGTCCAAAGAAGTTGAAAAACACCTTCACATAAATCTTTACTGGAAATATACCAGCCGCAGTGGGAACACCGGAAATGTCACCGCAATAAGCATTGCCTGGCATAAACATACACGGATTTGGAGAGTCACCATTGTTGTTGCAAGTAACATTAAGGCCAATGTTAGAAAGTTGTACATCCGCTAAGCCATTAAAAAGTGTAATGCTGTCAAGGCTTATAGAGTCTATTTGCAAATCAATAGCGAACGTACTATCAATATCAGTGACATCAACAGGGGCAAGCACGTAAACCACATCATTGTAATACTCTCCCAAAATGCCATCTACAAAAGTTTCACCCGCATTAGGGTCAGGAGAAACGCCAAAAGCCTCACCCATCCAGTCATGACTGGCGGGATCGCATTGCGCATTGGTAACATTTGCTAAGACCACTATGAAAGTGGATAGAAGTAATTTTTTAGTCATATAAAAAAAGTAGGTTTTACAATTCGCGCTCAACTTCTTCCATGTAAACCATATCAATGGCTTCATTCTGAGTTGGGGTAATTTTCAGTATAGGGTCAAGCTGAGAAATGGTAATCAGTTTCTGAACCGATGCCTGAAGCCCGCACATTACAAACGAACCGTTGCTGTCCCTACACAAGCGATTTGCAACAAGTACAGCACTCAAACCCGAAGAGTCTATGTAGCGTGTTTCGCTTAGGTCAATTATCAGGTTCTTCTTGCCTTCTTTATTCAGCATGACAATCTCGCTCTTTAATTCAGGAGCGTGTATGGCGTCAAGTTTTTCAACCTTCGTCCTTATGATTGTTACTTTATCTTTTTCTTCTATTTCGAATTTCATCTTATTGATGGTTTTTGCCAAAGGTAGAAAATATTGGCTAGAGCCTTTGTAATGAGAACGGTAATACCAACAGCCCAAAGTGAACAAGGTCGTCATTACGCAATAGCAGCAGCCATTGCAATGCCCAAAATGATAGTTCCAAATTTCATCCAATTGAACTTATGGCCTTCTTCACCCTCGAAAATTATAGTCGTAGAAACGTGGAGAAGGATACCGATGAGGACGCCTGTCACTTTAGGAGTTAACGTGGCAATATTCGCAAGGCCATTTTCGCCAATGTAATAATGTGCAAATGCGCCTGCAGGAGCGACAAGAGCAAAAATGAACAACCAAAAAAGCGCCCGATTTCTGCTCAAACCAACATTTACAAGAAGTGCTGTAAATACCAACGCCTCAGTGACTTTGTGCAATGAAATTCCAATGAGTAGGGAGTCACGATGGTCATGAGGGCCATGTCCGTGGTCGTGACCATGATGATGTGCATGCCCCTCAATAGCTCCACCGAATGGCATTCCTTCAATAAAAGCGTGTACCCAGAGTGAAGCCATAACAGTGTAAAGAAACCTTGTACCCGTATGCTCATGTTTCTCAACGTGCGCATGCCCATGTTCTACACCATGCGAGAAAAAATCAAGGACTACCTGGAGCATAAAACCTCCTAAAACGTACCAACCTGCGTGTTCAATTTCGCTGCTAAACATTTCAGGAAAAAGATGAAGAAGGGTAAGGCCAAGTAGGTATGCAGCGCTGAATGACAGAAGAAGTTTAAGCCCTTTGCCGGTTTGCTTCTGTGTAAGTAAAAAAATACCTGCGCCAACAAGGGCGCTGACAAAGAGAATGGCAGCGTAAAAAAGAGGTGCTTGATTCATTCGTTTCTTGAGATAATAATAAGTCGCTCAGATGAGTCTGGCAAATAGGGTTGCAACTGGTAATTGCCAAAAGAAGCCATCGGCATTAGGCCGGACTCTTTCAACATCGCGTGCAACATAGTTGCATTTAGCAGTTGAACCTGCTCAGTAAAATGAAATTTATTTTCCCCTTCAGTAACACAAATGTCTTTAAAGATGCGTCCTCCCTCAATTCTCTTCATCATTTTGAAATGAAATCCAGATGCACTTTTTTCGATATCGTCCAAGTTGTTCTTAGAAACCAACGAAGCGTTGAAGTAATCTAAAACAAACATACCGCCTGGTTTCAGGTGCTTTTTCACTTGATTCAACACCTTCATGTTGTCTTCCTCGTGGTCAAAATAACCGAAGCTGGTAAAGAGGTTCAAGATGCAATCGAATTTCGTATCAAGTTCCAGTAGGCGCATATCCTGAACCAAAAAACGAAGCGACTTATTTTCAAATTGACTGGCATGCCGTATGCTTTCAACTGACAGGTCCACCCCTGTAATATCATAACCCTCCGCATTTAGGAAAACACTGTGGCGACCTTTTCCACAGGCCAAATCAAGCAAAGAAGAATTCTTTTCTAATTTCAAGTAACTCAACAAAGCCGACAAAAAATTCGCAGCTTCAGTGTGGTCGCGATGCTGGTAAAGCGCATGGTAGTAGGGCGAGTCAAACCAAGTTTGAAACCACTCATTTTTACTACCTGTACACATGCTCTAATACCATTTGATTAATGAGGTCGAAGATATAAACGCTCACATTGTTAAAACTTGACGCATGCTATTGGCTATTGACAGCATTCGAACTTCATCCTTGTGGCGCTGATTGTCTACCTTATACAATCAATGCACAAATCGTATGGAAGAAATAAAAATGGCCCCTACTCAGAAGACTCCTTCAATTCTATTCACTGCTTCAGGCAAGCTGGAGTTGAAGGGAAGAAGTATTCCTGAGAACTCGCTTGAGTTTTACAAACCGCTGATAGATTGGCTCGAGAGTTACTCCAAATCACCAAGTGCCGAAACCAACGTGCATGTGCAACTGGAGTATTTCAATACCAGCAGCAGTAAGTGTTTATTGGACCTCTTCAAAAGGCTTGAAGGTATTGCAGGGAAAGTGACCATCCACTGGTACTATGAACAAGATGACGAAGACATGCTAGAGGCAGGAGAAGACTACGAAGCCATCATAAGTGTCCCCTTCAAGATGATTGAAGTTGAGGAACTGAGTGCTTAAGCGATAATTACATCAAGAAATAGTATTGGACAATGTCAATTCATTGTCCATTTTTCTGTCCTCATTTTTTTATTGAAATGGCAGTCATCAGCCAGCCTGCAATAAAGAAAACTCCTCCTATTGGAGTTATTGGACCAAGCCAATTCAACCCCACTCCTCCTATAAGTGATTGAATGGCGAGTAGGTATAAAGACCCACTAAACAATGCGATACCGATTACATGAAATAGCAGGGCCATTTTTAGTCGTTTTTCATGGAAGAAATTTCCGGTTGCTATTGATGAAACTACCAACATGCCTATCGCATGAATAAAGTGATACTGCACCCCCGTTTGCCAAGCCTGCAAAGAATTGGATGCTAGTCGTGATTTTAATGCATGAGCTCCAAATGCACCAAAAACAACTGCCAACGCTAACAGCAAACAGGCAGCTCTGAAAAATTTCTTATTCATCTCTTTTAAGTTTGGACTAGAATGTTAAAAAAAAATCCCGCACATTTCAGGGTGCGGGATGGCTTCTTTAGGGAGCTATTACTTCTCTTTGTGTTTACTTATTTGCCTGCGAATAGCTTCTACTGCATTGTCAGTAGCCTCCTCAAAAGACTTACACTGTTTACTTGCAAATAGATCCTTGCCAGGCACCGACAGTTTTATTTCGGCTATTTTGTTTTCCATGTTATCGCTCTTATCGATTCTTAAAAAAACATCACCGCGAATAATGCGATCATGGAACTGGGTGAGCTTACTCATTTTTTCTTCGATAAAAGAGATGAGTTTGGTGTCTGCATCGAAGTGAATGCTCTGAACTTTTACTTGCATAATGCTAAAATTTTAAGGATTTTATTTTACTGATTCCGTGGATGCATCCTTTGGTGGACGCCTTTTAATTTTTCTATTGAATTGTGGGTATAAACTTGGGTAGCTGCGAGGCTACTGTGCCCGAGTATTTCTTTTATCACATTGAGGTCTGCTCCATTGTTCAGCATATGAGTGGCAAATGTGTGTCTCAAAACGTGTGGGCTCTTTCTACTTATAGTCGTTATCTGCGAAAGGTAGTTTTTTACAGTCAGATACAAAAAGGATTTTGTGATTTTTTTACCTTTATCCGTAATAAGTAGGTGTGATGTTTCACTTTGAGGAAATTGTTGTCTGCGGAGTGCTTGGTAGCTGGCTACTTCATTCAGTAATAACCTGCCTAAGGGCACATAGCGCGTTTTATTCCTTTTACCCAACACTTTCACCTGGCCTATTATGGGGTCGATGTCTTCATCCAGGATGCCCAGTAATTCACTCTGCCTTAGCCCTGTCTCATAAAGTAGTTTCAGTATCAATTGCTCTCGTAACTGAGCTAAATTAGTTGGGTCGATTCTTCTGCTGTAGATTTTTTTTGCTGCGTTTTCCTCCACAAACACAGGCAATCGTTTGGGTTGTTTCGGCTTAGGAATGCCGCGAGCAGGATTGTTAGTGGTTTTGCCCGTTTTCAACAAAAACCTAAACCACGCGCGCAATGATGAAAGTTTACGGTGTACGGAACTTGCCTCGTATTTCGCCTCCATCAGCTCTGCAATCCATGACCTAACCACAGACTGCGTTACTTCAGAATAATCATTTATTTCGAATGTGACGGTACAGAAAACAGCAAACTGCTGTAGGTCGTTTTTATACGCTTCTAGCGTATGAGGTGAGCTTCTCTTTTCAGTGAGTAGGTATGTGTAGAATTCTGCGAATTGCACTATAGCAAAAAGGGTGAAGACATCGGTATAACCGTGACTTCACCCATAATATTGTGAACAAAAGCGTGTTCTTACGCTTCCTCTTCGCGCTTCAAATTGGCTATGTAAGTTGCCTTCTTGATTTCAGTGCGTCTTGTTACGCTCTTTTTCTCATAGGCCTGACGAGCACGCAGTTGCTTCACAACGCCTGTTTTCTCGAATTTCTTCTTGAATTTCTTAAGCGCGCGGTCAATGCTTTCGCCTTCTTTTACTGGAATAATCAACATAATGGATATACCTCCTTTAATTTAGGGTCGCGAAAATAATAGGTACCGAGGGATGAACCATAAAATATTTCTTCCTTTAGCACTTATGTTCGTTCGATAGGATGGAAATATTGTGTCTTTATCTAAAATTCTTCCTTTTGTAGGAAGCCTTTTCATTAGGATTACGGATACTCTCCGATACTTTCTGCAATTGCCAGTTGAAAATAGTTCTAATCACGAACCCACTGATGTTGAATCCCTTTCAAGACTCACTGCGGTCAAGATATTTGTATTCCATATTGAATACTATTGCCTATTCAGTTTTATCTGCATTAAAATAATCTTATGAAAAAAACACTCATTGCCTCTGTAATCATTCTTGGGGGCTGCACAGCATCTAAACAAGTAGCGATGACACAAGCAGATGCTGACCGCGCTGCCTCAAAATTTCCTGGCGCCACCATGGCCTCTTTGCAAGAAGGGCAAAAACTTTACGAAGCCAGTTGTGGCAATTGCCATGGATTAAAAAAAGCAACTTGGGGCAACGAAGCCCAGTGGAAAGAAATCATTCCACCAATGGCCGATAAGGCAGAAATAGATGCACAGCAAGAAAATTTGATTACTCAATATTTACTTACGGCTTGCTACAAGCCATAATACATGAAAAAACAAACAACCTTCATTCTCTCTCTTACATTCATTTTGCTTTTTGCTTGCAAAAAGGACAAGCCAACCTGCGATGGTTCAAACCCAACTTATAACAGCAAAGTGAAAGCGATAATCAATAGCAATTGCACCTCATCAAGTTGCCATCCGAGCTACAATGTTTATAGTGGCTTGAGTTCCATTATTGCCAATGGTTCATTCAAACGAGAAGTGTTGGACAATCAAAGTATGCCAAAAGGTTCGGCCAAACTTTCGCAATCAGATTTGAACGCGTTGCAGTGCTGGGTAGAGAATGGTTATCCAGAAAACTAAGGTCTTACTCATTTCAATTTTTCGTTCTAACATAAAAATGTGAAATGTTGTTTTTGGACGATTTGCGCTCATCTACTTCAATTTTTGGGAGGCTTCTTATGAGGTCAATCAGTTTTTTGAACCCATGATTACGCGGGTCGAAATCAGGTTTTTTCTTAAGTATCAAACTCCCCAATACACCAAGAAATACCCAGCCATCCTCCTCGGCTATGTCATTGATGCTATCAGCAATTAGTTTAGTCAACTGTCTATTGCTATTGTCAGCAATCGATTCGGGCTTTTGCTTTTTACCCGCATTTTTCTGAGGCTTCTTTTCCGTTCTAAGTTCTTCCCTTGCTTCCTCCTTCTTCAGTATTTCTATGTAAATAAACTTATTGCAAGAGGCTATGAATGGAGCTGGAGTCTTCTTCTCGCCTATTCCAAATACTTTCATGCCGGCTTCACGCAGACGAGTTGCCAAACGAGTGAAATCACTATCACTTGAAACAATACAAAATCCATCAACACCACCCGTGTAAAGAATATCCATTGCATCAATAATCAAAGCTGAGTCCGAAGAGTTTTTGCCTGTCGTGTAGCTGTATTGTTGAATGGGCGTGATGGCATTTTCAAGCAATACATTCTTCCATCCAGAAAGTGTAGGCCTTGTCCAATCGCCATAGATGCGCTTGAAAGTGGGTGTGCCGTACTTGGCTATTTCCTCCAGCATTCCTTTCACGTTGCTATAGGGAACATTATCCGCGTCTATCAGCACCGCAAGTTTTAATTCTTTCGTTGTATCCATTTTGAACTCACTTATTTTTTTTCAAACCTAAGACATAGATGAAAACAAAAACAGGCCACTCTTTCGAGCGGCCTGCAATTGTTTTGGTTAGTGGTTTAGTTGATATTAAAAATAGAATCAGTTTACAATTCCTATTTCTTCGCAAATCGCTCTTGCATCATCACTCCATTGCTTACACATTGGATAAAGTAGATGCCACTTGGCAGTGAAGAAACATCCAAAGACATACCATTTCCTTTTATGCTATTACTCATGACAATGCTTCCTGTGGAGTTGATGATGTGCAGGATTGCGTTGTTCAGCGCAGATGAGCAATTGATGAAAATATTGTCCTCTGCGGGGTTGGGATAGAGTGAAATGCTATTGGCGCCTAACTCTTTCACACCGGTGTAGGTGAAGTTGGTACATTCTTGTTCGGTGCACGGTCCTAGGTTGGCATATACACCATAGGAGCCAGATTGTGTTGGCGAATAGGATGCAGAAGTTGCACCCTCAATCACTTGATTATTGTCGCAGTTGAACCATTGGAAAGATGTGGCCGTGCTTGTTGCAGAAATGGTATTTCCATTTATGGTAAGTGCCACTTCCGGATAATTTCCAATAGTTAGGTTGAGATAAACCAGACTGTCACAACCTTGTGCATTAGTGAATGTGCTTATGTAGTTGCCAGATACTTCTAGCTCTTCGCCATTAAAAACATATTGCGCACATGCTTCCACAGTGATGCTGCTGCTTGTAGCTGAAGCAATGGTAAGATTTAATGTTGCTAAGCTATCGCAACCGGATGTGGCTATGAATGCTTGCTGATAGGTGCCGCTGACGGTATACGCCTGACCATTCCATTCGTAACTGCCACAACCAACATCAGAAAAACTTGTGGTCACAGGCGAGCACTCGCTAAACCTGATGATAAAGATATCCGAGTTACCGGCCGATGTCATATTAGCTACACCCGTATTTGGGTCCACATCCATAGAGTTGGTGAACGACCCGATAGCCAAATAGCTATTGGTTGTTGTATCAAAGAAAATGGTACGGCCTTCTTCAATACCTGCACTTCCAAAGGTGTTGGAGTAAACATATTCACCCTCGTCATTGAGCTTGGTGACAAAAACATTATCACTGCCTGACACCGTGTAGTTTGCAACCTCGCCCTCGTTAGAATTTAGGTCGGCCGTTCCCGTAAAATTACCAATGACATAAAGATTGTAATTATCATCAATCGTTACATCACGACAAGTTGAACCCGGGCCATTGGCCATATTTTTTGCGTAGATGTATTCGCCATTTTCATTCAATTTAAGTATGTAACCATTGTCATAACCTGTGTAACCGACCAACTCATTGGTGCCTGTAAAGTCAGGATTGAAATCAACCACTTCTTTAAAGGTTCCTGTTAGATACACATTATCATTGTTGTCAAGCAATAGTGATGTGGTATATATACTGTTGCCAGCATCTTGGATGGTTGACACCCACTGCAACTCGCCTGAACCGCTTAGCTTACAAACAAAAGCAACATAGTATCCATTGCCATTTACCTCAAAATCTACTGGTGATGGATCAAAATCAATGATAGAGAAAAATTCGCCACTGAAATAGACATTCGACTCACCATCCACTATCATATCTGTGAAGTTGGGGATGTAGTTATACGAACCTTCGAGTCCTATCACATTTACATAAACACCATTTGGAGTGAGCTTTAGAATGAAGTAGTGATGGTTTTCGTTCAATGTATTGCTGCCAATACCCGGGTTAAAATCGACCGCATCGAACTGAGTAAGATTCATTTGACCACCTATTGTGATGTTGCCATTGCTGTCTGCATGCACCGCCTTGGCACTTACATACGAAAACGACTGGGGACTTGTAAAGGCTTGGCTCCACTGATAGGTTCCATTGGCATCTAGTTTTATAACGAAAGCAGATGAATAATAAGACACTGTGGTGAGTGTAACGGTATTCGCACCTGGGTCAGCATCGAAAGAAGCACTTGTAAAACTTCCCACTACAATCACATTTCCAAAATTATCGGTGGCTACATCCCAAGCCTCATCATCTCCAACGCCTCCGAAAGAAACAGCCCACATGTAGTTGCCGTTGGCGTCCAGTTTGCAAACGTAAGCGTCCTTTGTTCCATTTGAAGAAAGGGTGTTACTAGCAGAACTCGGGTTGAAATCAACAGTGCCGTAGAAATAGCCAGAGAAAATGAAGTTACCAAAAGGGTCTTGATAAACAGCCGTGTTCTGTTGTGCGTCAGGCCCACCGAATTGTTTTGCCCAAACAAGACTTGCACTTTGAGCACTTGTGGCATATGCCGAAACGCTGAGAAAAATGAAAAGTAAAATGTGTTTCATTGTAGAATTTTTGATTAATTGACGATATGATTTGATACATTAAAAATCTGAGCACAAAGCAGCCCACATCTTACTTCTCATACAATCCCGATTTATGTGGAAATAGCTTCTCCTGTTTTTAGGGGATATTGATAGCGAGTCTCTTTTGCTATGGAAGAAGGCTTATACATTCGCCCACAGATGAGTAAATATTTTTTCATCATAGCACGCTTCGAAACATTGATTTTTGTTCTTGCAATGCATGCCTCTGCGGCCCAAAACATCAATCGAGATGAACTGCTGCGCGAATTGCAGACAGAAACCAACGACTCCGTTCGATTCAACTTAAAGCGCGACATGGGATACAGCTATGAGTTTACTGATACTGCGCAAGCCATGATGTATTACAGGCAAAATCTTGCCATGGCGAATGAAAAAAATAATGACTTATTGCTGTCATTGGCACATTCAGATATAGGTAATGTGTATTTCAATTCTGCTGCTTATGAAAAGTGTATAGCTGAACAACGCGAAGCCTATCGTTACGCTGAAAATGCTAAAAACCCTGTGCGCATGGCAGTTGCTCTTTTCAATATCGGCAATTCATATAGCAATCTTAATGCGCTGGACTCTGCGGTCAATTGCAACATTGCCGCACTAAAAATATTGGAGCCGCTGGATGAACCCGCAAGGAAGTCGGCCGCCTGCGGCAATCTTTCCTTCTACTACTCTTTATTACACCAATTCAAAAACTCACTTGACTATGGACTGCGCGCTATTGCCTATTGTAAACTCACCGGGAGTGTGGACGACCTAGTGGCTAACTATATGAATGTATCAGCTTGTCACATGCGCAGCAAGAGCAAAGAACTCATGGTCCTTTATGCTGATAGCGCTGCCGCATTGTGTTCTCAAGTCACTGCTCTAAATACAAAAACTATCACCTATCAAAATCTTGCCTCTGTCTATCAGCAAGAAAGTAAACTAGAAAAAGCCAATGCTTATGCTGATACCGCCTTATTTTTTTCAGACCAATTGACCAATCCTTCGGTAGCAGTTTCTTGCTTTCTTGTGAAGGGAAATATCCTCAAAGACTTGGGCCGACTAGAAGAGGCATCGGTATATTATGAAAAGGCCTTGCCTATCGCGCTAGAACAAAAAGAATGGCAAAACCTGCGCGAGATATTTCTAGGCAAATCAGAAATGGAATATGCTCGCGGTGACTATCATAAGGCCTATGACTATTTGAAGGAATTCGTTGTTTACAAAGACAGCACTTTCAATGAAGAAGTGGCTCAGCAAGTTTTGGAGATGGAAGCGAAGTATCAAAACGAAAAGAAAGAGAATGCTCTGCTCCAACTTTCAAAGGAGAAAGAAGTGGAAACGCTGAAAGCCTCTCAACAAAGTCGTTTGAAGTTCTTCTTTATTGGAATTGCTGCACTTGCATTGCTTGCCGCCCTCCTTCTTTTCGCCAACTTCAAACGAAGAAATACCATCAATAAACAAAACGAAGCCATTCAACTCCAAAAAATAAAAGACTTAGAAAACGAAAAGCAATTGGTGGCCATGGATGGCATCATAAAAGGCGAAGAAAACGAGCGCAGCCGAGTGGCTAAGGACTTGCACGATGGCCTAGGGAGTTTATTAAGCGGAGTAAAACTATCATTATCATCTATGAAAGGAAACGTACTTATCAGTGAAGAGTATGCGAACATTTTCAGTTCGTCACTGCACCAATTGGACAATGCCATCAGCGAGATGCGAAGAGTAGCGCACAACATGATGCCCGAGTCGCTCATCAAATTCGGATTGGTGCAAGCCACCCAAAACTTATGCGATGGACTGAATGAATCAGGCACGTTGCATGTGCATCTGGAGCACCACAACTTTACCCAACGACTGGCCAACGACCAAGAGATAACGGTTTACAGAATGTTACAGGAGTTGGTGAATAACGCACTGAAACATGCCAGTGCAAAAAACATCATCATACAACTGAGCAGGCACGACAACAACATTAACATAGTGGTAGAAGATGATGGAAATGGATTTGATGTGAGCAGTTTAAAATCAGCCACAGGTGCAGGCTATGCGAACTTGCAACACCGAATAAATTATTTGAAAGGAACGATGGATGTGAAGTCGGATAGTGGAAAGGGTACGAGTGTGTTGATTGAGTTTCCGGTGGAGCCTCACCCCTAGCCCCTCTGAAGTGGAGAGGGGAATGGCCTCATCCGCCCTGCGGGCACCTTCTCCGGGGGAGAAGGACACGGGCCACGATAATAAAGACAAGTGCAGAATTGTGCAAATGGATACATCCTTCTGAACTCAGAAGTAATGAATATGAAAGAAGTAAAAATCATTATTGTAGACGACCATCCCATTGTGCTGGAAGGAATGGAAAACATTCTGAAAAACATGGAGGGTATTGTGCTTGTGGGCAAAGCCGCAAGTGCCATGGATGCAATAGCATTGCTGCGTGAGAAAAGTGTAGACATCATCATCACCGACATCAACCTGCCGGAGATAAGCGGTATTGACTTGTGCAAGAAAATAACGACTGAGTTTCCATTGGTGAAGGTGATAGCGATGAGCACTTTTCAAGACAAAGCTTACATCAGCGAGATGATTCAGAATGGTGCCCTGGCCTACCTAACCAAAAGCGCATCGCCCGAAGAAATTGAAAAGGCCATACACGCCACCATGGCTAATCAGATGACCATCAGCGTGAGCAACTACAATGGCGCAACAACCAAGCGCGAACAATCAGGCCCGGTAATTACCCGCAGAGAACAGGAAGTACTCTTACTGATTGCAGAAGGACTAACGAACAAGGAAATTGCAGACAAACTTTTTGTAAGCCAAAGCACTATTGACAGTCATAGGAAAAACTTGCTGAGCAAGTTTGAGGTATTGAACACTGCGGCACTGGTGGCGCAGGCGGCTAAGGCAGGATTGGTGTGAGTTATTTCTTCGGTTTATATGGTTTGCACTTCACTTTTCCGTTTTTCTCTCTGCACTCGCAGCATATATCTCCCTCCTGATTGCAGTGTCGCCAAACTTTATCGGCAGAATCGTTATTAACGTTAGAGATAACCTGGCCATCTTCATCATAAGTAATCGCACTTATGAATCTTCCTTCGTTGTATTCAATAATGTAAGATGGCTTTCCATTCTTGAAGAACAAGTATGAAACACCATCCATCTCTTTGCCTTTCCACTGTCCTTGCATGCGCAATTCACCACTATCGAAATATTCTTTTACTATTCGAGAATCATGATCCAAATAATTAGTTTCACTGAAAATTTTGTCGTTTATGATGCGCTTTGAATGTGTGAGATTTCCCGACTCATAGTTTTGCACCCATTCCAATTTTTCATTCTTAAACCACAGCCACTGGCCTTCCCTTGTTCCTTCATCCATTAGATAAGTGCAAACTTCTGAAAGGCGATTCTCTTTGTACTTCAGCAAATATTGAACGCTGTCGTTGACGTACTGAACACCTGCAAGTTCTCCTTTGCGATTGAAGACAGAATCAATCAAAGAACCATCAAAAAAATCCCACGACACATGACGGCCTGACTTATCCATCCCTTCATCTCTCATTCCTTCAAGACTATTTGATGGCCGAACGTAACTTACTTCAACCGAATGTTCGGTGTTAGGAACAAGAATGACTTTGATTGTTTGTTGCGCGCAGATGGAAAGTGAAATCTGCGCAAGAAAAAGGAGAGCGAGAATTTTCATGAGGGTCCAAGAACTCTGATTGGGAGGAAATATTTTATATAAGGTTGTTTCAAATTTTTCAGCATTTCACAATTCATGTATGGGCTTAAAAGGGCTAATACCGCATTTCAAATTCAAGCAGAATACCCCTCCTTCAACACCCTCAATATGTCCATCGCAGCCACTGAAATCTTTGTGCCTGGCCCGAAGATGCCAACGCAACCTGCATTGTACAGGAAGTCATAATCCTGTTCAGGAATAACTCCACCTGCAACTACTAAGATGTCTTCACGGTTCAGTCTTTTTAATTCATCAATCAATGCGGGCACAAGAGTCTTATGTCCTGCGGCAAGCGATGATGCGCCAACAATGTGCACATCGTTTTCGATGGCTTGCTTCGCTACTTCCTGTGGAGTTTGAAAGAGCGGCCCTATGTCCACATCAAAACCGATGTCGGCAAATGAGGTGGCTATCACTTTTGCTCCACGGTCGTGGCCGTCTTGTCCCATTTTCGCAACGAGTATGCGCGGCCTGCGACCTGCAATCGCAGCAAACTCATCGCTCATTTTGCGGGCTGCTTCAAAGTCTTTGTCCATAGTTGATTCGCTTTTGTATACGCCACTCACACTCCTAATTTGAGCTGTGTACCGGCCAAATACTTTTTCCATTGCTGATGAAATTTCTCCAAGGGATGCGCGCTTACGGGCTGCATCTATAGCAAGTGCAAGGAGATTTCGCCTCACCCCCAGCCCCTCTCCGGAGGAGAGGGGAGTGCCTTCGACACAAGCTTCGGTGATAGCATTCAACGCTGCCTGCACTTCCTCTTCATTGCGTTCTGCGCGCAATTTTTTTAGTCGCTCTATCTGCGACAAGCGCACACTTTGGTTATCCACTTCGCGCACTTCTACTTCATTTTTTTCTTCTACTTCATAGATGTTCACTCCAATGATTTTGTCCCTGCCACTATCAATACGCGCTTGTTTTCTTGCAGCCGCTTCTTCAATGCGCAATTTGGGCAAGCCTGCTTCTATAGCTTTGGTCATGCCGCCCATTTCTTCTACTTCTTGAATCAATGCCCATGCTTTTTCTGCAATGTCATTGGTCAGTTTTTCTACATAATACGAACCGGCCCACGGGTCAACAGCTTTGCAGATATCCGTTTCATTTTGCAAATACAATTGTGTGTTGCGGGCAATGCGCGCACTGAAATCAGTGGGCAGCGCAATGGCTTCATCAAGTGCATTGGTGTGCAGCGATTGTGTGCCGCCAAAGGCAGCGGCCAACGCTTCTATGCACGTGCGAGCCACATTGTTGAATGGGTCTTGCTTCGTCAAACTCCATCCGCTGGTTTGGCAATGTGTGCGCAAAGCCATGCTTTTTTCCTTTTGCGGATTGAATGGCTTGATAAGTTTTGCCCACAATATTCTAGCCGCGCGCATCTTGGCTATCTCTTCAAAATGATTCATGCCAATGGCCCAGAAGAAGGAAAGACGCGGAGCAAAATCATCAATGCTCATTCCTGATGCAATGCCTGCACGCACATATTCCAGTCCATCAGCAAGGGTGTATGCGAGTTCCAAATCAAGCGTTGCCCCTGCTTCTTGCATGTGGTAGCCACTGATGGATATGGGATTGAACTTGGGCATGTGCTGCGAGCAATAAGAAAAAATATCGCTGACAATGCGCATACTGGGAGCAGGCGGATAGATGTATGTATTGCGCACCATGAACTCTTTCAGTATGTCATTCTGAATGGTGCCAAGCAATTGTTCGGGCTTCACACCTTGCTCTTCAGCAGCTACTATATAGAATGCTAGAATGGGAAGCACTGCACCATTCATAGTCATGCTTACACTCATTTGGTCCAGTGGAATTTGGTCAAACAAGAGTTTCATATCGAGGATGGAATCGATGGCCACACCTGCTTTTCCAACATCGCCCACTACACGAGGATGGTCGCTGTCATAACCACGATGCGTGGCTAAATCAAAAGCAACACTCAATCCTTTCTGACCTGCTGCAAGGTTTTTTCTGTAGAAGTTATTGCTTTCTTCTGCCGTGCTGAAACCAGCGTACTGCCTGATAGTCCAGGGACGAATGGTATACATGCTGGCATATGGGCCACGAAGGAATGGAGCACTACCTGCACCGAACTGTTGGTGAGGGAAGGACTCTTTTGTTTCCGATTGATTTGCTGATGGGAACGTGAAATCTGGCAAAGCATTCCTGACTTTCTCTATCAACTGCGTAGTTACCTCTTCGATGTAATAAGAACTTTCCGCAGCATTCAGTGCCTCTTTCAGATAGCTTTCCTCAATTAGCAAATGCTGAACATTTCGCGCAAGGCGCAATGAATTTTCGTTGTTCCAATCCCCGTCATGTGGTGTTACACAAACTGCATTTGCACCGCCAAGTACCGCACTCATGGCTTGTGTTGTTGCACGCAGCAGGTTGCTGTTTATATCCTCTTTGGTCTGTGTAAGATTGGATGTTTCGGCATACACAAAACAGTTTTTGCTGCACTCATGTTGCGGCTTGTATTGTTCAACGGCCTCGGCCCAAAGTTTTCTGAAGGCTCTAAATTTTGCCATCTCCACGAAGTATGATGAACCAACGGAAAAACTGAATTGAATCATGGCGCTGGCATCATCTATCAATATTCCGGAAGAGGTGAGTTGTTGCAACAAATCTTTGCCACGCTTCAGTGCTGTGGTAATTTCTTCCACCGCATTGGCTCCACTAGTGTGTGTGCTGATGCATTCAATCACAAATGTTTTGTAGAGACTGAAATGTTGTGCAGAAAATATCGCTAAGGCAATTTGCTCATTAGCGTTCAAAGGTTTTGTAGCACAAACAGAACCCTGTAGTGATTTTGTATCAAGACCTTTTTGTTTTGCCATTGCTACAAACCACTCTGCCAATTGCAATGGATTTTCTCTTCTGAAATGGACGGCAACAAACTCAAAAAGCACATCCTTCATCACAACCTCCAAATCTTCTTGTGAAGAAATATATGCGTCAATTCCAACGGAGTTTACTCCACCATTCAACGATTGAAGGACAAGGCGGTTTACTTCTTTTAGGTCAGAGCCTGAGCTGGTTTGGTGAATAAGCCATACCTCACCCCCGACCCTTCTGCCTTGGAGAGGGGAGGGTTCGCTTGCAACTACCGATTGCTGACTGCCGACTGCGGACAGGCTTCTGTCCACTAAATACGGCTCCAACACCAGCCCATTCTTCTCCTTCCACACAATAGAATCATAAGGCTTTTCACCCAGTTCCTTTTGCACGCGTTTATTCCATTCATCGAGGGATGATGGTTTGAATTCATCGAAGTTCAATGATTTGTTCATCGGTTCAAAACTAAACCGATGAATTAAGGAAGAAGCATTTGTTCAATTACACCCATCCAAAATCGCTTGCCCACCGAAGTAGAAAAAAACCAACCAGGCAATTCCTTTGATGAGGAAGAACAGAAACCCGGCCCAACCCAATCTCTTCAACCAAAGGCGGGTTTTGGATGCGGGCTTTTGCGTTTGCTCGGTGTCTTGTGTGGTTTCCATAAATGCGTGGGCGCAAAGTTGCTGAACGTTGCGTTATTTGCCCACCTACATTTTCACATCAATGAAAAAAATACTTATAGCCAACCGTGGCGAGATAGCCCTGCGTGTGATGCGCTCTGCAAAAGAAATGGGAATAGCCACAGTGGCTGTGTTCAGTGAAGCCGACCGCAATGCTCCTTTCGTAAGGTATGCAGACGAGGCTGTGTGTATTGGCCCACCTGCCAGCAAAGACTCCTACTTGCGTGGCGATAAAATCATTGCCGTGTGCAAAGAATTGGGTGTAGATGGCATTCATCCCGGCTATGGTTTTCTTTCTGAAAATGCAGACTTCGCGCGTGAGGTGAAGAAGGCTGGAATCATTTTGATAGGCCCTTCGCCCGAGGCCATGGAGATAATGGGCGACAAACTTTCTGCAAAAGCAGCAGCACGTAAATACAACATTCCCATGGTGCCCGGCACTGATGGCGCAGTGCGCGATGTGGCCGAAGCCAAACGCACCGCACTGGAAGTTGGCCTTCCTGTTTTGATAAAGGCCAGCGCAGGTGGTGGCGGCAAGGGTATGCGTATAGTGGAAAACATAGAAGAGTTAGAAGAACAAATGAAGCGCGCAATCAGCGAAGCAGAAAGTGCCTTTGGCGATGGTGCTGTTTTTATAGAACGCTATGTGGCCGGGCCGCGGCATATAGAAATACAAGTGCTGGCCGATAACCATGGCAATGTGGTTTACCTTTTCGAGCGCGACTGCAGCATTCAGCGCAGGCATCAGAAAGTGGTGGAAGAGGCACCAAGTGCTGTTCTGACTCCCGCATTGCGCAAGGCAATTGGTGAAAGTGCTGTGGATGTTGCGCGTGCCTGCAACTACAGCGGTGCAGGTACAGTGGAGTTTCTGGTAGATGAAAATCTAGATTATTTCTTCCTTGAAATGAATACCCGTTTGCAAGTAGAGCACCCTGTTTCTGAAATGATAACAGGAATAGATCTGGTGAAAGAACAAATTAAAGTAGCGCGCGGTGAGAAACTTTCTTTCTCGCAAGAAGATTTAAAAATAAATGGCCATGCACTGGAGGTGCGGGTGTACGCGGAAGACCCCGCCAACAATTTTCTGCCCGACATAGGCCGACTGGTTACCTACCGCAAACCAAGCGGACCTGGCGTTCGTGTGGACGATGGTTTTGAGGAAGGCATGGACATTCCTATCTATTACGACCCTATGATAGCCAAACTAATTACCCATGGCAAAGACCGCAGCGAAGCTATACAACGCATGGTCCGCGCTATAGACGACTATCAAATAACGGGCTGCGAAACCACTTTACCATTTTGCAAATGGGCTATTCAGCACGAGGCCTTCGTAAGCGGAAACTTTGATACCCACTTTGTAAAGAAATACTTTACCCCTGAGGTACTGCTTGCAGAAAACGAAGACGAAATGGAAATAGCAGCGATGGCAGCCACTTCAGCACACATCAGCCAGTCGTCAACAACAATGGCCCCAGAGGCAGGTCAACAAAAAAAGAACAAATGGCGAACAGAGCGTATCCAATGATTTGTACCTTTCGTTTTAATTGAAAACAATAGTGGAATAGTTTTTAGGTTCTCTATTGGTCGCTCCCGTGTTTAAAAGAATGTCATACATCCTCTGCCTGCTGATAACCTCAGTTGGTTTCTCCTATTCGCAAGTGCCAGAGTCGCAGGTCAACTACACCATCCTGGACACCTTGTATGATGAGTATTGCACTAGTGTGTTCTATGTGCTGGGCAATGACACACTTGCCACAGGGACTTTGGCGCCCGTGGTAGTCAGCAGCTTTCAGAAAAACAGCAGCAAGAAAAGGGCCTACGACAAAATGCAGAAAAAGGTGATAAAAGTGTATCCCTATGCGCGCGCTGCAGGCGATGTGATGAAGATGTACGAAACCCTTTGCGTGACAGTAATCGGTGAGAAAGAACGCGCCCGCCTCTTAGACCAAGCAGAAGACGAAATGAAGAACCAGTTTGAAAAAGACCTTCGCAACCTGACAGTGAGCGAGGGTGTAATTCTCATAAAACTGATAGACAGGGAAACGGGTAACTCCAGCTTTTCACTGGTGCAAGAACTCAAGGGGAAATTCTCCGCCTTCATGTGGCAGAGCGTGGCCCGCCTCTTTGGTCACAACTTGAAAAGTGAATATGATCCCTCAGGTACCGATGTGTGGATAGAAAACACCTGCTTGATGATAGAAGATGGAACCATTCCCGTTCAGCTGCGCGCGGTAGATCCGTTTGGGTTGAGCAAGGTGGCGATGGGAAAATAGGGAGTGTGACCCAGGTTTTGGGATTTGGGGTAGGGAGATTTGTTTATTATTCCGCAGACCAAGTACCGCAGAATGAACTGGCTACAATCCGCTAAGCACCGCTAAGAGTATTACCCTCCTAATGTGACATCCTGCTCACTGTACCACTCTACTGCTTGCCAAAAATGTTCAGGTTTATAATCGGGCCAATAATCATCTATCACGAAAAAATCGGAGTAGATGGATTGTATTGGCAAAAAGCCGCTCAACCTTCTTCGTCCGCCCCAGCGTATTATCAAATCTATTCTTGATATTTCTGCCGACTGAATGTGCCTTACAATTCCTTTTGCAGATTCTCCTGCTTGTTTCAACAGATTTAAATCCCACTCCCAACTGTAATTAATCAGAAAATTGACTTTGATGCCGCCTTTACCAAATACCTGACGTGTGGTAAAGGGAATCAGTTTTTTAGGGAACATGGGCGAATGGGTATTACCCATTACCAACAGCTCAGCATCTTCCGTTGCAAGAATATCTACTGCAAGTACACATGCTTCGCTAAAGGCCTGGTATTGCACAGAGGGCCGCTTAGTATTGTCAACCGTAAATCCATAATAGGTTACTTCTTCCACACCGGATTGCAGGCATTGTTTGAAAAAAGAAAGACCCATATCCACACCGGGCATGTATCCATGTTCTTTGGGCATTCCATTGAGTGTTGCCCACCTGCGGTTGCCATCGGGAATAATGCCTATATGCTTAGGTAGTCTCATAGTTGTGCACTCCTATGATTGGACCGTCTGCATTTTAGCTTTCAGTGTCAAGGGTACCTGCAAAAGTTGCATTCACGTTCCGGAAAGAAGTTACAGAAAAAAGAGAGGGATTTACATATTTCTGCTTGGCTTCAAGTCAAGTGTCGTTGAAGCACGCTACAGTGTGCTAAGCACAAACGATGAAGAACAACCTGAAAAGTGAATACGATCCTACAGGCACCGATGTGTAGATAGAAAACACGTGCCTAATTATAGAAGACGGAACCATTCTGGCTCAGCTGCGGGCGGTGGATCCGTTTGGTTGAGTAAAGTGGCGATGGGGAAGTGAGGGCGCCTTTATAGCCATTCGGGTTTATCGTTGATTTAGTTTTCAGAAGACTCTACCTAATTTTAATTCTTAAGCATTATTGCTTCCTTATAGAATTATAAATGCTCAAGCCTCAGAGCTCTTTTGATATTCACCCTAACTTCTATTTACTGTAGTTGTTTCTTATCCAAACCTTCAATGCTTCACGCCTCAGAATCATTTTGGCCAGTGCATGCAGTTTGTCCTTTTCGTTGTGCGAATAGGTGAACTTTTTCATCTGAAACTCCGACAAGTCAACCCTGTTGATGATGCCTGCAAGCGATTGATTGCGGTGCTGCGCAACTTCGTTTAACATGCGCATTACTTCCTCAAAAAGCCATTCAGCACTCAGCGATTCGGGGCTTTCACTTATAGCGATGTGCGGATGGAAGTCTTTCTTCAACTGCAAGTAGACCTGATGAAACCACAACTTAAAATCAGCAATTGGAATGACGGCTTCTTCCGGAAAAATGTTTAAACCATTCGACATGATTGTGGCAGGCTTAAGGTGTTTTTTTTTCTTCCAGCAATTCCTTTGTGTACTCCCTCAACTTATTCTTCCTATCCGCGCGCAGTAGCCGTTTCAGACTTCTTGACTTTGAAAGCTCCTTGCTACTCAGAGCAAGTTCAGCCACCACTTTAAGTCCTTGTGTATGCAATTTTATCTGGTCGGTTTCCTTGGGATGCTCTAACATATAGAGCGCCATGCCGTGCATAAAAGTATAAAGCAATTCGGGGTGATCGGTTTCAAAAGGCAAAACACGTGTATCCACATTCATAGTCAGCTCGGGTGTGCCTGCCAGCCATTCCAATACAAATGCGTTGGCAACACTTCGCTTCTGAACCTCTACTCCCAAGGGTGTGTTGCACAGCCAGCGCAGCGTTTTTTTCACAAGGTCTTTATCGTTCGCATAGTCTTCCGCTGTATTCCACTCGTACTTCTCAGGCAACTCAGGGCACTGGGCTTGTACCTTACCATGCAAGATAAATATCAGTAGTATGAATATGTATCGCGCTGCTTTCAACGTTTACAGACTAGTGTGTTTTTCAATAAATGCTATACCTAGTTGATTCAATTCTTTCATCACAGGATTATAGACTTCGGGTTCAACGGGCAATTGAACTCCCGTCAATTTCAACTCACCTTTCAATATCATTTTGGCAGCAATAGCCATGGGTAAACCTACTGTTTTTGACATGGCTGTATAGGTAGGATCTTCACCCATCGTTACCAACGAAGATTGCAACTCGTGTTTCTTTCCATTCAGCAGATACACAAACCGATGCCACATCACAATCATGTCTTTATCATGATCTTCCAGCTTCCACATTTTCTCTATCAGTTTTTGCAAAGCCACAGCTGGCGAGCCTTCCTGAATATCCAACGGATGCTCATCAAAGATTCCGAGCCATTGCAGTTTGCTCATTACCACATCATCCAACTTCAGGTAGTCACGCAGTGTGCTTTCCAGTTTTTTGTTTCTTGATAAATCCACAAATGAGGAGGTAAGCGAACGCCATGTCTTACTTCCTGGGTATTCTATCTGAAATGAATCATCTGTTAAGCCCAATTGCACCAGTGCATTCCAGGCTTTGCAAAAGCCTTCTTTGCGCAGCGTGCCTCGGTAAAGGGTTGGAATGTTTTCTATTCCATATACCTTTTTGTACTTCAGCGAATCGCGATTGGCGTAACCGTCAAATTTTCCATGCTTATCTATTTCCACTTCAGTCACTCGCTCAAACAAACGCTGGTAGGGAATGTATTTCAATTCGCCTTCCTGCTGAAAACGCGCGGTGCCGCCATAGCCAGCCAATACCACATTGCGCGGATTCCAACTTATTTTATAGTTCCACGGATTGTTGTCACTCTCCGGTGCCACAAGCCCTCCGGTGAATGATTCAAAGCTTTCAAGTTCAGCACCTTTTGATTTTAGATCATGAATAATCTGCATGGCAGACATGTGGTCGATGCCCGGGTCTACGCCCATTTCATTCAAGAACAACACACCTTTCTTTTTTGCTTCAGCATCCAATTGCCACATTTCGTCCGATACATAACTAGGAGTAATGAGGTGCTTTCCCAGCTCAACACAATCCTGTGCCACTTCAAAGTGCATTGCTGCCGGCAGCATCGATATCACTAGGTCACTTTGTTCCACTTCACTTTTTCGTTGAGAGTCATCGTTGGCATTTAACTTAAAGGCAGATGAGTTGGGATGGCCTCCAGTTTTTTGGAGAGCCGTGTTCAAGTCAAGATCAGCAACACGCACTTGCCATTTGCCTTCAGCGGAGTGGTCTATGAGGTATTGGATAAGGTGAGCACTGCTTCTTCCAGCGCCCAATACAAGAATTTTTTTCATTCCATGAGTAATACGCGGCCAAAGTAGTAAGGGGCGTCTGAATGGACACACCCCACTGTTTTCGCTGTTTTAATAACTTTGGCACAACGTTGGCTTGTCGGCTGGCCACAATACTATTTTTAACCACTTTTCAAAACATAAACCGATGAAAAAAATTTACGCTTTGCTTGTTGCCGTTATTTCCTTTTCAGCCGCAAGCGCACAAAATGCAAATGCCATTGTATTCTCTGAATTGGGTGAAAAATTCACTCTATACCTCAATGGGGTTCAGCAGAATACGACACCACAATCCAATGTAAAAGCGACAGGTCTTTCTGGAGAATTCTTTCAGGCTCGCATTGACTTTGAAGATGCTACCAAAGCAGACTTTGCTGAAAACAATTTCAGAGTAGGTCAAGGACTAGAGGTTACCTATATGGTGAAGGTGAATAAAAAGGGAGCCTACGTGCTTCGCTTTGCCGGTGAAGCTCCACTATCAGGTGGCATTGCTGCAACTACTTCTGCTGTTAAAGTAGACGAAGACACTAAACGCATAGCGGATGTGGACAACGAATCCAGCGAGGTAGTAAAAACATCAACCTCAGGCGCCACCGGAACAACTGATGACGTAACAGTAGTGGAAACCACCACGACCACTACAGGTACAAAGCCAACAGGCACAAAAGGAGAAAAAGTTTCTATAGGAATGAATGTGGGCGGAATCAATATGGATATGAATGTGAATGTAGAAGGAATGGACGGAGATATGGACATGGACATGGACATGGATGTAGAAGAAAACGCTACTATGACCACCACTACCAAGACTACCACTACTTCTACCAACACAAACACCACAACTGCAAAACCACGCGAAGATGTTGTGATAGTTGAAAAAGTAAGTGGCTGTTCAAAAGCCATGACCGATGCATCGTTCGCAACGGCTAAAAGGAACATTGCAGACAAAGGCTTTGACGAAACACGACTGAGCACTGCGAAGTCTATTATCAAAGCAAATTGTATGACTTCATCTCAGATAAAAGAAATATGTGACAGCTTTGGTTTTGAAGAAACAAAACTCGATTTTGCCAAATACGCATTTGATTATTGCTTCGATCAAAACAACTACTATGTGGTGAACGAGACTTTCTCATTCTCTGACAGCACCGAAGAGTTGAACAAACACATTGATTCAAAGTAGCCTTTTCAGGATGCTTTACCGCGCCATGGAAGTTGCAAGTTGAAGTTCCTCAGGTCCATTCCATTTCATTTAAACATAACATTATGATAAGCTCTTTACGCTCTATGTTTTCAGTGCTTCTGGCAGTGTTGGTGCTGGCTTCGTGCCAAAGCAGCAAACACTTCGCAAAGCTGGGTGCTAAGCAGGAAGCAGCCGGTCTGATGCACGAGGCTGCAAGCAGCTACTACATTTCATTGCAAAAGAAGCGAACCAACTTGGACGCTCAGATAGGAATGAAAAAAAGCGGCCAGCTCTTGTTGAATGAAATGCTGAACGAGTTTGCCAAGCAGAAAAACTTCGGTACCAACCGTTCGGCTGTAGATGCATATCACAAAGCAAAAAATTATCGCGACCAAGTGCAAGGAGTTGGCATAACACTGCAACTGGCTGATTTTTACGAGAGCGACTACATAGCAGCCAAAAATGCTCTGCTTATTGAGTTGTACGAGGCCGGTACCAACTTGCTTGAAGAGCAGAAATACCAAGATGCCGAAGCCAAGTTCGCTGAGATAAGAGCGCTTGATCCCAACTACAAAGACTCCCAGGAATTGGGTGACATTGCTTATTTGGAGCCCCTTTACTCAAAAGCTAAAGGCGATATGGATATTGAACATTACCGCGCTGCACATGCTAATTTTTTAAAGGTGCTTCAACGTAAGCCAACCTATAAAGATGCAGCTTCCTTGTCCAAACAGTGCATCGATAGGGGTATGTATACTATTGCTCTATTGTCGTTCGAAAATGCCAGCGGAGTTCAAGGTCTTGATGCAAAAGTCTCTGCCTACACTTTGGAGGCCATGACAGACATTAAAGATCCTTTCCTACGTGTGGTGAATCGCGAAAACATGCAGGCTATCATTGATGAGCAAAAATTGCAACTGAGCGGGGTGATTGACCAAAACACTGCGGTGCAAGTTGGCGAGTTGGTTGGGGCGCAAGCATTACTTACTGGAACTGTTCTCAGCTATAGCGAAAAGAAAGGAACATTGCGCAGCAAGCAGCGCGATGGCTATACAGAATACCAGGAGAAAGTATTGAATAAAGAAGACGGTAAATACTATTACCAAACCAGGTATAAGCCTAGCACATATACTGAATATTATAACTCCAACTCGTGCACCATTAGTTTTCAATACAAACTGATTTCGTTGAAAACAGGTGAAATCATTAAGACAGAAATAGTTGAGAAAGTGCTCAATGATGAGGTGCTCTATGGCAAGTATGAAGGTGATTCCGCCAAGCTTTATCCTGCTGGACAAAGTGCTCCGAATCTGAATGCTAAAGACAAACAAGCATTGATGGGACTTATGAATGGCCGTCAAGATTTGCGTTCATCTGCTGAATTAAGCAACGAGTTATTCAATACCATTTCAACTCAGATGTCAGGACAGATTGCACAAATAGTGGTTGGTTTAGTTCAATAATTATGCACACGGCACAAAGCACATATAGAAAATTATCTAGTTACTCCACTGCGGTATTCGCAGTTGCGATTTGGGTTGTGTCTATGTCCTTCACCGGATGTAATCCTGCAAAACATGCGACCAATGGAGAGAAAGATGTGAAGGCTCCTGAAGCGGCTCCTGAATGGGTAGGTATGCGACCACATAGCGCTGCACATTATATAGGCATAGGCACCTGCAGCAAGACTAACCAGCCATTGGACTATCAAGCGATTGCAAAGAAAAACGCACTGAATGACCTGGCCTCGGAGATAAGCGTGCGCATTCAAGGCACTACCTTTTTGAATTCACTTGAGGTAAACAAAAATTTCAGTGAAGAATTTATCTCCACCATTTCTACCACTACAGATGAGAAAATTGAGAACTATGAAATAGCAGGGCTTTGGGAAAACGAAAAGGAGTATTGGGTTTTTTATCGTTTGAACAAGTCAGAGTACCAGCGTCAGAAGCAGGAAATGAAAAATGCTGCATTAAGTCAGGCCAATGATTTCTACCTAAAAGGAAAGGACGCTGAAAGCACCGCCAATATTCCTGCAGCATTCGACTTGTATATGCACGGCTTGTTTGCCATGAAAGCGTATTGGGATGAGGTGAACGAATTCACCACCGCTGAGGCCACCAAAATCTATTTAGACAATGAACTCTACAGCAGCATGCAACGCATAGCTACTGGCTTAAGCATAAAACCAGCTGTACAAAAAATACTACTCTCATCTGACAACGCCTACAATGCCAACGTGAATGTGATGGTAGAATTCGATGGCAAACCTGTGCGTGGTA
The DNA here is from genome assembly GCA_031414655.1 of Flavobacteriales bacterium. GTDB lineage: Bacteria > Bacteroidota > Bacteroidia > Flavobacteriales_D > Sanyastnellaceae > JANNVZ01. Next base: position 260,397 of record JANNVZ010000009.1, read on the forward strand.
TTACAGTTATGAATAGCTACCAACGTCCACGCTATATGAAACCCCGAGCAGGATTGACAGACCTTACCGGAAGTTTCATCACCAATGTGAGCGATGTAAGTGCCACGGAAAAAAGCAACAATCTGGATTTAAGCATTGACCTCTACCCACTACTCGCTCAAGATTTGGATGTAACGATTCAAAAAGGTCTTATCAAAACTATGCGGACTGATTCAAAGCAGGTACCTATCGAATTGGTTACTCCAAGTTTTTTCATAAAAAGCACTGAGAAGACATATGGAGCCAGTGCCACAAGCGCATTGCTTGCTTCAACCATGAATGCTGAATTGGTGAAAAAAGGAATGCGCATTTCCAGTAGCAATACCGAAACCAATTATTTGGTAACGATTACTTCGAATACCACAGCGGGGGGAAGCTCGCAGGGCTTTACTGTTGCTTTTCTTGAAATGACTGTATCTGTTACCAATGCAGTAAGTGGCGAAACTGTCTATCAGGAATCGCTAACAAGCATAAAAGGATTGCAGTTGAATGCTGATGCGGCAAGCATGGAAGCATATAAAAAAGGAAAAGAAAAAATTGAAACAGAAATCGTGAAGTCCATGCTGGATGCGATAATGTAGATTTGGCACGATTGTAGAAAAACACACAACCATCAGTGAAAAAAACAACAAGCACTGACATTAGAATAGACAACACATCAATTTCAAAAATTTTAAAACCACACGTTATGAAAGCCAGACATTTTACACTAGTCCTTTTAGTAGCTGCTATCAGCATTTTCGGTACAGCTTGTAAGAAAAAGAAAAAAGTAGTTGAAGCTCCGAAACCCGTTGGCGAAGTGCTCATCAACGAGTATTGCACCGGTGACAACTACATGAGCACAAAAGAAGCATTCCGCTCAACCGCTACTGGTGAAAGTATGGACCGCGAAACTGCAAAAAAGAAAGCGCGCAGCAATGCTCAAAGTGAATTGGCTAAGACCATCAGCTCTACCATGAAAATTGTTGGTGACAATTATGTAAACTCTACTGAGTTCAACAACAAAGAAGAAGTAACTGAGACTTTTCAAGAGATGGCGCGCACAGTAGTCGATCAAGAAATTCGCGGGGCTATTGAAATCTGCGAGAAACTGACTCAACGTGCAGATGGAACGTTTGTGAGCTATGTAGCTCTTGAGCTTTCAGGTTCTAAGATTGCAGACGCATACAATGCAGGTCTTAGTAAAGACGAAAAGTTGAAAGCAGACTACAACTACGAAAAGTTCAAAGAGACATTCGAAAAAGAGATGAATAAGTTTGAAGAAGGTCGCAAGTAAATAGCGATAGATAGAAACATAAAAAGAGGCTGCCACGGCAGCCTCTTTTTTTTATGGTATTATTTCAAAAGCCTAAGCAGCCAGCAATTCCCGGTACTTCTTTCCTCCATTTTTACTCTTTGCCCATGCTAGAAAATCGAAGTATTCAAACACAGTTCTCTCGAAAGAATCATTGCGAATGGATTGCAATGAATCTATCAGCATGTTATATAATTCTTCATCTGCTTTTGACTGGCGCTTTTTTAGAATCTCATTCACAAAATCAAGTATCACATTTTCGAAGCGATACACTTTTTTGCGCGTTTCTAGAAAGCGCTGTGTGCTGCGCAAGGCGTAAGGCATAAGGCTCTTGTTGCCTAGTTCCAGGTGAATAACAAGATTCAGAATTTGCGCCATGCAATGAATGTCCCGTGTCTTATCAATTTCCACATTATTGAGCAATTGGTTGATCCATTTCAACGCTTCATGATAATGTTCCATTCCGAAATGGACAACTGCAATGTTGAAATAGAAATGCGCCTTGCGCACCGAACTTATTTTGCCTTCGTACTTCAGCAATCCCTCCTCAATAGAAGGAATCAATTCAAGGCCTTTTTCAAAATCACCACTTTGTGTGTAGAGTGTAAGTTCAGTACTTTTTGCTAAAGTGAACAACCGGATATCTAGGTCTTCGTTTTTCTGCAATTCAAGTTTTTTAGGCAGCTGACGAAGTTTCTCAACATTCTTCAAAGCCTCGTTCCATTTGCCTAGTCGCATTCCTACATATATAGCGTTGGTAAGCACACTGATGTAGATGTTTGGCTCTTCGCTGAAAAGGTGCGGTCTCTTGTCTATCAGTTTCAAATTGTCGCTCACAAAAGTGTAGCACTCAGCATAATTGCCCACGGAAAAATGATAGGCGCTTCTGATATGATTCAGCATGTATGCATTTTCTGTACTGGTTTGTTTTCCTTCTAACTTGCCTGCTGCAGCGTCAATTATTTTTTTCAAATCATTCAACTCATCTTCATTGCGCACCTTTCCTTGTTGATACAAATGAGTGAAAATTTTACTTTTCACAAACCACAATTCATTAAATGCTTGTTGTGTCTGCAACATGTCTCGGTCAGCCTTCAAGATTTTGTCAAGGTCTTTATCCCCTTTCAGTTCTTCATAGTTGTCCTTTTCCAGTATGCGTTTTTCCCATTTAGCTATGTCAGCCATAATGGTAAATTTTTCATGCTTCTCTGCCGTTTTTCGTGCACTTTGAAGTTGCTTTAAGCTTTGATCATACAACGATTTGTGATAGAGGATTTCCACCGAATGCAATTGTCTTTGAAGTTGCGCCTCAGTGCTGCTGTTGCTGTGAAATGAGTCAAGGCTCTTCAAAATAGCCGTGTATAGCCTGTTTTTGGAAATTGAAAAACGATTGGTAAACATTTGGTTTTTAAACTTCTTGAACAATTTTGCTTCATCATACACCTCCTGTTTGTCTATAGCATCAAAGAGGATGAGATAGTTATTGTTGTCGCCAATCACATGTCGCGATGAAAACACTTTGAAATAGCGCTTTTCAGGCTTGTTCAGGCTCTTGATAAGTCTGTGCAGGTTGTCAGATGCTATGTTGCTCATAATGGGTAAGATTTAAACCGGTTAGAACTGATATTTTCAACCCGAAATTCAGTTGATAGTTACGCGCTTTGAGGTGCAATGAATGAACGGTACAGCAATTCCATTTTTCGGTTGAATGCAAACCTTTTTCGTAAAGAATAGTTTTTTTGCTCTAGATATGTTTTCGAAGAGCGGGTGCTCTGGTACTTATTTGTAGAATGAATCTTCAAACAGACATACGAATTTTACATTCGCACCGTTACCTGCACGCCTCAATCCTTATTAAGTTCTAATGAAATACGCCTTTGTTCTTCTACTATCCATAGTCATAGTATCCATAAAATCCAGTGCTCAATTCAGTATTGGAACCTGGCGAGACCATCTCCCCTACGGAAAATGTGTAGACGTATGTGCAATTGGGGAAGCTGTTTTCTGCGCCACACCTTATTCAGTTTATGTTCATACACCATCAACAGGAGAGAACTTTCGGATATCCAAAGTGAACTACCTCTCTGACACTGGCATATCATCAATGGAATATGATGCAGTGAGTGGTTACGTAGTAGTGGGTTACGAAAATGGAAATGTGGATCTCATCACGGAAACCAATGGTGTCAATATTCCAGACATAAAATTCAGCAGCATTATTGGCGACAAGGCAGTGTATGATATTTATCCATACGGTAACCGCGTTTATCTGTCAACAGGTTTTGGTGTGGTGGTTATTGACATGGTAAAGTTGGAGGTGAAGGAAACCTACTTCATTGGCCCTAATGGTGGCCCAGTGAAGGTGAGCGACTTGGCGATATATGACAACGTGATTTACGCCTTAACAGGTGAAGGCATTTTGCAAGCAGATGTAACCAATAATTTTCTGGCAAACTTTCAAAATTGGTCTCCATTCACGGACACTGTGTTTGATGCTTTGCCCAAGCACATAGAGTTTTATAATGACACGATGATGGTGTGCGTACCCTCCACTAACGGAGATTTAATCATGCGCAATCAGCCCAATGATTGGAATGTTTTTTTTCCCGCTTCAGGCAGCACCATAAACGAGATGTGGTCTAGTGGCGGCTGGTTCACCGTGTCAGGCAACTATGAATGGCTTGCATGGCAAGATGGATTTGGGGGCGTCTATAATCAAGGGTCACATTTAGGAGAAGGCATTTCAATCAATCAAGCCATACGCACTACTGCGAGCACAGTGTGGTGTGCGGATAATTCAAGAGGGCTTTTGCGCACCGACTTTGGCAATGTTCAAAGCATAGTGCAGCCAAAAGGCCCGTCCACAGGGGATAGCAGACGACTGGGGGCTTACAACAACAACGTATGGATAGCACATGGTGGCGCTGATGCCTCTTGGACTAATCGCTCCAATCAAGTTGGAATATCAGGCTACGTAAATGACGAATGGCGAATAATATCTGCTGAACGCAGCAATTGGCCCGCTCTCAACCAAACTCAGCCAGGCGAAGGAGTGAGGGATGTAATGGACATTGCCGTAGATCCTCTTGACAATGATCGAATCATGATAGCATCTTGGGATGAAGGGCTCATGTCTGCGCGCAGTTCAACATTAACTGGATACGCCAACAATACAGATGGAGTTGACAGTATCAACTTCGGGCAATTACAGCAGTCATTTTGGCCAGGCTGGCGTGGTGTAGCGAGTGTTGCATATGATGTAACCGGCACTGTTTGGTGCACCAATAGTTACACCACAGAGGCTATTCATGCGCAAGACAGGAGCGGCAATTTTTATGACTTTGACTTTGAAGATGTTCTAGAAAACAATGATAAAATTGGTGACATCATTATTACAGTCAATGGCTATGTGTGGGCATGGGTTGCGGGAAAAGGCTTGTTGGTATTGAATAACAATGGCACTTTAGGGACACTAAGCGATGACAATTACAAACTACTAACAGACGAGGAAGGTGAAGGTGGTCTTCCATCACGCGATGTACTTTGCATGGAGGAAGATCTGGATGGCGAAGTTTGGGTTGGAACTTCGCAGGGCCTCGGAATTTTTTATAACTCCGATGCCATTTTTTCGGAAGAAGGATTTGATGCAGAGCCCATCCTGATCGTGCAGGACGGTAACGTGCAAGAATTATTAGGCACTGAAAGCATCACTTGCATTGAAATTGATGGCAGCAACCGCAAGTGGATTGGAACACAAAACAGTGGTCTTTTTCTATTTAGCGATGACGGCCTGCAACAGATATTTCATTTTACTGAAGAGAATAGCCCACTGTTTTCAAACACCATTTATGACATTGCTATCAACCATAACAATGGAGAAGTATTCATAGCAACCGAACATGGGGTCATCGGTTTTTTCTCTACCGCTACCAACTTCGATCCTGAGATGACGAATGTGCGGGTGTTCCCCAATCCGGTGCGTCCGGAGTATGAAGGTAACATCACAATAGATGGCCTCGCCTACAACACCAGCGTGAAGGTGACTGATATGCAAGGTAATCTTGTTTTTGAAACGGAGAGTGAGGGTGGTCGTGCTGTGTGGGATGGTAAAACTTTCAGTGGAGAAAAGATTACCTCTGGTGTCTATTTGGTTTACGTGACAACTCCCGATGGCAGTGCCGATGAGGTGAAGCAGGTGACCATAATTAGATAGCGCTGTTGGTTTCGCTTCAAGCGCCTTGTTCTTTTATATGCTCTTAAACCCCTTCTGCAAGAAGCTTCTCAGTATTCTCTGCCAGTTTTAGCGACTCTATTATTTCATCTATCTCGCCATTCATTATAGCATCCAGGTTGTACAGTGTAAGACCAATGCGGTGGTCTGTGCAGCGACCTTGAGGATAGTTGTATGTGCGGATTTTTGCACTACGGTCGCCTGTGCTTACAAGGGTTTTTCTCATTCTCGAGCGTTCTTCCTGCCTGCGCATTACTTCTGCTTCAAATATTCGAGTGCGTAGCACAGTCATTGCCTTTTCCGCATTTTCGTGCTGCGACCTACCTTCCTGACAAGCCACAACAACACCTGTTGGAATATGGGTGAGCCGAACCGCCGACTCCGTCTTGTTTACGTGCTGCCCTCCTGCCCCACTGCTTCGGTAGGTATCGCGCCTTATGTCGGCTGGGTTAAGTATTACATCAAACTCTTCGGCCTCGGGCATTACTGCTACAGTGGCTGCTGAAGTGTGGACACGGCCTTGTGCTTCTGTTTCTGGGACACGCTGCACGCGGTGCACACCACTCTCAAATTTCAAAGTGCCATACACTTCCTCTCCGCTTACTTCAAATGAAATTTCTTTGTAACCACCAATGGTTCCTTCACTCACATTCAACACTTCGTATCGCCATCCTTTGTTTTGCAAATAGCGGGTGTACATTCTAAACAAATCACCCGCAAAAATGGCTGCTTCATCACCGCCTGTTCCTCCACGTATTTCTACGATACAGTTCTTCACATCCTCTGCATCTTTCGGTATGAGCATCATTTTTATTTCCTCTTCCATCTGCTCCTTGCGCGGAGCCAACTCATCATACTCCATCTGCGCCAACTCCTTCATACCTGCATCCTCCTGACTATAGAGGATGTCCTTAGCCCCTTGCAAATCGGCACAAACTTTCTCATACACATCACCCACTTCTACTATGCGGCCGAGTTCTTTGTACTCACGCATGTATTCGGTGTAGCGCTTTTGGTCAGCTATCACATCAGGGTCAATAATGTATTTACTGACTTCAATGTATTTGTCTTTTATGGAAAGTAATCGTTCGAGGAAATTCATTTCTTATGAATGGAAAATGGAGAATTGAAAATGGATAATGCGAGAGTGTATCTACAAACGCGACTCTAATACTCAAACGTGCCATGGGCTGAATGAATGGATAATTGCTTAGAAGTGGATTCTGCAACTCTGCCAATTATTTGCGCATCAAGGTTGAACTTTTTAGCAATCGCAATCATGTCCCTTGCCGATGTTTCATCAGTGTAAATCTCCATGCGGTGCCCCATGTTGAACACGCGGTACATTTCTTTCCAATCAGTCTTGGACTCGTGCTGAATCATTTTGAACAAAGGTGGTATGTCAAACAAATTATCTTTTATGACATGTACATTTTCCACGAAGTGTAGCACTTTGGTTTGACCTCCTCCGCTGCAGTGCACCATTCCATGTATGTTCTTCTTGAGTGTTTTGAAAATTTCCTTCATCACCGGGGCGTAGGTGCGTGTTGGAGAAAGCACCAATTTACCCGCATCCATTTCTGCATCATCCACTGGATCAGTAAGCATGTAAGAACCGCTGTAAACTAAATTTTCTGAAACAGCCGCATCAAAACTTTCAGGATACTTCGCTGCAAGATTTTTATAAAACACATCGTGGCGCGCACTGGTTAAGCCATTGCTTCCCATGCCGCCATTGTATTCCTTCTCGTAAGTAGTCTGGCCAAAAGAGGCGAAACCGACAATGACATTACCAGCCTTAATGTTCGCATTGTCTATCACATCTTCACGCTTCATCCTACATATCACTGTGGAATCCACGATAAGGGTTCTTACCAAATCGCCTACATCAGCAGTTTCTCCACCTGTGCTGTAGATGTTTACCCCATGTGCTCTCAGCTCATTCAGCAATTCCTCCGTGCCGTTGATGATAGCAGAGATTACTTCCCCCGTTATCAGGTTCTTATTTCTCCCAATGGTACTGCTAAGCAGAATATTGTCAATAGCACCCACACACAACAAGTCATCCAAATTCATAACCAACGCATCCTGCGCAATTCCTTTCCAAACGTTCATGTCGCCCGTCTCCTTCCAGTACATATAAGCCAGCGAACTTTTAGTACCGGCCCCATCAGCATGCATGATGATACAATACTCCTCGTTGCTTGTCAGGTAGTCGGGTACAATCTTGCAAAAGGCCTTTGGATACAAACCCTTGTCTATGTTTTTGATAGCAGCGTGCACATCCTCCTTCTGAGAGGAAACTCCGCGTGCTGCGTATTTTGAATCGCTCATGGGTCTTTTGTAAAAAAAGAAAAAGGCGGATGCAACACGAGTCGCATCCGCCTTGAAATAATATCTATCTCGCTACTTCTTTTTTGGAACGTAGTTAGTATCAGTGATTTTAAATATGGTTCTACGGTTAAGGGTATGCGCAGCTTCTTGATCTTCTGCTGGCAACGCCATTATGTACTTCTCGGTGAGGACTGTTCCAGCAGGAATTTTACCCGAAGCCGCAGTCAGTTTTCGTGGCTCCATTTCTCCTTTACCAACTGATTTTAAACGATTAGGATCAATTCCTTTCGATATCAAATAATCCACACACGTCTTAGCACGGCCATCAGATAGTTTCTGATTGTAAGCGTTATCACCACGCGCATCGGTGTGTGCTTCCAATTGAATAGCCAACTTTGGATTTTTCTGCAACAAGTCCAAGAGGTAGTTCAATGAGTCTTGTGAATTCACCTCACTATCTACAATCAACGTAGTCTGGTCATATACATAAAGCACCAAAGGCATTTCATATGTAGCTTCTTTAATGATAGGAATCAGAAAATATTCACGAGCGAATGTGGTGGAAGCCTTCAACCCAACGGTAGAAAATCTGTCACCCGTACCTATGTAATTTGCTTTTTGAACATCCACCGTATAATTCACTTCTGCCTTCACTTGTGTTTTATCAAGGCTAAAGCCTCCGTTTCCGTCACTGGTCAATTTATAACTAGCGCCATCCGATCCGTTTACAACTACATCTGCTCCACCAAGCGGTGAACCTGTGTTTTTGTCATAGGCAGTTCCCACAAGACCAAATTCTAGCGGAGGTTCACTGAATTTGTAAAGATCATCCATTCCTTTCCCACCCGGGCGGTTGGAAGTAAAGAAGCCTGAAAAACTTTTGTCGCCTTCCTTTTTCTCTTCAAGTATTAAGGCAAAATCATCGGAAGTGGTATTGATAGGATATGGCAATGCTACAGGAGTTCCGAATGAGATATCCCCCGTCTTGTCTGCCTTAAAAACATCTAGGCCACCCATACCCGCTCTGCCATCTGTAGAAAAATAAAGTGTTCCATCTTCGGTTACATAAGGGAACATATCGTTACCACTCGTATTAAGAGCTGACATGTTGGTTGGCTTTGTCCATGAATCTGATTTTTTATCCCATGTGGCATACCACAAGTCTCTTCCACCTTTTCCTCCAGGTAAATCTGATACAAAAATCATGAACTTATTGTCTGGTGTTAAATATGGTTGACCCACCGTGGAAGTGTCGTCCATATTGCGGTCTATGAGGTTGATTGGCTCTCCCTCTGACCAAGTGCTACCCGACTTTTTGCTACGCATAATGTCGCAACCTGATGGCAAATTAGCATCGCAATTGCAGATGGTGTAGTACATTTCAGAATAGTCCTTGTTGAAGCACATAGCACCCTCGTGCTTTGGTGTGTTGGCCGCACCTGCAATAGGCTGTGGAGTGGTCATCTTACCCTTTTTGTCTATGTCAACGAAGAACAAGTCCTGGCAACTTTCACCTGTAATAGGGTCGGTTCCGCTTCCTTCAGAGGCTTGACGCGCTGATGAGAATGTCATTTGCTCGCCTTTCTTGGCTGAGTACTCTATAGCGAAATCAAAAAAAGCGGTATTTAATTCCGCTAGATTTTCTACAATCAGCTTCTGCTTACCAGCCTTTTTCTCTGCTACATCCTTACAAGCAGCAATGCGTGCATTGGCTTTGCCCTTATCTCCGCCCTTGGCGATGTATTTATTGTATTGCGCTATGGCATCGTCCCAGCGATCAAGGTTTTCAAGGCAAAGACCGTTGTTATAGTAAACATCACTATTGGTGTTGTAATACTGGGCTACGATGGCTTTATCGTACCATTCTGTGGCTTGTCCATATTTAGCACTAAGCCTTTCACACTCACCAATTTGGAAGAAAATACGAGCCTTCTCGTCTAAATCCTTCACTGCTGGTTCGGCCACTTTGTAAAGCTTAGAAGCTTCAGTATAGGCTAGGTTTTCAAATGCCTGGTCGGCTTTCTTGGCTCCTTTCTGCGCTGTGGCTGTGTAAGAGAATGCTACAACCAATGCGAGAGTAAGTAGTTGCGAGATTTTCATAAGGTTTGTTGTGTTGATCCTTTTAATTTGAAGGTGACGAAAATAATCAAACTTCCATTCCTGCAAGTTTTTGAATGCTTTGTTCATGGTTTACTGATTTTTAGAATGGTGGATTGGTTTCAAGGAATGAATGGTGGAAATGCGAGATTGTCACCAAAAAAAAATCCGGCCATCTTCATTGAGACCGGATTCAATAATAGTTGCCATAAGTCAAAAGACCGTTAGCGTGTGAATAATATCTCCCTTAATTTTGGAAGTGGCCATGCCTCGTCATCCACTATCAATTCAAGTCTATCTGCAAATTCTCTAACCCCATCCATCGAAGGCTTCACTTTGCTTACATATGCTTCCGCCTGTTTTTCCAAATCAAGCTTAGACGCTTTTTCACGCTCTGCTTTTATTTTAGCGATGCCTGTGCTCATTCCATTTATACAAGCGGAAATTTCTTTCACTAAGGTCAATTGGGTTTTGGAAGCTTCTTTGAACTCGGTCGCGGTTAGCACGTCCTTCAGACCTAACACGTTTTCTACCAAGCGGCTTTGGTAGCTGATGGCCGCGGGCAGTATGTGATTCTGTGCAATATCCACCGTTAATCGCGCTTCTATTTCGCGTTTGCGTATGTATGTTTCTACTTCTATTTCATAGCGTGCATGTATTTCTTCATGTGTCAATACGTTCATATCCTCAAACATCTTCTGCACTTTTTTGTCCTTCCAAACCTTCAGTGCAAGCGGTGTGTTTTCAAAATTGGAAAGGCCACGCTTTGCCGCTTCCTTCACCCACTCATCGCCATATCCGTTGCCTTCAAACCGTATAACTTTACTGGCCTTAATAAGTCGCTGTAATTCTTTCAAAATGGCTTCATCCTTGTCGTCCCCTTTGGAGATACGTGTGTCCACATCTTTCTTAAATTGAACGAGGCGCTGTGCTACAATGGTATTCAAGGTAATCATCGCATTCGCGCAATTGGCGCTGCTTCCCACTGCTCGAAATTCGAATTTGTTGCCCGTAAATGCAAATGGTGATGTGCGGTTGCGGTCAGTGTTATCCAGAAGTACTTGCGGCAATTTGCCAATGTTCAGTTTCAAACCTGTTTTGTCTTCAGGTGTCATTTTCCCAGCCTTAATGCTCTTTTCCAAATTGTCGAGCATCATAGATAGCTGCTCGCCCAGAAAAACAGACATGATAGCTGGCGGTGCTTCATTGGCGCCCAAGCGGTGGTCATTTCCAACGCTGGCTATTGAAGCGCGCAGCACGTCAGCATTTTCATGAATGGCTGCTACAGTGTTCACCAAAAAAGTAAGGAATTGCATGTTGCTCCGTGGGTTCTTGCCCGGCTTCAACAGGTTAACTCCTGTGTTGGTAGACAATGCCCAGTTGTTATGCTTACCACTTCCGTTTACTCCTTCAAAAGGCTTCTCGTGAAGTAAAACGCGGAAGTTGTGCTTGTGTGCCGTTTTCTCCAGCACATCCATCACAAGAAGGTTGTGGTCGTTAGCGAGGTTGGCCTCCTCAAACATAGGTGCGAGTTCAAATTGATTAGGCGCTACTTCGTTATGACGGGTAGTGACCGGAATACCCAATAGGTGCGATTCGTGTTCGAAGTCTTGCATGAATGCCATAACGCGCTCGGGAATGCTACCAAAGTAATGGTCCTCCAGCTGCTGACCTTTGGCTGGACGAGCGCCAAACAAAGCGCGACCTGTCATAGCGATATCTGGGCGGGCACCGTGCAATGCGGAGTCTATCAGAAAATACTCCTGCTCCCAACCCAAGGTAACGTCCACTTTATTCACCTCTTTGTCGAAATATTGACATACCGCAATGGAGGCGCTGGTGACAGCATTCAGTGCCTTCATAAGAGGCATTTTATAGTCGAGTGCATGACCGGTGTAAGAAATAAAAATAGTAGGTATGCATAGGGTTGTACCCACCAGAAAGGCAGGAGAAGAAGGATCCCAAAGGGTGTAACCACGCGCTTCAAACGTGTTTCTGATACCGCCACTCGGGAAACTGCTTGCATCAGGTTCTTGTTGCACCAGCAAGCTTCCATCAAATTTTTCAACAGCTCGGCCATCCATCAGTGGCTTGAAAAAGGTGTCGTGCTTTTCCGCTGTGCTTCCAGTAAGGGGTTGAAACCAATGCGTGTAATGTGTAGCTCCATTTTGCATAGCCCACTCTTTCATGGCACTCGCTATGTGCTCAGCAGTTTGCCGATTGATGCGTGTTCCATTGTTTACACAGTCCATCAGCTCAACATAGATGTCATCTGTCAAGTATTCGCGCATTTTCCAGGTAGAAAACACATTTGCACCGAAATATTCTGAAATACGCTTTGGGGTGGTTTCAACCACATTTGGTTGGCGGTAATGAAGTTCTGATAAAGCTTGAAAACGATTGGTTGACATATCTGGGGTATTTTTTTGGGGGGGTATGTTTGCTTTTTTACTGATTTTTTTGGCGAAACTATCAAAAATGGGGGGGTGATCCAAAAATTGTTGAAATTTTTCGAAAAGCACTCAAACGTTATGTGTACTTCTGAATTTGAATTCAACCAAATGACAAAATGAAAGCGGCTGCGATTTGTATCAAGACCTTTTCATCTGAATTAACTGATGACGTTGAATTGCTACATTCGCCATCCTCAAAAAAAAATTAATTCCAATCCTATCTGCTATGAAAGCAATCCTATTTCTAGTTTCAGCAGCGCTAGTTGTTTGCAACCAGTCAGCCACTGCTCAAAAAAAAGAACCCTTAAAGGATAAATCCGCCAATACTCAAATAAGCAAAGAGCAAATGGTTACAAACACCACGGAATCACCTCTCATAGCGTTGGAGGATTTTTTTCGCAATCCATTGAAATCCCAGTACAAAATTTCTCCAGATGGTTTGTTTTACTCTTGGCTGGCTCCTATTGATGGAAGAATGAACCTCTTCATTCAGAACATTTCAACCAAAGAGATTACGCAGCTCACCACAATTAGTGATCGCGATATTGCTGGGTATATGTGGGGTAACTCGAATACTATTCTTTTCCTAAAAGACAATGGTGGGGACGAAAATTTTGTAATTTATTCTGTGAACACCCCAGCAACTAGCATCGCATTGCAATTTGAAGCAAGTATTAATGATACTGGTAGCGCAAACGCACTGACTCCCGCAAGTGGCGTAAGAGCTAACCTGGTGGACGACTTGCCTAATGATGATGACCATGTCTTGATTGAAACCAATGAACGCGACCCAACTGTTTTTGATCCCTATCTTTTGAACGTCAATACGGGTGAGCGCAAAATGCTGGAGGAGAATCCAGGCAATGTAAGCGGTTGGACAATGGACCATAAAGGTAGAATACGTGTTGCAACATCAACTGATGGGGTGAACACTAGTTTGCTCTATAAAAATGACGATTCTGGCAAATGGGAAACGCTGGTAACCACAAAATTCACGGAGACAATACAGCCTCTATTTTTCACTTTTGATAATCAAAATCTTTTTTGCCTTAGCAACATAGGCCGCGACAAACTTGCTGTGGTAGAATATAACCTCAAGAAAAAAGCAGAAGCCACTATAGTGTTCGAAAACGCAGAGGTGGACGCTGAGGGTTTGACCTATAGCAATTTGAGAAAAACTCTAACAGCGGTCAGCTATATCAAGGATAAAAGGGAGTTTAAATTTATAGATAAGCAACAAGAAGAAAACTATAATTATCTGAAAACCCAGTTGGGCGATTATGAAATCAGCTTTTCATCTAAAACTAAGGATGAAAGCACTTACATAGTGCGCACTTATAGCGACCGTTCGCTTGGGGCATACTATCTCTTTAGTCCTGAAAAAAAACAATTGGAACTAATTGAAGAAGTCTCGCCCTGGATAACAGAAAAGGTTATGTGCCGCATGCTACCCATTTCCTTCACAAGCCGCGATGGTTTGGCTATACATGGCTATCTTACTCTTCCAAATGGCCCAGTTCAACAAAACCTGCCCCTTGTTGTAAACCCCCATGGTGGGCCGTGGGCAAGAGATCAATGGGGCTACAATGCGGAAGTTCAGTTTCTTGCTAATAGAGGCTATGCAGTGCTACAGATAAACTATAGAGGCAGTACGGGCTATGGCAAGCAATTCTGGATGAGTAGCTTCAAGCAATGGGGAAAAACTATGCAGGATGATATCACTGACGGTGTCAAATACATTACAAGTCAAAAAATTGCCGATCCTGAAAGAGTAGCTATTTATGGCGCAAGTTATGGCGGTTATGCAACTCTTGCTGGTTTGGCGTTTACACCTGACCTTTATGCTTGCGGAATAGACTATGTTGGAGTAAGCAACTTGATCTCCTTTATGAATACCATTCCTCCTTATTGGAAACCTTACCTTGAAATGATGTATGAAATGGTTGGCGATCCAGAGAAGGATAAAAAACTACTTGAGGCTGCTTCACCAATGATGCACGCTGATAAGATAACTGCACCGCTGCTGGTGGCGCAAGGTGCAAAAGACCCAAGAGTTAATGTGGAAGAAAGTAACCAGATGATTGAAGCGATGAAAAAGCGTGGAGTGAATGTCGAATACATTTTGGAACCCGAAGAAGGTCATGGTTTTCAGAATGAAGAAAATCGTTTCAAGTTTTACCGATCTATGGAAAAATTCCTTGAAACTCATCTTGGAGTAAGTGCCAAAAAAATGAAAACTAACGGCAAAGGATAAGAATTAGCAGGGTTAACCTTGTAAAGTAAAATACTACTGCTAATTTTAGTTAGTTTGATTTGTTTTTCTTCAGCGATTGGTGAAGATTTGTCTGTATTACCTGCATGATTTAATCGAGCAAATACAGCCGATTCTTTATGGCATAGAGCACTAGACCAGTTCGCGTTTGAACGTTTAATTTGACAAATAACTGCTCGCGATAACCATCGACAGTTCGGGGACTTATGTTCATTTTGTCCGCTATTTCCCTCATGTTCATTTCGCTGCAGGCAAGGTTTAAGAACTCTTCTTCTCTAGCAGTAAGTGAAATCAAGGCATCAACTAATGTTTCTCCTTTGCCATTCATTTTATTCATCATTTTATCATTGACAAAATCAGAATAGAAAACACCATTTTCCATCAGTTCGCATATGGCGTTGCGAAGTGCCTGAGGCTCTGCATCTTTCAGAATGTAGCCTTTGGCTCCTGCTTTTATCATTCTTATCACCGAGGCATCATCCGCAAACATGGACAGAGCGAGCACTTTAACCGTAGGCTTTTTTCTTCGAAGCCAGTCAGTGGTTTCAAATCCATTCATGATTGGCATATTTATGTCCATTAGCACCACATCCAATTTGATATCTTCAACGAGTTCTATCAGCTCTCTTCCATTCTCAGCTTGTGCGACTACAGTAAACTGATGATCATTGAGCAAGTTGACCAACGCCTTCCTCATTAGCGTGTGATCATCTGCAATGGCTATTTTTATTTTGGGCATTCGATAATAAAAATTTAATTCTCAATTTTGCTTACGGCATGTTGTAAGGGCAAATCAAATAAGACCTTACACCCATGGCCAGGACTACTTTTAAGATGGCAGGTGCCGCCAAGTATAGCCGCCCTATTCTGAACGTTCCTGATACCCAACCCCTTCACAGCATTTTCGACATCGAAGCCAATGCCGTTGTCCGCAATACTCATAACAAGTCTTCCGTTGCTGGCTATCAATTGCAACGATATCTGAGATGCTTTTGCGTATTTCAGAATATTGTTAAGCGACTCTTGAGCACACCGGAAAAGAATCACTTCATGCTCTTCTTCAAACTTATGACCGTTTATGTCTGAAATGAAATCGCACTTTATTTTACCTGAAGCCTCTATCATGTCAAGTTCTCGTCTGATAGATTTTTCAAGGCCGTTTTCAAGTACAAAATTTCCGCTGAGCAATCTGCCAATATCACGCAAATCCTGAATAGCCCTAGTGAGTAGCTCGTTGCTGAATTTTTTGTGCTCCTCCTGATTCTCAGTAGTCAGTGTATTGACCTGCAGTTTAGCAAGACTTAGCGTTTGGCCTACGTTATCATGAATTTCTTGACTTATGGCCTTCATGGTCTGATCGGACATCTCCAGCAGAGCCTTATTTCCTTCTCTTTCATACTCAAGTCTTATCATTCGCTTCTCATTTTCAAATTCATTTTGACGCTGCCGATAGCGCAAAACAAAGAACACGATGAAACTGCACAGCAAGAGCATGAGCACTGTGACCGAAATACTTATGATGAGCAACTCCCGGTTATCTTGCATTGGCAGTCATGTTTTCCTTTTTATTCAGCCATACTGAGTAGGTCAAGGTAGTGTAATAAAGAATGCACATGGCTAGATTCAATTTGAGCAGCAGCATACTAGACTCGCCACCGAGAAAGTTGTAAATGGTCCAATAGAAAAAGGAGCAAGATTGGTAAAGCAACACTGCCGTGCAAAACCAGAATTGACTTTGCTTGAGCAAATGAATTTGAATGGGCTCATCAAGCATTTTTCGCAGTACCAGCAGTGAACAAAAAATCACCATTAGATTGAAAGGAATAACAACGTAGGATGGCATTTCCCAAATGGATTGAAAAAATAGGGAGTTGAGTATCGCCCACGTGAACAGCGAAAAAAACACCACCTCCAGCCAAGTCCGCCACCCTTTTAAATTGAGCATCAGTCTAAATATAAAATAGAAAATAGGAATAAGCAGGAGGTTGTATATATGATAAACCCACATATTGTAGTGGAATTCGAACCTGATGTATCTAGCCATCAAGTCGAACAAAAAGGTGACGACAATGAATAAAGCGGCAAGTCTGAATGGAGTTGTCAACTTATACCAAGACAGCAGCGCTACCACTGAACCAACTAAGTATACCAGTAGCAAAAAAGTATTCATTGCTATCTCATCAGAGGAGAGTTCGGAGGACAATCATGCGGACAACCGCTGGTCATATCCACTATGCAATTGGCACTATTGGCTTCAATTATGTCAACTCGCTCATTCGAGCTTGAATTGATTCCGCTGGCAACCCACAACAACGTATGCGAGCCGTCAGCCTGCTGACCAATATACAATTGTATGCCATCTGCTATATCTCCATACTGGTGAAAAATGCTTTCTATTTTGCACTTGTCAATACGCCAGCCCTTTAGCCTTTCACCCGTGTCATCGACTAAAAAGTGAGTGTTTTCCACGGAACGGTAAGCATCCAGAAGTGGCGTAGAGTCCTTTAATGACATACGTCCATCGGTTGGGCACCCTCCTGGTGCAGATGGTTTCAGCAGAAAGGTGACAGCAGCACCAGCAAGTGCGCTTGCTAAGACGATAATGAGTGTTCTCATGTGATTGGTTTTTTAAGGTTTAGAAAAGCTTGAAAATATCTTGTGAAAATACTCTCAATCACTGAACAATGTCAATACTCCGCAAAAAACCAAACTAAGCAATGACTGTAGCAAAAATCTTCTACACCTCTTCATCAACGGGCCAAGCATGGATTTTTCTACGCACAATATGACCGAGAATTATTTTGAAAAAAGGGTGTTTTCACGGGGGTAAGGGGGGGTGTTTTCACGGGGGTAAAAAAGGGTGTTTTCACCCTTGTATGAATTTTAAACTGGTGAAAATATTTGTGACGCTAAAGCACCTGAGGTAAAACTCGATGGCTTCAACTGAAAATTGTTTTGAGAAAAATCTCTTGTCACTCATCGGAATCCAAAAAGTTGGATGTCACGTTCGTTTGTGAGTTATAATTAAGGCACTTCACACAGTATTGTTGACTGGTGAGAGGTTTTTTCTCAAATACAATCTCCGGCAAAACGGACCGCCTGAACATTAGCTAAACTTTTAACCAAAGTGCGAACTGCCCTCCGAAAGGGGGCGGTTTGTTTTTGTAACAGAAGATATTCAAGAATTACTCAATTCCCATATTGACTTCCATTTGGAAGTAGCCATAGGTGCCATCAAGTGTATGAAACTCATAACGCAACTTTTGGTCAGCCCGCTTAGCGAGTGTGAGCAAGCCAAGACCAGCTCCTCCTTTGAAACTGAATTCGTCATTGCAAAGAGTTTCTATATAAAGCTTGCGAAGGCTGTTTTTGTCCATGCCATTCAGTTGTTCAAAGCGCTGCTCGAGACCGGGTATATCCTCCACCAGCACGAGGTTACCACTGATGAGTCTGTATTCCACGGATGATCTGGAAATGACAATGAAAGCATGCTGGTGGCCTGTTTTATCAGAGGCACTGTGCAACGATATGTTCTGCAGCACTTCAACGAGCAAAGCATTGAACCGCTTCATTGTTTGACGCTTATCGCCTGACTCCAATACAGCAGCCTCAACCAGCTTTAGTGTGCTATCGATTTTACTTTGGTTAAAATCCCCGTATTGACTTAACAGAATATTTTCCTTAACGCCAGAGTGCAGAACACGGTTAAGCGAACTTTGATACAAGGTTTGTATCCACTCCAGATTTTGGTCTGCGATGGTGGTCATTTCTCCTATTGCCGCGGTTAAGGTGTTTGCCTTCGGTCAGGTAAGCAAGGCGACAAATATGGAGATTATTTTGACCAAACCACCATAATCAGCGATAAAAAAAACGAGCGCGTTTTCAACACCTTCAAAATGAGTGGTTGAGAACTTGACTGTAAATGAATAGAAATACAAAAATTCCGGACAGATCCTCACCACGCTCATTAATGGATCTGCCGGAATTTTCGCCTTTTGGTCAATATGTGTTTTGTTTCAGGCCCCGTTTAAAAAGAGCGGCCTTGTGTCAAAACAACAGGATATAGAATTTGCTATTTGATGATCATCATTCTTGAAAGAAAACCACACAGGTACTGATGTATCAGCATACAGGTTTCTGAGTGCTACCCGTGTGGTTCTTTCTCTATCAACCGTTACCTAGCATTCTGAACGAGCCAGATGGAATGATGAATTGTCCATCATCTGGTCGTTGTATCATTTTGTAAAACTCATTGCACATGTAATTCACTTGCCTGCGGAAAGGGCGATTGCTGAGGTAGCTTCCCCAAGCTTCCATTGCTAGCTTTTTGGTAACGTCCCAAGCGTAAGGGCTATATCCGGTTGGTCGAGCAAAGCTGTCTACATATCTTTTTGCTTCAGGAAGGGTGATTGCGCTGTTCATCATTTTGTGTTTTTATTTAATGAGCCAAAACACCACCCTTGAATTGTAACCTATTTACAATGAGAAAAAAAAATGAGATAAAAATGAATAGCATGAAAAAAGGCGACCGAAGTCGCCTTTTCAATTTCATATAAAAATACAGAATTACTTCACCATCCAGATTTTAGTGGCGAGAGTATTTCCATTCTCATCCATTATGCGGATAGAGAACACCCCGGAACCAGCGCTCAACTGCATTGCAGTCTGATTCTTTACCGATTGGCTGCTAACCAACTGACCGTTGGTATTGAACAATTGCAGGGTGTGTGCTGCCTTTGGCAACTTAACATTGGCTATACCTTCAGAAGGGTTGGGATAAAGTGCAAAGCCATTTTCATCCAACATTTCACCAATACCAACTGCGCTGAAAGAAGCCGATGTAACAGGACATCCGTTGTTAACTGTAACTGTGTATGCACCGCTTTCTTCTATAACAACTGAGTTACTTGTTCCTCCCAATATCTGAGCTCCATTCACGTACCACTGAAGGGTGGATGTGCCATCCCAATTGGCTACCTCGAGGGTATTTCCGTTTTGAACGATAACAGGTGTTGCGGGTGCAACATCCGATATCAATAGCTCGGCTACTGTGAATTTTGCTCTGAACTCGTTCACCATGTAAACAAGCTTGATGGTGTAAGTGCCACTTTCATTATAAGTATACATGGTGTTGGCATCGCAAGCGGCTGTTTCGTTGCCGTCTCCCATTTCGTAGTAGCAGCCTGTGGTTTCTATATTCATTTCGCTCAGGTTGGTAAGCGAAATGGTGCCGCACTCCTCTGTGTATTCCACATTAGCGTGCAGGTTGCTTAGCATACAAGCGTCAGGCATCAAGTTCACTTCTTCCGAGCACAATTGAACAAAGCTATCGCCTTTCAAGAAGACACCTGAGTCCAAAGCTGAATCTGATACGTCAGCAATAATCAACTTGACATGATAGGTTTCGCCTACTACCAATTGACCGATGGAAGCGTGAAGTGGAGTGGTGAAAGCATCAAAGCCAACATTTATCAAATAGCTCTGATTGTCAATATAGAACTCTGCATGTTCTGCCGCATTCAGTGTGTTGATGCCTACTGATTCAGTGGTGCCTGGTATCAATGCGATATTCGAAGCGTTGTTACTGAAAGTTCCTGCAATGCCAGGGCCGCTTATCAAGAAGCCGAAATGATCATTGAAAGTGGATTCTACCCATTCAGGATATTCATCAGAGGCGAATACATATTCAAAATCGAGGGAATCTCCAGTGGCAATAAAATCAAATTCAAGCACCGCCACATCGCCAAGATAATATTCATTGGTAAGCATAGAAAGCAGGTCAGCATCTTGAACGCTGTATGGAACTTGCACATAGTTGCCAAACATGATGTTGGCTGCATCGGCCACGTGCCCTGTAGTCATTACAAGGCCAGAGCCTATGCCAATGCCTTCCACAGCATCCGTAAAAGAACCGAAGTATTCGCTGCTGTCTGTTGCCGCCACACCATTGAAGGTGATGTTAGCTACGAAGATGCCATTAGCGAGGAAGATGTCTTCGACTACGGACTCTACACTCTGCGTGTTGTTTACCACTACCTGCGCATTCAGTTGGGCGCAGAGCATGAGTACAATCAATAGGGAGTATACTTTATTCATGAAGGTTTGATTTAAATAAGGGTTTTAAAAACTAGAAAGAAGACTCAGGTGAGTTCTTTTCCGTTGCCCACGAAAGTAGAGGAATGAGTATGACTTATTGCACTCTATTTTCTTTAGCAGCTATTTCAGACCAATTCGCATTTAGCCTTCATACCCGTTACTGATCTCCTCCACCATTCCCTTAATTTGTTTCTTGAGCGAAACAGGCTGCACAACTTTCACTTGCGGGCCATAGCCGAGTATGAATGAGTACAACTCATGCGTGAGCAGCATTTGATTCGTTTTACCACAAGCATGCTGCAGCAAACGAGAAAAACATTTGTGTTTGAAAATATGCTTTCATATTCATCCATCAACCATATCGGATGTTCGTCTTCTCTCTCAAATAAAACAATAAAAACCACTTCTCCATTGCAGAGAAGTGGTTTTTGAATAGAAAAGGTTAATTGGTCTTATTTGTTCACTATCAGCTTGCCTTGTTCAACGCTAGTGCCATTGGTAAGGCGATAGAGGTATATACCAGTTGAAAGCAACTCGGCATTGTAGTCTACTGAGTATTGCGTACCCGCTTCTAATTCACCTGCAAACAAATCAGCTACTTTTTTACCAGCCATATCGAACAGTTCAAGTGTTGTTTTCGCACTCTCCCTTGTAGTGAATGTGAACCAAGTAGTACCTGAAGTTGGATTTGGGTTAACACGCAATGAAGCAATTTCAGATAATGTAGTACCCGCTGGAGCTTCTGGTGCCAATAGTGGACCATCACCAACGGTAATTGTCTGAACACATGAACTTGTATTACCAGAGCAGTCCGTTGCAGTCCAGGTGCGTGTTATTTCATAGTCTAGACAGCAATCAAGTTCAAATGCAAGGTCACCAGCACCGCTAATACTTCCCGTAGAATTGCCATAAGGTACATTGTTTATTTTGAATGTGCCACTGTAGCTGAACCAGCCGCCAAAGCCGTAGGTTGAGTTATAGCTATTAGCTCCATTGCCCAGTTGGAATCCGAAATAGTTATTTGATGGAGCATGCTTAAGGTTCAGACTTGAACCAGCGTATCCTCCAAATCCAACAAGCTCCACTCCAGGTGTATTCAACAAACGATAGTACATCCAATCAAAATGGTTGGCAGCTATACCTCCACAATCAGCTTTAAAGTTAGTGGGGAAAGTTTGGTTGCTCCACTGTGCCCATGTCAAAGCATTGTAGAAGGTGACGCTCGCTGTCCATCCATTGGCAGGTGTATATGCGTTTTTGAACGTTGCAGTTACGACAATGGTACCATTTGGATATTGCACAAACTGGCCATTGTGCACAGTATAGAAACGATGTGCCTTTGGCAGACCAAATAGTCCCATAGCCCAATCAACAGGATATCCACATGGATTGTTAGCAGGTCTAACAGGAGTTAGAATTCTGCATGTTGCAAGAGCACCCGGAACTGGTATTAGAACTCCTTCGAATGTTTCTACCAAATTCACATCTACATCATCATCGCAGTTGTCATAGGCAGTCAACACGACTGGAGCAGGTATTTCGTCATCACATTCTATCTCAATGTCCTCTGGACAATTTTCAAGAATTGGACCGGTTTCGTCTATGACATTGATAGTGGTAAATTGAGGTTCGCTCAAGTTGCCGCATGCATCTATTGCATAGAAGGCATACTCATAAGTATTTTCATTTATGCAAGTTCCAGCAATGGTGTCAATTTGAGCTACTACCCATGCATTGCCGCAGTTGTCGCTAGCAGTTGGGTAAATAACGGACCAGTTGTCACCGCACTCATACATGGCACTTTCCGGAACATTCACTAAAGTTGGATTGGTCAAGTCGCTTACAGTGATGGTAGTTGTCGCCTCAGTGCTATTACCACAATAGTCTTCTACTGCCCAATGCCATAAGATTAAGTATTCGCAATCATTGACAGGAACTATGGTTTGTGATGCTTCCAGAATTACTACCGGATAGCCGCAGTTGTCGAAGATGTTAATGAAAGGAGTACCACTTGGAGCATCTTCACAACTCACTTGAAAATCGGCAGGGTTCTCAATGGTCGGAGGAGTGTTGTCCACTATAAATATGGTCACTTCAGCATCAGTGGTGTTTCCACAATCATCGGACACGTGGTAGTAGCGGATGTAGGATCCAAAGCAGCCTCCTAAAACTGTATCCTCTTCATAGGTAATAGTCACATCGCTGCAATTGTCATAGCCAGTTACAACAGGGTATTCCCATAGCTCATCGCACTCTAGCTCTTAGTAGAGTTGGAAAGGATAAAGAGTTGGTGCTTCAGTATCAACTATTGTCACCACTTGATTTGTGCTTACCGAGTTTTCACAATCATCATAAGCTGTCCATGTGCGCGTGATGGTGTAGCCACAATTCAAATAAGTGATGGTGCTGTCATAAACAATAGTCAAGTCATCATCGCAATTGTCATCAAAAGACGGTGTAACCGCTGCCGGTATCACGGCATCGCACTCCACTTCGAAGTCGTCAAGATTGGCTTCGACTGTAGGTTCAATAGTGTCAAGGATGTGTACCAACTGATCCACTGATGTTGTGTTGCCACAGTCGTCAGTAGCTGTATAAACCCGCTGTATGATAACATCACAATTTGTGACGATTACTGATTCTTCAACTGTCACAATCGCGTTACTGCAATTATCTGTCGCAGTAACTTCTTCAGGTGTCGGAATATTCTCACAACTAAGAATTACAGCCGTTGGTGGATTTACAAAAATCGGAGCTGTGGTATCTGCATAGGAGATTGTTTGCACACAATCCACAAAGTTGCCTGAAGAATCATAGGAACGGTATGTTCTTTCTATTGCACCGAAACAATCATTGCCTGTCGCAACATCACTCAAATGCACTGTGTAAACATCACTACAAACATCAAAGGCTGAAACAAGAGAAGTATCAGCATTTGGAACATCTCCCAAACATTCAATTTGAATATTATCAGGACATGCGATTATAACTGGTATAGTTGTATCGCTTGTAGTAATTAGATGCTCGCACTCTAAGACACATCCACCAGTTCCAGTGATGGTTACTGAATACACTCCGGCAGCACTCACCGTGATGCAATTGGTGGTTTCGCCTGTGCTCCACAAATAAGAGCCTTCACCTGTAACACAAAGTTCGGTTATTTGTCCTTCTGCACAAATGAAGAGGTCGCCTGTGATGTTGCAAACAGGAAGTGGGTTCACCACCAATGTTGCACTACACATGCTTTCACAACCTGCGGTGCTGGTTACTGTGACAGAATAAGTTCCTGCTTCACTAACGGTGATGCAACTTGTTGTTGCACCTGTGCTCCACAGATAACTGCCTTCACCGGTAACGCAAAGTTCAGTTGACTCACCAAGGCAGATAGAAAGGTCGCCTGTGATGTTGCAAACAGGATTTGGATTTACTACCACAGTTGCACTGCAAATACTTTCACAACCTGCGGTGCTTGTTACTGTGACAGAATAAGTTCCTGCTTCACTAACGGTGATGCAACTTGTTGTTGCACCTGTGCTCCACAAATAAGTTCCGACACCTGTAACACAAAGTTCGGTTGATTGTCCTTCTGCACAAATGAAGAGGTCGCCTGTGATATTGCAAAGTGGAAGTGGGTTCACCACCACTGTTGCACTACAGATGCTTTCACATCCTGCGATGCTGGTTACAGTGACAGAATAAACTCCTGCGGTATTCGCAGTGATGCAACTTGTTGTTGCACCTGTGCTCCACAAGTAAGTTCCGACACCTGTAACACATAGTTCGGTTGATTCACCAAGACATATAGAAAGGTCGCCTGTGATGTTGCAAACAGGAAGTGGGTTCACCACAACCGTTGCACTGCAGATGCTTTCGCAACCTGCTGTACTAGTCACAGTGACAGAATAAACTCCTTCGGTGTCTACAGTGATGCAACTTGTTGTTGCACCAGTGCTCCACAGATAAGTTCCACTTTCGGTAACGCAGAGTTGAGTTGACTCACCTTCACAGATTGAATTATCACCGGTAATCGTACAAATTGGTAAGGGGTTGACGGTAACAAAAATGTGATTGGATTCTTCGCTGCCACAATCTGTCGTATTGGTTACAAAAAAATCGCCTCCGGTGGTTACCGTGATGGAAGTAGTTGTTTCTCCCGTGTTCCAAACACCATCTATATTTCCAGAGAGGACAACGTTCTCACCTGCACAAAAAGTAATTGCTCCACTTGCTGTGAGAATGGAGGCCACAGGTTGCAAACCGATTGTGACCAGATTATTGCTCAGGGAAATTGCCCCCGCACGTGAAAGCGCCTGACCACGAAGTTCCGCGGCATCCAATAGATTAATTGCACCATTTGACAAGAAGTTTTCCCTGAAAAAGCGAATTTTCGCCTAAATCCACCTGGCCATTTACCTGCCAGTAAACATTGCATATTGAGGCTCCATTGGTTAAGATGATTCGTGAATCAACAGTGGTAGCCAAGGCCCCGTCTATTTTGAAAATAAAAATAGAAGAGGGATCTCCCTGCCCGTCCAGAATAAGATCTCCATTAACGGTGGAGGCAGCTCCCATGCAGTAAACGTTTGGAAGAAGCACCTGCCCGCCACCCATAGTGGTGGAAATGACAAGACCACAAGTGATGGTGCTCATGCTACCATAAGCCAAATCAATATCTGTTGCAGCTTCAGCCGAAACAGCATCTACCACATGTATGTCGCCAATCACTGTTCCCGGAGGAAATCCATTGAAGGCTCCTACGTCTGTGCCGACATCTCCTGTTACCAAAGTGGATGCTCCTGATACGTTAAACGCTCCGACAGCAGTAAAAACAGCAAAACTTGAAGCGGCACCTAAGTCAGGAGGTGATTGCCCGAAATTTACATTAGCAGAAAAAAGAAGCGTAACGGAAATTAGAACGAGAAGTAATTTTGTTTTCATTGTTTTGGTATTGGTAATTTAGGAGCAAAACTCCATCATTAACAAACTTGGATTCTTACACAATGATTGATTAGAATTACATAATTCACACATAGAACCCAGCACCCAATTGCACTTATATAACATGATGGACCAGTTTGAATGTTCCATTATTCAAGCTAATTCCTGTTCCATCGGGCAGGCTTCGCGCATAGCCTTTGTGCTAGATAAACTTCGGCAGAATGTTAGGCAGCTGGTAACACGCGCTATGGGGGTCCTTCTCGAAAATCTGAACAATGAACAGTGATGGTGGCACTGATCGTAAATTGAATCTTGAATTTTGATGCCACGAAATGTCGCTTTACACCAATCTGTGTCTTCACTTGTACCACTTCCCCATCTCCTCCACCATACCTTTTATCTGTTTCTTCAACGAGACAGGTTGCACCACTTTCACTTGAGGGCCATAGCCAAGTATGAATGAGTACAACTCTTGTGTGAGCAGCACATTCAGTGCAAGACGGATTTCTTTTTTGCTTTCTGACAGAAGGCGCTGTGATGGATGGATGGGTTGGGTGAGCAAGAACTTGCCGATGACGGGCGAAAAACTCAGCACTACTTCGTGCGGTTTGTCTTGCCGCTCGGTGATGCCAATGCTGTGTTTGAAAAATACATCGGCATCGAAGTTTTTGTCGCGGGTGAATCTGCGTTCTGCCGTTTCCATTCTTTCGATGCGTTCCAGCCCGAAGGTGCGTATGCTGTTGCTTTTACTTTCCAGTGCTACTAAGTACCAGCGGTTGTGGTATTCCTTTAATAAGTAGGGATTCAGTTGGTACTCCTTAATGCTGTCGTCCGTAAATTTTGTATAAGCAATGCGAATCGCCTTTCGTGTTTGAATGGCCTCCAGCAGGGGACCAAGATGTTCGTTGCCTTTGCTTACAGTGGACTTTTCAAATTGTATGAATTTGTCAAGCGAGGCATCGTCAGGGTTGGGCGAGATGTTTACGCGGTTGATTATTTTCTCAATCGCACTTTCATATTGCCGGAAGATGGGCATGTCGCGAAACTGATCGAGTGTAGCGGCTGCAAAACGAATGGCCTGCAAATCTTCATCGCCAAGGCTGAGGTCGCTGATGCTGTAGTTTTCATCTTCGTAGCAATAGCCCTTCTCCGCGCGGTCGAATTTGATGGGGGCGTAGTAACCCAATTCGCCTTCGTTCTTCATGGCCCAGATGTCCTTGTCGATGGTGCTGAGCGAAATGGCATCGCCACCGGCACCGAAGAGGGCTTCTTCACAGGCCTCACGGAGGTCTTCACGCGTTGGGAATTTGCGGCCTTTGTTCTTTAGGCAACGGTCTATGATGCGGTAGCGAAGGAGTGCGTATTTGTTGGCGGGCATAAATTGCTTGTGGTGTTTTTAAGGAGCAAGGCGCACCATGAACCATTCGAAGTCCTCTGTTACCCGGTACACCAGTCTGTCGTGCAGGCGGCTGGGGCGGCCCTGCCAGTACTCGAAGTAATGAGGAACGATGCGATAGCCGCCCCAATGAGAGGGACGAGGTACTGCTTTACCTTCGAATTCCTTTTCGTATTTGATTACGTTTTCGTCCAACTCCTCGCGCGTTCTTAACTCGGAACTTTGAGCTGAGGCCCATGCGCCAATCTGACTTTCGCGCGGACGTGAATTGAAATACTCATCTGATTCTTCAGCAGAAACTTTCCTGACAACTCCATGTATTCTTATTTGTCGCTCCAACTGATTCCAATAAAAATTGGCGCTTACTTTATCCGTATGATCCAACTCTGCAGCTTTCTTACTAAGGTAATTGGTGAAGAAGGTAAAGCCTGCGCGGTCGAAGCCACGAAGCAATACAATTCTAGCATTGGGATATCCACTTGTATCTATTGTGGAGAGCGTGAATGCATTGTAGTCTTTTATGTTTTCCTGCTGCGCTTCGCTTAGCCACTGACCGAATTGATCGAAAGGATTGATAGCCGCTTCGCTTTCCAGTAAGATGCCGCGCTGATAGTTGTGACGGCTATGTTTTATTTCTTCTTGCATGGTTTTATGTATTGTTCAGAGCAAAGCTATCCATTCATAATGGCCTTTGCATAATTCTCCCAACTCATGTCTTTGGTGGAGGTGGTGACATTCTCCCCGGATAGCGGATGCTCTAGGAAACGAATCATTTGAGCCGCCATATGATTTATGTCATCGGCATTGGCAAGGTATCCGTTGAAGCCATCTTTTATTGTTTCGGGGAAGTGACCCACGCGCGTGGCAAGAAGCGGTAGAGAAAAGTTATAGCTCAGCGATTCGATACCAGAAGGTGTGGCCGTTAGGTAATAAAGAACAACAGCATTGCTCACTTGAAAATATTTGTGTACCTCTTCGTTGGCAATGAAGGTATTGAAGACAACACACTTGTCTTCTATGCCCAATTGTTTTATTAAGTCGAGCGGCTTGTATTCGCGTTCGTCATCCGATTTGTTGAGGAATATCTTCTTGGCAGTTCCGAAGAGTGTGTTCTTCAGTTTGGTTGAAAATTTCTTATTGTCCAACGTTTGCCAGAATGATTCGCCACAGATAAGGAACGAAACATCATCGCGCTGCGCTGCCACTTTAGCAAATGCCTCAAGAGCGTTGTGCAAGCCTTTGTACTTGCGGATAAAGCCGAAGAAGAGAAAGACATTTTTTCTCAATCCATGTTCTTTCTTGAATTGCTCAATGTTGAAATTGGCATCCGGCTTAAACAAGTCGTAGATGGGATGGAAGAGTTTGATAACAGTTGTTTCAACTGCACTTCTCTTTCCATCAAAACTTAAATGAAATTTTCTATCAGGAAAAAGTTTTTGCAACTCTTCAAAAGTCTTCAACGCGTGAACGATATAAGTGGACGCGTTCTTAATGCCTCTTCTGGTAAAGTATTTATCGATAGTTGAGTTTTCTTTTTGAATAACAAAATGCAAATCGAGTATGACTTCAATCTTCTTGCGCTTAAGTCTCTTCACCATGTATCCTATCGGAAGTCCTTGCAAGGCGATACTCCATTGAATGATGACTTTCTCAGCGCTGAGCGTTTCGATGTAGTTCACCGTTTCCTGCCAGGTAAGTGGGATGTTGTAGTTAGTGATGTACTTCACCTGCACATTGCTGCCAGCGAGTAAATCGGTTTTGCTGCTTTTGTCCACAAACTCGCGGGGGATGATGGCGGGGTACTGCTGTGTCCAAGAGACTATATGCACTTCGGTATTCTCCTGCTTGTCTAGCGACAGAGCAAGCGAAGTGTTGTAGTTCTGGATTCCACCTTTGAACATTGGGCCCGGTCCGAAGCAAACAATTACTCTCTTGTTATTGGATACGTTACTCATTGAGTGGGCTAAGAAAATGAAGAAGCCGGAAGTCTTTCTAAATGGATGAACAAATATTCAGCATTCATAGTTGCACAAGATTGTTTTCACCCATATGTGTGAAAACAGAAGAAGTGTTGCACACTTTTGCTTCATTCAATTATTCAATCCTTATGCATTCATTTTTTAAAATCGCTTTGTTCTTTATTTCAGTTGCTCTTAGCAACATAGCCTCTGCTCAACCCGACAGACACGTTGGCTGCCACCACTTCCGCAACAAGGGGCCACAGCGGAGGGCACTGACAGAGCAGGAGCGAACCATGATGAACGAAAGCATTCTGCGCAGCGACACCTTTGACATACTTACTTACCACATCAACATAGATGTGACGAACTACACGGGTGGATACATAAAAGCAGCGACCACCATAGACATTCAGCCCAAGATGGAAAATCAGGAATTCATCCGATTTGATTTGAAAGATTTGGCTGTGGACTCTGTTAAAGATGAATCGGGAATGCTTTCATATTTCCAAACGGGAGAACTGTTGTATGTGTATTTTTCTGCTATACCCACTTTAGAAGACACCTTACACATCATAGTCTGGTACCAAGGTGAACCCTACCAAGACCCTGTGTGGGGCGGATTTTATTTCGAGGCCAACTATATCTACAATCTAGGTATTGGTTTGACCACCATTCCGCCCAATTTCGGACGCGTTTGGTATCCGTGCTTCGACAGTTTTGTAGAGCGTGCTACGTATGAATATGATGTGAAAAGCGCAGGCACCTACCGTGCGCATTGCCAAGGAACCTTCATGGGTGAAACCCTATTGGCGGGTGATACCGTGATTCGCTCTTTTGACTTCAACCAACCCATACCAACGCACCTTAGTGCTATTGCTGTTGCTAACTACGTTGATTATGACTTTGTGCATACAGGAGCTTTTGGAGATATTCCCGTTCGCCTTTCGGCCAAAAGTGCTAACCTGGCTGGAATGCAAAATGTGATGGTAAATGTGGATGCCGCCATTGATGCTTGCGAGCATTGGTTTGGGCCATATATATGGGAGCGTGTGGGCTACATTCTTACTACAGATGGTGCACTAGAGATTCCTACCAACATTGCCTACCCCGCATTCATGACAGGAGAAAGCATTGCAGCCAACAACAGATTGCTGACTCACGAGCTGGCTCACCATTGGTGGGGCGATGCTGTGACACCTTACATACACAATGACATGTGGCTGAAAGAAGGCCCTGCTGAATACAGCGCCCACCTGCTTGAAGAATGGCTTTATGGTGAAGAAGAATTCATAGATATAGTGAAGGACAATCAACTAGATGTGTTGGAAAATGCGCACATAGATGATGGAACCTTCCAAGCATTGTCTCCTATGCCTGACGAATACATCTATGGAACACACACCTATTATAAAGGTGCTTCAGTGATGCACAACTTGCGCGGATACATGGGCGATGAACTTTTCCGCCAAGCTATGAGTGGTGTGCAAGAGAATCTGGAATATCAAACTATGACTCCCGAACAATTCAGAGATGAACTGGAGGCGGAAAGTGGTTATGACTTGCATCCATTTTTTGATGATCAGGTTTTCTCGCCTGGCTTCGCCACATTTGTAGTAGACTCATTCAGCGCTTCTGGAACGGGCAACACAATTGATGTTGCGCTGCACATTCAGCAGAAGTTGCGCGCGTGTCCGCAGTTTCATGATGATGTTCCGCTGGATGTTACTTTCATAAGCGCAGACTGGCAGCGCCAAGACCACCAGATAATGACAACAGGACAATACACCGATGTAACGCTGACCTGTGGCTTCGAACCCACTATGGTAGTGCTGAACGGACACAACCGACTGAACCAATGCCGCATGGAGTTTCAAAGTCCTATCTACACAACTGGCTCATGGCAGTCCACTCTTCCATACGTGGAGTTCCGTGTGATGAGAGAAAATGTGGTAGACAGCAGCCTTATCCATGTGGAGCATATTTGGGCAGCGCCCGATCAAAACAACTTGGGCGAAGGCATCTATGAAATAGGAAACGTGCACTACTGGATAGTTGATGGCCTATGGAATGATGAAGATCTATTTGAAGGAAAGGTGAACTACTACGGAAGTGACGAAGAAGAATTGGACTTTGACCTTTACAATGAGGGCGAAGAAGACGCAGTTTTGCTTTATCGTCCTAATTCATCTTTTGCATGGGAAGTTTATCCAGACTTTACGCTAGGCACAGGTAGCTTAAATAATGGTGATGGAAGTTTCAACATCAACATACTGCGCAAAGGTCAATATGCTTTTGCCAATGGCGATGCAAGTGTGAATGTGCCCGAAGTGAATGCAATTGAAACTTCACTCCTACTCTACCCCGTGCCATCATCAGACTATGTGAATGTGAAAGGAAACTATGTGGGACACGAGACTGCATTGTTTGATGTGTATGCGATAGACGGCAGACTTGTGATGCGTTCTTCTGCCACACTTAATGGGGCTTTCGAAAAACGCTTAAATACTTCTGAGATGGAAACGGGCAACTATATCTTAAAGGTGTACACCGTGAAAGGCGAAGCGTTGGGAACAAGTGGATTTGAAGTGGTGAGATAATATTGTAAAGAATAAATACTGCTTGACTATGCGATGGCTGCCCTGTGCGGCCATTTCATTTTTGAACACGTCTGTCAGAATCTTTTTTTGCTTGTCTGCCATTGTGTATTTTGTCATCAACACGTGTAACATTGGCCGTGCCCACTTTACACGTTAAGCATTCTCACTTCTACACGCTGGTTATTGTCAGTGTTCTTCTTGCAACCTTGTTGCTTAAGACCTATTGCTCGCTTGACTTATACCTGCACGAGTGGGACGAGCGCTACCACGCACTAGTGGCCAAGCACCTAATAGAGCATCCGCTGAAGCCAACGCTTTACGAAACGCCTGTAGAACCTTATGACTATAAGAACTGGCTGGGCAATCATGTATGGCTTAGCAAGCCTCCGCTGCCTTTGTGGTGAATGGCGCTGAGCCTGAAAGTTTTTGGGTTGCACGAGTTCGCAGTTCGCATTCCGGGAATCATTTTCGCTACGCTTTCCGTGTTGCTTACTTACCTCATTGCAAGGCGGCTTATGGGAGAAAAAATTGCGCTGCTCGCGTGTGCACTGCACGGCATTCATGGTATGCTCACCGACCTCGCTTCTGGCCGCCTCAGCAGCGATGGAGTAGAAACTTGCTTTCTCTTCTTTGTGCAACTGGGGATGTATTTCGTTTTCAGAAAAGAACGCGGGCACTTCAGTTGGAAGGATTATGCAGTGACAGGAATAGCCACTGGCCTTGCCATTATGTGCAAATGGCAACCTGCATTGCTCGTATTAGTAGTCATGTTTGTGCATCATTTTCAGAAGAAGGAATGGAAAAAACATGTAGCAGGTTCAGCACTTTCGTTTGTTGCCGCTCTGGCTGTTTTTGCTCCGTGGGGCATTTACATAGTGCATGCATTTCCCACTGAAGCGCGCTGGATGCTGCAAGCCATCTTCACTCCATTTGCAGACACTACGCTGAACACCGATGGCACGTGGTACAGTTACCTCACCGACTTTGGAAACTTATTCGGATACAGTGCTTACATCATTGTTGCGCTGGTTGCGTGGAAAAGCATGAAAGAAAAAAACATGTTGTGGATGGCACTGGTGATATGGGCCGTGCTGCCACTAACCATCTTCAGTATGGCAGAAGTAAAACGCGGCACTTACCTCTTCATCAGTGCGCCTGCTTTGTTCATGCTGATAGCTTATGCAGCTAGTGCGTCATGGCGAAATGTAAATTGGAACAAACGTTTGCTTCCACTTATGGGTTATGTATCAGTGTTGTTTATAGCAGGCTATTCAGTAGAAAAACTTTACCTCTTTAAACCAAAGGCCCGCACAAAAGACTGGAGCGATCAGATAAAACAAGCAAACTATATGGAAGGTGCTGTTATATACAACGAGCCTCGCTGCATTGAGATAATGTTCTATCACAACGTGACGGCATATCCTTTTGCGAAGGAGAGAGAGTGAATGACAATGAAGCTTCTCGTTTGAAAAACTATAAAGCAAGCTTCTTCAGCGCTGCATCATAAACTCTGCGCATTCCTTCTTCAATGGAGATTTTCGCTTTCCATCCCAGTTTGTTTTCTACAAAAGTCATGTCGCAATAGCGCGAGAAAACACCCACGGGTTTATCGAGCAATGGTTTTATAGTTGGCTGGTATCCGGCAAACTTGCAGAACACTTCTATGATTTCTCTGAACGATGTCAGCTTGCCCATGCCAATGTTGATGGCTGTGCCATCATGTATATGATCCATTGCAAGAAGAATACAATCGATAACATCATCAATGTGCACAAAGTCGCGGCCCTGATGGCCACTGCCCCATACTTCAAAAGGATCTTCCTTTTTGGCTGCACGCGCAGCAATAGCAGGCACAGGGTAGGTCAAGTCTTGGTCTTCACCATAACCACTGAAAGGACGAATGCAAGTGACGTGCAAACCATAATGCTCTGCAGCAATCTTCGCCAGAAACTCACCCGTCAGTTTGCTCCATCCGTAAGTCATATCAGGTTGGCCCATTCGTTTGAAATCAATATCGCTTTCCTTCAATTGTATCGTATTGCTTTCTGTCTGCAAGTCCACGGGATAGGCAGCACTGCTGCTGGGATACATAAGCCGAGCAGGTTTGTATTTACAAGCCCAATAAAATATTTCCGCATCAATGGCAAGGTCTAAAGCAACGGCCATTGGGTCGCCATCTATCATAGCACGGCCGCCCACAATAGCAGCAAAGTGAAATACATCATCGATGTGTCCGTGCTCAAATTGAAATTGCTGAGCAATGCTGTTTTCATTCTCAATTAAGGCCCGAATGACGTTGCGCGCATCATCCTTTATATACAGCAATCGTTCGCTAGA
This sequence comes from Flavobacteriales bacterium, assembly GCA_031414655.1. Classification (GTDB taxonomy): domain Bacteria; phylum Bacteroidota; class Bacteroidia; order Flavobacteriales_D; family Sanyastnellaceae; genus JANNVZ01. Next base: position 294,442 of record JANNVZ010000009.1, read on the forward strand.
ATAGGTCGCAAAATTTTGCCCACTCCTGCCCTTCTCTGCCGCAAGCCATGTATCTGGATGAGTGCCCACGAGCAAGTTATCTATGAAAATGATTTTGTCAGAAGAAGTATTAAAAAGGCGCTTGACCATGTTGCGACCAACGAAGCCACAGCCACCTGTAATCAGATGAGTTTTCATGGGTGAAAAATGGTCATATGAAAATAGACAATGGACAATGCGCAACAGGAATTATGAACAGAAGAAGAAAAGCGACAGCTTCGATGGAATAGACAGCAGAGAGAAGACGGAAGATGCATCGTTAGCAATGATCTACGAAAAAAGGCCGCTGTTTCAAGCGACCTTTTTTACAAATTTGTTTAAGTAATTTAGTGTGTTAGACATGTCCGCACTGCTTAAGCCAGTCTCGCAACCTGACGCGGTCGTCAGTTACTAGTTGGCGCATCGCCTTGCGGAGTTCTTTTCGAAAGAGCATGGTATCGAACGTTACGTTACCAAGCACTGCCTTGTAGTACTCCAGCATATTTTGTTTTAAGTTAGGATAGGTTCACTTTCACGTGTGAATTGCTTCACGTTTGTGAGCCTCATGCCTAAACTCTCAGAAAATTTTTCTTATTAGAAAACCTTTAGGAGTGTTCGCGATACAATGGATAGTGTTGAATTGTGAACCTAAAACGGGAGCACTGGAAAAGAGGTTACAGCGAGTGAAAAAAAAGTTGGTGAAAATGACCGATGAAGAAAAGCGACAGCTTTGATAGAAAAGGACCGAAGACACTTGACGTAGTTTTTTAAAGCCGTGTTCAATCAATTGATTCAGCTGCTCCTTGCGCATTTTGGCCAATGTTTCAAACAAAATAACATTCTTTTTTTTCGCAATTGAGAGTTGATTCAAATACAGACCTTCTTTAGCATCCAACAATTGGTAGCAAGCGGATGTACAACTGAAACCAAATCTTCGTAGTCTTGAACCTTGAAACCAACCAATCCGTATTTCACTATGAAAAAAATCTTAACACATTCCGCCATGAAAATTTATTCATTCGCGAGTGCAATGCTCGTCTGCGCCCTAATGACAGCGCAAGTCACCTTTACCAACCAAGGTGCACAGTTGCAAACCATCAGCGGATTCAGCAGTGCTGACTGCGCTGTGGACGTGAATGGTGATGGCCTCGATGACGTAGTTCGTTGGGGAACCAATACCATCTACATCGACTACCAGTTAGCTGGCGGTGGCTTTAATTCTATGGTATACAACGTACCAATGACAGCAGTGCCCTCATGGAGCATAGTAGCGGCTGACATTGATGCCAATGGCTATGTGGACTTCTGCCTGGGCGATGGCAATGAGTGCTCGTTCGTATACGCTAATGATGATGGAACAGGATGGGTGGAAGACCTTCAGCCACAATACATCTTCTCGCAGCGCTCTACCTTTTCTGACATAGACAATGATGGCAACCTTGATGCCTTTGTGTGCCACGATGTGGACCAATGTCACACGTACCGCAACACAGACGGTGTTCTTGAATTTGATCCTACACTGATGACAACACTTGATGTGGGCGGCAACTACGCTGCCATCTGGGTGGACTATGACAATGACTGGGACAGCGATCTATACATAACCAAATGCAGAGGCGGTGCAGCATGGGGCGATCCACAGCGCATCAACCTGCTCTACCGCAACAATGGTGACGGCACATTCACAAGTGCGGGTGAAGAAGCCAACATGAATGATGGCAACCAAAGTTGGGCTACCGTTTTTGAAGACTTTGACAATGATGGCGACTTTGATGCCTTCACCGTAAACCACTCCTCGGGCGATGTGCCAGGAGGCGCTGCCAATCGCTTTATGCAAAACAATGGTGATGGCACTTTCACCGACATCATTGAAACAACAGGCATAGACCCATTGGACCTAGGCGCATGGAACTGCGATGCAGGTGACTTCGACAACAATGGCTACGTAGACATTTTCTCAGAGATGGGCGACCAGATGTACTGGAATAACGGAGATGGAACATTTACCCCCGGCAGTTTAGGCTTTGACAGTGGCGGTATCGGTGATTTCAACAACGATGGTTTCTTGGATGTGATAGCAGGCAACAGCATGTTCCTGAACAATGGCAATGACTATAACTGGATAAAAGTGGACCTCAATGGTCTTATGTCTAACAAGAACGGAATAGGAGCTCGAATAGAAATATATACAAATGCTGGCATACAGATTCGTGAGGTACGTGCAGGCGAAAGCTTTGACCCTGGTTCTTCACTTATTGCCCATTTTGGTTTGGGCGAAGAAGATGCCATTGCACAAATAGTAGTGAAGTGGCCAAGTGGTGCAGTTACCTCTATCAGCAATCCGGAGATAAATAGCACAGTGACCATAACAGAGATAGAGTGCATGTTGGATCCAGTAACAATCAACGTGAACGGCAACACCACCATGTGTCCTGGCGAAGTAGTAACACTCAGTGTACCCGCTGGAGTCGCGTACGCATGGAGCAATGGAGAAACGACCCAATCGATAACCGTTACATCGGGCGGCAACTATAGCGCTATAGTTTGGGGCGATGAAGAATGTGCTTCCCTGTCAAACAACGTTATCGTTTCTATAATTACAGAAGAAGCTCCGGTTATTACAGTTGCTGGTGATGACACGTTCTGCCAAGGCGGCACTACCGTGCTTACATCCACTGTTGCGCAGAGTTATCTCTGGAGCACAGGCGCTACTGGTCAATCTATTGTGGTAACAGAATCGGGAGAATATTCTGTAGATATTACCGGACAATGCAGTGGAGTTGAATACTCAAGCGATGTGCACCTTATAACTGTTATGTCTGCTCCTGCACCCGTGGCAAACGATGTAGCCATTGGAGCACCAGGAACGACAACACTTGAAGCTACGGGCGAAAACCTTGAATGGTTTGCAACTGAAACTTCAGATGTTGTTTTGGGAACAGGCAATTCATTCCTCACTGATTTTTTCTCTGATAACATTTCTTATTGGGTGCAGTCAACCACCGTGTATGGTGGTGAGGAATATGACGGTGGCAAGTTGGACAATAGCGGTGCAGGAAGTCTGCCAGCTACAGGCGGCAAGCTATTGTTTGATGTAACAGAAACTTTTACCCTTCAGCAAGTGACGGCTTATGTGCCAGAAGGTGGAGTAACTGGCAACCGCACAGTTCAGCTTTTTGACGAAGGCGGTTCGCTTCTGATGTCAGTTATTGTGAATTGTGCAATGGGTGCCAATACCATTGACCTGAACTGGTTGATAGAACCCGGCAGCTACCAGATTGGTTGTGCTGAAAACAATCTATTCCGCAACAGTGGTGGTGTTGCTTATCCCTATACACTTGGCGATGCGGGTAACATTATCACCTCTACGTTTGGCACTAGTTACTATTACTATTACTACAATTGGCAGATACAGAAAGAAGAGACAAGCTGCACCAGCGAGCGCATTGAAGTAGCCGCTGCGGTGGTTGGAATAGACGAGTTGGAAAACCCACTGGGCATTTCATTTTACCCCAACCCGGCAGCGCACGAATTGATAGTAAGCTGCGAACAAAGCCTAAGAGCTGCGAATGTTGTGGTGACCGATGCGGTAGGCAAACAAGTGATGAATGTGCAAGCCAACTTCACGGGCAAAAGCCAAATGACACTGAATGTAACCTCACTTGCTGCGGGTGTTTATCACCTGAGTGTGACGGGTGATGGTGCACGGAGTTCGATGGAGTTTGTGAGGGAATAAAAAGATAAAATAGTAAGACATGAAGACGCCTGTGCTGAAAAGTGCGGGCGTTTTTGTTGAGCGGAGGTTTATTGCAGTTGAGTTGATGGGATGCTCCTCATCAAAAACCAATGTGCATTTTCCGTTAAACCTGACCAAAGCATTCATAAGCTCACCCTCCTACATTTCACCCATGCAAAAGAATATTCCATTCAGCCCGCCACGGGTGGATCAGAAAACGATAGATGCTGTGACAGAAGTGTTGCGCAGTGGATGGATAACGACAGGGCCAAAAACACGCGAGCTGGAGAAACAGATAAATGACTATTGCGGAAGTGGCCGCACGCTTTGCCTGAACTCGTGGACCAATGCTGCGGAACTGGTGTTGCGCTGGTTTGGTGTAGGGCCGGGTGATGAGGTGATAGTGCCTGCATATACGTATGCGGCTACCGCCAACATAGTGATGCACGTGGGTGCTAAACCTGTGATGGTGGATGTGGAGAAGGATGGATTCACCATAGACATCCACCGCATAAGGGAGAAAATAACTGCACGTACTAAAGTGATAATGCCGGTGGACATCAGCGGATGGCCGTGCGATTACGATAGCATTATGGCTATTGCACGCGAGGAAGAAGTGAAGAAACTGTTTTCACCCTCGCATGAGAATCAAAAACGGCTGGGGAGAATATTGGTGATGAGTGACAATGCTCACAGTTTTGGTGCGGTGTACAAAAACAAAAAAGTAGGCAGCCAATGCGATGTGATGGGCTTCAGTTTTCACGCAGTGAAAAACCTAACTACGGCAGAAGGCGGTTCGGTTAATTTGAACTTGCCTGCGCCCTTCAACAACGATGACGTCTGGAAGGCGCTGAATATCTCGGCATTGCACGGGCAAACAAAAGATGCACTTTCAAAAACGCAAGCGGGCGAATGGCGCTACGATGTGGTGGAGGCGGGCTACAAATGCAATATGACCGACCTGCAAGCAGCTATTGGCCTGCTGGAACTGGAGCGTTATGACAAGGATACGCTGGTAAGGAGAAAAATGATTTGCGACCAATACACCGCACATTTCAAAAATGAAAAGTGGTTTACAGAGCCGAACTTTAAAGACGCTATGCGGGAAAGTTGCTATCACTTGTATATGCTTCGCGTGGCAGGTTTTTCGGAAGCGCAGCGCGACAAGGTGATACAGCAGTGTGCAGAAAAAGGAGTGAGTACGAACGTCCATTTTCAACCATTGCCGCTGCTTACTTTTTATAAAAATCTTGGATATAAAATGGAAGACTATCCGAATGCATGGACCAACTACTCGAAGGAAATTTCGCTGCCCGTTTATTATGACTTGAGTGATGCAGACGTGCAGTATGTGGCCGATGTGGTGAAACAATCCATACAGACCGTTACGTGATACGATGGGCAAACGCTTGTTCGACATATTTTTTTCCGCATTGATGTTGGTGGTGCTTTCGCCCTTGCTGATCGTGCTCGGCCTCATGGTGATGACCGGTAGCAGAGGTGGCATTTTTTTCGGACAAATGCGAACAGGGAAAAATGAACGCCCCTTCAAACTTTGGAAATTCCGCACGATGCATCCACAGGCAGAGAGCAAAGGGCAACTGACTGTGGGTGCGCGCGATGCGCGCATTACACGTGTTGGTTTTCATCTGCGCAAATACAAGGTGGATGAGTTGCCGCAACTGTGGAATGTGCTGATGGGCGATATGAGTATGGTGGGACCGCGGCCCGAAGTGCCACGATACACGGCATGCTACAACAACGAGCAAAAGAAAGTGCTGAGCATAAAGCCTGGGATTACTGACTACGCTTCTTTACTCTACTTTGAAGAGAGCGAGCTGCTTGCAAAAGCCGCTGACCCAGAAAAAATATACATTGATGAAATAATGCCAGCCAAACTGAAACTAAATCTTGACTATGTGAGTAATCATTCATTTGGAGGTGACTTAAAAATACTGATTGCCACCGTAAGGAGGATGGTTGGGTAAACATTGGCGACTTCTGCCAAATACCTCTACCAACAATAAAATCTAAGACCTTCAATCAAAATTATTCCGCTCAGGCCGCATGGCCTCGCATCTGTTTCTCGTGCTGTACCGGCTTGAAGGCTTGCGCATGGTCCATCACACAACCATCAAAGCTGTCGCTTTTCTCCCGCTAAGGCACGAAAACAAATGCTGTTGGATTTTCATTTGTACTATTAGCGACAAAATTTTTGGTTTATTGATGCACCATCATAGCCATACTAATGCTTGGGTCACCTGAGAATGAAAGGTTCATTTTCGGGTAACGCTGGGATAATGTGTAGCATACAATTAGATTCGCCACCCAAGGAAAATTTTTACGATTCAACCAAATTATGAGGAAAGTTTTACTCTTCGTTTTTACACTCATTGCCATCGGTGCCCATGCGCAAAACCTGAACCTGCGCATCAACGAAATCATAGCCAGCAACAATGCAGGTGCGATGGATGACTTTTTTGAAACCGATGACTGGGTAGAGATCTATAATCCACCCGGCAGCCCAATTACGAATCTTGCAGGCTACTACCTGAGCGATGATGCTGACAGTCTAGACAAATGGAAAATACCTTCCTTTGATGCTGGAGTAACCACCATTCTGCCCAATAATTTTCTCATCTTTTGGATAGATGATGACTCTACCCAAGGTCCAGATCACGTAGGTGGTTTTACACTTACTAGCGATGGGGAGATGTTTCTGCTAACCGCTCCTGACGCAGTTACTGTTATAGACAGCATCACCTTCGGACAACAAGGCCCGAACGTGAGCTATGGCCGCGAGTGCGATGGTTGTGCGAATTGGCAGTTCTTCAACAACGTAACGTTTGATGACAATAATGGCGAAGTACAAACCACAGAATTGGTTTTTGTAAATGAAGTGCAGGCTGCACAGACGAATTACTATGATGACTTGGAGGGAGAATATGACGCGTGGATAGAGCTATACAATCCGAATACCTTTCAAGTGAATATGGCAAATTACACTATTACGGTAAGTGGCAATGATCCGTGGATAGTTCCCAATGACAATCCTTATCGCACCGTGGTTCCGCCCGGTGGATTTATGCTGGTGTGGTGCGATGGTGATGTAAGTGATGACACCAACCACGCTCCCATCACGTTGAGCGCAGCAGGTGGCACCATCGAAATAGATGGACCAGATGGCTCCACCATAGAAACATACAACTATGCGCAAGTGCCCAACAACCAAAGCTATGGCAGGCAAAATGACGGAAGTGTAACAAGTATCGTTTTCCCACAACCTACGCCTACAGTGACCAATTCGCTTGTGTTTGTTGTTCCTCAGAACCTAGTCATTAACGAGCTGCTAACAGCCAACCAAACAGATATACTGGACAATGCAGACGAACACGAAGACTGGTTTGAGATATACAATCCAAATAACTTTGATGTGAACATTGCTGGATACTACTTCAGTGACAATATTGAAAATCCTACCAAGTGGATTGTGTCATCCAGTTTTGCCGACAGTGTTACTGTGCCCGCCCTTGGTTGGTTGCTGTTATGGGCTGATGATGATCAGGAACAGGGCGTTCAGCACGCCAATTTCAGACTGAGCAACAATGGCGAATACTTGGGCTTTTTCAGTCCGGATGGTTTCACCGTAGTAGACGAAATTCAGTGGGGGCAAATAGATCCAGATACTTCCTTGGGCAGAATAAGCGATGGTAACTGGCAGTGGGTACTATTCTCAGGCACCACGCCTGACGCCAGCAACAACGCAGGCACAGTAGAAATAAAAGAAAGTGAAACCACGGAAATTTTTGCCTATCCCAATCCTGTTCAACACACGCTACATTTTTCAGTAGAGATGAATGTAAGTGTTTACACCGCGACAGGAATGCTTATAGAAAAACACCAAGCAGCGAAACAAATAGCAGTGAGTGACTGGAGCACAGGAGTGTATTTTTTAAGAACGGATGAAGGCAGAACCCTGCGATTGGTAAAGTCAGAATAAGCTGATTTCAGTTTCAGTTGATGTGCATAGCATCCCGAATTTCGGCCAGCACTTTTTTAGTGTACAGCGGGAACTCTGCGTTCATCATCCAACTGAAGTAACCTTTGTCGCGCGTTAGCACTTCTTCTACCAGAACTCCTCTGTACTTGCCAAAAGCAAAAATCTTTTCTCCCTTATCGTTTAGCTGAATGTGCCCCGCCAGGTCAACACGCTTTCTTCTTTCGCTTACTTTAGAAATCACTTCCATGTCATTCACCACCGGAGTGAATTTGTTGCCTTTGTTGTCTTCAATCTCCACACCTTCATACCGCTCCATCATTACTTGAAACACTTCGAAAGTGGCCATGGTATCTGCCAAAGCTTCGTGTGCATTATCCAAACTTTTATTGCAGTAAAATTTGTAAGCCGCTTTGAGGGTGCGGGGTTCCATGAGGTGAAAAAGCACTTGCACATCTATCAGGTTTCTGCCTTCCAACGAGAAATCAATGCCGGCTCTCAGAAATTCTTCGGCCAAAAGCGGCACATCAAATTTGTTCGAGTTGAAGCCACCTAGATCACAATCAAAAATGAACTTAAAAATTTTCGATGCCAGGTCATTAAAAGTAGGTGCGCTTTTCACATCCTCATCATAGATGCCATGCACCATGCTTGATTCCACTGAGATAGGAATGGTGGGGTTGATGAGCAAACGCCCTTCCTCAGCACTGCCAGAAGGCATCCGATGAATTTGTCCATCAGGCATCACCTTCACTATGGCAATTTCCACAATGCGGTCTTTGCCCACATCTATACCTGTGGTCTCTAGGTCAAAAAATGCCAGCGGTTTCTTTAGATTGAGTTTCATTTTATTTTTTTTATTTTTTCTACGCTGAAATATTTCATTGAACAAATACGTTCACCCAACCAGAGAGTAGAGAACCGATTTCAAAATTGGTTCGGGTAGCAAAAGAAACCCTCCGGGTGGGAGTATCCGGAGGGTTTCGTTTTTCTGGAAATGTTCTAAGAGAATTATCCCTGAGCTTTTATTTTGATGTATTGAGACTGCTCGAAAATGAGGCGACTCTTCTTCGCATCGTTCTCGTACTTCTTGCCTTGCACCACGGAGTTAGGAGTACCAAATGTGTAGTGCACACCTTCTATTCTATTGTACTTTTTCAATTCATCGCGCACTTGGTCATGCGCAGTTTTACTTCTGTTAGCTACAAGGTCCTCGTTGGTTTTGAAACGTGAAGAAGGAACGAATGAGGCCGAAGCTTCTATAGTTAGCACAGGCTTAGTGCCCATTTCTATCAGCGTGTTTACGTCCTCAGTGAAAAGGGCAAACTCCTTTTCAGTGGTTCCAAACTCGTGGAAGTCATAGACGAAGTAGCGTGAATATTGTGCGAATTTCTTATCCTTTAAGAATTGGCGTTTTGTTGGATCTTTCGGATCGTAACCCAAATTTTCTACTTCTCCTTCTACCGGAGTTGGTGGCACTATTACTTCGGGTTCTTCCACTATAGGTGTAATCGGAACTGGAACAGGCTCTTGCTTTGGCTTCTCCATAACGAGTGGTAATATGTATACCTCTCTTTCAATTTCAGTAAATGCTGCTTCGCAAGGCACATTGATGTCATCGTCTTTTATCATCTCTGATCCTTTGAAGTACTCCACATGGTAAGGAGTACAAGGAGTAAGAATGGCCAAGTATCCGCCATCACGTTTACGCGGACGGTATTCTGATACCTCGCCACTTTTCTGATTCGTCACCAGAATTCTCAAATCATCAGGCAGTTCTTCGCCTTCAGGAGCAATGATGAAACCTTTCAAAACAGCAAGATTGGTAGCATCTGTAATGTCTGGCATGTCCACGAGATAGATGTCACGCAGACCATAACCTCCATCCTTTGATGATGAATAGTAGGCTCTTCTTCCATCAGCCATTGGAACGAAGAACACATCTGTATCCACTGTATTCAAAGGATAACCCATGTTTTCTGGAGTGCTCCACTCGCCATCTTCGCCCAACTTAGAACGATAGATGTCGAAGTCGCCCATGCTATTGTGACCGCGCGATGCGAAGTACAACGTTTTGCCATCGGCAGTTAGAAATGGAGAATCCTCGTCATAAATTGTATTGATAGCTGTGCCAATATTCAGCGAACGACTCCAGTCACCATTTGGCAACTTCACACATTTGTAAATATCACGTTTTCCAATTCCACCCGCTCTATCACTTACGAAATAGAGGGTATTGCCATCAGACGAAATAGTTGCGTGCGTTTCCCAAGACACCGTATTGATGTCAGAACCAAGTAGTATAGGCTCACTCCAAGTTTCACCTATCAGTTTGCTTTCAAGCAATTGTCCATCGCCTCTTCTATCGCGATAAACGAACAAGACCTGACCATCAGGCGCAACGCTAATTGTTGCATCGTGCTCATCACTGTTGATTGTTTTGTCAAGTAATTCTGGGGCGCTCCAAACACCTTCTTCGTTTTTGTAAGAGGCATAAACGTCCTCTTTGTACTCACCTGTGTCAAGGTCAGAAAGGCCTTCATTGGTGCTATCAGGGCGCATTCTTCGCGAAGTGAAGAAGAGAGTGGACTCATCCAATGAAAGAACAGGGCTATACTCGTTGGTCTCATCATTCACCACTGGTCCCACGTTTGTAATGATGTAGTTTCTTGGATTCGCCATTTGTCGTTTGGCCTCTTCACACATTTCTATTTCATGCTGCGCATCGTTGAACATGAGGTGTTTTTTGCCAACTCTTTTTTGCAAATCTTGATAGCTGGTAATAGCAGCATCCAACTGTAGGTTGATGGCCTGAGCTTTTCCTAAATAGAAAAGCATAGTTACCGGTGCTTTTTTACCAAATGAATCATCTGGATCATAATTCTTACTAAGCTTTTGAGCAGCGGCAGCCTCCAAATATTGGAGTGCCTCTGGCTTAGAGTTAGCCGTTTGCAATAAGCAGTAACCAATTTTATAATTGATGTTTGCGTTGTTGGGTTCGTCCTGTAGCAAGTTCTTCCAAGAACTGATGCTGGTCTGCCATTGCTTCTCATCCATCTGCTTGTTGGCTTCGGAGAAGTTGGCGCCTTTATCCTTTTTATCCTGCGCAAATGCATTCAGAAACAAGACGGTAAGTAAGAAAATAGATAAAATACGTTTCATAATATCAAATAGAAAAGTAGCACGTTTTAGAAGCGCCCGAATATAATGGCATTTGTTCTATCACTTGATTTTGAGAAGGTTTCAAAGCCAAGATTTTTTCAACTTTGTTAGAATCAACAATGACAAATCAAATTTCCCTGTTAATGTCAAATGCCTCCAGATAGTCTGCCACCCTGCGCACAAAACTGCCGCCCAGCGCTCCATCCACCACGCGGTGGTCGTAGCTGTGGCTAAGGAACATCATGTGCCGAATGCCTAAGGTGTCGCCATATGGAGTTTCGATAACTGCTGGCTTTTTGCGAATGGCACCTACCGCAAGTATGGCTACTTGTGGTTGATTGATGATGGGAGTGCCCATCACATTTCCGAAAGTACCCACATTACTGATGGTGTAAGTGCCTCCTGATATTTCGTCAGGAGTAAGTTTGCCAAGTCGCGCGCGACCAGCAAGGTCATTTACTTTTTTGGCAAGGCCTATCAAGTTGTACTGATCCGCATTTTTGATGACGGGTACTATCAGATTTCCGCTGGGCATTGCGGCCGCCATGCCTACGTTTATATCTCTTCGAATGATAATTTTGTCACCATCCACCGATGCGTTGATGTTTGGAAAATCCTTGATGGCTTTGACTACAGCCTCTATAAAAAGCGGAGTGAACGTTAGTTTTTCCTTCTCCTTGGATTCAAATGCCTTCTTGGTTTTATCGCGCCACATCACCAAATTGGTAACATCAGCCTCTACAAACGAAGTCACGTGCGGTGAAGTTTGCACACTCATCACCATGTGGTCGGCAATCAACTTGCGCATCCGATCCATTTCTATTATTTCATCGTTCGGTCCAATGGCAATAGCTGTCTTCGGTTTTTGACTGATGATGGCTGGGGCCTCCACTTTCTTTTCGGACGTACCGTTGGTAGCAGGCGAAGGTGTATTTATCACTTGAGCAGCTGCTGCAGCGGCCACGGCCACGCCTCCTTTGCTCCTATTTTCTACATAATTCAGAATGTCGGATTTATTAACGCGTCCATCTTGACCGCTGCCTACGATGCGCTCCAGTTCACTCATCGAAATGCCTTCCGTTTTAGCAATGTTGCGCACCAAAGGAGAATAAAAGCGACCCGATCCATCTTGGCTAGCCACCGCTTCTGCGGTGGCCACCTGCGGCACAAAAGGAACTTCGGCCACCGGCTGAGGCGCTGCTGCTGGCTGCGGTGCCGCTGGAGCAGCGGCCACCACTGTGGCTGCACCTGCACCCACCGAAATCAGCGCGATGGGTTGTCCCACTTGCACAACATCGCCATCATTTACTAATCGCTTCGCCAACACCCCATCCTCGGGCGAAGGCACTTCACTATCCACCTTGTCGGTGGCTATTTCTATGATGGGTTCGTCCGCCTTAAGCACATCGCCTTCGTTCTTCAACCATTTAATGATGGTGGCCTCCGCTACGCTTTCACCCATTTTGGGTAGCAACAGTTCTATCTGTGACATGAGAATATTTGTTCTTGATTAAGAAGGTGCGAATGTATGTACTGCCTTGATAACAGCACTTACGTTAGGCACTTTCAAACTGAAAATCATTCAGCCTTTTATACACGCCATTCTCTCGGGCAATAAGGTCCTCGTGTGTTCCTTCTTCGCGTATGGTTCCTTGCTCCAATACCAGAATTTTATCCGCATTGCGAATAGTGGAAAGGCGGTGTGCAATAACAATTGAAGTGCGGCCATTCATGAGCTTGTCCAATGCATCCTGTACCAATTTTTCACTTTCGCTGTCTAGCGAACTTGTTGCTTCATCCAAAATCAAGATGGTAGGATTGCGCAACACTGCGCGCGCAATGGCAATGCGCTGCCGCTGTCCACCACTCAACTGAATGCCGCGTTCACCCACAATGGTTTCCATCTTGTCAGGAAATGATTCGATGAAATCAAGGGCATTTGCCTTTTTTGCCGCATCGCGAATTTCTTCCATGGAAGCACCTGGTCGGCCATACGCAATGTTCTCGCGAATAGTGCCGCCAAACAGGATAACCTCTTGCGGAACAAAGGCGGCTTGGCTGCGGAGTTCAGTGAGTGAATATGAAGTGGCCGGCTTTCCATCAAACGAAACAACTCCGTTTTCAGGAATGTAGAACTGCTGAATGAGTGAGGCGATTGTGCTTTTGCCCGAACCGCTAGAACCAACCAAAGCAATTTGTTGTCCCGCTTTTACATGAAAAGAAACGTCCTTCAACACTTTGATATCAGGGCGCGATGGATAGTGGAAGTGAATGTTCTTAAATTCAATTTCGCCCTTAAGCGAATTGCTTCTTTCAGCGGAATTCAAATCAATTTTCTCGGTTTTGAAACTCAGAATATCCATTACACTTTCAATAGTGCCAATGCTCCGTTGCAGTGTTCCCATCTGTGCCGCAAGGCCTCCAATGCTGCCAGCTACAAGGCCGGTTACAAAAACAAACTGACTTAGAATTCCTGCGGGCAATTCGCCTATGTCTTCTAAGTGTTTACCCACACCCATCACTAAACCCAGCGAACCAAAAAGAAAGATGATGATGAATGTGCCGAACATTCCGCGCCAAACGGCACTCTTCATTGCTATGGTTTTTATACTGCGTATGCTGTCCAGAAAACGACTGCTTTCGTAGCGTTCATTGGCGAAGCTTTTTACATTCACTATTCCAGTAAGCGATTCATTCACTATCACGCTGCTGTCGGCTACTTTGTCTTGCGTTTGTTTGCCCAACTTGCGGATGTATCTGCCGAAAACCACCATCACCACAATCATGATAGGTAAACTGCAAAGCATGACCAGTGTGAGTTTGTAGGAGTATGAAACCAGCCACCCGATACCTACGACTATAATGACGGTTTGACGAATGAATTCCGCAAATGTGTTGGTCAGTGTTTCCTGAATGGTGGTGATGTCACTGCTAAGTCGACTGCTCAAATCGCCCACTCTTCGCTCGTTGAAGAATTGCATTGGCATGCGGATAATGGTGCTGAAAGCATCGTTGCGCAAAGCGAGCATGGCATTCTCGGTGACATAAGAAAAAATGTAGATACGGAAAAATGAAAAGACACCTTGAATAATGAGTAGTGCAACCAGCGCTGTCAATACCATTCCTGTTGTTCCCCACGATTCGCCAATGTGCAATTTTTCCACAATAACATGCGTCATTGCTCCGCCAGGAAGGTCGCCCATAGCAGGGCTAACCAGTTGTCCTAAAAGCGCGGTGATAACTATTACCAGCAGGCCTGAAACAACTAGCAACAACATTCCAATGCTGAATAAGAACCAATAAGGTTTCAAGTAATTAAATACTCCAAAGGCCTTGGTTAAGCCCGCCTTGGTTAGTTTTTTCTTTTCTTCTTTGGTGGAATCTGTTTTGGCCATGAATGCGTTTTTGCCTTGTAAATGAAAAGCGTGCAATGATACCCGCATCATGCTGCTCAACAGACATACTTGGCGGTGAACAGGAGGTGATAAGCGGGGATTTTACACTTCTGTGAGGAAACTATACGGTAGAAATCACCTTCACAGTTTTCATGACCTCATGCGCTGTGTGTTTTGCTTCATCCAAAGTGGGAGCTGTGCATGTAACATGACCCATCTTGCGAAATGGCCGCGTCTCGGCCTTTCCATACAGATGAATATGCACCCCGTTCCAAGCCATCACTTCTTCCAAACCCTGATAATGCACTGGGCCACTGTGATTTTTTTCACCCAACAGATTGATCATTACCGCAGGACGAATAAGTGCAGTATCGCCAAGGGGTAGATTCAAAATACTGCGCAAATGCTGCTCGTATTGCGAGGTAACACATGCCTCAATGGTGTGATGGCCGCTGTTGTGTGGACGTGGTGCCATCTCGTTCACCAACACTTTTCCATTTCTGTCTACAAACATTTCTACAGCTAGTAGGCCTACAAATTCGAGTTTATCTACGATTTGTTTTGCCATCGAAAGCGCTTGCTCTTCAATGCTGGAGTCGACCTCTGCCGGACTGAAAAGAAACTCGACAAGGTTTGCCTCCGGATTAAACTCCATTTCGACCAGTGGGAATGTCTTGACCTCACCACTTTCATTGCGTGCTATGATGACAGAAATTTCCTTTTGAAAATCAATCATTTTTTCCAACACCGAAGGCTCATCAAATGCATGATTGAGATCCACCACTGAGCGAAGCGCTTGCACCCCTTTGCCATCATAACCACCGGTGCGCAGCTTCTGCATAAAAGGAAATTCAGAAACAAAACGCTCGGCTTCATTTCTATTTTCTATCAAGTGAAAAGGCGCTGTGGCAATTCCATGGGTTTGGTAAAACTCCTTTTGAAGTCCTTTGTCCTTCACAATGCGAAGCACATCAGGCGAAGGATAGATTTTCTTACCAGCCTTCTGCAAGGCTTCAAGCGCTTCCAGATTGACGTGCTCTATTTCTATCGTCAGCACGTCCACACTTTTTCCAAAATCATATACCGTTTGAAAATCGTTAAAACTACCCTGCACAAATTGATGAGCACAGGCGCTGCAAGGAGCATCCGAAGAAGGATCTAAAACTGCAACACGTACATCATAATTGACGGCTTCTTGAATAAGCATGCGCCCCAACTGTCCTCCACCTAAAACACCTAAACGGAAATCGTTTGAATAGAAACTCTTCATGGGGCGAATTTCATCAGAAAACGAGATTGGAAGATGATTGGCTATTTCTTTTTCAAATACTTCATGCGTAGTTTCATCCATGTCATGCTATGCTTTTTCGTGTGGTAGTCTTCTGTTTCACCAATCAGAAAGCCCCATGCTTGCAGTGATTCGCTGTGATCGAAGATGACTTTCAGCATGGCAGTCAGCGGCAATGCAAGCACTAAACCTGCAGTGCCCCAAAGCATTCCGAAAATGAACAAAGAGATAATGGAGATGAGTGCGTTCATACTCATTTTACTTCCTGTAATTTTTGGTGTTATAAAATTTCCTTCCAGAAACTGAACAAAGGCAAACACAGCAATTACACCCACTGAATACCAGTAAGAGTCTTTCGTTACTAGCGCCACCAAAGCCGGTAGCAGCGAACCAATAATAATACCTACGTATGGAATGAGGAGTAGCAGAGCACCTAAAAATCCAAAGAAAAGCGCGTTGTCAACGCCAAGAATCAAAAGACCAACACTGTTGAGGATGCCTACAATCAACATCACTAGCAAAAGACCACGCAGATAATTCTGCACCACTTCATACAAACCTTTTAAGACATTGCTCATACGTTCATGGTCAATTGAATGAAATGCCCGATAAATAAATTCGATAAGAAACGAGCGGTAATAGAGGATAAAAAAGATGTAGAGTGGAACCATGAATAGGTCACCAATTAAATGCGACACTATGGAAAACACGTCTGTAATAGCGCCACCCGTTTTGTCCCAAATGGTAGCCAGTTCAGGTGTTTGAATACTACTGATAACAGAAGTGTCCAATGATGTTTTTTCATTTAAAAGGACGATGAGCTGGTCAAACAACTCGGAGAACTTATTCATGTATAAGTCACTGTCATCGCCAAAGGATGAAAGTTGCCCAACGATAATCAATACGATAGCAACTGTAACTCCGCTAACAAGGAGGACACCAACAATGGACGCAAGGCCGTGCCCAAAGCGCAGTCTTTTCTCCATAAAATGAACAATGGGATAAATGACTGCTGACAACAAAATGGCAAAAAGCAGTGGCATCAAAATCGGTTTCATTACATACAGCATGAGCACAATGCACAGCAATAGGAGCAATGTGGTTAATGTCTTTGTGCCTGTGTTGGTTAATTGCATGGTGCTAAGTTCTATATTGATGGAAGCAGATCTAAAATTCGTTGATGAGAGCAAACGTATGCACAGCGCACATAGCAGCAGTCTCAGTGCGCAAGCGCGAATTTCCTAGACTCACCGATTGAAATTCATTCGACTCTGCCCATTCAATTTCTGCTTGCGAAAAATCTCCTTCGGGGCCGATGGCTATGATGCAATTACTGGACGACTTGAGGCTATTTTTTAACTGTTCCCTTTTCAAATTCGCATTGCAATGAGCAATAAACTTTTGTTCTCCGCCCAATCCTTTCACCCAATCTCTGAAAGGAATAGGATTAGAAATTTGGGGCAAGAAAAATTTAAGACTCTGCTTCATGGCTGCAATGGCCACACGCTGCAGTCGTTCCTCGCGCGTGCGAATGCGTTCGGAGTGTTCGCATTGGAGCAGGGTTATTTTTTCAACTCCTATTTCCACCGCCTTTTCTACAAACCATTCCAGACGGTCCTGATTTTTGGTAGGCGCAATCGCTAGTTCCAATTGATTGGAGCGAGGTTGGTTTTCAGTAAAAGAAGTAAGCACAACTTCTACATCGCGCTTTACCATGCGGATAATTCCTTCAAACAACTTTCCTTTTCCATCGGTCAGATGGATGCTATCACCCTCCTTTTTGCGCAATGCTTTGGTGATATGTGTCGCCTCGGTACCTTCCAACAGCACAGAAGATCCGGGTGTAGCATCAGCATGATAAAACAGGTACATGGAGGCGAAGTTAGGCAGGCAATTTATCTTCGCTCATCACATGCATCGCATCCTCACTGTTTTCTTAAGTTTTATTCTGGCATTGGCGGGCAACAGTCAGAGTGAAATGTCATTCAGGCATTATAGCGTTGCTGAAGGCCTGAGCGACAACTTTGTGCGCTGTGTTCATTTCGATCAGCGCGGTTTTATGTGGATAGGCACCAATGAAGGTTTAAACCGTTTTGATGGCGAAGAATTCATTGCATATAGAAAAATCAGTGGCAATGCCAATAGTCTTTCAGGCAATGTAGTGACCGACATAGTGGAGGAATCCGGAGGTGCACTTTGGATAGCCACAAAAGATGGAGGAGTATGTCGCTTCGACCCGAAAACAGGATTGTTCCGCCACCCCTTGTTGATACGCGCAAACGGAGAAGAGACCAAATACGTTCATTCAATAGCGCTGTCAGGCGATAGAATTTATGTAGGCTCTGACAAAGGAATTTTCACAGGAACCAAGACGGATGAAAAATTATTCTGCATGGAAGCGTCAGCCGCCCACGCTTGCAACGACATTATAAAACATAGCAACGGAAAACTCTACAGCGGCAGCGTTAGCACCTCGGTGAGTGAGTTGGAAGGCGATAGCATATACAGCTTCTGGGAAAAAAAGAATGCCAATTTTCCATTTGCCGCATTTGCAATCAACGATTTATTGAGCGATGAAAATGGCCAACTATTGGCGGGCGGATGGGATAACTATCTGCATCGTTACGATACCGATTCGCACACTATAGAGAGCTTTGACGTGAAACATGAAAACAAAATAGACTACGAAAACGATGAAATTTATTGTATTGAAAAGTTGAACAAAGAAGAAATTTTGATAGCCTACAAAAGCAACACTTTCTGGAAATTCAATGTGATTACACATGCATCGCAACAGGTAACTATAGCCACTAAAGAAAGCGGCAAACTGCGTGGCAAAAGAATCAACTGCATGCTGCTGGATAATTTGAATAGACTTTGGATAGGGACTGAACTTGGACTGCATGTTTATGACCCCATCAAAAACCAATTCTCTGTTCAGAACTTTGAAAATTCAGGAAGTAAGGCGAACGCATTTGAGGAGCATAGCGATAACCTTTACATTGGAGCTGACAATGGGCTTTACACCTATTCTAAAAATCAGTTGACCTTTCATACTCATTTTTACGAGGGCCAACCCCTGGCAGTGCATTCTCTTTATTCATTGAACAATGAACTCTATTTAGGTACGTCCAAGACCTTATTGAAATATGATTCAAAAAAGGAAAACCAGGAGTTTTCCTTCCACTCAATGTACGACCAGATGGATTTGTCCAACATGCTCTCGACATTCGCAAATGCTATGAGCACATTCAATTGGATGGGCGAGGAGTGTATCGTTGCCAACATTTTTGGTCATGGAATCTTTCTATTGAAACCATCCGATGAAACCTTGCACTTTGGTTCGTACCATTCCAACAATACCAATTCGGATAATCTTGTACGCAACTTCTTCAAAAGTTCAACTGGCGAATTTTATACACTAGGATCCATTTCAGGCGTTCAAAAATTAATTGACTTAACAGATTGGTCGGGTGCCCTCGCTTATTCCCCAGCACCAAATAGTTTAGGATTAAGATGGAATACTCTCAGCTTTATGGAAGGTCTTATCAGCCCTGACGTCACTGGCATGAGCGAGAATAGAGATGGCACTTACTATGTGAGTACACAAGGCGGAGGACTTCATTTGTTCAATCCTACAGATATCCAAAAACCCTTCATTCCAATTGCGTCTCCTTCACTTTCCATGCAAAGTTTGATAGAAGACGGCTATGAAAAATTATGGATAGTTGCATCGGGTGGCTTGCTTTCATTTGACAAAAAAACACATCAGTTTATCCGTTATGACTCACCCGATGGCATTCCGGAGTCTGGCTTAACTGGTTCCCTCTACAAACATTCCGATGGAGAAATATATGCCGGTGGCAATGGCTTTTTTCTTCATTTCGATCCTGCTCAAATAAAACTTGACGAAGAAAAACCACATACAACTATCACACATTTGAAAATCATGGATGAAGATTCTGATTCATTGATAAACACATCGCACATAGTCCTTCCGAACAATCAAAATTTTATTTCATTTTCATTCGCCTCGCTTTGTTTTAGCAATGGCGAGGCCTGCACATTTCAATACTATTTAGAGGGGCTTGATGAAACATGGCGTAACAACAGCACTTCAAATACCGTCTCATACAATGGTCTGCCACCGGGTGATTACACTTTTAAAGTAAAGGCAATAAATGAATCAGGCGTGTCAGATGATTCATTCGCGTCATTCAGTTTAACTGTGCGCAGCCCTGTTTATTTACGATGGTGGTTTCTTTCCATCATCGCACTGCTCATAGCAGCAGCCATCTTTTCCATTTACAAATACAGAAGAGCACAACAGGAAAAGCTGGAACTGGTGAGAAACAAAATCGCACGCGACTTACATGATGATATTGGAAGTGCCTTAGGAAGTATTTCTTTTTTCAGCGAAACCGCAAAAAGAACATTAAAAAACAATGATCAAGGAAGCACGAATAATGTGCTTGAAAAAATAGGCAGCACATCGCGCGAGATGATTGAAAACATGCACGATATAGTGTGGGCTGTAAATCCAGACAACGACACCTTCGACCATGTTATAGACCGAATGAAAAGCCATGCAGCTGATTTAGCATCTGCGAACAACATCAAACTTGATTTCCTCAGTGATGCTGCATTGAACGAGATAAAGCTATCCATGGCTGCGCGCAAAAACTTGTTTCTGATTTTCAAAGAATTTCTATACAACTCTGTAAAGTACGCTTCGTGCAGCGAGGTCAGAATTACACTGAAAAGAGCAAACAGCCACAGCATCTTCATGCAACTGAGCGACAATGGAAAAGGCTTTGATATGGAAAAGCGCATGGGAAAAGGCAACGGATTGCGCAACATCATTGCGCGCGCTGAAGAAATAAATGCCAGTATAAATTTCACCTCAAAGGAAGGCGAAGGGACGTGTCTTGAACTTTCGCTTAGCTAAACTTTTATGCACTCAATACTTTTTTGTAAGTTGCAAGACAGCGCTCTCGAGCAAATTTGTGATCTACTATAGGAGGTGGATAACTCATCGTTCCAAATTCTTTCACCCATTGTTTGATGTACTTGAAATCGGGATCGAACTTCTCCGTTTGACTCTGCGGATTAAAAATTCTGAAGTAAGGAGCAGCATCGCAACCACTTCCTGCGGCCCATTGCCAGCCACCGACATTGCTGGCTAACTCAAAGTCAAGTAGTTTTTCAGCAAAGTATTTTTCACCCCAACGCCAGTCAGTCAGCAAATGTTTAGTAAGAAAACTTGCAACAATCATCCGGACACGATTGTGCATAAAGCCTGTTTCATTCAACTCACGCATTCCCGCATCTACTATGGGATAGCCTGTTTTTCCTTCACACCATTTCGCAAAGTGTTCAGGATTATTCACCCAACCAATACGATCGTAGATGGGTTTGAATGCCGCATTTTCTGAGTGTGGAAAATGAAAAAGTATCATCTGATAGAAATCGCGCCATATCAATTCATTGAGCCACTTTTCGCTTGTTTGCATAGCCAACTTACTAAGTTGCCTAATGCTGATGGTTCCAAACCTTAAATGCAACGAAAGGCGAGTAGTGCCAAGTATAGAAGGAATGTCGCGTGTCTTTTCATATCCTGCTATCACTTCAACATTTGCAGATCGCAGAGGAAAATTGAATTCAAATTTTTGAAATCCCATTTCATCCAGCGTGTGCATTTGGAGTTGAGGGCACTTCAAAAAATTAATCCAATACTTTTCATTTGGATAAGGCTTTAGATAGTAGTCATTAAGTTTTGCTTTCCACTTTTTACTGAATGGAGTGAATACGGTGTAGGGCTTTCCATCGTCCTTCAGCACTTCTTCCTTTTCAAATATGACATGGTCTTTTGCGCCTTTAAATGCTGCATTACGCAATTTCAAAAAATCAAAAATCTCACGGTCTCGCTTCTGCGCATACGATTCATAATCACGATTTGCAAAAACAGACTTCACATCAAATTCAGAAAACAATTCTTTGAAAGCCACTAGAGGAGTAGAGTAAAAAGTTTTAAGTGAAGAACCCAGTTGCTCCAACTCCTTCTTCACCCTTTCCAATTCCTGATGAATAAACAACACACGGGCATCGCGCTTCGTAGACAGCTTATCTAAAATATCTCTATCAAAAATAAAAATAACCAGCACTGGATAACCTGACTTTAGCGCCATCCACAATGCTGCATTGTCCGTTAAGCGCAAGTCTCTGCGCATCCAGAAAATAGAAACTTCTTGCTTCATCAACTCAAATTAATGCGGTCGAAATAAGTCATTCAGGGCGCTTTTCAAGTCAACGTATTGCAATTGAAAACCGGAGGCAGCTATCTTAGAACTGTCCATGTTCTTGCTGTCCAAAACCAAGGATCCCATTTCACCGAACAATAATTTTAATATAAACGCTGGAATGTTTGGTAGAAAAAATGGCTTTTTAAGGGCTGCGGCCAGCGCGGCCGAAAATTCTTTGTTAGTGACCACCTGGGGCGAAGAAAGGTTATACACACCTTGCACATTGTCATTTTGTATTGCGTGCAGGATAAAACCGCAAACATCCTGAAGGTGAATCCAAGACATGAGTTGCTTGCCACTGCCCACTGCTGAGCCGAGACCCCATTTAAAAAAGGGCAACATCTTTCCGATAGCTCCTTCGTGCTCGTTAAGCACCACACCTATTCTCATCGTCACTGAACGTACATCCATGGGCTTCAGAGGAAGCAGTTCAGCCTCCCAACTGGCAGTAAGCTCAGAAACAAAATCATTTCCAGCAGGCGAATTTTCATTCATTAATGTATCGCTTGATGGATAGTATCCTGAAGCGCTCGCACTTATAAAGACTTCAGGTTTTTCGTTGATCCGTTGAATGGCCGCGACCAAGGTTCTTGTGGAATTTATCCTGCTGTCCACCATCATTTTTTTGTTTTTTGCAGTCCATCGGTTGGAGATGGAGTAACCTGCAAGATTGATGACAGCATAGCAACCACTCAAAACGCGCTCATCCAATTGAAATTTTGAAGGATCCCACAACACATTCCTTACACCTGCCATTTTGGAATCAAGTTTAGATGACTGCGTGGTAAGATTTACCACCGTAAAACCATTTTTAAGGAGAAGTGGGATTAAATGAGTACCAACCATGCCACTTCCACCACTAATTACAATTTTCATTCTCAACGAACAACCACCTTAGTTCATTTGTTCGTAAGCCCACTTTACAAGCCTATTTTCGCTACCGCGTTTTAGCTTTTAATAACCATGAAGAACTTCTTTCTTATCACTCTCCTACTTCCATTCACTGCCTATTCTCAAACCTTGTGTGAGGATGGTTTTGCCGGCATCTACCCGTGTGAAAATGTGGACTTGCTCTATCACGTTATTCCCGATAGCATAGGTGGCGCAAGTACCAATGAAGTGTGGGGTTGGACAGATGCTTTAGATGGCAAAGAATATGTGCTGCTTGGGATGAGCACTGGCGTTGGTTTTTTTGACATTGCTAATCCATTGCAGCCGCTTTATCTAGGTAAACTGCCGACACACACTGTCAACTCGCTATGGCGAACCTTGCGCACCTACGACGATTATTTGTTTGTGGGTAGCGAAGCAAGTGCACATGGTCTTCAAATTTTTGATTTGACACGCTTGCGCGATGTAGATAGTCCTCCGCAAGATTTTACAGAAGACGCCTATTACAATGGTTTCGGAAAATGCCACACACTTGTGATTGATGAAACTTCGGGCTATCTCTATGCAGTGGGCACCAACACCTACTCTGGTGGGCTGCATGTAGTGAACATACAAGACCCTTTAAACCCAATTATCGCTGGTGGATATGATGGAAGCGGATATACGCATGAGGCACAAGTACTTCAGTACAACGGGCCTGATGCAGAGCATATCGGAAAATCGATTGCGTTATGTTTCAATGGCTCTGCTCCTACCCTTTTTGCCGTAATGGATGTAACCGATCCTACAGACATTATGCTCATTTCTTCAGCAGTATACCCAAGTCCGGCTTATTGCCATCAGGGTTGGCTGACACCCGATGGTAGCTATCTGCTGATGGACGATGAGTTAGATGAAAACAATTTTGGCCTTGTCAATACCCGCACCCTCATTTGGGATATGAATGATTTAGATCAGCCCATTTATATGGGCGATCATCTTGGCACAACCGCTGCTATCGATCACAATCAATACATCATCGGAAATCTATGTTACCAGAGCAATTACACCGCTGGATTGCAAATACAAGATGTTACCGATATTGCGGATACCACCTTGCAACAGGTAGCATTTTTTGACCACTACCCAGTAAATAACAGCACACAATTTCAGTCCGAATGGATGAACTATCCCTACTTCGCGAGTGGCATTATGCCCCTCACTGATATTTATAATGGAATGTTTTTAGTGAAGCCTAACTTCATTCAAATTGAAGCAAATGAAACTGCTTGCGCAAATGAAGTCATCAACATTCAGGTGATTATTCAAGAAGGATTTTTAGGGCCTTATACCCTTAATCTAGTCGGTCTGCCAGAGGAGGTAATTGTGAATTACTCGACTGAAGGAGTAGCAGCTCCAGACACCATCACTATTGAACTTTCATCACTTGTCAATTTCGTGGCTGACTTAAATTTCAGCATCACGGTCCAAGGGCTTTACAACACATACACTAGAGAACTAGCCATAGAAATAATTCAGCCTACTACATGGTATCATGATGCCGACATTGATGGTTTTGGATTGGACACGGACTCCATCATCGCATGTGAACAACCCGCAAGCTATTCGAATCAAGGAGGCGATTGCAATGATGAAAACTCCTTTGTTTATCCGGGTGCTCCAGGCACTTATGATGATGTTGACAACAACTGCAACAGCATATTGGACATAGATGAAATTGCCTTTTGTGCAGACCTTGATGGAGACAATATCATAACCATACTTGACCTAATGATTATGAATGGCGAATTGGGGTGCGAAGGTCTAGATTGTCTTGGCGATCTGAATGATGACGGCTTAGTTAACCTGAACGACTTCCTGCTTGTATTGGCTGACTTTGGTGAGGAATGCAACCAATAATTGAAGATGAATAATTGGCAAGGTGACGCTCATCTATAGCAATGATTTTCAAAGACCAAATTGGGCGTTCCATTTCGATTCCTTGTCCTCCAAAACGGATTATTTCGGCTGTTCCATCGCAGACAGAATTGCTGTTTGACCTCGGTCTGAATGAGGAAGTCATGGCCATCACCAAATTCTGCATTCATCCCAACGAATGGTTTCGAAATAAAAAAAGAATTGGTGGCACCAAGAATCTAAATCTTGATGAGATAAGAGCACTGAATCCCGATTTGATTATTGCCAACCAAGAGGAAAATGATGAAACGCAGATTAAAGCCTTGTGCAAAGAGTTTCCCGTTTGGATAAGCAACATCAAAACATTAGACGATGCTTTGGACATGATCATAAACGTGGGAGAACTGACAGGCAGAAATGAGAAGTCGTTAGAACTAGCTCAACAAATAAAAAAAGAGTTTGAATTCCCGATTCTGCTAAAAAACACACGCACTGCCTACCTCATTTGGAACGACCCCATGATGAGTATGAATGATGACACCTTCATTCATAACATGATAATGCGTTGTGGCTTTGAAAATGTTTTTGCCCACAGAAAAGATTCACGCTATCCCGAAATTTCAGAAGAGGAATTGCAGCACGAACAACCAGAAGTTCTTTTGCTTTCATCAGAACCCTTTCCGTTCAATGAAAAACACATCACTCACTTTAGGAAGTTGCTGCCCCAATCAAAAATCATTTTAGCCGATGGGGAAATGTTTAGTTGGTATGGATCGCGATTGGTACAAGCTCCTAATTATTTCAGACAACTCATCGGTCAGGTTATTTCATAATCACCTCAAAATGGTGATGGTGCCTTCCAAATCTGCTTCTTGCTTACCACCACAGTTGGTGGAATAATGTAGTGTGTAGAAGTACGTTCCCTCCGACTCGTCCTTAACTGTCCAGAAAATAGAAGACCCGCTGCTTTCATGTATCAAAGTACCCCAGCGGTTAAATATTTTCAACTCATATTCATCAAAAACAAGCGACAAATCCAAATCAGGATTGGAGACCAACAAAGGCGCCCAGCGCTCATTCTTGCTGTCACCATTGGGCGTCATTACATTGGGAATAATAATAGAAGAAAGATCAACACCATAAACCTCACCCGCTGCTATTTCAACACCAGCAGAAGCCTGACATCCAAACTCTGAATCAATAACTGTGACGATGTAATAACCAGGTTGAGTTACCTCAGGCGTTGGCCCATTAGCACCTGATGAAATGTTTCCAATGCCTTCAAAAAAACTCCAAGCGTAAGTCACCTCTTGCTGCGGTGCTACTAGAAGTCCTTGAATGATTGCCGAAGGATTGATGCATGAAAGAGAATCCTGAATAGCCGGAATAGTGACACTGATGGTGTGATTGGGAACAGTAATATTATCATTCAGTGCGCAATTGCTTTCATCCACAATACTTATCGTGTAGGTGCCCGCGTCTATATTTTCATAAACGTTATCAGGCTCGAATTCTCCGCCTACAAGAATGGTATAAGGCTCATCGCCACCGGTTATGGATGTTATTTCAATTACGCCATTTTCACCATTGCATGCAGTAGTAGTTATGGCTGTAAAAGTGAGAGGCGCAAAAAGTTCAATTTCTATACTCTCTGTTGCCAGGTTGCCGCATGCATCTTCTACAAAACCATTTTCATCACTGATGTCGATAGTGTAAATACCAGGAGTTACTATTTGTCCGTCAATATTTATTATGATAACATCATCTTGGGCTGCACCCGGCTCACCCGGACTGGCAGCAGTTATGCCGAAAGTGCCTCCTGGACCCGTGATGGTAAAGTCGAAATTGATAACGCTCGAAATAACAATAGGCTCTGAAAAAGTAAGACTCATTTCAGTATTGGCGCAATTACTTATTGCTGCCTGAAGAACTGGTGGCTGATCATCGTAAAGTGATGCGGTGCTCTCTGCAAAATCGATGGTATAACCAGCGTCACTCTGACTCCAATTCATGACAACTAGTGCATACACTTGGCCAGTAAGCACAGGCAAGTCTGCATTAAACGGAGGACCATTCAAATTGCCCGGACCACCACTGTTGCTGATGCCTCCTTGCAAAGTAGAAATGCCTGTTGGCCCATTGACACCAATAACACCGTAAGAATTGCAGCTCACCTCAGGGGAAGTGCCATCTTGCAGTGAAATAGCTGCGCAACCTCCTTCAGTAATATCGAAAAGTCCCCAGTCGTAGTCGGCATTGGCATCTTCAGGTGTTAGAATAAAACTCAGCTCACCATCGCTTTGAACTGTGAAGGTGTACCACACACTATACACTTCAGCACCCGCATTGCAAGTGCCTGTCCACTCCAGCAAAGTGCCTCCCGTTGCGGTGGAAGTTTCTTCAGTATAAAGATCTCCGCAAAGAACAATTGCACCGTTGCAATCGCTGATGGTAGTCTGCGAAAAAATTCTCAAAGACCAGCCTAAGAGCAAAATGAGTAGAACTGAGTAACGCATAAGGATAAGTTTTAGCTAAGATGATGGTGAACGGTAAAGAAGTTGCCTAAACATGCGCACGAAATTCATCTCATCAATTGAATATGACCTTCACGCATTTGCAAACTGCCGTCACTGCATAACGTTTTGTATTGAACATGGTAGAAATAAACACCCTCACTCAGCCCACTATTTGTCCATTGCTTGGAGGCGTCATCCGTTTCAAAAACAACAGTGCCCCAGCGATTATAAACTTTCAAGTTAAAGGAACTAAAGAAAAATGAAATATCTCTTTCAGCATCTGTAATCAAAAATGGATGCCATGAATTATTGTTGGAATCGCCATTTGGCGTAAACACATTTGGAAATTGAATAAGACTGGCATCAATATTCAACTCTTCATCCTCCTCTATAAATATGGTCTCACTTACCGAACAGCCACTTTCCACATCGGTGGCGGTTATTTGATAAAGTGCTTCAGTATCAACCAAAGGATTCAAACTGCTTTGCCCGCTGACAATATTGCCTTCTACAGTGCTCCATTCAACGCTGTAGTCGTGATTAGATGTTACTTGTACATTTCCAATAACTACTTGTGGTTTTAAGCAGCTTAAAGTATCTTGATCAGGAATAAATAGTTCAGGCGTACTGAAGTCTTCTGTCAGCAACGCCACATCCTGAGCAGCGCATCCATTGGCCGGATTAACAACAACAAAAGTGTATGTACCATCCTGATCAGTGGTATACTCTGCACTTGCAGCACCGCTAATCGGATTGCCATTAAACAACCATTGCACAGCGGCTTCATCGCTATTAGAGATTCCGAAAAAAGTCTGTTCTTCGCTATAACAATTAAGGACCAAGTCGGGGCCTGCATTGGCAGTGAACGTTTCAAAATTGCTTTCAATTTCAAAAGTGA
Source organism: Flavobacteriales bacterium (assembly GCA_031414655.1). Lineage (GTDB taxonomy): Bacteria > Bacteroidota > Bacteroidia > Flavobacteriales_D > Sanyastnellaceae > JANNVZ01. The sequence goes on from JANNVZ010000009.1 coordinate 322,541, forward strand.
GTGTGTCAAAACAAGCATTCTGAACATTGGCAGTTAATACTCCTATTCCGGATTCAGTGAACAATAACTCATTTTCATTTTCACCTTGCAAGAGAATTACCCCATTGAAGTCCCATTCATAAATGGCATTCTCCGAAAAATTGATGTCTGCTGTAAGGTTAACGTCCGGATTAAGACAAGTAATAACCGCAAAACCAGATAGATCGATTTGCAAAGGCTCAACAGTTACCGTGACTTCCAGCTCATTCAAGTCGCCACACAAATCAATAAAACTGACGGTGTAAGGGGTAGTGGTAGGCGGATTCGCAATAACCACTGATGATGTTGAGTCACTCAAAAAAAGTCCCGGAGACCAGTCATAGATGCCATCCAGCGAACTACCTGCGCTTAACGTTGTGGATGCTCCATTGCAAATGAATACCTCACTAGCGGAGGTAACTATGTTTTCCTGAAGACAAACTGTTTGATTGTTAAACGCACCTCCGGTGGCCGCGGTGAATCCCCAATAAACTTCGCTTGACCCACCAAAAATTTCATTCACGAGATCAACATCACCTTCAAGGCGGAACACGCAGTCAAAATAAACCTGCAATGCTGTGGTTAGAGGATCCCAAGTAATCCTGACAATATGATCTTCGCCATCTTCAATGTTTTGGTCGAATGCATCTGCCTGAACAGGGCCTGCTATGTTATTCGCTGAATTGTGGTTGATGTCTCCATTCTTCTCAATAGCTATATGATCTTCAAATGGGTCACCATACTCGCCATTTTGCCACGTATCGAATTCTATTCCAAGGGAAGTCCCGAAGTTTAAATATCCCAAACCTCCGCCACTTTCACCAATAGCAGCTGTTCCTACTGTTTGGAGCACGAAACAAATACCGTCAGCGCCATTGCCATCAATGGTTCCATAATTCATGGTAAATGAAAAATCAAAAGGCTCATCCAGATCGATTTGATCAGCGTACCAAACTGTGCCATTCTGAGTGCCAAACTCACCTGTCAGTAGGTAACAATCGCCACCAACGGCCTGTGCATCACCATTTAAAAAATAGGTTTGCGCCTCAATGGCCGGCAAGAAAACGAAGACGAAAAAGAGCGATAAAATAAATTTCATACACCAACTAATAGATGAGACAATAGTAAGAAGGGTTATGCTGGACAAAATCATGCTCAACCGCAGCAGCTGGTCAGTGTTAGATTCCAAACTGAAGAATTTAGCAGCTTGCGACTTTTCGCAGCGGACAATGTACGAAAAACACAAAGCCCTGCGTGATGCAAGGCCTCATGACTTAAACTGAAAAACTAAAAACTATCTTATGTTGAAAGTTGAGCTTTGCAGCACACTTTCAACTGATAATGTAAAAGTAGGCTAAACCTCTGAAACAGCAACAGATGTGAAAAAATAGTTGGTAAAAGGGAAGAGGGCGGTTACTTTTGCCGCCCATTTTTTAAAAACCAACAAATTCAAAATTAAATGAACCGTTACGAGACTGTTTTCATTATGACCCCCGTGCTGTCTGAAGAACAGGCAGCGGAAACAGTAGAAAAGTTCGCAAATTTTTTGAAGATGAAGGGCGCCAAAATGAAGCACCGAGACAACTGGGGCTTGAGAAGATTGGCTTACCCGATTCAGAAAAAAACGACCGGCTTCTACCAACTGTTTGAATTCGAATCCGAAGGCGATGTTATTGGCCCATTCGAAACAGAATTCCGCAGGGATGAGCGCATCCTTCGCTTCCTAACTACCAACATGGACAAATTCCATGTGCAATATGCTGAAAGCCGCAGGGCGAAAGGCAAGGAAAAGAAAGAAAAACCTTCCGAAGCGAAAGCAGAAGCTTAACTGATTTTTTTCTAACATCAAAAAAAACACTAAAGAAAAATGAGTGACGAAATACGTTATCTAAGCCCCATAGACATTGAAACGAAAGCAGCCAAATACTGCCGTTTCAAGAAGCATGGCATCAAATACATCGACTACAAAGACGGTGATTTCTTACTAAAACTATGCAATGAGCAAGGCAAATTGCTACCGCGCAGAATAACTGGTACTTCCCTGAAGTATCAGCGCAAAGTGGCGCAGGCAGTTAAGAAAGCTCGCCATTTGGCCCTTATGCCATATGTAGCAGATATGTTGAAATAAATAACCACGGAGGAAACAAGACATGGAAGTAATTCTTAAATCAAACATCGAAAAGCTAGGCGCTAAGGATGAAATTGTGAATGTGAAGCCGGGCTATGCTCGCAACTTTCTGATTCCAAGAGGTTATGCATTGCCAGCAACTGACAGTTCAAAGAAAATGCTCGCTGAAAATTTGAAGCAACGCGCTCACAAGGAGACAAAAATTCTTGACGAAGCACAGAGCATTGCTGAGAAACTAGGCGCACTTGAAATAAAGATCGGTGCCAAAGCTTCTGAGACCGGAAAGATCTTCGGAAGTGTAAATACCATCCAACTTTCGGAGGCACTGACAAAAGCAGGTTTCAATATTGACCGCAAAAGCATCAGCATTAGCGATGAGCACATCAAAACATTGGGTGCTTATGAAGCCAAAGTAAAACTGCACAAAGAAGTTTCGGCTGTTGTGAAGTTTGAAGTAGTGGCCGAATAATTCAGCATTCGCAAATAGATATTTTTAAAACCCTGTTCATTACGAACAGGGTTTTTTCTGTTTCAATATGGCTACTTGAAGCTATTGGAGGGGAATGAGATGCTGCGGATTTGACTAAAAATCCATCCAATGAAATACTTGCTGAGATGTGTTCCTTCATTTATGCATTGTGTAAAAAAGCGTGCAATTCTTTAACTATTGTGCATCTTTTTGCGTTCATCTGCATCGTTAAGATTGTGTGGGGTTTCTGTGGCCTCATTATCGCAAGGAATATCATGATGAAAAAATTTGTTCTTCTCTTCGCTTTCATTTCGCTTTGGTGCCAAGTGTCTGCGCAAAAAATCACTCAGTTCACTCATGGTGGTGAAACATTCATCGAAGAATTAACGGATATGTTCAAGACTGCCGGAAGAGATGAAGGCCAGGAGTTTATCGAGCGGCAGTTCGCTCCCATTTGGGTAGATGCGCCTGCATACACCGCAGAGCAGCAAGAGATGGTTTACAGCACTTTGGACCAGTTGCTGAAAAACAAGAACAAAGTATACCCTGACATACACAACTACCTCCGAGCATTGATTGCTTTTCCGAAAGCCGGAAAAACCGACCTCGACTTTTTGCAATGGCAGGATGTGCTGAAAAGGATAATGGAGGACAAGAAGATGAAACGCTACACGCCTGAATTTCTAGAATCATCAGCCGGATTGTTTGAAGACAAAACATTTTTCAGAACAGAAACTACGCGCTGGGTAAGCAGCAGTAAAGGCTACAAATTCGTGTTTGATTCCATTCCTCGCATCGAATTTGCTGCCCTGTCGCTGAAGTGCTACAGCCGTGACGACAGCTCTGTGGTATATGAAACAGCAGGAAGTTACTTCCCCTCCACGGAGCGCTGGCAGGGCAAGAAAGGAAAAGTAACCTGGCAACGTGCGGGTTTCGATCCGGCAAAAACCTACGCTGAGTTTGGCTCATACGAAATCAAAGTGAAGGGCTCAACGTTCAAAGTGGACTCAGTTACCTTCTACAACGAGTTTTTTAGTAAGCCGCTTCAAGGTGTGCTCACAGAAAAAATTCTAGCGGATAAAACAGTTGAGAATGCCACGTATCCAAAATTTGAATCTTACTATAAACGGCTGCAAATTCAAAACATAGTGAAAGGGGTGGACTATGACGGAGGATTCACCATGGCAGGTACGCAGTTGCTCGGAAATGGAACCATAGAAGAGCCCGCTTTGCTCACCTTCCACCGCGAGTCTAAGAAATTTCTTGTGGCCAGTAGCCTTCAGTTTGCTATAAAACCAGACCGAATTACTTCACCGCATACCGACATTCTTTTTCTTATTGACAAGGATTCTATTTCGCATCCGGACATCAACCTTTCGTTTGATAAAGAAAAAAGGCAGGTAGTGCTGTTGCGCAGCGAGGAAGGCATCAGCAAAGCACCTTTCAAAAACACTTACCACAATGTGGACATGTACTTCGAGGCGCTGTATTGGAACATAGATGACCCACTGATGAAGATGGGCGCACTAGAGGGTGGACAGCAGCGCTATGGCGCATTTGAGTCCACCACTTACTTCAAAAAGAAGCGCTACGAAAGCATGATGGGCATCAGCTTCAACCATCCACTCTTTGAACTGAAGCAAGTGGCAGAGGCCCAAAAAAGCGACACCTTCCGGGCGTATGACGTAGCCAAGTTTCACCGTACCAGCGAGGAGCAATGGCATCAGCAATTGATTGACTTGAACAACAAAGGCTTCGTAGCCTACGACCTTAACACACGAATGGTAACTGTGCAGCCAAAATTGTATTGGTACATAGAAAACAACATTGGCAAACGCGACTATGACGTAATTCAATTCAGCAGCGAAGTCAAAAGCGGCTACAACGCGCAGCTTAGTTTGCTTAACTACGACTTACTGCTAAAGGGAGTAGAAAATTTTCAACTCAGCGATTCGCAGCAAGTGCGCATAACACCAGAGAAAGGCGAAGTAGTGCTAAAGAAGAACCGCGACTTCACTTTTGGTGGGCGCGTGTTTGCCGGAAACTTCGAATTCGTTGGGCCAGAATATTCTTTCTCTTATGAAAAGTTTCAGCTCGATTTGCTAAAGGTGGACTCGTGCAGGATCTATGTAGAAGATGAAGCATTGGGAAAAGACGAATACGGAAAGCCAATAAAACGCAGACTGAAAAACGTGCTGCACGACATAGCCGGATACATAAAAGTGGACTCTCCCACTAACAAAGGAGGCTACCACAGCTATGCCTATCCGCAGTATCCCATTTTCACTTGTACGAAGATGTCCTATGTGTATTGGGATTCGCCCGCTATTCAAAAAGGCCAATACAAGCGGGATGGTTTCTATTATCAAGTGCAGCCTTTCACCATCGACTCGTTGGACAACTTCAGTAAAAAAGATTTGAAATTCAACGGAACACTGGTCAGCGGTGGCATCTTCCCAGATATGGAAGAACCGCTGGTTTTGATGGACGACTTCTCGCTCGGCTTTACACGAAGCACCGGAAGCGCAGGCACAACAGCCTACTCTGGCAAAGCAAAAGTGACCGCCAACCTCAAGCTAGACTACAGTGGATTAAAAGGCGCTGGCGATTTTAACTACCTCACCTCCACCGCCTCTTCTGACGAGTTCACTTACCTGCCCGACTCCATGTTGGGGTTTACCAAGACCTACGTCAACAGAGAACAAAGTGGCAAAGTGGAAATACCCAAAGCGCAATGCGACACCACCCAACTAACCTTTCTAGCTAAGATGGACCAACTGGATGTGCGCAGCTTAGACAAGCCCATCAACTTCTTCGAAAACGAAGCGACACTGGTAGGTGCTACACACCTGCGCCCAACAGGCATGCGTGGCGATGGTGATATGAAATTCAGTGGAGCCACGCTTTCATCGAACGACTTCAGTTATGTGCGCAGAAAAATTCTTGCCGACACCTCCTCTTTCCAACTGGCAGGCCTGGATGAAAGCGAAGGCAATGCGCTTGCATTCAAAACAGACAACGTAAATGCAAATGTGGATTTTGACAAGCGACAAGGCTTGTTCAAAAGCAACGATGGCGAAACAAAAATTGAATTCCCTACCAACCAATACATCTGCTACATGGACCAGTTCACATGGTTTATGGACAAGGCAGAAATGGACCTGGCCTCATCGCGCACTGCCAAAGAGGACATACAGATAGACACCAGCGATGAGATGAAGAAGTCCAACTTCTTCTCCATTGCCGAGGGGCAAGACTCGCTCAATTTCCTATCGCCAAGGGCGAAGTATGACCTTCGGAAAAGTTTGCTAACGTGTCAGAAAATTCAATACATCATAGCAGCTGATTCTAAAATAACCCCCGACAGTGGACAGGTGGTGATAGAGAAGTTTGCCAACATGAGGCCGCTGCAACGTGCGCAGATTTTGAGCAATTTCACCACTGCATACCACCGCATGTTCAATGCCGAAGTGAAGATAGAAGGACGTAAAACCTACTATGGCAAAGGCGACTACACTTATGTGGATGAAGAGAAGAAGGAACAAGTCATACACCTGGATGACATAAAAGTGGACAGCATTTACCGCACTGTGGCCTTCGGTACTATTCCGGTGGAGCAAGGTTTCTTCCTTTCTCCGGCCTACGAATACTACGGTGGGTTCGAGCTGGTGGCGGACAACAAGAACCTGACCTTCGATGGTGGAGTAAAGATTCTGCACAACTGCGACAACATGGCGCGCACCTATTTCAAATTTCGCACAGAGCTGAATCCGCTGGAGATATACATACCCGTGGACACTATACTACGCAACATGGACATGGAAAAGCTAGGCGTTGGTTTGGTGGTAACCGGTGACAGTCCGCTGGATGTGTATCCCACTTTCTTAAGCGATAAGCGTGAAGGCGAAGACCAAGGACTGGTGGAAGCCACTGGCTACCTCTACTTCGACAAGGCCACTGGTCGCTACTTGGTAGGCTCCAAAGAAAAAATAAAGCAACCCAACTTAGCCGGCAATCTGGTGGTGCTGAACACCGCCACCTGCGACCTGACGGGCGATGGACAGGTGGACTTCAACGTGGACTACGGCATCATGAAGATGACCAACGTGGGCGACATGAGTTACAAAAGCGCTAACAAAGAAGTGGTGGCGCAAACCACATCGCTTGTCAACTTCCCGATGGAAGAAAGTGCCATGAAACGCCTAGCCGAACAAGTGGAGCAATGGCCCAACCTGACCCCTGTGGACATCATAAAAACGAAGTATGAAAAGTCGCTAGTGGAACTGATGAGCCAAAAGGAAAGCGACAAACTAATATCCGAACTAGCACTGGGTGGCGCACTGAAGCGTGTGCCTGACGAGTTGCAAAAAACATTCTGCTTTGCGGATATAAAATGGATGTGGAACGCATCGGACGAAACTTTCCAAAGCGTAGGACTGATAGGCATAGGCAGCATTGACAAAAAACAATTGTTCCGATACGTAAAGGGAAAAATAGAAATAGAAAAGAAACACGGGCAAGACGTTTTCCGCATGTACCTAGAACTAGATGCCAACACGTGGTACTACTTCGAGTACAAGTTGGGCATCATGAACGTCATCAGCAGCGACAAAGACTTCACCACGATACTAACGGAGGTGAAGGACGACAAGCGCAGATTTGACGAAGGAAAAAACAAATACAGCTACCAAGTAATTAACAACAAGAAAAAGCGCGATGATTTTGTGAATAGGTTTTTCTGAGCTTAGTTGTTGCGGTTAAAAGGCCGCTTCCTTTCGGATAGGTTTAAAATGAAAAGAGAGGTTCAGCGGGTTACCTCGCTTGGCCTGTGTGAGGAGATTCCCCAAAAGCTTGACAGCGCAGTCACGCATGGCCAATCAGCGAAATAAAAAAACCTCCCTTCATCTCTTATCTCTCCCCGCAGCATATTTGCCCCATGATAAACCCAACACCCACAGGCACCCTGGCCATAGGCGGGGTGGAGATAGACGAACTTACCCGAACGTACGAAGCGCCCCTATACATCTACGACACTGCCACTATAAAGCGCCAACACACGCGCCTCGCCAGCGCATTTGCGGGCACTAAGACCAAGATAAAATACGCCTGCAAAGCCAATAGCAACATCAATATCATGCGCTACCTGCATCAGTTGGGCGCAGGGCTGGACACTGTTTCTATACAAGAAGTATGGCTGGGCCTGCAGGCAGGTTTTCTTCCGTCAGAAATAATGTACACGCCCAACTGCGTAAGCATGTACGAGATAAACCTGGCAGTGCAGGAAGGCGTGCAAATCAACATTGACAACATATCCATACTGGAGCAATTCGGCCATGCATACGGCAACACCGTTCCGGTTTGCGTGCGGATCAATCCGCATGTAATGGCGGGCGGTAACATCAACATTTCCACAGGACATATAGACAGCAAGTTCGGCATCAGCATCCACCAAATGCGCCACGTGGAGCGCATCATAAAAAGCCTGAACATGCGCGTGAACGGCCTGCACATGCACACCGGCAGCGACATATTGGACGTGGACGTTTTTCTGCGCGGGGCAGAAATTCTTTTTGAAAATACCGAGCACTTCAAAGACCTTGAATTCATAGACTTCGGCAGCGGTTTCAAAGTGCCCTACAAGCCGGACGACTACGAGACAGATATAGAAGAGCTGGGCACCCGACTTACCGAAAAATTCAAATCATTCTGCGCAGACTATGGCCGCGACTTGGAATTGTGGTTCGAGCCGGGCAAATTCCTGGTAAGCCAAAGCGGAACTTTCCTTGCCAAAGTGAATGTGCTGAAGCAAACCACAGCCACTGTTTTTGTAGGGTTAGATGCCGGAATGAATCACCTCATCCGACCTATGCTTTACAACGCCTATCACCACATTACCAACACGAGCAATCCGCAGGGCATTCAGCGCATATACACCGTGGTGGGCTACATCTGCGAGACCGATACATTTGGTTGGGACAGAAAGTTGAGCGAGGTGCGCGAAGGCGACATACTCGCCTTTAGCAATGCAGGCGCTTATGGTTTTGCTATGTCTAGCAACTACAACTCACGCTTCCGACCGGCAGAAGTACTAGTGCACGAGGGCAAGCACCACCTCATCCGCACCCGCGACACTATGGATGATTTGATGAGGAATCAGGTGGAGGTGGTACTATAAATAGGAGCTACGCTGTGGTGGTATAAACCAAGATGCAACGTTAGGTCCAATTCAATAGTCCTGAGTGCGTAAACACGGTAAATACCGTAATGAAAATGCCTTTAATCATCTGATATATTTGCCCCCTCAACTATCTTCATTGCTGCTAATTCTGCGAAAAATATCTCAAACTCTAGTTGTACTGTGCGCAATTGTTTTACTTTCTGTTGCAGAAAGCAAGGCCCAATGCAGCGCAGACGCAGGAGCCAACGTGACCATTTGTGCTGGCGAAAGCGTAACACTCGGGGGCAACCCAACTGCTGTGAACGGGGGTGCAGGTGTAACTTACGACTGGGATGCCAACGTGGGTGCAGACCCTGCTGATGTAGCCAATCCTACTGTATCGCCTACCACCACTACCACCTACACTATAGAACTTGCCAATGGCGGTTGCGATGACGAAGACGACCAGATAACGGTCACCGTTTTGCCATCGCCCAATGCCAACTGCACAGTTGCTCCAGCGGGCACACAATGCGCCAACCTTCCTTACACCTTTACCAATACCACCTCTGCGTGTCCTTCGTGCGATTATACTTGGAACTTTGGTGATGGCAGTCCGGTGAGCAACGCGACCAGTCCGACACATACATTCTCCACAGCAACGGGCTCAGGCACTCAGTCTTTTGTAGTAACGCTTACCGTTGAGGCCGCTAACGGCTGCACGGATGTGCACACGGTTACGGTTACTGTGAATCGCATTCCTGATATAGAACTGACAGATCCTATCACGTCATTTACACAATGCAGTGGCGATCCTACTTTTTCCATCACCGTGTTTGATGCCAGCACACCAGCAATCAACACTAGTTACACTATCGTTTGGGGCGATGCATCGCCCAATTGGACTGGAGCAACTTCACCGCAAGGTGTAGCACATACCTATGCTACCAATGGCGTGTTCAACTTGGTGTACACTATTGTAGGAACCAATGGTTGTTCCGTTAGCGAAACGTATTATGTATCCAACATTACCAATCCATCCATAGGCGCTGCCAACCCGGGTGGCACTCAAGGCTGCGGCCCGCTCAACATTTGTTTTCCTCTGAATAACTATGTGGCTAACCATGAGAGCACCACCTACTTGGTAGATTTTGGTGATGGTTCGCCAACGGTGCTGCTGGCGCATCCACCACCAACAGAAATCTGTCACAGTTACACAGGTTCGTCCTGCGCGACCAACCCAACGGGTTACACCTTCTCTATTACTGCTACCAACAACTGCGACCAATCGGTTGCTACCATTTTTCCGGTTAAAGTTTACAATACAGCCACGGCAAGTTTCACCGCAACTCCTGTTCCTGCATGTGTAAATAGCACAGTTACCTTTATCAATACGAGTATTCCGGGTTACAATAGTTCGTGCGCACAGACAGGCACTTACACCTGGAACTTTGGCGATGGATCACCTGCGGTTACTGTTGCTTCGCTGGCCAGTCAAACCCATGTTTACACCTTGCCGGGTACCTACACTGTCACCCTTGCTGCTACCAATGCTTGCGGAACATCTAATGCCTCGCAGAATATATGCATTGAAGTAGCGCCTGTTGTGGCTATGACAGTAAGTCCTACATCGGGTTGTGTGCCGCTGAATATTGTAACTGACAACACCAGCACCACGCTGAACACATGCAACGTAAGCACAACTTGGCTAGTGGACTATGCAGAGTTGCCCTGTCTGCCTGATGGTGGATTGTACACTTACACAGGAGGTACATCCGCCTCCTCACTCGAACCAACCATGACTTTGCAGTCAGTAGGCGTTTATACCATCCGCTTGAGAATGCAAAACGCATGCGGCATCTTCGAAGACGTGGAAACAGTTACTGTAAATACGGTTCCTGTTGTAGATGTAACAACGCCCATCAGCGGAGTATGTGTGGGTTCTACGGGAACATCGACAGCCCTGGTCAATAACTGCAACCTCACCACCACCTACGCTTGGACGTTTGCTGGAGGTAGTCCTGCTTCATCCACATCAGCCACTCCGCCAGCTATTACATACAACACGGCAGGCACTTTCAATGTTACACTTGCTGCTACCAATGCCTGCGGCACTACTACCGATATAGCCCCCATTAGTGTGCTTGCTGCACCCAATGTGATAATAACCGCGAGTGAAGTGGACAATGGAATATGCAATGGACAGAGCGCAATACTTACAGCTACAGGTGCGGCCACATACACTTGGTCCCCAGGTACCTACTTATCTAATTACTCTGGCACAGGCAATACCGTAACGACCAATCCGACAGGAGGTATAACCTACACAGTAACGGGCACCGCAGGCAGTTGCACCGATACAGGAACCATCACGCTCACCATCGATCCGTTGCCTATTGTAAATCCTGCCGCTGCTTACAGCATGTGTGTGGGTGAAACAGAATTGCTCGGAGTAACTGTTGCAGGAGGCAGTGGTACGTATACTTCATATGCCTGGTCGCCTACACCAACGCTTACCAACTTTAATACAGCGGCACCTACTTCTAACGCCACAGTAACCACCAACTACAGCGTTCAGGTAACCGACAATGAAGGGTGCATTGGGACAGGAATAGTTCCCCTTACGGTAAATCCATTGCCACCCACTTTTGCAGGCCCTGATTTAAACTTATGCAATCAACCTGTTGCAACACAACTAACAGGATTCTCGCCAACTGTTGGCGGCACAGGCCCCGGTGGAAGCGGCACATGGAGTGGCCCTAACGTTACTAGCGCAGGTGTATTTACACCAGGAGGCGTGGGCGCTGTCAATCTTACATATTGTTTTACCTATCTCGCTTCCGGCTGCAGTGCTTGCGACCAGATGACCATCAACGTGATCAATCCAACCAATGCCAATGCAGGCCCTGACACCACTATTTGTTTAAATGCTGGCACACTTGATTTAGATGCACTCAATATTGGCACATGGACAGGTTCACCTTTGGTTTCTGTCACTGGAATATTTACTCCAACAGCCGTAGGCAATTACACACTTACTATGACGGTGGGCAATGGCTCGTGTGCCACTACGGATCAGGTGAATGTTGAAGTTCTTCCCCTGCCGGTGCTGAATGCTGGTGCAGATGTAACCATATGCGCTGGTGATGATGTTGATCTGTCGGCAATCTGCACCAACTGTCCTAACGGGCCACTTGACTTTTGCAGTTGGATACCCTCGGGTACACCCGTGCTGAGTTGCACTCCCAATACAGGAGCGCTCTTGTCTCAAACTATATATAGTGTAACAGCGGTTGATGTTGCGGGTTGTCAAGGTTCCGATGCAATGACCATATTCGTAAATCCATTGCCTAACACCAATGCAGGTTTGGATATGACAGTGTGCAATCAACCCATTGCCACCCAACTAATAGGATTGCCAGCAGGTGGCACTTGGACGGGAACAGGAGTAACCTCCGGAGGTGCTTTTACTCCGTCCGGAGTAGGAGCTGTAACACTTACTTATTGCTATACCAATCCACTTACGCTCTGCTTTAAATGCGATGATGTTATTCTCAATGTCATCAACCCAACAGTAGCCAATGCGGGTTTAGATATTGATGTCTGCTCAGGTGCTCCGGCATTCAACTTTGCTCCAGTCACTCCGGGAGGAGTGTGGAGCGCTGTGACACCAGGAGCGCCAGTGACTTCAGGTGGAGTATTCACTCCGGGTGCAGTGGGCACCTTTGTGCTGCTGTACACTCTCGGCTCCGGCACTTGCCTTACCACAGACCAGATAACAGTCAGTGTGAATGCCCTTCCCAGTGTGAATGCAGGTGCTAACATCACCATTTGCCTTGAGGAATCTGCGCAGTTGGCAGCTACCATCAATGGCGGTGAAATGCCTTATCAATTCAGCTGGAACTTTGGGGCTTGGTTGAACAACAACAGTGTCGAAGATCCAATAGCCACTCCACCGCAGACCACCACATTCACGCTGACCGTAACTGACAACAACCTATGTGTAGGCAGCGATGACGTGACCGTATTTGTAAACGGATTACCCGTTGTGAATGCGGGTAACAACCTCACCGTTTGTGATCAGCAGATAGCCGAAGTGCTCACAGGTTTTTCGCCTGTAACCAGCGGAAGCGGGACAGGAACATGGACAGGAACAGGCATTACTGACCCTGATGGTGAATTTACCAGTCCCGGAGTTGGCACCTATTGGGCATATTACACCTTCACAGCGGGTGGCAATGCTTGTTCTAATAGCGATTCCATTCAGGTGACTGTTATACCACCTGTTATTGCTAATGCAGGGCCTGATGTAGAATTGTGTCTCAATGAAGGCCAGTATCAACTGGTAGGTTTTTCGCCTGCTGCAGCAACATGGAGCGGACAGGGAGTTATCAATGCAACCACCGGGTTGATACAGTCAGAAGTTGCTGGTGTAGGCAGCTGGACATTGACGCTGGAGAATGGATCAGGAACATGTTATACCAGCGATGATATCACTCTCGACATACTGCCACTTCCTGCAGTAAACGCAGGACCAGGCAACGTGGTATGTGGCAATGCGGCCATCTTCAATATGCCGGGCTTTTCACCCGCCACAGGTGGAACATGGGGAGGAACTGGTATTACAAATGCATCGCAGGGAACATTTGATCCTGCCATTGGCGCAGGATTGTATCCCCTATTCTATTGGTTTGAAAATGCGTTGACGGGTTGCAGTGATACCGCTTTTGCAACTGTAACCGTTGCGAATGTGCCGGTTGCCAATTTCACATTGGCACCGCTAGGTTGTACTAACTCCAATGTAGACTATACCAATACCAGCGCAGGTGGAAATACCTATGACTGGGACTATGGAAATGGTGATTCAATGACAGGTTTTGAACCCAACTACACCTATCCAGATGAAGGCATTTTTGACATTACGCTCATTGTAGAAAACATTGCAGGCTGCACTGACACAGCCATGAATGCCAATGAGATCATCAATGCGCCTGTTTCTAATCTTGTCATAAATCCGAATCAGGGTTGTGCACCGCTGAGTGTAACATTTGATAATCAAAGCATAGGACAATACCTCACATATGACTGGGACTTGAGCATAGCAACAAGTAGCCTAGCAATACCCGCAGGACTTGTTTATCAGCAAGGGCCAGATGTATTGGTGTATCCGATAGAACTTATCGCTACCAACTTTTGTGGAAGCGATACGGACAACGATAACATTACTGTTTTACCCCAACCCGTTGCTGGTTTCGGCACCAATCTCGATGTGTCGTGCTCGCCATTTGAAGTGGAGTTCAACAATACCTCCACAGGTTTACCAGATACATTTGAATGGGACTTTGGCGATGGCACTTCGGGAACCTCTGAGGAACCAAACATTCATGTCTATTTCACTGACACCATACCCACTGATTACACCATTACACTCTACCTCAGCAATGAATGCGGTGCTGATACTACTGACTATACCATAACCGTTTTACCCAACACCGTTACAGCCTTCTTCAATACCAATGTGACTGAAGGCTGCGAGCCACTGACGGTGGAGTTCACAGACTTCAGTGATGGAGGTGACCAAATCAGTTACAACTTGGGTGATGGCAACTTCACCTCTAACGACAATCCAACCTACACCTACGATGTGGGTGAATACACCATCTACCAGTATGTGGACAACGGATGCAGCTATGACACCACAGAGATTAGCATCGTAGTATTCGATTCGCCTGATATAGATTTTGATACCAACGTACCCAACATCTGCACTTTCAATGAGGTACAGTTTATACCCGAGTTAGGCAGCAGTGTTGAAGTCTTTTGGGACTTTGGTGATGGCAACACCAGCGATGAGTTTTTCCCTACCTATGAATATGAAGAAGGCGGCAATTATTTGATAACCATGACGGGCGTGAGTGACAATCTGTGCACTGCGACTGTTACACATCCCTTCACTGTTTATGATGGCCCCGATGCAAGCTTCACCGTGCCTGACAACCTTGGGTGCAGTCCTTTTAATATTTGCTTTAGCAACTCCAGCAATGGTGGCAATTTTTACACGTGGGACTTTGGCGATGGCAATACAGACAATGACGAGGACGGTTGCAATACCTATCTAAATGTTGGAGCGCAGGCAGAGCTTTACACGGTTTCTATGATCGTGCAGAATCTGCAATTATGCGCTGACACTTTCCAATTGGATGTAATAGTGGCTCCGCAACCCATCAGTGCTTTTACGCTAAGCAGCTTCGAGTCATGTTACTTCCCACAAAACATTCAGGCTACCAACTTCTCACAGTATGCGAATGGTTATGACTGGAATGTGAATGGAACTTTCTATTCGGATGAAACCAATCAGCTATTTGTATTTGATGCCATCGGTGAATACGATGTTGAACTGGTTGCCACCAACCAATATGGATGCACAGCAACCAGCGATGCAGTATATACCATTCATCCATTGCCAGTTGCTGAGCTTGGCGCAGAGCCGCTTCAAGGCTGCGAAGATTTGCTCGTGGATTTTTCCAACAACAGCGAAGGCGCAATGACGTACTTGTGGAGTTTTGGTGATGGTGCCACTAGCGTTGCAAACAATCCTGTACACAACTATACTCAACCCGGAACCTATGATGTGGAGTTGATAGCCACTTCAGCCCAAGGATGCAGCGACACGTTGGAATATGAAAATTATGTGGATGTATGGAATTTACCGATAGCAGACTTTTGGTTCGACCCTGAGCAAACTACCATCTACACGCCTGAGATATTTTTTCATGATGATAGCTGGGATGCTGCAGAATGGCAGTGGGACTTTGGTGACGGCAGCCCAGGCTATCTGCCCAATATGAAACATACCTATGAGAATCCGGGATTCTGGAATGTGACCCTTACCGTGTGGACCGAAAATGGCTGTGAAGCTTCGAAGAATGATGTAGTGATCATAACAGATATATTAGACATTTATGTACCCAACACTTTTACACCTGATGGGGATGGAATCAATGAAGTATTTCTGCCGTCAGTAAAAGGCATTGCGTTTATAGAGCGCTATACCTTCCAAATATTCAATCGTTGGGGTGTAATCATCTTTGAAACCAACGACCCTGAAATGGCTTGGACCGGTGATGTGCGCGATGGGGAATACTACGCGCAAGACCTTGCCTACAACTGGCAGATAAAACTTCTGCTAAAAGGCACCGACAATGAACGCGTCATGCAGGGTCATGTGAATGTGATTCGATAGACAAGTCCCTTAGGCAGTTTTCGCTGAATTTTCTGTCAGTCTATTCAGTTCTTTCATCTCATCCAATGTCAGATTGCGCCACTTTCCGATAGCTATACCATCGAGAGTAAGGTGCATGATGCGCACGCGCTTTAGTTTTACTACTTCATAATCCAATGCTTCACACATGCGCCTTATCTGTCGATTGAGGCCTTGAGTGAGAAAGATGCGGAATGTATTTTTTCCCTCCATGTTGACTTTGCAAGGTTTCGTAGTGGTATCTAGAATGCGCACACCGCTGCTCATGCGTTTTACAAATTCCACATTGATAGGCCTATCCACAGTTACCACATATTCCTTTTCGTGATTGTTACCCGCGCGCAGTATCTTGTTTACGATGTCACCATCGTTGGTCAATAGAATAAGACCTTCGCTATCCTTGTCTAGACGACCAATTGGAAAAATTCTTTCACGATAATTGATGAATGAAATGATGTTGCCTTTGATATGCAACTCAGTGGTGCAGGTGATGCCTACAGGTTTGTTGAATGCGATATAAACAGGCTCGCTCTTCGCTCCTATTCGTTGGCCATTCACACACACTTCATCTCCTGCATTCACGCGAGTGCCTAATTCAGCCTTCTTGCCATTGATAGTCACACACCCACCTTCTATGAGCTTGTCGGCTTCTCGCCTGCTGGTATAACCTGTGTCACTGATGTATTTATTTAGGCGAATGCCTTGGGGAGTGTCTTGCATTATTTTATTATGGCTTGCAATGGTAGAAAGAGAAGTCTGATGCAAACGAGCTAAGAATGTTTAGGATCTGACCTTCGCTGTAGGGTCTGTTACCGAGCATGGTGACATGTATTTAATGAGTGATTGTCAAATGTAGAATGAAAACTTTTCTCTTTGAATAACCCACTGACTAAACCACTTCGCCCACCACAAAAACGCTGCCGCCAACAAACACCAAGTCTTCCATTGCAGCCCGTGCTTTTGCCGCATTCAAAGCAGCCGCAACACTTGCATATGCTTCGCCATGTAGGCCAAGGTGCGCAGCCTTCGCCTTCAGGTCATTGGTAGGCAAGCCTCTTGGAATATTCGCTTTACAGAAATAATAGGTTGCACTTTTTGGTAGAAGTTGTAGAACTAGATCTACATCCTTATCGCCCACCAAACCCAGCACAAAATGCAAATGAATATGTGGCACTGTTGCGATTTGTTTCAACACATATCGAATGCCGTCTTCATTGTGCGCTACATCTGCAATTACTTGCGGGCTGTGAGAAAGAATTTGCCACCGGCCTTCAAGTCCTGTGTTTTGAGTAACGTGCATGAATCCATCTCGCAGGTTATCATCCGAAATATTCCACCCTTTTTCTCTGAGAATCTGCACAGCTGAACAGGCTGTTTTGCTGTTTTCATTTTGGTAAAAGCCCTTCAGTTCGCATTCTGGAACAGCTTCATCACTCATCAATGAAGCATCAGTAAGCAATGCCATTTTTTCGACTGCTGTGTGCTTCATCACTACTGCTGCTTCGTTTCTCATTTTCCCAATCACTACAGGTACATTGTGCTTAATGATTCCGGCCTTTTCTGTTGCGATTTTCTCAATGGTATCTCCCAGCAAATTCATGTGGTCGAAACCAATGTTGGTAATTACACTCACCTCAGGCGTTATCACATTAGTGCTGTCCAGCCTTCCCCCCAGCCCCACTTCTATCACATTGATGTCTGTATTTTCTCTTTTGAAATACCAGAATGCTAACGCAACTGTTAGCTCGAAAAATGAAGGCTGAATAGGTTCCCATTTTTCTTTGTATTTCATTACAAAATCAACCACATCATCTTTAGGAATCATCGCTCCATTCACCTTCAGTCGTTCCCTGAAATCTTTTAGATGAGGCGAAGTGTACAGCCCCGTTTTATAGCCTGCCTCTTGCAGCACCGAAGCTATTATGTGCGATGTACTGCCTTTGCCATTAGTGCCTGCCACATGCACACACTTTAAATCATTTTGAGGATGACCCACCAGCTCCAACAGTGCAACTGTATTGTCAAGCCCCGGCTTGTAAGCTGCAGGCCCCACACGGTGAAACATGGGTAACTGCTCATACATATAATGCAGCACTTCTTCGTAATTCATAGGGCACAAAAAAACCGCATAGGCAGCAATACCCATGCGGTTATTTCTTCAAATCGTATTTTATTCTACTACAAAGCGAAGTGTCTGAACACTGTTTTGTTCCATCACACTGATGGTGTAGACACCTGTTGCCAGTTGGCTTACATCCAAAACTGCACTGCCATTGACTTGTTGCATTAGCACAAGTGCACCGCGGCTGTCATAGATGTTCATAGGTGCTTTGCCATCATAACGCACTGTAAGATTATCCTTCACTGGATTAGGAAAAATGCTGAATGCACGCGCTTCATTCAACTCATCCACAGACACTGGTTCTGTTACTTGTATGTTGAATACGTTGCTCTGTCCATTGTATCCATCCACTTGCACATAGTAGTTGTTGCCGGGTGTCAGGTTGTTCAAGTTTAAGTTAGATGCAAAAGTGGAAGAAGCTAAAGTGCAGCCACCAGGTGCGTCATCGTTAGCACCTTTCAACGTGTACGTTGCGTAGTCGCTGCAATTGCCTATTTCATACACGGCTATCTGAGTGTCAAACAATGTTCCTTCAAGACAGGTAGTAACTGTAGCCGCTCCTGCTGCGCCAGCAATGAACTTGAACCACACCGAAATAGTTGCAACAGAATCGAAAGCGCACCAGCTAACACTATCCTGACAAGCCAATCCCGGTGGGTGTGCTTCGTTTTCATCACCCGAAGCAAACAAATTAGAAGCAAACGTTGGCGGATTGTTCACCACTAAAGTAGTGGCATTGCAAGGCTGGTCGTTTGTCGGTGCCACACATGCTCCTGCAAGCAGAGGTGCAAATGCACCACCAAAATTATTCTGAACTGCATAAAGACCGAAAGGCGCACCATTGCTATTCACCGCTGGATTAACAAAACCAGATGCAATGACAAGAATGTTTTGAGGAGCAGCCTGAAGTGGCGCGCAAAAAGTCAATCCCAAAGGCGTGCCACCCGCATCTGTTAAGTCGAGCGAGTATAAACCTTCCATAAGCTGCACGTAGTCGTTGTTGTAAAACTGACCGTATGTAACGTTGTCGAAATAGGTGGTGCCGTCATTAAAATTTTCGACATCAATAACGGTTGGGGCATCCGTGCTTCCATGATAAATCAACGCGCCATACATATCAACAGATATGTTTGCTAGAGCAGCGTTGTCAAACACATGAAGCGCAAATGGTACGCTTGGACTGTAACCACTGCCCGAAACGATACCCGATGCTATGGCTATGTAATTGGCCGTTGGATCTAATATGGTGGTCAGTGTGTAAAGTGCCTCTGAATCATCTGTGCTGTTAGAAGGATTTACAGTGATGCTAACTTCTTCTTGCGCGAGTACATCAAGAAAGTTGGTATGCGTTTGGAACTGAAAATTATCGACAAGAAGTTCTCCATTCACACGGATATCGACCATAGCCGCGGCAAGATCCGCGCAATTGTGAATCAGCTTCATTTTAGATAACGGAATACCTGTAGTTATCTCAAGATAGTATTCACCCACTGCGCCAAAGTAGCCATCCGCTTGCAGATAATAAGTAGCACCAGGAGTAAGTCCATCGGCACTTAAGGTAGAGGCAAAGTTGGAAGCTCCCGCTGCACCGCAACCTCCAGGAGTATCGTCATTAGCTGCAACTAAGGTGTAGGTAGAATAATCACCGCAATCGGTCACTTCGTAAACAGCTACCTGAAGGTCAAAGTTAGAATTGTCAAGACAAGAATTGATGACTACTGCTCCATTAGCAGGAGCAACAAATGTGAACCACATGGTGCTATCAACTCCCAATTCGCACCAGCCTGTTTGGCAATTTTGAATGGTGGGACCTACTTCGTCCACTTCTGATGTAGCATCTGTATTGTCATACAATGCAGCCGCAGCATCTACAACAATGGCAATGGCGTTGCATGGCAAATCATTGGCAGGTTGTGCTAGCGCTGCAAGTGAAGAAAAAGCAAGAATTAAAGAAAGGAATGCTTGCGTAAAGACTTTTTTCATTTAGTTAGAAATTTTGATAAGGTGTAAAAGTAGTAGGACTGAAATAGTTGTGGCGATTGTATGGTTCGAGTTATTGCTTGCTGGTTGTTGAAGGTGAACTTTGAGGACAAAAAAAACCTCACAGCTTTTAATGCTGTGAGGTTAATATGTTGGTGGTTGCAAAACGCTAACTCAATTTAAACTTGATGGTGATTGTACCCGTTTGCAATTCAGTCGCATTTGGCTTTGCGTCAAATTTGGCCTTCTTGGCAGCCTTTATTGCCAGTTGCCACAAATCATAGTTTGATGTGGAAGTGCCGACTGGATCAATCTCAACTTTGGTAACAATTCCTGTTCGATCCACCCAAATCTTCACTTTAACGGTTCCTTCATCAGGCGCTACTTCGCTCAGGTTGGGTCTTTGTTTCATAACTCGGCCAGAAAGGGTGTAGTCAAGATTGTTTCCTCCACTTCCTTGGCCGCTGCCAGGCCCATCGCCAGGCCCATTGCCTGTGCCGTTACCACCACCTTGTCCGCCTCCGGTGCCGGTGCTGCCGCCTCCACCTAAAGCTCCATCTTTTCCTATCTGTCCATTCTGGTTTCCTTGCTGGCCATTTCCACTTGTGTTGCCACTACCCGAAGGCTTCAAACCGCCAAACGCATTGTTCAATCCAGAAGAAACTTCTTTGGGTTTCTCCTTTGGTATCGGCTTGGTGTTATCCTTTGGTTTCGATGGTTTGTTGCTGTTGGGCTTGTTGGTAACAGTTGGCGCATCAGGCGAACTATCATCGGTTATTGCAGGTGTTTCTTCTTGAACTGTTGGCTCGTCATACTGCGCAGCTACTGCCTCATTGTATTCTTCACCAAAACCGTTTTCCACATCACCAAAACCTGCAATATCAAGTCCCATTAGACCTTCGTAGCCAAAGCCATTGTTGCCACCGCCCCCACCACCACCGTTGCCACACTTCATAAAAAACAAAGCGCCTATCAGTACTAAGTGAAAAAGCAATGTGCCCGAAAGCGACCATCTGCGATCTTGAATTGCAATTGTGTTCATCTTATTCTTCTTTTGGTTTGGTAGCTATAAAAGGCTCCCACTTATTTATTTTCATAACAGAAAGAATTTCAATCGTCTCTCCTGTCGGAACATCCCTATCCACATTCAGTACCACTTTTTTATCTTGCTGAGTGGACATGAATGCCTTCAGTTTCATTTCAACATCCCCTTTTTCTACTTCCTGTCCATTCACCATGTAGCGCATATCGCTGGTGATGGTGAGTGTAGCTGTAGCCTGAGTTGGGGTGCCTGTTCCTGTCTTTGGCAGATTCACTTGCTCACCATTTACCGCCAAGGTACTGGCTATAATGAAAAAGATGAGCAGCATGAAAATGATGTCAGAAAGGGCTGACATAGCAGGCTCCACATGTACTTTGTTTCTTCGTCCGAAATCCATGTTGGTGTCAGATTAAGTAGTGGGTTGTTCCAAAATATCCATGAACTCTACTGCGTGTGCTTCCATCTTGTTCACCACTTTGTTCACGCGTGTTACGAGAGTATTGTAACCTACATAAGCTATCATAAACACGATGAGACCTACAGCAGATGATATCATTTTCAGGTAAAGACCCTCGGACACTGTGCCTATTTGCAGACTGCCGGCTTCAGCAATGTCGCGGAAGATGATAATTACACCGAACACCGTTCCAAGGAAACCAAAAACGGGTGCAATACCACTTATAGTAGCCAGCACTGTGAGGTTGCGGTCCAGCTTTGCCGTCTCCAACTTACCCACGTTTTCAATGGCTTTCTTTATATCGTCCATTGGCTTTCCAATACGACTAATTCCTTTTTCTATCATTCTGGCAATAGGCGTTTGTGAGGTGCCGCAGAGATTGCGCGCGCTGTCCAATTTACCTTGGCTCACGTACTCTTTTATCTTCACCATGAAGTTCGCTTCTTCTTTGTCAGCGCGGTTCACTGTGAGCGTGCGTTCGATGATGACATACACGGCTATGACACTCATGATGATCTGTGGCACATAGATGTACCAACCTTTTATCAATTGGTCTAACACACTGAAGTGGCCCACGGGCGCAACAGCCGGAGGGTTTACTTGGTTAGCAGCTTCTTGAAGCGCACCACCGATATTGTCTTGTAAGAAAAATAAAATGTCCATGATTTCAAAAATTTGGTTTACAGAGTAGGATTTGCAAAACGTTGTAGTTTGGATGCAGGTATTATTGCATCGAACGCGAAAGGTTCATCCAGATTGTGTCCAATTTCAAAACACTCGGCTATGACTTATTTAGGTCGCTGTGTTGATAGAACATAAAAAAGGTGCTGCGACTATTGCATAGCAACATAGACTGCAGCACCTGCGAAGTATCCAAGCAGCGCCCACAGGCTGATTTTTTTTAAGTACCAGATGAAGTTGATCTTCTCGATACCCATTGCTGCAACTCCTGCTGCACTGCCAATGATGAGAATGCTACCACCCGTGCCGGCAGTGTATGCCAGAAAATGCCAGAATACTCCATCCTGAACGAACATATCGGCCCATGCATCACCCATGATTGCTGGTGATACTTCATACATGCCCATGCTGGCGGCAACCAGTGGAACGTTGTCGATAATAGCAGAGAGCAATCCAATGGACATATTAATGGCATATACATTCCCCATTTCTTCTTTAAGCCAGCCCGACAACTGAAGCAGGTAGCCAACTTCTGAAAGGGCAGCCACCGCAAGCAATATTCCCAGAAAGAACAATACGGAAGGCATATCAATCTTTCGCAGAGCGCTCAATGCGCTAAACCGTGATTTGTCTTCCATCACTTTTCTGCCGTGCAAAAGTTCGGTAGTTATCCAAATGACACCAAGTGAGAACATCATTCCCATAAAAGGAGGCAAATGGGTAATGCTCTTGAAAACAGGAACAAACAGCAAGCCGCCAAGACCAATGAAAAAAACTGTGTTCCGTTCAAATGATGAAATGCTATTAGCTGAATTGGCTGGAACTTCTGGCCGCACTACATCTCCTTTCATTATGAAGGAGAGCACCGCAAGTGGCACAACCAAGTTAATCAGACTGCACAAAAACAATTGCTTGATAAGCGGAATGGTAGTGACCTGTTGACCTATCCAAAGCATTGTGGTAGTAACATCGCCAATAGGACTCCATGCGCCACCGGCATTGGCAGCAATGATGATGATGCCTGCATAAAACCAACGTGTTTTCATGTCCTCCACCAGCTTGCTGCTAAGGCTTACCATCACAATGGCTGTAGTAAGGTTATCGAGTGCTGCTGAAAGAAAGAATGAGAAAAAACCAATGAGCCACATCAGCTTCACTTTGTTGGTCGTGCGAATGCGATTGGTGATTACACGAAATCCTTCATTTGCATCTAGCACTTCTACCACTGTCATCGCGCCCATCAGGAAAAGGAGAATGCCTGCAATGTCTTCGAGGTGGTGAAGCAGTCTGCCTTCAATTGATTCAATCGACTGAATTCCACTGATGCTGTATAAAGCCCAGCAAAGCACTCCTGTGACAAGCGCAGTGGCAGCTTTATCAATTCGTAATGGATGCTCTGCCACAATGCAGACGTATCCAAGAAGGAATATGATAAGAATGGCAGTAGTCATGTCAATGCGGCCATAGAACCAGTTTAAACTAATTTCTTCAGAGCAATTTCAAACGCAGTGCGCGTAATACCAGTTTTGTTCTTGTTGCGGCCATGTACATTTTCCAATGCATCAAAAATGGTATTGCTGGTGTCGGTAAAAATTCCTTCGTCCGTCATGTCCACATCACCATCGCTCATTAGGTAAGCAAAAACGCGCGCCATACCACAATTAGCAATAAAATCAGGCAAAAGACTTAGATGTTGATCCGCTTTTTCAGCTATTGGACCATAGAATATTTGTGCATCCGCAAAAGGGACATTGGCTCCACAGCTGATGACTCTAACACCGGCATTGATGAGTCGCTTCATTTGATCTTCTGTAACAAGACGCGAAGAGGCACAAGGCAGAAATACATCTGCTGACATATCCCAGATTTTTTGGTTCACCTCGTCAAATGAAATCAGATTGGATGCTTTGAGTGTGTTGCCCTCGCGATCTAGAAAAAGTTTTTTTACTTCTTCAAAAGAAAATCCTTGCTCATTGATAAGGCCTCCAGCCCTATCAATTATTCCAACCACAGATGCACCGTTTTGAGCACAGTAATAAGCGGCCGCAGCACCCACATTTCCCCAGCCCTGCACAATTACTTTTTTACCCTCAAGCGAACCACCCCAGAGCTTGTAATAATGACGCACGGATTCAGCCACACCATAGCCTGTTATCATGTCGGCCACTTTGTATTTGCGTGTCACCGATGGAGAAAATTTTTCATCTTCAAGCACCTTCACAACACCCAGTCGAAGATTGCCAATACGTTTTACTTTCTGAGCTTCGGTAGGTGCGAAGTGTCCATTAAAAACACCCTCTTGCGGATGCCATATTCCGCACTCTTCTGTAATAGGAATTACCTCATGTATTTCATCCACATTCAAGTCACCACCCGTTCCATAATAATGTTTGAGCAATGGGGCAACTGCAGCATACCAGCGCTCCAGTACTTCCTGTTTACGCTTGTCGCGGGGATCGAAGTTGATACCACTTTTGGCTCCACCTATCTGCGGCCCACTAACGGTGAACTTTATTTCCATGGTCTTCGCAAGCGATTCTACTTCACGCTTATCAAGACCCACGCGCATGCGCGTTCCTCCCCCAGCAGCGCCACCTCGCAGCGAGTTAATAACCACCCAGCCTTCCGCTTCGCTGTACGGATCCTTCCATTCAAAAACTATCTCTGGTCTTTTGCTTTCGTATCTCTCAAGTAATTCTCTCATTTTATAGATTGTGTGTTGGGCCAAACGTAATTGAAAAGGTCGGGTTAAGGATGATAAGTGACGAATGACTAGAGACTGGCCATTGGTTACTAAAAAGCCCTCATCAGGCTTGCTGACAAGGGCTTTGATGTTATAGTATCCACTTAACCTTTGTGAAGGTTAGATGGGAAGATTAGGATGCGTATTCTCTAGTGGAGAAATAAAATGCTCCCTCAGCAATTGCGTTCTCATCGCTGTCGCTGCCATGAACTGCATTGGCTGCAATACTTGTGGCAAACATTCTGCGAATAGTTCCTTCCGCTGCCTTTTGCGGATCTGTAGCACCAATCAAATTGCGGAATTCTTCAATTGCATTTTCTTTTTCAAGAATGGCTGCCACTATTGGTCCACTTGACATATAGTCTACAAGTTCGCCATAAAATGGACGCTCGCGGTGCACAACATAAAACTGACCAGCCTCTTCCTTGCTCAGTTGTGTCCATTTCATTGCCTTTATTTTAAAACCGGCACTGATGATTTTATCAATGATTTTTCCTGTGTGGCCTGCTGCAGTAGCATCAGGTTTTATCATCGTAAATGTGATGTTGGTTGCCATAATTGTTGCTAAGTGTTTTTTTTTTAATGGGGCGCAAACTTAGGCAAGGACGACCTCTGAAAGAAAAGAAGTTAGAGGCATTGAAGAAGAAAACCTATGCTATGAAAAAGAAAAAGTGCCTGATAATTGGCATAGAATCTCAATTAAACACTTAGACCAAACACAAAAGGGTGCAGGGCGTGCGTCAGCCTCTCTCTCCCAAACTGACGCCTCTTTTATGAAACACTCCTGAGCCACGAAAACAATTCCCCACACCCTTTTCTGTCAAGTCATTTGAATTGCTAAAGAAGAAATTTTAGTCCTCCATTTTTTTTCTATTTCGGAAAGCAAATCACTTTTGAATGGACAAATGTGACTAAAATTTCCATTCTTTCGCCATTCAATCAAAAAAAAATTTTGGTATACGATTTTGAAAGCAAACGCTTGCTCCTGCGCAGTTGGTCTTCTGATGATGCGGAATTTCTTTTGCGCATCAGTAATGATGAGGAAGTCATTCGATTCACTGGTGACAAAAAATTCTCAAGCGTAGAAGAAGCAAGGTCCTTCATCATCCATTCTTCAGGTAGCTACAAAAATGGTTTTGGACGGTGGATAGCGGAATCGAAAAAAACAGGTGAATCAATTGGTTGGTGCGGGCTAAACGACCAAATAAAGGAACTGGGAATCATTGATGTCAGCTTTCGATTTTTGAAAGAACATTGGGGCTTAGGTTACGCTACAGAAACTGGGCGAGCAGTCCTTCAATATGGATTCGAAGTTGCAGGAATGGATAAAATAACAGGTCGGGTGGCCATCGGAAATAGTGCATCAGAGGGTGTTCTGAAAAAACTTGGAATGCAGTTCGAAAAATTCTCGACCTGCCATCATCATAATGCAAATTGGTATGGGTTGACAAAACAGGCTTGGCTTCAAATGAGTAAGTGAGGGTGTATTTTTGCGCGCCATTCACTATTTACATTCAGGTAAATAATATCATTATGAATTTGACAGCCGGAACACTAGAAAAAATGACCACTTCAGAAAAATTGATGCAACTGGAGAATGACTACGGTGCGCATAATTACCATGCACTTCCTGTAGTTCTTGACCGGGGCGAAGGAGTGTTTGTTTGGGATGTGGAAGGCAAGCGTTACTTCGATTTTCTATCAGCCTACAGCGCAGTCAACCAAGGTCACTGTCATCCGGAGATTATAAAAGTACTTGTTGAACAAGCACAGAAACTCACCCTTACTTCACGCGCATTTTACAATAGCCAACTAGGTGCCTATGAAAAATTCATAACAGAGTATTTTGGTTATGACAAAGTGCTACCCATGAACACAGGCGTTGAGGGTGGCGAAACCGCTCTTAAACTTGCTAGACGCTGGGCATATGATGTAAAAGGAGTTCCCTCAAACGAAGCCAAAATGGTTTTTGCCTCTGGTAATTTCTGGGGCAGAACCCTTGCAGCTATTTCGTCATCACAAGACCCCAGCAGTACTGGTGGTTTTGGTCCATTTGTTCCCGGCTACATCATAGTTCCTTACAATGATTTGAATGCTTTGGAGGCTGCCTTTAAAGCAGAACCCAACATTGCGGGCTTCATGTTTGAACCCATTCAGGGTGAGGCCGGAGTAGTCGTTCCGCATGATGGATACCTCAGTGGAATACGTGCACTATGTACCCAATACAATGTGCTCATGATTGCTGACGAAGTTCAGACTGGACTTGCGCGCACAGGTAAAATGCTGGCCTGTGATTATGAAGCTGTGAAACCCGACATTCTTGTGCTGGGAAAGGCATTGAGCGGAGGAACACTTCCAGTATCGGCCATACTTGCCAATGATGAGGTGATGATGAATATCAAACCAGGCGAACATGGCTCCACCTATGGTGGAAATCCTTTGGCTTGCGCAGTTGCAACTGCTGCTTTGCAAGTCTTAAAAGATGAAAAGCTAGCCGAAAATGCATATCGTTTGGGGCAAATTTTTCGCGAGAAAATGAATGCCCTGATAGCAAAAACTGACCTGGTTACGTTGGTACGCGGTCGCGGTTTGCTGAATGCCATTATCATCAATGACACTGATAAAAGCAAAACAGCCTGGAATATTTGTATGAAACTTGCCGAAAATGGCTTGCTTGCCAAACCAACACATGGCAATATCATTCGTTTTGCTCCGCCACTTGTTATCACCGAAGAACAACTATTGGAGTGCACTCAGATTATAGAAAACACCATTCTGAATTATCAGAAATAAGTTTTGACCACCCATTCAATTCTCTAGGGAATAAACAATGCTGATAATTGGAGAAACATTGGTAAGCGAAGAATTGCTTGAAGAATTTTTCGTGTGTGACTTGGCCGCTTGCAAAGGTGCTTGCTGCGTGGAAGGCAGCAGCGGTGCACCGCTGGAGGCTGATGAACTGGAAAGACTGGAAGAAGTGTTTGAAGAGGTAAAACCCTTCATGCGACCCGAAGGGCTAAAAGCAATTGAAGAATTAGGGCTATACCAATTAGACGAAGATGGTGACTTGGTGACCACACTTGTAGAAGGAAATAAAGAATGTTCATTCGTCTTTTTTGATGACCATGGAATTGCGAAATGTTCATTGGAGAAGGCCTTCAACGAAGGCAAAACGGATTGGAAAAAACCCATTTCGTGTCACCTCTATCCTGTTCGACTGCAAAAACTGACTGAATACACCGCTGTGAACTATCATCGCTGGCAAGTATGCAAACCAGCCTGCGAATGCGGAACCAAATTGAAAGTGCCCGTGTTCAAGTTTTTGAAAGACCCATTAACAAGGAAATTTGGGGAAGATTGGTTCAAAGAATTGGAAGAAATAAATGTTCAATATGTCAAGCGAAAATCATGACCATTTTGAGTAAAGACAACTTTTCTGAACAAATCAGAATCCAAACAAAAGCAAAATAAATTGATGAACTATTTGCTAATGGGAATGCAACTTGAACACCCATAATTGCATCAAGTTATCACAAGCAAAAAAAAAAACATGAAGTTGAATAGAAGAATTATTTTGATCTTAACTGTGATGCTATCAGCACAACTGATGAATGCACAGCTCACAGTCAATAACTTAACGCCCCAGCAAGCGGTGGAAACCATGCTTGGAGAAGGCATTATAGTTTCGAACATAACATTCAGCGGTGACGCAAATCAAATTGGTTCATTCAACTCCGCAGGCACTAACTTAGGAATACCCACTGGCTTCATGATGGCAAGTGGTGATATCACGGTGGGCATAGGCCCAAATGATGAGGGTGCTTCAACCATTGGAGGTGGAAATTTTGGAGCAACTGACCCAGACCTCGACCAACTGGACGGCCTCACCCATAATGAT
The DNA here is from genome assembly GCA_031414655.1 of Flavobacteriales bacterium. GTDB lineage: Bacteria > Bacteroidota > Bacteroidia > Flavobacteriales_D > Sanyastnellaceae > JANNVZ01. Next base: position 351,497 of record JANNVZ010000009.1, read on the forward strand.
GCGGCAATTCTAGAGTTTGATTTTGTAGCTACGGGTGATACCGTTGAGTTCAGATACGTTTGGGCATCGGAGGAATACCCTGAATACTCAGGAGCAGGAAATTGTGGAAATGTCAGTGATGTTTTTGGATTTTTCCTTTCTGGACCTGGCATCAATGGCCCGTTTAGCAACAATGCTGAGAATATTGCACTCATTCCCGGAACAACACAATTTGTGTCCATTTTCAATCTGAATGCAGGCTGCGAAGGCACTGCAGTAGAAGGAGATAGCGATTGCAACTATTGCGAATATTATGTATACAATGGTGATGGCTTTACCACGCCATACAGTACTGATGATACCTATGTGCAATACGATGGTTTTACCACTTTGCTTACAGCAGTTGCCGTGCTGCAGTGTGGCCAAACTTATCATATCAAATTAGCATTGGCAGATGTGTCTGATACAGCATTCGACTCAGCAGTATTCATTGAGTCAGACAGCTTTTCTTCCAGCGGTGCTGTGGCATCGGGTGTGATTAATCCACCTAGCATAAATTGGCCTGCCAATCAAGTGATGGAAGATTGCGTTAATGGCCAATTCATCGTTTTCTCTGGTGGCTTTGATGACGAGTTAGACACGCTAGAACTGTCAATAGGTGGCACTGCTACTAATGGTGTTGACTATGAATTTATTGACAATACGCTGGTGCTTACAGAAGGTCAAAATTCTGATACACTCTTTGTAAACCCAATCAATGATGGACCGGGCGAGGGCACGGAAAGTATTATTATCTCTTTTCCTTTTATCAATGCGTGTGGCGAGCTCGACACGGCTTCTGCCGAAATTTTCATTATAGAACAAACACCATTGAGTATTGCAGCTATTGGTGATATTGTGCTTTGCGGACTACCTCAAGTGAATGCTATTCCAATTGGAGGTTTCGCCCCTTTTACCTACTTATGGACCAATGGATTGGTTGCTAGTGGAATTCAAGTGACTGAACTTGGCGACTACAATGTAACTGTTACGGATTTCTGCGGCCAAACTGCCACTGAAGACTTTGAGGTCGTTCCCCCAACAGGCGTCATCACTGAAATGGTAGACGATGTCTTTGTTTGCCTAAATGGATCAGTAGACGTGATTGTGAATGTTCTTAGCGGAGCTCCCAGCTACGAGTATGATTGGACCGGCAGCAACTCATCAACTGCTACTGCTTCATTTGAAGCTGATGACGCAGGTTTTCAATATGTAACTATAACGGACAACTGCAACCAGATTGCGGTAGACTCAGTGCTAATTAGTATTCCCTCGCAACTGGTGGGTGCAGACGACTTAGAGCTTTGTGTCAATGTCGGCACAGGAGAATTGGCCGAGGGTGGCACTCCTCCCTATTCTTATGTGTATGATGAAGAAGCGTTTGAAGCCAATTCCGTTGATGTATTCGTGCCGCAACAGGCAGGTGACTTCACCATTGAAGTTACCGATGCATGCGGTCAGGAAGTGGTTATTGGTGTTTTAGTTTCAGTTTGCGACACTCAAATCCCAAACATATTTACCCCCAATGGCGACAGCAACAATGATTTCTTTGAAATATTCGGCATCGAAGATTTTCCTAAGAGCATTTTAAAAGTATACGGGCGTTGGGGCAATTTGCTTTATGAAAGCGCCAGCTACTCTAATAAGTGGAGCGGAGACGAGCACCCAGATGGCGTTTACTACTTCATTCTAAATAGGTCCGATGGAAAAAATTTCGAAGGTTACGTGCACATTCTTCGCGACTAAGAGAACCTAAAGCATATAAAATTCAAAAGCCCTTTGTTTTCAAAACAAAGGGCTTTTTGTTTCTATTCAATCTTTTCAAAAAAGTGATTTGCCTGACATCGCATTAGGTTGTTCAAGCTTCAGCAATTTCAGAATCGTAGGTGCTACATCTGCCAAAATTCCGCTTTGAACAGCTTGCACATCCTTGTCCAATATCCAAACAGGAACTGGATTTTTTGTGTGAGCAGTGTTCGGTGTTCCATCATCATTTACGGCAAAATCTGCATTGCCATGGTCAGCAATTATGATGAATGAATAGTCATATTTCTGTCCTGTTTCCACCACCTCCTTCAAGCATGCGTCAGTCGTTTCAACAGCTTTCACTATTGCCGAAAACACACCCGTGTGGCCTACCATATCGGGGTTAGCGAAATTCAGACAGATAAAATCTGGAGAGTTCATCTTCATCTCCTCACATATCGAGTTTGCTATGCCATGAGCACTCATCTCAGGTTGCAAATCATAAGTGGCCACTTTTGGTGAAGGAATCATAAGTCTTTTTTCGCCCGGAAATTCTTGCTCCCGACCTCCACTAAAAAAGAAAGTGACATGTGGATATTTTTCTGTTTCAGCAATTCTCACTTGCGTCATGGCCTTTTTTGCAAGCACTTCGCCCAATGTCATTTCAAGATTGTCCTTGTCATAAACCACGAGAACATTTTTAAAAGTATCATCATAATTTGTCATGGTGACGTAATGCACGTTCAAAGGCTTCATATCGAAATCAGGAAACTCTTTTTGAGTAAGTACTTGTGTTATCTCGCGACAGCGATCCGTTCTGTAGTTGAAGGAAATGACCACATCACCCTCATTTATAGTAGCCAACGGAAGTCCTGATTTGTCCACCATTGCCGATGGTAGAATGAACTCATCTGTGATACCGTTTTGATAAGCGTCATCTACTGCATCTTGTGACGATTGAAACTTCTTTCCTAACCCATTCACAAGTAAATCATACGCTTGCTTAACGCGCTCCCAGCGCTTATCGCGATCCATAGCATAATAACGACCCACCACACTTGCAATACGAACAGAGGTCGCCTTGATATGGTTTTCCAATTCGGCTAGATATGTTTTACCCCCTTTAGGATCAGTATCGCGGCCATCAGTGAAGGCATGAATGAATGTCTTAACCTCTTGCTCATTGGCCATGTCACACAATGCCATTAGGTGATTGATATGCGAATGGACACCGCCATCGCTTACCAGACCAATAAGGTGGACATTCACATCCTTGCTCTTGGCGTATGCAAATGCATTTTTCAAAACGTCATTCTCAAAAAAGGACTTATCTCTTACAGCAATATTGATTTTTACCAAATCCTGATACACAATTCTGCCGGCACCTATGTTGGTATGGCCTACTTCGCTGTTGCCCATCTGTCCCTCAGGCAAACCAACATTTTCGCCATCAGTGCGCAATTCTGCGTGAGGATAATTTTCATACAATGAATCGGTGAAAGGAGTATTTGCTACAACGATGGCGTTGCTAGCATCCTTTCGACCAAGACCCCATCCATCTAAAATTACAAGGCACACTTTTTTACTCATCCTGTTTATTGTTTTGAAAATTGAAGCGCGAAAATGACGCCCTCCGGCTGGTTGTCTCTAATCTCAATCTTGCCTTTGTGCAAATGAGCTATGCTGTTTACGATATACAACCCTAGTCCTGTGCCTTTGTGTCTTCTCGTTTGTTCATCGCCACTTCTGTAAAATTTTTCAAACACTTTGCTCTTTTCCGCGTCCGAAATTCCGATACCGTTGTCGGCTATTTCTAGTAGAATGTCATCTTCATTCTGATTGAGCATAATACTTATGGTAGTGCTTGCTGGTGAGTATTTCATAGCGTTTTCAATCAAGTTGGAACACATTGCCTGCAGCAATTCTTTGTCACCTTTTACAATCACATCGTTCTTCATTTGCAAAATAAATTCCTTATTGCTGATGGATTGAATACGCACAACAATTTTTGAAATCATATCGAACAAGTTCACTTCTTCATTCATCAGTTCATCGCGCCAATGGTCAAAGCGCGTGGCCAAAAGAATGTTTTCGCTCATAGCCTGAAGCCTATCAGTTTCTCGCAGCGCATCCTTCACTATTCCTTGCACCTGCTCTTCGGCCAGCTTGCGCGACTTAATGGTTTCTAAAAAAAGGCGGATAGCCGCAACTGGAGTTTTTAACTCATGAGTAACCGAAAGCAGAAATGTTTTTTCCATTCGCGACAGCTGCAATTCGCGCGTTAACGTTCGTCTTATGTACCAAAAACCCAAAAGAAGCAACACGAGGAAAACACCACCCTCGCCAGCTATCATCCAAATCTTTGTGGCGAACAATTGTTGTCGTTCTGCCTGTAAAAGCTCTGATTGAGCGGCTATTGTTTGCTTATGAATGTCAATCAAACTATAACCCCACCAGCAAACTTGCAGTACGATATAAGCTGCCAACAAATAAAGAATCAGCAGGGTTCTTCTTTCTTTTCGTTCAGATGAAATCATATTGTTTCAACAAAAAAGCCTTTCCGCAAAAGTGGAAAGGCTTTTCTAATTATTCACTTATAAATTACTTCTTCTTCTCTTCAGTCTTTGGAGCTGGCTTTTTATCCACTGGCTTTGTTTCCAGATTTGGCTTCACTTCTCCCGCTGGTTTCTCAGGTCTCACCGGCTTTGCACCACCATCACCCATAGGACGCTTAGTTAGTCTTTTCTCAAAAACAAGGTGAGAGTCGGCTTTGCCCTCCTTGTCATAAGTAACATAGGTGCTCTGGTACTTGAACCCAATAGTTGCAAGGTAATTCATAGCATCAGGCATATTGCTGAACGACATAGTTCTTAAATCGCTTAGTTGCTTTATCACTTCCTTGTCAGTAAGAGTTGAAACTATTTCGCGACCTATGTCGGCTTTTATCATGGAACCCATTGGTCCTTGTGACACTATCAACTCCATGAAAATGACTTCAGGATTGGTTAGTACTGGTTTGTCATTGGCCTTGGTAGCAGTTGCAGGAGCTGCAGCAGTCTCCTTTTTGTCTTGCGCCATAGCAAAAAATGGAAGCGCTGCGATAAATAAAACGATGATTTTTTTCATTGGATTGTAATTGAATTTTTGATTTTTAGAGTGGGCCAAAAGTAAATAACCGTGCCACAACGTTTGAAACAAAACGTTAAGACATTCATCGTGGCATCCTCAAAACAAAATTTTGCTTTTCTATGCCTCCTCTGAAGTAGACCATTCCAAAATGAAAAAAGTCGATACTCACACTTACTTCTACCATTGAAATAATTTTTTGCCATGCATCATTCATTTCTTTCGACCAATGAATGTCATCCAGAACAATCATACTATTTTCATCGCACTTGGCCTTTATTAGTTCGAAATAACGAAGCGTTGGCTCCAAGCGATGATTGCCATCAATTAGTGCAAAATCTATTCTGTCAAATTCCTTCAATAGCTGCGGCAACACTGCATCAAAAGGTCCTATGTGCTGCACGATGTTCTTAATATGCTGCTTAAGAAATACTTCTTTCGCAACATCTCCAACTTCAGCTGAGCCTTCTATTGTATGCACTATCGCTGACTCATTTGCCCGAGCCAAGTAGGATGTTGTAATCCCAAGTGAGGTACCAAGTTCAAGTATGTTTCGAGGACGATAAAAATCTATTATTCTGAAAAGTGCCTGAGCGCAGTGTTTGCTTTGAAGAGCGGTGGTGGCGATAGATGAAATTTTTCTTTCTGAACCTGCACTTTTTCGTGAACCCGCTCCAAAGTCCTCCACTTTGAGTAATTGATTTGACCGTTCAAGATCATTTCTCAAGGCTTCAATCTCAGTAAACGAATTAAAAACCCTGGAGGGAGGCAAGACTTCCGTCATCAGCTGAAAAACCAATGGAGAGTGCACACTGTGCTTGCCGCCTGCTTTTAGTGCATGTCTGAGATATGATTTGAATTCGAACAAGGCATCCATCAGTGCTGAAATGAATCAAATTTCGGTGCCCAGTTGTTCCCTGAATATTTTGAGCACTTTACTCATTCGTTTTTCTATGGCCTTCACCGACAAGCCCAATCGGGCAGCTATTTCATTGTAGGTCAGGTCTTCCATCCTATTCATAAGAAACACCTCGCGGCCACCTTCGGGCAGCATTGCTATCACCGAAGTAAGTTTTTCTTCGTATTGATTCATTTCGGCCAGTTTTTCAGGTGTGTCATATTCCCTGTCTGCACCGGGCTTTTTCATGAATTTGTACATCAACTGCTTTCTTTTAAGTTGGTTGATGGTGTTGTTCTGCGCAATGGTGTACAAATAAGCCTTCACTGTTCTTTTATCAATTCTGGCGCGCGTTTCCCACAACTTCAAAAAAGTGTCTTGAGCCAAATCTTCGGCCATGTCCATATCAGAACATTTGAAATAAATGAAATTGCGAATAGGCCTGAATAACTCCTTGAATATCTGCTGATACTCTGCAAGAGTTAATTCTTCGAAATGTTGTTCGGATTTAAAAATCGAAAGGAGCACAGGCTAAACAGGTCTTTTTGGTTGTTTCTCGGCATCCGTTTTTTTTGATACCAAAAGAGAGTTTGTGGCAATGATACCCAAAGAATTGAATTCTTCACTTGCAGGACCAATTGAAATGATAGGATTTTTCTATCAACCCTTTTTTACATTTGTTCGCTTCATTGTCAATGAAACCTGAAGATTACATATGCAAGGAAAAACGCTCATCATTGGCGCTTCGGGCCAAATAGGAATTGAACTGACACTCGCGCTACGTGAGTTGAAGGGAAAAGAAAACATCATCGCATCTGACATTCGACCTGCTGAGGCACCTGAGCTCAAAGACGGTCTATTCGAAGTACTGAATGTGCTGGATAAAAACGAACTATCTGCAGTCATTACGAAGCATGAGGTTACAGAGGTTTACCTGCTGGCAGCGCTGCTCTCAGCTACTTCAGAAAAAAAACCTGAGCTGGCGTGGGACCTCAACATGAACGGACTTTTTAACGTTCTCAATCTTGCAAAGGAGAAGAAACTTCAAAAAGTATTTTGGCCAAGTTCCATTGCTGTGTTTGGACCCAATACTCCAAAACAGAATACTCCCCAATACACCATAATGGAACCAAGCAGCGTGTATGGTATTTCCAAACTGGCAGGGGAAAGATGGTGCGAGTATTATCATCAGAAATTCGGTGTAGACGTTCGCAGTCTTCGCTATCCTGGCCTTATAGGTTTTCGCTCAGAGCCAGGCGGTGGCACCACAGATTATGCGGTAGACATCTTCTATCATGCTTTGGAATCAAACCGCTACAACTGTTTTCTGAAGGCTGAAACCATGCTGCCTATGATGATGATGGAAGATGCCATTCGCGCCACCATCCAAATAATGGAAGCTCCAGCTGAGCAAATCAAAATTCGCAGCAGCTACAACATTGCAGGATGCAGTTTCACACCAGAGTCATTATCTGCTGAAATCAATAAGCACCTTCCTGAATTTGAAATCTCCTATTCGCCTGATTTTCGGCAAGCACTGGCCGACTCATGGCCTGACAGCATAGATGACCAAGAAGCCCGCAATGACTGGAGCTGGCGCGCTGAGTATGACACAAGCAAGTTGGTAAGCACCATGATCACGGAGATAAAAAAGAAAAAAAAAGCTGAGATAACCGTAACTCAATAGGATCTGGTGGCGTATAGGCGGCACTTTTCTGCTTCTCGATGGGGCAGGCAACCGACCTAACACCAAGACAAATGAGTTCTAAATTTCAACAATTTCCAAAGCTTCTGCTATTCACCCTTTTTGGATTCTTCTCAGCGCTATGCGTTGCTTCTGATGGTGAGTTAAACAAAGTAGACGACCAAGGTCAGCGCCAAGGTTACTGGGTAGTAAAGGGCGAAATGCTTTCTGATAAGGCCTACAAACCACAGGACAAAGTAGAAGAAGGCAATTACAAAGACAATAGGAAAGAGGGCCTTTGGAAGAAGTATTGGCCGGGTGGAAAACTTCGCAATGAGATAAACTACCAATCGGGCAAGCCAGAAGGCGAGTACAAACTCTATTTTGAAAATGGCCAGTTAGAGGAACATGGTATTTGGAAGGGCAACAAGAATACAGGTGAATTTAAGCGCTATTATACCAATGGCAATCCACAGCAACATTTTGCATTTGCAGAAAATGGCAAACGCAATGGCACTCAGAAATACTACCACGAAAATGGAAAAATGGCTCTAGAAGTGAGCATTGTAAACGGAGCAGAAAGTGGGGTCAGCAAGCGCTACAATCCTGATGGAACATTGGCCGAGGAAAAAATATTTGAAAATGGTGTATTGAAGCAAGGCTCCACAAAAAAGCACAAGGAAATAAAGAAAGAAGCCATTGCAAAGGCTGATCCGTATGATAAAAAAATAGGCAAGTCAAGTGTGGTGACTGAAGACAAAACCAACAAAGCGGTGATATTCAAACCCAATGGTTTCAACACGCTTTATGATAAAAATGGCAACGTCACGCAGTCAGGCGAATTTGTAGAAGGACGACTTTACGATGGCAAGTGGTACCGTTACAATGCAGATGGACTTATGATTCGCATTGAGATATACAAGGGTGGCAAATACATAGGCACCGGTGTAATCAGTGATGAAGAACAAAAATGAAATTGAATTTTTCACTTAAACTGAAAAACTAAGGAAGAGACCACCAGCGAAAGCGGTGGTTTTTTCTTTTCTGACCATTTGCCACTTGTCCATCACACCCTCTCGATTTCAATTGAAATGTAGATTAGCCCTCTCATTTTTCACTTGTCTATGATTTCTTCAATTGAACACATTATTTCTGCCGCCACCAAAGCAGCCTGCAAAACGCTTTTTGATGTTGAACTGAACAATGCACAAATCCAGTTGCAACAAACACGTAAAGAATTTGAAGGGGATACAACGTTGGTGGTTTTTCCTCTTACCAAAATCTCGAAGCTAGGTCCAGAACCAACCGGTGAAGCCATTGGCAGCTATCTGAAAGAGCATGTGAAAGAAGTGACCGCCTTCAACGTGGTGAAGGGCTTTCTTAATATTACACTTAGCCGGGAATATTGGCTGGCATTCTTTAGCGAGTGCATGAAGAATGAAAAGTTTGGATTCGCGCCACCCAACACAGCACCCCACATCATGGTGGAGTATTCATCGCCCAATACCAACAAGCCTTTGCACTTAGGTCATCTAAGAAATGTATTTCTTGGATACTCCGTAGCTGAAACGTTAAAAGCAGTTGGCCACAAAGTGACCAAAGTTCAAATCATAAACGACCGTGGCATACACATTTGTAAAAGCATGGTGGCATGGCAAAAATTTGGCAACGGTGAAACCCCTGAAAGCAGCCAGTTAAAAGGAGACAAACTAGTAGGGAAATATTATGTTGCTTTTGACAAGCAATACAAAAAAGAACAACAGGAACTGATAGCACAAGGCAAAAAAGAAGATGAAGCCGGTAAGGAAGCACCCATCATGCTCGAGGCACAAGACATGCTGCGCAAATGGGAAGCTAAAGATGCCGAAGTCTATCAACTTTGGCAAACCATGAATGGCTGGGTGTATGCCGGTTTTGATGTTACCTATCAAAAGATGGGAGTTGATTTTGATAAGCTTTATTACGAGAGCGATACCTATTTGCTTGGGAAAGATGAAGTAGAAAAAGGAGTCACCAGTGGCGCATTCTTCAGGAAAGAAGATGGCTCCATTTGGATAGACCTTACAGGTGAAGGACTGGATGAAAAAGCATTGCTGAGAAAGGATGGCACAGCCATGTACATCACACAAGACATTGGTACAGCTATTCTTCGTTTCCGCGATTATCCCGATTTGACATCACAGATATACACTGTCGGCAATGAGCAAGACTACCATTTCAAAGTGCTGTTCAAGATACTAAGAAAGTTAGGATTTGCACAGGCAGACCACTGTTATCACCTAAGCTATGGCATGGTGGAATTGCCCGAAGGAAAAATGAAGAGCCGCGAAGGCACCGTGGTGGATGCCGATGACTTGATGGACGAAATGAAAAACGTGGCGCGCGAAGTAGCCACTGAACAAGGCAAACTGGAAGGCCTGGAAGAAGCTGAAAAAGAAATGCTCTATGAGAAAGTAGGCATGTGCGCGTTGAAGTATTTCTTGCTGCGTGTTGATCCTAAGAAGAGCATGTTGTTCAACCCGAAAGAGAGCATTGACTTCAATGGAAGCACCGGACCGTTCATTCAATACACCTATGTAAGAACTGTAGCAGTGTTGCGCAAGGCAGGAGATTTTCAGCTATCTGACTTGAGCCTCGCCCAAAAAAGCATTGGACAAGCAGAACTCGATTTGATAAAGAAAATATATGAATGGCCTTCTGTTTTAAAGGACGCGGCAACCAATTACAACCCTGCATCCATTGCCCACTATTGTTATGACCTAGCGCGCGAGTTCAATTCCTTTTATCATGACAACCCGATATTGCGTGAAGAGAATGTGGAATTAAAATCGTTGCGAATTGCTCTTACACAAAAGGTAGGATTGGTGATAAAACAAGGTATGGGATTGCTGGGTGCAGCGATGCCCGAGAGGATGTGAAGAAGTTGTAAGTGCTATTCATACAAACAACTCAACAAAGAATGAAACCACGCGACTCCTATTGCAAGCTCGCTCTTCGCATCGATTGGAGCGAAATAGACCCATTTGGTCATGTGAACCATGTGCAGATATTAAAATATGTGCAGGCTGCTCGTGTCAACTTCTGGGAAATGATAGGCTTGTATGACGCGCATGAAAAGAGCGATATCGGTGCGATGGTCGCAAGTGTCTCTTGTCAATTCAAAAAACCTTTGCACTATCCGGGCGAGGTGCGTATACATACTTCGGTATCCAACATTGGCACCACCAGTTTCCGCTTGCAACACTCCATCTACAACGAAGAAGATGAACTATGTGCGGAGGCCACTGATGCCGAAGTGTTTTTCGACTTTAGTAAAAATGAAAAAGTGACTATTGGGCTGGAGTTGAGGAATGAGTTGATGCGATATGGGAAGTGATAACTTCTCTTATAAATCCTTTTTCAAAAGGGGAAATTTGAAACCTTCGTTTGAGAGCTATCTTCAAATCAGAAAGAGATTTGAAACATTGGCATGAATAAGAATACTCAAATTGTCAAATCAATCGAGTTATTTCAATACAACTTTGAAGATGATGATGCGACTTGTTGTGTCACCAGAGAAGTAGCGCAAGTCGCGTTTCAATTTGTTGAGTACGCGGTTTATTTCTTTTTCCATGATTGCGCCATTCTCTACTCCTCTTTTCAATGTCCATGAAGTGAGCAGGTGTTTTTCAAAAGTCATTTCATAAATCCACCTCCCTTCTATTTCTAACTCAATTAACATGTCAGGATAGCGTATTTGCTGGTAGAGCTCTTTATACAAATTCAAGGGTGCAGACAACGAATCGGTGGTGCGATAAAATTCTACGCCATCTGAAGGTGCATGGGCTTGGGTGATGGAATCCATTTCCATAGACACAACGAGGTCAGCCACCTTGGGTCGCTCATAAGTGGGACTTGAATGGTGGCCATGCGAATAGATGATCTTATCACTCACCGTTTCTGTCTGCGTGGTTGTTTTGCAACCCATGGCTATTGCCAACAGCAGAATGGAACAAGAGAAGCCGTATTTGAAAACAAGTGGCATGATGGAGAAACAAAAGTAGGAAACGGATGAACCCATTGCTTCATGGATATGAAGTTCATTTGTTATGAACCATTGCTTTATCCAAGTGCAAAACAGGCAAAGTGAAAGGAGATTATTTATTGGATGAAAGCGGGCATCAGTTGGCTTGACTGCCACATTGTGGCCTCGGCTCAGCCAAGGCAAGACAAGGGAAGTTGGAGGTAGAGGTTATGCTGAGCTAAACCTGCGCCAACATACCTGTGCTATTGGGGTGGTTTGCAATCGCTTTTCACACCCCCAACGGGTAACTCACCCCTACCTCAACACTACCTGCTCTACACTCATGCCATATTCATTCTCTAACTTCATGTAGTAAACGCCCTTTTCGAATGCGCTGAGGTTGACAGATTGTTTTTGCGAACCCAACATTTTTTGGGTGTGAACAATACTACCTAAAGCATTGTAGACAGTTAAGTTCATATTGGAGGTGGTGGATGAAGTGCAGTTCAATTGTACCCATCCATCGGTAGGATTTGGACTGATGGTAAGACCAAAGTAATTCAATTCGGAAACATCGCTGATGAAAGTGAAATCATAACACTCCGATGTGTCTGCACACCACAATGTGTTTACAATAAGCGCATAAGTGCCACTTACCCCGGGAGAAAAATTAATGGTGTTGCCTGATGATATAGTGTAAAATGGATCGCAATTAGCCCATTGGTAGGTGTTATTCAAGGTGTAAACACCACTTAGGGTATTGCCGTTTTGGTTGATGGCCACATTGGGAAATTCAAAAAAACTAACGGTGAAAGGGTTGGTTGATAGTGTGTCAACATTAGGGCATCCAGATGCCATCAGCAGGCATGTAATGTCCATGTCATCGCTTTCGTAATATATAGTTTGTGTGGACGCATTGCCTCCGGGTATCGGCACTCCATCCAGAAGCCATTGATAAGCAGGCGAGTTGCCAGCTTCTGATACCACAGCTGTGAATACAACGGAATCATTAGGGCAAAGCCAAAATTCGCTTACATCCAAATAAATGCTCGGATTAGTCTGTTCAGAAAAGATGTATTCCACTGAATCACGAGCTGTTGGAATCTGACTTGCACAGCCTTCGCTGGAGATAATACTACAGGTAATAACCGTCTCCAAAAAGTTAGGTTCGAAGGTGATGTTATTCTCTGTTTCACCCTGCAATACATAAATGCCGGTACCATTGTCATAGTACCATGTGTAAGTTGGATTAGTGCCACCATTGATGGGTGTGGCCGTTAGTGTTACTTCTTCCCCGTAGCAAGCCACCAGCGGATCAGGACTTAAAACTACAGAGGTTGGCAGCGGCTCGGCACAGTCCGACATTCTAAAGAAATAGAGTCCATTTGCCTCATTGTCCAGTGTAGTCACAACACCCGATGTCGTATAAAACTTTAGATTGTTGCTTGAAGTTCCGAAGCCATAAACTTGGCCTATTTCATCTTGACGCAATGAGAAACCAGATGTGTTGTAATCGCCAAATGTGCGCACCATTTCAAGGTTGCCATCCAATTGATAAGAACCCACAAAAGCAGTAAACATATAATCCATATTGAACTGCACTGCACTGGCATCAAGATCCACGTGGCCTTGTATGGTGCCAGATACATAATACTTGTCGTGCATGCTGTCCACCAATATGTCTATGCCGCGCTCATTATTGGAACCACCCAAATTGTAGTCGCTACCAAAGTGATGTATAAATTGGATTACTCCAAGTGGATCCATTTTGGTCACAAACATATCCGACCATTCTAGCGTCATTTGATTGTAGCTCTGCACAGCGTCAAGGGGGTCCAAGTCGCAAGTGGGGCTATAGAAATAACCTGTGGTGTATATGTTGCCATCATCATCCACATCTACCGCAATATTGTAATCATTTTGGGTACCTCCAACAATGCCGCTCCAGATATGGTTGCCGTCATTGTCTAGTTTGATGATGTATCCATCATAACCGCCACTTGTCGTTACCATGTTGGTGCCAACACCTGGGTTGAGGTCAATGGTATTGGCATCTGTGCTGCCTGCGGCTATGATGTTGCCGTTGGCATCAATAGCAATATCTGGCGCTGAAGTATCACCACCTGCTGCTCCAAAAGACTTTACCCAAATGGGAGCACCTGTAGTTGGGTCAAATTTGCCAATCATGCCATATGCATAAAGTCCACCATAGCCGAATCCTGAGAGATAGAGTTGGCCATCCTCACCAATAATCATCTGTTTGGGGCCGGGGAAGTTGGGGTCCACATCAATGACAGAAATAAACTCGCCATCAGCATTGAGGCGAATGAAAAAGTTGGAACCATCCAATGAGTTGAAGTAGTAAGTGCCTTCTGTTGGATCGAGGTCTTCGAAGTCGCAACACTCATGCATGCCAACCAGAATATCGCCATTGGAAAACAGATCGGTCATGAGCACAAAGTCGGAATTGAAAATGCTGATTTCCCAGACATAAGCCCAAAGCAAATTGCCACTGGCATCATAACGACATATGTATGGAGAGGTCCCTGTTGGGCTTTCTGAACCGACCAGTATTGTTTCGCCTGATCCGGGATCAAAGTCTACCGAGTCCACGATGGCACCAACAAAAATCATATCACCATTGGGTGCTATAGTCATATCGTAAGGTGATGAATTGTCGGGCCCGGTGAGGTATTTAGCTAAGTCGATGGATTGGGCGGATGCCTGACTAATGCAGAAGGCAAAAGCAGCAATGAGTAATAGGTTTTTCATAGGTAAGCTTATCTTTATTGGCGAAGGATGTAAACCTAAATCAATTGAGCAATTGCTGAGGACAATTATATAAACGAAAGGCATTCATTGATGGATGATGGCATTTGGGTAGAATTGAAAATGGAAGCTGGCATTGGTAGTAGAACTGAATATGGAAGGGAAGATTAGAGGGTTGAGGTTTGGCGAGTGAAATGCTTTGGCTGCCACATTGTGGCTTCGGCTCAGCCGAGGTAAGCCAAGTAAAGATGGAGGCAGAGGTTATGCTGCGCTAAGGCTGCGCCAACATACCCGCGCTATTGGGGGGGATATTATTTATTGGATAGAACCGAACATCAATAGGACTTGGGGGCAAGCCATAGGAAGCAAGGACATACCGTGTGCCGCACTAAACCTGCAAACATTGAGAACAATACCTATATGCTTTTGAATAGTTACCTTCTCAAACTGCTACAAATGTCCTTTGAATCAAATGTTGTTCTCCAGTACTGAATGAATCAATCAAAGTATCTCATGTGCTTGGATATGCTTACGGGTTATCTCATAGTCAGTTTGAAAATAGGCTACTCCCTCTGCAATCCTATTCATCGTCATTGCAATGTCCATTGGAACGTCCCCTTTCTCAGTAAATGAACGATAAGAACTCAACGTGTTGCTCTCGATGAAAAGTTGAATTGCTTCAAATAGGTCAATATGCAAAATATACCTATCTTCTATAGCAAGCTCTTTAGTTTTGAATGCCACTTCAATAGCAGATAGCTTAAAGAAAAGAATTCTAAGTTTTGAACGGAAGTCGTCATCACTGAAGTATGCGACAACATGCGATGTACCACCTCGAATGATATTATTCATCACATAGAACAATTCCATTCCTGTCTTCTTCTGCTCACTTCCTTTCCAGCTTTGATGTGTAAACGACTTTAATGCACTTATTGAAATTTTCAAGTCGTCATAATTCTTCTGAAGCAAACTTTGATGGTTTTGAAGTTCAAGCGCCTGATGAGATTTCGTCTGAGCTTCCGCTTGCTTAGTCAATTCTTCTCTTGTCAACTTTAGTTCATCAGTCTGCAACATCAATGACTCTCTTTGCATGTTTAGAGACAAGTAGAAAAGAATAGCTGCCGCTGCGCTAAAGAACGTGTTGAGTATAGCCATGTAATCACCTAGCTGTCCAATTTTTTCAATATTGTCATATGAGTGATAGAGAAAAATCGCATTGAATAGAAAGCCAAAGAACAGAAGTAAGGCCGTAATGATTATGAATCGTGTGCTTCGCTGTGTATAGAATTTCGCTGTCATCTGATTTAATGTATGAGGATACTATACCTCTATGGCTATAAAGTCTATAGCAGATTTATCTCGTGTTTCATCCCATTCGAAAAACTTCTTACCCATTTCTTTTGATTTTTTTATAGCTGCTACAATAAATCGATTTTCTAATGGCTGGATTCCAAAATCTGCGAGAGGATAAGGCAGATTATGAATCATTCTATATGTGGTAAAGTATTCTTGGGTGAACCATTTGTAGCCTATGCTTAATCCATTGTAGTAAAGCAGCAATTGCTCATGATTAGAGAGTTGAGCACGCAAGATTCTCAAGTAATGAAGCTTAGCATCTAAATTGAGAAGTGTTTCCTTTTGTTCTACAACAAACTTTACCATTTGATACAGGTGTCTGTATGTGTGGCCCAATCTTGAAACATGCCCCTGAAAGGGATAATACTTTAACTTACCCTTTGTCTTGTATCTGGGATTTTGAACCATGGATAAATTGAATTCAATACCACCGTATTCACCCAGCTTATCAATTGAGATTTTTCGATTGTACTCAGCACATATTTCCTTCAATATTGGTTTAACAAGATTGAATAGATCAATTTGTTCCTTTGAAAAATTCTTAGTTAGTTGCCTTTCGGAGTCTTCTCCAATTCCAAAAAAGAAAATCCTATAGACTAAATCAGATTTTAAGTTCCTGTTTGTAGCAATATCGCTATCCAAACTTGAGCCTGCCAAATGAATAGCTTCTTCAAGCGCATTATCAATCATTCTTAGTTCTCGGAACATTAAATGAAAGCATCTTCTTCCTTCAATATATATAGCCTCTTCCGACCGTCTTTTGGCCGCCCTGATTCTAAACTCCTTGACATTCTCATTATGGATTTTGAGCATTTCATAAAAAGTACTTTCGAACTTTACCAGTGAAGAGTCATTAGTCTGAGTTTTGATTTGATCGGCAAGGCTTTTTTGTTCCTTTTCAAATTGTTCTCTTTGAATTCTATTGGCTTTGTACTGCTCCCAAAATGCGAAGAATGTTAGAAATGCCGCAATAAGAGCAACAAATGGTCCCATTGTCCCTCCTATTGTATCACCAATTTCATTTGATTTACCAAATGAAACCCACGGGTTAGAAAATGACGTGAAGATCAGAGGAAGAAAGCAAATTACAAGAGCACAAATCGCAAATGATATAAATATCCGATTGAACCTTCTTTGCAGAACCTTTTCGGCCTCATTCATATTGGAATCCTTCTCAGCAACTTTCTCTATCTGCTTTTTTTCATTGTCCGGTGTTTCAGTCGCCATAGCAAGTAGTATTTGGTCAAAAAGTTTACACGCAATATTACTGAACGTAACCAATTCAATTCCTTCTTCTCAACCCAATTCAAGAACGTCTGTTAAGACTCTTACTCACTTATCCTTCAAGTTCTATTACACCCCCTAAAACCAAAAACAACACCCCCACCATTTCCAATCATTCCCCCAAGAAATTCAGAGATTCGTCCTTGATCTAGCTGGAGGCACAAGTTACGCTGCTTAAAACCTGCGCCAACATACCTGTGCTGTTGGGTTCGGATTTAACAAACCCGACTGTTAGAGGTATACCACTGAAAGAATGTGGAAAACAGGAAGCCACATGTCAATTCTAATATGTTGTAATTGTATAGAATTGTCATAACAAGTGAAATTGATTCTGTCAATATTTGAAGCAAAGCGTAATGGGCAAAAAGGAAAGCGTAAATAGAAGATTTATTTCTCCAATCTCGACTTCAGGAACAGGATATAGCTATGAAGATGAAGTCGCTTGCTACTACATGCTTCATTTATTGTGTAGGCAAAGTCCGCACATTGGGATTTTGGAGGTAATTGATAGTATTCAATTTCAAGCTCGCAACTATGGGTGGATAATTGATGATTTTGTGATTAGGGGATACGATTCACGCGGTCAATCAGTCAAAATAGCTGTGTGCTCGCGCAAATCAAAAACCATTACAGCCAACGGACCAGAAACTAGTCTTTTAACAGACCTTTGGAATCAATTTGACTCTGAAATATTTATCCAGAGTCAAGATTACATAAGTATTGTCACACCAAGATTTACTCCTGCTGTTGCAGATAGTCTAATTCACCTAATTAAGCATGCCAGAGATAAATCAGCTTCAGAAATGAATGCTGCAATTGAAGAGCAGCGATTTGGAAAGAAGCAGATAGCCTTGTACAAGGGATTCGGACAAAATGAAAAATCGGAAATACCCAAACTTCTTGCAAGACTAATTCCCTTCGAGCTCGATTTTGATAGTAACTTTTCTACAGCGAGACAGCTTTTACAATCTCTCTCAAGATCTATTCTTTGCAATGACTCGAACGGTGAAATCCAAAATTTCTACAATCAATTGAGATTGTTACGAAGTCAATTTGGAGAAACCTCTGCTATTGTTGATTATTCAAAACTAAAAAAATACTGCTCAGAACGTTTTGAATTGAAAGTGCAGACGAATCAAGTCAGTTTGGAAGTACAGTCTGTAAAATCACAGCCCTGGTTCCAGAAGATATTGTCTCAAGAAAGGTCTCTGAACAGAACAATATGTAAGTATGGAAGTATCCGCAAAGGCTATCTAACCGAAGATCAAAAAACAGATTTGACTTTGTCATCAATTTTAGAATCTGAGAAACACATTCTATTGGTTGCAGCTGCGGGTATGGGTAAAACAACGGAGCTAAAGAAAGTTGCATTTCAATTGCAACAGAATGGAAAGATTCCAGCATGGTTTGATTTAAAACACTATACCGATGAAAGTATTGAGCAAATGCTGAATATGGAAATTGGTCAGCACAACGTAAATAGTCTATACATCATATTGGATGCTTTTGATGAAATATCATCTAAACATAGAAACACGATTGTTTCAAAACTAAACTTTCTTATTGAACGACATCCAGCAATTCGTATAGTTCTTAGCACTCGTTCGAGTCTATTCGAGGGCAGCGAAGAATTACACAATTTTGGTAAATTACAAGCCTACTCTCTGAACCCTATAAATATCTATTCAGAAGATTACAAGCACTATATCGAAACCGAATACGGAGTAGAAGCTGACAATTTTAGAAAGGCATTGTATGCCGGAAACTGTTTTGATTTAGGCGCAATCCCATTCTACGTTGAACCGTTGATCAAACATTATCTAAAGCATTCTACGTTAAGTGGTAAAAGAACCAAACTCTTTGAAGCAATTCTCGAGTATTCAGAAAAGGCAGACAAGAAATATCCGCATGATCATACGATTGATTCCAATACCAATAAGAATAAGGTCAGAAGGATATTGGAAAAGATGGCAGTTGCGATGGAATGCATGGGCAAGAACTATCTTGAGGTAAGTGAAATCAATGAGCTTATCAGCGAGGGAGATATCAATTTGATAAAATTATCGGCACTAATAGAGACTAAAACTGAACCGCAGAAAAGATGGTCATTTCAGGATCATCAAATTCAAGAGTATCTTGTAGCTAATCAGCTTTGTTTGTTGAGTTTTGAAAAGGTAAAAAACTTGATTTCATTTCCAGATTCATCCGTTATCAAACCCAGTTGGCTCAATACTTTGGCCTTACTTCTTAGTGCTTTGGATCGAGGGAATGCTTTATTCAATCAGCTCGTAGAATGGCTGAAAGAAAATCGGATCGAGTATCTCTTAGAGTGCGAACCTGATAAACTAGATAACGACATAAAGCACAGCATTTTCGAGACCATTTTCAAAAAATATAGCGAAAGGGAAACATGGTTTCAAGAACGAGGTACTGAACGGAAACTGGCAAGGCTAGTCCCCACTGATTACTCAGTAAAATTCCTTACGAACCAGATGAGAAACGCAAGCTCACGTTATGGTATCCTAAATGCAATTTACGTTCTATTTTACATTGAGAATTTTTCCACTTCGCACAGAGAAGAATTGGAGGTAGCCCTAATCGATTCGATATTCAATAATTTGAAGGATGATGGAATTGTGACTGAAGGGCTCACTTGTTTGGTAGAAACTCAGAGTCTTACAGTAAAAAGCTTTAACAAGCTTTACCCTAAACTCAAACATCGAAATGACCAGCATATCAGATACTCTACATACTCCGCTATTGAATTCCTAGAGGTATGTGATGAAAACTTAGACTATTTGATTGAGGGGTTGCAGTTATTTCACGGAAATCATAACGACAGAAGTCATGTCCATTTGTCAGGTGAGGATAGGCACCTTGCTCAATGTTTTGGAAAACTAAAGAGCGTAACATCATATCAAAGAATTTTCCAACTCATCGAAAATGAAAAGTTGATTGTTGACCAAATTGTATGGGCGCAAGTCATTGATGCGTTGCTGGATAATGCACTGGATTTGTTAGATAAGAGGAATTCATTACTTAAAGTTATCTGCAAATGGTTTTATCTGGATTGCGACAAATACTATCATTCAAAGAATCATCCAGCTATTCGTTTCTTTCAGAAGGCAGGGTACACTGAGACCATATTCATGCAGACTTTGCAAAATTCTGAGCTATCGGAGTATACAAGAGAGGTAATACTTGCTCAGTTGTATGAGCCAGATTATTTCCGTCAAATAGCTGTCCTATATAAAAATGGAGCAATCAATCAGCAGTCCATTTACAGAATTCAATATAACTTGGCAAATGGGCGGGAGGATAAAACGATTGCTAAGGCATTTGTTGATCTAGTTAGAAATGAACTAGACTTAGTGTTGTTTAAGTACACTGAAGAAGAACTAAAGCAACAATATCAGAATAAGAATCAATCAACTTTTGATCTGCTCTTTAGCAAAGATTCAATCATCAGGTCGGTTGAAAATTTAATCAATCGAATTGAATCAGAGGAAATTGAGTATCGAGATTTATGGAACCTTCATTCTGACCATATAAGTCAAGAGCATTTTGATATACCCAAAATTGCTAGATCCACAGTAGAGGCTTTTCTTGGTCGCAAGGAAAAAGCGAAGAAGTCCGTTCTCATGGAAAAATTAAATCGTTTTCCAAATTGGACCAATTATCAGATCGATAACATTCACAACATGTTGAAAGAAGGGAATGTTACTGTTTCAAATGACCAAATTGAGTTTGTTCAAGAATGGTTCGATTCTAAAGTGTACTCTATTGACTTTGAGAAAGCAGCCACTGAAACTGCTTCAAACCTAAAATTGAATGGAGACGCGGTGAAATGTTGTTACTTCTTAAGATGCTTCAACTTTGAACTTAAGCAAGAAAAACTTCTTGAGATGATGACTTTTGACTACTACGATGGTAGTCAGCAGAAGACCGTTGGGCTTGATTATTTGAAGAGTTTTTTGCCCATTGGCGCAATGAAGCTTCAAAGTATTGCCAATATCAAGAGGAGACTGAACTACTCGCAGGCATTAGAAAACAATATAGATTTTGCTTTGGAACAATGCTTCGATGCTGCCAGACTTCCAATCATAGATTTTATTAAAGATCCTCTTTGCAATGGATATCTAAGAACTAAGACGCTAAAGAAATTCTTCGAAATTGATAAAGAAATTGAACTCATTGAGATCCTCTTCAATGGCGATTATGGTTTGGATAAGTGGAGCATTGCTGATATCCTTATTGAGCACAATAGAATAGATATTGTGAGAACTTATGCTGAGAGCCAAATAACATTTGAACCCATTCATGTTTCAGAAACAGACACAGCTATTCGTTACGCATTAAAGTCGGATAGCAATTTTGGTCTCAAGAGCTGGATTAAGTTTTTTGTATCCGGACAAATGAATCCAAACCAAATAGATCGCATTCCGTTTGAGTTATTAAAAAGCTCTGAGCATATTGAAGATTTGATGGGTTTATTAGATTTTGGATACCTAAATGATAAAGAACATGACTATTGGCACAAACCTTCTGATATTGCTTTCAGCGGTCTGTATTGTATTTCACAACAAAGCATTGAAAATCTAAATCTAGTGAATAATCGACTGCTCAAATTCTATGAAAGCAATAAAAATAAATATGAACACATTCAATTCCTTCATACTCGGGTAGACCGTATGAAGAACGATTTCTATCTAAGACAATCACAAAACTCTTCCATTCGATCAGCAATTGAAACACTCAAAGAAAACGCTCTGATGTAATTCTCCGACAACCGTTTAAGTAAGCATCACCCCTTAAGTGAGAATCATTCTCTTTTGAGTCATTCACAAAGTCTGTGGCTTTTTTCAAAAAGGCAAGTTTCAACCAGGAATAGTACTTCCAAACCCAAACACAACTCCCCTATCATTTCCAATCATTCCCCCAAGAACTTCAGAGATTCGTCTTCGAGTTTATTGAGTTCTTCCATGATCATCAGAGATTCGCAACCAACCCTCTTAAGTTCTCACAACATCATCAGAGCATCGTCCATCCTCTTGTTAAGGTCTCAACTGATTTAAAGAGATTCACAAGCAATCCTCTTAAGTACTCATAAAAACTTAAGAGAATCGTCCGCTACTTAGTTAAGTTCTTCCATGCTCTTAAAAGACTTGCCTGCGCTCCTCTTAAGTTCTCGCACAATCATCACAGATTTTTCTTCCCGTTTATTGACTTATTGCATCATCATGTTTCATTCTTGCCAAATCATGTTGAATGCGCGCACACATTCAAATGATTGTTGTGTGAATGACGAAATTTTTCGTGTCTTCTTCTCTGCTTTCAACTGAAACAAATGGAACCATTGGACAAACCACCGCACTTTCCTGAAACTGTTGTCAAATGAGGGTTGCCGTTGCATTAAATGCGTTGCTGTGTTATTAAAAGGACCGTATTTGAACGGATATTATTCAAGTTTTTTCACAAATGCCTGCACAATATTTATAATGTCTGCTGCGTTTTATATGCGCATTCAGGCAATGCAGCAGGGGACGCCCTCGAAACACTTGCATGAGGCATAACATGGGATTTTGTTTTGATACTTATAAAACAAATCAGCGCGGAAAATCGATTCGCAAAAAGTTGGCGACAAGAGATTCTAATCTGGGATTGCCCACAATCCTCCCGGAGGCAAAACGCAAGCTTTTGAACCAAGGCGTTTCACTTCCAAAAAGAAACCATGTGGGGTAAAGGAGGTATTTAAGATGAGGAGGATAAGGTTTGATTTTGGAAGATTGGTCCCAGTGGACCTGGCCGAAAAGTGTAAGTTCATCTTGTTGAGTATGTCGACAAGTGCTTTCTTCACTACTCCATTGCCCACGCTGGCAACGGTGCAGGCCAAGCAAACTGAATTGGTAGATGCCATTACCGTGGCTGAACAAGGCAGCAAGGCCGACAAGCAAAAGCGCGATGATTTAGCCAATGAGTTGATAGAACTGTTGCTTCAGCTAGGCGGTTATGTCACCAGTGTAGGTGGCAACAAAGAACAAGTGTTGCTGAGCAGCGGGTTCGACCTTGAGAGTGCCCGAGTCCCCGTTGGTCCTTTGGGCCAGGTGCTGAATGTGCGCACCAAGACTACAGGGGTGCAGGGAGAAATAGAAATCCGCTGGAAGAAGTTGCGTGGCGCTTACACCTATTTGGTGCAGATGACACTGACCAATGAAGTGGAAGCCTCGTGGAAAACGGTAGCTACCGTTCCTCGTGCCCGCCTGCTGAAGGAGAATGTTCCTTCCATGCAGGTGCACTACTTCCGCATTGCGGGTGTGGGCACCAGCGGTCAGGGTCCGTGGAGCGAGATAGCGAATGGCTTTGCCAATTGAGAATAGTGTTTAATTGCATTCTGGCCACTATTTGTTGCCGAAACGGGAAGCAGAAAAACCGGAATGTGATTTTTTTCAAATCCCTTGTATGTGATAAACATGCGAGGGATTTGTGTTTTTTGTATGGCGTCAGCAAGTAATTCTTCTGCTAACCTCAACCTGAAATGAATGAGTGAAGCATTGTACAATTCTCAAACTAAAATCGCCACCAAGTGCAAACAAATGTGAACTTTAAAGTGGATGCTTCCTCTTAAGCTATAGATTTGACTCAGCCCTTCGTTGGGTTTATCGCGAATATCCAAAACCAAATATCAAAAAAAGAAAAACACAAAGCATGAAAAAGATCATACCCACTCTGCTATTGCTCGCAACACTTATTGATAGCCATGCTCAACCTGTAAGTTTTTGGATAAAAGCCACCACGAACAACCCTATTGCGCAAAGCCATATGAAGTACATACAGCAATTGAGCGACTTACAAGAAGGCTTCCCCACACAGTGCATTGAAAACTGCCAGTCCTTAGTAGTAGTGGCCACTTGCAACGGAACAACAGAAAAAGCCAAAAGCACCGATGCGGTTCTGAGTGCGGAACAAAAACACATTTTGCGCACGGCAGACATAGGCAGCAACATAGAAGTACGTGTGAAATACGAATACAAAAATCCGGTTACAGAAAACACAGAGTTGCACGAGGTAAACTATACCGCCACTGTGGTGCCCGATACACAGGCCCAATACACTTGCAGCGAGGAGCAACTAAGTGAATACATGCAAGAGAATGTGTTGAGCAAAATCCCTGCGTCACACCAAGAAAAGTTTCCACCAGCTGCCATTCAATTTACCATTAGCGAGGGGGGTGCTATCACTCAATTCGCCATCCTCAACACTTCAGGCGATGATGCGCTAGACCAAATGCTATTGGCCGCTTTGCAAAACATGCCCAACTGGAAACCCGCCCGCAACGCGCAGGGCGAAACGGTACCTCAGCAATTCACATTTAGTGTTGGCATACAGGGTTGCTAGTCCACACATACCCACAGACACAGCCTGAGCGCACAGCAGAATCCTGCTTAAAGCAAGACAAATATGTCGACAGCCTCTAGGGCTTTCGTTTCAGCTTATTCTTAAAACCGCAATGTGATTTTTCTAAACCCTCGTAGGTGATGAGCATGCAGGGGATTAGTGTTTTTGATGCAATCTCGCGCCAGTCGGATCATCCAACGAGGTTCGCCTTTTTTTGTGCCGTTCAATTTGGAGGCTTATATATTTGAACGCTAATTAATCTTCTAAACCATATGAGAACTGTTTTTACTTACTCAGCTATTTTAATTCTTGCTTTGGGTTCTTTCAGATCAGGGGCACAAATAGAATATCCACTGGACAGCGCCATGGTCAATCCATTGGCATACCCAAAAGAGATTTCGGCTAACCGCGAAATAGCACTTATCTGGGATGAAAAAGATGACAACAACGTCTACAAGATGCGTCATAAATTCTTTGATGTGAACCAACTAAACATCAATGACCTGAATAGTTCCATTGCATTACAATCAGACTATCCTATTTACACCAATGCGCCTGACAACAATGGCAATCACCACATAGGCTCGTGCAGTGGCGACTTCAATGGCGACCAAATAGAGGATTACTTAGTAGGCACCGAAGGCACAGGATATGAAATAATGCTGCAATCCTACAGTGCACAAATATTGGGTATGCAAATGACGGTGAACCTGGGAGGCACAGGAATGAATGTGGGCCACCTCACCATGAACGATGCTACTGGAGGTTTTATCAAACTAGCTTCAGGCAACTTTGATAGCAATCCCGATGACGAGGTGATACTTGTATTTCGTGAAGACCTGTCGGACGAATTGCTTATCACTATGTATGACTTTGATGCCAATCTGAACCTGATTCAAATGGCTCAGCAGACAGATGAGTACTTGTTTCAGATTTCCAACTTCGAGTCGTTCGACATGCAAGTAGTAGACCTGGACTATGATGGCAACGATGAAATAATACTTGCCGCAGCGCAATACGATGGTGGCCAAATGAAACCCTTTGTGAAAGTGTACGATGCAACTTTCTCTGCTATCACTCCCAAGCAAAAAACGTTTGTTCCCACGGGCATTACTTCCAGCACACGGATGACGGTGGCCATTACTACAGGCGATTTCAACAATGACTTCATCAAGGAAATAGCCTTAATGTATGGCATACAAGTAAATGACAACAACGGCAGCACACCCGATACGTGGCTCCGTCTATTTCGTGTAGGTGATGACGTAGGCAATACGCCCACGCCAATAGATTGGTTGGAGAACACAGTATTGCTTCCTGCCACCTATGAGTCAGTAGAGAGCATCAACACATTGGCCAATCTGGACCTGGACGCAGGCGATGTAGATGGCGATGGATATGAGGAAATCATATTGGCAACAGGCAGCGAAATACAACTATTCGAAGTGTCGTCCGCTTTTGTTATTACTTCCACCGACCCACTGGGTGGCACTTATAGCAACGATCCTGATCAGTACTATGACCAAGTAGTGACTGTGGGCGACATGAACAACGATGGCAAAGCTGAAGTGCTCAACGTACGCAATTGGGTAGATGAGGACGACCAACTGCAATACATTTCCATCACCGCACACTTGTGGAATCCGCAGACACTGCAATGGCAGGAGTTGGTGGAAAACAATACGCTGCATTCTTTTCCCTACACAGGTTCGGGCAATCTTCGTCAATACTCTGTGGTGCTAGGCGACTTTGATGGCGACAATATTTTCTTTGGTGAGTATGACCACTACACGTTCACAGATGTAGTGCAGCCCATCATCATTCTGAATGCACCACCTACGCACAGCGACAATGTAGCAGGTGAGGACTTGGTGGATGTAAACGGCATTTGGGAAGATGGTGATTGCAGCGCATTCACCTCCCACTACAGCGAAACGACCACTGAAAGCTACACAGTGCAAACCACCGTTAGCAATGCATGGTCAGTATCGGCTGCATTGAGTGCAGAGTATTCAGGCTTGGTGGTGAGTGCATCTGCCAGTCTTGAAACTTCGTATGGAGAGAACTACACCAACACGAATGGCACCACCACCACTACTACCGAAGTATCCATCACCACCACCTGTTTTGATGATGCGGTGTATGCGTCTATAGTGACTTATGATGTGTATGAATATCCACTCTATGTGGGCGACACGTTGATTTGTTATGTGGTGTCCATCCATCCGCGAATGAATGAAATACAGTATCAGTGGATAAGCACCAAATCGCCACAAGGACAATACTTCGTAACTCAGCACGAGCCGGGCAGCTTGCTTTCCTATCGTCCTTTTAATTCTCCGCAATTCGACTTGCCCAATCAAGACGGATTTAATGATGGTCACAATGCCAACCTGTCTACCACCATTACCGATGCATGGGAAATAACCACCGAGCAAGTGCAAGATTCGCAAGCAGATACGGAAAGAAGTTTAGGTCTTGCAGCCACTGCATCGGTGGGTGCATTCGGCATTACGGCTGAGGTAGCAGGCACTTATGACTGGACACAGATTTCAACACATGCCTCTAGCGTGGGTGAAGCCATTGCTGTAGGTACCGATGTGGGCACACTTCCTCTGGCAAGTTCTAACGCCACGTATGCCATCAACTCCTACATCTTTTGGGGCGAGGGCGATGAGGTGGTGCTGGACTATGAGGTGAATGCCAACAGCACCTTCTATACTGAGAATTATTCTGTGCAAGACCCCGCCTGGAACCTACCTTGGAGACTGGATGAAGAGCGCGGTTACACGTTGGACGCACAAACAAAAATTCGCCAAACAAAATCCATTTGGTTCGACAAACAATTTCCACAGGCAGGTGACACCATCACCGCTCATGCGCGTGTGTTTAACTACAGCCTTATAGCTACTGAAGCACCTGTGGAAGTGAAGTTCTTCTTTGGCAATCCGCTGAACGGAGGTGTTGCAGTTACTGACATTGATGGAGCAACCAGTGTTACTACCAACGGACCTATTGCATCGCAACAATTCAAAGAGGTGACCTTCACCATTGCGCTGCCCGAAGACTTTCCTTTTGATGGTCGCTTGTATGCACAGATAGATCCGCAAGAGACCATGACCGAAGTGCATGAAGAAAACAATCTTGGCTGGCGCTGGCTGGGTCCATTCTTCCCGACAAGCGATGATGATATAGAAGCGGTGGAAGACTATCAAGCGCAAAGCGGAAATTTAATTTGTTACCCCAACCCAACCGGTAGCGATGTAGAACTGGTGTGGCCGATGGCAGCACCCGGCATGGTGCAATACGCAGTGTATAACATGCAAGGACAAAAAGTAATGGAGACTGAAAAAGAACAATGCACGAAGAACTTATTCCAGAAACGCATTTCACTTCAGCAACTTCCGCAAGGCATGTATATGATACAGGTGACTGCCGATGGAAGAACCAACTATAACCGTGTGGTGAAGAAGTAACAGCAACACACACAACTACTGAATAGAAAGAAAGCCGTCTCGCAAGGACGGCTTTTTTTATGATTCATTGAGCTTCAGTAACCCTTGAAAAACTAAGCGAGCAAACATCCCATCCCCAATGCAATTCCGGCTACGGCTATTCTTAAAAAAAAGAATCTGAAATCCAAATTCAATAATGTTAGTTGCCCCTCGCAAAACGGTCAACGCTTTTTTGAGGCATTGCTAACATTACCTCACCTTCATCACCACTTCACCACTTTCTTATTCACCACCTCCCTATCAGTTGTTATAAGCACCGAATAGATTCCGGCACTCCAAAGTGAGGTTTCTACTTCAAGCTTGCGTTTGTTTTCATTGGACTCAAAAACAACTTGACCCTGCGTGTTCACGATGCTCACTTGCGCAATGGCATAATTACTTTCTATCAGCAGCATGTCATTAAAAGGAACTGGAAAGAGTGACACTTCCACCAGCCCAATGTCATGAATGCTATTGTCCACTTCAAATACCTGCGAAGTGTTGGTGCAGCCATTGGCATCGGTTACCGTAAGTGTTTGTGTTGATTCGGTGGGCAAAGTCACATCCTCCTCCGATTGGCCATCTGTCCAGAGGTAAGTATATGGCGGATTGCCTCCCAGTATGGTGACCGCTACGTTGCCCACACCAAGGCCACCGCTTACAAAATCATCCACTATTATTTCGAGTGGATCAGGTTGTGTTATTTCAAAATTCAGTGATGCTTGGCAGCCGTTGTTGTCTTCCACTAAAACCGAATAGTTATTTGCTATTGCACTCACTATGTCCTCATCCACTGTTCCATTTGTCCAATCGAATTGAAAAGGTGCTGTGCCACCTGCTACTGTCAAGTCAATCATTCCTGTGTCGTCACCAAAACAAAGTACTTGAGTTACTAGTCCTTGCAAAAACAAAGAGTCGGGTTGAGCTATAAAAATGGTTTCACTCTGGATGCATTGGTTCGCATCAGTAATGGTAAGTTCATATTCACCCGCCACCGCGTCTATAGAAGATGTGATTTCTCCACCCGTCCAACTCAAGGTATAAGGCGCTGTTGCGTTGAAAATGTTTGAACTCAATAGCAATGTGTCGGCATAACACAAAATGGTGGACACTTCAAATGCAATGGCTATCTCAGCGGGTTGGCCCACGACATAGGTGTTGTTGATGCTACAATCGTTATCATCTGTTAGCACAACCGAATAAATGCCTGCGCACAGACCTATATGTGTAGTGTCAGTGCTCCCATCATTCCAAAGCAAGGTGAAGTTGACCTCTTCATTGAGCACCGCTAGCGCAATGCTGCCATCGCAAATACCAAAGCACGATGCCTCAGTGATGGTAGCTTGAAAGGATGGGCCATCGCTTGCTACTACAGTGGCAGTAATGTTGGCTGTGCACCCATTTGCATCTATTACGATGTAAGGCATCATGCCTGGAGTGGTTACTTCAAAATCGCCAGTACCCGTGTATGGCTCAGTGCCACCAGTAGCCATTACTTGTATAAGACCAATGCCACCAATGCAGGGAATGGTATCTGAATTGGTCATCAATTCCAGCTCAAGGGGTTCATCAATGCTTATTTCGGAAGAAGTGACACATCCATTTTGATCCATTACTTCGAAAAGGTAGTTGCCCGCACTGCGAATAAAATTGCCAGTACCGGTGTAAGGCAAGGTGCCGCCACTGGCAGTTACCATTACTTCTGCGGACTCGCCATTGCAAAGAATTTCTTCTGCTTCGACTTCCATCATCAATTCTATAGGCGCTGTTATTTCAAAGTCGAATTGTTGCACATATCCAACATCATCTGTGATAGTTGCCGTGTAGTTTCCCGCAGAAAGACTATCAATAAAAACCCCTTCATCACCATTGCTCCATGACACGAAGTAGGGTGCGGTAGCGCCATGCACATCCAGCGCTATGCTTCCATCTTCAGCACCGTTGCAACTTATCTGTTGCATATCCGCTTCTGCAGTCAGTTCATCAGGCACGTTGATGCAGTAGTTGGAGATTGCTTCGCAGTCATTGGCATCGGTCACCATTACTTCATAGCATCCTTCCATTAAAAATTCGGTCGGAACAATAGTGCCAATCACTTCATTGTTTATGGTGATGACGAAGGGCGATGTGCCGCCTTGCGGAGTAATGTCAACGCTGCCTTCTTCGTTGGGAAAAAGTGGATCGTTTGCCACTGCGGAAATCTCCAAAAGCGATGGAGCATCCAAATCGAAAGAAAGGATTATTTGTTGTGCATCAGCACCCGAAACGGTTACCTCATAGCTGCCTTCACTCAGGTCGGTTCTGTCTTCTTGCACATTGTCATCATTCCACAAAAAAGTATACGGCATGGCACTGCCAGACACATCCAAATTGATGCTGCCATTGGCAAATCCAAAACACGTTGGGTTGGCAGACGAAGTATTCACAACCAAAGGAGTTTGCTCTAATAAAGTGAGCGATGTATTGCCACTCTTGTCGCCCGATGAGCTGTTATTGTCATTCACGGCATTGCCTGATGCATAAAATTTAACTGTGCCGGTTCCAGCTGCTGGGGCAGTCCACGAAAAATTGAATTGATTGTTGTTGACCACACCGTTGTGCTCCACATAAGTGCGGCCATTGAAGGTACCGGTGGTAATCAGTTTTAGTTTAACGTTAGAAGCCAAGTTGGTGTAACCAGCCAATGCCGCATTGGCAGGACTGGTAAGAGCGGTCATCTGGAAACCATAGGCGAGAGGAGTACCGCTGGAGTTGCTGACAGTAACACGCATATCGTATAAAGTGCCGCCCACATAAGCGGTTATAGGTGTTGATGTTCCTTGCTGGAAGATCTGTATATCAACAGTCACTGTTCCGAATGCAGTGCCGCTGTTATGGCAATTAGAACAAAAGACTGTGCTCAAAGGAGCTCCTGTATTGTCTGCATTGAAGCCTGTGGCTCGGCCGATGGAGTGGCTAGAAAACAAGATGTAAAGAATGGCAAGCCCAAATAACAGACTTACAATGTTCGTTTTCGTCATTGCGCAATATTGACAAAAATTCAACTAAACAAAAAGACTTGTTTTTGATGTGCTGAGCTTGCCAATTGACTTAATGAAGTGGGTTAAGCGTTACCTCACTACCATCATTAATTCACTAATTATTCCCGCTTCATTCAACACCCGCACCAGATAAGCGCCACTACTCAAATTCGTATTGGTGATGTGCAATGAGTTAAGGTTCTTGCGAAGTAAGCACACCTCACCACCTTCAACCAACTCCTGCTATATTCGCGCCCTCAAAAAAAGCTGCTCCGCAGCTTTCTTTTTGAAACCGAAACGACAACCAATTTCTTACACATACATCAATGAATAACATCATTTATTTAATTCCGGCCCTTGGTGTTTTGGGCCTCATCGTAATGGCGGTAAAATCTGCATGGGTAACCAAGCAAGATGCTGGAGACAAAAACATGCAAGAGCTTGCTGGCTACATAGCCGATGGCGCCATGGCTTTCTTAAAAGCAGAGTGGAAAGTGCTCAGCATTTTTGTGGTATTCGCGGCTGCACTGTTGGCCTATTCGGGCACAATACACGAGGTGAATGGCGTTCCTATTCACTCTAGTTGGATTATTTCTATTGCTTTCATTATAGGTGCTGTGTTCTCAGCCACCGCTGGTTACATAGGTATGAAAGTGGCTACAAAAGCCAACGTGCGCACCACACAAGCTGCTCGCACTAGTTTGAAACAAGCGCTCAAAGTTTCATTTACAGGCGGCACTGTAATGGGTCTTGGTGTAGCTGGTTTGGCGGTGCTTGGTTTGGGCGGATTGTTCATCTGCTTCCTCAGCATCTTCGGTCACCTTGGCGCTGATACCGTAAAAACTTCTATCGAAGTACTCACTGGTTTTTCATTGGGTGCTGAGTCTATCGCATTGTTTGCTCGCGTGGGTGGCGGTATCTATACCAAAGCCGCTGACGTAGGCGCTGACCTTGTGGGTAAAGTAGAGGCAGGCATTCCAGAAGACGATGTGCGCAACCCTGCAACCATTGCAGACAATGTGGGCGACAACGTAGGTGACGTAGCCGGCATGGGTGCCGACCTTTTTGGTTCTTATGTAGCCACCATTTTGGCCACTATGGTATTGGGTCAGGAGATTACAGTGCTCGATAATTTCGGTGGTATGTCTCCTATTCTTTTACCCATGGTTATCTGCGGTTTGGGCATTGTGTTCAGCATCGTGGGTACTTGGTTCGTTACCATCAAAGACGACAAATCAAGTGTTCAGAATGCACTGAACATGGGCAACTGGGCCTCCATGTTGCTAACGGTGGTGGCTTCTTATTTCGTAGTGATGTGGATGTTGCCGGAGACCCTCAACTTGCGCGGCTACGAGTTCAGCAACTTGAATGTATTCTTTGCAATAGTTGTTGGAACAGTAGTAGGCGCCATCATGAGCATAGTAACAGAATACTACACAGCAATGGGCAAAAAACCAGTGTTGTCTATCATACAACAATCGTCCACAGGTCATGCTACCAACATCATTGGTGGTCTTTCAGTGGGAATGAAATCCACGGTGATTCCTATCCTCACCTTGGCAGGCGGCATCATGGGTTCATACTATTTCGCTGGTCTATACGGTGTGGCCATTGCCGCAGCAGGCATGATGGCCACTACAGCTATGCAATTGGCTATTGACGCCTTCGGTCCGATAGCGGACAATGCGGGCGGTATTGCTGAGATGAGCCAACTTCCTCCAGAAGTTCGTGAGCGTACGGACAATTTGGATGCAGTAGGAAATACCACAGCAGCTACAGGTAAAGGTTTTGCCATTGCCTCAGCAGCACTGACATCACTCGCATTGTTTGCTGCGTTTGTTGGTATCGCTATGCCATACAATCAACACATTGACATCTACAAAGCCAACGTGCTTGCAGGTTTGTTTGTGGGTGGAATGATTCCTTTCATTTTCTCTGCATTGTGCATACAAGCAGTGGGTAAAGCTGCCATGGATATGGTGCAAGAAGTTAGAAGACAATTCCGCGAAATTCCTGGCATTATGGAATACAAAGCCAAGCCTGAATACGAAAAGTGTGTAGCTATTTCAACCAAAGCATCTATTCGCGAAATGATGATGCCAGGGGCTATCGCATTGATTACACCACTTATCGTAGGTTTTGCTTTTGGTCCTGAAGTATTGGGCGGCTTGCTTGCGGGTGTTACCGTTACCGGTGTATTGATGGGCATCTTCCAAAGCAATGCAGGTGGCGCTTGGGACAATGCAAAAAAATCATTTGAGAAAGGTGTGCTCATCAACGGTGAGATGTTCTACAAAAAATCGGAACCACACAAAGCATCCGTAACTGGAGATACTGTAGGTGATCCATTCAAAGACACTTCTGGTCCATCTATGAATATCCTCATTAAGTTGATGTCCATAGTGTCATTGGTTATAGCACCTTACATCGCCATCTCTGATATGCAACTAGTCAACCATGGTATGGCTGGCACAGACCAAGTGGTAAAGCAGGAGCAAATAATGATAACACAAGATGACGCAGGCAATAAAGAGATGACAGTAGTAGCCACTAACAGTGCAGGCGGCAACAATATGAAAGTGGAAGTAATGGTGATGCCTGATGGACAAAACGCGCGTGTTACCACTACCGAGGATCAGCCACAAGGCACAGTAACCAAAACTGAAATTCGACCACTGACAGAGGAGGAAAAGACGCGTTACAATACACCCGTGCAGTCTGCCAATAAAAACGTTACATCAAATCCTAATAAATAAAACTCATGAAAAAACTGATTGCGATTCTTTTGACTGCTACAGTCCTAGCTGCTTGTAACAACTCAGCAGGAGACCAAGCCGCTTCAGGCGCTAACGTTCCACTTGCAAGTTTTGATGCGTGTTCATGCGTTAAAGTGACTGACGCAACGAGTGCAGATTTCATAAAGTGCCGCGATTTGCGCAGGGCCGACCCAAAGTTTGAGGCTGACTTTCAGCAGTGCGCACTGGCAGCGAAAAGCGGATTGGATACCAATCAAGTAAAGTTGAGAAAGGGGGGTGACGTGCCAGGCGCTCTCAGCATTAAGGATGGCTCTTTCATCTTTGACGGTGCGAGTTCAAAAGTGATTTGGAGAGGTGAAAAGGCAACAGGCAAAAAACACCAAGGAAGTTTGAATGTTTCTGAAGGTGCAATCATTCTTGCTGGTGGTAATATTTCATCAGGTGCGATAAGTATTGCCATGAACACAATAAAGGTAACGGGGGAAGATGCTGCATCAGCAAGCAAGCTGGAAACCCACTTGAAAAGCGATGACTTCTTTGCAACACAAAAGCACCCCAGCGCGAAGTTTGAAGTGATATCTGCCACTGCACAATCTCCGCAAAGTTTTGTGGTGAAGGGCAACCTCACCATCAAAGGCATTACCAAAGAAGCTACTGCTAACCTAGTAGTTGTGCCAAGTGGCGACAATGTTGTTATAGGTGGCTCATTGATGTTTGACCGCGCAGCATATGATGTGCGTTATGGTTCTGACAATTTCTTCCAGAACCTTGGTAACGATCTTATTAAAGATGAAATCATGCTCACCTTCGACTTGAAGGCCAACAAAAAGTGATTTGTAAAATGAACTTATAGAAAGCGAAAAGGGAATTCTCTTTTCGCTTTTTTTATTCTCGAATCATGAGAAAGTGAAATGAGCGAAATAACTGGCAAGTGGAAAGGATGGTATGAATACGGCCATACGTATAGGGCTGAGCTTTGGCGTAAACGTGAGGATTTAGAATTCTTCCTTGAAGAGAATAATAAAATAATTACAGGAAAAGTGTGGGAGCAATGGTATCCTGAATTGCCAATAGTTGAGGGTGTAGTGAAGGGCTATATAGAAGGCAACATAGTTGACTTCCTTCTTTTATTTCCCACCACAATGAGATTTGATAAAGATGAAAAACCACTTCTGGTAAACGCTCCGCATCCCGAAATTCACTATTCGGGAAAACTCAACGAGGCAGGTAACAAGATACTAGGCACCTGGAGTTTGCTTACAGAAATTGGTGGTACGTACCGTGAGGAAGAAGAAAACCTTTATGGGTCATTCTTTATTGAACGTCAGGAATAATTTCTTTCACCTAAATCCGAAAACCTTCTCTTCTTTTGTTTCCCTATCATAGCCTCGTGAAATCTCTTCTCGCAATTATTCCTTTGCTCTTGTCCATCAGTGGCAATGGCCAATGTGGTGCTTGCCAATACAGCGTCAACCTAGTTACCAATGGTGCATTCTCTTCAGGCAATTCAGGTTTTACTTCTGACCTCGAGTATGTGACAGGGATTTTCACCTGCCCGCTTTGTCCCGAAAATACTTACACCATTGGAGCCAACGCTATACTCTACCACAGTGGCTTTTCTGGAAGCGATCACACCAATCCTCCAACAGGAAATTTCTTTATCGCGAATGGCCAGGGCCTAAGTGGATCGAATGTCTGGTGTCAGTCATTCGCTGTTCAGGCGAATACAGATTACACTTTTTCCTTTTGGGCACAGGATGTCAATAGCAACAACGACCCCCATCCCTTGGCACAATTGCAAGCTTCCTTGAATGGCGTTTTATCTACTGACACGCTTACCGCAGAAGGCGGATGGATACAGTTCACCATGAACTGGAACAGTGGTGACACAACACTTCTGGAATTGTGCATCATCAACCAGCAATGGCAAACAGGCGGCAATGATTTCGGATTGGACGACATCAGTTTTACGGGTTGTCATGATTATCAACTTTCACAAGCTGCCACAGCAGGTGCCGACCAAACTATTTGCAGCAACGAGCAAATAACTTTGGGTGCAGCGCCTAATCTTGGTTACAACTATTCATGGAACAATGCGACAGGGCTTTCTTCCACAACGGTTGCCAATCCCTCCTACTCTTTTGAGAATACCTCAGGCAACAGTATCTCTCAAGAATACATTTTGACGCTGGATTCGGCCAATGTTGGATGCATTCAAACCGATACCGTGGTCATAACTGTGCTGTCGGTTCCATCACTTTCACTTGGCAACGACACCATGGTTTGCCCGTTTGATGATGTGATAATTGATATCGGCAACTATTGGGACAATATTCTATGGAATTCCTTGGACACACTGCCAATTGTGCCTGTTTATCAAGGCACCTGGTGGGTAGATGTTACATACAACGGTTGTGAAGTAAGTGATACGATAGTAATCACCGACCAATGGATGCCCACAGGCATGCTTGGTAATGACATAACCACCTGCTCGGATACCCCTGCTTTGATCGATGCTGGGTATGTTGGCCTTTGGAGTACAGGTGAATTGGCACAAAGCATTGTAATTGATTCTACCGGCAGTTACACATTTACCTATACTGATGGACCATGCTCGGTGACAGAAGAAATTTTTGTTATTGTGGTTCCATTGCTACAACCTATACTACCGGCAGATACTATCTTTTGCGAAGGAACAAGCATAACGCTTGACGCCTTCGAAACAGGGCTTTGGAACAATGGAATCACTGCATCAGCCATAACGGTAAACGAAGCAGGCTATTATGATATAGTAGTGGAAAACGGACCCTGCACCGCAGTTGCTGGAACACAGGTGGAGATGATCTTATTACCTATTGCTTCGCTATCGGAAGATACACTGGTGTGCGATGGCGAGTATGTAATACTGGATGCTTTTGCCCCGCAAAATGACATCTACCTATGGAGCACTGGAGATACTATTGATCACATCTCGGCAAATATTCAAGACAACTACTCGGTGACGGTGACCAATGAATGCGGATCATCTGAAAGTGAAATTTTTATTGAAACCTACCTGTGCGACTGGCAGATATTCATACCCAATTCATTTACCCCGAATGATGATGAATTCAACCAGACGTGGGCTATACAAGCCTATAACGTCACCAATGTAAAAATCTTCATATACAACCGCCTAGGTGATTTGATTTTTTACACCAACGACATCAGTAAGGCTTGGGCGCCTAATGAATTTGTAGGCGATGACGTATACAACTACCGGATAGAAGCGCTTTCGTTTGAGAATGAATACATCACCCGCTTGGGGCATATTTATCTTCTGAGATAGGTACCCTCGTCATGCAACTTTTGAAGCCATGCAGTGTTCTTAATGGCATGCGAGCGTACCTACTTTCAATCTTCTTGCT
This sequence comes from Flavobacteriales bacterium, assembly GCA_031414655.1. Classification (GTDB taxonomy): domain Bacteria; phylum Bacteroidota; class Bacteroidia; order Flavobacteriales_D; family Sanyastnellaceae; genus JANNVZ01. The sequence goes on from JANNVZ010000009.1 coordinate 388,453, forward strand.
TGTCACAAATTCGTGTCATACTCAGTTTGTTAATGGCACTTTTCAAGATAACTTCGCTTATGACTGCACTGCAGGGCCCAGCTGGGTTATTCCCACTGACAACAACCTCATTCCTGAGCGCACTGATGTATTTCAATCGGGTAATGCTTGGGTAGATATGACACCCTGCGGCAATTGGGGCAATGGCACTTGGATAGAACAAACAATACCAACTGTTATCAATCAATGCTATTCTGTCACTTTTGATTTGGGTAGTTATTGTGGCTGGGATGTAAGCGATGCAGGCATTCGGGTAACTGTGGACGGTGTTCAGGTGGGTGAACGAATTTTCAATAATGTCTTCAGTTGTATTCCAGGCACTCTTGGCTGGGACACATTTACTTCAGAAGTTTTTGTAGCCACAGGAACTACATCCACGGTGCGCTTCACCGCTGATGGCGTTTGTACTGAGTTAAGTCCTATTGATGGATTTTATGCATGCACACCCATAGGCGCCCCGGGCGATCCGGGTGTTATTGCATTTGATAATGTCGTTTTAAATTCTTTAGGAGCAAGCGTTGAAAACCTCGTATTCGAAAACGAAACCATTTGCCCGGGTCAGTCCATAACGATTGGCGAAGCTATTGATGGTCTTACTTATGTGTGGACAACTGGGGAGACTACCCCAACAATTAATGTAAACAGCTCTGGTACCTATTCATTCGATTATACGGGAGCTTGCTCAACCGGCTCTGGAACTATTGTAGTGGAAGCTGGAGAATTGCCAGCAGCAATTTCGCTTGGCAGCGACACCATTTTATGCTCACCCTTTTCATATTCTATGCCCTTGCAAAGCGAGCCAGTCATCTGGTCGACCGGTGCTACAGATTTTTCTATTACCGTCAACGATTATGGTACTTATTGGGCAATAAGCCAAAGTGCCTGTGGGCTCAGCACTGATAGTATTTCGTTGCTCAGCACAGAACAGATAACATTCACGCTGGAGGATGTATTTACCCTTTGTGAAGGTGACTCATTGAGAATAAGCCTGCCTGATTTGGTTACCGACTTCTCGTGGAATGATGGCACGTTAGAGCGAGAAATAGCTATCGGAACTTCGGGCAATTACCAACTCAATTACTTTGATGGATGTGCTGCGAAACAAGAATCGTTTTTGGTCAGCGTTGAAGATTGTAGTTGCAACATATACATCCCCAATAGCTTTACTGCAAGCGATAACGGCATCAACGATGTGTGGAAACCTTACCTAGACGTGGAGTGCGATTATATATTGCAAGTATGGAACCGCTGGGGCGAAAAAGTATTTGAAACCAATAACCAAGAACCATGGACGGGTAATGCAGACAATGGCGCCTATTATTCGCCTGATGGCATCTACGTCTATCGACTGGAGTACAGAACCAGCAAGGTGGAGTGGAAAGAACTGACAGGCACCGTTTGCCTGATTAGGTAAGCCCGTTACAATAAAAAACCCGACTAGAAGTCGTTGAGTTCATTGGCAAATTCTAGACAAAAATCGCCCCTTCAAAAAGTATTGCAGTTCCTATTTCAAGCCAATTTCATTGACGTGCTTCCTTTACTTTGAACTTGATACGCCCCTTCTCCAACGTGCGACCCAATCCATCAAACCTGCGCTTTTCTCCCTGAAACTGTCAGGGCCTGTCGTTCCTATTCATTATCATTAAATGCAGTTCCTTCGGCAAGCTAAGGACACGTTAAGACTGAGCTATGTCGAAACAAGTTCTACAGGACAGAGGGTCCATGCTTGCTCCCACCCAGTCATTCCACCGCAGGTGGAATCTGCCGATTCGATAAACGTACCCTTTGGCTTATGACTGATTCCACACTCCGCTAATGCTTCGTTTGTAATGACATAGTAAGACGACAACACCCTCGCCCCTATTGGGGAAGTTGGTGATGAGAACCTCGATACTCTTTTCCCAAAACCATCCCGAACTTCCCCATTAAGGGAGAAAAGCGAAAGCTTTAATGGATTGGGGTAAAAACAAAAACCCCCACCTCTTTCGAGGCAGGGGTTTTAACTATTCGTTTAGTTCGTCAGTGAACTAAGCCTAATGGCTTAGCGCACTATCTGAACGCGTTCTACTTTTTGCTCAGAGCCGTTGCTCAGGCGAACCATGTACATGCCACTTTCAAGCGCTTGCGCGTTGAAGTCTGCACGGTACACCAATCCTGCCTCTACATTGTTGTTAAACAAGTCAGCAACTACACGGCCTGTCATATCCATTACCTGCAAGCTCAGTTTGCCTTCCAGTTCACTGGTGAAGCTGATAACTGAACGGTCTGTGGCTGGGTTTGGCTGAACATTTACGATGTTGATACCACCAAGTGCTTGCGCTGGCTCAGAATCTTCGTTGAAGACAACGATGTCACCATCAAGGTCAGCGAAGCTGATAGTCTGGCACCAAGAAACTTCGTTGCCTGTGCAGTCCATAGCAGACCAGCAGCGAACAACGTAGTAGTCTGGGCAGCAATCAAGTTCCCATGCAAAGTCACCGGCACCGCTTACGCTACCGTTGCCATTGTCATTCAACGGCTGTCCGTTGCGCAACCAAGTGCCGCTGTAGGTAAACCATCCGCCAAGACCAGTGCCACCGCTAAGGTTGTTAGCGCCATCACCGTATTGGAATCCGAAGTAGTTGTTAGCAGGAGCATGAACTACGCTAATGGCAGAGCCTGCGTATGAACCCCATCCTATCAATTCAGCACCTTCGCCTGATTGTAACAAGTAGTACAACCAGTCTTCGTGGTTAGCACCTTCGCCTTCGCAGTCAGACTTGAAGCTAGTTGGGAAGCCTTGCGTGCTCCACTCAGCCCATGTCTTCTCACCTTCGAATGTTACATCAATGTCGAAACCGCCTTCTGAATCGAAGCAGCTAACAACACGGCAGGTTACATCGATAGTACCATCGTTGTTTACAACGAAGGAGTTACCAGCATAGCTTTCATCCAACAAGAAGTAACGGTTGTCGTTACCCTGACCAAACATAGCTAAAGACCATGGAGCATCCTCACCATCGCAATGGTAGTTGCAAGGATTAGAACCAAGGTCAGGACGAACCATATCGCATTGGTTTTCTTGACCATCTTCTGGACATTCGCCAATACAAATTTCAGTATATACCACATCTACGAGGTCGCAGTTGTCAGTAGCAGTAAGCTCAATTGCAGCAGGTATCTCATCGTTGCAGTCTATTACTAGGTCAGCAGGATAAGAGCTCAACTCAGGCGCTGTTTCGTCATACACGTTGATAGTGTAAGAAGAATAGCTTTCGTTACCACAAAGGTCTGTAGCTGTGTAATACACAAACCACTCTCCATTACCACAATTGTCTGCTATTTCAGTGATGATGTCATAAGTAACAGTTGCGTCACCGCAGTTGTCGCTTGCTGTCAACACTTGAACAGTGTAAGCATTCCAATCAATGCACTCATAAGACTCGTCCGTTGGTTCGCTGTCGAACGTTGGAGCAGTCTCATCATACACGTTGTAAGTAGCAAACACTGACTCGCTGGTGTTACCACACTCATCGTATGCATACCAAGAGTAGACTACTGTGTAGTTGTTCGGACAGTTACCAAAGATGGTATCCACAGAACTAACTACAGTAGCAATGCTACAGTTGTCAGAAGCAGTTGGGTCTGTAACAGACCACTCTTCGTCACACTCGAATGAGCCACCTTGTGGCACGTTCTCAAGCACCGGAGCTATCTCGTCCACGTGGTGAATGATGGTTGATATAGAACTTGAGTTCTCACAATCATCAGTAGCTGTGTAAGTATAAACTTCAGTGTATTCACCTGGGCATTCGCCTGGTGTGCTGAGGTAGTCAACCGTCACATCTACATCCATATCACAGTTGTCAGTAGCTTCTGGAGTTACTAAGTCAACAATCACGTTGCAAGGAACAGTAAATTCTGAATTCTCACCGTCAATCACTGGAGCTACTTCATCAATGATGGTAACGTTACGGTCAATTACTGCGAAGTTGCCACAGTTGTCATAACCAGTCCATGTCTCAGTGTATGTAGCGTTGCAGTAGTCACCTACTTCATAGCCTACATAAACCACTTCAACTAGGCCACCACAGTTGTCTGTGAATTCAGGGTCGAAAGCTGGAGCAGTTTCATCACAAGAAATAACCACGTCCGCAGGCTCAATACCCACTGGTGCAATTTCATCAATAACATAGATGATCTGGATGAACTGCACTGATGCATTCTGACAGATGTCATAAGCAGTGTAGTAACGCAGCCACACACCAGCACATTCGCCACTCACTTGCTGAGTAGTGTCTATTACAATCGAGTATTCATTGCAGTTGTCAGAAACATCAACGAAGATGCCTTCGGTACTAATGAACTCTTCACAAGTAACTTCTATTTCAGGAGCACCAGTAATAACTGGAGCAGTAGTATCAACTACCGTGATCACCTGTGTGTATGAAGTCGAGTTGCCACAAGCATCTTCCGCCACAAATGTGCGGTAGAGTAGTGAATAGCAATCCGACTCATAGTACCAGAATTCACTTTGTGTTACTTCAACATCGCTGCACAAGTCATCAGCAGTTGCTGTAGATGCAGGAATGTCCTCGTCACATTCTACTGTGATGCTATCAGGAACAGAAGTGAAGTAAGGTGCATCGTTGTCAACAACAGTTATGCTAGAGCTAGCTGAAGCGTTATTACCACAGTTGTCGGTAGCAGTCCATGTGCGAGTAACCACATATTCAGCTGGGCAATCACCTTGCAGTGTATCATCCGCTATAGTGATGTCAAGTTCCAGGTCACAATTGTCAGAGTACTCAGCAGAAGCCCACACCAATTCTTCATAGCAATTGATGGTTGTGCTTTCGGGAGCAATTACAATAGGATCTGTTTCGTCAGTAATAGTGATTGTGTGCGTTACTACTGTCGCATTGCCGCAAGGGTCAGTTGCCGTCCACGACTGTGAAATAATGGTAGTACAACCATCTGACTCGATAGATGAAGCAGGAAGGACAGTGATGTCATCGTTGCACTCATCATCAAAGATTGGCTGCCATCCTGAAGCTTCTTCATCACACTCGATGAATTCGTCTTCCGTTGGGTTAGTCAAAACTGGAGCAGTTAAGTCAACAAGATAAATGTATGCATTCATTGACTCACCAGCGTTGCCGCAGTTGTCGTATGGTGTGAATGTGCAAGTAATCAATGCAACGTTCGGACACTCTACTTCCAATGTAACATCAATACCCGTTTCTAACCAATAAGCATTCTCGTCACAGTTGTCCTCAACACCAATTGGTGTAAGGCCAAGTTGTACAAACAATGCTTGTGCTGCCGCAAGCTGCTCTTCAGTAGCATCGCCATTCGCCCATGTTTCGTAGTAGCCATAAAATGCTTGAACACATGGTATAGAAGCAAAGTTTGGATCTGGCATTATCAGCGTTGGAGCTGTAGTGTCAATGATGTCAATGTTCTGCTCGTATTCAGTGTAATTACCACACTCATCGGTTGCAACAAAAGTTCTCACGATGTAACCATCGCACTGGTCTTCTTGCAGGTCGCTGTCAGTGTAAGTAACGGTTACCAAACCACAGTTGTCTTCAGCAGAAGCAGAAGTAGCAGGAATTTCCTCATCACATTCAACTGTGATGTCTGCAGGTACTTCAGTGAATTCTGGAGCAGTCTCGTCATAAACGAAGTACTCAGTAGCTAAAGAAACCGAGTTTAGACAATCGTCAACAGCCGTCCAAGTGCGGACGATGGTGTATGACTGAGGACATTCGCCAGCTAGCGTATCATCAGCATAAGTTATGTCCACAACTTCATCACAGATGTCAGAAGCAGCAGCTTCACCATAGATGATGTCCTCGTCACACTCGAATGAACCACCTTGTGGAACAGTCAACGCTGGAGGTGTAGTATCAACGATAGTTACTGTGTTGCCTACGGTAGTTGTATTGTCGCAATTGTCAGTAGCAGACCACCAATAAGTGATAACTGTAGTGCAACCAACTTCTTCTTCAGTAACATCTGAATCGTAAGTCAATGTATCGTCACAGTTATCAGTAAAGGTTGGAACAATCAAATCCCAGAAGGAACCACACTCAACCTCGAAATCTTCAGGGTCAAATGATGCAACTGGATAAGTGGTGTCGGTAACAGTTATTACCTGATCAACAACTGTAGTATTGTCGCAATGGTCAACAGCGGTCCATGTATAAGTATAAACCCATGTGCAACCATCGTTCTCAACAGTAATATCAGAAGTAACATCCACTATTGCATCGCAGTTGTCGGTGAATGAAGGAGAAGCAGAACTCCAATCTTCGTCACACTCATATGCAGCATCCAAAGGCTCTTCGTCCACAGTTGGTGCAGTGTTATCAATCAAGTGGATGATTTGAAGGAACTGTTCAGAAACATTTTGACAGAAGTCATATGCAGTGTAATAACGCATATAAACGCCTGCACATTGACCGCTCACTAGTTGAGTGCTGTCAATAACTATGGTAACTGAGTTGCAATTATCTTCGGCTGTAACGAAGATGCCTTCGAACATGCTGAATTCTTCGCAAGCAATATCAATGTCCAACTCACCAGTGATAACTGGAGGCGTGCTGTCAATGAAATAGATGTACTGAGAGAATGTGCTTGAATTACCACACTCATCAGTTGCAGTCCAAATACGGTCGAATGACTCGAGACACTCAACTGCGTAATAGTTTGTATCAACATAAGTGTAAGATACTTCACCACAGTTATCAGTAGCAGATGGCTGAATTACCTCAGCTTCTTCATCACACTCATATTCATAGCTATACTGCTGGTCATCTCCAAAAACTGGAGCATACTCATCAACCACCGTGATAGTCTGAGTTTGCACTACCTGATTGTTGCAATTGTCAAATCCACGGAATGTGCGGTAGATAGTCCATTCATTTGGACAGTCACCTGGCATAGTATCTTCTGCGAACTCGATTTCTACCTCTGGATCACAGTTGTCATAAGCTTCAGGATAAACTACTGCTGGAGTTTCTTCGTCACAGTTGATAGTTGTATCAGCAGGGAAGTTTTCGAAGTAAGGATTAACATCATCATAGATGGTAACCACACGGTCAATCACCGTGAAGTTTCCACAGTTATCATATCCTGTCCAAGTCTCCGTATAGCTTGCATTGCAGACATCAGTTATTTCAAAACCAACATAAACTACTTCTACTTGGCCACCGCAGTTGTCAGTAAACATTGGGTCGAATGCAGGAACTTCTTCAGTACATGGAATAGAGATGTCCAAAGGCTCGTTGCCTACAGGCGCAATCTCATCAGTAAGGAAGATGATCTGGATGAATTGATCTGATGCATTCTGACAGATATCATAGGCAGTGTAATAACGAAGGTAAACACCCGCGCACTCGCCACTTACTTGTTGTGTGCTGTCTATTACAATCCAGTATTCATTGCAATTGTCAGAAGCTTCAACGTAGATGCCACTTTCCAAAGTGAATTCTTCGCAAGGAATATCTATTTCAGCAAGACCTGTAATTACTGGTGCAGTTGTGTCATAGATATATATGTTCTGATTATATGAAGACGTGTTATTGCACTCATCTGTAGCAACAAATGTGCGGATGATGTGACTGTAGCAATCGCTTTCATAATAAAGGAAGTCGCTTTGAGTAACTGTAACTAGGCCACAGTTGTCAACAGCAACGGCATCAGAAGCAGGAACTTCTTCATCACATTCTATTGTAACATCCAAAGGAACCTCTGTGAATTCAGGAGCTTCATTATCATACACAACATAAACTGATATCGCAGTTGCTGAATTTTCACAGTTGTCAGTTGCTGTGTATGTAATAGTGATAGTGTAAGACTGAGGACAGTTACCCATTACGGTATCTGCAACAGCAACGATATCAACGTTATCATCACAATTGTCTGAAGCTGTAGGCATATCATAAACGATTTCCTCATCACATGAGAATGAACCACCTTCACCAACTTCGATAGTTGGGTTGGTAGTGTCAACCACAGTGATTACAGTTGTGTCCATTGACAGGTTATCGCAAGTATCAACAGCAGTCCATATCCATAGAATGGTGTAGCTATCTTCACATGGACCTTCCAACATTTCAGTATCAAAAGACACTTGAACATCATAGCCGCAGTTATCATAAACCTCAGCTCCTTCAGCACCTGGTGCTTCTGGAACCTCACTGCATTCTACAGTCATATCCTCTGGTTCATTGATAACTGGAGGAGTCGTATCCATGATATAGATGTATTGCTCAGCATCAACTGAGTTGCCACAATCATCAGTAGCCGTTAGATAGCGAACAAGAATGCCAAGGCAACCACCGCTTCCTATTTCAGAAGTGTAGGTTACTTCAACTTCTTCGTCACAGTTGTCGGTAGCTGTAGGAACTGGAACACCATCCACCTCAGTGCACTCAACCCAAACTTCGATTGGGAAAGGATCAAACACTGGAGCAGTAGTATCAACAACAGTTATGGTTTGCTGACCATAAGAGACGTTGATACATCCGTCATCAGCAGTAAAGTAACGGGTAATCGTATACTCTTGAGGACAGTTACCTGGTGTTATCATAGACTCGCCTTCAGTAACAGTTACGTTAAGCTGGCAGTTATCGGTAGCAGTTGCAGCATCATAAACGATTTCCTCATCGCACTCGTAAGTAGCATCGGCAGGAACAACAAGTACAGGAGCTGTAGTGTCATAAATGTCTATAGTATACGTGCAGAATGTTCTGTTAAGACAGTTGTCCTCAGCGTAATAAACATATGTTATATGAGAATGACAAGCATCATCAACAATCACAACACCTGAATCGAAAAGCACAATGCTCAATGAATCATCGCAATTGTCAGAAGCTATAAGATCTTCAACAGCTACAGGAGCTGGAATTTCTTGATCACATTCAATCCAGAAAGACTCTGGACAGTTTTCGAATACGGGATCAATAGTATCCTCTATAGTGATTGTTTGGCCTACCAACGTAACATTTCCACATTCGTCAACAGCTCTGAAGAAACGAGTATACTCGTCATTGCATGTTAAGTTAGGGTTGTTTGGAATACAATCTTTATTCGTTGTAACGTCACCATGACCGCTAACACTAGTTGATTCACCATCCTGAACAACAGAACCGCCATAATAGAACCAGCCTGAAAGACCCATGTTCGCATTACGGTTATTTGCTCCTTGTCCGCACTGGAAACCAAAGTAGTAACTAGAAGGCATGTGTGTCAAAGACAACCATGAACCGGCATTGTCACCAGTACCTTCGAGGTGAGAAAAACCACCAACCAATTCATAGTATGTCCAGAAAGTATGGAAGGGTGCACCAAGACCTAAGTCGTCTTTGAAACCACGTCCCAAAGCACTCCAGTCTGACCAATCGCGACCGTTTTCCATCCAAAAGTGGCAAGTCCATCCTTCGCTTGGATTAGTAACGTTTACTACGTCACCCCAAAGGTGCGCGGTTCCATCGTCATTAAGAGACATGTAGGCAGTACCTGGCACCCAACGATAGTAATCGTTAGCTGCAAGACCTGCGCTTTGCAAACCATTTAGCCATAGTGACCAGTCAAGACCTGGGCCAGTGGCAAGAGCAAGTTCACAATTGAGTGTATCGCCTCCAGTGTGTGTTTCGAAATCATCGCACAAAATCACTGAATTGCAGTCTTCTGCTATGCAATCGCCCACCGGAGGAATTTCACCTTCACACTGGTAGCTGATTTCAGAAACAAAGTCTGGAAACACCGGACCTTGCGTGTCTTCAGTGGTAATTACTTGAGTGCAGGTCCAAGAAGGACCACCAATCAATGTAACAGTGTATGTCCGCACAATGACAACAACACATCCGTTGCCATCCGATATGGTTACATCATTATAATCCACGATGTAAGAACAGTCACCTGCATCTTCAATGGTGATACTTCCAACTAGAAGCAAATCATCGATGTCGGTTCCACACTCCACCGTGATGTCCGATGGACAGTTAAAGATAGGTTCGCATTCGAACTCTTGTGCATTGGCAGCGCCAAAGCCACACAGTACTAAAAATAAACTCGCGAGAGTTTTTGCAGTTGTTTGGCTCAGATTCCGCCAGCAACTTTCATCTCCCCACGGGGAAAATGAGTGTAATAGTTTACTCATGATTAAGAAAATTTGGTTAATTAAAAAAATAATATGCGGTTAAAGCAGTCGCGACAAATGTATAAGGCTTTTGTGCTCTCTGAACAAAAAAAAATTGAAACATCGAAGAAATCGCAAATCTTATCGCTAGGTTGATAAGATTGGTCTAACCGTACTGCGTGTTTTCAACATTCTGAAAGCGAACACTTTTGCCATCAACAATATGATGCAAACCATTGACGAAAAGCTTGTCTATAGGTAGCCTTGCAAGCAATAAAATAACGCTTGCTTAAAGTTTGGCATCAAAACCCCGGAGAGCCCAAGATGATTTTTTTACAGAAAAAAATTCTCAAGAAAGTTGGTCGAATTGAAATCCGTTTACATTTGCGCCCCTCAAAAAAACGGTACCTTAGCTCAGTTGGTAGAGCAATAGACTGAAAATCTATGTGTCCCTGGTTCGATTCCTGGAGGTACCACTCTTAAAAATAACAAACCGCTCCGTTCTTATCGGAGCGGTTTTTTGTTTTTTGTTGTTTTCTTTTGCACTTGCATGATACACTTCATTCAAAATATAGAAAGTCTAAATGCTCTGATTGAAGAACATTCTTCGAAAGCCTCGTCTGTTTTTATTCTTACAGATGAAAATGTGAGTAACCATTGCATTCCAGGCTTTATTGGCGCTTGCTCTTGCCTTGCAGAAGCCGAAGTTATCGAGCTGGAGGCTGGGGAAGCAAATAAGTCATTGGAAGTTTGCGGGCATCTGTGGACGCATCTGCTGGAAAGAAATGCAGACCGCCACTCATTGGTCATCAACCTAGGTGGTGGTGTGATAAGCGATTTGGGTGGTTTCGTTGCGGCCACTTATAAGAGAGGAATTCAATTCTTGAACATTCCGACTACCTTAATGGGTATGGTAGACGCTGCAATAGGTGGCAAGAATGGAATAGATCATGACGAAGTGAAAAATTGCATAGGCACCTTTAGCCAGCCACTTTCAACGATTGTTTACCCTGGATTTCTGGAAACTCTTGATGCGAGAGAACTGAAGTCTGGCTTTGCGGAAATGTTGAAGTATGGTCTGATAGCGCAAGAGCAATTGTGGAAGGATCTCATTGCTATTGATACTTTGACTGTTCAGTCCCTTTCTCCTTTCATAAAACAATGTGCTACAACAAAGGAGCAATTGGTATCAGAAGACTATAAAGAAGGTGGAAAACGAAAGTTGCTAAACTTGGGACACACTGTTGGCCATGCGTTGGAATCATTTTACATTCAACAGGGTTTATTGATGACTCATGGCGAATGTGTGGCAGCGGGAATTGTTATTGAAGCGAAGCTAGCTTTTGACTTTGGAATTTGCTCTGAAGAAGTCTCGACTCATATATATAAGTGCGTATCGAAATTTTTCGCTCTAAAAGATTATTCCTTGCCACCCTTCGATTCTCTATTCTCTTACTTGCAGAATGACAAAAAGAACAAGGAAGGCTCCATTCGATTTGTACTGCCCTCAAAAATCGGCAAGGCGGTTTATGATGTTGAAATAGATGCGGCTCAGATTGAAAAATCCTACACCACTTTTATATAACCTCATTCTATCGTGTTAGCACGATGTAATCCTTTATCAGTGTCTTCAAAAACTTAATGTGCTCCTTCACAGGTTCCTCTAACCCGAGCTTGAGGCGAAGATTTTCGCATAGTGTAAGAATAGCCTTACGGTGCGCATCATTGCGGTAGCGGTTGTAACGTTCTATGGTTTGCTTGATAAGCAGGATGTCATCTTCTCTGAAATTGCTAATGCCCGTGTAAGTAGGTTCGTAGTTCTGGCGTGAATCAATTTTCAGAATATCTTTTAGCGAGATAACAGAGCGGTTATTGACCCGAACCACAGTGGTGTTACTGGTAATGTCGCCCAAGCGTTGCGAAAAATCGGATGATGCTGTGAGTATAGTGCCCACTACACCAAGGCTCAGCCACACATCGACTAGCCGGAAAGTCCAGCGATTCATGTAATCGTAAAAAGTGGGCTGTCGACCGTCCAGTTTTATCACCTTTATCTTCATGGACTTCTTGCCCAAGGTCTGCCCATGCATCAAAGCCTCAGAGACCAGGGTGTAAAAAGTGATCATAGGAAGCAGAATAAGATAAATGGCATGCTCAAAAAATTCATCATTGAAAGTTGCAAAGAGCATAAATATCCACACCATGATGAAGTAGGCAGTGGCCATAATGATGAGGTCAATTATGCATGCCAGTATGCGATCGCGCACATGCGCCAACTCGTAAGTGATGGTAACGTTTTGTGTAGTTCTTACATCTATGGTCTTCATGAAAAACGGAGCGTCTGAATGTGGGGACTAACATAAGCGGGAGATGAGTTGTTTGATTATTTTGGTTGCTCTCCTCACAATCATTGTGAATCCGCAGCATTCACTTTCTCTATTTTCGTAGCGTTGCCAAAACAAATCATTTTTGTTGGTTGGTGAGGACTATGCAGGAAACGGATTTCATCTCGCAGAATAAAGACAAGTGGCAGGAATTTGAAGAGGTGCTTACCAGTGCCAACAAAGATCCTGAGCGTGTTACCGAACTTTTTATCGAGACCACTGATGACCTTTCTTATTCGCGCACATTTTACTCTAACCGCTCCGTTCGTGTTTATCTCAATGGCATAGCACAACAAGTTTATCAAGTCATTTACAAAAACAAGAAGCGCGAGAAAAACGCTTTCTTGAACTTCTGGGGACAGGAGTTACCAGAGTCGCTTTACCATCACCGCAAGGCTATTTATTTTTCATTCGGGCTTTTTGTGTTAGGCTTAACCATTGGCCTTGTCAGCAGCATTTACTATCCAGACTTCGCGCGGATCATAATGGGCGATCAATACATAGAAATGACTAAAGCCAACATTGAGAAAGGCGATCCAATGGCGGTGTATGACAGCCAAGAACCTATCGGCATGTTTTTCCATATAGCATGGAACAATATCAAGGTGTCCTTCTTCACATTTGTGGTTGGAATATTGTTTGGCCTCGGTACCGTCTACATCATTTTATACAACGCCATCATGGTGGGTGCCTTCATCTACTTCTTCATAGAGCGAGGCCTTTTCAGAGAAAGTTTTCTTGCAATCATGCTGCACGGCACACTCGAACTATCTATGATAGTGGTGGCAGGCGCTGCAGGTTTTGCACTTGCAAGGGGCTTGCTTTTCCCTGGCACCTATAGCAGAGGGCAAGCACTGGTGCACTCTGCTCGTCATGCTGTCAAAATGATGATAGGTGTCTCCGTATTGCTGCTCTATGCTGCCTTCATCGAATCGTTCCTCACGCGACACACTGACATGGGCGATAGTCTGCGAGTACTCATCATATTGTTGTCAGCAGGAATTGTGTTAGGATACTTTGTAGTCTATCCACTCTACCGTCATCGAAAAGGTTTCATAGGAGAACGACCGCTAGACGAAATTCCGAAAAGAAATCCGGTAGTGTTTGAATTGCACATCATCAAATCGCCCGGTAAAATATTTACGGAGTGTTTTGATTTGTTTGCTAACAACGCGCGAAAGCAAGCGATAGTAGCACTTATAGGTGCTCTGCTGGTAACGCTTGCTTACGCTTTTATAACACAAGGAAAATTTCATTCGTTGCAAGAATGGAGCATGTGGGGCGGCTCCCTCGTTGACGTAATCTATCCTTGGGATGCGTGGAATAATCATCTCGACTTTGATAACTTCCCGCTGATGTATGGAATACTTGCGGTGTTATTTGGCTGTTACACTCTAATCGTTTTTTATCTGTCCAACAAAAAAATGAAGGCCAATTCATCGCTTGAATTTGCCGACTTCATTAATTGCATTTTCATAACTGGTATGGCAGCTTTACCTCTTTTGCTGCCACATGTTCTTACCTTTTTCACCTTGCCTTTCTTGTTTCCCTTCTTCCTGTTATGGATGTATGTGTCGTTTGCCGAAAAGAAATTTTTTCTTACTTCCATTGGCCGCACCTTTCAGATCATGCGCGGTAACTATTGGAAAATGATGGGTGTATTCCTCAGCACATTCCTCATTCAGTGGATAGTGTTTTTTGTTCTGAGCGCGCCTGTAATGGGGTTGGTGATCGAGATAATTACCATGAACATTCCACGCAATGCACCGCTAGCAGAACAAGCTTATATGATCATCTACACCTTTATGCTCTTCTTTGTGCCTGCCTGCGTGCTCAGTCTTAGCATGTATGGCACTGCCTTGTTTTACTACAGTGCGAAAGAGATAAACGAAGCAAGCACCCTGATGGCTTCCATAGAACAAATTGGTTTCAAAAAACGCGCGTATGGATTGGAGCAAGAGGCCTAAGCAAATCGTACGCATACTGTTATTGTTGTTTGCAATGGCAACAAACTGTTTTGCATTTGCGCAAGCAGACAGCGCAGCACAAAGTGCGCCAGTCTGGAACGACCAGCAGTGGGAAAAAGCAAAAGAAGGAGTAGACTATCGTGATAGCAGTACGAAGAAAAAAGAAGAAGAAAAAAAGGAAGAAGAAAAACCAATTGATGAGGATAGTAATTCAGACAACGATGAGAGTGATTTCAATTTGGGTGATTTGTTTTTGTCACCACTGGGCAAGGTGCTTTGCATACTGCTGATTATAATAATACTAGCCGCAACCATAGCTCTGCTAATGAACAATAGTGGAAAAATGCGCGACAAGAAAGTGGAACTTGCACAACTAAGCGCACTAGACAACATAGAAGAACTGCCTGAGGAAAGTGACCTCGAAAGATTTCTGCGACTTGCGCTAGAGGCCGGTGATTACAAAACCGCTGTGCGCATTCTTTACCTAAGTTCTATACAACGCATGCACGAAATCCGTTTTATCATTTGGAAAAAAGATAAAACCAACCGCGACTATCTAAACGAGATGCGCGGCAGAAAAGCATATACACAATTTCGTGATATAACGCTTGCCTATGAAATAGTATGGTACGGAGACACCAGCATTAATGACAAGGAGTATAGCCGATTACAAGAAGTATTTGCAGGCTACAAAAACAATCTGAATGGCAGCGAAGAAAAATAACAGTACGCTAATTATAGCGGTTATTGCCATTGTAGTCTTGGCTGCGATCTTCTTCCTTGTATTTCTGCAGGAGAAAAGGTATCGCTGGAATGAGAGCTACGAACCGATGGATGACCAGCCATATGGCACACTCATATTTCATAGGCTGATGAAAGAGGTGCGGAGCAACCAAACTTTCGTAATGGTAAAAGACAGTGCATTTAAGGAACTTCCCAAAGACCCAACTGCTTCAGTAGACAACTACATATATATAGGCAGCGAATACTATGCAAATCTTGATGACACCAAACAACTATTTGATTTCGTAGCAGCGGGCAACAATGCATACATTTTTTGCGACCAGCCAAGCAATATGGTCTCAGACAGTGTGCTTCGCCTTACACAGCGAGCACTGTATCCTTATGACTATTATGAGGATGAAGAAGTCACGGAAGAAGAAGACTATGAGGAAGAAGAGTGGGATGAGGTAGGTGTTGAAGAGTATGAATTTCAGAACGAAATGATAAAAAAATTCTATTCTGTTTCCGACTCCACCATTGAGCTTGAATTGAGTGAAGCTTCTGTTCCATCAATAGAACACTACGCGCTGAGCAAGTATTACCACTTCAAAAAGACAGACAAAGAATGGAGTTTTTTTCATGACAGCCTAATTACGAATAATGGAGGGCGGGTACAACAAATTGGTTTTTTCAATGGAGATTATCCAAACTATATCACTTGTTCTTTTGGTAAGGGCAAGTTCTATTTTCATAGCACACCACTTGTGTTTACCAATTACCATATGCTGAGTGATACAGCCATGAAGTATTGTAGAGAGACATTGACCAGCATGGGCACAGGCATTGTCTATTGGGACGAAGACAACCGCGACTGGGATGCGTTCAACTATAATTTTTCAGATACGGAAACTGATCCTACTAAGCCACAAGAAGGACCAATGGAATTCATTCTATCTGAACCCAGTTTGAAGTATGGTTGGTACACTTTGCTAGCTGCTGGCTTGCTCTACCTACTCTTTGGTGCAAGGCGCAAGCAGCGCATCATACCTGCTGTGGACAACATGGAAAATACCTCCATTGAATACACCGAAGTGATTTCGCAAATGTTCATGAACCAAAGCGATCACAAAAAGCTGGTGATGATGAAAATGGATTTGTTTCGCGCTTATTTGCGCGACCGCTTCAACTTAAAGCTTCCTATGAGCATGAGGGAAGAAGATGATAAACTATACAGGGCCATTGCCTTCAAATGCAATGTGAATGAAGCTCTCATAAAAGACATATTTGAACAAGGTAAATTCCTGTCATCCATAGTGGTAGTAGAAACAGCAGAAATGCTCGTCTTCCACGCTCGACTTGAAGACTTTTACGAGCGGAGTAAATAATAAAAGTAGTTTGAGATATTGGCAAAGACAGATTTGCCAAAAAAAGTTTGAAGAAAAAAGAACACGCATTAAAAAAATTAGAACATGAGCGAAACACAAAATTCTGAGACTGGTCACGAACAACATCCTCAGAACATGCCTGGTGATAACACCAACACGCCACAGCCCGAAGCGCCTGAGTTAGCCTCAGTGGTTCCGGAATCAGCGGCCTCAGTTCCTGCAGAGCCAGAAAGCCCTTGGCTAGACATCAACCCTGCGAACAGAGTAAATGTGCGTCCACTTTTCGAAGCGGTTGACAACATAAAAAGTGAAATAAGCAAAGTAATCATAGGCCAAGATACTACCATTGAATTACTGATGGCGGGCCTCCTTGTAGGTGGTCATGTTTTGCTCGAAGGACTGCCCGGTATTGCAAAAACACTCACTGCTAAACTTCTTGCGCGCACGGTAGATTCCGGATTCAGCCGCATACAATTCACACCTGACCTCATGCCAACTGATGTTACAGGCACCACGGTATTCAACATGAAGGAAAGCAATTTCTATTTTAAGAAAGGTCCCATTTTCTCAAACATCATACTTATAGATGAGATAAACCGATCGCCTGCAAAAACGCAAGCCTCGCTGATGGAAGTGATGGAAGAAAAACAAATCACTTTTGATGGAGTGACTTATAAAATGGAGTTTCCATTTTTTGTAATGGCCACACAAAATCCCATCGAGCAAGAGGGAACTTATTCACTTCCGGAAGCGCAACTCGATCGCTTTATTTTCAGAATAAAATTAAAGTATCCATCGCTAGAAGAAGAACAACGCATACTTCATCGCTTCCACCAAGACTTTGAAATAAAGCAATCAAATAGCGTGAACAAAGTGGTATCGCCTGCACAATTGTTTGATTTCAAAGCAGTGATTGAAAAAGTATACATGCGTCCGGAATTGTTGAACTACATAGCCGCGGTGGTGCACAACACCCGCAACAATGGCGACATCTTCATGGGTGCATCGCCACGTGCTTCGCTAAGTATGATGAAAACAGCTAAGGCTATGGCGGCCATTCAAGGCCGCGAGTTTGTAACACCTGACGACATCAAAGCTGTAGCACCGTCAGTGCTCAATCACCGCATTATTCTTAGTCATGAGCGCGAGATGGAAGGTCACACGGTAGAAGAAATCATCGATGACATACTAAAGAAAGTAGAAGTACCCAGATAGAAATAGCTATTAGAAAATCTCATAATTACCTATTGGTCTTAAAATCCAAATCGCAAAGTCAGCGAAAATTTAATCACTACTTAGAAAATCGAATCGCCCACTAAAATATCTGCTTTCCGCAGCTTCAGGCTTACACCAAGATTCTTTCTTGGCGCAGGAATAGTGGTCTTTTGCTACTGCATAAGTTTTGCCTTCTATGGTTTTGAACCTGTGGCTCATCTTGCACTTGTGAGTTTAGTTGCGCTGTCATTGTCAGACTTGCTATTGCTCTATGGTGTCAAAATCAATCTCCGCGCAAGGCGCGATATGGCCAAACTTTTTTCACTTGGTGATGAAAACGTGGTAAAGCTGGCACTAGAAAACACATCCCGGGTGAAACTTATCTGCGAGTTGTATGATGAAATGCCAGTTCAATTTCAGGAGAGAAACTTTTTCAAAAGAATCGAATTAGCTGCGGGCACTACTGAAGAAATGCACTACAACCTGCGACCAGTAAGCCGGGGAGAATATCACTTCGGGGTGCTGAATGCTATTACCTCCACAGTTATCGGGTTGTGCGCGCGCAGAGTGATGCTTGCTGGACCGCAAATGATTCCCGTTTTCCCCAGCGTTATTCAGATGAAGAAGTATGAGTTGCTTGCGTTCGCGCGCATCAGCAACTACGAAGGAATAAAACACATCCGCAGAATCGGACATAGCTATGAATTTGAGAAAATAAAAAATTACGTGCAGGGTGATGACATCCGCAGTATCAACTGGAAGGCAACTGGCCGAAGAAATATGCTGATGGTGAACCAATATGAAGACGAGCGCTCGCAGCAGGTTTATATGGTGATAGACAAAAGCCGCAGCATGCATATGCCCTTCAACGGTCTAAGCCTACTGGACTATAGCATCAACACTAGCCTTGTGCTTGCCAATATTGCACTAAAGAAGTACGACAAAACAGGACTTATAACCTTCTCTCATAAAATAGGAACCACACTTCCTGCTGACCGCAGTGAACTTCAACTAAAAAAAATACTTCAATCGTTATACCGCGAAAAGCCGCAGCCTTTTGAAGCAAACTATGATCTGCTCTATCGTGCAGTAAAAAATGTGATACATGGCAGAAGCCTCATCTTCCTCTATCTGAATTTTGAAAGTGCATACGCAATGGAACGTGCGTTGCCAGTGCTTCAAAAAATCAATCACATTCATTTGCTTGTAATCATGATTTTTGAAAACACCGAACTAGCAAATTACTCTAAGCAGAATACGGATTACCTCAGTGATATTTATGCACAGACCATAGCACTAAAACTGCTGAACGACAAGAAACAAATAGTAGCCAAGCTGCGCAAATATGGTATTCAAACCTTATTGAGTAAACCAGAGGATTTGTCCATCAATACCGTGAACAAATATTTGGAGCTGAAAGCAAGGGGCTTGATCTAAAAACCAATTGTACCTCTAGTTATTCCAAAGCCATTAAATGAAAAAGCCTTGATCACTATCGTGACCAAGGCTTTCGAATCAATTCATTTTTCTATTGAACTACACTGAATTTCTTAGTGAGGTGCGTTCCACTCACATGTATGAATGACATGTAGTAAAGTCCATCAGCATAGGCACTAAAATCGAAAGAGCTTTGAACGTCCATCAATTTCAGAACCTCCACCAGAGCGCCTGCACTGCTATATATTCTTACCTCATTGATACTTCTAAATTGGGTAGTTGAAATGGTCATTTCTCCGGATGTTACTGTGGGGAATATTTTCACATCATCAAATTTTAAACGTTCCGAAATACCCACGGTAGGTGCGCATGGATTCACAGCATCCGGGTTTTCGTAAGCTCCGTCTAGTGTCAGATTGGTTGTTGCGCCTTGGTCAACAGGGTCAAGCCAAACTTTCAATTTTTCATTTGTTGGGTTGGGATTTCCACTCCAATTTCTATTCATCTTACCATAATAGTCCTCAGCCGTTGGGCCTGTTCCTTGACCACAGCCATTGGTTGTACAGCACGATCCGCCTCCTGTTAGTTGACCCACTATTCTGTGATCTTGGTTGTACACAGGAGAGCCTGAAGAGCCTCCTTCTGTTACTCCCCACTCTGTTACGGTTTCAAACCATTCCACGCGCCAATGCGTATTGGCAGAACCCCAGCCGCTTGACACAAAATCTTCAGTAGTCGAAATTTTCTTTACATCACCACTTGGATGATGGATACCCACACCGCTTTCAGGAGTGGTGGTAGTAGCATCCCATCCTGCGTAGTAAACATCCCATGAGCTTGGTATATCGTCTTCCACTTCAAAAAGAGCGAAATCAGAACCGCTTTCGCCACCACCATCATTGCTGTCTGCATGCTTGAATACACCGGACTTATTGTTGGAGGGTACCGAACCACTTCCACAATTTGCTTTTTGATAGTTGAACCTAACTGAGCAAAGCAATAAGTCGGCATCGCTTATTCCCTCGCAGCAGTGAAATGCTGTGAGCAAATAAGGCCTGCAATCCAGCGCTGTAGTATTCACCATGGAACCAGAACATAAATATTGGTCGCCACCATCCACCAAAGTAAGACGAACAGCCGCATCGCGTTCTGCAGTCCACTCATCACCTTCAGGACAGTTTACATCCACTTCGCAGAAATCGCTGCCACCGCCACGATTGGCATCACGGTAATCATGCACATGATTGTAAAAGTGACCGAAACCATAAAATCCAAGAGTGGCTTGAGAGATAACATCAGCGGGTTGGTAATACTCGATGATTGCCTCTTCACCAAAAACCTCTGATGTTCCAAAACGACCATGAGCATTGCAGTCGTCAATGGTGTATGGTCCTTCGAAATAAGAAAGGTCAGCTGAATAAATAAAAAGAGAACTTCCTTCTGGCAAATAAAGGTTGTTGAAATAAGCATTTACTGCTTTTGCATTTAATGTTCTGAATCGGAGCATCCAAACTTTATCTCCGTTTTCCAATGTAGTCCAGATGCCACAATTGGAAGCATCCAATTCATCCATGAAAGCAATGCGCCCGGTGCGGGTGCGTCCGCCATGGTGTTCTCGAAGGGCGTCTTCACTCAATAAAACCTCGTGATCAAAGGTCTCGATTTCCATAGCGACTATAGCGCTCAATTGCTCTTTAGGCATTTCATAACCGTAAGGAATTTCGCGAGCCAGCATAGCAGTGCTGCACAAAGTGGCCACCGCAACAATTAGATTTTTTATCATATTATATAAAAACAAACAGGTTTGATAGGGGTCGAAAGATATGTGCAACCATACGTGAACATTTATGCTTTTCTCAGCACAATTTTTCGTTATTCCATTCATCCTGAGGTTACATCTGAAACCTTTTATTCCCTTCTGCCGTTTTGAGGAGACTTTTTATAGAAAAAGTGCAACCCTAACTTTAAACTGCAAATAGTGAAAACCCTAACAGCTTTTGTGCTGCGTGTCATTTTTGGCTTTGCTGCATTCATTTTCATACAAACGCATTCTTCTGCTCAATGCACCGTGTCGGCTGGTGCTGACATTAGCAAGTGTTTCGGTCAAATTGCCGCCCTTGGAGCAAATGTTAGTGCTACAGGAGCTTCGCCCTTTCAATATAGCTGGAATGGAGGTGTTACCTACAATGCTTCACCTGCCAACAACGTTACTGCAACATCTACCAATACCTATACGGTAACTGTGTTGGATGCCAATGGCTGCACCTCAACAGACCAAATACTGCTAACAGTTTCGCCTTCACCTATAGCTGATGCAGGAGCGGATGTGTCTGTTTGTCCCGGCACTCCAGTGCAATTGTGTGGCGTTTCATCTTCTTCCAATGGCGCCATTATCACTCAATTATGGTTACCTGGGGGCTCATCTACGGCCTGCATAAATGTGGCTCCAAACACTACTACTACCTACACTTATACGGTAACCGATGTAGCCAACTGCCAAGCCTCTAATACCGTTCAGGTTACCACCTTTCCAGCTGTTAGTGTAAATGCTGGTGTGGACCAAACACTTTGTCTAAGCGTAGGTTCGCAACAATTGACCGCCACTCCTGCGGGTGGAACTTGGAGTGGAACGGGAGTAAATTCTTCGGGCCTTTTCACCGCAACTGCCGCAGGAAGTTTCACACTTACTTACACAAAAGTGAGTGCCCAAGGATGTCCATTTTCGGACACTATGGTTATGACGGTTATCAATCCCTCGCCACCAAATGGTGGTTCAGACCATGTGGTATGTCTTAATACACCCGCATTCCAACTGCCAACCGCAGGCAATTGGAGCGGAAGCCCTTTGGTAACATCCGGTGGTGTCTTCACTCCAAATGCAGTGGGCATTTACAATCTCACTGTTTCAGCTACTTCTGGTGGCTGCACAGTTACAGACAATGTCCAGGTCAGCGTATTGGCTCTGCCAACTATTAATGCAGGAAGTGATCAGAATATTTGCGTTGGCTCAGGCGCTCAGCTCAATGGAACTGCGAGCAGTTCGAATGGAAGCATCACAAACGTAGCATGGGGTGGCAGTTGGGTAAGCAATTCCACCATCTTAAATCCGACTGCATCGCCTCTTTCTACTACAACCTATACCTTGTATGTCACAGACAATGCGAATTGTACCGCCAGCGATGAGGTAGTCATAAACGTAAATGCCTATCCCATTGTAGATGCAGGAGCGAACAACACGATATGCAGCAATGCCTCGCCAACACAACTAACAGGATTCACTCCTGCAGGCGGCACGTGGAGCGGCAGCGGAGTGAGTTCTTCCGGATTGTTTACACCAACCGCAACAGGAAATTTTACACTCACCTATTCATTCACCAGCGCTCAAAATTGCACGGCAACAGACACACGAGTGGTGTCAGTTATTGCACCTGATGTCATCAATGCGGGAAGTGATCAGAATATTTGTTTAAATGCCACACCGGTTCAACTGCTTGCAGGTGGAACATGGAGCGGATCTGCACTGGTTACTTCAGGCGGATTATTCACCCCAAGTGCGGTGGGTGTTTACAATTTGTCTTACACCACCACCAGTGGTTTGTGCCAATCATCAGATCAAATTGTAATCACCGTAAAAGCGCTGCCAACGGTAAATGCTGGCAGTGACCAAAGCATCTGCAATGGTCAAACTGCAACACTCAGCGCAACAGCATCTTCTTCCAATGGAAGCATTACCAATTATGCCTGGAGTGGCGGAACGGTAGCAAATGCAGCTAGCGCATCCACCACCACATCGCCAACACTAACCACCACTTTCACAGTCCTAGTAACAGACAATGCTTCTTGCACAGCAAGTGACAACATAGTAATTACTGTAAATAGTTTGCCAGTGGTAAATGCTGGAAGTGACATAACACTTTGCAATCAGCCGATCCCTCATGTGCTTGCAGGATTTTCTCCTAGTGGTGGCACATGGAGCGGACAATTTGTGACTCCAGCTGGTTCCTTCACTCCAAACGGAGTTGGAAATTTCACATTGACCTACTGTTATACGAACGGCAACAATTGCACTTCATGTGATGATATAGTCGTAACAATTACGACTGCAACTTTTGCTAATGCAGGTGCCGATGAATCAGTGTGTTTGAACTCCCCTTCTTTCTCGCTGACTCCCATAACCCCAGGTGGAATTTGGACCGCAACAGCCATGCTAACATCGGCTGGAGTTTTTACCCCCAATGCTTCTGGTTCCTATACATGCACTTACACAACAGGCACTGGCACATGTCAAACCAGTGATGCTAAGTTGGTAGTTGTGCACCAACCACCAACAGTAAATACGGGAAGTGACGTTAGCATTTGCGCGGGAGCAAGTCATAACATAGATGCATCAGTGAGCAGCGGTGGTGAACCCTACATCTACTCATGGAATAATGCTTCCACACTATCCGATAATGACATGCAAGATGTGACAGCGACTCCATTGATTTCGACAACGTATACACTCAGCGTTACAGACACATACAACTGCCTCAACACTGACAACATCACTATCACGGTGGTGCCTTTAGCTGCCGCTGCATTTGATGTTGCAGACACTGCATGCTTAAATACTCCAGTCGTTTTCTCCAACAACTCCACCGGAGCTGACAATTACGAATGGAGTTTGGGAAATGGAAGTTCATCTCTTGCGATTGATCCAACTACGAGCTATCCGTTAATGGGTTCATACAACATAACACTCAGCGCATTCAACTCCCTTGGCTGCGAAAGCTCAGCATTAGGAGCTATTGAGATAATATCAGCACCTGCCGCGCATTTGAGTTTATCCGTAAGCGAGGGTTGTTCGCCATTGTCCGTTTCCTTTATGAATGAAGCTATTGGTGAAGTAATGAGTGTAGAATGGAATCTTGGCGGAACAATAACGAATGATGCAAATCCTTCTCCACTTGAATTCATAGCTGTAGCAGAGTCTAGCGAATACACCATTTCTATTACCGCTGACAACATATGCGGAAGCGACATTTATTCCGAAACGATAACGGTGCATCCCCAGCCAGAAGCGGCTTTTAGCACTACTCTTTCATCTCTTTGCTCACCAGTGACTACCCATTTCATCAATGAGAGTCAAGGTTATCCCGACTCGTATTTGTGGGATTTGGGCAACGGTGAAAATGTTGCCGATGTAACACCTGCTGACGAGATTTATACTACTGATGAAAGTTCAGCCAACTTCACCATCAAACTTTTTGCTTACAATGATTGCGGAGTTGATAGCACTGAAAGTGTAGTGACCGTTTTACCCAACACCGTTGAAATTAATTTGCTTCCAACAGTTAGTCTCGGTTGCTCTCCTCTGTTCGTTGAATTCAACAATTCAACAACGGGCGCTACCAACTACTATTTTGATTTTGATGATGGAAACAACTCATCGTTGGTGAGTCCCAATCACGTATTTGAAAATGCAGGATCATTTGATGTAATCTATTACGCAAATGACGGCTGCAGCTTCGATACTAGCATTGTTACCATTGAAGTTTTACCCTCCCCTACGATAGAAATTTCCTCCAATTCAATCGCATCTTGTCCTGATCAGAATGTCTTGTTCTTCTCAGAAACTACTGGCAATATTCAAAGTATTCAATGGGATTTTGGTGATGGAAACTTTGAATCAGGCCAAGACACTGAACACTCTTATGCAGTTGGAAGTGAATACTTCATCAGTGCCAATGCGCAAGAAAACAATGGCTGTTCCTCAACTGCCAGCATGATGTTTACGGTGCATCCAAAACCCATTGCCATGATGAGCGCAAGCCCAGCACTTTCCTGCAGCCCAATGCTTGTTTGCACCGACAATGCCACTGCTGGAGCTACTCAACAAAGTTGGAATTTTGGAAATGGAGTTGAGAGCAATGATCTCAATGAATGTTTTGAATACACGAACGAGGGAACTGCTCCTGTTGAATACACTATTTCATTGCACGTAATAAATGAGTTCTACTGCACAGATTCAGCATTTCAAACGGTTACAGTGCAACCACAACCTGTCACCACATTTGAGCTAAGCAGCATTGAAAGTTGCTTTCCGCTTGAAACAATCAACCCGATGGTTTCTACTTCAGGATCTAGCGCATATCAGTGGCTAGTAGATGGAATCAACTATTCGAATGAAATGAATCCTTCATTCAGTTTTGACCAAGTAGGAGAACATCCTATTCAGTTGATCTCATTCAACGATTTTGGATGTACAGATTCTTACGATGCCATCTACACCATTCATCCTAAACCCCAAATTGATATTACTCCATTTCCTTTTAATGGTTGTGCCCCACTCGAAGTCACATTTGAGAACATCACAACGAATGGTGTGAGTTACAATTGGTCATTTGGCAATGGGGAACAAAGCTCGGCTTCTGAACCAACCATCACCTTTGATGATGAAGGCATATATGACGTTCAAATATTCGCAACAAGTGTGCATGGCTGCGAGAGTGTTCAATTCTTCGATGATATGATAGAAGTTTTTGGTTTGCCGGCTTCAGGTTTTACATTCACACCTGATGGCGATGTTATTTATGATCTTGAAATATCCTTCGCAGATAGCAGCAGCGGAGGCACACAGTATTTCTGGGATTTCGGTGATGGATTTAGCAGCAATGAGTCATCGCCCACCCATCAGTACGAAACGGGTGGCGCATTCTACACCACTCAAACAGTGACTAACGAATTTGGATGTACAGACCAGACTACTCAATTAGTAAACATTGACAACACCTATTACTTATTTGTACCCAATTCATTCACTCCAGACAATGACGGAATCAATGATGTCTTTATACCTGTAATGAGCGATACACAATTCATAAAAGAATACGAATTCGTAGTGATGAATCGCTGGGGTGAAGCAGTTTTCATAACAGACAATCCGGAAGAAGGTTGGATGGGCAATATTCGCGATGGTCAATACTATTCGCACAACGATTGCTTCACTTGGACAATAAGAATAGAATTCACAAACAAAGCAGTTAACCAAATGCACAGTGGCAGCGTCACAGTGCTGAGGTAACAGTTGATTTTTTCACGATTGCAAAAAGCCCTTTCGCAAATGTGAAAGGGCTTTATTGTTTTTAT
This sequence comes from Flavobacteriales bacterium, assembly GCA_031414655.1. Classification (GTDB taxonomy): domain Bacteria; phylum Bacteroidota; class Bacteroidia; order Flavobacteriales_D; family Sanyastnellaceae; genus JANNVZ01. The sequence goes on from JANNVZ010000009.1 coordinate 414,860, forward strand.
CTGACTTACATCTTAATTGAGCTCAATACCCACAGGGCAGTGATCGCTTCCTTCAATTTCATTCAGAATGAAAGCATCCTTTAACCGCGGCAATAACGAAGGCGAAACAAGAAAGTAGTCAATTCTCCAGCCGACATTCTTAGCCCGCGAATTGAAGCGCGCACTCCACCAGCTGTATTTTACGGTATCAGGATATTTATTTCGGAATGAATCAATGAAATGCGATTGCAGAATATCCATCCCATCAATTTCCTTTTGAGTGTAGCCAGCAGTCTTGTTGTAATTAGATTTAGGATTCGCCAAATCAATTGGCTTATGCGCAACGTTTAAATCCCCGGCAAAAACAACGGGTTTTTTGGTCTCCAACTTTTTTAAATAAGCAAGCATTTCTTTGTCCCAGCGCTGACGGTAATCTAACCTCACCAATTCCTGTCCACTATTTGGAACATAGCAGTTGACGAAATAAAAATCATCAAACTCGAGAGTGAGTGTGCGTCCTTCATTGTCATGTTCTGCTGTTCCAATACCTTTTGCAACACTCAATGGTATTTGTTTAGTAAGCACCGCAGTACCGCTATAGCCAGGCCTCTCAGCGCTATTTGAGTAAAGATGATAATCGCCTAAACCAGCTAACGCCTCTGCAACCTGGACGTCATTGGCTTTTGTTTCCTGGAATCCGATGACATCTGGATTCATTTTTTTTATACTTTCATAAAGGCCCTTTTTTACTGTGGCGCGAATACCGTTTACGTTGAAGGAGATGAGTTTCATAGCAAAAAATCGAGAATTTGAAAACTTTAAAATTTTAAAACAGAGTCCACATTCATAGCAAGTCTTCTGTTCGCTAGAATTTACAGTCTAGTTGCTACTTATCCAGCGACCCAAATACTTTCCTCAGAATTTCACTCACTCGTGCTGCTGGATTTTTTCGAATTTTCTTTTCTTCATCCGCTACATAAAAGAACAAACCATCCAGCGCTTTCTGGGTAACATAAGCATTCAAATCAGTATTTACTTGTTGGCCTCCTGTTAGAATGGAAGCGGTATTATAGGCACTGGTCAACGGTTCCCAATAAGAGGTCAACTTAACTTCATCAATGGCTTTCTGTACAATGGGAGAAAATTTCTGAGTGAGTTCAACGCTTGTATTCTTCTTTAAAAAACTGGCCGCTGCTGTGCTGTCTCCTTTCAGAATATTGAACCCATCCTGAATACTCATGTTGGTAATGGCATTCACAAAAACCTGCGCTGCTTCTTTGGATGCAAGTTCTGCAGCGCGATTCAGATTGCTCTCAAATTTTTCTACTTGACTGCTTAGCCCAAGTTGCAGTGCCTTTGTTTTCACTTGTTGTGCTTCGGTTGGAAACGGAATTCGAATGAGGCTATTATTCAAAAAACCACCTTCTTTACTTGTGAATGACACCGCATTTTGCGCCCCTACTTTCAATGCTTCTTTCAGTCCTTGCACCACTTCTTCATTGGTAAGGGGCACAGAAGTTCCCGAAGGGATTCCACTCATGATGCCTTCGAGTGTAGCAGGGTCGCATGAAGTAATGCTCATTAACAGCATTCCTAAAACAAGTGAGTAAATTTTATTCATTACCGCAAAAATATCTGTGCCATTGATGGCTCGCTAGAGTTTGTGATAAACTTATAAAAAGAGAGGGCCGCATTTGATGCGGCCCCTTCTTTCACTTTATATTTATGCTATGGTGCGACCACAATTTTTTCAGTAATTATTGTACCGTTCGTTTCACTCACAAGCATATACATGCCAGCACTTAGTCCGTCTACTTTTACGCTGCGCTGATTGCCTTCATTCAATCGGAAGCGTTGGACAAATTGGCCCAAATGATTCATTAAAATCATATCGCTATCGAAATTTGAAACAACTTTGAAACTACCACTGCTAGGATTAGGATATACATCTAACCTATTATCTCTGCCAATATCCCAGTTGTCGCCTTCCTCCTCCTCTGGCATGCAAGCCAAAAGAGATACAGCATAGGTCCTATTAGCAGACGATCCGCACGCGTTATTGGCTTTTACATATATACTTCCTGCGCTGGTTCCCCAGTTGACTGAAACAGTGTTGGTGCCTTGGCCTGATAGAATGGTGCAACCCGCTGGAACTGTCCATGTGTAGGTAAAGGCTAACACCTGAGGGGTGCTGTAACTCAACCCGGTTGAACTTGGACATACCGATGCAGGCCCACTGATGGTTGCAGGAGTCAACGGCACGGAGCTAAGCACATTGCATCGCATGGGACTTGTTCCGCATGTATTAGTAATGGTATAACACAAATTGCCCGACACATAGTTAGCAGGAATACTGAGGGTAATACTGGTGCCCGTGTTGGCCGTGATGGTGCAACCCGATGGCGGTGTCCAGTTGTATGAAATAGCTCCTGTTACAGCTGGTATGGTATAAGTGAAACTTCCTCCCCCACACAAATTAGTGGTTTGGCCCGTTACACTTGCTGGTAACGTTGGTGCAGAGCCCACCGTCAATGTTCTGGGAGCGCTGGTGCCGCATGAGCTGGAGGCTGACACTGTTACACTGCCTGTAACATAGCCTGCTGGGAATGTGACATTGATAGCCATAGTTCCCTGACCAGTGTTGATGACTGTACCCGCAGGCACCGTCCATAAATAACTAGTGGCTCCATTCACAGCAACAATGCTATAAGTCTGTGTTGAACCCCCACAAACCGCTGCAGTAGGTCCAGTAATCAAGCCTGGCATAACAGGTTTGCCATACACCGTGAGGGTACGAAGACCACTGTTGCCTTTGCAATTCACAGCTCGCACACTCAGCACACCACTGCTTCCGAAGTTGGAGGCAAAGGTGACAGTGGCACTGGTAGTGCCTTGGCCCGCAGTGATGGTTGCATTGGTTGGGGCTATCCACTCGTACGATGTGGCATTAGCAACAGCTGCAATGCTGTATGCTTTAGAAGTGTTTGCACACGCATCGGTATTGCCACCGCTGATGGCGCTCGGTGCAGCGGGCACAGCCAAGAGTACCAGCACACTCATGCATGACTGCGCAGTCTCTGAACATCCGTTCAGTGCTTTCACGCACAAGTTGCCTGTATTATAGGTAGATGAAAATGAAAGTGAAATACTATTGGTAGTGGAAGTGCCGGTAGCTCCTGTTGGCAAGGTCCACATGTATGAAGTTGCGCCTGTAACGGAAGCAATACTAAATACCACACCTGTTTGATTTCTGCAAGCACCTATTGGTCCGCTTATGGTGCCAATTGTTCCAAGCGGATCACAGCAATTTTCATCCACATTGCCATCACAATCATCGTCTATGCTGTTGCCACATACTTCCGTTGCTGCTGGATTGATGGCTGCATTTAAATCATTGCAATCGCCACTGCCACCTGCTGGCAAAGTGCTTGTCCAACCTGCACCAGGTGATGTGCATGCCACTTGTGTTGCAGCGTAATAAGTATCTGTGTCTGCATCTAAATACCATGATATTCCAAATATGCAAGAGCCGTTGTCGCATGTTGCAGCAGCGTTATAGTTGCATGCACTTGCATTGGTGCAGCCATTCACACGACCCTCATCTGTGGTGCCGTTACAGTTGTCATCTATGTTGTTGCAAAGATTTTCGGTTGCTGCTGGATTGATGGCTGCATTGCCATCGTTGCAGTCGCCATTGCCACCTACTGGCAAGGTGCTAGTCCAACTTGAACCGGGTGATGCGCATGATGATAGTGTTGATGTGTAATAAGAGTCTGTATCAGCATCTAAATACCAAGTAATAGCGAAGGTGCATGAGCCGTCATCGCATGTAGCTGCAGCATTGTAGTTGCAAGCGCTTGTATTGGTGCAGCCATTCACACGACCTTCGTCTGTGGTGCCGTTACAGTTATCATCTATGCTGTTGCAAAGATTTTCTGCTGCTGCTGGATTGATGGCTGCATTGCCATCGTTGCAGTCGCCTTCGCAAGTGGTGTAGCCATCGTTATCCAAGTCGAAGCCTTCGTCAATTAGGCCATTGCAATTGTCGTCTATGTTGTTGCATAGCTCCACATTTTCTTCACAAGGCGAATCATTCAGATTGCAAACACCATCGAAGTCGGAGTCGCTATAAAGTGCTTCTGCTTTAGCGAACGCTTCAGTGCCAACTGTGATACCTAGAATTCGTGCAGGAATATCATCAGCAGGTGGGTGAATGCCTCCCCAAATGCGCGACAGTGCAGACTCATCAGCTGCATCGCGGTAGGTGGCCCATTGCAGATCAATATCAACGCTTGGCCCATCTTCAAAAATTAGAAATTGATTTTGTGGTGCAAGAAATTCTCCCATTCCACCTGGGAAAAATTCATTGCCTGTGAACAGGGTAAGCACTTCGGCTGCAGCGCGCGAGTAGCTGCTGTGTCCGCTTACATAACCTGCAAATGGTGGTGTTACAAAAGATGAACGTTGAAAAGGAAACCACTCCTCTGCCAAAATCCAACCTACGCCAGCCTCGTCAGTGTCCACGTTATTTATCACTTCATGACCCCGCCATGCTTTCACTTTTATTTTGTCCACATTGATGCCACCAGCTCCGGCAAGCGGATCTCCGGCTGTCACCAATTCAATGTAATTGGGTATTAAATGCAAGCCACCTGGGTGATAGTTGGGCAACAAGACATCAGATGCTTGACCCAAATCGGCCATTGCGCGAATGGCGTGCACAGGTCTTGTGTAGTCATAATGGCCCTTGATTCCCCATGTAGTAATGGCAACATCATGCATGGAACCGCCAAGAGCTAAGTATCCTTTCACATCCCATTCGAGGTCATTCAAAACAGGACCTTCGCCTTTGAATTTTTTTTCGACCATTGGATGATCGCTTACATAATTGAGTATGCTGAACCAATGGCCTGGAGGCGTTTCAGAATTTGGACCGTCTGCCCAAAACTCTGCAAGCACGCGTGCATAGTCGCCACGCGGCACAATGTTGGGCTGATAGGCCAAGCCTGTGGCTGGATTGAGCGCGTGGCCAACACTGCCAGCTGTGCCTCCACCCAATTGTTCATAGAACGTAGTGTGATCTTGCAGATTGGTTGGCAGCGTATTCTGATTGCCGCGCGATGCAGGTGATATGTCCCACATCACCCCATCCGTAGCATCCAAGTGTGCCGACCAAGTGAGCACTGTTTCATAGTTCCACTGAAATAAATCGGTAGTGCCACTGCCATCCATAGCATGAAGTGGTGGCGTGCCCGGGTCGTGGTAGACTTCGTAGTTCCATCCGCTGCGAGGGTGCACCGTTTTGTCTGCTTCTACTAATGAGAAGGGAGTAACGCTGCCCCATTGTGCGCCAATAAATTTGGGTGTTGCCCCTGGAATCTGATTGCCGCTTTGGTCAATGAAAATATCCAATGTGGTTGGCTGCCATCGATTGATGTCCACCACATTTGGATTGCCCGGATCGTCCACAATCATTGGTGGATTGATAGGCAGATAAACTGTGTTAGCATAGTTGCCAGATTGGTTGCTACCGTCTTGCATTCCAAAAGCAATGATGCACTCTGCTATATAGTTGCCCAATGCACGAGGGTCGCCTGTGCTGTAGTCTGAGGAAGTAAATGTGACATCCAACCCAAGCAAACCCATATGCACATCATAACCTTGAAAAAGCAAAACCGATTGTGGCGATGCAGCAAAACGATTTTTCAAAAGGCGATAACATGCATAATGAATAGTGGTAGCGCGCGCCAATTCCACATCAGCAGGTGCAGCTATTCCATTGAATGCGCATGAATACCCATCTACAGTTTGACCAAGTAAAAAAGTACAATTGCTGGGCTCATAAGCAGCCCAACTATCATAGGCTGCAACGGAGAAGTGAAAAAGATTGCGCGCATGCACAGGCGGACGTGCAAAGTCTTTGCGAATAGAAGCTAACAACAATTCGTTCCATTGACGAGCGGCACTGTTGGATAAATCAGCGGTGGGGTAATCAGTAGGAGGCGCACAAGCTGGATCAGGATTGGTAGGACACGGATCGCAAGTGTCAGCCAAGCCATCTTCGTCATAGTCGCTAGGGTTAGGCGCCAGACCACAATTGTCACTCATAAACACACCATAGCCGGAGCATTGCGCGGTAACAAAGTCAGGCAATCCATCCTCATTGATGTCTATCCAAGTCATGTCGTAGCTGTTATCTGCCCATGGATAAAGTGTAGAACCATACGGATTGGTAAACACTCCGCCATCATTACGCAAAATGGCAAGTCGTCTTCCTGAATCGCAAGGTGGAATGTCCACATCCACGTCACTTACTGCAATGTCGGCATCGCCATCAAGGTCAATATCCATTGCATGCACATTGCCACCGAAACCATTTACGCTCGAAAAATTAACGGCAGTGTTTGTAATAGTAAGGCTTGTATTAGGCACAATGGCTGTAGTGATAAGCAGTCTATCAGAGCCATCATCCACTACATACAAATCTTTCAAACCATCGTTATTAAAATCAGCTACATCGAACATGTAAGGTGAGCCAGTTGGCGTCAGATTTTGCCACACAGTGAAGTTTCCTGTGCCATCGTTGAACATGAGAATAGTTCCGCGAGCATTCCAGGGTGCCACGCTATAAAGTGTCGTAGTTTTTATAATGTCATTGTCACCATCATTGTCCATATCCAATATCTGACAGGCTGTGCCGAAGGCTGAGTTGCGCAGATTACCTAAGCGTGCCTGACTCTCGTTCACAAAGTGACCTGTTCCATCATTGATAAATAGAAAGTCTTTGGCTGTAACACCTGTGCCATTCGGCCGATAGTTACAGAAATACAAATCAGGGCTGTTGTCCCCATTTACATCACCACCCCACACTGCACAAACAAAAGGGCTGTCGTCTAACACCAGCGGCATGCGAGTAGAAGTTTCATCTGCTAATCCGAGCCAATTTCCATCGACATCTTCACCCAAGTTGGAGTAAAAAGTAGGCACTTCACCAAACGTGTTGGCGATGGCCACATCCTTCCATCCATCCGCATCAAAGTCGCCTATAAATACATCTCTGGCAAAGTTGGGTAACGAAATAAATTCAGGCGCCAAAGTGGCTGTCATATCCGTGAGGACACCATTTACATTCATCAACAACAGATTCGTTTTTGGTGGTTCCGTAGGAGCACTGAAAGGTTCCTTGCGAACGACTATGAGGTCATCATGTCCATCGTTGTCCAGGTCAGCGGCCCACATATCTTTCTCTTCTTCATCGCTCACAGCGACTGATGACAGCACTAATCGGGTGGAAGATTCATTTTGCCAGTCGAGCCATTGCGCATTGGAGCTTTGGTCCATGCAACACAACAGTGCGATTGAGAGAATTGATTTTGCCCATGAAAACAAAGGCAAATGCCAAGTAGAATTACTTTTCATTTTGGTTAAGCTTGAATGTTTTGGTTAATTTCAAAAAGGTTGATTCAGCCCTGAATCGACATGGCCAAAGTAACCCGAATTATGAAAATAGAAATTTGATTCTACAAATGCAATTTGAGCACACTTGGATTCAATCCGATAGACGTTTTGCACCACAAAAAAAAACCGCTCGAGATGAGCGGTCTTATTTTAAAACGATAGGCTAGTATATTCTTAGCTATTCAACATCACAGGCATTACAAGCATCAGAATGTCTTCATTCTCGCTATCGCCTTCTACCTGTGTTATAATGCCAGCGCGGTTAGGAGCGCTCATTTCTATATTGATGTTTTCAGAATCCAGGTTGGTAAGCATATCGCTCAAGAAACGTGAATTGAAACCAATCTCCATGTCATCGCCTGCATAGCTGCAAGTAAGACGCTCCTGCGCTTCATTGGCAAAGTCCAAGTCCTCAGCAGAAAGATTCAGCTCACTGCCACCTATTTTCAAGCGCACCTGATGGGTAGTCTTATTGGCAAAGATGGAAACACGCTTGATGCTGTTTTGCAAATCCAAACGATCCACTGTCAACTTGAATGGATTCTCTTTTGGAATCACCGCTTCATAATTCGGATACTTTCCTTCAATCAAACGACACATCAATGTAACGTTGTCAAAAGTGAAAACTGCATTGTTTTCATTGTATTGAATTTGCACTTCTGTTTTCAGCGCAGACAGTATTCCTTTCAAAAGATTGAGCGGCTTCTTAGGCACAATAAAAGTGGCAGCCTTTCCTCCTACCACATCCTTTCTGCCATAGCGCACCAGCTTGTGCGCGTCTGTTGCCACAAAACGAATGTTGTCTTCGTTCACTTCGAAATAAACGCCACTCATTACTGGACGCATATCATCGTTGCCTGCTGCAAACAACGTTTTGCTGATGGCTCTGCCAAGTATGTCGCTGCCCATTACAAACGATTGCGCATTTTCCAAAGTCGGAGCACGCGGAAAGTCTTCACCGTTTTGTCCAGTCAATTTATACTTTCCATAGTCGCTGCTTATTTCAATTCCATAGGTCTTTTCATCTATGGTGAAAGTGAGCGGTTGCTCGGGAAGATTTTTCAGCGCATCCAATAGCAATCGTGCAGGCATGGCAATCATTCCTGCATCTTTTGCTTCAATGGCCATGCGCGTGGTCATAGCTGTCTCCAGGTCGCTGGCACTTATGGTCAGTTCGTTTTTCTTTATCTCAAATAAGAAATTGTCGAGAATAGGGAGCGTGTTGCTGTTGTTCAAAACGCCTTGTAGCAATTGCAATTGCTTTAGCAATGCGGTGCTGGTAACTATGAATTTCATTTCGTGATTTTTCTTTTAAAAAAGCGGGCAAATATATGTGGGCTGCATTCTCCGCAAGAAGATTCTTGAAGCTGTTATAATAAATAGTTCTCGGCTCTTTGTGCTCTTTTTCTCAACAATTCAGATCTGTTCATCAACAATCCTTCGAGTTATCCCCAAACCATCAACACGGCTTGCATAGCGCGGCAACTCTCAAATAGTTTTGTTCATCCAGTTTTTGAAGATTGGCCGTTTGGCAATGCTTCAAATTTCATCCTAACCGAATAGAAGAAAAAATATGATATCAAGAATTGTAGCTGTAAACACCAGCATTTTTGTGAATGCAGAGTTGCGTTTGGACGATTGTGACTCTTTGCAATTAGTTGGACCCAACAACGTGGGCAAATCCACCCTCATCTATGCACTGAACTTCCTCTTTATAGTGGATGGCAGCAAAATGAGTTTTAGCGGTCAACGCAGAGGTGACAAGGAAACCATTCACCACTACTTCCCTACACACAACCAGAGCTACATCATCTTCGAAGTCTCCAAGATAAGCCCTTATTGCATTTTGGTAAAGCGCGATGCGGAAGGCGAATTGGACTATTACCGCATTGGCTCGGCTTACGACCAAGAATACTACTTCAAAAAAGACGGTACTCAGCTGCGCATTCGCAAGTGGGATGAGGTGCAACAGCACCTTGAAACGGAAGGCATAGAACTCTACAATTTCAAAAGCAAAACAGAGGTGTTCAATGCGGTGTACCAGCGCGGTCGCAAAAATGAAGCTGCTGTATGGCTCGAGGAAGGTGTGCGCACGGATGGCTTGAGCAACAACTTCTCAAAAATCTATCGGTACCTGATCAACTCAAAACTGATCACTAACAAAACACTGAAAGAAAGTTTGGTGATAGCTGACAACCGCGAGCACGAAGGGTTGAATTTTTCGCAGAAAAACAAAAAGGACATTACCGACCTGCTGCGTATCAATGATGAAATACGCATTGTAAAAAGTATTCAAAAAGACTTCGAAGAGTTTCGCGAAGTAGTGAATCTATACAAAGCAAAAACGAATATTGTAAGCGACCTTGTTTATGCCTTCAACAAGCAATACCAAGGCACCATCAATGAATTGGACAGCTCTCGACTGGATAAAGAAAAGGGATTTGCCAGTCAGGTAATTACGCTGAATGAAAAGCTGAAACCACATCAGGAAGAACTGTTGCGCGAGGTGGGCAAGAAGGAAACAGAGATTGAACTGCGCGAAGAAACATTCATAGCGATGCAACGCGAACTGGATGAAATAAATGCGTTTGAAACAAAAACATTTTTGGATGAATCGCTGACCAATCTTGATCTAAAAAGAAGAGATGCCGAGGTGCGCATCACCATGGTGGAAAATCAGAAGATGACCACCAAACAACTGGAGCAAAAGCTAGGCAAACTCGATAACGACATCACACGCATAGAGTCGCAGGTGAAGAACTACGACAAACAACTGATTCAAAAAATAACAGCAAAAGACTCCGACCGGAAATTGCTGAACTACATCTTCTCGCCTGAGTTTGCCAGCCAAAGTGCTGATATGGTGACGAAGAAAGTGACCAAGACAGGCACCACCATGAAAATATTTGATGGTGAAATAGAACTTCCAAAGAAGATGGACTTGCCTGAAATACCAAGTGTGGCCACTTTGAAAGAAGAGCTGATAGATTTAAAAACGGAAAAAGCAGAACTCGAAAAACTGTGGGCCGTTGCCATGGATTTTGAGAAAGCCAGAAAAGAACTTTCTAAAATAAATGGTGAGATAGAAACCATAAAAGACAAGCTGAAGAAACTGGAAACAAAGCCAGAACTAGCAGCTAAAGCAGATACGCTCGGTCAGGAATTGCGCAAACTAAAAACCGACAAAGACAACTTAGATAAAGAGTTGGCTAAGGCGAAAAAAGAAATCACGGCAATAAGTCTTCAACTGGAAAGTATGCGTGAAGAAACACGCAAAATGGAAGAGCGCATTGTTGAATTGAAAAAACGCAAGACCGAGATAGAAATGCTGGGCGTGAACCCAACAGAGTATGAAACCACCGAAAGCCTCGATGATATCTATGGCAAGATAAAAATGAGCAGCCATGATCGGGAAACACTGAAGGTGAACAAAGACCGCACATTCGACCAGCTTCGTTTCAAGACAAGCTCTGCCATGGCCAGTGAAACGGAGTTCATCAAGTTCATAGAAGATGAATTGGCTTGCATAAACGACAAGGAAAAAAGCATAGAAGGACTTCTTCAAAGTATCTCCACACAATTCGCAAACCCTGCCTACAACCTAAGAAAGCGCTACGAAGAGTTCAAAGCTTTTGTGTACAATCGTTTCAACGAAAGCTTGGCCAAAACTAAGATTTCGAATATTGAATCGTTGAAGATTGAGCTAGTAGATAACAAGCGCGTGTTATACGAATTGGAGCGCATCAGTGCCATTCAAAACCTAAACACACAGCTTAGTTTAGAATTCGATCCCGGAGAGGATCTGAAAATTCTGAATGAGTATTTGGATGGCGGCAAAAAACTAGAGTTTCATGATTTGTTTGACATTGAATTGGTGTTGGATGTAAAAGGTCATCAGAAACGCGTTGACTTAAAAGAGCAAGTAGAATCGGATGGAACAGACCGAATGATTCGCCTGGTGATAGTAATGGCCATTATCAATCGCCTTGCTATAAGCGATACCATGAACCGAATTGCCCTTTTCATAGATGAAATAGGAACCATTGATGAGCAGAACCGCCCACAGATTGTGCAATTCTGTAACGAGCACAACTTCATTCCAATTTTTGCAGCACCACAGCCTTACGATGGCTTCTCGAAGTACTACTTCATCTTCCGCTCCAAAGGAAAAATAAACGTGAACGACAAACAACACGCAGTGCGGAGAGAAGCATTGACCAGCTAAGCATGATTTTATGCCTCGTTCACACCACGACATCATCAACCGCCTTTAAAACCTAAACATAAATGAGCATACCAATCGAAAATATAAACGAAGTAGAAGAAGTGAAATTGAAATTCAACTTACTTGCAGAAGAAGCAGAAACAACGTTCGCATTAGAAACATTGGAAGCATGATAAAAGCCGAACCACGGACCATATTGAATTTTCTGCAATCGCATTTCGATGTGGTGCGCGACCTTTTCGAATTTCAGTCGGATGACGGAATTATCCGAAAAGAAACGCTGAACCATGTGTGTGAAAAACACGGAAGTTTCATTCAGGGCAAATTGAAAGAATACCGCGTTATTCGAAGCCTTGGGGAAGACTTTGAAATGCGCGATGCGTACTTCAAAATGATGGAGTTCCTCTTGCTGGAATTCAAACCTTTGCTACCTGAAACCATAGAGAAATACCAACTCTCCATCAGCGAGTTGTTCTTGAAAATTCGCAAAAGCATTGCACAACAAAGCGACCGCGACATTCTTCAGGAAAGGGTGAAAAACCTCAACCACCAGATCCGTGAATTTGTGGACATGGTGGAGAAAAATACTTGGCGCCTGCTCGCTGAAACACGCGATTTGAAAAGCAATCTGGAGCGCATAGAATACCGTGACAAAGTCCACAAAGCATCCTTCTGGATTGAGTATTACATCATTCCACTCAACCGAATATTGGATGTAAACCACAGCGAAAGCGTTGCTCAAAAGTTGATGGATGTGAGTGAATTTGCAAATCGCAGACGATTGGATTTTGAAGATGAAATGGTGCGCATGGAGTTTGAGAAATTGTACGTGCAACTGGTGCATACCAACAGCGACTTGTTGCGTCAGTCTAAAATTCTGACCAATGAATTGTTGCCATTGCTAGAGCGCATCCGCACTGAGACGCTCATACTCACCGGCTGGATAGAATTCCTCCGCAATCCATATAAAACCGAAGCTCCGCGCATGTTGAAGCCATCGCGCGGAATGCCCTACGCGAAAGACATGCTGTATAAAACGCGCGAATTTTTTCAGCAGTTTGAAAACAGCGATGCCGTCTTCATGGATGAAAATACCGATGACTTTGAAAAATGGATATTCGACCGTGAAGCATTCAAAGCCAAGCTGACAGCACAGATGCCTGTGAACGATTTCTTCTCGTGGTGCATGAAAGAATTGAAAAAAGATTTTACAGAAATAGAAACCGAAAAATTCTTTGCCATCACTGGACTCATCTTCGATGATGAATTCACCATAGACTACGCAAAAAAGAGCGAGCGGGTAACCATCAATACAACTACCAGCAAGCTGAACGTACCCAAATTAAAAATAGAACCAACAATAAAGATTTAGAGATTTAGAGATTTATTGACTTGTTGATTTGGAGATTGATGCAAACATTCAATAATTCAACAAGTCTCCAAATCAACAAGTCAACCAATCAACAAGTCAACAAATAAGTTACCATGGTATTCCCAAAAAACCACCGCCAAATAACCGATGACCTGATGGCAGGTAAATTCGTATTGAGCAACAACGAGACATTCAACACCCTGCGCGAGAATGCAGAATTCTACAATGACTTTTTCAAAATTTCGTTTGACTACGAGTTGGTGCTAAAAAGTGATTACGCCTATCTCTTAAGCAAAGAAACCAACGAAAATTTCTCACGCGATGTCAGCATTTTCATCGCCATACTCAGTTACGAATTGGACCGCGATGGAAAGAACTTTTTAGAAGCCGTTGAGTTCTCAGAATTTTCCAATGAAGAAGTGGACCGCTACTTTGAAAACTCATCCTTCATTGATTTGATAGAGAGCAACAAACAACTGAGGGACAAAGAGAGCCGCAGAACACTCGTAAATGGAATGGCCCGCAGAAACATCGTTCATAAGAACTTTGAAGACCGTTTCAGTTTTACCCAGGCCTACAAAATGTTTGTGGACTTTGCCAAGGAGCTTGCTATAAAGAGAATGAGCAACAGTGAAGTTGCTGCCAACTAAGATGGCTGCATAGTTCAAATTAATTTTGAAACAGCTATTGATTTTTTTTTGTGCCTTGCCTACCTTGCACTTGCCTTAACAATTTTGTTCTAACCTTAACGAAGCAATTACGCCATGGCTACATCACGCGAAGAGTTAAAAATGGCAGTGCATGAAATTCTGAACGATGTCATCGAGCAGGGTTTTCATCACTTGGTCTCACATCCGCAACAAAGTGACGAGCTCAACCGCATCATAAAAGATGCATCGGAGGAACTCAACTACCAATTGCTGAAAATCGATTCGCACAATCACCACCCTGGCAGCAAAGAATTGGACCATCATTTTCAAACCATCTCGCACGACACCCAGCGCAAATCGCTGGAGATGCTTTCAAGGCTGCAAAGAATTCAACAATTGGAAAACCCAAGGTTGAAGAGGATGTAGTCTTCTTTCCCCCTATTATTTTTTTGTTAGTTGCGTTGAATGCAACCAATAACAACTTATTGGTGTTGCTTTTCTTTGCACACCTATCTTTCATCCTCCTATGCAAAAAACACTCACGCTTCTCTTTACATTTATTACGCTGAATGCCTTTTGTCAGCTGCCACAGCAAGGCGGTTGTGTTGTCACCTTCAACATTCCCGGCACTACTTCGCTTTGTTCCTCTCAAAATGTTTTTATGCTTCCCAGCGGCAATCCCTCTGGCGGCACACTGAGCGGCCCCGGAGTTTTTGATGGTTTGTTTTTCCCTTCTCTTGCCGGTGTGGGCGAACATGTCATCACCTATTCCTACGATGATGGATTTTGTGCGGGAACTGCCACCGATATGATTACGGTAGTTGCACCAGAACCCATTGAGCTAAGTGGCGATTTCGAAATTTGTTTGGGGGAAAGCACCACCATCACCGCACTGAATGGCAACGATGTGGAATGGAGCGATAACAGCACTGGAAATGAAGCAACATTTACTCCCACCGAAACCGACATTTATACAGTGTATGCTTATGACGATAACAACTGCCTGAGTTCAGAAGGCTTTGCTATTACTGTAGACGAATTGCCCGATATTACGATCATAGGCAACACCGATGTGTGCGAGGGCGAATCTGCTTTTCTGACAGCGTTGGGTATTGTCACCTACAACTGGAGCACAGGTGGTTCAGAGGCGAGTGTAGAATTTTTTCCGGAAACAAATACCACTGCGTGTGTCACCGGGACGGATGAAAACGGATGCTCGAATACACAATGTGTTGATGTAATTCTGCACGAAGATCCTATTGTGCAAATAATGGGTGACACAGAAATATGTGCCGGTGAAACGACCATACTGCAAGGCTTTGGTGCGACACAATTCGAATGGAGCACGGGCAGTTTTGCTTCCCAAATCAACGTGACACCCGGTTCAGATCAGATAATTACTGTAGTTGGTTTTGACGGCTATGGCTGCCAAGGAAGCGCACAAACAACTATTGTAGTCAATGAAAATCCTGTGGCAGCTATCACGGGTGAACTTGAACTATGTGCAGGAGAAAGCACCACACTCACCGCCACGGGTGCTGATGAAGTTGTGTGGAGCAACTCAAGTATCAATGCGACTGAGACCTTCTCACCACTCACCTCTCAACTAATCACTGTAGAAGTCACCAACGAATTGGGTTGTACAGATGAAGCGGAAGTGGAGGTGGTGGTGCATCAACTACCCGAAGTGATGATACTTGGCGAGACCACTGTGTGCGAAGGCGGCAGTGTGCAACTGATGGGAATGAGCGCAGCCATTTACATGTGGAGCAATGGCAGCTCAGAAGAATCCATCGTTTTCGAAATGATGGAAAGTGAAACCATCGGACTCATAGGTACAGATGAATTTGGCTGTTCAAATAGTGCAGAGGTTATTACCACCGCTCTTGAACAACCAGAAGTAAATGTAAGTGGTGACAACCAATTGTGCGAAGGAGAAACAACTGGACTAACTGCAGAAGGTGCAGAGCAATATGAATGGAGTACAGGTGCTACCGATGAAAGCATCACGCTGCAGCCAATGGCTGACAGCACTGTTAGTGTTATTGGATATGCTGAGAATGGCTGCAGCAACGAAGCTTCTATTACCGTTTTCACCTTTAGTGCAAGTTCCATTGAGTTAGAAGGAGATATTACTCCGTGTGCGGGTGACTCCGTAATGTACACTGTTGTTGGTGGTGTGTCTTATGAATGGAGCACCGGCAGCGTGGAGAACTTCATCCTCCTAGAAGCCAACGAAGACGAAACCATAACAGTATCCATGACCAATGAAGATGGATGTGCAGCCGCAACTACTTTCGATGTGGAGGTACAACCCTTGCCTGTCATAACCATAAGTGGTGATGATGAAATATGCTACCTTGAAACAGCCGTATTGGAAGCCAGCGGTGCCGCAGACTATGAATGGAGCAGTGGCGATGTTGGGGCTATCGCTTCTATCATTCCATTTGCCTCTTCCACCTGGTTTGTATTTGGTACTGATGCCAACGGCTGCAATGGTCAGGCAGAATTTTTTGTAGAAGTGCATCAACTTCCTTTCGTAGAGTTCTACCTAGAGGAAGAAATAATTTGTGACCTTGCTGGGCCACTTGCGCTGGCAGGTTCGCCTGCTGGTGGCGAGTTCAGTGGCGCAGGTGTTGCCAACAATGTATTTTCTCCTTCCACTGATTTGTGGGGCAATCAAACCATCACTTACACCTACACCGATGAGTTTGGCTGCACTGCCGAGTCCAGTGATGTGATTGTAGTGGATGATTGCAGTGGCATAGCCGAAAACTCAAGCAGCGATATGCTTCTTTATCCAAATCCTACTGCTACTATTTTGTCTCTTCAATGGAACCGACTAACGAATGGTGTAGTGAGCGTTTTTGATAGCAATGGAAAATTGGTGTTATCCCAAAAAACAAATGGCACCCACTCCTTTTTGAACGTGAGCCATATTCCTAGTGGCATCTATTTGCTGCAATGGATGGATGCAAGCGGTCATATCGCTTCCTCGCGTTTCGAGAAGTTGTGACATTAAAAAGTCCCGTCTCGGTTGAACCGAGACGGGACTTTTTATTCTTCAAACGCCAAGGTCTGATTTATTTCTTAGCCACCAGAGTGATGTCCAACGTAATGTCATTTGACAATACTTTGTCACCCACAGGCATATCAAAACTTACATCGTATTTCTTGCGATCGAATTTCAATTTTCCGGTCACCTTCACGCCATCACCTTCTGGTGTTAACACCAAGTCGGTCACCGTTTCAGGATTCGATTTGCCACGCAGGCTCAATGAACCAGTTGCTGTTGTGCCATTGCCACCAGTAATAGTAAAGGTAGAAGTTGGGTTGTTAGCAATGTCAAAAAAGGCCGCAGAACTAAGATGACCAATAAGATTTGCTTTTGACTTGTCGGCATCATCATAACCATTGTCCAATGGCTCAATGCTCGCCATGTCCACTGTGAAGTTTCCGCCCACCACTTTACCGTCTTTCAACATCACATTCGCTGCAGTCAGTTTGATGTTGCCATCATGACTGTATATGCCCAACATATCGCCTTTCCAATGCACATTGCTTGCAGCAAGATCCACTGTTAACGACTGGTCGCCCTTCATAAGTGCTGGAGTATTGTCCGCAACAGGTGCTGGAGTGGCAGCAGGCTCGCTGCATGAGTTTAGCATAAGAGCTGCAGCCATTGCTGCCGATGCTAGGATGAGATTAAATTTCATAGATGTAATTTTTTTTAAATTGTTGATTTAGATTTTTTTGATGGGCCAAAACTGACCTGCTCGCACTTGGCAAGAGGCTGACATTTATCAAGAGCAGAGTGTGGCACCTCAAGTGTTGATGTTTGTCAAGGCAAACACCACCATAAAAAAAAACCCTTTCCGCACCAAGGCGAAAAGGGTTTTTATTTCTTTCAGGAAGAAGACTTTGCTTAACTCAAAGCAAGGCGTCAATCTTATCAGTCAATACGTTTTTCGGCACAGCGCCCACGCTCTTGTCCACCACTTGTCCACCTTTCACAAATAGGATAGTTGGAATATTGCGAATGCCATACTTAGCGCTTACATCCGGGTTTTCGTCTACGTTCACTTTGCCTATAATAGCGCGTCCCTCGTAGTCGTGGCTCATTTCTTCCACTATAGGTCCTACCATGCGGCAAGGGCCACACCACTCTGCCCAGAAGTCGAGCATCACTGGCTTATCACTGTTTTGCACCAAGTCGGTGAAGTTTGCATCTGTTATTTCTACTGCCATTTTTTTGTTGTTTATTAAAAAAATAAATTGATGTGTTCTTATCTATTGCAGTGGCTTTAGGTCAACCATTGGGCCATCCGCTTTTATACTGCCATTCATTCCGAAATAAAACTGCGCTTCTAAAAAGAAGGAGGCCAAAAGTAGGGTGATTGAGAAATATGCTGCGCCCTTCTCCATTCTATTGATGCGCGCTAATTCTTTACAAAGCTGTCAACCACCGCTCTCAGATGCTGGCTTTGCATCTAGCCTTTTTCCAAATCGCCTTCTGACATAAAAAAACATGACAACACCTGTCACAATGAACAAGACAGAAATCAATTCAGCTTGTGTCATGCTGATTCCAAAAAAATCAAACTTGTTGTTCACGCGAATTTTTTCGATAAGGAATCGCTCGGTGCCGTTCAGAACTAGAAACAAAGACATAATGACACCGGGCGTTGTTATTCTTTTGCGAAGCCTCCACAACAGCAGAAATATGAGCACCGCCATGGTGGTTTCATACACCGGGGTTGGAAACACGGATGGCACAAGATGCGTGCAATGCTCGGGCTGGTAGGCCGCCTCGCAGGGGAACATCATGACGCCTTCGCCATTCACATTGTGCGGATAGTCGTAGGTCCACAGCCAGTCGGGCATCCAACTTAGCCAGCCCGGTTTAGGGGATGTGTTGGCTATGCCCCAGTCTCCGTCACCGCTTACTTGACAGCCAATACGACCAATGCCGTAGCCCAAAATCATGGCGGGTGCTGAGCTATCCATCAGGTGCCACAGGTTTATTTTCTTGCGCCATGCATATATCATAACACCGGCAGCGCCCACTATAAGCCCTCCGTAGATGGTAAGGCCGCCTACAAAATCTTGAAAAGTGGGGCCACTCAAAAAGGCACGAAACTCTGCAGGGTTTTCTATAAGGTGAAAAAGCTTAGCACCCAACAAGCCGAAGATGGCGCACATAAACGTGAGGTTGCCATTGAGGTGATGCGGATACACATCCATTTCTGACACGATGGGCTTAGGCAATTGTTGCTTCTTGTACTCGTACCAGCGCCATGCGCCAAAGCCAGCGCCAGCCAGCACTCCCAGCAACCAATAGCCTTCAGAAGAAAAAATGTGTTGCTGTGGCACGCCACCATCAGCAAACAATTTTCCGCTATTGGCTATGAGGTAAACGAACTTCCAACCAATGACGAACCCGATGAGCGCGTTCACACCAATGTCAATCCACTGCGGACCTTCGCCAGTGGTGACCTTTTTTTTCTGTGCAACAAAAAGCCCCAGTTCTGCCTTGCGCTTCAGCTCAGCACCTAAAATAAAGCTGGCAACAACAAAGGCGAGTGCTACAAAAAAACCAAAACTGTTGAGCAATTTGGCCCAGGGCCAGTCCACTCCTAGCAGGTCATAAAATGCGTGGTAAAGTGTTGGATACATCGGTGTGGCGAAGTAAATCAATTTGAGAATCGGAAAAGGTTAGAAATTGCAAACAGTTCCATTTTCTATCGAGGAATGGATTCCTCCTCCACTTCACTCACTGAAAACTCACATACAATTGTCGCCACAAAAAAAACCCGAAGGCATTGCTGCATTCGGGTTTCTCACTTAACCAAAACCTGCGTTACACCTTTTCAGAGATGAGATCATTCTGAGGCGAACGCACTCCTATTCATCCACTTAAACCACTTGTATGTTGCGGGCTGATTCTTTTACCACCTCAGCCTTTTTTGGCAAGGTGATGTGCAACACACCTTTTTCATACACCGCTCCTATGCTTTCCGTATTCACAGTTTCAGGCAGTGCGAATGAGCGTGTGAATTTTCCGTATTGAAACTCTTTGCGCGTGTAGCGCTCATTCTCCTCTTTTACATCCTGCTTGCGCTCTGCGCTGATGGTAAGGGTGTCGCCTTCCAGTTGGATGTTGAAGTCGGCCTTCTCCATACCGGGTGAAGCGAGTTCAATGAAAAAATTCTCTTTGTTCTCTTTCACATTCGCAGCAGGCCACGAGCCATGTTGCTTGAAGTTGGTGCTGACGAAATCACGAATGGGGAAATCATCGAAAAAGAGATTCAGTGCATTTGCTGGTTTCGCGCATTGGCGAAATTTTGTTGTTGTTGGGTACATAACTTTTATTTTTTTTTGATTGTTAGACGGCACCTTGTTTCCAATTGAAAGACCAAAGCTGATTTCATGAAATATTTTCAGTAAAAGGAAAAACGGAGTGACAGAAAGTGTAGGGTAGAAGCCCATAGCAAGACAAAATTTCCGATTCTCTTCTCTTAAAATGTGAAAACGGAACGTGTTGAATGGAGTGCTTTTACCTTGGCCACCCAAATCCACTTCTACAATGAAAACACTTCTCTTTGCTTTATTGCTTTTCCCAGTTGCTCCTTATGCTCAAACGGAGCAATCGCTACTTTGGAAAGTCACCAAGGACGGCAACGTCAACACCTCATACTTGTTTGGTAGCATGCACACGAACGATTCGCTGGCAAACACTTTTAGTAAAGAGTGGTGGAATGCTTTGAAGAGTTGCAATGCCTTGGCTACTGAAGTGGACCTAACCAATCCGAAGGAACTGATGGCGTCCATGAATGTCGCCATGATGAAGGATACCGTATTAGCCGATTTGTATTCGGAGGAAGAAATGAAGGAAGTAGATGCATTCATAAAGAAAACGTTTGATCCGTTCACTGCAACATTTACTGTGCGCATGAAACCATTCTTCATTTTGGCCGCTGCCATGGAAAAACCAATGGAGGATAGTCCGTATAAAATGTTAATGGACATGCGACTGCAAGGCATAGCAAAAGACAATGGCAAGGAAGTCATCGGGCTAGAAACATTTGCGCAACAAGCTGCAAGCATTGATGTGGTGAGCCTAAAGGAACAAGCTATCCTACTGCTCGATTACGCGCGAGGAGGAAGAGATATGGAAGGTGAATTGGACAGTATAATGAAGCATTACCTCGCTCAGAACCTTGATTCACTTTTAGCAGATGCCACTATGATGGACTACCCTGAAAAATTGATGAAGTCTCTGATTGAAATTCGCAACGCACGCTTCATGGTTAACCTGCTACCTCATTTAACCGAGAAGAGAGTTTTTTGTGTAGTAGGCGCTATGCACCTTGTTGGGCCAACTGGCTTGATAGAGCAATTGAAAAAAAATGGATATTTGGTAGAACCCGTTGCATTTAGGTTCGGTGAATAAGGAGCAAAAAAAATCCCTTCGCACATGCGAAGGGATTTCAAATGATAAGTTCTCAAATGCGATTACTCAATAATCAATTTTGAAGTATGTGTGTTGTTTCCAACTTGTAAAGTGATGTAATAGACACCAGCAGCGCAAGCAGCAGCATCCACGGTTTCAATACGGGTGCCAGATACATTTCCAAGTTCTTTAGCAGTAACAATACGTCCTGCTTCGTCAGAAATGGTGTAAGACATTTTTTCGCCTTGCACACCTGCTATGTTCAACACAAACAAACCGTTGCTTGGGTTCGGATATAGGCTGATGCTGTATAGCTGACCAAGTTCGCCAACACCGGTGATATTGATGGTTTGAGAAACCTCGCAACCGTTGGCATCTGTAACTGTGAGCGTGTAGGCTCCTTGGTCTGCAGCATCTGTTATGTCATCCAAATCTTGGTCTGTAGAAATCACATCGCCATCGTAGATCCACTCATATCCGTAAGGTGGTGTACCGCCATCTACTGTGTATGCCGTATTTCCGCCTGGTGTATTATTAATGGGGTCTGGTCCAAGTCCATCAATCACCAAGGGATCTGGTTCTGTCACCTCAACATTCATAACTGTGTATTCGCAGCCGTTAGCGTCTGTGATTACCACATCATACGTGTCTGGGTCAAGACCTGTAATTGGGTTTGCATCATCAGGCGCACCACCAGTGCTGTATTCATAAGGGGCTGTTCCGCCTAGGGCCGTAACCAATATTTCACCATCATCATCACCGTTGCAGGTAACTCCTGTTGCAACAGATACGCCAGTCAATGGGTCAGGTTCAGTTACTGCCGCAGCACCAGTCATACTGTATGTGCAGCCGTTTGCGTCCTCTACATATATGTCATAATCACCAGCAGCCAAATCATTAAACAATGGAGATGGAGTGTAGTCAATACCATCGATGCTATACGCATAGAGTTCTGTTCCACCTGTTGCTGTGATGATAAGACTTCCGTTGTCATCACCCGCACAAAGAATATCTGTAGCCTCAGCCGCAGCTGTTAGTTCTGAAGGCTCATCAATCATTACTTCTTCTTCGGCAATACATCCGTTTTCATCCTGCACAAATACAGTTGCTGGACCAGCTGCAACATCATTTAGCTCATTCACGCTTGAATAGTTATCGCCATCAAAACTGTAGGTGAATTCACCACTTCCGCCTGTAGCATTCAAAACAATGGAGCCATTGCTGTCACCATTGCAAAGTACACCTGTAGCATCTGCATCTATCACTATAGCTGGACCACCTGCGATGGTAAACTCTTGCGAACCTGTGCAATCGTTCTCGTCAATTGCATACAAGGTGTAATCGCCCGGCACCAGATTCTCCAACACCACGTTGAATGCACCACCTTCCAATTCATAATCACCATTGCCGTCCAATTCGAAGCTGAGGGTACCGCTGCCACCTGTAAAGTTGAATACTTGAGTGCCATCAGCACTATTGAAACAAGAGGCGGCCAATTCAGCACCTTCCAATAAAACTATCGAAGATGGTTCGATTACTTCGAACAACTCACTAACCTCTGTGCAACCATTTGCATCCATGGCTATGAAGTAGTATGAATCACCATCCAAGCCGCAATAGTTAGGGGCATCCAATTCAAGCGCATCACCATTACCGTCAAGCACTGGCTCATCGTTTTCGTAAGCTAGGCTAAACATGAGTGTGCCAGTACCACCATCAGCGCTTGCAAGCTGCGCACAACCATCACCTTCACCTGCGCAAGACACGCTTGTGCTTGTCGCTCCATTCAATGCAATAGCTTCTGTATTAAGTTCTATCGTTTGCTCCACCATACAATCGCCAAACATGCCATCAGGGTTCATATTTGGATTGTCAAAACGGGTGTCACGTATTGAAATGGTGTAAGAACCATTCATAAGATTTTCAGAAATCTCTGGAGACAATCCCAAGACATTGCCATCGAAACTGTATTCGATAAAGTCCTGGCCGCCTGTGCCAGCAAAGGAGATAGAACCATCATCTTCATAGGAGCATGTGGGTTGAACAACCACCACATTGGTAATTGAAAGTCCACATTCGAACAAGCAAAGACCATTGTCAAATGCTGCAGCCGGGTCAAAGTTCAAAGCTGTGTCATCGGTGCAGCCTGGAATACCACAGTCAATGGTTCCGAACTGAAAACCTGTTTGAACGATGTAATCGTCATCATCACTTTGGTAGTTTGGAAAACACTGTAAGTTGAAAATCCCGCATATGCTTCCTGCATTGGGTATTGTTATCTGAGCGATCAGAACTTTTAAATCTAGGCCAGCACGGGTGTTGTCATTGGCATCGTCATCAGCATCAGGCAAACCAAACCAACCACCACCTATTGAAGTGTTGAGAATGGTGTTCTCCGCACCGTAAGGAGAAGTATTGAACACGGCTGTTTTCCATGGTTGAGCAACATCTTCCACCGAGTAGATGGTATTGGTGCTGCCGTCATTACAGGTGTAGTCAAGGGTTATGTAAGAATCGTACTCGACTGCAGGAATGGCTCCGTAAAGCGAGCAGTTCACAGCATTTCCAACCACGTTGCCAGCAGGATGATTCCATAGTCCACCGCTTACGGTGAGAATCAGTGGAGCGTCATCATTACCAGAAATTGAAGTCACTCGGTCTTCCTCATTTGTGCAGTTGGCATAAATGCGGTAAGTAGTATGGTCAGCAGGGTAGCCAGTTACCGAGGCATCATCCGTGTAGAATTCTTCTACAGAAATGCTGGTTACTTGAGAAAAGGAGGAGCTAATGCTGCCAATGAATGCGGCACATAGTAGTAAAATTCTCTTCATGAGTTTTTGTGATTATTGGTTCTGAATTACGGTTAAGCAAAGGCCAAATATAAAGGCCTGACTTGGGTGAAAAAATTTATCTTGCGTATTTGTTGACCCAGTTGTTGTTTTCTTGACCGTGACAAAAGCAAAAACCCCTTGCACTTAGCTAAGTACAAGGGGTTTTATTTCTTCTTTCAAATAAGTAAAGGCTTCCCTAAAAATCTTACTTTACTGTAACACGCACAGTTTGTGCGCTGCTTCCGTTATTTATCTCAAGGGTATAAATACCATTTGCAAGTTCTGCTATGTTCAAAGCCACAATGCGCTTTCCTGCAACAGTTCCAAGGTTCTCGCTCATCACGATTTGGCCAAGGCTGTTCACCATTCTCAATGTGAGAAGTTGAGCTTGCTGTGAGTTAAAGGAAATGGTCAACTCATCTTCAGCAGGTACCGGATAAACGCTGAGGTTGGAAACTACTGCAACCTCGTTAACGCCAACAACACAGTCAACGCAGGCGTCAAAACAAACTTGAGTGAGTGTTTCAGCAGAACCTGAACGCGTATGGGTTCTGTTAAAACCACCTATTCCATTAGCGATACCGCAATCAGCTAAGCCAGCATTTTCTTCATTTGTTGAAACGTCTACATCTCCATTTACAAATTTGTACTGAATATCTGCCGCACCTGAAGCCGTCAGAATGGCCTCATAGATCCCATCAGCATTAGCATCAGTCATCATAGTTGCGCCTGCTTGCCATTGTGGAGTGGTGAAGTTGCCTATCAACCATATTCCGTCTGGGCTAACGGTAAAACCATCAGCTGTAGTATTTACAAGAAAAGTAATATCAGCAGGATCTGGATCAGCTATGCATTCCACAGTGCATTGACTGTAGCAATATTCAACGGTCATGTTTTCAGCACCTACCACTATTGTGCGGTTTCCACCAGTGTTGCACTCAGAAGGCAATGATTCATTGCTATTGTCAGCTCCATTCCAATCGTTCCCGTTTACAAATTTGTAATTGTAAGTTCCAGGTTGAACCGGAAGAGTAACTTCATAAACACCATCCGCATCACCATCGGTCATTTCACCAGCTGGATCACCGGGGTTCCAACCTTGGAAAGCACCCGCAACGTGAACTCCATTGGGAGAAACAGCCTGCAAAGACATATTTACCTTGAAGGTAACCAAAGTAGGCTGAACACAAGGATCGCAAGAACTGAAGCAATAGGCCGGCAAAACGGTATTTGCAGTGCTTATATCTTCCTGACGATTTTCATTGCCAGGACCACATGCCCCTGTTATGATTTCAGCAGGGTTAGCCCAGTCGTTGCCATTGATGAATTTGAATTCAATACTGGTTACAGTTCCAACATTGTAAAAGTGCTCCCAAACATTGTCACCATTTAGATCCCAAAGAGGACCATCAATAGGTTGCCATTCTGCACCCGTGCCATCCTCGTCCTGAAAGTTACCAGCAACGTGCACACCTAGTGGGTTAACCGCTGCTTGTGCAGTCATATCAACGCGGAAGCGAACAGCATTCATACCACAAGGTGCGCATGATGCCCAGCATACACTGTACATATCGTCCACGTCAGTTACATTGATGTAGCGATTGCTATTACCATTTCCTACTTGACATGTAGTTGGAATAACGTCTTCACCAGGACCCCAGTTGTTGTCATTGATGAACTTGAATTGATACACAGCTGCATTCAATGAAAGAGTTACTTCATAAACCATGTCCATATCTCCATCTGTCATCTCAATAGTGGATGGCGACCAGTTAGGATAGGCTGCGTTATAGTCCGCAGGATAATTAGAACCACCCTCGTCAGGGTCATTAAAGCCGCCCGCTAGATGAACTCCGTTTGGAGAAACGGTTTGGCCTGTCATGTCTACGCTAAACGTGACATTAACTTGTGCACTAATACCTGCTGCAGCAAGCAACGCACACATGGATAAGTAGATTTTTTTCATTTGATTTTTATATTTGATTTTGAGTTGGTGTACTTTTAACACTTTGTCAAAAGTATCTATTTTCGCTTCGTACAATACCCTTCCATGAAATTTTCGATAAACTTTTTTGAACGTGCGTTAAAATTCGTTCTCATTTTCTTTGTTTTTACTTCTTGTTCTTCTTTTTCAGTCCTGAAGAAAGGTGAACCGTTGGTGCAGCGAGTTGACCCTCCCTTCTGGTGGGTGGATATGAATGAAAAAAAGGTTGAACTTGTTTTTCACGGTAAAGAAATAAGCTCATATGATGTAACATTGGAGGCAGCCCATACAAAAATCACTTTAGTTACCCGCCCAGCCAATAAAGATTTTTTGTTTGTAGAAATATCCATCGGTGAAAACCAACAACCGCAAAACTTGCCATTTGTTTTTACCACTAAAGCAAAAAAGCCATTCACTTTTAACTATGAAATAAAAGCAAGAACTGCGAAAAAAGACCACGGCATTTCTCCATCGGACTTGGTTTATCTTGTATTCCCTGACCGCTTCAGCAACGGTGATGCGACAAACGATGCATTAAGTGCAATGAATGAAAAGACGGCTGATAGAACAAAACTCAAAACCCGCCACGGTGGCGACATTCAGGGCATCATCAACCATATCAATTATTTTGAAGAGGTAGGTGCTACTGCACTTTGGCTTAATCCTGTTCTGGAAAACAACCAGCCTGTAGACAGCTACCATGGCTATGCATTTACGGATCATTACAAAGTAGATCCTCGTCTTGGCAACAACGAACTATTTAAAACACTTTGCGACTCGTTGCACAAAAGGAAAATGAAAGTGGTGTGGGACGTTGTTTATAACCACTGGGGCAACGAACACTATCTGCACAAGAATTTGCCTGATAGCAACTGGGTGCATTGGTTTCCCCAATTTACCCGCACGAGCTATCGCGCTGAGACTTTAATGGATCCTTATGCTTCCGAAATTGATAAAGCCATTATGAGCGATGCTTGGTTCGACTACCACATGCCCGACTTGAACCAGCAAGATCCGCACCTTGCACGGTACCTCATCCAAAACAGCATTTGGTGGATAGAATATGCAGGCATCGATGCATTCAGAATAGATACATACGCTTATCCTGATCAGGTTTTTATGAAGAATCTGAATGAGGCAGTATTAAAAGAATACCCTGATTTTATATTGTTCGGAGAAACGTGGGTGCAGGGCTCCAGTGTGCAGGCATGGTTTACGGAGGGCAATGATTTGAATAAAGAATTTTCATCATCGTTGCATGGTGTTACTGATTTTCAGCTCTACTATGCTATCACCAAAGGGTTGAATGAAGATTTTGGTTGGGAAGAAAGTTTTCGAAGAATAGAACTGACCCTCTCCCATGACTTACTGTATAAGGATGCATATCGCAATGTGACACATCTGGACAACCATGATTTGAGCCGTTTTTACAGTGTGGTGAGTGAAGATTTCGCCAAGTGGAAAATGGGAATTGCCCTTCTATATACGTTGCGCGGAACGCCTTCCATTTATTACGGCACTGAAATTTTGATGAAGAACTACGCTGATCCTGATGCCAAGGTACGCGAGGATTTTCCGGGTGGTTGGGCATCGGACACTATCAATAAATTTTCTGCTGCAGGAAGAAGTGCACGGGAAAATGAAGCATTCAACTTCTGCAAAAATCTTGGGCAGTGGCGAAGAGACAACTTTTGGTTTGGCCGCAGCAAACTCACGCAGTTTGTGCCAGAAGACAATACCTACGTCTATTTCAGGCACGATGATGACCATATGGTGATGTGCGTCTACAATGGCAATGACAAGGATTACACCTTTGACCTTGCGCGCTTTGCAGAGTGTATAAAAAATTACACACGCGCATCTGAAATAGTAAGTGGGGCGCAAGTGCCACTGGATAAGTCGCTCACTGTTGGGCCAAAAAGCGTTATGGTTTTCGAACTGGGCTTGTGAGCTCAGTCTGCGCTTCATGGCAGTACTTGCTAGATTGGTCGCAGAAACTTGTTCCGGTCTTTCACCACACCAATAGATTTGACCAATCATTTTTTCAAACGAAGATCATGAAAAGGATTCTTGCCTCTTGTATTCTCTGCTTCTATTTTATTAATGGTTCTGCGCAGGCTGCTCTGAAAAGTGGCCCTATGCTGGGTTATGTGGATTTGCGCGAGGCATGTGTGTGGGTGCAAACCGAAAAGCCGCAAGAGTTGACTCTCTTCTATTGGGATAAAAACAATCATGATAAGTTGGTGGCTGAACAAGTGACTGCTACTACCAAAGCAGAAGAAGCGAACACCGCCCACTTTGTTCTTGCAGGTCTAGAACCCGGCACTACCTATGAATATTCGTTTGAAAAACCTTTTCAGATAGCGAATCAAATGCTCTTTGAGCTAACTACTCAAGCGCTGTGGCAATACAGAACCGACCCACCCAACTTCCGCGTGGCTACTGGCAGTTGCGCTTATATCAACGAGCCGCAGTACGACCGGCCAGGTGAACCCTACGGTGGCAATGTTTCCATCTTTGATACCATAGTTGCCAAAAATCCTGATATGATGTTGTGGCTTGGTGACAATATTTATCTGCGCGAGGTGGACTATGGTTCGCGCAGTGGCATTATCCACCGTTACAATCACACGCGCTCGCAACCCGGTTTGCAAAAGTTGCTGGCAGCCTGCCCCAACTATGCCATTTGGGACGACCACGACTATGGCCCAAACGATGGTGATGGCAGCTACATTCACAAAGACTGGACGCTGGAGGCTTTTAAATTGTTCTGGGCCAATCCGAGTTACGGCATTCCGAATGCAGCAGAAGAAAATATCATCACTACGCAATTTTCATTTGGTGATATTGATTTCTTTTTGCTGGACAACAGAACCAACAAAGTGGTGAATGGAGTGGAGATGACCGATAGCTCAACCGTTCTTGGAAAGGAACAAATTGACTGGCTCATTCAGGCATTGAAATTTAGTAAAGCGCCTTTCAAAATGATAGCGATGGGCGGACAATTCTTGAATCCAGTTGCTAAGTTTGAAAACTATGCATGCTATCCGCAAGAGCGACAATGGATTTTAGATGCAATAGAAAAGAACAACATCACAGGTGTCATATTTCTTTCTGGGGACAGGCACTGTGGTGAATTGAGTGAGTTAAAATTGAACAACGGCAGCGTGGTGTATGACTTAACAGCTTCGCCACTCACAAGCAAGGCATACGACAACACCAAAGAAGAAAACACCTTGCGCGTGGCGGGCACACTTGTACCCGAAAGAAATTTTGCAACGCTTGATTTTAGTGGCGCATTTAAGAAACGCGTGCTTACCATTTCAATGTGGAATGGCAAGGGAGAATGCAAGTGGAAGAAGGAAATTGAACAAGTAGTGAAATGACCAACTTGAAAATTTGAGAATTTGAAAATAGATTCGATAAAGAAATCCTTTGATCAAAATCCGCTGTGGTGGATTTTGATGATTGCCTTCGCAGCGCGTCTGCTGGCAGTCTTTTTCGCCAAGGGATTTATGATGCACGATGATCACTTCCTTACGATAGAACCGGCCTCATCTTGGGCAGCAGGAAAAAACTTCAATGACTGGCTGCCGGGTGTTGACAATACCCGAGAACACCCTGAGCCAATCAGTTTTTTTTATCTCGGTTTTCTGTTTGTCATCTTCAAGCTCTTTCAAGTGCTTGGCATAGAAAATCCAGATGTGCAGATGTATGTCATGCGTTTCATTCATGAATGCTATTCTCTGTTGACTGTTTACTACGCATTCAAAATCACTGAGAAACTTTCCAATAGAAAAAATGCGATACAAGTAGGTCTGTTGCTTGCGTTGCTCGCCATCATTCCCAACTTCAGTGTGCGCAACTTGGTAGAGATGGTTTGCATGCCACCATTGCTCATTGGGTTTTGGTTGTTGCTCAAGAATTTCAATTTTGAAATTTCAGGATTTAGATTGATTGCAAGCGGTAAACTCAGATCTGAAATCCTGAATCTAAATTTTATTTTGGCTGCGCTCCTGATGGGATTGGCCGTTGGACTGCGCTTTCAAACGGGATTGCTGGTGGCGCTGGTCGGCTTCGTTTTACTGCTGCAACGCGGTTTGCTATCAGCGGTCTTTTTTGGTTTGGTATCATTCTCAGCATTCTTCCTTACACAGATAGACGATGTCTTGTTGTGGGGTGGCAAACCCTTTCAACACCTGCAAGGTTATTTCGAATACAACAGCAAGAATGCTAACAATTATCCGGGTTCACCATTCGCTTACTTCAGCTTTGTTGCTTTATACATTTTTCCTCCGGTCAGTTTGTTTTTAGTTTTTGGATTCTTCAGGCAATGGAAAAAACACTTGCTTGTATTTCTACCCGTTTTAGGTTTTCTCATTTTTCATATTGTTTATCCAAACAGACAGGAGCGTTTCATACTTCCTGCGTTGCCATTTGTGGTGATGCTTGGCGTAATCGGCTGGAATGAATTCATAAGCACATCAGGTTTTTGGGAGAAAAACAAAAAACTACTTCGTGCTTGTTACACCTTCTTTTGGACCATCAACATAGCCGGCATGTTGGTGTTCTGTTTTACATACAGCAAGAAAGCGCGTGTTGAAGCAATGCTGTTTCTCTACCATCAAGGCGATTGCATAAACTTTGTGCGCGAGTCCACCCACAGTGATGGCGCAAGTATGCCACCTCAATTTTACAGTGGCTCCGATTGGCCAGTTTATTACTTCTGGAAAAAAGGAACAGACGTGGATGGAATCGTTTTGGGGTTTGCAGCGCAGGAAAAGGAATTCGCCAGCAGACTGCATAAAAAACCTGTACCTAATTACTACCTCTTTTATGATGACAAGGAATTGGATCAACGTATCGCACGCATTCAACAGCACTTCCCGACACTCGCATTTCAGACAACCATAGAAGCAGGTTGGTTCGACAAAATGCTGCATTACCTTAACGATAAAAACTCAGTTGAACGAATACACATTTATAAAGTAGAATGACAAAAAAGATGTAAAAGAAAAGCGACAGCTTGGCTAGAAGAGGACCGATGACGGATGACGGTTGACCGAAAACTGAGCCCAGTCATCCGTCACCAATCAAACGTCATCCTTCACACGTCACCTGTCTCTCACAAAACATCCCAACCCCTATGAAATACTTCACACCAGACTTCCTTTTGTTTTTCAAAGAACTTGCTGCGAACAACAACCGCGAATGGTTTCAAGCAAACAAGAAACGTTATGAAACAAACGTGAAAAAGCCGATGGAACTATTTGTTGGCGACTTGATACAGGAAGTAGCAAAGGATGATAAAGCAGTCAGTATTCCGCCAGCAAAAGCCATCTTTAGAATCAACAAAGACATTCGATTTGCCAAAGACAAGAGCCCCTACAAACTCTACACCTCAGCAGCTGTTTCGCGAGATGGTAAAAAGGGTGATGGCGCACCCGGCATCTATGTAGAGCTGGGTCCGGAGAAGTTAGGAATAGCAGGTGGCATCTACATGCCCGAAAAGGAAATGCTGCACAACATTCGCACAGCCATTGCCAAAAACCCTAAGGCCTTTTTGAAACTTCTTGCGGACAAAGATTTTAAAAAGTATTGGAAGGACATACAAGGAGAACGCAATAAAATTCTTCCGCCTGAATTCAAAAAAGTAGCTGAAGAGTGCCCATACATCTTCAACAAACAATTTTTCCATTGGGTAGAATTGGATTCGAAAATCATCACCTCGGACAAACTTCTGAAGACGGTAATGGACCATTACAATGCGGCCAAACCGATGAAGGCATTTCTTGACAAGGCTATTCAATAGCAACCGATTCATTTAGCATCACCACGTTGTGCACTTCGGGATTCTCAACAAATCCGCGCATAATGGACGTGTTCGTTTCAGTAGACGGCAGCAGTTTTAGGTACGACTCTATTACTTCCAAATCGTTTATGTCTCTGGATAAAAAAGCATAACCGCGCAGTACTCCCTGTTTTACCATAATGCATGAGTACTCCTCCTCTGCCCTGCCGGTACCGCGAATAATAAAACTGGGCTCGCGCTTCTTCAACGCTTGTAAAGCCTCTTCCAGTTTGTTGTTATGCTCATCAGTAGCTGGCCAAACTGCATTTACATCAAACATATCTAAACCCAGAAGGCGCATGTCTATCTCAAATTCTGTTGCCAGTTTTGCAAGCCACTCTTTAGCGCGGTAGGCTGTAGAAAAAGTTTTGATGCCGGATGAAGTGTTGTTTCCGCGTTGCATAGCGAGGCGCTCATACCCCTTCTGATCTGTGTAGCGAATAATGTTCTGTTTGTTCACACGGTTCTTCTGCGCTGCATTGTGCTTAGGCCAATGCTGACGAATTTCAAAATCTTCAAGAAGCAGCGCTATCAATTCAGTTCCTGTTAACTCAAAAGTGATGTGATGAATTTCCTTCATAAAATCCTGCAACCTTTTGCTTTCAGGATTTACAGTGAAATGTTGCTGCACACGCTTCTTCAAGTTTTTTGCTTTACCTATGTAAATAGGTTTTCCCTTTTCATTCAGCAAGTAATACACACCAGCCTTTTCCGGCACTTCGTCAAACTCCTTTCTGTCCAAGTGGGCAGGAAGAAAAATTTCAGGCGCACCGCGTGTGATCATTTTCTTCAACACATCTTCATCCAAAACGGCTTTGCACTTTTGAAAAACTTCAGCTGCTGCTCTCGCATCAGTGAGTGCCCTGTGTGCTTGTTGGTTATGAATGCCCAGCCAGTTGCAAATGTTGCCCAGTGAGTGAGAAGGAGCAGCGGGAAAAGCCTTGCGAGAAAGTTTCACCGTACACATTCTCTTGCTCTGCCACTTTATGCCGATGGCTTCAAATTCTGCTTTAATGAAGGAGTAATCAAATGAGACATTGTGCGCCACAAAAACAGTATCCTCAAAAAGTTCGAGCAGTTCCTCCGCCACTTGTTCAAACGTAGGTGCTCCTTCAAGCATCTCATTGGTTATGCCCGTCAGCGCAGTGATGTAGGACGGAACAAACACACCCGGATTGAGCAAGGTCTGAAACTCACGTATCACTTTTTCACCATCGTGCAGGCAGATACCTATTTCGGTTATGCTGTTGCCACTTGCGTAGCTTCCGGTAGTTTCTATGTCGGTGATGGCGAAGAGCAGAGGATTTAGGATTGATGGGTTGGGGATGGGGAAACTTCGATATTCGTTATTCAGTATTCAATATTCGATATTCGATATTCTCACTTGCACATAAAATTGTCTGAATAAATTCAACTTTCATCAAGCCCAAACTTATTTCTTTGTAAACTATGAAAATACACTTGAGGCATAAATTGTTTTCAACCCTGGTAATGTTTGTTTTTTTAACGACTACTGCCGCTGCCCAAAACTTCTTTCACAAAAGAGCAGAAGGCTACCGCGCGCCCATCAACTTGCTGTGGGATGAAGACGAAGAGGAGGAAGAAGATACCATACGTGGCTTTGGTTTCGGGCTGAATCTGGGTGGGTATTTTGCCAGCAAGAAGACCGCCAATTTTTACAACGGAGTTGGCAACACTGCCGATGTAGGGCAAAATGAGGTGCGCTACTACAGTATTGAAGAACGGTTGAATTTGACACCTCAAACCATACAACAAATCAATACGTTCTATAATTCTACAGGATACTTTCTACCCAACGATGCGTATCCGGTCAATATGCGCTACCTGCCTTCGTTCAGTGTAGGTTTTCAAATGAAATACAATTTCAATAGGTACTCTGCTGTAATTGCAAACTTGAGTGGAATAAAGTTGAAGTCTGCAGATGTCTTTACCATACAATTCGTAGGAACAAGCGCGCAACAGAATGGGCAGAACGATGTGCGACCATTCAATATAACCGGATCGGAACAAAGACTGAACATCAACCTGGGCTATAGACAAGGCTGGTATATGAACGATGCTGGTAATTTTTACCTACAATTCGGTGGCAGTATGCTGGGTACAAAAGTTCAAAACGTGGCAGTGCGAGTTGCTGATACCAGCTACGAACTTTTCCTTGGTGCCAGCAATCCCAACCAAATTCAAAACTTTCAACCCAGAACAGACATTGGCTTTGGTGGCTACTTCGCTTTGGGAACAGAATTTTGGTTCAACAAGGGCTACACAGCGGATATCAGTTTCGGTTTTTCACGCGACAAAATGATTCTCCTTTACCTAGAAGAGAATGGATGGAATAAGTGGTTGCAGTTGACGTTTTCTATTTAGGAGGAACTGGAATTTGGGAGCTAGGATTTAGAAATGAACTTTTACATGGAATAGGAATATGCAGGATTTCAAGGATCTTATAGTTTGGCAAAAGGGGGTTGACTTGGCATCCTTAACCTATGCGCTTATTGAGAAGTTTCCTAAAAATGAAATGTATGCACTGAGCGACCAGTTGAAACGTTCGGCTGTCTCAGTTCCAAGCAACATTGCCGAAGGACAGCAGCGATCATCAACACGCGAATACATTAGATTTCTGTGTATATCCAGAGGTTCTCTTGCGGAACTCGAAACCCAACATATCATATCAGAGCGTCTCAAGTATATTCAGATGCAACAACTCGAGGAGCTGTCTCAGCTAATCGAAACCGAAAGAAAAACGCTAAACGCACTCATCGCATCCCTAAGAAAAAAATTGAGCTTACAATAATCATTGTTCTATTCCCCAAATCCCAGCTCCCAATTCCTAATTCCCAACCCCCACCTTCTCCTCCAACATCTTCTTCAGTGCGAACATATCATCGCGCAAACGAGCGGCTTCCATGAAGTCCATGTCTTTGGCAGCCTTTTCCATGGCGCGTTTTGTTTGCTCAATGGTTTTCTCCAGTTGTTGGGATGACAGTTGCGAGATAAGCGGATCAGCTGCTATGCTAGTGGCTTCATCTGACTCCACATAATAGTTCTGCTTCCGTTTATTGAGCAAGCCGCTTTGTTCGAATATGGTCTTCTTGTTGCCTTTAGCCACCTGCGTGGGTACTATTCCATTGGCTTCATTGTAGACGATTTGTTTCTCGCGTCTGCGTTGTGTTTCATCTATTGTTTGTTGCATGCTGTCTGTAATTTTATCAGCATACATTATCACTCTTCCGTTTATGTTTCTTGCAGCACGCCCTGCTGTTTGAGTAAGCGAACGGTTGCTGCGCAAGAAGCCTTCTTTATCTGCATCCATTATGGCAACAAGTGACACTTCAGGCAAGTCGAGACCCTCGCGCAATAGGTTCACACCCACCAGTACATCAAACTTTCCTTCGCGCAAATCGCGCAGTATTTCAATGCGGTCCAGCGTTTCTACTTCGCTGTGTATGTAGCGGCATTTGATGCTCAGTTTGTCTAAGTATTTTGCTAATTCCTCTGCCATGCGCTTAGTAAGCGTAGTCACCAACACACGTTCATCGCGCTCTATGGTAAAGCGTATTTCTGCGATAAGATCATCCACTTGATTGAGCGATGGGCGAACATCTATAGGCGGATCGAGAAGGCCAGTTGGTCGCACCACTTGCTCCACCACAACACCTTCGCATTTTTTCAATTCGAAGTCCGCTGGAGTAGCACTTACATATATAGTTTGTCCTTGCATTCCCTCCCACTCGTCAAAGGTGAGGGGACGATTGTCCATAGCACTGGCCAGGCGAAAACCATAATCTACAAGGTTCACCTTGCGGCTGCGGTCGCCACCATACATGGCTCCAACCTGCGAAACGGTCACGTGACTTTCATCTATGATGGTCAAGTAATCTTGCGGGAAATAATCGAGTAAACAGAAAGGACGTTGGCCCGGCTGCCTGTGATCGAAGTAGCGCGAATAGTTTTCAATGCCAGAGCAATAACCCAACTCCTTCATCATTTCCACATCATAACTGACACGCTCCTCCAGCCGTTTTGCTTCTATGTATTTGCCCTGCGCTTCGAAGGCTTTGGTCTGCAAAGCCATCTCTTGCTGTATCTGCCAGATGGCTTCAGTCATCGTTTCACGACTAGTTACAAAAAGATTTGCAGGATAAATTTTTATCATCTCGAACGACATGATTTTTTTACCTGTCTCGGGATAGATGGTCTCGATGCTTTCTATTTCATTTCCGAAAAAAGTAACGCGCACCGCATAGTCTGCATACGCTAGAAAAACATCGACTGTGTCACCATTTACCCGGAAAGTTCCTCTTGTAAATTCATTGCGCGTTCGGCTGTATAGCGAGTCCACCAACCGATGTAAAAAACCCTGGCGGCTGATGGCTTGTCCCTTGTGCAAGTCAATAACGCTTTTGTGAAACTCTACAGGATTGCCGATACCATAGATACAAGAAATACTGGCCACGACTATCACATCTCTTCTTCCACTGAGCAATGCACTGGTAGCACTCAGTCGCAACTTTTCTATTTCATCATTGATGGATAAATCTTTTTCTATATAAGTGCCACTGCTTGGCAGAAAAGCCTCCGGTTGGTAATAGTCGTAGTAGCTCACAAAGTATTCTACGAGGTTGTCAGGAAAGAAATTTTTGAACTCGGAGTAGAGCTGCGCAGCGAGGGTCTTGTTGTGCGAAAGAATGAGCGCAGGCCGCTGCGTTTGTTGCAGCACGTTGGCTATCGTAAAAGTTTTACCACTACCAGTAACACCTAAAAGTGTCTGGTAGTTATCACCACGCAACACACCTTGGACAAGTTGTTCTATGGCTTGTGGCTGGTCGCCACTGGGGGTATAGTTGGAGGTGAGTTGGAGCGACATTACGAGCGCAAAGATGGGCCATGAACGCCCTCAAAAAACCGAACCTGTGCCATACAACATCCCCAGCACATTCAGGCCAAAGGAGTAGCTAGCTCCAACGTACATCACAAAATTTCTGTCGCGCATAATGCGGAAGC
Organism: Flavobacteriales bacterium; assembly: GCA_031414655.1. Classification (GTDB taxonomy): domain Bacteria; phylum Bacteroidota; class Bacteroidia; order Flavobacteriales_D; family Sanyastnellaceae; genus JANNVZ01. The sequence continues at coordinate 451,685 of JANNVZ010000009.1, forward strand.
GACCCGCCAGAATGGGCGCTGCTATTATCTTTTTGTTGGTATCAAAAAGAAAACTGCTGAGCGGGCCTGCCTCAAATTCTACCTTGGATCGGTCGTCTATCCTGAATTGAAAAAGTTTATACGTGAGGCCCACACCCAAAGTGGGTGAAGCCTTTTCGTTGGTCAATTCTCCGTCAATAAGAAATTGCTTTGACTCAGTGGGCAATGCAAAAAAAGCAGGCACTCGCAGCATGCGCGTAGGTCTGAATTCAGCAAAAAACAATATGGCTGTCGTAGGCACCACAACAGCCGCTTCCTTTCGCACATCCACTTGCTGGCTATTAGAAATGAAAAGCAATGACCGCCCAAAACTGAGTTCGAAATGATCCTTGTGTTCGGTAGTGTCTGTTGTTTGACTGTGAAGCAGTGCGGCACATAAAAGTGCGATGGTGGTAAGGATAGATTTCATAAGAAGTGGGTTTGGCGGCAAGGATAGGGAGGCTTAGAAATATAATATTTACTACTCTTCTTATGTCATGGCTGCCTTGCTCTTAGTCCGAAGCACATAGGCTCGAAGTCCTCAGTAAAGTTCTATCGTGGTTGTCAACCCAGTCATCGCTTTACTTGTTTTTAAGTTCTTCAATTTGTCCCTTTGCGTATTCTTTTGCTTGGTCGTCACCGTGTTTTACTGTTAGCTCATAATACTTGATTGCGTTTTTTTTGTCGCCTTTCAACTTATATGCTTGTGCAATGTTGATCAAAACAATGTAATCTGTCGGTGCTAACTTCTCTGCTTTCAGAAGTGCTTCTAGTGCTTTGTCGTAATCCTTTCTAAGCATATTTACGATGGAGAGATTTGATAAACTCTCAACATGATCGGGATAGGATCTAAGAACAGCATCTGCAATTTGTTGCATGTTGTTAAGCAAGCTATCATTATTCGTATCGTACAGTTGCAATTGATAACTCTGAATTGAGCCTAGCATAAATTCTTTAGGGTCACCATCCACTGTTTTGTTGTCCGTCCAGGTCCACTCATTTTTTATTGTGGTTGAGTAGTCAATGGTCTTAATGATTTCTGCTGTGAAGTCCGCGTAATTTTCCAACTCTCCGAACATGTAAACCTTACCAAATCGAATGTCAAGCCGCGAAGGATTTTTTTCTATCCCCTTGTCCGCATAGTCAAAACCCTTTTTCAGCAATATGGGGTCGTATAAAGTGCTACCATACATGAAGGCAACAGGTTCATTCTTGGTTGTGTCAGTATCCATGATTTGAAGAACATTTTCACCTTTCGGATTATTACCAAGTTCAATCATGTCTTTCTTGCTTTTTGTTACATAGAAGTTGAAGTAAGCAACATACATTTCTGGGTCAGAATTGTCAGCAGCCTCCCACTTTTTTAAAAGCTCAAGCTGGGCAACAGTGTCCTTTTTAGAAACAAGGTCTTTGAACTGTTGCTTAAAATTTTGCCCTCTCGCATTGAAAAATAGTCCTGTTAGCAGAGTGGAAATAATGATTGTCTGTTTCACTGTCTGTTATTTTACTGTTCGTTTCTTGTGCCTAATGGAGCAGGCATGTGTGGCGCTGGCTTAACGCAGTGTAGCCAGTGCCTCGCACGTTTTCGGGCTTGCAGCCCGATTTTGCAATCTTGCAAATTCATTCTCACTTATGGATGCTAACTTAAAGCAATCTTGGCTGCAACCCAAGTAAAGTGAAAGGCACAGCATGCCCCGCTCTGCTGGAGGTTAGGCTGTGCAAAACCAGCCATGGAGGCTGGGCCCGCAAGGGCAAAAAAGCATCCGCACGTAGTCCACTTCCATCCGCACTCAGTCTATTGCCATGTTTGCATACCCCGATATGAAAGCACTCGATTTCATTGCCCGGGACACAAATAACTTTGCTTGTGACGGTCCTATGGTGCCACGCGCATACCCCTTATTTTCGTAAAATGAAAATCCCGCTAACCATCATCGCTCTGCTCTCGTTCACACTTTCATCCACCGGCCAGACGGTATCCCTTGCACGATTGATAGAGAAATCCTTGTGCGAGGATTTTGATTGCTTCAACAGTTTGATGGTGAACAATGGATTTTTCTTTGAGGAACAAAAAGGCAACAAATACGATTTCCAATCAGTGGAATATGTGGATGGCCAGTTGGACTTCAAGTCCAAAAATTTCGCGAGCATTCAATTTTACCATTTGCACCAGGAAGATGCAGAGGTAATCACCAGCGTGATGACCGCCAATTCGGATTACCACGATGCGCTTGTGAGTGAGATGGATGAAGGTCAGTTTGTGGCAACAGCCAGTGAAACAGACGAGGATGGAGCCTTGTCTGTCAGCTTTACTTCAGACAATTACCCCGCACTCCAGTTGGTGGTTACTGCGCGGTTTCCAACCTATGAAGGCGAAACGTATATCGTTTACAATTTTGCAATACTTAGAAAAATTATCTACACCAAGGCACCCGCCCTTACCCTGGCCGAACTGATGGATAAAACCCAATGCACCGACTTAGCATGCTACCGGAATTTTATGTCAAGCCGTGGGTATGTCTTTTATGAAACCGATGGAAACGAGCACAAGTTCAAGTCAGAACTCTTTGCGGCCACCGAACTGGAGAACATAGCAACGTTTAATCGCTCATATATCGAATTCTATGAAGAGTACGGGGAAGTAGTAACAGGCTTGATAACCCCCACACCGCATCACGTGGCCGCAATACTCAGCGAGTTGGAAGAAATGAAATTTGTCCTATTGGATGAAGTGACCACCGATAGTGAAGATGTGGAACAAACATTTACCTCCCCCCTTTTCCCCGACTTTGATATTGTGGTAAGCACATGGCAGGTACCTTTCGAAGAACTATCTTATCTCGTTCACGATTTTATGATAATCCGGTATAAGGAGTAGGGCGTTTGCCCATGGCGGTTTAGCGCAGTATAACCCGCACCACCCACAGTCTAAAGCTTGCAGTTCGATATGAGGCGGTGAATGAGTAATGCCAAGTTGCAAACTTGGCGCATGAACGAACGAGATGCAATCACGCGCGATTGAGGATATGGATGAGGCGGGTTATCAAGTAAAGACTTGATGTATAAAAACACAAGTCTCCGCTACGCTCAGACTTGCGCGATTGGGGGACAAGGATAGGTAGGGTTAGGAATACCTATTTTAAAACAACTCCTGTTGTACGTCCAATTCGGGATAGCTGAATTGTTTAATGGCATCGTCCACATTCTTCGCAGCGTTTTTTCCCTTCAATGGTTTTACGGTGCGCGCAATCAACGAATCATTGGGTGCCGGTTTCATTATTTCCATCAATTGCGCTTTGGTAGCGTGCGGGTCCAGCCATGTCAGCATATCATCTCCTGACAGTGCTAAAGGCATTCGCGGATCGTCCTTTTTGGCATTGTGAATGGTGGCCATCATCTGGTTGGCTGGTACCGTTACGATGCTGAAAGTTTTTATGGACGTTTGCAAAGAAGGGTGTTGCCACTCATCGAAGATGCAGCCTAGGTAGTAGAAGTCAGCATCCCTTTTGGTGATGTAATGCGGAATGGCTTTGCCGCCTTTGTGATGATGCTCGAAGAAACCGTTGAGTGGTAGCAAGCACCGCCTGTGCATAACAGAATGCTTGAAGGAGGGCTTTTCAAAAATGCTTTCGGCCCGTGCGTTCAGTGTTTTATCGGCTATGGCTTTAGCAGCTTCCACCGTGTTGGTGTGCCCCGGAATAAGTCCCCAACTCATAGTCTGGTGGCGTAATGCACCGTCCTTACGCGATATGCAATAATGCAACGCATGATCGAATCCGTTGGAAACACCATTGGCAGTGCGTTCGGAAATAGCCGCGTCAGTCAGGCTAGTTTCCTCATCATTGCCGCTGTATCCGATGGCGCGTTTTAATGCATTCACCGCATCTTCCACCTCCTCTGAGGCATAACCTTTTTTTACGCCTTTCTTTTTGAAACGCGCTACCAGTTGAACGATGTTGTAGCAAAATATCATGCAGGCTTTGCTTCTATTGTGTTGTTGCAAAATTGAACCATTTCCATATTCATTTTCACCGTCACCCTGTCTCGGTCCAAAACCGATGACTATGGAGAACTTTTTCCGCACTCATTTCCCTATCAGTGACCCTTTTCGTTGTGCACGCCTCCCCTATCTTGGCCCGCCTTTTTTAAATCAACCAATACTCAAACAAAATCGTAGAAAAGATGTCAGAAGCAACGCAAGTAATGCAGCGTATTCCATGCCTCGACCTGAAGGGTCAGCACAAACAGGTGAAGGAAGAAATATTTGCCGCATGGGAAAAAGTATATGAGCACACTGCCTTCAGCGGTGGGTCTTTTGTAGAAGAATTTGAGAAAAGTTTTGCGCACTATGTAGAAGCCAAATATGCAGTGGGAGTAAACAACGGAACCACCGCTCTGCACCTCGCTATGCTTGCCCTTGGCATCGGCACAGGCGATGAAGTTATCATACCAGCCGACACATTCATCGCCACCGCATGGGGCGTTTCTCACGCAGGTGCTACGCCTGTGTTTGTGGACTGCACAGCGGACACGTGGCAGATAGACATCACCAAGATAGAAGAAAAAATAACGTCAAAGACCAAAGCCATCATTGGTGTACACCTTTATGGACAACCCTTCGACATAGCCGGAGTGCAGGCTATTTGCACAAAGTACAACCTCTTCCTGATAGAAGATGCAGCGCAAGCGCAAGGCGCGCGTTACAATGGCAAACCTGTTGGCACCTTCAGCGAGATGGCTTGCTTCAGCTTTTATCCTGGTAAGAACTTGGGCGCCTGTGGCGAAGCAGGAGGCATAAGCACCAACAACGAGAATTACTACAAGCACCTTGGTTCGCTGCGCAATCACGGCAGCACAGTGCGCTATTATCATGACGAGATAGGCTACAACTACCGCATGGGCGGCCTCGAGGGGGCATCGCTCACCGTGAAATTGAAATACCTAGAAGGTTGGAACAACCGAAGAAGGCAGATTGCACAGTACTATCACTCGCACATCAGCAACCCTAAAATAAAATTGCAACATCAGCCCACTTGGGCCGACAGCATTTATCACCTATTCGTTATCACTACTGACGACAGGGAACACTTGACGAAGTACCTGAATGAGAAAAATATTTTCCCTGCCTTGCACTACCCGGTGCCCTGCCATTTGCAAAAGGCATACGCTCATCTGAACTACAAAGCAGGCGATTGTCCCAATGCGGAATACCTTGCTACGCACTGCCTTTCGCTGCCTATGTATGCAGAACTAACAGACGAAGAAGTGCACAGCGTTGTGCAAGCTCTTAACGCATATTGATTTTACTTTATGAACTTCACCGTACGACCCCTCCAGCGTGAAGATGATGACGCACTTGTTGCCTTTCTCGATGAGTTAGGAAGAAAAAATTCCTCGGTACTGGGCTACCATTTTCCAGTGTATCGCGATATGCTGGAACATGTAGAAGTTGGCTCCGCAGCATCACTCGGTTGTTTTCAAGATGAAATTTTGGTTGGCTACCTGCCCGCATTCATCAAAGAGTCTGAAGAAGAATGCGCGTTTTCTTCCATGCCTTTCTTCGGGCCAAATGCCGGAGTTCTTTGCGATGGTGAAAGTGAATGGTTAGAAGAAATACACGCATTGCTCTTGAATGAATCGCTTGCATTAGCAGTGGAGAAAAATGCTGTGAGTGCTTCTTACTACACACCTTTCCTCAACAGTTCGAACGAAGAATTCTACACCCAACATCTTCAAGATGCGCACGTGATAGACAAGCACACCACATACATAGAACTAGAAACCTATGAGCCTGACAGCAGCTTGCGTTATGATTTGCGCAAGGCAGAAAGTGCAGGGGTAAAAATTATTTCGTCCCGTGGAGAAGAAGACATCCTTGCCTTGAATGACATCTACCAAAAGAATTGTACCGACTACGGCATACCACCAAAGCCCATTGAGTGCTTGCGCTTTCTCATCAATGCCAGCAAAGAAGGTGGCAACACCACTACATGGCTTGCGACCTTGAACGATAAAGTAGTTGCTGGCCTCATCATGATTTTTTCGCCTACTACCGCCAGTTATTATTTGCCTTGCTCTTTGCATGAGTTCCGCACACAGCAGCCCAGCACACTACTTATCCATCACGCCATGCTGCATGCACGCCAGCGTGGGATGAAGCATTGGAATTGGGAGTCGTCACCCTCGAAGGAAAGTGGTGTGTACAAATTCAAAAAGAAATGGGGCTCGCTAGATGGATCCTATAAAATATATGTGAAGCCATTGCGCAACACCGACTACTTCCGCTCGCAAGGCGTGAAGGGCATCAGTGAGCGCTTTCCGTATTTCTTTGTTTTTCCATTTAATGTTTTGCAATCATGAGTAAACGCATTGCCTTAATAGGTGTGAACTACGTGGCCAGCCTTGTTATCGACCTCTTTAGTAAAGATGCTAATAACCATTCGTATGACTTGTTTGATGATGATGTTTCGAAGCTAGAAAAAACATTTTATGATGTGAAAGTTCAAGGGAATATCACAGATTTTCTTCGAAAGAAAGATGCTTACTTAGGAGCCGTCATTTGTATTGGTGACAAGCATTTGAAAGTAAAAGAACAAATCGGAAACACGCTACGCGCTGAAGGCGTGGAGATGCTCAACATAGTCAGCAAACTTAGTTTTTTGATGTCGAGTGCTCAGTTTAAAACTGGCATTGTAGTAAGTATGGCTGCCAGTATTGGTCAGCGCGTTTCTATCGGAAATGATTGTATGGTCTGGTCGGGAGTCATTTTAGAACATGACGTAGTCCTTGATAATTGTTGCTACATAGGCCCTGGAGCAGTGCTTTCAGGCTGTGTGAAGGTGGGGGCGTGCACCATGGTAGGAAGTAATGCAACCATATTGCCCGAAATAAAAATTGGCAGGGATTGTAAGATTGGCGCTGGTGCAGTTGTAACGCATGATGTGCCTGATGGGGCTACAGTGGTAGGCATACCTGCAAAAATTATCTCACAATGAAAATCTCAGTAGTAGTTCCTGTTTACTTCGAAAGTAGTTTGGTGAAGATTGCGCATGAGCGCATTCTTGTGGAATTGAAAAAGAACTTTCAAGAGTTCGAGATCATCTTTGTAGATGATGGCAGCACGGACGACACCTTCATTCACCTGAGCGAACTGGCCTCAACCAATTCGGATGTTAAGGCAATAAAATTCAGCGCCAATGCGGGCTCACATATGGCCATACGCGCAGGACTTGCGCATGCAACAGGAGATGTAGCTTGTTTCATTGCTTGTGATATGCAAGAGCCTCCGCACCTTATTCATGAAATGTTCAATGCATTGCAAACGCCTTTTGAAATAGTATGGGCGGTGCGCAACACACGCAAAGACCCACCTCTGTCAGTCCTCTTCAGCAATACATTTTACTTTTTTGCACGAAGGCTAGTATCCAAAAACATTCCGCCAAGTGGGGCAAGTATGTTCATGATAAGCCGCAAGGTGCTAGATGCATTGAAGCTCTATGACGAACGCAACCTGACGCTGGAAGGGCTTTTCGCTACCATGGGTTTCCGCAGCAACTATATAAAATACGAACGCGAACAGCGCATAGCAGGCAAAAGCAAATGGACACTTGGCAAGAAGATAAAATTGTTTATTGACTTCTTTGTCGCCTACTCCTATTTCCCCATCCGCTTTGTGAGTGTCATGGGAATTTTGTTTGCGCTTGCCGGATTTATATATGCCGCTTACATCGTTATTCGTTTCCTCATCTGGGATGACTTAAGTCCCGGCTGGCCTGCCCTCATTTCCATCATACTCATTGGTTTTGGCATCACCAATATTTCGCTGGGTATCATAGCAGAATACCTGTGGCGCACTTTGGACGAAGCGCGCAAGCGACCCAAGTACATCATTGAACATAAACTGAATCTTTAATGTTGTAAAAACATGGACGCAGCTGCAACAAACTCGACCCGCAGAGAGTGGCTCTTCGTCATTCTTGCTGGTTTCTTTGTTACCAATGCAGTTACTGCGGAGTTGATTTCCAACAAACTCATCGACATTCCGGTTTCGTTCACATTGTTTGGTCATCAGTTGGGACCGTTCACTACCGTTATTGGCGTTGTGCTTTGGCCTGTCATTTTTCTAGTGACCGATTTGGTGAATGAGTTCTATGGCATCAAAGCCATTCGGAAACTTTCATGGATTACGTCCGGACTAATTGCCTATTGTTTCCTGATAGTAATCATGTCCATGAACATTCCGGCCAACACGAGCATAACACCCGACACGGCCACAGACGCTGAGTTCAACAAAGTGTTTGGACAAAGTCGCTTTGTAATTATTGGAAGTATAGTGGCATTCATGTTCTCGCAGGTGTTAGACGCTACGCTGTTTGCATGGATAAAAAAGAGAACAGGAAACAAAATGATTTGGTTGCGCAGCACAGGCAGCACGCTCGTTTCTCAATTGTTCGATTCGTACATCGTGCTTTACATCGGCTTTATACTGCCGGGCACAGTGCCGCTTTCAGCGTTCTGGGAAATAGCTCCCACTAATTACTTCCTGAAGATTTTGATTGCGTTAGCCCTTACACCACTTATCTATTTGGGTCATTTTCTAATCAGAAAGTACTTATCCAATCAGCGCGAATCCACAGAAGCGCTGGACGACTTCAACGCTTCAATGCGATGAATGCCCTTTGAATAATTTCCTGTAATCACTTCTTTGATGAGCTGGTAGTCGTTATTTCTATTTACAAAATCCAACCCTGAAGTATCTACCACCACTATGCGTCTGTCCTTATGCTGTCTTATAAACTCTAAGTATTGCAGTTGAATCTGTTCTAGATATTCCACCGTTATTTTTTTTTCGTACTCCCTTCCGCGCTTGCGAATGTTCTCTTGCAATTGCTCCACATTCAGGTAGAGATACACCATCAGATCGGGCTTCGGGCATGAGGTTTCTACAATCTCAAACAATTTCAGAAACAAGTCATACTCATCCAGATTCAAGTTGTTCTTTGCAAAAATCTGGCACTTGCTAATGAAGTAATCGCTGATGATGACAGGCGAAAACAAGTCTTGCGTTTTCAATTCGCGCTTCAATTGCGAAAAACGCTCTGAGAGGAAACTCAACTCAAGAGGAAAAGAATACCTGTCTGGACTCTCGTAGAATTTTGCCAAAAAAGGATTGTCTGCAAATTCTTCGAGAATAAGTTTTGCATTCAACTCAGCAGCGAGCCGAGTGGCAAGCGAAGTTTTACCTGCGCCTATGTTTCCTTCTATGGCTATGTAGCGATACACCTTTTTGAAAATTGAAAATGGAGAATTGAGAAGGTGAAATCCAATGCATCATTCCCCTTCAGCTCACCATTTCGCGAATCTATTGAAAGCGCGTTTTACTCAATAAGATTCTTTTGCTTTTATCGGCAAGAAAAAATAGACACCTTGCGCGTTTCAATCTTCTGTCCACTCATGTCAACATTCGCTATAGACCAAGGCAATACTTCCACAAAAGTCGCTTTCTTCAATGGAAGTGAATTACTGCGCCAAGCTGCACTCGAAGATGAAACATTGCTAAACGACCTATCTGTGCTGATGGAAGAGTTTACTCCTTCCTCGGGTATTTTTTGTTCTGTTCGCAAGGAAGCTTCATCGCTGATCACCTTCCTCCAATCACAATGTGAGCTAAGAATACTAAACGCTGATACAAGCCTTCCGATAGGCATTGATTATGAAACGCCCCTTACCCTAGGCGCAGATAGAAAAGCGAATGCAGCAGCTGCCATTAGCCAGTGGGGCGATGCTGATGGTGTAATAGTGGATTGTGGCACTTGCATTACATACACCCTTGTTTCTGGCCGAAAACTGATAGGCGGTGCCATATCTCCCGGGTTGAAAATGAGGTTAAAAGCACTCAATCACTACACCGGACGGCTGCCTGCTTTGGAGCACTCGCATGTCTTTCCGCCCGCTATTGGAAAAAGTACAGAAGGCAGCATTCGCGCGGGTGTGGAGCTGGCCATCGTGCTAGAGGTGGAAAAAATGATCGAATGTTTTTGTAGTCAATTAACGGATGCAAACGTCATCCTCACCGGTGGCATGATGCCCTTTTTTGTGCAGCATCTGAAAAGCCCCATTTTTGCGCGCCCATTTTTAACCCTCACAGGACTACATGAAATTTTGCTCTTCAATAAAAAGTAATATCGCAACAATCACCTTGTTGATGCTGGTGTTGCTGGCTAGCCAGTCAGCCCGCACTCAAAACGTCAACAGCATCTATAGTCGGTTTGGCATAGGTCTGCCTGTTACACCGGGCAGTGTGAAGTCGCTTGGTATGGGCGGCCTCCAAAGCCCTATTACGGATGGAAACATCATCAATGTCTTTAATCCCGCTTCTTATTCCTTCTTGGAAATCACCTCGTTGCAACTATCGGGACAGGCCACTTTTCAGAATGCAAAAACGGAAACAGAATCAGTGAAGTTCAAAAACGGCAACATTGGTGAAATGAGTATGGCGTTCAGAAAGCCTTCGTCCAAATGGGGCTTTGCTATTGGCCTGCATCCCTACAGTTCCGTTGGTTATACCCTCAGTAATACTCAGGTAGTAAATGATTCACTCAATGCTAGCTATACCTATAGCGGGTCAGGCGGTTTGAATGAAGCATTGCTGGGAACCTCGCGCATGTTTCTTATCAAGAAGAAGAAAATAGTAATGGACAGCCTCACGCTTAAAGCAGACACTGTTGCGCACTACCATTTTCTTAGTGTGGGTGCGAACATGAATTATGTCTTTGGCAACCTAGTTCAAACCAACTTGGTGATTTTTGATGAGCTCAATTATTTTCATTCAAGAGTCAGCAAAACCACTTTCGCTCAGGGTGGCTTGTTGCAAGGAGGGTTACTTTATCAGGCCCCCCTCAAACTGGTGCATGATCAAAACAAGAAAGTAGTAGCCAGTACTTACCTACAACTAGGCGTTACTTATACCATGGGGCGCGACATGAATTCAAAACAAGAACTGATAAGTGAGTCGGTAGAAAACTTCAATGGATTAATAGTTGAAAAGGACACATCATTTGTATCAACTGATGTGAAAGGCAGTATTACCATTCCGCAGCGTTTAACAGTGGGTGCGGCCATCAAGTGGACAAAACCAAAACTGGGAACTTTGCTGCTGGGTCTAGACTACACCATGCAGAACTGGAACGAATATCAAGTGACGACAGCAGAAGTAAGCGAAGCTAACAATACGCTGAATGCTTCAGCAAGTTATAGTTTTGGATTGGACTACCGACCCACGGTGAATATGAAAGACAACTTTGTACACCGCATGCAGTATAGAATAGGTGCACGTTATGTTGACTCTCACCTAGTGCTGAACAATGTGCAAATCACCCAAAAGGCCTTTACAGCAGGACTTTCTTTACCGCTGTTAAAAAGCGAAAGCAGAATGCATCTTGCGGGAGAATACAGCATTTTTGGAACCACAGAAAACAATCTCATACAAGAAGAAACGCTCACCTTATGGCTCGGGTTTACCTTCACGCCATTCAAAGAGAGGTGGTTTCACGTTTACAAATACGATTGATGAAGGCGGTGCAAAAGGCGCAGAGGAATGTGGTAGCACCTATCATTTTGTTGCTGATCCTTTTCTCAATGGCCTCGTGCGAAAACAAAATTTCTGAAATACGGGCGCTAACGGATGTGAGCCAGTTGCCAATACAAACCAGTTACACAGCAGAATACATCTTTACCGAACGAGGCAAACTGAAGAATAAACTCATAGCAGCTCAAATAGACCAATACCAAGGCTTGGAGGAATACATTGAAGCTAGTGGAGGCTTCACTATGATTTTTTTTGACACCCTTCAACAAGAAGAAGCCCGAATGAATGCGGTGCATGGACGCTACAATTCAAAAGAAAAAAAAATGGTGGCTTGGGAAAAAGTTGAATTGTTCAACCTAAAGGGAGAACGGCTAGAAACAGAAGAATTGATCTTCGTGCAAGACAGCGCAAAAATCTACACCGATAAATTTGTAACCATCACACTTGAAAATGGCAGCACCCTGCGCGGCAATGGTTTAGAGAGCAACGACTCCTTTACCAAATACCGCATCATCAATCCAAGTGGTGACTTATTCATGGACGAAAAAAAGGACACTACCAATGCACCAACTCAATAAGTTCTTCATACGCTTCTGGTTCACATTTGCCGTAGCATCATTCATCTATGCCTGCTATATGGTATGGAAAAATGGCTGGCAGGAAGGCTCAAACAATTTTGTTATTCCTGCTATTGCGCTTATATGGTGGGGCTTCAGAAAATTTATGACCAAACGTTTGGAAAATCATTTGCTGAAAAAGCAAGAGGAAAACAAGAGCACTCCCAAGTGAAACAGCGCTGACAATCAAGGTTCATTCGACAGTTAAAGACTTGACACAGTGCATTTCTTACTTTCGTCCCCGCTTACTTTAACTCCATCGAAATTCATTACTGCTATTGATACAACTGCACAAACGCAGAACAACTCCTTATGAAAAGACAACGCATAAAAGTGATGTTGCCCAGCTACAACGAAGAGCTAAACCTGCCTAATCTTTTGCGCAGGTTAGAAAGTACCAAAGTGGAATTCGGGCTTAACATGGAGGTTCTGGTGGTAAACGATGGAAGCAAAGACAACACAGCTGAAGTTGCAAAGAACTTCATAGGTGACATCACTGTAAAACTTCTTGACCTTCAGCCCAATCGGGGCCTTGCGGGTGCCATGCGCGAAGGCTTCAAAGAAGCCCTAAAGGATTTAGATGACAATGACATCCTAATTGCTCTTGATGCAGATGATAGCCACAACCCAGGCCTGATGCACCGCATGATTGGCCAAATGCGCGAAGGAAGTGATGTAGTGATTGCATCTCGTTACCGAAATGGTTCGCGCATTGTTGGCCTTACCAAGTTCAGAGAATTTTTAAGCAATGGTGCCGGTTATCTTTTTAGAATATTCACACCTATTAGAGGTGTGCGCGATTATACCTGCGGTTACCGCTCTTATCGTGTTGGCCTTTTGAGGCAAACGCATGAGTATTATGGCGAAAACTTCATACAACAGCAAGGCTTTGGCTGCATGGCGGAAATACTTTTGAAGTTACGCAGATTCAATCCTATCATTCACGAGGTGCCCTTCATATTGCGCTATGACCTTAAGCAAGGCAGCAGCAAAATGAATGTAATGAAAACAGTGAAACAAACTCTTGGACTCATCTTTGGCAGTAAGAAGTAAAAATGTTTTTACGAATATCGCTTACCATACTTGCTCTTCTCGCTCTGTCCACCGGCACGCGAATGTACCGCCTTGCTCATTATGGCTTAAGCCCAGACGAGACTGTTACGCTGTGCGTAATTAATGGCTACGAAGCCACAGGAGGTAATGGTCTAAAAGTTCTTGCAGACTTGCCCGAAACGTTCACACGTGCCGAAATACGCCAACATAAAACGTATAGAAATGTTGTTAATGCGACCATTCGTGACAATGGAAACAGTATGGCATACAACATTATGCTTTCGTGGTGGACAAAGGTTTTTGGCAATACCAATTATTCCCTTCGGTTTCTTTCACTTGTCTTTGGTGTGCTCACCACGATACTCGGATATTACTTCGCAAGACAGTTGTTCAATGAGCGCACTGCAGTGATTGCAGCAGTACTTCTTTGTTTGCATCCCTTAATGATTGAGTATAGTCAACTTGCGCGTGCATACGTGCCGGCAACATTCTTTGCTTTACTCAGCACCTATTCATTGTACCAAGTCGCAGTGAGTAAAAGACATCTATGGTTGCATATTCCTCTTTATGTAATAGGAGTAGCTATGTGCTTGTTGTGCCACTATTTAGTGATTTATGTTTTGCTTGCTCATGTGGTACTAGTATTGTTTTTTCACAGCCACAAAAAGGCGATGCTACAATATGCCTTCATGGGTATAGCTATTGCTGGATTGTTTTCCATCTGGCTTTTTAATGGCGGTTTGGAGGGAAAGAAATGGATGGATAAGCAGAACCAGACGTTTCAGCAACGCGCTGAAAAAAGCCTATACGAAAGTGCTGATGCCGGCTCAATCAAAACTATTGCTTATCGCACCGGACTGAATGCAGTAAAAATATTTGGCAGCGAATTTCAAACACTTGCTCTTCCTTCTGCTGTTGTTTTTCTTTACCTGCTGCTGCCTGTTGTGCTGTTGTTCTTTGCATTGAAAAAGATCCGAAAGTCAGAATACTTCAGACAAGCTATGTTCGTATTGATGCCTATTGGGTTGTACTTCGTATTCACCATCTTTATGGCTATTCAGTCAGGCCATACTACCTCATTTGATGCAAGGTATACTTGCTTTGTAATGCCATTTGCATGCATCATTATGGCGTTTGGTTTTGATAGAATGATGACAGAAAGTACTTGGATAAAACGAACATCGTTTGCAGGACTTTCTGGTTTGTTTGCAATAATGATTGTCTCCGCATTTCCACATTTTGTGTTTGATATTATAGAAAAAGAGGGCGACCCCTTTCCTTATCACCACGCTGCCGACTTTATTGAAAAAAGAAGTGCAGAAGGCGATCAAATTTTATTCAGTAGCGATAAAGATGCATTGCTTAGCAACCTTTACATCAACAGAAAAGAAGATGTGCTGCAACGTATAGACACGACAATGGAAAAAAACAAAGTGGTGCTACGAAAGAACAACGTAAATGTTGCAGCGTTTGAACTAGCTATCCATAGGTAATTGAAAAAGAAACTCCTCTTCATATTCGGCACACGCCCAGAAGCCATCAAACTGGCTCCGCTCATCAAAGCCTTTGAAAAGAGCAATGAATTCGATGTTAAGGTCTGCGTAACAGCACAGCATCGCGAAATGCTCGACCAAGTGTTGAATTTCTTTTCTATAACACCGCATTACGACCTCGATCTGATGAGACCTAACCAGTCTCTTAATACGCTTACGGCAAATGCAATAACAGAGCTGGAACAAGTGATGAAAGAAGCACTCCCAGATGTGGTTTTTCTGCAGGGCGATACCACCACTGTGCTTGCAGGAGCTCTTGCTTCATTTTACTCTAGAGCAAAAGTTGCCCATATAGAAGCGGGACTTCGCAGTGGTGATAAATACTCGCCCTTTCCAGAAGAAATGAACCGTGTGCTTACTACTCGTATCACTGATTTTCATTTTGCCCCTACCTCTCTTGCTGAGCAAAACCTGAAAGCAGAAGGCATCGCTGAAAATATTTTCATGGTTGGTAATACGGTGATTGATGCCTTGCAACTAGCATTGCGCATCATTGAGAAAGATGACTCAATTTACGCTTCGCACTTCAATACTATTGATTTCAACAAGCGCATCATTCTAGTAACTTGTCACCGCAGGGAGAGCTTTGGCGAACCGTTCCAAAATATTTGCGAAGCCATTTTGCACATCGCAAAAACGTACAGCGATGTGGAATTTGTGTATCCCGTTCATCTCAATCCGAACATTAAAGAGGTTGCACACAAAACATTGATATCACCCAACATCAAACTGATAGCGCCCTTGGATTATCCATACTTGGTTTGGCTGATGAACAAAAGTTTTATTGTACTTACTGACAGCGGTGGCATTCAGGAGGAAGCTCCTTCATTAGGCAAACCTGTGCTGGTAATGCGCGAGGTAACTGAACGCACCGAGGGAGTTGATGCTGGAACTGCTAAGCTGGTTGGAACAGACAAAGACATGATTATTCTAGCAATAAAACAATTGTTGGATGAAGAAGGGGCATACAGTGCAATGAGCAAAGCAGTAAATCCATATGGGCAGGGTGACACCAGCGAACAAGTGGTAGAGGTCATGAAGAAATTATTGCTCTAACCACTCCACTCTATACACCGGGCACCTATAAGCACTTTTCTCGTAATAATCAGAGTGTTTGTAAATCCAATAGAGTTGATTCCAGTGGTTATCTTGAAGAGATGTGTCATTCATCATAGCCTCATCAAACTGTTGTTTAAGCGTCTCATTAGTGGCAAGTAGGTTGGTCGCAATCTCCTCGAACACATAATCGCTGAACCACTCCTTTTGCTGAAGCACTGAATCAAAAAAGTTCCATGCGAAAAAGCTGTCCCCACCTTGTGGCTCCAAAACAGTAAGCAGGTAACGCCTCGCCTCTTGGTCAGTCCGAATGACATAATCGCCAGCATAGAACCTGACGCTTTGTGTCTCACTGCGAACTTGTACACCGGAGTGTACATAATGCCCCTCATAAGGATTATCGCCTGTGTGGTAGTCATCGATGTAGTATGCAGTAACACTTATGACAGTATCACGCGACAATTGTGTCATTCTTACCCCATTCCACTTCATTCGATCTACTGCCTGCGTCCATGCCTGTGGTAGTATGTAGCATCTCGGTACTTTCACTTCATCACTGCCTTTGTATTTAGTGTAGAATGTAACTCTTCTTGTCCATGGCGCATTGTGATTATAAAATGTTCTTTCACCATTTCCTATTTCTGAGGGTTTTGTTTCAGCAAGGTACCCATTGAATTGAAAATCGCTCTTCGCTGTAGTATCCAATTCATAATTTAGAAAAAGGGATTTTTTCTTCATCCATTCATCCTCTGCTGTGCACTTTATAGAATGAAGATTAGCTGCATTCCTGTCCATATAATCAAGTAACGAAATCAAGAATTGATAAGTACTCTCGACACGTTGTGCAAAGGGTTTCAGCATATGCGTTTCTGTTGTAAAACCTATGCAATTGAAAAGCGCTGCATAACCTGTTGCAAAGCGCGGAGTTTCCAAAAACTCCACAAGCCCAGTTTCGGGCGTGCGACCCATTGTGTTCACATATGGACTCATTTCATATCCCCTTTCCTTCATAGCATCAAAAAGTGCCGGCTCCATTTCTTCTTTTAGGTAAGTACCCAAAGAGCCACCCAACTTGCTGCTCTGTGTGCTTATGAGTGTAATGGTGTATGGATAATCCGCACCATTACTTACATGCGTGTCTACTAATACATTGGGCTTGATGCGCGCAAAAAGTTGATTGAATGATTGCGCATTGCGGCTATCGCACTTAATAAAATCGCGATTGAGATCAAGATTGCGCGCATTGCCGCGAAAACCATACTCAGCTGGGCCGTTCTGATTAGCCCGACTATATGCACTTCGGTTAAGTGCTCCATCCACATTGTAGAGTGGTATTATGCAGATAATTGTGCTATCAAGCAAACGAGCCAGTTCCGATTTTTCCGACAGTATTTCTTTGCATAGTATGATGCATGCATCCACTCCATCAGGCTCACCAGGGTGTATGCCATTGTTTATAAGCAATATATTTTTCTTCCTGTTGAACAATTCGGGGTAAAATATTTTATCCTTATTGATGACAAAAAGGTGTAGTGGTTTCCCAATATCAGTTGTACCTACCTCAACTAGCGAGGCGAATTCGCTGCCGATGTCAAGGCTATCATAGGCCGCAATACACTGCTGCCACGTCACAGTATTGTTAGTAGCAAACTGAACGTGCTGCGCAGTGGTCGTTAAGCACCAAGCAAAAGCAATGAAACTTGTTAGGAAGATGTTGGAAATAGAACTATACATAACAAAATGATTCTTTGGAGAATGAAATAATCGAAGATTTTTGGCCCGAATTTTTATGTAAAAAAAAGCAACATCAGCATCAAAATGGAGTTTAAGTAGTTAGGAATCCCAAAAGAATAATAAATGGACTTCGCACCCGATAAAAATACCCCACCCGCAAAGGGCCAGATCCTGCTTTCAGAGCCTTTTTTGAACGACCCCTATTTCAAACGCACCGTCATCTTTTTGTGCGAACACAACAACGATGGTTCGTTTGGTTTTGTATTGAACAACTTCATTGATGTAGATCTGGAGCAGATAATGGAAAACATGCCACGTTTTGAAGGCCGCATCAGTATTGGCGGCCCAGTGCGCAACAGCAATCTTTACTACATCCACACTTTAGGAAATAAAATTGAGGAAAGCGTGGAGATCATTCCGGGTGTATACATGGGCGGCAATTTTGATCAATTAAAAGCCATGCTCGTGTCAGGCACCGTTACCAAAGGTCAGGTGCGTTTTTTCGTTGGCTACAGCGGATGGTCGCACGAGCAACTAGAGAATGAAATAAAGGGCAACTCGTGGTTTGTAACGAGCGCACCCAAAGAATTGGTGATGAACAGCGACATCAACGATATGTGGAAAACCATTATGCGCAGCATGGGACGCAAAGGTCAAATGATAGCAAACATGCCAGAAGACCCCTCGCTGAACTGATACGTGCAAATCTGAAACTTGAGAAAGCAAACGCAGTTAGCGAAATGAATTCAGAATTCTATCGAGATTAAATTCACGAAACACGCAGAAGTCAAATAAAAAACTTCGCAAAAGCAGTGCTTAAGTTAGTCAGAATTTTTGGCTAAAGTGACATCAAACAACTAGTCACCTAACGCATTTTTCACTTCGGTGATGATGGTGGCGGGACCGCCATAGTGCTCTATCACTTTGCCATGTTTGAATTCACGGTTGATGAGGTCCTTTATCTGAAGACGATCATGCGGGTCAACCCCACCGCCAATAAGCACCGCATCGAAGGGACTCATGCGGATATGATCCATTACTTCTTCCAGTCGCACATAGCCTGAACCATTGTAGTCAGCGCGTGCAAGTAAGTCCAGCATGTTCTTTATAACGTAGTCGTATTTGCCATACACTACTATTTGCTTCTTAACGACTATAGTGGGTTGCTGTATTTCGTGAACGTTCTCTTCCATCTCAATTTTAAAGTATGTGGGCGAAAATAGTTGCCACTACTCATATTTGCCGGCAAAGATTTCAACCAATTGACAGCATACTCCAACCTTATCAAGCTCACACGCCCAGGCAATTTGCTCATAATAGTCGCAACCATGCTTGTGGTGCGCTTGTTTGTAGTTCGTGCTATGCTGGAAAGCACATCCATTGGCATGGAGTACGGTCTAAACTGGTTCCAATTCATTTTACTACTGATAGTGGCAGCATTGCTGGCTGCTGCTGGAAATGTTATTAATGACTATTTCGATCAGAAAGTAGACCGCATCAACAAACCCGACAAAGTAATTGTAGGTAAAACGGTTAAACGTAGAGTCGCTATCATTTTGCACCAAACATTGAACATCATAGCGTTGCTGATAACTATCTATCTCTGCATGATTACCTCCTTTTGGTGGCCTATCGCTTTTCCCTTTCTAATAGCAACTTTGCTATGGTGGTATTCCCCTGTTTTAAAGAAAAAGGCTTTCTCCGGCAACTTGGCAATTGCAGTGTGCACTGCAGCCGTGCCTTTGTGGGCAGGTATCTACGAGGTGCATGAACTGAAGGAACGCTACTTCGATATGCTCATATTTCCCGAGACCTTTTTCGGTTTCATTTGGCTCATTCTTCTGTCATTGTCAGCCTTTGCTTTTATACTCACTCTGGTGCGCGAAGCACAGAAAGACATGGAAGACTTGCAAGGAGATACTGAAGGCGGATACAACACGATGCCTATTCGGTTTGGAGTCGTATTCACCAAAAAATATGTCTATTCGCTTTTGACATTGTACATACTGGCTGTTGCTTTTTTTCTTTATCGCCTTGCACTATCACCGATAGCTGGCATGGTGGCAACGGGCATTTGCGCTTTGCTGTTGCTGCTTCCCACCTTCATGAGTTTTGCGCAAACCATGCGAGCTCAGACACCAAGTGATTTTCATCGTGCTAGCTTTTATACTAAGTGGATGATGATTGCAGGACTTGTTGCGTTCTGTGTTTTGAGTGTGATGATGAGGTGAGGAAGTACTTAAGACAGATGAAGAAAAGCGACAGCCTTGATGGAAGAAGACTGATGTCGGAAACCCTTCATCCATCATCTGTCACCTGTCTTCGACCTCACTTTCATTCCGGTTTCATTTCTCTGTTGAAAAAATACTGTTCCCTACTTTTCAAGCAACAAACTTTGTAAAACAAGCATCCTACTTTTGACAGCGTTTTGAAATAATAATTACCGAAAGAAAAACATCCAGCACATGCAAGACAGACTGAAGTTGATCGAGAGTATGATGGTATCCAATCCAGACGATAGCTTTCTGCAATACTGTGCAGCGCTGGAGTACCAGAAGAAGGGCGAACAGATGACAGCCATAAAAATCCTTCGCGGCATTACGAAGAATGATCCTGACTACTTGGCCAGCTATTATCAATTGGGCAAATTACTTGAAGAATGTGGCAAAGTAGAAGACGCCATACTTGCATACAAAGCAGGCAAAAACATTGCTCGCAAAAGAGATGACAGCAAAACAATGGGCGAACTTTCTGAGGCATTGATGCTATTGGATGTCTATGAAGAGTAGCACTTGACAGATTTTCATTCTAATGAATTCAACTCTATCACGCACTCTTTCTTTGCTTGGAATAAAACAACTGCAGTTGGTGAATTTCAAAACAAAAAACCCCTGAGTAATAAACCCACTATCGCCTTTTATTGCAGCTCCACCAGTTGGGGTGGCTTGGAGATGAATACCATTCGCTACGCCCGTTGGATGGAAGAAGCTGGATGGATGGTAAAAGTGTTCTGCGTGAATGGAAGCAAGCTGCAGCACACTGCAGTGAGCCACAACCTGAAAACCATTTCCATAAAGCGTAACAAAAAATATGTTGATTTAATGAATGCATGGCGCGTTTATCACCTCTTTAAACAGCACGATGTTTCACTCTGTTGGTTCCGCGACACACGTGATTTTTCCTTGCTCGGATGGGTTAAAAGGTTGTCGCTAGGAAGAATAAAATTGCTTTACCAGCAAGCTATGCAACTTGGCATCAGCAAGCGTGACATTGCACATACTATACGCTTCAGAATGGTAGATGCTTGGGTGAGTACACTCGAATTTCTTGCTCAACAAGTCAGAAAACAAACGAGATATCCACACAGCCGAATACATGTGATACCGCTTGGTGTGGATGAAGAGCGATTGCTGGCGTATGATGTGACGCGTGCTCAAAGTCGCGCGCACTTTCATTTGAAAGAAGACATCATCGTACTTGGCATCATCGGTCGTTTAGATAGACTGAAAGGCCAGCACGTAGCCATTGAAGCAATGCATTTGCTGCATGAACAGGGCAAAAAAGTACATCTGCTGATAGTGGGTGAAAGCACTTTGAATGAGGGCAATCACTATGAACAAGAGTTGAAACTGCGTGCTGATGAACTGGAGTTACATGAACACATCCACTTTGCTCCCTACACCAAAAAGGTTGAATTGTTCTACCATGCGATTGACATTTTCCTACTGTGCAGCAAAGGAGAAACCTTCGGCACCGTAACCATTGAAGCAATGGCCTTTGGCAAACCTGTTATAGGAACTAACAGTATCGGCACACCAGAAATACTGAATGATGAATGTGGTCTACTCGTTACGCCCGAGGACGAAAATGATTTAGCAGAGAAAATTACCCTTCTGCTGAATTACCCTGCGCTTCAACTAAAACTCATTGCCAACGCACACAAAAAATTTGAACAGCGCTACTCAAAAAAAGCAAGTGTCATTGCGCTAGAAACACTGGTGAAAAAACTTATAGGAAATTTATGAAGCCGAATTCAATGCAGATCATTCAATGATCAGATCGCTGCATGAGTGAAAATAAAAAAAACCGCTAAGCACTGCTTTAACCTTTTATGCTTAACGGTTCTTTATGTTTTTGCGGACTATGCTTTAAAGCCGGCAATGATGGAGTCAAGCTCTTCTTTGGTCTTGCCAACCTTTGTCTGTAGCTTTTGCATCATCTCGTCCTTTTTTCCGTCTTCATAACGAAGATCTGAATCGGTTAGGGTCGAGAACTTCGCTTTCAGCTGAGTCTTTTGATCGTTCCAGCTTACCTTAGCCGGAGGCGCAGTTGTTTTTGTTTCTGACATGTTACTTTGTTTTAGTTGTAACTGAATTGTTACAGGACAAAGGAGAGTTTAGTTTCAAGAACTGTAGTTGCAAAATGTCCAAAAAAACTTACATTATTCACAGATTTAGTGCGTGAAAAAATCTTGAGCTGTAACTCTTTTAAAGGTGGATAATAAGATGAAGAACATGATAAATGAAAGTCTCAGCAAGGTACAAGGCCATTTCACAATCATCAATCATATTGCTTACTCAATCCGATAACCGATTGATTTAAATGCGTAATTGTTGGACATCAATGCTGAGCAGGCCGTCATACTAACGATCAAATCCATATTTGCTTCTAACACTATGTGATCACCTGCTTTGCTCTTGGGCGTGAGTACCTCAATTTTTCCGGTTTGCCCATCTACCCTTACGTGCATAAAGACATTAAAGCAAACTGGAATAGCGTCAGGCTCTATACCATATTCTCTTAAGGCAGCAGCTAGATTTCCAGCACAACCCCTCAGGGGTTTGGTATGTCCATACGTAATCCGAAACATATCTGCGCTGCAGGGTGCGAGCAAAAAATCATGTCTGCCCACGGTGTCTTCTATCATGGTAAACATCACATTGCTTCGATTTGAATAGAATGGATGTCCTTTAGCAAGAAAAATGGTTTCTGCGTAATCAATCGTTCTGCCAGAAGATAGGTGTTCGGCCTTATCATGAAGATTGTAACAAATAAAATCAGACACCTGCTCTCCCTCGATATCGACTATACTGAGGCGCTGGCCGCATTTTAAGATGAATGAAACACCGCTACAGGGAGGTATGATGGTCAATGGTTTCATGATTGGTTTTGAATGGGCATTGCCATGTCTGATCATACTTCCGGCCGCTGTATTGATAGACTTCTGATGCGTGCCCAAAATCTTGAAGCATTGGATTAATTGATCCGGACAAAGCGATATCACGTTTGCGAACAACTGCTTTAAAGGGCTCATACCGATTTGTTTCCCTCAGCTCCTCAAACTGAATATGTGGATTAAAAACAAGTGTTGGATATTTGAACTGGCGCGCAAGTCTGCTGCTTGAAGGATGCATACCTATGATAAAAAAAGCTTCTTCCTTAAGACTATAACTAAATGATGCGGAAGATGTATCGGTATCCACACGAATATCGTATGGGTAATATTTCGCATCTTGAATGGACAAGGCCTGAAGTCTTTTCCAGAGCAGTTCATCAAACTTTTCTTCGCTATACTTTTTTGTTGTATTGAATAAGATTGCAGCGCTATGGAAGTGGCCACTTGAATCGCGGAAATCATCAACGAACTGATATAAGAACTGAAGAATTCGCAAG
Organism: Flavobacteriales bacterium; assembly: GCA_031414655.1. Taxonomy (GTDB): domain Bacteria; phylum Bacteroidota; class Bacteroidia; order Flavobacteriales_D; family Sanyastnellaceae; genus JANNVZ01. The sequence continues at coordinate 474,976 of JANNVZ010000009.1, forward strand.
TCATACTCCACACCTTCCATGTTGCCGACCACCATGCAGCGCATCTGTTGTTTTGCTGCGGCAGCTTTGGCACCAATGCATGGGAACGAACTGTCCTGAATGAAAGTCAGAAATTCATCTACCATAATTTGTTGTTTTATTTCCGTCATATAGTTGTTTACAATATTGATGGTCCGTCACGCGGCCTCATTCACGGGCCACCTGGCATCCAGTTTCTTTAGCATCCTGATGTGTTTATTGGCTGCAATAAAGAATTTTAATCCTTTCAGAAAATTCCAATATGCTACGCCTTTCTCATGATTGCGCTTTGAGATTACAAAGAGCATATTCCAATGTTGTGCGAGAATGATGCATGCACGCAGCAGCGTATTTCCATTACCATAAACGTGATGCGGTTCTCCACCGCTTCCATTGTATTCAAGAATAGTAAAATTCTCTCCACGTTTCAGATCTTCAATAGAGACACATTTGATATCGTAACGGCCATAATAAAGCTGTTGGGTACAATGACTCAAGTTGTCAAATACTTGAAGCAACGCCTTGTCCTTCTGAAGTTCAAGATTTACTAGCTTACCCCCACGACTCAGGTTTAGTGCATGAGAGAGATAGAATTCTTTTCCAACCTCAAGCACTTCATCTAACTCATTTACGTGTTTCGATTTTAATTCCTTTAGGTGCAGTCGGGCGTGAGGACAAGCATCTATAAGTGCATTGAGAGTAGACTGGCCATCACCCGTTACGATCATGTATTCTTTCCTCAGGAAACCTGTAATAGTTCCACTTAAATCATCGGGATGGCGGTAATAAAAAACGCTTACCTCTATAGGGTATGGAATAAATTCTTGTAGAAGGTAATCTGAAGGCATAGTTGCATGATAGAGCAGCAGATCCTCCATTTTGTGCACCTTTCTGAACATCAGGCCCATTCTGCCCTCGTCCGGTTTTACCACTACCGGGTACTGGAAATGGTGGGATGCAAATATTTTCTCTACTTCATCTTGAGATGCAAGGTGTGAGATACAAACTCCTTTGGGATAGCTACCGGGCGGCAGCAATTCATACATCTTCTTTTTCGAAACACCATCAAATCCTCCAAACACCAAACCGGGATTAGACGGTGTAAAAAACCAGAGTGATCTTGACTTCAGACAATACCAAAACCACAATGGAATCAGCGGAATATATTTTATTCTCCAATCCCAGGCTTCCCAATGGGTAGTGCGGTAAAATGCGTTTCTGAAATTCATGTAGTCAAAAATGTTGCTGTTTCTGAATGATAACGTCCAGATGAATACCAATTGTAATTAATTGCTTTTGGAATTGGTTATTTTCTTTTGAAGCAGGCACAATGAATTAATTACATCCAAGAGGTTTTTTCGTCCTTAGTGTCGCTTACTTCGTCTTGAGCGCAATTCACTTTTGGGTTGCCTTGCTCACTAAGGATAGCATGAAGCATCTAAAAAGGGGAAAAGACCTAGTTATCTCTTTCGCCTTTTTTATTGATAGGCATTTAGTGTTCCTGCTCAACCAGCATGTCAAGCATCGTTTTCACTTTGTCGTGGTCCGCTTTTATCAGCCCATGTTGCACCATTATCAATGTGCGCATGTCCACGGAGAGGTCTTCAGGATTATTTTCATATGCCTTGGTGTAAGTTGCCACTGCAACATCTTCACCGTATTCGCATGAGTTGAGAATCGCCTTGCGGTCTTTGCCTGTGAGGACCGCTTTCACGTCCATCCATACCCGAAAGAATTTACCTGTCAGTTTGGTCCCTGCAAGGGGTGTTCCGCCAAGCGTTAGCACTTCCCTTTGCAGTTCATCCCTGCACCGTTTGCTGGTTTGTTCAAACCTAGCAAACAACGCTTTCAGGTCATGCTCTTCTGTTTCTTTTGAGGCAGTTTCATAGCCTTCTATTCGGTCGTTGTTAATTTGAATGAGGGAGTTAAGCACCTCAATGGTTTTTTCTTTGTTCATGTTGTTTTTGGTTTTTAGTTTTGATAGACGCGTTCTGCTTGTCAGCACTTGCGTTGCCGTTTTTTGCTAGGAAGAACTTATCGCAATGGCCTGCTGCCCGCCAGCTTAATAGTAGACAGCAGGTTCTTGCGAGGATATATAAAACAGGGGCTATTGCCAGTAACTTATTCTTTGTTGCATTTTATGTGTGCACATAGCCAGTCATATTCATGCGGTCTCCTTCTTTCATCGTCATTTTTGAATTGTTTTAGTATATAGAGCTTTCGTCACTCACGCCACCTCGCTGTGCTTTCCTTGCAATACGAAGATGACCATACGCCTTAATGCTGCTTTCTGCCGCTCTGTCATGATCACCTGCTTCATGATGTCCAGCTGCGTCCATGTGATAACTGGCCGCTGCATTCAGGTGAATGGCTGAAAATTTGTGTTTTTCGATTCCCTCACGAATCTCATCTGAAAGAGCTTTGGGTTGTTCTTCTTTGTTAGCCTTTTTAATAGGTTCCATTGTGTTTGAATTTTGATATTAAAAGAAGAGACAAATCTCTGTGTGCCTATGTGTCATATCCTTACACATTTAAGTCAACAGTTTACAGATTTCTCACATAGATTGAATAGGCGAATACCGCACTCTGAGAGATTACTTCTTCATCCGTATCGTACAACGCTCCTAGTGAGCATTTCGCGCGACACTTTTTTTCAGTTCTCGCATTTTGTTTGACACGTTTTGTTCTCACACAATAAGTAAATGATGTAACTCTGCCATAGAAATGTGTAACAACCCAAGAGTACAATAGATTCAACTTGCCGTTAAAACAAAAGCACTATGTCAGACTCATCCACCATACACATCACAGGGTTCAGCAACGCAGCCAAAGACACCCTGAGAGAAGCAAACCACACTGCTGAAAATCAAAAAGGTATAGAAAACCACAAACGTGCAGCCGAACACTTCGCACTTGCGTCAAAACTACATTTTGAGGCGGCCGTTAACCACGAGGAAGGAAATCATGCAAAGGCGAATGAATGTGCTCTGAAAGCAAGCGGACATGCATCTATAGCATCCGACTTTCAGCTGCAAGATGCGAAGCACCACTCTCTGGAAAACTAGTCAGGCGTTTTCTAGATTGTTTTTGCGTTTCTGCTGCAGCAGCTTGAAATAAGAAGGGGACAAACCTGTAATTTTCTTGAACTGATTGCTTAAGTGCGCCACGCTGCTATAATGCAATTGGTGCGCAATTTCTGTAAGGTTCAATTCGTTGTACAACAACAATTCCTTTACCCGTTCTATTTTGTGAACGATAATGAATTGCTGAATAGTAATACCATTCACATCGGAGAACACATTGGACAAATACGTGTAATCGTGTTTCAGTTTTGAGCTGATGTATTCAGAATAATTCACGCTCGGTGCATCATCATCGTAATGGATCATTTCAATGATTACATTTTTTATCCGCTCAATCAGTATGGACTTTTTATCATCAAGTAATTCAAGGCCTGACTTATGGAGGCTCGTTCTTAGTTTTTCGTATTGGGCATCGGAGATGTCTTCCAGCATTTCCACCACACCAAGATCAATTATGACATATCTAAGACCCAGCTTATTCAGCTCCTCCTTCACCAACAGTTTGCAGCGCAGGCTCACCATGTATTTGATGTAGAGTTTCAATTGAAGGTTTTAATTTCTTGTAAAGGTATGTGAACGCAATTGGCGAAGTTAGCAGCGCACTTAATCCAATATGAACTATACTTCTACATACCATACAAATTACCCATGTTGCATGATAACAACTTCGTATCATACAGTTTGAAAGAAACAAAGAACAACTTATGTAAGTCTCTGAAGAAGTTGTGTAACGCCAGCAAATATGAAACAGTCCAACTTTGCTCATGGAGAAAGTGCTTAAATAGAGAGCTCTAAGAGAGCTTCACATTCCAAAGTCTTTTTTGCTTTTACTTCATAGAAATAACAACAAGAGCGCAACGCAAAAATGTGCAATCGCCCTTAAATTTTTAAATACAATGAAAAATCAACTATTAAAACTTACCGTGTTTGTGCTCATAGCTGCATCATTCGCAGCTTGCAGTTCGCACAAGCAATCATGCGCTGCGTATGACAATGTGGAAGTGAAACAAGTGCATTGATCACAACCATCGAATTCAACTGCTGCATAGCAGCCACATCCATCTGCGCTTGGTACTGAGGAATTCATGATAATGCCTTGCTATTTCTCACCTGCTCACTGCTTCAGTATATAAAAGATCAGTTTCGTCACTTGACCTATGCATAGGTGGCATTGCTTATTGCTGCCAATGTGTGAAAAGTGTAACTAATTTCTTTAGTTATGTAACCCTGTTTAGCATGGCTTGTGACATCATTGCCTCGTTATCTGACCGGCAGGACAAAGCTCGTTTGCAATTTTGGAAACATCCATCGAAAATATTTACGATACATACAGCGCTATGCTTTACAGCATTGCGCTGCAAAATTCGGCTACAGAAAAAGAGGCGGAGGAAATGGTAATCATCACCTTCAAGAAGTTCTACGCACAGGGTGCAACTAAACAAAACTCACCATCGCACTGCGTAACACTCATCAAGCTGCTGGTTCAAACAGCATTGGAACATTTAGCGCACGGTACCTCTGAACACCGATTCAAAATAAAGCAGTTTGAAAACAGCCCACTGCTACATAAGTTGCTGTGTGATAAGGTTGATATGTTGGGCCAAAGCACAACGAACAATCTAAAACTTGAGGAATCAGGGAAAAAGATTCGTCAGGAACTACTCGCTTTTCGCAAAATCTCCACTGTAATATCATAGTAGCCGCAATCAGTGATTTATGTAACATTTTCCTTTTCTTATGTAACCTTCTCAAAAGGATATGTCACCTCCTTTGACACTTCTCGTTTCCGAAAGGTATAATTGTGAAATTACATATCAAATACATGGTAAGCAACCGCTGCAAAGCAGCGGTGAAGGAGATGTTGACCAAACACGGGCTACACTTTGTAATAGTGGACCTGGGCGAGGTGGATATAATGGAAGACCTTGGCCCAGAGCAACTGCTGCCCATAAGTGAGGGGTTGCTTGAACTTGGTTTCGAACTGATGGAAGACAAGAAAGCGGTGTTGATTGAAAAAATAAAGACCACCATCATTCAGATGGTGCATCACTCCAATGATGAGGTGCTGGTCACAAACTTCTCTGACTACCTGAGCGAAAAACTAAAACACCCTTACCCTTATTTGGCCAAGTTATTCTCAGAAGTACAGGGGATCAGTGTAGAGCAGTTCATGATAAAGCATAAGTTGGAGCGCATAAAAGAACTGATCATTTATGGCGAACTGAACATGACCGAAATAGCCTACAAGATGAACTACAGCAGTGTAGCTCACCTCAGCAATCAGTTCAAAAAAGGAACGGGCTTCTCGCCTTCCCACTTCAAACTATTGAAAGAAAAAAGGCGAAGCCCCATTGAGGAGATTTAAAATACTAAGGCAGTAAACAAAATTAAAATAAACAACATTACCAATACAACAATGGGTAAAAAAACAATATCGGATGAGGCAGAGATAATCAGTGTCAGAAAAGAACTGGCTTTTCAAAAAAGGGAGACGAACAAACTGTTCTCAGAATTATCCATTGCCCGCAAAGAGCTTACTTTTCAAAAAGAAGAGAAAGGAAAACGGGCAGCGGAATTAGGTATTGCAAACAAAGAACTTGTCTTTCAGGATGAAGAAAAAGGAAAACGGGCTGTAGAGTTAGGAATTGCCAACACGGAGAAAGGAAAGCGGGCAGCAGAGCTAGGAATTGCCAACAAAGAACTTGCGTTTCAAGATGAAGAAAAAGGAAAACGGGCAGTAGAATTAATCATTGCCAACAAAGAACTTGTGTTTCAAAATAAAGAAAAGGAAAAACGCGCGGCAGAGTTAAGCATTGCCAACAAAGAACTTGTGTTTCAAAATAAAGAAAAGGAAAAACGCGCGGCAGAGTTAAGCATTGCTAACAAAGAACTTGTGTTTCAAAATGAAGAAAAGGAAAAACGCGCGGCAGAGTTAGGCATTGCCAACATAGAACTTGCATTTCAAAACAGAGAGAAAGAGAAGCGCGCGGCAGAATTAGGTGTTGCTAACAAGGAACTCACCTTTCAAAACAATGAGAAGGAAAAGCGTGCGGCAGAATTAGTCATTGCCAACAAGGAACTGGTATTTCAAACAGGAGAAAAAGAAAAACGCGCAGCAGAGTTGGTGATAGCTGATATAGAGTTGGACTTTCAGAACAAGGAGAAAGAAAAGCAGGAAATTGCAAAAAAAGAACTTGAAGCATTCAGCTTTTCTCTAAAATTAGCGTCACAATATTCTCTGAGCCTTATTGAGGCGAGTCTTGATCCTTTAGTTACCATAAACCCTGAAGGCAAGATCACAGACATGAACCAGGCAACTTCGAACATCATTGGTATGACACGCGAAAAGTTGACAGGCTCCGACTTCTTTGATTATTTTACCGAGCCACAGAAGGCCCGCGAAGTTTATCAGGATGTATTTGCAAAAGGGTCTGTCGCTGATTCTCCCCTTACGCTTCGCCATGTAAGCGGAAAGCTCACTGATGTGCTCTTCAACGGATCAGTTTACAAGGATGATAAAGGAAAAGTATTGGGAGTTGTAATTGTTGCGAGAGATGTTACCGCACAAAAATTATTGTCCAAGTATTCACTGACTCTTATTGAAGCAAGCCGTGACCCATTATTTGCCATTAGCCCTGAGGGAAAAATAACTGATATGAATCAGGCTACTGTAAAAGTAACAGGAGTATCACGTGACGTTTTAATTGGTACAGATTTCTCTCTCTATTTTACTGATCAGGATAAAGCGCGTGAAGGATATCTGCAAGTGTTTGCCAAAGGATTTGTTGCAGACTACCCGCTAACCATAATAGACGGAGAACTTACCGATGTATTGTTCAACGGGTCAGTTTATAAAGACGATAGAGGAAATGTACTGGGCGCAGTGGTAGTAGCCCGTGTTATCACAGAACAGAAGCGTGTTGAAAAAGAACTGATAGAGGCAAGGGTATTTGCAGAACTCGCCACCAGTATGGCAGAAGAGGCAAAGGGAAAAGCCGAAAGAGCCACACAGATAGCAGAAGAAGCAACCAGAATAGCAGAAGATGCGGTGAAAGCGAAACAACAATTCCTTTCGAACATGAGCCACGAAATACGCACTCCAATGAATGCGATTGTCGGCTTTACCAAAGTGGTACTCAAAACGGACCTGACTCCAAAACAAAAGGAATACCTGACCGCCATAAAAATAAGTGGCGATGCATTGATTGTCCTGATTAACGACATACTGGACCTAGCAAAAGTGGATGCAGGCAAAATGACCTTTGAGCAAACGCCTTTCAAAATGGCCATGTCCATAACTGCCATGTTGCACCTGTTCGAGACTAAAATTCAGGAGAAGAACTTAGTATTGGAAAAAGAATACGACAGCAGAATTCCTGAAGTGCTAATAGGCGACCCTGTGCGCCTGCACCAAATAATTCTTAACCTGGTAAGCAACGCTGTGAAGTTTACCAACGTAGGAAAAATTACTGTGAGCGTTCACCTCCAAAGTGAGGATGAGGAGCAGGCCACCATCCGGTTTGCAGTTACCGACACCGGAATAGGTATTGCGCAAGAAAAGATAGCAAAGATTTTCGAAAACTTTCAGCAGGCTACTAGCGGCACATCCAGGGTTTTTGGCGGCACAGGATTAGGACTGGCCATAGTAAAACAATTGGTAGAGCCACAGGGCGGAACCATTCAGGTAGAAAGTAAAATAGATGAAGGCTCCACCTTCAGTTTCACATTGAGTTTTCAAAAAACCAATGCAGAAACTCCTTCGGAAACCGAACTATTGGAGTTAGATGCGGAAATCAAAAACATAAGCGTGCTGGTGGTGGAAGACATAGCACTGAACCAACTGCTGATGAAGACCCTGCTGGACGACTTCGGTTTCGATCGCGACATAGCTGACAATGGAAAAATAGCGATTGAAAAACTAAAAGAGAAAACCTACGATGTAATCCTAATGGACTTGCAGATGCCTGAGATGAATGGCTTTGAAGCCACCAAATACATCCGCACTACCTTGAATTCTAACATACCCATTATAGCCCTTACTGCTGACGTAACTACAGTGGACCTGGCAAAGTGCAAGGCGGTGGGTATGAATGACTACATTGCAAAGCCCGTGGACGAACGATTGTTGTACAGCAAAATACTAGGCCTTGTAAAAAAACCTGCGCTACCAATAGCAGAAACGGACAACGAGAATACAAAACCCCTGGCGGTAATGGTAAGATGTATAGATATGGCCTACTTGCTGCACCGCACCAAGAGCAACCCCACGCTGATGATGGAAATGATAACCGCCTACCTAGAACAAACACCACCGTTAATCAGCGCCATGAAGCAGGGACTGAAGGACCAAGACTGGAAATCATTGCACGCTGCAGTGCACAAAATGATTCCATCATTTTCGATAATGGGCATCAGCACCGATTTTGAAAACATGGCCAAGAAGGTGCAGGAGTACGCTAGCACGCAACAGCAAACGGACACAATACACGACATGGTGTTGCAGATAGAAAACATATGCGCCCAGGCATGCAAAGAATTGCAGGAAGAATTTAACACCATTAAAAAAAACAACCCATGACCAAAGAAAACAGAGTAAAAATCTTTCTCGTGGATGATGATGCAGTGTTTCTGAAATCAATGGAAATAGAATTTCTGCAGAAGGGCGATTTCATTATTGAAACATTTGCCACAGGCGAACTATGTGTGAAGAGTTTAGCTAACGCTCCGGATGTAATTATTCTGGACTACTACCTGGACGGCATCGACAAGGATGCCATGAACGGAATAGCCACACTGGATAAAATAAAAGGCACACACCCTGATATTCCCGTAGTGATGCTGTCAGCTCAGGATAAAATAGAAGTAGCCGTAGAGTGCATGCACCATCATGCACTTGACTATGTGATAAAAAGCGAAACGGCATTTACCCGATTGCAAAAAATAATAACTGACAACCTCCATTCTAAAAAACTGGAGAAGACGGTGCAGTGGTACATGGACAGGGTATAGTTCTATGCGCTCGACAAATCAAATATGAACAATCGTTTCATTAATTGAAATATAACGCATGCTGGCAATGCTCGCTAACAGCAGTCCCATCGACTCCGTTATTCTTAGCGCAGTGCGGTGTACGTTCTAATCATGATATAAGACAACTAATCATAGATAATATGGTGGGGGCTATCTCCTAGAGACAGTCGCAACGCTTGCATGTGTTTTTAGTGACATTGCTTCTACATTAGTGACCAATTCAAGATGATTGACAACATCTCCTTTATTTCAACCGTGTAGGATGAAGTGTTGTGCAAAAGATGTAATACATTAACGAAATGATGTAACGCTAAATAGGCTTTGAGGGTATCTATTTGCATCACAATATTTAGGCACGAATCAACAACACCTGACCAATGTACACCACACCAGAAACTTCACCCGACAAGCAAGTAGCACTTTATCAAGGTGAACACGAAAACGAAAAAAAGTCTAAAGCAATCAAACCGCATAAAAAGGTAAATGGCAAAAGACAGCGCATAAAAAGAACATCAACAGAAGCGGTGACCTCTCCATCAAACGTTGCAGTGATACTTCGATAAAAATTGAAATACCAAATAACTATGACAAAACTCACTATATTCTTCATTCTAATAGGATTGCTTTTTAATACTGCTAGCTATTCACAAGAATCATACGGAAAAACCTTGAACCTTGGTGTTGGCATAGGAGGCTACGCAGGTTACTACAGATATGTGGGGCGCTCACTTCCAGTGGTCAACATCAATTATGAATTTGATGTAGCAAACAGTTTCACACTTGCCCCCTTCGTCAGCTTTTACTCTTACACCAATAATTATTACTGGGGTAACAACAATAAGCCAAGCCGATACTACAACTATCGCGAAACGGTCATTCCAGTGGGTGTTAAAGGCACTTACTATTTTGATGCACTTGTAGGTGCTAATAGCAAATGGGATTTCTATCTAGCAGCCTCGCTTGGTTTTGCCATAGTAAACTCTCGATGGGATGATGGCTATGAAGGAGACCGAAACTACTATCGTAATGGCCGTCCATTGCTTGGCGACTTTCATGCAGGAGCTGAGTATCACTTCAATAGCCGATTGGGTATCTACCTTGATTTATCAGGCGGAGTGTCCACTTTAGGTTTGGCTTTTCACGGAATTAAATAATTAAATAAATCAACATTATGGGAAACATCCTTTACACCATTGCAGTAGTATTAATCATCATCTGGGCCATTGGCTATCTAGGTTATAGTGCGGGCGGGCTTATACATATTCTTCTTGTAATAGCTCTTATAGCAATCGTTCTTAGAGTTATTCAGGGTAAGAAGATTGTCTGAATCATGAACTAAAAGTTTCCTTTGGATAAACAAGTGGTTTGTTCAATCATCCATCGGAATTCTTAGAAAGCACCATGCACGCGCATGGTGCTTTTTTCTTTATACTGTCGGAATCATGTAAACACTTGCTCAACTGGTGTAACAGCTAACCAATAAATGGAAGACAGCTTTGTCGAATAATTATAAATCCAAAACAAAATGAAAAACACTACAAAAAGAATACTCAAGAGTACTTCAGCATTTGCTTTACTATTTGCAGCCGTCCTCAGCGGCACTGCGCAAAAAGGAGAATTTGGAATCCGAGTGATGCCGACCTTCTCTTCATTCAGCGCGCAATCCTCCAGCGGTGGCACCATCAAAGGCGAGGTAACACTTGGCTACGGCTTTGGTGCGCTACTTGGTTTCAATTTTACTGACCACGTAGGTGTCCAAGTGGAAGGCATCTACACATCCATCTCTCAGAAGTATGTAGAAAATGATCAAGAACACAAAGTGCATTTGAAGTACATCAATATTCCCTTGTTACTATCGCTCAATACCGGCAAACTCAATCCTATTAATTTAAATGCAGTGCTGGGTCCTCAATTGGGCTTGAGTGCTGGCAGCAGTATTGACTCTTCAGGGTCGGGTGATGGTACCACATCCACCACAGCAGTGGTTTCTGTGAAGAAAGGTGATATAGGGTTTGCATATGGTGCAGGTCTTGACTTTGGACTTAATCCTTTGAACACCCTTCGACTGAGCATTGGTTTCCGCGGAGTTTATGGTCTACTTGACATCAGTGATAACAGCAGGACTATTGAGAATGACTCCTATTACATACTGGACAAAACACATGTTAAGACATATGCCGGCTACCTCGGCTTTTCTATTCTATTCTGATAAAAATTTAAACTAAGAACAGCATCATAGCTCTCTTGAGGTGAGGCCCGCTTGGATTCCAAGCGGGCCTCTGCCTTTTCTCGATTATGCTAACAAACATCGTTTAAAACGTACAGTAAGTAAGAATAATACAACATAAACGGCAAGTTGTGTAACACGCACGTCTGCCAGTACTGTTCACTTTGCCCTGTAGCAAATGTGCTGAGCTTATTCGCTACTTCTGGCTAATCATATATCTCAAAATCAAAAAATGAAAAAATCTCAAATTGCAATAACACTAGCGCTGCTTGTCACCACAACCACATTCACCAGTTGTCAGAAATATGAAGACGGTCCGGGTGTAAGCCTTAGGTCAAGAAGGGAAAGAATATCCAATACGTGGAAAGTAGAAAATTACAAAATAAATGGCACAGATTTTACCTCGCTTGTTTCAGATTACACTGAAACATTTACAAAAGACTATGACTACTCCTATACCTGGGGAATACTCAGTGGCACTGGCGCCTGGGTATTTCAAAACAATGACGAAGAAGTACACCTCAGTGGAAGCGATGATCAAGCTTCACGCACATTGTTTCTGGAAAAACTAGAAGAAAAAACCTTGTGGTACTACTTCATGGAGGGCGAAGACAAGCATGAACTTCATCTAGTTTCTCAATGATTAAACAATCTTCAAAAACACCATCTAAAACAAGACCAATGACTACAGAAGGAATGAATTTATTTATTGTTGATGACGATCCATCCATGATAGCGGGTCTTCGGAACTACCTCGACAAAAAGTTTGGAAATACGTTGAATATATCCACCTTCCATACAAGTGAAAGTGTATTACAAAATATCGACAAATACACTGGCATTGTTATTCTTGATACTAACTTGAATGGCAAGAATGGGAATGAGGTGTTGAAGGAGATAAAAGAAATAAATCCGAAAACCGAAGTAATCATGCTCACCTCCAATGAAGCTATTGGAACAGCCATTGAGGCATTTCGAAAAGGAGCAACAGAATATGTAATAAAAGGTGATAACGCGTGGATTAAAATATCAAACCACATATACAACATCAGCACTTACCCAATTCGCTTCCTAGTGCGCGAATTCGGAGTGAGCAAATTTTTGGCAATCTTTCTGCTCACCTTCCTCACTATAGGTGTTGTGGTATTCATTTCACTTAGGCTTACCCGATAAAACAGCATTTTTATGAAGCAGTCGATCGTGAGAATAAATCTTGTGGAGAAAATAACGCATGACGTGCTACGGATTACAACCGAAAAGCCAGAGCAATACACCTTCACACCTGGCCAAGCGACAGAAGTTGTCATAAACAAACCGAACTGGATGAATGAGAAAAGGCCATTCACCTTCACTTCCTTGCCAGACAAAGATTACCTTGAGTTTACCATCAAAACTTATCCCTCACACGAAGGTGTTACCAACCAGCTATTGCAATTGAGCAAGGATGATGAATTGTTCATTCATGAACCCTTTGGGGCCATTACATATAGCGGTGAGGGCGTGTTCATAGCGGGAGGAGCCGGAGTTACGCCCTTCATTTCCATCTTTAGGGATTTATATTCTAAAAATGAAATAGGTAACAATAAGTTGCTATTCTCAAATAAGACCGAAGCTGATATCATTCTCCAACATGAACTATCGGAAATACTCGGTGCTAATTTCATCAACATATTGTCTCAGGAAAAAGTGGATGGTTATGCTAGCGGGCAAATCACCGAAGACTTTATCAAAGCAAATTGTACCATCCTAGGACAACAGTTTTATCTATGCAGACCACCTCCTATGATGGAAGCAATAGAACAGCAGCTCGACACTTTGCATGTTGCGAAGCAATCAATTACAAAGGAAGCATTTTAGAATATGATGGTTTCCAGTTTGGCTCAAACAAACCCAATATCCGAATTGAAATAATAGCCGTCCAAAAGTTCTATTCGTGTAATCCTTTTTGGTAATTGTGTAACACTTAGCCCAATCAATACATATCTATTTACCGAGTGAAATTTTATTCACAACTGACCCGCCAGTAGCGGAAAACAAATAATCAAAACAAGATGAAAAAGTTATTTCTAATGATTGCTATTGCGGGATTGATTTCGCAGGCACAAGCCCAAAAATGTTCGTCAACTGACGTTCCAACAGCAGCTACCGCTGCGTTTACCAAAACTCATCCATCAGTGAAAGATGTTGAATGGAGCAAAGATGGTAGCAATTACCTAGCGGAATACGAAATGGACAAGGCGGACATGTCGCATTGTTATGACGCATCAGGCAACCTGCTTGTATCCAAAGCTGAGATTATTGAGGCAGCTCTTCCAGCAGCTGCTCTTGAATACGTAAATGCGAATTGCAAAGCAGATGATGTAAAAGACGCTATAAAGGTTACTGATAGCAAAGGAGTAGTTACGTACGAAGTGAAGGTGAAAGGAAAACACTTAATTTTTGATTCAAATGGTAAACTGCTGAATTCAATAGAGCATTAATTTATTGTAATAGCGGTCAATCTGGCTGTATACATCAAACCCTGCTGTATAGACATCATCAGCAGGGTTTTTTTTATTATGTCGATTACCATCATGGTTTTACTCAAGACATCTCACTGAGCCGAAGGGTGAAGGATATAACTCACAAGAAAATGATAGAAGTAAAAAAGGAAGGCATCATCATCGCCAAAACTGAACTTGGTTTCGAAAATGAAGGTGTACTAAATCCCGCTGCAATCCGCGAAGGCGATAATGTCCATCTTTTCTATAGGGCAGTGAGTAAAGGCAACTATTCAAGTATTGGATACTGCAAACTAAAAGGCGCTCTTGAAGTAGAGGAACGATCAGATACGCCCCTCATTTTCCCTCAACTGGAAAGCGAATCGCACGGTGTTGAGGATCCACGCATCACAAAGATTGATGGTCTGTACTATCTTACTTATACTGCATACGATGGAGTGAATGCCTTGGGCGCGCTTGCCACCTCATCCGATCTAAAACACTTCGACAAAAAGGGCATCATAGTCCCCCAGATAACATACGAAGAGTTCAGCAGGCTTGCAGGTTCTAAAGGAGCGCTCAATGAAAAGTACCTGCGCTACAATGAGCACGAACAGGTGCTTGAAAAACAGGGAAAAAAAATTCTTCTATGGGATAAGAACGTTATCTTCTTTCCAAAGAGAATAAACAAGAAACTACATTTTCTCCATCGCATCAGACCCGACATACAAATTGTTGCAGTGAATGATTTGCAGGAACTCACCCAGGAATTCTGGCAGAATTATTTTCTTCATCTTGAAGAATGCTGCATAGTGCTTTCACCGAAATACGAGCACGAAGTGAGCTATATAGGCGGAGGCTGTCCACCAATAGAAACTGATCAAGGGTGGCTATTGATATATCATGGTGTGTGCGATACCATAAAAGGATATGTCTATTCTGCCTGTGCAGCATTACTTGATTTGGAAGACCCTCAAAAAGAAATTGCTCGGCTGCCTTATCCCTTGTTCAGACCAGAACATGAATGGGAATTGAAAGGAGAAGTGAACAATGTCTGCTTCCCCACAGGCACTGCTTTGTTTGATGACACATTGTACATCTATTATGGTGCGGCTGATGAGCGCGTAGCATGTGCTTCAGTAAGCCTATCAGCGCTCTTGTCAGAATTGTTACTTAATACCACGAAAGAATGAAAACAGAAGTACTCGAAAAACCAATCCATAATAGCATTTCAAAAAATGGCAAGTCACATCCATTCAAAGAAATTGCATTGCCTGAAATTCTGTTTATCACCTCCTATCCACCGCGTGAATGTGGCATAGCAACTTACTCTCAGGATTTACTAAAGGCCCTCAACAACAAGTTCAGCAATTCATTCTCGCTGAAGGTGTGTGCTCTGGAATCAGGAAATACACATCTTGACTATCCGGAAGAAGTGAAATATGTTTTGGATACAAATGATACGAATGCCTACTTAGATATGGCACATATCATCAGCCTTGACCGCAAAGTAAAATTTGTCTTGGTACAGCACGAATTCGGATTTTTCGAAAACAACGCAGATGATTTCAAACAATTTGTTGAAATAATTACGAAGCCAGTTGTGATCGTTTTCCATACCGTATTGCATCACCCTGGAGATTCACTTAAAACCAGAGTACAAGAAATAGCTGCGGCAACTGAGAGCATTGTTGTAATGACCAACTACTCAGCAAATGTTCTGATGAATGATTATGGAATTGCACAGGAAAAGATTCTTGTTATTCCTCATGGCACGCACTTAGTATCGCATTCAAACAAGCAATTTCTGAAAGAGAAATATAATTTGTCAGGCAAAAATGTTCTGTCAACATTCGGACTGCTCAGCTCAGGAAAAAGTATTGAAACCACCCTGGAAGCGCTGCCTGACATTGTGAAAGAAAATCCTGATGTACTCTTTCTGATCATTGGTAAAACACACCCTTCCGTGGTAAAACAAGAAGGAGAAAAGTACCGCAACATGCTCCAGTCAATAGTGGATGATTTGCAAATTCAAGATCATGTTCGGTTCATCAATCAATTTCTTCCTTTGCCTGATCTGCTTGAGTACTTGCAGCTCACTGACATCTACTTATTCACCTCCAAAGATCCCAATCAGGCAGTAAGCGGCACTTTTTCTTATGCCATAAGTTGTGGCTGCCCCGTTGTTTCCACTCCCATACCACACGTGCGTGAAGTATTGGGCACAGATGCCGGAATCATTATTGATTTTGAAAATCCCGAGCAACTGAGTCAGGCAGTCATCAGCTTGTTGAATGATGAACAATTAAGAAAAAACATGAGTTCGCATGGATTGCATAGAATGGCATCCACCGCTTGGGAAAATTCAGCCATTGCGCATGCCTTATTATTTACAAGAACAGAAAGCAATAGGAATTCATTGCACTATAATTTGCCAGCAATAAACCTGAATCATTTTAAAGAAATGACCACAGATTTCGGGATGCTTCAGTTCTCCATTATCAACAAACCAGATTTTGATTCTGGTTACACACTTGATGATAATGCTCGCGCGTTAATAGCAATGTGTATGCATTACGAACTAAATGGCGATCACGAAGACATCAACTACATCAGCATCTATCTTGATTTTATTTCGTTTTGTCTTCAGCCTGCAGGAAATTTTCTAAACTATGTGGACGATGACAACAAATTTACCGGTCAAAATGATATAACTAACCTTGCGGATGCCAATGGCAGAGCAGTTTGGGCCTTAGGCTATTTGATTTCAAAGCGCTCATTGCTTCCTTCGGAAATAATTGAAAAAGCAAAGGATGTATTACAACGAGCACTGCCGCGCGTCAGGACGATGCATTCCACGCGAGCAATGGCCTTTGCTATCAAAGGACTGCATTATAGCAACCTAGAAATGCAATCAACAGAAGTTTCTTCCATTATAGTAGCACTTGCCAACAGGCTTGTTCAGATGTATAGGCACGAATCCGAGCGCGACTGGCTATGGTTCGAAAGTTATCTTACCTATGCCAATAGCCTATTACCAGAAGCGTTGCTTTGTGCATGGCTTGAAACTGGTGACCATGTCTATAAGGAAACTGCTAAGGCTTCATTTGATTTCCTTTTGTCCATAACTTTCAATAGCAATGGGATAAAAGTTATCTCCAATAAGAGCTGGCTGCATAAGGGTCAGGAACCCGCCAATCATGGCGAACAACCAATTGACGTGGCGTACACCATTCTGGCGTTGAATAAATTTTATAACGTGTTCGGTGAAACTGAATACCTGCTCAAAATGACAACAGCGTTCACCTGGTTTCTTGGCAACAACCACCTGCATCAAATCATTTACAACCCTTGCACCGGTGGTTGCTATGATGGTCTTGAAGAAAACCAAGTGAACCTCAACCAGGGTGCTGAGTCCACACTCAGCTACCTGATGGCACGATTAGCTATCGAACAGCAATATGAATCACCACACAAGACTGTATCCATGCACGAAGCAAATCTTGTCGTCAACGTGTGATGAATGTAACAATTAGATGCTATAGTGTAAGTCTTGCTGCAATGAGGCTAAGCATGTTTGTTCTGTAGAAAAGCAAAACCAACCATCAAACCTATCACAGCAATGAAGAAACTTGAAAACAAAACCGTCCTTATCACCGGTGGACTTTGCGACATCGGTATAGCCTGTGCCATCGCTGCAGCAAAGGAAGGCGCCAATGTGGCTGTTGCAGACATAAGGTCTGACAACATGGATTGTACAATGGAAGAAATAAAAAATGAAAATAGCAAAGCCATTTTTCTTGAGTGTGACATATCTGAAATGGATGAGTTAGAAGCGACAGTTCAAAAAGTTGTGAGCACGTTTGGGACACTTGATATTGCCTTCAACAACGCATTTATATGTGGCGAACTAAGCGATGTAAATGATCTGACCGTTCAAGCATGGTTGAAGTTAATAGGCATAAACCTGAATGGTGTATTCAATTGCATGAAGACAGAGCTGGCTCAGATGGCAAAACAGGGAAACGGTGTCATTGTAAATACGTCCTCCATTTTAGGCAAGATAGGTTTCAACACATCATCACATTATATCGCGGCAATGAATGGCGTCATTGGGCTTACACGAGCTGCTGCACTTGATTACGATGGCGAGGGAATACGCATCAACGCCCTTTGTCCAGGATATATCGAAACGCCATTGCCTATGTCAAACGGTATTGATAATAACCCAAACATGAAGCAATTTCATGTTCCGAATTATCCTATGCAACGATTAGGCAATTCTGAAGATATAGCCAGCGGCTTCCTATTCCTTGCATGCAACGATAGCTCTTTTATGACGGGCTCAATGCTGGAAATTGACGGTGATTATATAACAATGTAAGCCGCAGTTTTGAGATGGGAATGTTGTAACTAATTCTAGACTTGGTGTAACATTAAACAATGAATCAATACCAATACTTGTGCAAAATTTAAAACAAGGAAAAATGAAAAATACCAAAACGAACAACACGAAAAATGGAACGACCAAACAAGCCAAAGCGCAAACTGGAATGAATTCAGATGTTGCACATGGTTTGAGAAAGCTCTTTGTAGATGAACTCAAGGACATTTACTGGGCAGAAAAGGCACTGACCAAAGCCATTCCGAAAATGATCAAGAATGCCACTTCAGTTGAATTAGTGGAAGCACTCGAAGGTCATCTGGAAGTAACCAAAGAACACGTCACCAGATTGGAAGAAGTATTCTATTCCCTCAATGAAAAGGCGCTAATGAAAAAATGTGCTGCAATGGAAGGCCTTATAAAAGAAGCCGGTGAAATAATGGAAAGCACTGAAAAGGGAGTTGTTCGCGATGCAGGCATCATCTCAGCTGCACAAAAAGTAGAACATTACGAAATAGCCACCTACGGAACGCTTCGTGCATTCGCGAAAACGTTGGGTGAGGACGCTGTAGCTGACCTATTTCAGGAAACGCTGGACCAGGAGAGAGAAGCGGATGAAAGGCTTACTGAAATTGCAGAATCCTTCATCAATGAAGCAGCCGCAGACGAGGACGATGAAGAGGAAAATCACACAGTAGTGTTGAGTAAGAAGAAATCAAAAAAAGTAAAATCATAAAACAACAATCAATCATGAGTACAGAAAAAGTAGTATTAGGAGTGCTGGCAGGCGTGGCCGTTGGCGCAACAATAGGAATCTTGTTTGCACCCGACAAGGGTTCAGTTACAAGGAAAAAAATCTCAAGCAAAGGGCAAGACTATGCCGGAGAATTGGGAAACAAATTCAATGAGTTCATAGAAGGCATAACAAAGCAATTTGAAACCGTAAAGGAAGAAGCAGTTCGTGCCGCACAAAACGGCACTGCCAAAGCAGAGGAAGTGGTGTCCGGAATGAATTCAAACAGCAGGAAAGAAAGTGCAACCGATAAAATGAGTTAATTATTTGCTCGGGCAGTGGGCCACATCCGGTTCATTCTAATTCATAACCGTAATAAAGTTTAAACCCAAAAAAAATGGAAGCTCCTGTAAGTGCTGTAGAAACTCTTTTCGAAAGAACAGAGGCGTACAGCAAAACAACGCTTGAACTTACCAAACTAAGGACAGTGGAAGTAGCTACAGTGGTAGCTACTTCATTGCTGTCTAAGCTTGGAGTTATCGTCATCATTGCTTTGTTCACTCTAATATTCACTATTGGCATTGCTCTGCTGCTGGGCGAATTGCTTGACAAGATCTATTACGGATTTTTCATTGTTGCAGCTTTCTATCTTATTGCGGGTATCATTCTGCATTTCTTTCTGCATAAGTGGATCCGAAAACCAATCAGCGATTTATTCATTAAACGCATACTGCAATGAATGATACCATACCAGCCATAAATTCCGAAGCTGATCTGAGGTCAGTCATCATGCTGCTGGAAAGCAAGCAGGCTGAGGAAAAGAAACTACTCAAGGATGAGTTTCGTGCAACATTCGAAAGTATGAAGCCGATCAACATTCTCAAAAATACGTTGAAGGATGCGGCAGCTTCAGAAGAATTGAAGGGCCATACGCTTAACTCTTCATTGGGTTTTGCCGCAGGCTATATCTCCAAAAAAGTGTTTGAAGGAGCTACGCACAGTCCTGTTAGAAAACTGCTTGGCTCAGTTCTCATGTTAGGTGTAAGCAAACTGATTGCGAAAAACCCAGAAGCCCTTGAATCTTTAAAAAAAGGTGTGCTGAATATTTTCAACAAAAAGCAAGAAGAAGAAGAAGAAGAAGTAGTAGCACAATAAGAAACAGGAGCATGTGAAGAGTAACCGAGTCAATGCCTTAACACCCCAAACAAAATGAAAATTACCATCAACGATCATAGAAAGGTTTTTGCTATTGAAGAAGAATTCAACCAAATGTTTCCCAATCTGAAAATAGAATTTATGGCCAAGCCTTCGGCCGCAGGAGCAAAACATTCTGATATGCCTGTGGCGCAAAGCAAAACAATTGCCGATTGCCGATTGCCGGATAATACACAACGAAGGTCACATCACCATTATACCCACTATGACCATACGTGACCTGCAGAACTACTTCAGCGACATATTTGGGTTGGCGGTAATCATTTATAAAAAGAGCCAGACAGATTGGATAGAAGCATCGGACACAGGCATTTATTCTCTCGATGAACAAAACATGCGAAAGCTCCCTGTCATACTTTAAAGTCTGGCGCGCAGCACATATTGCAAGTGGGCACCCATTCCACGCATTCAGATGAACATGCCCAACACATTGCCCTTCTATGCCAAGGCCTCACTCCTGCTAGTCGGGTTGTTTGTGCTTGTCAGCATTTTGTCCATTACTCAAGGCATCATTCTGCCTTTTCTCTACGCGGTCATCTTGGCTATTCTCATAAGCCCGATTGTCAATTTTCTGGGAAGAAAGGGAATAAACCGTGCTCTTGCAATTGCCGGAGTGTTGATAATCGCGCTGCTTGTCATCGTTAGCATCTTAGGATTATTGTCTTCGCAAACCAGCAGGTTTAGCAACGCATTGCCCAATTTGATAGATAAGTTTCAGATGTTGTTGGAGCAAACTGCTGCATGGGCATCAGGTTATTTCAACATCAGTCCTCAAAGAATAAATACTTGGATTGCTGAGGCCAAAGCGGACTTAATGGGAAACAGCAATGCTGCTATTGGCAATACACTTAGCTCTATGGGTGGTGTGCTCACCACCGTTTTTCTCACTCCTGTTTACATCTTTATGCTGCTGTTTTATCAGCCACATCTTGTGGCTTTCATTCACAAAGTATTTGGTACCGGCAATGATCAAGAGGTGAGTGAAGTACTCACCGAAACAAAGTCCATCATTCAAAGTTATCTCGTTGGACTGTTTGTTGAGTTTGGAATAATAGCTGTGCTCAACACCATCGGCTTGCTCATATTGGGCATCGACTACGCCATTCTTCTGGGTATAACGGGTGCATTTCTCAACATCATTCCATACCTTGGTGGAGTCATCACAATGGTGTTGTTTATGGTGATTGCAATGGCCACCAAAACCCCTGTTTACATGCTTTACGTTGTTGGACTCTACGCACTTATTCAGCTTATCGACAACAACTACATCGTTCCCAAAATAGTCGGGTCCAAAGTCCGGCTGAATGCGCTAGTCTCTCTCCTTACTGTAATAGCCGGAGCCGCCTTGTGGGGCATCCCAGGTATGTTTCTTGCCATTCCGATTACTGCTATTCTCAAACTCATTTTTGATCGCATCGAGTCGCTGAAGACACTCGGCTTTCTGCTTGGTGACACGATGCCCCCACTGGTCAAACTCAAGTTGAACATGAAAGACCTTTCTAAAAAAATCACATTAAAGAAATGATACGTTCCATGAAATTCGGACTGGCCTACCTCTCAGTAGTCGCGATTGTTTTGGTAGTCAACAATTGCAACTCACCGCAGACTCCTGAGTCAGCTCCCACTGAAACCATTGTTGCAAAAGATTCGGCAGTGGTTATAGCAGAGATACCTCCAATCATTGCTCCCGTCCACATCCCTCTTACCGTTGTGGTTGACAACCTCGCTTCACCTACCGCTCCGGTGGTGGTGGGTGTATACAAATCCACTGGTGATTTTCCTACAAAAGAAGGGCGCTTTAAAGTCTATAACCTTATTCCGAATGGCAATAAGCTTTCAGCCGATATAACCGATCTGGCTTATGGCGAATACGCTTTGGCCATTTACCAGGACATCAACAGCAATAACGAAATGGACAAAAATCTCATTGGCTTTCCCAAAGAACGCTATGCCTTCTCAAACAATTTTCAGGTCTCAGTGAAATTGCCAGAATATGCCCAATGCAGTTTTAAATATGACCAAGACCATCATTCCACCACCATGCATTTAATAAAATCCATGAAACTCAATAAATGAAAGGGTTTTGTAAGAATTATGTAATTCTTATGGACTATAATGTAAGGCCCGGCTTAGTAATTCAAGGGATGTTTGTGTCGTGAAAATTACTTCACTACAATAAAAAAACAAATCGATGAATACAACAGAATTAAAAGGAAACTGGAATGAGCAAAAAGGCAAACTCAAGCAAAAATTTGCCTCCTTGACTGACAACGATCTACTCTTTGTAGAGGGCAAAAAAGAAGAGATGTTAGGAAGGCTTCAAGCAAAGCTAGGCAAGACAAAAGAGGAATTGCACTTGATTATAGCAGGTTTATAATCATATCAGTTATTCATGAGATAGCCGTATAGCTGACACTGCTAAACGGCTCTATCGTATCACTACACCATACCCTCATCTTATAAAATTTACCATCAACAACAAAACAAAATGAAAAGAACAACCCTTGTTATCGCTGTTTGTGCCCTGATTATGTCAGCAACAGCTTTTTACTCGTGCCAGTCTTCCGCACAAAAAGAAGAAGCTGCCAAAGCCAACGTTGAGAAGGCACAAAATGATTTGAAACAAACACAAGCCAAAGCGGATGAAGAAGCCAAAAATACCCGCGAGGCAGAAGAACTGAAAGTCTTTAAAAGTGAAACTGATCTGAAAATCAAACGCAACGAAATTCAGATTACCGAACTGCGTTTGAAAATGAAGACTTCAGGAAAGACAATGGACAAAATTCACTCAAACAAAATAGACGAGCTTGAACAAAAAAATAAAGACTTGAAAACCCGAATAGATGCTTATGACAAAAGTCAAAGCAACTGGGAGGAATTCAAACGTGAGTTCAACCACGACATGGATGAGTTAGGAAATGCATTTAGAGACCTTACTGTAGACAATAAGAAATAGGCTGCAAATGGCCGAATGCAAGGTGATACTGTCACCTCTTACCATTTGGCCCTATCTTATAGCAACAACCAAGCTTAACTACTTTTTGTTATTGGGCTTTAATCCCTGAAATAACACTCAAATTCCTTGCGTGTGTTATTACAGCCGAGGTTAGAGCCCTTTTTTTTTGTCTCTAAACTCTTAGCTGTGCCGTGTAAAAATGTAATTTCAATTTCGGAAAACGATGCATTTGCACAGCGATGCTGTTTTTATCATTCGTCTTTGTGCAATGAACTCAACATTAGGAATAATGAAAATAGTGACCACTTACCATCTGAAAATATTGACAGCAGTTTAGTGATTCATTGAGTCCAAAAATTATTGCACGGTCTGCAAGCAGAACCTCCCAAAACTTCATGGCAGAATTTAAATAGAGAGAAAGAGGGTTAGGTTATCGAATGGATATTTTTTTTGGAAGGAGAGAATAGAACATAGTTCTCAAATGAGGCTGTGCCTTCTTTTACTTTCTCTCCACATCTTATCCAGTTTGTTTAGCTTCGCTTCCACAAACCCCTTAAATCAATATCACTATGTTCGATTCTACAAATTGGCTTGCAGTAATTGTTGCTGCTGTTTCATCCATGGCAATTGGCTTTGTTTGGTACCACCCCAAAGTGTTTGGCACCGCATGGATGAAAGGCGCAGGCATGACTATGGATGACACTAAAAAAGGCAACATGGCCCTCATCTTCGGACTTGCTTTCGTTATGGCTCTTGTAATAAGTGCTTTCCTTTCTACGTGGGTGCACGAGGATGAAAATCTACCTGAGTTTCTTCACGGTGCTTTTCATGGTTTTATGTTATCGGTATTCATTGCCATTCCATGGGGCGTTACACATGCGCTTTATGAGCAACGCAGTTTTAAATACATCCTTATCAATGCACTTTACATAGCTGTTGCGATGTCAGTAATAGGTGGCATATTGTTTATCATGCCATCTGCTGAGGTAGTGGAAGCGGTGCATTAACCACGTTTCTTTTTTTAAAAATGCAGACCCTGACTGTGTCAGGGAGAAAAGCGAAAGCTTTGATGAATTGCCACGGGGGGGGGGGCAGGAGAGTGGTGTGTCCAATGAAATTTTGATGTAATCAAGCGTTTTGATTTGACAAACTGTGTTCATCTCCATTCGTGCAGTTGGTCATGCTGCCGCAGGCAGTATCTGCATTTTATTTTTTTGTTCGGAAGGAAAGGAACTTCAGACCCTGACTATGGTTAGGACAACATCTCACCCAACCTATTGCACCCAAGCACTGCTGCTTCTTATCATTGCCATGGCATTCTTAAGAACGACACTTTTCGATGAAGTTTTATGAAACACTTATCTGGCGCTATGCGGCACTTTTTCACAACAGTACATCACACCAGTCAGGCAAACTTTAGCAGAAAGACAGTAGTTGGTCTGCTCTTCGTTTTTGCGGGGGGGTGCACATCCTCTGCGCAGGAGTTGCTCTGGGCCAAACAATTCGGGGCTTACAATCCGGTGGTGATGCGCTCCGATGCCAACGGTGATCTTATCTCCACAGGGCAGTTTGTAAACACCACCGATTTTGATGCAGGGCCACTTACCAATACCCTTTCTGCTGTTGGCTTCGCAGATGTATTCATAACAAAGTGCGACTCAGCAGGCAGCTTTATGTGGGCCAAAAGAATAGGCGGTTTTCAGTCGGAAGAGCCACGGGCGATGGCGCTGGATGCCGAGGGCAATATTTACATCACCGGCATTTTCAATGGCACCTGCGACATGAATCCGGGTGCGGCCACCAACAACGTGGTTTCGTTGGGTAATACCGATATCTTCATGGTGAAGCTGGATGCCAATGGCAACTATCAATGGTCGAAGAGCATTGGAACTACTGTAGCTGAAAGCGCGCTTGCCATGGCCGTAGATACCAGTGGCAGTGTTTACGTAGGGGGCTTTTTCGGCAATCTGGGTGGTGCTTTTGGAGTCACCATGGACATGGACCCCGGCAATGGCGTTAGCAATGTGTCCACCTCAGGTAATATCAACGATGGCTTTCTACTGAAGCTGAATACTGACGGCAATTTTGAATGGGGCAAGCACTATCCCGGTGGGAGTGCTGAGGTAGGTGGACTGGTGATTACTCCTGACAACAAAGTAGTGGTAGCAGGCACCATATTGGGCTATATGGATTTGGATGAGACCGATGCCATTTGGCCCATCATTGACGAAATATTTGTGTGTTGGTATAATCAAGACGGTTCATTTCACGCAGCAAAAACCATTGAAGCATATTCTACACTTACCTCGCCTAATGTGTTGACCATTGACAGTAACCATCATCTCCACATGGCCGGTACCCTTTCATTGCCTGCCGACTTCGCACCGCAAAATGCAGGCAACTATGTGATAGACGGCTCTGGCCAGAAGGGTTATGTGTGGGAGTGCACTTCGGACGGATCCTTTGTTTCGGCAGGAGTGTTCAGCACTTCGTCAGTGGTGCGCGACATCACAGCCGATGCGCAGGGCAACAAGTACATCACCGGCAGTTTTTACTTGCCCACAGACTTCGATTTTTCTGATTCTACCTTCACGCTAACATCCAATGGCAGCATGTATAATGTGTTTTTAGTGAAGTACGATGCGAACGATTCATTGCTTTGGGGGCATTCGTACGGAGGCTTCAATACCCCTATCAATGGTACTGATGAGACAGGGCGCAATCTGATATTGATGGGCAATGAAGAGCTTTACACTTTCGGCTCTTTTGCAGGCGAAGTAGATTTTGATTTGCAGGCGGACACCAGCACCATGAATGCCACAGGTGGCAAAAGTTTCATAGCGAAGTATGCCGTTCCTATACCCGATGTGCCCAATGATCTGAACAACGATGGCCAGCTGGATATTGGTGATTTACTCCTACTGATAGAAAACTTCGGATGTGTCGGTTGCCCGGATTTGGATCTGGATGGAGACGGTATCATCACCATGACAGATCTATTGCTAATGATTGACGTACTGGGCTAAGAACTGTTCGGCAGAAATGTCCTTCGTGCCTACTTCCCAAACTTCATCCGCTCTATCACCACCACCACGGAGAAGGCTTTGGGTTTGATGCTTCTTGATGATCTCTAGGTGCTTTTCCATTTCCATGCGTGTGGAAATAGTAACAGACAAGTGCACCATAGCAAAGCGCAACATTTGTCATGCATCTGTTTACTGATGCCCTGCCCTCAGCAAATCGTTCACCGTCTTCACCGGATGAAATGTGGTAACAGGGACTTCAACAAATACTGTGTTCCAGAGAGCCATTGCGCCATTCCAAAGGCCAGGTAATTCGAGGGCTTTAATCACCTGCCCATCATGAAATTTTTCTGAAACAAAGCCTGCACTGTGGTCTATGTAGTTCTCCAATGCGTAGGTCGCACCTTTACGGTTGCGAATGCTGCACACGATATCCACCGGGTTGAAGTGAGTGGCCTCAGACAAGATTTTCATCTGATGAGTATCGTGCGCATCCACTTGGCTTTTCTCCACTATTTGTTTGCTGATGTTGCCATCACTGCCCTTCACCCAGAAGGGGCCGCCACCGGGTTCGCCTTCGTTGCGCACCATACCGCAAATGCGCATTGGTCGGTCTAGGCGGAGTTGAGCATATTGTGTCAGTTGTTCGCGTTGTCCGCCAATGGGTACTCCCGGCTGAAACCAATGCTGAATGAACTCAAGTGCATCTTCCAGTGCGTTCTCTGCATTGTTGTCCAGCGCATCCAGCAGGCGATAGCTTTCGCGCTTTAGTTCTATAAGTAATCCAGCTATTACCTTTTTGTAGAAAACGGTATCACCGCGTTGCGCATCGGAGGTAACGTTGTCAATGTTTTTGATGAAGATGATATCCGAGTCCAGCGCTTGCAAATTTCTAATCAATGCTCCATGTCCACTGGGACGAAAACTGATTTTTTCATCATCGGTTCGCAACAACTCATCCTCTTTGGTAAGCGCAGGGGTGTCCGTTTTTGCGGACTGCACGCTAAAGGTGATTTCAAAATCTTCGAAGTGAAACTCCTTTGCTTTTACTTGCAGAAAACTCTCCACTGTTGCAATGTGCTGCGGGGCTAGTGTGAAGTGAAGCCTGCACTTTCCATCCGCTTGTTTTGCATATTGCACCGCTTCTTGCAGATGCTCTTCAAATGCTGTGCGACCCACCCCATCGTTGTTGTGGAAAATAACCAAGCCTTTCAGTTGTGCATCGTAATGCAGTCCGCGTTCGGTAAGTATGAAGCCAAATATTTTTTCCCATTCATTGTTGTCCACGCTCTTGCGCAAAGATTCACCACCGCGCTCCATTACTTTTTCCAGCGCACTCAAAAAAGGGAACCTATCGAAGTTGAGTATGAACTCCTCGGCAAGGTCAGAAGTATTTTCAGGAGAGTAATTGTAAAGATGTTTGAACATGCGACTGGCTGCGCCTGAAGCGGGCACCAGTTTCATCATAGTGAAGTTTTTTCTTTCGCGGTCGAACAGCTCCATGTATTTGTGACATACGGAGGCATTGAGCACCGAGATACCATCTGATGGAGTACAAGGGCGCTCTAACTTCAGCGGACGTGTTTCGCGCGTAAAGCGATAAATCAATTCAGCAACTTCAGCAGTAGTCAGTCCTCTACTCTTTAGATCAGTTTCATCTTGCGGGGTGAAAATCATGGGGCGAATTTATACCGAAGGAATGAGGGAAAGAAAGGGGTTAGGGAATGGGTTATGAAGACGGGTGACTGATGACAGGTGAAGGCCTTCCGTCTTCGGTCCTCTTCTATCAAAGCTGTCGCCTTTCTTCTTCGGTCTTCCGTCATCGATCCTTCTATCAAAGCAATCGCCTTTCTTCATCGCTTCAGTGAGCTCTCATAAGGCGTTCGCAGCGTTATGCTTCTACCAAGAGTTATTTCATCGGTATATTCTAATTCGCCACCAACAGCTACACCGCGGGCTATCGAGGTTATTTTTATTGAATGTTCACTTAGCTTTCTGAATAAATAGAAGCAGGTGGTTTCGCCTTCCATGGTTGCACTCAGCGCAAGAATGATTTCTTTCACTTCGCCACTTTTAACGCGTTGCAGAAGACTATCAATAAAGAGGTCAGAAGGACCAATGCCATCCATGGGCGAGATGATTCCGCCCAGCACATGGTACTTACCGTGGTACTGGCCTGTACCCTCGATGGCCATTACATCGCGTATATCTGCCACAACACAAATAAGTGCGGCATCGCGAAATGGAGAAGCACAGATAGCACACGTTTCATCATCACTTAGGTTGTTGCAGGTGGTGCAAAAACGAATGTGCTCGCGCATTTCTGTCAGTGCATTTGCAAAGCGGGAAACGTCTTCTGGCTTTCTTTTCAGCAACTCAAGCACAAGACGCAAAGCTGTTTTTCTGCCAATACCCGGCAGGCTGGCCACTTGGTCCACCGCGAGTTCTATGTATCTGGATGGGATGTTCAAAGTAAAAATGGACAATTGACAATGCGAAATGGACAATAAAAAAAACTGAACAATTCTGGTTCACAACAATACTGATTGTCCATTGTGAATCGTCAATTGTCCATTCATTTAAAAAAAACTATTTGCTGTCCCACGTCTCCGCAAGCTTCAGTGCGTTGTAAAGATTGACCACACCGCCTGTTACACTCAGCTTTTTGAATTTCACTTTCTTACCGGGGTTCCCAGGCATCGTCACTTTCTGTTTGCCATAGTTCTGCGCACTTTGCATCATTATGGCTTTTACATCCTTCGCATTCAAATTAGGATAATAGGACATAAGAGCGGCTGCAACACCAGCTGCAACCGGAGATGCCATGCTTGTTCCATCATTCTTTTTATACTTACCATCAGGCACGGTCGAGAATATGTCGACACCGGGTGAAAAGAGATCTACTGACTTTTTTCCATAATTGCTGAACGATGCAGCCAATTCTTCTTTGCTCATTCCACTTGCTCCTACTTCTAACCAAGTCGTGCAGTAGGTTCCATCGTTGTATTTGTCCGTTGGAAAATTCGAGGCAGCATCAATGTTTTTGTTGTCATTGCCAGACGCGTGCACCAAGAGTACTCCTTTGCTTTCTGCATACTTCACCGCTTCGTCCACTACTTCCTTTTGGGGCGAATAGCTTTTTCCAAAACTCATATTGATAATGCGCGCACCGTTGTCTGCAGCATAGCGTATGGCGTTGGCTACGTCTTTATCGCGCTCATCTCCATTGGGCACACATCGCACTATCATTAGCTGCACATTATCGGCAACGCCATCCATTCCAAAACTATTTCTGACCGCTCCCACGCATCCACCCACGTGAGTGCCATGGTCGCTGTGTGGTCCGTCTACGTGGTTGTTACCATAGTATTTTTCGCGGCTGTCAGCATAGTTGTCACCCACCATTTTGCGCGAATCGTAGTCTAGATTCAGGTTGTACTTCAAAGCTCCTTGCACTTGTTCTTTCCAATCTTTGAAGTCCTCCGGCAGATTGCTTTCCATCAATTGTATCATTACTTCCTGCACTGCCTTGGTTTGGTCATCATTGGCGGGCATTGCTTTCACTTCATCTATTGTGTAGTCACTTTTTTTGAAGTAGTCTTTCATCATCTGATGGCAGAAGTCATAGGTCTCCTTCACTTGATTGTAAAGTTGTTCGTCCTCTGTTGCCTTCTTCACACGCTGGTCGTAATCCAGTTTCATCTTCTGGTAGCGTGCAAAATCTTTTTTATCATCAGCTGAAATAGCGGAGGCGTCTTTTGAACCAAAACGATTTTTCAATTCTTTGTAAATGCGCGTAAACTCCAAATTGTCATTGGCCACATCGCCACCGGGTCCGCCAATGAAGCTCCAGCCATGCACATCATCTATGTACCCATTTTTGTCATCGTCTATTCCGTTATCTGTTATTTCATCTGCGTTCGTCCAGATATTACTCTTTAGGTCAGGGTGAAATGTTTCTGTACCACTGTCTATGATGGCAACTACTACGGTAGTTGATTTTTTTCCTACGAGTAGTTCTTTATAAGCCTTCTCTGAACTGGTTCCCGGCATTCCATCCGCATTTATATCAGCATTTTGCCATTGCAGACTGGTTTCAGCTTCTTGTGTGTTGTAGTCTTTGATCGCATTGTCTTGTGCTAGCGCTAAAAAAGGCAAGGTTATCAATGCCCACATTGTCATTAAATTTCTTTTCGTCATTTCTAAAAATATTTATTGCAAAAAAAAAGGATTCCTTCATGCTTATTGTTACCTCATACATAAAAGGGCAACATAATTGACCAGAGGTAATACGAATTGTAACAAATAAGTATGCGCTGAACGTCCATGACTGGACAGATATTTGCCCAGCGTGAAAAAATCGCTGAATTGTTTTGAGAAAAATCATCCATCTATCCCTTTTCTTTTGTCTTTTGCTATGCAGCAAAGGTTCCTTGTCACAGACAGACAGCACTGAAAAGAAGATCATCATTAGCGGTAAAGTGCTAGATGAAAATGGTCAGCCATTGAGCAATGCTATCATCATCAATAAACGAAGCAGGGCAGGACAATTTGGAAAAGCTGACGGAACATTTGTCATCAGTTGCAATCAGAAGGATACCATTGCCATTACCTCACTTGGTTATTCCACTCGCGAGTTTACGTTTAAGGATTCTACCTCCAAGGCAAGTTTTGCAATAGAGCTTTACTTGGAAGTGCGGGCATACCGAATGCCTGATGTGGTCATTTTCGCTCCCCGCGATTTAGAGAGAATACAAAATGATATAGCAGGACTTGGCTACAACGAAAATGATTATATGCTGAGCGGAATCAATGCAGCTCAAAGCCCCATTACTTTTCTTTACCAGCAATTCAGCAAAAAAGAACAAAGCAAACGCTTAGCTGCACAGCTCGAAAACGAAGATCGAAAACGTGATTTGCTTAAAGATCTATTTCATCATTATGTAGCGTACGACATTATCGATCTCAACAATGAGGAGTTTGATGGCTTCATAGATTATCTCAACGTGTCAGAAGATTTTCTGAAATCCAGCACACAATATGATTTTCTCATATATGTAAAAGATCGGTTTAAGGACTACAAGATCAACAAACGTCAGAATAAAGAACTGAAAGAAGAAGATTACGATTACAACAAGGACTAATTGCTCCGAAAGTTAGCAGTTGGCAAACGTTGAATTGGCAATACGCAGCTTTACACTTGATAACTTCATTTTTGCTAATTGCCAACTGGTGCTATTTGTATACCCACTCCAGTTCCATTCCCACGCTAAGTGTCTTATCGGAAGAGGTGAGTACAACATATTTCCAATCTTTGTAATCGTTCAGGCTAAGGTTGAAATACCCGACATTGTCATTTGAACTTACACCGTCCTCATCAAATATTTCTACCAACAGAACTTGGTCAAAGGGCTTTAACTCGCAGGGCAATCCTGTTACAAAAGCAACGGGCTGACCAAACTCACATTCATTGAACGTTTCGCTCTTGTATACTTGAATGTCGTTCCATTTTATGAGGGCATAGAGGTCTGGCTTGGTAGCAAAGGGAGCATACGCATCCCAGTCCTCGCCTCCTTTGTCGTATTTGGGAAATGCTTCAATACGCAACGACTTCAGGTTAACCGCCACAAGGGTTTTATTCTTAACCAGCTTCTTGCTTACGGTGTTTCCTGCAGCATCTTTCTGTGGTTTGCAGGAGAAAAGGAGTGCACAAAAAATCAAAACGATGTATCTCATACCCAATCTAAATGAACGGTGAAAGTTAACACTAAGCCTGTTGACAGAAGTTTGCAATAAAAGGAATGAAGCGACCACAGAAGGTCAAATTTGACACCTCAAACAATCAATCCATTTTTTATAATTGGCTACCCGACAACAATTTGCAAATAGTGTTAGCTGGAATACCATAACTGTAGTTGTGCAAGTGGTCATTCAACTCGTTTACACAGGTATTCTGGCGCGTCTCATCAGTCCAGATTCATTTGCTGTGATGGGCATTGTGCTCGGCATTATGGGTTTTGCAGAGTTGTTTGCACAAGTTGGAGTTGGACCCGCACTGATTCAGCGAAAAGAAATTCATCAGCAACATATCAATGGCGCATTTTACACAGCAGTCATTCTTGGTCTTCTTTTCACTTTGCTTTTTGTAGTCACCGCACCGCTCATTTCGAAGGCATATGATATTGAACAATTGAAACTCATTATTCAGGTAGTGTGTTCGAGCTTCATCATATCAGCTTTGGCCGTTGTTCCACGCGCTTTGATGATGCGCGAGATGCGCTTCAAAGTGCTGTTCAATGCTAGCATGATTTCTATCATAGGAGGTAATGTGGTGGTAGGTCTTTCACTCGCCTACCTTGGTTGGAATGTGTGGGCATATGTCTGGGCATTATTTGCTCAAAATGCACTTATGACTATTGCTCTTTGGTGGTTTCAACCAGTGAAGATTACCCGCAGTTGGAAATGGGAAAACACACGCGAACTGATGAAGTATGGTTTGGGAAGTTCCTTATTCAACGCGCTGAATTACTTCGCCACCAAGATGGACGTAATGCTTATTCCGTTCTTCGCAAAGAGCCTTCCTGGAATAGTGCAGGAAGAACAACTGCGCAGATCAGCCATGTATGAACGTAGCAACTACATCATGACGCAACCCATTACCATCATGGGAAAACTGAGTGACAGTGTCCTATTCAGCGGTATGTCGCGCATGCAAGAAGATGATGCCCGACTGCGCAAAACCATTTTGCTTTCTACCAACTTGATTGCTTGCGTTGTTGTTCCCATTACCATTTTTGTCTGTTTTTTCTCTTATGAAATACTGCTGCTTTGGTTAGGTGAAAAATTCGCAGATGCCGCAGCTATTCTGCAAATAATGTTCATCGCAGTCATATTTAGAACACTGAGCAAACTATGTGATTCGCTGTTGCGCGCCAAGGGCGCTGTATTCAAAGGCTCATTGTTCAAGGCCATCTATGTAGTACTTATTGGCGTTGGCATTGTGGTAATGATGCCCCATGGAATGCCCGCTGTTGCAGGTGCAGTGGTGATTGCCACTTTCATTCATTACCTGATGAGTATGTATTTCTGCACCCAACTGATTGGAGTAAGTTGGAGTAAGCTATTGGGAGCATTGATACCTTCTTTAAAACTTGGATTCATTGCGGCCATGCTCTGTTACCTTTTTGTAATTGCAAATGAAAAGCTATGCCTGCCGCCCCTGATTGCGTTGCTAATTGCTGCAGCCTATGTACTAGGTGTAGTCGCCATGACCGTTTACAACCGACCAGATATACTGGGTGACAAAGACATTAACCCACTGCATTTTGTACCAGAAAGATTGAGAAAACACTTCTTGCTAAAAAGAATGATGGACAAGCTGAACTAAAAGGTGTGGTGTTTGAATTGAATAAAAAATGAAAAATATATTTCTCACAGTAGTCATTTCATGGACGATGTTAAGCGCAGAGGCGCAAAGCAAATTGAGCATCAAGTCTGCCGATAGCCTTGCATTTGTGCTTACCATCAACAACTCAAAGATTACCAATCTCGCTATAGTTGATATTACGCTAAGTGATTTGCAATCTGGCAAAACGACAGTCCAGATAAGCGTTCCTCGAAATCCGCTCATAAATATTACACAAGAACTATTGCTGAAACCCAACGGATCATACTACTACGAAGTGTTGCGATCGAAAGGGAAATACAAATTGCAGTTGGTTTCTGAATCAGTAAGCGCACTAACAGAAGATGAAGGTGAAAATGAAAACACAACTGCTTCCACTATTCCGTTAGATACTTTGGCTATCGAAGCACCCATAGCGAAAGAAGAAATAGGAGATTGCGACCAACCCACATCTGTGGTCGACTTTGAAGCGCTAAAAACAGAACTCATTGACTTACGTTTCGAAAAGCGAAAACTAGAGAGAATGACCGCCTTTGCAGAACAGAACTGCATACGTGTAGAGCAATTGCGCTATATGATGGCACAGTTGAGCACAGAAGACAGCAAACTGAAGTTACTAAAGACAGCATCTGTTCATGTCTTTGATAAGTCGCGCCTTTCTTTAGTTCAGGATGATTTTTTTCTAGAGAAGAACAAGGTGAAGGCGAGAGAGATTATTGGGAAATAACAATCCCCAGTTCTATCTAGAATCAACTACTCAAGATAAACAGCCTCTTTTCCCTTTTCCATTTCCACCGTAATGTGCTCCTTTAAATTGGTTGACAGTGTTAGCCCAACATAATCAGCACGTATAGGAAATCTGCGGTGGAAACGATCCACCAACGTTGCTGTTGCCAGCGACTTTGGTTCAGCATCCAGCAGATGTTTAGCGGCATAGATAAGTGTCCGACCAGAGTTGAGCACATCATCAATCAAGATGACACTTTTTCCCTTGAGTGATTTTACATCACCACTGAATTTCATTTCGCTGCCCAATGGTTTGTCTTTGTTCAATTCTATCTGATGCAGCAGCACATCGCCCTCAGCTATTCCAATGAGTAATTTATGCAAGCGCTGGGCTACTTCAAGTCCACGGCCAACCACACCTACCAGTATGATTTCCTTTTCGGTGTAGTTATTCTCATGTAACTCGTGCGCCATGCGCATCAGCTTTTGACTTATTTGCTTGGAGTCGAGTATGAGTGTGCGTGATTTGGGCATGTGGTTGAGATTCATTTTCGGCTGAGTCAAAAGTATTGGTCACAGCCGGATAATTGGCGCATCTATTTTTGCTTGGTCATGAAACATCTCATTCCTCTCGTTCTATTGCTCGGCCTTATTGGTTGTGGACGGAGTCCAATAGCGAAAAGTGATGATGCTGTGCACATCAATAGTGAAAATGTCAGTGCCATTGAAGGCACTTACAAGAATGAAGCATACGAATGGGACGCAGTATCGTGTGCATCTATCTGGTGTCATATCAAGCCTTTTCCTCTTTCAAACTATGATTGCGATAGTTCAAGCGTTGAGATTAACATCATCGATTCGAAAAAGATGGAGATCAAACTTGTTTGTGCTGGTGTGGTTTCCAAGACCGAAACATTCAATTACAAATTGAAAGATGGATTTCTGGTTTTTCGCAGTCGAAGATTCAGGGGAGTGCCGCCTATCCTATTCTCGAATCAAAGGACGGTTTTGCATTTGGGATTGAATTCTGCAAATGATCTCACAGTTAAAGTTGATGGGACAAAAACAGGAGGTTTCATATTAATGGCTGCTAGGGCAAATTATGTCGGTTCTATGAAGTTTAAGAGGCTATGATTTCTCAAACATCACAACTGTCTCCACATGACTTGTATGCGGAAACTGATCCACAATGCTATACTTCTTCATCTGGTACCCCGCCTCACTTAGCGCTATGGCATCACGCGCTTGTGTGGATGGATTGCACGATACATAAACAATTCTTGCAGCCTCAAGCGCCATCACTTTGCGCAATGTTTTTGGAGCGATACCACCACGCGGAGGATCGAGTACAATGCACGAAATAGTGTTTTGGTATTGTGGAAATTCAAGTAAGAACTTGCCTACGTCAGCAGCATGGAAAGTGACTCCACTCACCTCATTGCGCAGAGCATTTTGTTTGGCATCTTCAATAGCAGACTCTATAATGTCAACACCAATAACTCCTCTGCCCGTTTTTTTAGCCAGCAATTGGGCAATGGTTCCGGTGCCACAAAACAAATCCATGATATAACCATCTTGTTTGAGACCCTTTTCACTGGCATAATCAATCACTTTGCTGTACAACAGCTCTGCACTTTTCGGATTGGTCTGAAAGAAACTTGTCATACTGATCTCAAAATGCAACCCGAGAATGTCCTCAGTAATTTTTGGTTTTCCGAAAAGAAGATGAGTACTGCCATTGAGTGGCTCCACTCTATCACCAATATCAGGATTGATGGTGTGAATCAGCCCCGCCAATCGCTCTCCAAAAAGTGATAGAACGAAAGAAGAAAATTTCGATGCTTCAAACTTTTTAACCTGTTGGTCGGAGGTTACGAGATTGATGAGTAGTTGGCCGGTAAGAAAAGATTTTCTGACAACAAGAAAACGAAAGAAACCGAAGCGCTTAGGCGGATGCCAAGCAGGAAGGCCTGTTGCAATGCACCATTCGCGTATAGCTATCAAGTGGGTCTCAAGTTCCGCATCAAACATGCCTGAGTCTTTATCCAGATTCTCTACACACCACCACGTACCTCGGTGTTTAAAGCCAAGAGCAAAGTCGTCTACGTCTGTTCTATTTTCAAAATCATATCGTATTTCTGAGAAGGAATATTCCATCTTGTTGCGATAATGAAAGGAAGCAGGCGAAGCAATGAACTCATCCAACAAGGCTTCTGCATTTTCAATTTTTCCAATGCGCTTGAACAACTCTATGGTCGTGCGCTTTTTATACTCATGCTGCTTCTCAATAGGAAGGGTGATATATGGAGCTCCCGGAATGGGTTGATATGGAATTTCAATTTCATCTGAAGAAGGTTCCATCACCTCCAGCAATTTGCATTCTGCAAAACGTTTGTCGCATTTCTCCACACGTGCCTTCACTAGCTGGCCAGGAATGGTATTCTGCACAAACACAGCAAACTCACCTTGGTCAGTAGGTATTTTTCCAATACCAACTCCACCGAAGGCCATGTCAGTTATTCTGATTTCTATATCCTGATTTTTCTTTAAAAGTCGTTGCTGCATGAGCGCGCGAAAGTAAATCTCTGCGCACAGAAGACCTTGGTAAGACTTCAGCAACTATTATCGCAGCCACTATTTCTCAGTGAAGCAATCTAAACTCATAGCACTTGTTCTAGGCCCAGCGCTCTTTGTGCTGCTGTGGTCTGTCAATCCATTTGCGCTCGACCACGCACCCTGTAAAGTACTAGCGGTGCTTGCTTGGATGCTTACTTGGTGGATAAGTGAAGCGGTGCCCATGGCCATTACCTCACTACTACCTATCATGCTTTTTCCATTGCTGGGAGTAATGAATTTGGAGAAAACTTGCCTGAGTTATAGCAACCGTTTTGTGTTTCTTTTTCTAGGCGGATTCCTTATAGCCTTGGCCATGGAAAAGTGGAACCTTCACCGAAGACTTGCCCTTGGAATAGTGAATAAAACGGGCACTAGTGCGAATAAGATTATCCTCGGCTTTTTTCTTGCTTCCTACCTCATCAGCATGTGGATAAGCAACACCGCTACCGCGCTGATGATGCTGCCAATAGGAGCTTCTGTCATCACGCTTTTAGTAAATGAGGAAGATAGAACGAGCAAAAAAGGACTACGGAATTTTTCGCTGACCCTTATGCTCAGTATAGCCTACGGCAGCAGTATAGGTGGTATAGCCACCATCGTGGGTACACCGCCAAACGCAAGCATGGCGGGTATTTTGGACAAAACTTTCCATCACTCGGTTTCATTCTTCGAGTGGATGAAGTATGGATTTCCTTTTTCACTTGCACTTCTTTTTCTTTCCTATTTTGTTTTGGTGCGCGTGGTTTTCCCTAATCGTCTAGGACATTTTCCTTTGGGTAAAGAAGTGATAAGTGCTGAATTACGTCTATTGGGCAAGTGGTCAGTAGCAGAGAAAAGAGTCTTTGTCATTTTTGTATGTACTGCCTTGCTTTGGATAGCACAAGATCCAGTTTCCATTTGGCTGAAACCACTGGGAATAGAATTTACAGATACC
Source organism: Flavobacteriales bacterium (assembly GCA_031414655.1). GTDB lineage: Bacteria > Bacteroidota > Bacteroidia > Flavobacteriales_D > Sanyastnellaceae > JANNVZ01. The sequence goes on from JANNVZ010000009.1 coordinate 512,806, forward strand.
GCCATCGCCATCATTGCTGGTTCGCTGCTCTTTGTTTTTCCTGCTAAAAAGTCTTTCTCCGAAACAATACTCAAATGGAAAGACACAGAGAAACTGCCTTGGGGAGTGCTGCTGATGTTTGGCGGAGGTATGAGTTTGGCTGAAGCCTTCAGTAGTTCAGGATTGGTGGCAAACATCACGACCCTCATGAATGGTTTAGACAAGAGCAACTTGTTTCTATTCGTGTGCATATTGTGTGCAGTTGGTTTGCTACTGACAGCTCTTATGAGCAACATCGCCATGGTCAACATCTTCGTTCCTGTGGTAGGAGCACTGGCAGTAGGCGCAGGTATTTCGCCTGAGTTGTTTGCTATTCCTGTAACTATCGCAGCCAGTTGCGACTTTATGTTTCCAATGAGTACACCACCCAACGCCATTGTGTACAGTAGCGGATACATTAAAAGCAGCGATATGTTGCGTGCAGGTCTCTTACTCAATCTCCTGTCGTTGCTTCTGCTGATTGGTCTTGTATATCTAATGATCTAAAAATATTTTTGTAGCCATGTTGCTTTTAAATCTGCGCAATAAAAAAATAGTACTCGCCTCGAAAAGCCCACGCAGACAGCAATTGCTCAAAGGGTTGGAATTGGATTTTGAGGTAAGAACTAAAGATGTCGATGAATCCTTTCCATCTGAATTAATAGCACAAGAAATTCCTCTCTTCCTATCAAGAATAAAAGCTGATGCATTTCGCGATGAGATGAAAACGGATGAAATCATCATCACAGCAGACACCATTGTTTGGATAAACGAACATGTAATGAATAAACCAGAGTCGCGCGATGAGGCGGTTGCAATGATTACAGAGTTGTCTGGAAATATGCATTTTGTATATACCGCAGTCAGCATTACTTCAAAAGACAAGCAAATCAATTTTTATGACCAGGCGAAAGTCTTTTTTGCTTCCTTAAGCCAATTAGAAATAGCGCATTACGTGGACCACTACAAGCCATTTGACAAAGCCGGTGCATATGGGGTTCAGGAACTGATAGGCTATATCGCCATTGAAAAGATTGAGGGATCCTACTTCACAGTGATGGGTCTTCCGGTGCAAAAACTGTATGAAGCATTAAAAGTATGGTGAGCTAAATGGCGAATATTTTCACCCTAAAAAAAATCTTCTATTGGGGAACCAAAATTTGATACATTTGCCGCCTCCAAAAAAAAGGACATCCTTTTGGAGAGGTGCCTGAGTGGCCGAAAGGACATGTTTGCTAAACATGCGTACTGGAAACGGTACCGAGGGTTCGAATCCCTCCCTCTCCGCCAAATTTGGAATAGGCTTTACGTTTCGAGGTATTGCTTATCTGATTTGAAAAAAATGTGAATGGTTGAAGGTTAAAGCCTGAAACTTTTACTGACTAAAGAAATGCTTCTTGCGGAAGTAGCATGGAATGAAGTTTTTTCGGGGTGTAGCGTAGCCCGGTATCGCGCCTGCTTTGGGAGCAGGAGGTCGTAGGTTCGAATCCTGCCACCCCGACAACAAAAGATTCAAGTACGCTTGAATCTTTTTTTTTCTTTTGTTTTAAAATACTGATCCCGTAGCTCAGCTGGATAGAGCAACAGATTTCTAATCTGTCGGTCACAGGTTCGAATCCTGTCGGGATCACAGCCATAAAAGCCGTTTCAAATTTTGAAGCGGTTTTTTTTTGACTCTTTATCAGTTCAAAAGATCTCCTGCGGATTTTTCCCTCCCAATAGCCCGTGCCACACTGCGGTAGTCCACAAAGAAAATGACACGCACGCTAAAACTATTGTTTTGTGGCTGCCTAAAGGTGTACTCAATATCGTCAATGAGCGTTGGAGCTATTTCGAGATTCTCATTGACGATCGAATGTTTCCAAACCACACTCAACTCGCTGCCCATGCTGAATATCCATTTGTAGATCATGTCAATGGTGAATGAGTTGAAACTTCGATTGCTACCGATAACATCGGAAGAAGCCAAATAACCGTCTTGTTGCAAATCATAAAAGGCCTTGTAGCTGCTGTATCCCCAATAGTGCCTGAACCGCGTATTCAGGTTCATCCAAGGACCAAATGCATACTGCACATTGAGCACATTGGTGTGTGACACTACATCACGCTTGCCAAAGAGTTGCTTGCCATCGTCAGTCCAACTGTTGAAACCCAAATCGTTCTCATGACTTTGATAACTGTACACATAAGAAAAAAATAGTTTATCACTCACTCGCAGTCGTGGAGCTATGCGATAGTTGAATACATAACGACCATCGTTTTCATAAGGCGCAAATGCCACTCCGGCATCCAGGGCAAATACTTTTCTGTAGTCTGTGCTAATCCAATGGCGCAGCAAGTGGTAGCGATAAGTGCGAAAAGAGCGGCCCTCCTCGCGAGGCTCGAAGTAGTCAAATCCACGCACAGGCGAAGCTTCGTATTCCAACCCAAAAGCATTGAAGTTGCGCGAGTTGATGCCTACCTCGCCATTGATACGCACATCTGTAAAGGTGTATGGCTTGTATAGGTTATTATAATTGACGCTAAGTTCACTCCACAAGCGGTTCCAGCGGCCAAATGGCTTATAAATGTTGTAACCAGCCGCTGCATAGTAATTGCGGCTATTTGGTGCCTGAAGAAATCCAAGATCGTTGGGATCATAGTTATCGCTCTCGTAACTCGTCCCTGCTCTCCACAGCATGTTACCCGTCAGTTTATTGATGCTGATATCCTGCGCATGTCCTAAATTTTCATCTTGCTGATCGGTTGCATACTCCTTGCTAAACTTCCTGTTCATGGCACCAGTGCCTTGAAGGCTATAGGTGTTCTTTTTATTGCGCAAGTCAAATTCATAGCCTGTCACATTCGCATCATAGTCGCCTCCACTGCGCAATACACTTGTATTGATAAGGCTCAAGTATGAGCTATTGGGCAAGTTTTGGTCAAAGACAAATACGTTGTAGTTGGTAAGTGGTGAAGTCTGCACTTCGCGTTGTACGTCTGTTTCAGTATCTCGCACTGTCGCATAGCTTGGTGCTGTGACGGCATTAAAAAAACCAAAGCCAAGGCCCTTGTTATCGCGGCCAGAAATTTTCATTGCGTTAATCACTTGGTCTTTATCGGGATTTGCAAGAACCTCTTCGGTGGCAGAAATATTGTCGTACACATCATATCTGCCAATTGGTTCATCAAAACCGATGCGCCTACTATAGAAAATTCCCGCTCTTGAAAACAACTCTAAACCCTCCATGAAAAAAGGTCTGTTGTCAGAAAATTCGATGTCGAATGCAGAAAGATTAAGTATCAACTGGTCGCTAATGGTTTGTCCAAAATCAGGAATGAGCGTGGCGTCCAGAGTGAAGGCATCACTGAGACCCAGTTTCAAGTCCATTCCACCATTGTAGCTGAAACCGGTGGATGCTGTTCCATCCGCATTTTCATTCGAAGTGTAATACGCAGATGCGTAGGGATAGAAAAAAATTCTACGCGGTGGTTTTATTCCTTGTATGCCATCGAGTGTGGCCATCTGAATAAGATAACTTGGCCCTAGTGGATCCACAGCACTCCAGAATGCATGGTGTCTTGTTCTTCGCACCTCACGTTCTAGATTGAAATGCCAAGATTGATTTTGCACATCAGGAAAACGCAAAGCAGCAAAAGGAATTTTGTACTCTGCTACCCAGCCCTTAGTGGTAATTTCTGTTTTGCAAAACCATACAGCGTTCCAGCTCTCATCTTCATCATCGGTGGATACACGCGCATCATATTGCTCTCCTAGCGGACTTACTGCAAATTTGTAGCCTGTAACTCCATCGCGATAACAGTTAAATATGATGCCGCAATAATCACTATTTCCATCATTGTCTCTTCCTGTAAGTTGTTTCAATATGCTGTCAGGTGCAGTATCGAAATTCATGAAGCCTATATATATAGCCTCATCATCGTAAACTACTTTTACTTCTGTGTTTTGCTCCAGTGGTACAAAAGGGGTTGGATTGTCGATAATGAAATCTGTCGCAATAGGAACATTCTTCCAGCACTCATCATCCAAATTACCATCCAACTCTGGGGCAGCACTAATGCGTGTAGCTTGGGCGGTCTTCACTACTATTTGAGCGTTGACACAACAATTAACAAAGAAGAATTGAGTGGAAAGAGCTAAGTGCAGCAGAATTTTTTTCAAACGATTGGTAGTTTCAAAAAGAAAGCAAGGGGGCGAAAATTAGAAGTGTTTTAGTCGCGATAGAAACCGTTCAAATAAAAGGGGTACTTAACTAAACACCCAGCGGTCCGCGAATTATGCCCTTATCGCTGATACGAATGAATTCAAGAATGATTTCCTTTTCAGGAGTGTTGGGTAATTCCATTTCAGCGGCATGTATGGCACGACTAATATTGTTGTTGTGCACATAGATCATGCGGTACACATCCTCGATGTGTGCTATGGTTTCATTCTCAAATCCACGCCTGCGCAAGCCTACGGTATTTACACCTGCATAGCTGAGTGGCTCGCGTGCTGCTTTCACATATGGCGGAACATTCTTTCTAACCAAACTGCCGCCTCCTATAAAAGAGTGCTGACCAAGCCGTATAAATTGCTGAATGGCAACGACACCTTCTATGATTACCCAATCTTCAATCTCCACATGGCCTGCTATATTGGCACTGTTTGCAATGATGCAGTTGTCTCCAACAATGACATCATGAGCAAGATGGACATAGGCCATCAGCAAGCAATTCTTGCCCACGCGTGTCGTGTTTTTGTCTTTGGTACCCCTGTTCAGCGTGCAACACTCGCGCACTGTGGTGTTATCTCCTATTTCAGTGGTGGTTTGCTCTCCTTCAAATTTTAAGTCTTGGGGTATAGCACTGATAACAGCACCAGGAAAAATTCTACAATTGCGGCCAATGCGCGCTCCATCCATGATGGTTACGTTAGGGCCAATCCAACTGCCTTCACCAATTTCAACATCACCAGCTATGGTGGTGAAGGGACCTATTTCTACCTTTTCGGCTATTTGAGCCTTGGGGTCAATAACACGGAGTGTGCTCATACGTGGGCTGTTTCTGTTATTTCTTTAGGTGCACGGTCGCGCACCACTTGTGCAAGCATGGTGGCCTCACAAACTTCTTTGCCACTTACATATGCAATGCCCTTCATATTTACCAATCCTCTTCTAATGGGGCTTTCCAGCGTGAGTTTAAAAACAATGGTGTCACCCGGTAATACTTTCTGCTTGAATTTCACTCCGTCAATTTTCAAGAAGTAGGTGCTATAGTTTTCAGGATCTGACACTTGCGATAAAGCAAAAATTCCTCCACATTGAGCCATTGCCTCTACTTGTAGCACTCCGGGCATGACCGGATTTCCGGGGAAATGTCCTTGAAAAAAGGGCTCATTCATGGTCACGTTTTTCAAACCGACCACACCATTTGCATCCATTTCCAATATTTTATCTATCATCAGAAACGGATAGCGATGCGGAAGCATTTGGGTAATTTGATTGATATCAAACAATGGCTTCTTGTTTAAATCAAAAAACGGTGCCGCATCTTTTTCTTTTTTAATCAGGCCTTTCAAAACCTTAGCAAACTCAACATTGCCGTAATGACCTGGGCGGGCCGCCAATATGTGGCCACGTATGAATCTTCCAACAAGCGCAAGGTCGCCCACAATATCAAGCAACTTGTGTCTTGCTGGCTCATTCTCATACTGCAGTTTTATGGTATTCAATACACCAATGCCTTCCACTTTTACTTCCAGATCTTCTTTGCCGAGAAGTTTTAGAATGTCTTTTATTTCTTGCTCGGTGTAGGCTCGGTCCACCATAACTATTGCGTTATCAAGACTGCCCCCTTTTATCAATCCATTTTTTGCCAGCACTTCCAGTTCACGCATAAAAACGAAAGTTCTGCACTTCGCTATTTCATCGCGAAAGTGGTTGAGCTGATACATGTGGGCGTGCTGTGTGCCAAGCGCTGGCGAGTTGTAATCAACCATTACCGTTAATCGAAACTCGCCACCCTCGGTGGGTACTGCAAGCATTTCACTTCCCTTCACATGGTCCTCAAAAGTGATGTTTTCGCGAAGCGTCAAATACTGCCTTTCAGCATTCTGATCAGCAAATCCTACTTCTTCTATGGCCTCTACAAATGGCCACGCACTTCCGTCCATAATAGGCACCTCGGGGCCGTCTAACTGTATGAGAGCATTGTCAATCTTACAGCCATAGATGGCTGAAAGAACATGTTCGGTTGTATACACACGAGCACCGTTTTGCTCCAACGTGGTGCCGCGTTGAGTGCTGATGACAAAATCAGGATCAGCCTTTATTGTTGGTTGACCGTCCATATCAATTCGTTGGAATTGATAGCCGTGGTTTTCAGGAGCAGGCAAAATGGTCAAACTGACCTTTGCCCCAGTATGTAAGCCTATGCCGGAGATTTTCACGGGGGCTTTTAGTGTACGCTGTTTCGAGCTCATATCGGTGCGAATGTAATAGGGGTACAATTGTTTAGCTGTCATTGAAAAGCAGCCATTTTCACTTGGCCGCAATTTTAACTGATTCAAGTTTAAAATACGTTGTTTGCCGTAGACCACATTTAGATGGTTTGGCCTTTTATTGCATCCTAAATCAATTTATAAAATCAAACCTCAAAACAAACAATTATGAAAAAAAGAATTTTACTTTTTGTTGCAAGTGTTGGCATGTTCATCACCGCATCTTCTCAAATGGGGCCTGTCTCTTTAGGCCTTGAATTGGGCAAACCAGTGGGAGATTTTGGCGATGCGTATCCACTTGCATTTGGCTTATCTGCCGGTTACGAGCATCATGTGGGAGACAACATTGGCATTACCGCTCAGGTAGGTTGGATGCTATTAACTGTCGATGATGAATTGAGTGACTTCATTGACAAAGCTTCAATGATGCCCATTCAATTAGGTCTTAAATACTATTTCTCAGAAGTTGGAAGTGGAGCATATGCTCACGTACAGCTGGGTGTTCATTCTTTAACTGCTACTTCTAAGGAATTTGAATTTCTAGGTGTAACTGTTGAGAGTGAAACTGAATCGTCAAGCAATTTCAGCTTCGCTATTGGAGGTGGTTTTATGGCAACAGAAAAACTTGATATTGGTATTCGCTTCAACATCATCACTCCAGATAGTGATATTGAAGGAGCTGAGGCAAGCAACTACATTGGTCTTCGCTTAGCGTATTCGCTATTTGGTGGAGATAATTGAAGATGAAAAAAACGAAAAGAGGCTGCTTTTATAAGGCAGCCTCTTTTCGTTTTATAGCCCTGCGTTAGGCGTCATCAACCTCCAACTTATGCCAATGGACAAATATGCAGGAGCACCTATAGCTGTTTCTGCGTAAACGCCAACATATCTTAAACCATAATAACGGACACCAAAAGGAATAAACTGCAGACTAGGAGCACTTAATCCAAATTTCAGTTCATCTTCAATAAAGTTCGCTAGATCACTGTCGGTCTGTTCTATTTTGAAGGAGAAAAGTGACCAGCCAAATTTTACACCAGAATAGAAGTCCCATGAGGTGTTTTCTGACGGGAGATGAGCAAGAAGGCGGACGCCTAGATTACTTCTGGTAACTCGGTAATTGAGCAATTCATAGTGCTGCTCCGTTTCATCAATTGTCACATTTATGTTTCTCAAATCCTGTCCGATGCTTTGCACTCCACCGGCTAAGCCCACACTCAAATAGGGTGAGATACGATAACTAAGAGCGCCACACCAAGCAGGCTTGCTCCAATTGTGAATGTTGGCCTCAGGAAACTCAGAATCTCTAAAGACATACACTCTTTCAAACAGACTAATACCAATTCCAGCATTTCCTTCAATCTTTCTCCATTCAAATTGAGCAAGCGAATCAATTCCAAAACTTGAAAAGAGAATTAAAGAAATAAATTGAATTCGTTGAAACATTACAGACTGGGCTTAGAAGATCAGTTTCGCAGAATCAAGAAGTATAGACTTATCAATTGGAACAACTCCCACCTCCTCACAAACAAGCCCACCTGCTAGGTTGGCCAGTTTGGCAATAAGGGAGACATCTGCGTCCGCTGCTAAGGCTAGCGAAGCCACACTAATGACTGTATCGCCCGCACCACTTACATCCAATATAGAGCGTTCATGTGCCGGTTGATGCTGAAAGGCGCCATTGACTTTGGTCATCATTCCTTGTTCTGAAAGAGTGACCATGGTGATTTTGTTGCCAATTTCTAGCTCCAACTGATCTATCGCTTTTTTCAAAGCATCAAAGTCTTTCGTGTCAAAATCCATTTTTAATCCTTCGCGCAGTTCCTTCAAGTTGGGCTTGAAAAGCGTACAATTTTTATACGCGAAGAAGTTCTCTTTTTTCGGATCAACTGTGGTCGGAATATTTTTTTCAACCGCCCATGCGATCACTTTTGTAATCACATTTTCAGTAAGCACTCCCTTATTGTAATCTTCAAAAATGATGACATCAATTTTTTGGTGGTCCACAATGTTTTTCACGCAGTCCAGCAAGTGTCGTTCTTCAGTTGCACTCAGCGGTGAGGTCATTTCCTCATCTACGCGCAGCATGTGTTGTCCTTGGCTTATCACGCGTGTTTTGACGGTGGTCTGCCTGTCTGGCGAATCGATAAGGCCTTCGGTGCTGAAGCCATTTGCTTTAAGTGTTGTTCTGAAAATATCGCCTTTGCTGCCATCCCCCACCACAGAGCAGATGATAGCTCTTGCCCCAAGGCTTTTCACATTTAGTGCAACGTTTGCAGCACCACCCAATCTGTTTTCCTTTTGCTGCACATGCACCACCGGTACCGGAGCTTCGGGCGATATGCGGTTCACCTTACCCCAGTAATAAGCATCAATCATCACGTCACCAATAATGAGCGCGGTGAGTGAATTGAATTTTTCGAAGAGGTTTTCTATTTCCGTATTTTTCATTTTAATTGAGCAAGTGCTCTTGCAATTCTGCCAATAGCTTCGGTCAATGTATTTTCTGAAGTGGCATAAGAGATGCGAATGCAGTTCTCATCACCAAAAGCTTCACCTGTTACCACAGCTACGTATTCTTTCTTTAACAAATAAGCAGATAGGTCGGTGGCATTTTTGATGGTCATGTTGCCATCAGACTTGCCGAAGTAATAAGACACATCAGGAAAAAAATAGAAGGCAGCTTCAGGCAGGTTCACTTTTAATCCGTGTATTTCCTTGAGTAGTTTGTAGACCAGATCTCTTCGTTTTTTGAACGTTTCTATCATTGGCGCCACCACTGCCGGATCGGCCTCCGCAGCCGCCTTGGTAGCCATTTGTGCTATCGTATTTGCACCACTGGTTATTTGTCCTTGCATCTTGTTGCAGGCATCTGCTATCCACTTGGGCGCTCCTATGTATCCTATGCGCCAGCCGGTCATTGCAAATGCTTTTGACACTCCGTTCACGGTTATGGTGCGTTCTATCATATTACCGCAAGCCGCTATGCTGTGTGTTTTCCCAACAAAGTTGATAAGCTCATAAATCTCGTCACTTATTACATAAAGCGCATCATGTTTTTCTATCACCTGTGCAAATGCTTCAAGTTCCTCTCTGCTATATACACTTCCAGTAGGATTGCATGGTGAGCTATACATGATCAGCTTGGTGCGATCATTTATGGCCGCTTCCAGTTGAGCAGGCGTCACCTTGTAGTCATTCTCCACAGTAGCTAAAACTTCAACAGGAATACCGCCTGCAATTTTCACCAACTCGGCATAACTCACCCAATAAGGGCTGGGCATCAGCACTTCATCTCCCGGATTCACAAGTGCCATTACAGCATTGGCTATGGCTTGCTTTGCACCAGTGGAAACCACTATTTGATCTGCTGAGTAATTAAGCCCATTGTCACGCATAAATTTTTTCGCAATGGCTTGCCTTACTTCTAAGAAACCATTGACAGGCGGATAATGGGTGATGTTACTATCAAGCGCGTCTTTCGCAGCTTGTTTGATAAAATCGGGCGTGTCAAAATCAGGTTCGCCAAGTGAAAGACTTACCACATCATGGCCTTGCTGACTAAGTTCTCTGCTGATGCGGGCCATGGCCAGCGTGGCTGATTCATTCAATTGGTTTAGCAGGTTCGAAACTTGTCCTGCCTTCTTCGCTATCGTTTGCTCCATCTTGTTGTTTGCATATTGCCTTTCCGTTTTGTTGAGTTGAATGGCGGGGTAAACTTAGGTAACTGGCGCGAAAAGGTTCACAAACATTCTTCACAGACTTATCGCATATTTCGGCCAAATCATAAAAGTTTCCTTCATACTAAACGGTGCTAAGCATTCGGCCAACAAAGTGGCGGATTCGCTAGCGCTTATGCAAGGCGATGAATGGCAATTTGATGTTCTAAAAACCACTGGACCAGGCCATGCCAAAGACTTGGTGCTGCAAGTCGCTGCCAGCACAGACCTACTAGTGGCTTTGGGTGGCGATGGTACTTTGAATGAATGTGTGAATGGCTTGATGAGCTATGCTGCGGCTAATCCTGATATACAAGTACCTGCTCTAGCGCTCTGGCCTATGGGATCCGGCAACGACTTCGCTAGAAATTTCAAGTGGAACAAGTCGCAAGAAGAATTCATCACCAGACTGAGGGCTCAGAAATATTTGCTAGCAGATGTTGGCTGCATTCAGTATGCCAATGGCGAAAAAGAGTTTTTCTTGAATGAATGCAGCATGGGAATAAGCAGCGAAGTCGTGAGAAGAGTGAATGCATTGCCCGCCTTATGGAATGGAAATTTGAAATTTGGTTGGGCCATTTTTCGCACATTTCTCTCCTATAGAAAAAAACATGTGACACTTTCAAACGAAACAATTAATTGGAGCGGCAAATCGCTGATGATTGTTTGTGCCAATGGAAAGTACCTGGGCAGCGGTATTGGCTTGGCGCCTGATGCGCTACTGAATGACGGGTTATTGGAGCTGACCATTGTAGGCAACGTTTCCATTTTGGATTATCTTAAACATTTGCCACAGCTGAAACGCTGCGAAAAAGTGCGCCACCCGGAAATCAGTTATCAAAGAATAAAAAGCCTCAACATTGAAAGCAGCACAGAAATAGAAAAGGATGGCGAATCGGGCAAAAAAGCACCCGCCAGAATATTTATCGCAGAGAATCAACTGCGCCTTTTGGGTTAATCACACGTCCCACTCCTTGCCTGTCCTGAAAACAGTTCCTTTGAAAAACGCCACCACTTTGCCATCATGGTTTTTTATGTTGATGTAGTAAAGCCCTGTTTTATTGGTAAGGCTTTTCTCTTCCACTTCTGTTGTTAGCACATCTCCTTCTTGCACAGGAGCTACATGCGATATAGAAGTTTCTATGGATACCGATTGAATGCCATGACTGTTACTGGCAAAGGCTAGAGCGCTGTCGGCAAGGGAGTATGCAATGCCACCATGGGCTATGGAAAAGCCATTTAGCATTTCCTTTGTTACCGTCATCCGTAAAACTGAAATACCCGGTCCGTCTTGCACACGCACGATACCCAACCACTGTGACATGGGGTCGTTGTTGAACATCTTGTCTACTATCCGTAGTGCTTTTTCTGCTGCTGTCATTGCGAAAAGGTATGGTGCAATTTTCTTTAGATGAAAACAAAAAAGGCCGCCTTCTCCAAAAGACAGCCAATGACAATTCTAATAACATTCAATTACTTCTTGCCAAAATGCACAAAGAGCTCAATTAGCATGGCCAGTTGTATCAGCGTGCTCTCCGGCTGGGGCATCAGCATGCGCAGATTCAACATGAGTAGTATCATCAGTATGATTGGAAGGATCAATTTTCAATTCGTGTTTTGGTGCTCCCAAGTCTCCTTTCAACTGAGGTTTCGGTTGCTCGTATTTCAGATTGGTAAACATCAGAGATAAGCCAACAGCGAGAGGAATGATGACCCACAATGCGCGTGAGTTTGGTTCAGATGAAGAATCGATGTTTGACATAGTTGAGTATAGTAATAGATGAAAATTTTGAGGCCAAAAATAGAAAGTTCTAATAGCCATCAACAAATACTGAACAGCTGTTTTCAAAATCCCTTTCAACAAAGAAGTTGAATAATTGCACAAGACGATGCGCAGTCGGCACTTGATGAAAAGAGTTATCTTCGACACTCCTATTTCTTAACCTGCTATTTCCCTTATGATGGATCCGAAGAAAGAAGCAATTCGCACATTGGCCAAAGAGGCCGCCTTGATGCCACAAGAAGAGTTGCTTGCTGTAAGTAAAAGACACTCAAGGCTTACCATTGGAATACCCCGCGAAACCTATTTCCAAGAAAGAAGAGTAGCGCTCGTACCCGAAAGTGTAGCATTGCTGGTAAGCAACGGACATGATGTAGTGGTGGAAACCAATGCAGGCAAAGAGTCCAACTTTCAAGACCATGACTACAGCGAAGCCGGAGCGCGCATCGTTTATGGGCCAGAGGAGGTTTTCAGAAGTGAAATCATCCTAAAAGTTGCCCCTCCCAGTGAAACTGAAATAGAGATGATGCCCGGCAAACAAACACTTGTGTCGGCTATCCATCTTCCCATTCAAACTATTGAAAATTTCAAACAACTCTCCAACAAGAAAGTAACTGCTATTGCATGGGACTACATTAAAGATGAAACCGACATATTTCCTGTAGTGCGCGCCATGGGTGAAATAGCGGGCAATACGGCTGTCCTAATTGCAGCAGAATATCTAAGTCATCAACATGGTGGCCAAGGCTTGATGTTTGGAGGCATCAGCGGAGTGAAGCCAACAGAAGTGGTGATATTGGGTGCCGGCACAGTTGCTGAATTTGCTGCCCGTGCTGCACTTGGTCTTGGTGCCAGTGTAAAAATTTTTGATAACAGCACCTATCGTTTGCGCAGAATTCAAAACGACCTTGGACAAAGACTTTGGACCAGCACCATACAGCCATCTGAGTTGCGCAATTCACTTGACACCGCAGATGTGGCCATTGGAGCCATACACACTAGTGGCGGCCGCACACCTATTTATGTGAGTGAGGATATGGTGAGCAACATGAAGTATGGCAGCGTGATAGTTGATGTAAGCATAGACCAAGGAGGTTGTTTCGAAACTTCAAGAGTCACCACCCACGACAAACCTGTTTTTAAAGAACATGGTGTTATTCATTATTGCGTGCCCAATATTGCTTCGCGCGTGTCTCGAACCGCTTCTTACGCACTCAGTAACATATTCGCTCCCATCATGCAAAGCATGGGTGACGAAGGAGGCATATCCAACCTAGTAAAGAAAGATGAGGGCTTTCGCAATGGAGTTTACATGTACAACGGCACCATAACCAATGAAACGGTAGGCACCACATTCGAATTGCCTTGGAAAGCGTTGAATTTGTTAATTGCTGCCTTTTAGCTCTCGGACAAGCGTGTAGTGATAGAAGAAATAAACGCTTCAATAAATTCGCATTCACAAATTTCTGTTCATGCTGCGACAACTCAACATCTCTAACTATGCGCTTATAGATAGCGTGGAGATGCTTTTTGAAAAGGGCATGACCGCTATCACGGGTGAAACGGGCAGCGGTAAATCCATTCTGCTAGGAGCATTCGGATTGTTATTGGGCGAGCGTGCTGATGCGAAAGCCATCAAGGACGAAAGTTTGAAGTGCATTGTTGAAGCAACATTTAATCTGAAAGGATATGGTCTCAAAAACTTTTTTGCAGACAATGATTTGGACTACGAGGTTCAAACTACCATTCGAAGGGAGATAAGTCCTGGCGGCAAGAACCGCGCATTTGTAAATGACACTCCCGTGCAACTTACAGTACTTCGCGCCCTTGGGAGTGTGCTTGTAGACATTCATAGTCAGCATGAAAATTCTTTACTCGGTCAGCGTTCATTTCAATTTGATACTGTTGATGCCTTTGCAGGCAATGAAGATGTTATGCGTGAATACAAGCAATCGTTCGCACACTTCAAAACATTGCACAAGGAACTAGAAGACTTGCAGACAAACGAAGCACGCATAAGGCAAGAGTTAGACTACACACGTTTTCAGTGGAATGAGTTGAACAAGGCCGGTCTCGAAAGCCTCAACCAAACCATGATGGAGCAAGAGTTGGAAACACTTACCCATGCAGAACAGATAAAAAGTGCTCTAGTCACAATCGCTTCCCTTATTGAAGCAGAAAACACTGGAGTCATAGCACAACTGAATTCGACAAGATCCTCCCTACAAAAAATTGCTCCGTTCAATACTCAACTGCAAGAATTCTCGCAACGCACGGACAGTTGCTTGATAGAATTAAGAGAACTCATGCGCGAGATGGAAGGCTTTGAATCCAACGTTCAGCTGGACGAAAAAAAGACCGAGGTGCTGAGTGAAAAACTTTCCGGACTGTACCATTTGCAGCAAAAGCATCGGCTGCAGACCACAGAAGACCTGATTGCCCTTCGCGATGAATTGGAGAAAAAATGCGGAGGTTATGAAAACATAGATGAGCGCATAGCGCAACTTCAGTTACAGATAGAACAATCGAGAAATAGATTGATTGAATTGTCTGGACAGCTATCGGCCAGTAGAAAAAAGGCTGCTTCAAAAGCAGAAACAGAAGTGAAAAAATACTTTGAAGCACTAAGCCTTGAACATGCCGAGCTCAAAATAGAACTGACCGCAGCGGCTGATTTTAATGATTATGGAAAAGATGAAATCCAGTTTTTGTTCAGAGCTAACAAAGGGGGGCAATTGCTGCCTGTAAAACAAGTGGCTAGTGGTGGTGAAATATCACGTGTGATGCTTGCGCTAAAAGCCTCTATATCGCAACATAAACAACTACCCGTGCTGATATTGGACGAAATAGACCAAGGCGTAAGTGGCGAAGTAGGAAAAAAAATTGGCAGTGTTCTGAAGGCAATGAGCACCAAGATGCAACTGCTTACAATTACCCACCTGCCGCAAATAGCAGGCAAGGCAGAGCACCACATGAAGGTGTATAAAAAAACTACTGCAAACAACACTACTACTTATGTGGAAACACTCAACGAAGAAGATCGCATCAACGAATTAGCAGAAATGCTTAGCGGAAAGTCATACTCCAAAGCGGCTATCGAAAACGCTAAGGAGTTAATGGGCGGGCAACGATAGTATTTTTTTTTAGAAAGGAAAACCAATGCCAAGATTCAGCACCGTTCTCCCATTGGTGGGCACAGTTACGTAGCTGTCGTCTATGCTTTTCAGATAGGTCAAGTACTCATCCTTAGGCTCCCACAACCAGCGTTCACCCTGCACTTTAGAAGGGTCTTTCAGTTTTATTCCTAAATCCAATCTCACCAAAAATATGTCGAAGTTCAGGCGAAGACCAATGCCTGTTCCAATGGCTATCTCACTTACAAAACGATCAGAGGTAAAATCTGCATTGGGCCTGTCGCTAAGCGGATTTAAGAGCCAAATGTTGCCCGCGTCTACAAATAAGGCCAGGTTAAACATCTCGGTCATTTTGAAACGGTATTCAAAATTGCCTTCAAGCTTTATCTCGCCTATGTTATTGAAAGAGCGCACTGCCGTGCTATCGCGGGAGGAGCCCGGGCCGAGGGTGCGGGCCTGCCACGCCCTAATACCATTGCTGCCTCCACTAAAGAAACTTTTTTCAAACGGCAACACTTTCAAGTTGCCGTATGGCACGCCTGCGCCACCATAAAGACGCCACACAAAACCATTCTTTTCATTCACATTGAAATACAGACGCAAGTCCTGCTCAATTCTGCCAAACTGCGCAAAGCGTATTCCTGCTATTTGTCTGCTGCCTTGTTCATCCTTTGGAGCATTCGCCAAGTGCATTATCCCATTCAGGATTAAACCCGCTTCAGTGACACCTGCGCGCCAATAGAAATAATTGCGTTGGAAGCGCGCCTTTTGGGAGTTCCAAGTAACTGAAAACGTTTCTGCATGAATGAGGTGATTTTGGTAACTATTGGCTAGAAAGGCATCATTCAAATTATCCAAAAAATTCTGAAATGCAATGGAATTGTCAATCTTGATAATACTGAAATCCACCCAGTCCACTGTTACGCGCGTCACTTTGGTTGGATTTTCTATAAAATTCCATGAGAACTTTATCTGCGAAAGTGTACGTGCATAGTCAGGTCTTGATTGGTAGTTGAAGGCGGCACTCACAGCTGAGGTTGGCTCGCTGCTGCGCTTAGTGCGGTCGCAACTAAGGGGCCATAAGCGTGGCAATCGGTAAGTCAACTCAGGACCTATCTCAAAGGTATTCAATTGAAAGTTTCGTCTGATAGCGTCAGAAGTGGTGTTGCCAGAAGAGACTAATGTTTGTGAAGCTTCCAAACCCACTATGACGCGTGCATCCAATGCTTCCGCACCACCAAATATGTTTCGGTTGGAATACAGCAGGTTGCCATAAACGCCCATGTTGCCACTGCGGTGTGTCACTTGTGGTTCGATTCGGAAATATTGCTTCTTGGCCGGTGTTAACTTTATGTGGGTGTCCACTATGTACAAGCCGTTAATTATTTCCTGTCGCGGCACCATCTGTATGGTGGTGGCGCGCAGCACACCCAGTTGCGAATAGCGCTTGTAGGTTTTGTCCACCTTTTCTCGCTGAAATAATTCGCCTGAATGATAACCCTGTATGCAAGAGATGAGCTGCGGTGTAAGAGAAGGTGTGCGAGTGTACACTACCTTCATTCCGTCATAGAGCAATGTGTCTGTAGGCGCATAATTTTGTGTAGCATCAAAATCAGTATGCACATAGATGTCTCCAATGAAGTACTTCTTGTGTGGAATAGAAACAAGGCTATCAGGAAACTCGGTAGAGGCTACCAATGGCCGTGACAATATCAGTTCAATATCTACTTGGTGGTCACCTACTTCCTTACGAGCATCATAGTTGATGTAATCTTTGGTTAATTCGTAGTAACCTCGGTTGTTGTAGAAAGTGGTAATGTTATCTCGTTCATCATCTAGCACATCCAAGTCAAAAACCATGGCGCTATCCAGTATTGAATTCTTCCTCAGTTGTGGAGTGCTTGCAGCCATTACTGCATCTTCTATTGTATAGGTGATCTTGCGCAGACGATAAGGCTGACTGGGATAAACGTGGTATACCACTATGCACTTATTCTTCTTCTCGTTGTAGACCAGTTCGGGCAATACCTTATTATCAAAGTAGCCTTTCTTTTGCAGGTATACATTCATCTGTTGTGCGCTCTTGGTCACCTTAGCAGTGTCAAGAACAGCGGTTGCCTCTCCCACCGTTTCGGCCCAAAAGGTGCGCCATGTGTTGCATTTTTCCTTGAGTTCTTTCCCTTTCCTCTTGCGTCTCTCGTTCTTCTTTACACACCTTTCTGCTGCTTGCACTTTACTCCCTTCTAGTTTTTTCTTATTCACCATTAGGTAGACAGTGTGATTGAATCTCCACCACAATATTCTTCTATTTGGCTTTTGGCGCGTAAGGGAGATAAGATCATCATCGGGCACATTGTAGTCAAGGCTGGCATCATGCACCTTCACCTCGTGCCTGCGGAAGAACGCATCACCTTCGGGTAGGTTGCGCACCGCACCGCAAGCACTAAACAGTGCAACGCACAGCAGGTAAACTGGTATTTTAATTAGGCCTTTTGCCGACATATATCTTGCAGCGCAATTTGAGGATAAGAAAGCCAATCCTCCTTAGAGAGTTTCAAAAATGCTACCGTTGAAAAAAGACATCAAGCTGGTGCGCCAGCTGCATCAAAAAAAATTCAGAGTTGAACATCGCCTATTCATAGCTGAGGGTAAAAAAATGGTGGAGGAAGCAATGGCGTCTGACTTCAAGCTGGTAGCGCTCTACACCACTGATGAAGCTTTTGCAACGGAGCATTCCACTGCGATGGATGTCACCACAAGAGAGATGGA
The DNA here is from genome assembly GCA_031414655.1 of Flavobacteriales bacterium. Lineage (GTDB taxonomy): Bacteria > Bacteroidota > Bacteroidia > Flavobacteriales_D > Sanyastnellaceae > JANNVZ01. The sequence goes on from JANNVZ010000009.1 coordinate 530,707, forward strand.
AATGATGAGCGCTCTTGCCACCTCGTCACAACATTTAGCAGTGCTGCAGCAAAAAATATTTTCAATCAATGATTTGAGTGAATCATTGCTGCTTGTATTGGATGGCGTGGCGGACCCAGGCAACATGGGCACCATCATCCGCACTGCGGATTGGTTCGGTATCAGCACCATCCTCTGCACGGATGATTGTGTGGATATCTACAATCCTAAAGTGGTACAAAGCACCATGGGCAGCATATTCAGATTGAAAGTAATTAGCGCCCCACAGGATGAAATACGCAGTATTCTAATTAAAAACGAATACCATACAACGGGTGCTGATTTGCAGGGAACCCAACTTTTCCAATACTCCTTTCAGCAAAAAACGGCTCTTGTTATTGGAAGTGAGAGCCATGGTATCCGAAAGGAAATGAAAGCACTGCTTCATGACCGCATTACAATACCTGGCAGCGGCAATGCCGAAAGCCTAAACGCATCAGTAGCAGCGGGCATCATAATGGCAGCATGGAAAAAACAACACCTTTAAACAAAACTCACTTCTTGAAGTAAGCCTCCACTGGTTGCACTAGCGGCTCAAAAGTGTAAAGTTGCGCCATTGCAAATTCATCTGTATTAGTGAGCGCATAGAAGTAATCGCGATCCCACGGTGACGCATTGCCTTCGTCATCCAACGTTGGTTTTGATGCACGCTTCAAGTAAAGATCAATATGCTTCTCGGTTCCTGAATTCTCACGAACATAGATGGTAAATGCAGGTGAGGTATTGCGCAGCGAATCCATGGCTTCGGGTCGCAGCAGCGTGTTGTATGACTCCACATGCACTTTTTTGTAAAGCAGCAAAAGGTTCTTAACAGCAAGCGTATCAAACTGTGAAATAGGCAAACTGAAGCTTTGGTCAGAGGCGATGTAGCCGCTATTCATATTGATATCATTTCCACCCTTGTAATTCACTTCATAGGAGTAGTTAGTGTTGAAATGATTCACAAAACGCACGCGATTGAACTCCAGCTGTGGGTATTCAAATATTCCTGTATAGCGCCATTCATTCTCACTTGTAAAGAAGCGGGTAGTTAAAAATCCGGTGAAGCCTTCCATATGTGTGATGTAAGGATCCTCTCCCCTACCTATCCCCGGAATTTCGAGCAGCATGTATGTTCCAGTATGATCTTCGGTGGCGTTGCCCACGTAGTAAATCTTTGCAGGTTCGTCATCAGTGGTATATATCTCTACTTTTTTTCCTGCGGTCACCAACAGCTTCATCACATTGTCACGTGCTCTGTCAGACACACTTCCACGCACACTTATACGGTTAAATGTTTTCAGCAAAAGATCTATCGCATCTGCTCTTGCGTAGTATTTATCATTCAGTTTCCATAATCGTTCACCGGGTATACGCTGCAATACAGCGTGCTGTCCATGCAAATCGGTAATAACAATTCTAGTGACCGAAGCTGTGTCGGCTATTGCAAAATCAGTGAGTGGTTGGTCAGCAATACTGCTTGCATTGTTCTTCTTGTATACCAACCAAGCTGCTGTTGCAAGGACTACTAAAACTATAAAGAGGAGGATGTTTTTTTTCACTGTGACTTTATCTCAAATGGGTTGACTTCTCCACTTTTTTCTTCTTACCAACAACTGAACAACTCCGAGCACAGCTAGCAATAACAGTGGCAACACTGTATTCTGTAGTTTGATGCTTGTCCTGTTTGCATTCACTCGCGCTTCGTCCAATGCGCGAACTTCTATTGCCCTCGAACGAACTGTTATCAGTGCATTGTCATCCAGCAAGTAGTTCATGCAGTTCATCAAAAACTCTTTATTGTCATATAGGATTCTATTAGCACTTGGCTCGTAGCCAAGCGGGCGCGGAGTGGGCCTGCCATCCTTCATTCCCACTTCATTGTAGGCGACATCAGCATCAGCTATAACTATCATCTTAGTGTCCGTGCTCTTCTCGCGGAAAGCCACCTCAGGACTGTTCTTAATGGTTGCACTCAATATGTCTCGAAATGCACTAGGGAATTTGCCTTCCAATATCATTCCCATCATCTGGCTGGGCTTGTTACCATTCTTAAAATAGTCTTCATTGAAACGAAATATTTCAAGGCTGACACGAGTAGGTGCGCGCAATTCTTTTGAAAGTGGTGAGCTATTCACCAGCGGAATTTTTCGCACCTCTGCATTTTGATTCACACTGTCCAGACTTCCAGCAAACTCAAACTTAATAGGGTCAAGATTCGAAACAATGGGATGCGCCTTTTCAGGCGAAAAAATGAGCGGTGCATAATAGTTTGTTCTACTAACGTATCGCGGCTGATTGCCTTGCTCCCCATCCACCAGCACAATGGGCACTCCTTGAAAATCGGCAACAAGCGTTCTATTCAATCGAACACCATATTCGAACAACATTTCATACAATCCATTCTCATTAGAAACGGCCATTGCATCAAAACTCTGAAGACTGTCCATGTCCATTTTCAATGCATCCAACAGCCAGAGAATTCTGCCACCATTCATAAGAAACTGATCAATGATTACCCGATCCTTGTCACTAACCATACTATCAGGACCAGCTATAATGAGTGCTTTGTATCGGTTGGTGCGCATGGCGACTCCTTCCGTTTTATCGCTTAATGCATTCACTTGCGAATCAATCACCACAGGTTCCACATCATAGTTAGTGCTTAGACCGTAAATAAAATCGGCCATATGAAGTGGATCCAATTCCTGATGCCCTTGCAACACTGCTATTGCAGGCTTCTCTTTGCGTGTTATTTTTCTTATGCTGCTGGCTAGTTCGTATTCTAAGTTATTCACGCTATTTGCCACCATCACAGGATCTACAGCCGGCAGATCCGATTTCAGAAACTGTATCGGATATTCTTTATTTCTGTATTGAATGATGGCCGCAGGCCAGATGGCCTTGCTGCCTTGTGCCCCATCCTCATTGATAGGAATGGTAGTGTACTTCAAGCCCTTTTCTAACAAAGCAGCACCCGTCTCATTTATTATTTTTTTATCGCCACTTTCATACGGATCAATGAATTCGTATTCTATTCGACCATCGCTGTAGTCCATAAACTCATCTAATCGTTCGCGTATGGATTGTTCCAGATGCTTGTACTCCGCAGGAAAATCACCATGCAGATAACAACGGATAAACATATTGTCTTCCATGTTCTCCAGCATCTCAACAGTAGGGTCAGTAAGCGAGTGGCGCTTCTCCTCGGTAAGATCTATTTTGAAGAAGAAGGAGGAAAGTACAAATGCTCCAGTGAGAATTATCCCGAGAAGCATCAGTGCCCGTAATATGTCGTTGCGTTTGGTTTTCATTGATTGGCTTATCTCCGCCTCTAACGCGAAGCAGGATTTTAGAAGCTAACTTCTGCGTGTAAAGGTGCTGGTTTGATCCTGTGCATCAACGCACTTGCTCACCACTTTTTATCAATAATAAATAGTCAACAGCCCTTGGCCCAAGGTTCATCAGCAAATCCAAGACAGATAGATTGCTTTGAAACTCAAAGCGGTCGCTGAATACTTGAGGGTATGAGCGCAGCTCAGGCCATAGTTTTGATGGCTCAAAAAAGTGCGTTATTTCTTTTTGTTCATCGCTCAGTTGGGCAAAGGGAATGTACTCTGCACTTAGCTCAAACTCTAGAGGTTGGATGTGTTTTTGCACGAATTCGAGCGATGCAATGCTGAACTCCACCAGCGATGATTGGTTCGAATGAAAAATAAGTTCAATTTCCGCCATGTAGTATTCAAAAAAAGCGGCACGCCCATAAGCGGACTTTATTGATCTGAGATGAAGCTTGCGCCAATTGCCTTCTTCCAATAGTATGTCTTTCATCATCACTTTTTGACCCTTTTGGCTTTGCACCGGAATAGTGAGTGACATGCGTCCATTGACACCGAGTAGATCAAAACGATTGCGATACGTTTGTTTTATGTAGTGCTCATGAATGTTCAGGACATACGATTCCTCAAGCGCTGCTAGCAGCAGCCAGTGAATGGATGGAAATGGACAAAGAGGCATCATAGAGAAGGCCAAATCTAGATCGAAGATGGATCAGCTTTAAACCTTTACATCCTTCAGTAATTGACTATCGAAAATTGCACCCGGTGAAATCATCATTTCGTCCATGGGGGGTGAATTACCATAGCGCTGTTGCATGATTTCCTTCACTAACGGATGTGTTAGGTTGTAGTCTTTCAGAGGCCTACGGACGCCTACTTCTAACTTCAGTGCATCATTGTAGATTTTCCATACCAACTCCGAACAATACCATTCTTGATTGCTCCAGTTGAAATAAATATCATAGTTCTTCCCGACCAGCGCTTCGCCATACTTCACCATTTTCTTTATTACATCTTCTGTAATGAGGCTATCGGCATTCAGCCTCTTCACTTTGATGATGTCCTTTTCACCACGCTTTTTCCAAGCATCTATTTCTTCCCATTGCACAGGCTGAACGGCTTCTAGCACCATCAGTTTTCCGTTGCGTGGCAAAACAATTCCGCAATGACTCCACTCGCTTCCGGTTGCTGCTTTCACTGCTTCGCATTGCTGTGAATTGCTCGAGTGGAAAACGATGTCACCCGCTTTGTAAACTTCAGTAGTTCCATTCTTCTTAGCAATCTTCTTACTGCTAATTGCCTCATTACTTTGAGTTACCGTTGCGCAACTTGACATAAGTGCAATGAAAAAAACAGAAAAAATTAGTTTGAAACGCATGGGTTGATTTTTTTTCAAAGTTGAATGAGTGCTGCCGATAATGAAAATCGCTAACAAATATTGTGTTTAACACTGAAGTATTGTTTTCCAAAGCGATCACCAATATTTGGCGCGTGGCTGTTAACATACTTCATCACAAATTGTGGCAAGACGCTCGTTTCTGGATAGCGCTCTTCTTTGTTGCCCGCTTATACGGCATCACTCAGCCACCGTTGGAGGTAGTGCACAACTGGAGGCAAGCCACGGTGGCTATGGTTGCTCGCAACTTCTACGAAGTGGACAATAACATTCTATATCCACGACTTGACATAGGCGGAAGCGGCACAGGCATTGAAGGAATGGAGTTTCCGTTGCTCAATTATCTTATTTATTGCACATCAGAGATAGCTGGCTACCAGCATTGGTACGGCAGACTTATCAACCTAATTATTTCAAGCATTGCAGTTTGGTATTTCTTCCTACTGATAAGGAAATATTGGAATGAAAAAATGGCGCTTTACGCAGCTATCATTTTAGAGTCTTCGTTGTGGTTTCTGTACATGCGCAAAATGATGCCCGACACATTCAGCGCATCGCTTGTCATCATTGGTATCTATTATGGATGCGAGTATTTGAATGAGACGAAGAACTACAAGAGTCTCTTGCTGTACCTGCTATTCATTGGTGCCGGAATGCTTTCCAAGATTTCTTCGGTCAGCCTTTGTGCCGTACTTCTTATTCCATTCTTTACTTCCGACACAAAGAGGAAACTATTGTTTGGACTAGCTACTGTGATATGGATAGTTCCGGTTGCATGTTGGTATTTCATTTGGGTGCCCTACCTGATTGAACATTTTGGTACGGGGCATTTTTTTATGGGCGTTAAACTGAGCGAAGGCACAGCGCAACTGTTGCAGGGAATACCTACCCTACTCTCTTTCTTCTACGATCATACCTTGAAGTACATCGGCTTTATCGTTTTTGCAATTGGAATAGCATTCGCACTTTATAGAAAAGAGAAGCAATTATTACTTATCGTTTTGCTAAGCCTAAGTGCATTGCTTTTGGTATTGGCCAAGGGCGGCAGCTCTGGGTTGAGACACGATTACTACATGGTTCCCTTTGCTCCTGTGATGGCTTTGGTGGCTGCTTACGCTCTGTATCGCATCAAATGGAAATGGGTTGCGACCATTCTTCTGGTTGCTATATCAGTAGAAGGGATTCTCAATCAATACCATGATTTCAGAATCAAAGATGGTGAGGCCAATATGCTGTCGCTGGAATCAATTCTTGATGGGGTAAGCAAGAGAGATGATTTGGTTGCCATCAATAGCAATAAAGTTCCAACGCCCATGTATTTCGCACATCGCAAAGGATGGCTTTGCAGCAATGAGCAATTGCAGAGCACAGCTTACATCTTACAGCTAAAGAGCGAAGGACTTAAAAACATTGTCGTCATGAAAACCTTGTTTGACAGAGATTGTATTTTGCCTTACACCATCGTTTATGAAGATGATTTTGTAAAGGTTTTTAAACCTTGAAGAAATGGTAACTGTAATCAAAAATGCCGGCTAGTGGCCGGCATTTTTCTATTTCAAAATTAAATAAATAGATCAATATTCTGTCTGGAACTGCTTGGCAAATCGCTTGCGATCAGTTTCATTCAGATACACTTTGCGAAGGCGAATACTTTTTGGAGTTACTTCCACATATTCGTCAGCACCGATGTATTCGAGTGCTTCCTCCAACGTGAACTTAATGGGAGGAGCCATTACTGTCTTAGCATCAGTACCGCTGGCGCGCATGTTGGTAAGCTGCTTCGTCTTGGTAACGTTTACAACAAGATCATTGTCGCGCGAGTGCTCTCCAATTACTTGTCCTTCGTACACCTCTTGCATGGCTTCTACAAAGAATTTACCTCTGTCTTGCAAGTTGCTGATACTGTATGCAACCGCGTTTCCTGTTTCCATGCAGATCAACGAACCACTTTGACGACCCGGAATTTCACCTTTCATAGGCTGGTATTCAGAGAAGCGGTGAGTCATAATGGCTTCGCCTTGAGTTGCAGTTAGCAGGTAGCTACGCAAGCCAATGATGCCGCGTGATGGTATTTCAAACTCGAGAATGGTGCGGTCACCTTTTGGCTCAAGGTTTTTCATTTCGCCTTTGCGTCTGGTAACTGCTTCGATAGCCGTGCCTGTCATATCAGAAGGTAAGTCAATGGTCAACTCCTCGATTGGCTCATGCTTTTGCCCGTTTATCTCTTTTATAAGAACACGTGGCTGACCAATTTGCAATTCGTAGCCTTCTCTGCGCATGGTTTCAATCAATACAGAAAGGTGAAGTACACCGCGACCAAATACAATGAAACGGTCAGCTTTGTCGGTTGCTTCTAGCCTCATGGCCAGATTCTTCTCCAACTCTCTTTCCAGTCTTTCTTTGATGTGGCGACTGGTTACAAATTTTCCTTCTTTGGCGAAGAAGGGAGAGTCGTTGATGGTGAAGAGCATACTCATCGTTGGCTCGTCTACAGCTATGGTTGGCAGGGCTTCAGGATTCTCCGCATCGGTGAAGGTGTCACCAATGTCAAAGTTTTCCATTCCGTTGATGGCGCAGATGTCACCTGACACTACACTTTCTACTTTTCTTTTTCCAAGACCTTCAAAAAGATACAATTCTTTGATGCGACCTTTAACGATAGTAGAATCTCGTTTAACAAGTGCTATCGGCATACCTGCCTTCAACTCGCCACGGTGCAATTTGCCAATGGCCATGCGACCTGTGTAGGTAGAATAGTCAAGTGAAGTAACTAGCATTTGTGGAATTCCTTCCAACTTCATAGGGCCCGGAATGTGCTCTAACACCAAATCCAAAAGTGGCTCTATGGAATCTGTTTTTACTCTCCAGTCATGGCTCATCCAGCCGTGCTTGGCAGCGCCATAAGCAGTAGGGAAATTAAGCTGGTCTTCGGTAGCACCTAGGTTGTACATCAGGTCGAACACTTGCTCGTGTACCTCATCAGGTGTACAGTTTTCTTTGTCCACTTTATTGATAACAACAATAGGCTTCAAACCCAGTTGAATGGCCTTCTGCAATACAAAACGTGTCTGTGGCATTGGGCCTTCAAAAGCATCTACTAGCAGCAACACACCTTCTGCCATATTCAGTACACGCTCCACCTCGCCACCAAAGTCGCTGTGGCCTGGGGTGTCTATGATGTTTATCTTGTGATCTTTGTATGTAATAGAAACGTTTTTAGCAAGGATGGTGATGCCACGCTCACGCTCTAGGTCGTTGTTATCTAGAATAAGGTCGTTATGAACTTCATTGTCGCGAAAAAGGTGCGCGGCATAAAGCATCTTGTCAACGAGTGTGGTTTTGCCATGGTCAACGTGAGCGATAATGGCGATGTTTCTAATCTTTTGCATTCTGTAATTGTTTCAAAAAGAAGGGTTACCCTCTTTTTTCGGGCCGCGAAAGTAGGCATACGAATGTGATGGAATGTTATAGAAATGGAAATAGTCTGTGATGGTGATTTAGGAGCATCACAATTAAAGGTACAGTTTGCAAATCAAACCAGCATTAAACAAAGACAAACATCCCCGCTATTGCGGCAACAAAACACTCTTTGCCAAATAGCAGTCATCAAACTGAACCCAACCCAAGCTCTCCTGTAACACCCGCAGCCGCGGCACAATGCTTGACTTGTGTCATGCATCTATTTTTGAACCCAATAATTAAATTATACAATGAACAAATTCTTTTTATGTGTAGCGCTTGTGATAGCCACTAATGCTACCAACGCGCAAACCATTGCCAAAGCCATTGACACCAAAATAACCGATGTAACGGTTTTTATGAGCGGTGCCCAGATAACTGAGGCAGGTTCTGTGCAGCTGAAGGAAGGCGAAAACAAATTCAGGATAACTGACCTTACCCTATACCTAGACCCCAACAGTGTGCAGGTGGAAGGGAACAGTAACTACACCATCATGAGTGTGCGCCATCAGGTCAATTATATGCTTGACCAGAGCACCAATCCGCGTATTCGTGGAATACAGGACAGCCTCGAGCAAGCCCAGTTTCACCAGCAGGAAGTTGCTGCATTGAAAAACGTGGTGATTCAAGAAAAGAGTTTACTGGAAAACAACCGTTCGATAAAAGGAGCGAATGGCGCGCTGTTGGCCGAGGACTTGAAGGAGATGGCCGACTTCTACCGTGTGCGTTTCAAAGAGATAGAATACCAATGGATAGAATTGATGGAACAGGAAAAGAGCAACAATGAAGAAATACAACGCCTTAGCAATGCACTTAATCAAATGAACTCGCGCAAAGGACAAAACCCTAGCGAAATACTGATAACCGTGCAGGCATCCAAAGCAGTAACTGCTCCGCTCAAAGTTTCTTACGTAGTGCAAAACGCAGGTTGGTACCCAGTGTATGACTTGCGTGCAGAAGACATCAACTCGCCCATTGCATTCTCCTATCGCGCTAAGGTTTATCAAAGCACAGGAACGGATTGGGACGATGTGAACCTGACCATGAGCACCGGCAACCCCACCGTTGGCGGACAAGTGCCTATTATGTATCCGTGGTACGTGAACCTGTATGACCCGCGACCTGTGTACAGGGAAGAAAACAGAAGCAGATCAAAAGATGCTGATGAACAACAGATGTACAATGCCACCCCATCAATAGCAGGTGGTTATTATGCTATGGATGACATTTCCTTGGCAGAAACATCTGCATCATACACCACGCTTACCAACAATTCGGTAAACACAGAATTCAAAATAAGCATACCCTACGATATACCCAGCGACAACCAACAATACGATGTAGTAATGCAGGAACAAACACTGAAGGCGTTGTATGCTTACATCACCATTCCGAAGCTCGACAATGATGCCTTTCTGCGAGCACAAATAGTTGACTGGGCTCAATACTCGCTGCTGCCGGGTGAAAGTAATATCTACTTCAAAGGCACTTTTGTAGGCAAAGGCTACATAGATCCAGCATTGGCAAACGACACGCTGAACCTATCTCTTGGACGCGACCGCGCCATCAATGTGAAGCGCGACCAGATAAAAGACTACTGCAAGACTGACTTCTTAGGTGGCAAGCAGAAGACTACCAAGGCCTATGAAATAACAGTGCAAAACAATAAAAAACAGGCAATAGAACTTATCATAGAAGACCAAATTCCTATTTCGCAAAACGGGGACATAGAAGTGGAAACAGAAGAGCTGAGCGGAGGTACCCACGATGCAGCCACTGGCAAAGTGATTTGGAAACTGACTCTACAACCAGGAGAGACAGTAAAGAAACAGTTGCGTTTCAATGTGAAGTACCCAAAAAAGAAATACGTGAGTGGGTTGTAGAAATGGAAGAATTGAAGTGGGCGCTTCGATAAATATTGAATGCGTGCGGCAAGGCAGAATAATCAGAACCAAGTGCTTCACATAAAAGAGATGACTCTAACCTACCAGATAAGCTTCAACTAGGTACTAAAAAGCCATCCTTGCAGATGGCTTTTTTAGTATCACATATTTTTTTTTGAAACCTATGCAGCGTGTTTCTGCAAAAAGTCCTGCACTTTACTGTTCCAGTTGTTCAGGATTTTGGTACGATCATCGTAAAGCGAACTCGAAGCCGAATTAGATGCTTTCACAGCAACGTTGTACTCGTTAACTGCCTTGTTGAATTCGTCCGCATCAGCCTTTGTTATTTCAGACTTCTTCTTCTTTTTCATTGCTGCATCTAGCTTAGTGAAGGTGTCTTGTTTAGTGCAGAAATCAAGTGTTTTTGGAAACTCAGTAGTGGCCTCTTTCAGGTAAAACTTCAAGGCATCCATGCAGGCAAGCTTTACTGAACCATCACCTTCAAACGCTTTTACTTCTTTGAGCTTTTCCAGACCTTCTTCGGCTGTAGTTTGCAGCGCATTCTTGGCCTGTTCAGCCCCAGCAAGATCTCTGCTTTCAATAGCAACGAGAAACGTTGCTTCCTGTATATATGATTTGAAGAAGATTAGATAAATTGGATTGTAATAGTCAAATGCTTTTCCTGCACGTTCCAGTTTTTGAGAGACTTTGGATTGTTCTTCGCTGAGAGTTATGGAGTTGTCAGCCGCATACTTTGTCACTTCGGCATTAAGCATAGCACTTGATTCTTGCATCTTATCGTTCACCTGATCCTGCACAAGCATGTAGGCTTCCATTTCATCATAACTCTGTTCTGCTACTTCTTCCATGTTTACAATCTTTTCGTAGTCATCATTTAATATATCATAGTTAAGGCTGAGGTAACTAACAAAAGCATCCTTTATGAAGTCTTGTCCTTTGTACGATGGACGCGACTGTACAACCTTTTTAGATGCAGAGATTTGTGCGAGTACATCCTTACGCTTGTTCTCCACTTTACGTGCGCCTTTGCTGCGGGCAATGCTGCTGGTGTAGTCCCACATGTCACGCGTCACTGCTTCACTTTGCTTGTTTAGAAATTCAAGGTACTCCACCGCAGTGGTAAATGCCTGTGCATGTGATGCTGTGATTCCTGCAAACAGCATGACCAAAGACAGAATAATAGAATGTTTCATAAGGTTTTATTTTGGTTGTAAAGAAATAAGATCGCACATGATGTTGAATGTTTCGTGCAGTTGAAAGTCTTCTGCCAGCGATGCTTTCTGGTATTCGAAAACTTCGCTGAGGTATTCATCCATTTTGATTAGGAACAAGCTTTCTTCTGCTGCTGTTATCACAAAGGGACATTTCAATTTTTCCTGCAGCTCTTTATTCAGCTCTGCAAATGCTTCTGGCTTTTTTAGTTCATCAGTAAAATGAAGAGGGTCGAGCCGCAGTGTGAATTCCTTTTTCTGCCACCTGCTTTTGTTGGCTAAGAGGTATTGTTCATACTCGCTTGCAGCCATGCGTCTATTGCTTTTTGCCCGCAAGGAATCAAGCGGAAAATCCGGAAATTTTTTATACGTAAGTGGCTTGTCAACGAATGATCCAGTCAGAGAAGTTGGATAAGCAGCTTCTGTTATTCCCATTTGCGCGTACACATCAGTTAGTGCAATGTGCGGCTGCACTCCAGTCTTTTGGTGCGTATTTCCAGTTATTCGATAAGCCATGCTGCCAGTTACCTTTACATATGCCAGCGGTTGGGTAGTGGCATTCATTTGGCTGATATTGCTATGCAATGGATAAATTCGTTGAGCAGTGCTTTTGCCATAGGTGGCATTGCCAACAAGCAATGCTCTATTATAATCTTGCAATACAGCCGCAAGTATTTCAGAAGCCGAAGCACTGAAACCGTTGATCATGATAACCAAAGGACCGCTATACAGCACTCCCTTGTTCAACTCTTTCAATATGGAGGGTTTACCAGTGCCATCTAACAGCATACCCATCGGGCCAACGTCTATGAAAAGACCTGCCAATTCAATTGCCTCATTTAAGTCGCCACCGCCATTGTTGCGCACATCTATTATTAGTCCATTGATGCCATCATTCTTCATCTTGAGTATCTCTTTACCAACATCATTCGCGCATCCGTTGTCAACATAAAACGAACCAGAAGAATAGAATGCTGGCAACGAGATATAGCCAACCTTTTTGTCATTGCCTTCCAGCAATAAACCATTGATGACGTTCTCCTCAGTGCGCACCAATTCTTTTCGTATCATGACTACTTGTTTCTCCCCTGAACTCTTTTCCAGTTCCAATATCATTTTGTTCTCAGGACCATTGTCTATTAGGCTTTCAAACTCTGCAATGTTCATACAACGGAAGTCCACCAACCTAGTGATGCCCAGTTGTACACTCAGTATTTTGTCTCCTACGTTCACCGTGTTTTGCCTCCATGCATGCCCTCCTGGCATAAGTCCTCCAATTACTTTTTCATGATTTTCATTTTCACTAATGAACAATCCAAAAGAACGACCATCACTTGAAAGACTCTTACTAAATGCATTTTTTGTGGCCGCATCAAAATATTCGGTGTGCGGATCGTAAGCCTCAGCAATTGCACTTAACAGGCACTCTATGAGGTAGTTTGTTTGGTCAAGATCATTTTCGAATTGCCTTGCCTTATTTATATCGCAGTTCAAATCGAGTTTTACAGTTTCTCTGATTTCTGCATCATTCTTCTTCAGCAACTCAGATAGGGTACTGCCATCCTCCAACATTTCATTGGCATTGAGTAAACAGTGCAAACGAATAAGTTTTTGAAGGCGCTTCTTTCGACCCTCATCGTCTGAAGCAAATTGAGGTGTGCCCGCATAGCCAAAAGTTATACTGTCGTCCTTTGCGAAGCTGATAGCTTTCGATGTACCAGCGTTCAACTCTATTGCAAACTGGTTAATTCGCTGCGTATACAAAACCATTATGGCATCAATAAATGCGCAGTTGTTATCGCTCAGTGTATCCATAAAATAAGGCTGATGAATGCCGGTATTTTTTACATCAGTCTCCGAGAAGAGGACACGATAAGGGTCAAGCCCTAGAAAAAAATTGTGAGCTACCCGCTGCTGGTTTTCCTCGTTGTTCTTTATTGGTGCGTAATGCATTCGTTCTAATGTTTGCACCAATACCTTACTGCGCTGCGAAGCCTTGCACTGCGCAATGCTACTTACTGAAAACAGGATAAAAGTTAGAAGAAGTAGAAGGTGTTTAAACATAGAGTTTCGTCTAGGTTAGCAGCTGGCAATATAACAGAAGACTGCTTGGAAGACACTCAGGACGTAAAGAGTTAGATGCTTTGTGTTTTCTGATCTCTCAGAAAAATCCATGAAACAATGTTGCATCCAATTATTAAATCGCACTGAAATGACTTGATAAAGCATTCAATTCAAACATGCAATAACTGGGTAAATGTCCAGTGAAAGAGAATTGAGGCGCAATGATGAAAACATTCGCTCACAGCCAGCTAAAAACAAAAAGGGGCGCCATGCGCCCCTTCTTTCTTATTCTAATCTCTATGTGTTCTTCCACATTTTCATCTTGTAAAAGGAATAACTGTGTTGTCATTATTCAATCACAATTTTCCTCACCTCACGCATTCCATCTTGCTCCATTTGCAGCAAATAAACACCTTGAGCCAGCTGCGCCACATCCACTGTAATGTTGGAAGAAATAGTTTGACACCAAACCATTTTACCAGTTACATCAAGCAAAGAAGCCTTCACTCTTTGCTTAATGCCAGAGAGGTTCAATTCGTTGTTTGCAGGATTCGGATAAACGATAACACCTGCGAGTTGAAACTCACTTATGTCAACTAAATCAGTCACCGATATTTCAGTTTCGCCAGTGGTACCTTCCCATCCGTCCAACTGTATATAATAAACTGTGCCTGCTGTAAGATCTTGAACTATCAAGGTGGAAGCATACGTATCTCCATCTTGACAACCTCCTTCGGCATCATCATTTGCAGCAATGTATTCGTATGTAGAATAGTCACCACAATCAGTGACAGAGTAAACTGCTATCTGTGAATCAAAACTGGTTTCGTAGCACGTATTAATGATAACAGAGCCTGAAAGGGGTGCAGTAAACGTGAACCAAACTGTGCCATTCAACACTCCGTCACACCATGCATTGAGGCAGTCCGCTTCAGGATCATTTAAGTTCAGGTTAGGGGGAGTCACTTCGCCCTCATCTACTGAGGCAAAAAGATTGGTTGTCAATAGGGGTGGCGCGTTTACAGTAATATTGGAAGCAGTGCAAGCAACGTCATTTGCCGGAATAGGACAATCGCCTAAAGCAAGTTCTATGAACAAACCATCAAAATGATTGACAATGAAAAATCCGAGTGGTGCTCCGTCACTGTTAGCTGCTGGATCCAAAAAGCCTGAAGCCACTATCGTTAGCGCGATATTGCCACCAAATAAACCCAATGGTGCACAAACTGAAATACCAAGTGGCTCACCATCCGCATCAGTAATGTCAAGTGAATAATTTTCTTGCCCCACCTGAACATATCCGGCAGAATTGTAAGTGCCGGTCATCAAGTCATTCACTAAAGTTATTCCTCCCAAGTCTATCACTTCTATATCAATAGTTGGGGCATCGGTACTTCCGTGAAAGAAGAGTAAATCATGATCATCAGGGCCTGATGGCGTTATCAGAGCATTTTCATAAACGGCAATGGTGAGTGGAGTAATCGGATCATATCCACTTTTAGAATAGATGCCATGCGTTATCATCACATAATCTGTAACTGCACTAATGTCTTGTGTAATGAATGCCCATGCGTTGCTATCATCGGTGCTTCCTTCTTCGCAAATGCTGATGGTGATGCCATTGCCTGCAGCAACATCAATGTAGCCTGTGCATGTTTGGAAAGACAAGTCATCTGCCACCAGTTCGCCATTCATGCGTATGTCTACCACGTTTAATATAGCATCACCGCTGTTGTGCACAAAGTTGATTCTCGTCATCGGCACACCCGTAGTTACTTCTATTTCAAAAAGTCCGAATAATCCATCAAATCCGTCCACCTGTATATAGTAAGTGGCTCCTGGTGTAAGACCATCAGCTGAGAATGTGCTAGCAAACTGATCGCCTAATTCGCAATCATTGGGCATATCATCATTTGCAGCTACAAAAGTGAATGTGCTATAGTCTGCGCAGTCGTCCACCGACCATAAAGCTAGCTGCGTATCAATTGTTGTTCCCTCGAGGCAGGTGGTAACAACCACCGCTCCATTTGCTGGAGCAACAAACATGTACCACACGGAATTTTCAGCAGGAAGACCATCGCACCAGCTGAGGACACAAGCCTGTCCCCCATTTACTGCAGGCGGAATTACTTCATCTGTATCGGCAGTGGCATCGGTGTTATCACCGGTCACAGGGCCATCATCCACTGTTATAAGTTCGGCATTGCATGCGCTATCATTTGCCGGTTGTGCAAACACTTGCGCAGAGCACAACAAGGCAATTAGTGTTGCGCTAAGAGTAAAAATTTTTGTCATGTATAAGATTATTGTTTGATTGTGAGGGCCAAATTACACCCCCAAGAGAATGTGTATTCACCCGTTATCAATTCTTCACAACATTCATAATCCCAATTCGTCTTTCAGCCGCGAGTAGCCGCTTCTACTCAGAGGAATTTTCTTTCCATTCTTCAGCAACGCAATATGCCCGTTTTTCTCATAGGGTTCTATGCGGGTGATGTGTTGCAACTGCACAATGAAGGAGCGATGCACGCGCATGAAATCGGACGAACTGAGCGTTTCTTCAAAGTAGTTCATTGTTTTTTTCTTCAGGAAGTAATCCTTCTCTGTAAAAATTTTCACATAGTCGTCATACGCTTCTATGTAGAAAATATCCTTTGCAGGAATGATGGAAATCTTGTTTCCAAACTTCACTGCTACCCGATTCTGCTCTTCAGGGTGTTTTGAAACAGTGTTGTTGAGGCTTTCTGTTTTCTCATCCACAGAGGTGTTGTTACGTTGATTCATCCACTTCTGCAGTGCTTTATCAAAACGCTCTTTACTGAAAGGCTTCAGCAGATAGTCTATGGCATTTGAATCAAACGCGCGCATAGCGTACTCGTCAAAGGCGGTGGTGAAGATGACTGAAGGCGTTGGCTCTGCAAGTTCCAACATCTCAAAGCCGTTCAGCTTTGGCATTTGTATGTCGAGAAAGATGAGGTCTGGTTGATGTTCAGCAATTGCCTTCACACCGTCAAACCCGTCTGCGCATTGCTGCATTATTTCTATTTCAGGATAGGATTGCAGGTATTCCGCCACTAAACTTCTGGCCAATGGTTCGTCATCTATTAGTACTGTCTTTATCATTTTACCTGTGGTATTTTTACGGTGGTGATGAAGGTGTTGTCTTTCGTCTTTATTTCCAACAAATCATTTCGTGCAAACAACAAATACAGTCTACGCTGCACCGATGTTAGTCCAAAACCTGTTCCCTGCCTTGGTTTTGAGGTGGTTGCATCAAAGGGATTCTCTACAATTATTACTAGGAAATTATTTTCAGATGAAGCATGAATACGAATAGTGATGGCCTCGGTGGTGTCATACAAACCGAACTTCACCGCATTCTCTACAATGGGCTGAAGCAACAAAGAAGGCAACTTCATCATAGCAGTCCTTTCATCATGCATCATCTCTGTGTTGAGCCTATGTCCAAACCGCACCTTTTCAATTTCAAGATAAAGGTTGAGGTGGCGAAATTCTTCTTCGAGTGGCACCAGTTGCTGATCATCCTTCTTCAAGGTGCCACGCAAAAAATCAGACAACTGCTGGATCATCTTACGAGCTTCTTCAGGCCTGCTGCCGGCAAGGGAACTGATAGAGTTGAGGCTGTTGAACAAGAAGTGCGGCTGTAGTTGCTGCCTCAGTTTGGCCAGTTCTGCATCGCGCATTAGGGTCTCTGCTTCTTCTTCGCGCTGTTTCATGCTTCGCTGCTCCTGCTCATGTGTGCGAAACCAGCAGACTACTGTCAACAGAGTAATCATCAGAAAGTAGAAGATGCCTCTCAAGGGCATGTAAGGCAAGATGTTCTCCATGTAGAAAGCATCACCTTCATTCATCTTTTCGAATGTGAAGTAGAGGATTTTTCCAGTCGCGGCAGTCAGCACAAGAATGTCTGCAGCCACTAAATAAAAGTTTTTGGTAATCTGACTGTAATAGCGAAAAATGTTGATAATGATAAAACCCATCAATGCTAGGACTAGCACAGTGCAAACACCTTCAAAAAATGCATCGCCCCATGAGAGGCCTATGCGATGCAGAACAATGGTTTGCCCTGTAAGCCAGAAAAGCCACCAACCGATTGAGATAAGGAATATCTCCTTGTATGAGCCGAGAAGTTTGTTCAATTGTCAGTTTTTTTCATGACAGCAGAAAGTGTTTCTGTTGGATCATTCGTGCACGCTGTTGCACTGTTTCTATGTAAAATGATGCTTGATCTTCTTCATGAGTGAGCGAAGTTATTTCAACCCCAGACTCTAATGCTTCCAATTCATACACATCGCTAACATCTATGAATTTCCAGTGAACGGACTGGCCGTGCACATTATCGAAACGGTCTTCATCTCTTTTTCCAAAGCTGCGTGCCTTGTGAAAAGCATCGCTGAGTGATTGGGCATGCACCAGCCTCACTGACTCATCAAACTGTGTGCAGTGCTCTCCCCTATTGATGTCAATTTGAAAGACGATTTTAGCTAGAAACCAACTCATAGTGTTTAAAGTTTTGGCAGCGCATCATAGGCGCTAGGTTGCATTAAAAACTTTTTATCTCGATACCACCAAACACGGCATTCCCTTCCAGTACCAGCACTTTGGTGGAGTCGGTGTGAATGTCTTTATGCACACTGCGCTTATCCTCCACACTGCCCATCACCGCGGCTATCTCTGACTTCACTTCCCAGTGCGAGGGTATTATCAATTTCACTCCGCCAAACACAGCGTTTATCTCAAGGCTTGCTCGGCTCGCTATGTCTGCTTGCATCAGGTTTAGTTCTGCACCTCCAAACACTGCGTTGACCTCGCCACCAAGAAAATTTTTAGTGATGATGTTCTTTTTTATTCCACCAAATACAGCATTGTATTCAAGGTAGTCATCTCCAGTTCCATTGTTCTCTTGGTCTGCTGCAAAACGTTGACGCTTGCTCCTGTTCCATTCTGGTCTGCCTGCACACATCTTGCTTTTAGGTTTAAAAATGATGAATAGCCCACCAATGATGATGGCCACAGGCCATATGAAGTTCTTGAACTGAAAGCCCTCAGCATAATCGCGCAGCATGAATGCTCCGCCCACTAGAATAGGAATGACCCAACCGAAATGACGGAATCCTTGTTTGATTGCACCCGTTATTCCAATTGCAATCAGCAACATTTGCCAAGTGAATAGCCAATGAGGAAGAAGGTTTTCATCATACTCTCGAATAAGGAATAGCACACCTACTATAACGATACCGATACCGCCTACTAGTCTACCTCTCAGATGGCTGCTTTCCCAATGGTTCATCATTTCCTGATCAGATCCGGTTTTTTTAGTTTCGTCTATCACTGTCATTGTGTTCCTAAGATTGTTTTCTGAACGTCACAAATATTCAGTAGCTATGCATAACATAGCCTTAATGATTAGGCAGCATAGTGTTAGATGTAGGTGAACGGAGGTTGCAGGTAGGTGGAATAACCCCTCAGGAATTGGCTGGCAATTGCAATCCGAGTTTTTTGCCTTCTAACAGCATGAAGGCATAGGCCTCTTCGTACTCATTGTGAATGAGGCCGTCTAGTATAGCGTCTTTGATGGCGTTTTTAATAATGCCAACCTCGCGGCCTGGAGTGATGGCGAAGGTTTGCATGATCAGTTCGCCACTCACCGGTGGCTGAAAGTTGCGCATCCTATCCTTCTCTTCCAGCTCTATCAATTTTTGCTTTACAATTTCATAGTTGGCGAGGTACCGTTTCACCTTTGACTCATTCTTGCTGGTTATGTCCGCTCGGCACAGTAGCATTAGATCGTCTATGTCATCGCCTGCTTCGAACAAGAGCCTGCGAATGGCGCTGTCCGATATTTCTTCTTTGGTCAGTGCTATAGGACGCAAGTGCAGCTGCACCATCTTTTGCACATATTTCATGTGATGGTCCAGTGGTAACTTCAGTCTTGAGAAAATTTTGGGAACCATGCGCGCACCAAGGTCTTCATGCCCATGAAAAGTCCATCCGGTTCCTTCTTCGAAACGCTTGGTGGGTGGTTTAGCTATGTCGTGCATTACAGCGCTCCAGCGTAGCCAAAGGTTGTCGGTTGTTAAACACACATTGTCCAATACCTGCAATGTGTGATAAAAATTGTCTTTGTGCGCAAGTCCATTTCTTCTTTCCACACCGTGCAGCTTTACCATTTCTGGAAAGAAACGGTGCAGCAGGCCAGTATCAAACATCAATTTGAAACCAACGGATGGCAAATCACACATTATCACTTTATTTAATTCTGTGGTGATACGCTCCATACTGATGATGTTCAGTCGTTCGGCATTGCGAGCGATGGCTGCAAATGATTCCTTCTCTATAGCAAAACCCAATTGGTTCGCAAAGCGCACTGCGCGCATCATCCGAAGTGGATCATCACTATAGGTAATGTCTGCATCCATCGGAGTGCGAAGGATTTTACTCTTTAAATCCTGCTGACCATTGAACGGATCAACCAATGCTCCGAAGTTTTTTTCCTGTAGCGATATAGCTAGCGCGTTGATAGTGAAATCTCTGCGTTTCTGATCATCCTCCAACGTTCCCGGTTCTACATCGGGCTTTCTCGAGTGGGTGCTATATGATTCCTTACGCGCTCCCACAAACTCTATGTCTAGGTCCTTCCATTTGAAGTGGGCAGTGCCAAAATTTTTGAACACGTCCACCTTGCGCACCTTCAGAGCTTTTGCGCATGCTTCTGCTAGTTCTATGCCTTTGCCAGTAGTTACAAAATCAACGTCTTTACATGGACGCTTAAGTAAAAGATCGCGCACAAATCCTCCTATCGCATAAACCTCAACGCCCAGTCGCGCAGCCTCGGCACTGATGGTGTGGAATAACTTATCGTCTATGTGTTTTTGCAAATTCACGTAGGAACTCTAACAATTTTGGGAGCGCAAAAGAAAGGGATTTTCATTGATACAATTGTTCCTTTTGCTCGATAACGTATCGTGATTTGAAGGACATTCATGGGCTTGTTGGCGCACGAGCATGCCCTGCTCATTCAATTAAAATGAATGTTTAGACAAAAAATGGAAGAGAACAGAAAACAAAAAACCGCTCCATTTCAGGTAGCGGCTTTTAATTTCTATTAACTAAAAACTAGTCTATTCACCCTCTCCCAGCGCTTCTACTCTTTTCAACTCCTCGTCTATCATTTCTTCGATGGACTTGCGTTCTGCTTCGTTCAGGCGTGCATCCAACTTTGCTTGTCTTTTGAGGTAACGATACATGTCGCGTTTGTGAATTTCATAGGCGATAAAAACAGTGTACTTGCCTTCGGTATCCAAGTATTTCTCCTCGCCAATCTTGCGCAAGTCGGCAATGGTCGTGTTCGTCACTTCACGAATTAGCGTTTGAAACTTATCATTTACTTCACTGCCGCTGTTCGTAGCATTTTCAGCTAAGTATTGGTCGGTCACCACTTTCATACTAGTACCCACTTGTTGCGCCAATTCCTTCTTGGACTGCAGGTCAGCTTTGTTCTTGGCAATGTTTTCATCTGAGCTATCTCCTTTGCCTACGCTGCGGAAGTAACGGTTGCTGCTTTGGTACTTGTTGCCGCTGAAGGGTTCCTTCACTTTTTCGCCCATGGGCGAGGTGCCCTTGCATGAGGCAAGCAGCAAAGCCGCCACAGTCATTATCATCAGTGTGTAAGTAGTTATCTTCTTCATAGTTGTTCGTATTGAATTGATTTGTGGAAAGGCCAAATGTAAAAACTGTGCCACAGCTGAAAAGATATGGAGAACAATGTTACCCTTTCAAGTCTTCAACCACCACCTTCCCTTCGCATAAAAATATTTCGTCAGCATTGTTGTTAGAGGAAATAAAAATGCTGCGGTGGTTTTTGTATTCGCTCAGCAATTTCTGATACCATTGAGTATTGTGCGAATCCAAATGCGAGGTAGGCTCATCTAAAAGAAGCAAGGGAGTGTCAGCCATAATAGCAAGACCCAGTTTTACACGTTGGCGCATTCCACTACTAAATTGCTTCAGCGGTTTATTCATTTGATTTTCCAAAGAGACCTTTTGCGCAAACTCCTCCGCGCCCACTCCACCACGCAGTTTTTTGAACTTGAGAAAAAACTCAACGTTTTCTTTTAGTGTGAATTCGTCATAGACACTAACATACGGAGTAGCCCAAGAGATGTGCTTGAAAATATCATCGGACGAAATTTTTTGTCCTCCCGCATTCCATGTGATACGTCCTGCGCTGGGTGTGAAATAGCCCGAAATAATTTGCAGCAACGTGCTTTTACCCGAACCATTGCCGCCTGTTATGGCAATGCATACATTGTCTTCAAACTTCAGATTTACATTTTTGAAAATCCACTCGCGGTTGAAGCGCTTACCTATATTTTCAAGCTGGATGTTCATAGTGCTTGCACTGATTTTCTCACATTACGCTGAAGGAAGTATATAACCGCAAGAATATTAAAGGTGAGGTAAATCACCTTGGCCCAAACCATTGCCTTTACTGCACCCAGTTCATCCATATCGCTATGGTAGGCATAGGCGAAAGCAACAATTACAGCGAGAAAATGTACCGTATCAATTATCAAAGTGTACCACTGCAGATGCAAGCGATTGAAGATGAATGACAGCGATGAAATAGCAAAATTCAGCGCAAACCAATAAGACAATATGCGCAAGTAAACAAGCGCATCCTTCCATTCTTCACCAAACACAAAGCCCAAAGTGTTATCAGGCAGCAGGTGAACAACCATTACAGTAAATGCTGCAAACATTAAAAAGCGATAAAGGTTTTTCAAGAAGAATTTTTTTAGCTCCCTAGCATCATGCATTTCCGAGATGCGCTGATAAAAAACCTGCCCATAAGAACCTGCAAGCATACCCAGTGGATTAAAAAATATTCTTCGGCTGAGTGCAATGAATGCGATAGGAATTAGCGCACGTTCGCCATAGAAAAAAGTAAAAACTGCGACATGGGCCCATTGCGCAAGGCTGTTCATTATAGCGCCCCAAGTTGTAAAAAGTGGATACGCTCTGTACTCATGTGCCAACTCCTTTAACCGCTGTTTCGAAAGATGAAAAATGGCGCGTGGCTCATCCTTCACAAATTTTCTCCATGAATAATATGCTGAGATGAAATGTCCGAGTACGGCTCCAGCTACCAGTCCCCAAGCGGATGGTTTTAGCCAGCCAGCCATGGCTTTGAATGGTTCGCCACCGGCAGCATATAGCATACGAGATGCGGAAGCCACCCTATAGTCTTTCTTTCTACTGAACCAGTAATTGATAGTCTGAAAAACACCTGCACAAAACACAGCCAACGGCAGAGTGAAAAGCAGCAAGTGCAAATCTTCGTTGTGGTTGTAATCAGCAATAAGCTGCGAGGTGAATAACAAAACAATAGCCAGCGAAATACTTGCATAAAAAGCAATTCGGATAGAAAGCGCTGCCACGTGTCGCGCATCTTCTTCCTTCTTCGGTTGCATCACTGCGTATTCATATCTGCCTGTGATGACCATAATGAGTGTGCCGCAGATGAATGAGTACTGCTCGTAAGTGGCAAAATCCTTTAAAGAAAATAGACGAGTAAGGACTGGTGAAAGCAACAGCGCAATCAATTGCCCGAGCGCAGTACCGGTCAAAAGTGTGAGCACATTCTTCACAAAGTCGCTTTTCAGCGGATTGCCTTTGATACCCGTTATTTTTTGGAGAATACTGATTTATTCAGGAATTTGAAGCAACCTCATTCATCACCTTCTCGATACGTGGTGCACTTTGGTATATCCGCTCTATGATGTCGACCACTTTCAGTCCTTCCATAGCGTTGGTGGTAATGTTAGTGCGACCTTTCAATGTATCCACAACGTTCTGTATAATGTAAACGTGGTTAGCCGCGGAGCCTTTGTAGTCGCCATAGTCATTGGCGGGATTGCCCTCAGCCAGCTTTGGCATTGTGTAGTCTTTTATGTTGCAGTAAGAAACTTCGTTCATGTATTGCCCACCCAATTTCACAGTTCCATTTTCTCCTACAATGGTTAAGCTGCTTTCATAATTTACATTGTGTACGGCTGTAGAAAAATTGAAAGAGCCAATTCCACCGTCCACAAAATCGAAACTCACAATTCCTGAGTCTTCAAACTCCGTATTGTCCTGATGATTAAAATCACGAAAGCGCGACTGTATATTCTTGATATCGCCAAATAACCAGAACATAATGTCAATGAAGTGACTGAATTGTGTGAAGAGTGTTCCTCCATCCAACTCCATAGATCCCTTCCAGTAATTCTTTTTGTAATAACGATGGTCTCGGTTCCAGAAACAATCCACCTTCACCATATAAATCTCGCCCAAGAGTTTCTTGTTCAACACTTCTTTTATCCACACACTTGGCGGACTGTAGCGGTTTTGCATCACACAAAAGACTTGTTTGTGTGCACTCAATGCTTGATAAAGTAATTTTTCGCAATCCGCTTTATGCAGCGCCATCGGCTTTTCTATTACCAAGTGTTTTTCATGATTCAACGCAAGCAAACCATGCGTGGCATGAAGACCATTGGGGGTGCAAACGCAAACAACATCGCAGTCCACCTGCTTCAACATTTCCTGCGGATCAAGGAAGAAAGGAACATTGTAAGTAACTCCGCATTCTTCTTTGGTGCGTGCATCACATATAGCTACCAGCTCACTTTCCTGGTGGCGCAAGACCATCTCTGCATGGCGTTTTCCAATATGACCAGCACCTATTACCGCAAAACGAATTTTTGACATTTCTAAAAGGGTTAAATCTTAATACTTAGATGAAGAGGGCCAATTTACATAGCCCTTGGAAAAAGGAACGGATGAGCTACATATTGCCCTTACAAACGGTATCCGTTCAAAACAACCACAGCAATACTTTTGAAGCCATGCCCGAAATCATCCGAATAGAAAATTTAACTCGCCACTACCGAATAGGAGAGGAAACTGTAAAAGCCCTTAACGGCATCAACCTATCCATCAACAAGAATGAATATGTTGCGCTTATGGGTCCTAGCGGAAGCGGAAAAAGCACCATCATGAACATCATTGGTTGTCTTGATACGCCTTCTGCCGGAAGGTACCTGCTGAACGGTCCAGATGTGGCCAAACTTTCTGACAATGAACTAGCAGAAATCAGAAACAAGGAAATCGGCTTTGTCTTCCAGACATTCAATTTGTTGCCTCGCTATACGGCATTAGAGAATGTTGCGCTGCCTCTGGTCTACGCTGGTATCCCAAAAGAAAAAAGAAATGCAAGAGCCAAAGAAGTATTGACACAAGTAGGCCTTGGTGACAGGATGAAGCACAGGCCCAATGAGCTTTCAGGCGGTCAGCGTCAGCGTGTTGCGGTTGCCAGAGCCCTCGTTAATAAGCCGTCCATCATACTCGCTGATGAACCCACCGGAAACCTAGACAGCAAAACCAGCACTGAAATAATGAATCTATTTCAGGAGATACACGATCTCGGCAACACCATAATAGTAGTAACTCACGAAGAAGACATTGCTCGCCATGCACACCGTATTGTGCGCCTTCGTGATGGATTGGTAGAGAGCGATCAAAAGAATGAGCCGCTGAGGCTGAATGTGGTGGCGTAAAGAACCGAAAACGGATCACTAAATTCGCGCCTCATTTTTTCAATAGACATGTCAGCACATACAGATATAGCAACACTTTTTGCAACCCAACCCATAGGCGCAGAAATAACAGTAAAGGCTTGGGTGCGCACTTTTCGCAACGATCAGTTCTTAGCAGTAAGCGATGGCTCTACCATAAAGACATTGCAAATCGTTCTCAAAAAAGAAGAGCACGATGATGCGAAATTGAAAAAACTAAATACCGGTGCGTGTATTTCGGCAAAAGGAAAACTAGAAAAGTCATTGGGCAAAGGGCAGGAGATTGAACTTATCGCTTCCGAATTGGAAATCCTTGGAGAATGCGACCCGAATGAATTTCCAATGCAGATGAAGCGCCACTCGCTTGACTTTCTTCGTGAGAAAGCACACCTGCGTTTTCGCACAAACACATTTGGTTCGGTGTTTCGCCTTCGACATCATTTGGCATTTGCCATTCACAAATACTTCAATGACAAAGGCTTTTTCTATTTGCATTCGCCTATCATAACAGGCAGCGATGCAGAAGGTGCTGGCGAAATGTTTCGCGTGACAACACTTGACATGGAAAATCCAGCACGCGAGGAGGGTAAAATAGATTACTCCAAAGACTTCTTTGGAAAAGAAAGTAACCTCACGGTAAGCGGCCAATTGGAAGCTGAACTTGCTGCACTTGCCTTGAGTAAGGTGTACACTTTTGGTCCAACTTTCAGGGCAGAGAATTCAAACACGAGCCGTCACCTTGCGGAGTTTTGGATGATAGAACCAGAGGTGGCCTTCAACGACATCATTGCCAATCAAGATCTCGCTGAAGACTTTTTGAAATACTGCCTCAATTATGCTTTGACGATTGCAAAAGATGATTTAGAATTTTTGCAGGAACGAGAAATCACGGAAGACAAACTGAAACCAGTAGACGATCGTCAAACGATGCCTTTGATGCAGCGCCTTGAGTTTGTAGTGAACAATAAGTTCGAAAGAATTTCATACACTGAGGCCATAGATATTCTTCTCGCTTCAAACCATTACAAAAAGAAGAAATTCAAATACGAAGTAAAGTGGGGTATTGACTTGCAGAGTGAGCATGAACGCTATTTAGTAGAAAAACATTTTCAGCGTCCTGTTATCATCACTGGATATCCTGCTGCCATCAAGGCATTTTATATGCGCATGAATGAGCCAGATACAGAAGGAAGAGAGACCGTTGCTGCTATGGACATTCTTGTTCCAGGCATTGGAGAAATAATTGGTGGTTCGCAGCGCGAAGAGCGCTACGATGTGCTGGTGAAGAAGTGCGAACAATTCAACATACCTCAAGATCACATTTGGTGGTACCTTGAAACACGGAAGTTTGGCACTTGTGAACACGCGGGTTTTGGTCTGGGTTTCGAGCGACTTATCATGTACGTTACAGGCATGCAGAACATCCGCGATGTGATTCCTTTTCCGCGCACTCCGCTGAACGCTGAGTTCTAAAACAAAGAACGAAACAACGTAAAGAAAGCCCATACTGACTAATCAGCATGGGCCTTTTCCATTTGAAACCAATCGAAAAATGACTTACTTCTTGCTTCTTCCCTTACTTCCAGATGCTTTGCCACCTCCCGCCTTACCACCTTTCGCTGGGCTTGTCTTTTGATTCGTTGCTCCCCCTCTACCCTTCGTTTTTGAGCCAGTTGACTTTTCATTTTTAGTTGAATTTTCGGAAGAATTACCCCTCACTTTTTCCTTTTCTGCTTTGTTGTTCTTCTTCACCTTTTCATTTTTTCCAGATGCTTTGTCATCCGTTCTTTTGACAGCTGCTTTTCTTTCGTTGTGCTTTACATGAGCTGTCTTGTATCTGTTATGCACCACGGCAGAAGTAACTCTGTGTGTTCGATAAACCCCATGCGCACGTGCACAACGATGAATATGCACTACTTGATAACGTGTATGATAATGGTTGCAATGTCCCCAATGTGTGCGCCATCCGAATGGCCTCCATGGCCTCCACCAAGTTGGATATGATTGCCATCTCCAAACCGAAACCCATGGACGGTAAGAAGGTCCGTACACAAATCGGACGCTTGGCCAGAACCATACATTTATAATAATTGAAGTGGTTTCCATAACGGGGCTTGGCCCTCCCTTTCCGCCTTCAGCCTTTTCATCCCATGGCTCTGCAAAAACATTTTCGCCATACAATTCTTCATCGCCCGCTATCTGGATTTGTGCTGATTCTTCTCCGTTCTTTTCAATTTCAATGACAGCTATGTCTTGCGATTCCTTTTCGCTCACCGTAACTTGTAAGGTGATGGCGTGCAATTCACCTTCCGTGTGATCCGTTACGGATATGTAATCTATTTCCCCGTCCTCATTAAGGTCAAGGTTGTTGACATAATTGGACTCAGTGTTCAGCGCCCTTTCAAATTCCTCCATGCTTGTCGCCTTACTGAATAAATCAAGAGCGCCTTGCAATGAGAAGTTGTCGCCTGCTAATCCGGTGCTGTCAATGCCAATGTCATCTTGCGAAAAGCAAAGTATGTTGCTAAGACAGATAAGAAATACAATGATGGGTTTGCTCATTTTGATTGATTTTTATATTGGAATGCGCAAATGAGAAATAGTTTAATCATTTCCCAAATTGATTTCGCTCACCATTATTGCACAAGATTGAAACAGGCTTCAGTAAAATATCTGATGTGGTTGAATTCATTGCCACTTGCACTAATCATGATAACTGCATGTCTACTGCGTTTTTGGAATATTTCTGAAATTCCATTTACTCATGATGAATACAGCAGCCTATTAAGGTCGGACTGCGAGACACTTTTAGAAGTCATCAAGCAAGGAGTAATTACTGACACGCATCCACCTCTCTCTCAAATTATTTACTTCTTCATGATGCAGTTGGGCGGGAGAAATGAAGTTTGGATAAAGTTGCCCTACCTGATAATGGGGGTAATGAGTGTTTGGTTGGTGTACCGCCTTGGCAAACGTTGGTTTAGCGAAACAACTGGTGTGTTGGCGGCATCACTTTTCGCTGTGTTGCAGGAATGCGTGATGCATTCACAGATAGCTAGACCCTATGCTCTTGGAAATTTTTTGTGTTTGTGGACTGCACTATTGCTCACCACGGTGTGTTTATCAGAAAAGAAACCACCTATTGCAAAACTCTTGCTTACTGGAATGGTATTGTCTTTATGTGCGCTTACTCATCACTTCAGTATGCTGCTGGCTTTTCTTCTTTTTATAGGTTTTGTATGCATAACATGGAGAACAAAGTGGAAAGCACTTTTAGTTATTGGCATCACTGCTGTAATCCTCTATTCACCGAACATTTTCATTCTGAAATATCAACTTGCTCAGCGCGGCATTGGAACGGTGCTAGCAAAGCCAAGGATAGATTTTCTTGCAGATTACTTCTATTATATTTTTCATTTTTCTCCATTTGTCAGCCTACTTTTCTGCGTCCTCCTATTGATGGTATTGTTTCACTTCAATCAAAAAAGTAACTGGAAACTCGCTTCCTTTTCTTTCGCACTTTTCATTCTCACCTATGCAATAGGTCATCTCTACTCAAGTTATGTGGCACCGGTAATGCACTTTCGGGTGCTCTATTTCGCACTACCGTTTTTCTTTTTGTTTTTGTTCTCATTTGCAAAAGAGTATTCAGCAAAATGGAAATTGATAATGGTTACTGCCATTCTTCTAGTCGGTTCTAGTTCATTGATTTTCGAACGTTTTCATTACCTCATATTCTACTCTTCAGGTTATGAAGGCGTGTGGAATGATGCAGTGAGTGCAAATCATTACAACTCATCGCAAACCAACCTGCTGGCATTCACTCCGTACATGATGGAGTTTCAAAAAGAAAAATCAAAAGAGCAATTAGAGATTATCAATCCGGATAGTTCATGGACGATGAAAGACTTTGTAAGACTAATTGACCATACACCATCTGAAGAGTTCAACATGGGTTTTACTATGCAGTACTACAAGCCTCCTATTGAAGTATTGGGTATGCTGTTGAAGAAATACGAAGGCATTAGTATTCACCACAATTATTTCAATTCGTGGTTCTATCATTTTTCGAACAAGGAAGGGCGCAGTTTTTCTTCGCACTATCTAAATGAAAATGACTGCCTCTATGCCATTTCCGCTTCACTCAAACAAACTGATGCAGCTGGTAAACCGCTAGTCGAGATGGGTAAATCAGATGAATATGGCTACAAGAGCACTTTCAAAATGCCCCACTCTAAAGTGGAATATCACGACTGGATTATTGCCCATGCAGAAATAGAATGCAACGATTCATCCTCCGCTTCCTTGGTACTGGAGCTGGTGGAAAATGGTAAGACTATTCTTTGGCAATCGGCTCAGGTAAACGATTTTTCTTTGGAAGGCAGGAGGAAAACCGATGTTTATGTAGCACTATATTCTATTGATGTTTTACAGAAGAACATGCCTTATGATGTAACCGCATATATCTGGAACAAAGGCGATTCGCTTAAAATTCATGCCCTTGATTACTACATAATAGATGGAAATCCGATGATGTATTCGCTGGTGGAACCAGTAAACAAAGCTGACATTAAAAAGCTGCCACAACGATAAACTGCGGCCTCGCTCAGCTACTTTTCGCCCATATATCTTTGAGCCGTTATGCTAAAGCAATACCTACAACAAAAACTTCAAGCCAAGCTTTCTCCGCAGCAAATTCAACTAATGAAGATGCTGCAAATTCCTACTATGGAGCTGGATCAGCGTATCAAAGATGAAATGGAAAGCAATCCTGCGTTGGAAGAAGGCCAGGACGAAGAGGAAAAAGAGAAAGAAGAAGAAGACATGACGCCTGAAGAAGTAGAGGCTGAAGAGCAAGAGAAGACAGAGAACGATGACATTGACATTTCCGAATATTTTGACGATGATGAAATTCCAGATTATAAACTTTACGCCAACAACCGCAGTGCTGATGATGAAGACCGCCAATCGCCCATAGGCGCTGGCCGCACGTTTCAAGACATGCTTTATGATCAGCTAAGCATGACTGAACTAGAAGAAAATGAAATGATGCTAGCCGAATACCTTATTGGCAACTTGGACGAAAGCGGCTACTTGCGCAGGGAATTGGCTGCCATTGCTAACGATCTTGCTTTTAGCATGAACATCAGTACCGATGAGCATGAACTAGGTTCAATTCTGAAAACCATTCAACAAATGGACCCTCCAGGCATAGGTGCACGCGACTTGCGTGAATGCCTCCTTATACAGATAAAAAGGGATGACGACCATGATGTAATTATGAAAATGGCGGAACTCATCATCACTAAATACTTTGATGAATTCACCAAAAAGCATTACGAAAAAATAGCAAAACGGTTGGAGCTGGAGGACGATGAACTGAAGCCTGCTATTGACTACATCCTGCACTTAAACCCGAAACCGGGCAACAGTATGTCGGAAACATCGCGCGCTGTGCAGCACGTAGTGCCCGACTTTATTGTAGTCGTTGAGAATGACGAACTGAAACTTTCGCTGAATAGCCGCAACGCACCCGAGCTGAAAATAAGCCGCGAGTACAAGGAGATGATGCAGCACTATGCTGCGCAAAAAACCAAGGACAAGAAGGAAAAGGAAGCAATGGTTTTTGTGAAGCAAAAAATAGATTCAGCCAAGTGGTTCATAGATGCTATCAAACAGCGCAATGACACTTTATTGTTTTGCATGCAAGCCATCGTGGACTATCAGAAGGATTTTTTCATCAGCGGTGACGAGACCAAGCTGAAGCCAATGATTTTGAAAGACATTGCAGAAATGGTTCAGATGGACATAAGCACTATAAGCCGCGTGGCTAACAGTAAATATGTCCAGACTCCGCACACTACCTATCTGCTGAAGTATTTCTTCAGTGAAAGTATGAGCACTGATGAGGGTGAGGAAGTTTCCTCAAGAGAAGTGAAACAAATACTGAAGGACGCAATAGGTGAAGAAATAAAACGCAAACCACTTACTGACCAGAAGCTGATGAAAATTCTGAACGAAAAGGGATACAATATTGCCCGCAGAACGGTAGCCAAATACCGCGAAATGCTAGGCATTCCAGTAGCTCGGTTGCGCAAAGAGCTATAAAAAACATATGTACTATCGCTCAGCGCAAATTCTTTCCATCATCTTCCACCCGCTGTGGATGCCACTAGTGATATACCTAACGGTGCGTACGGTGGACCCTTTTTACATAGGCAGCACCGCAGGCGACCAGTTTATTTTTCTGCTACTAGGCATCAACATTATAGCACCTGCTATCAGCATGTTCATCATGATGAAGTACGGTATGATATCCAGTATAGACCTGCATGACAGGAAGGAACGCTTCTGGCCATACATGCTGGTGATATTCTATTATGTACTTTCTTACGCCATGCTGAAATGGAAAGGCATTCACCTTCCAGAAACCGTTTTTAGCTTCTTTCTGTCGGTGGTCATTTCGCTAGCTGTTAGCATGCTGATCAATACCTTTTGGAAAATATCAGTGCATATGTTGGCACAAGGCGGTGTATTCGGCACCTTGCTGGGGGTAAATGTGATAGACCCCAACATGGACATTTTGTTTCCTACGCTTTCTTTAATCATGGCCGGAACCACAGGATTTGCACGACTTTACCTAGACGCCCACACACCAGGACAGGTGTATGCTGGTTTCTGCCTTGGCACGGTGGTTAATTTCCTCATTATTTCTACCAAGTTTATGATCTAAGGTGGGTTTAGTCGTAGCTGACAAAAGTGCTAGCTCATCCCTTCAAATTCCTTTCCCACAGCCATGCATCGCGCAGGGCATCGTCAAGGGTCAGTTCAGTTTTCCAGCCTAGTTCGGTGGTGGCTTTGGTTACATCGGCCCATACCTGTTCTACATCGCCCGGCCTTCGCGGGCCAACTACATAGTTCAGTTGTTCGGCTGTTACGCGCACAAAAGCCTTTATGGTATCCATCACACTGTCGCCACGGCCCTGCCCAATGTTGAATGCCTCACAACTTCCTTCATTCTTATCCATCCATGCAAGAGCGCTAACATGGGCCTTTGCCAAGTCCACCACATGTATGAAATCACGGATGCAGGTACCGTCAGGCGTTTGGTAGTTATCACCAAACACGGTAAGCTGCGGCCTTAGGCCTATAGCAGTCTGTGTGATGTAAGGCACCAAGTTGTTAGGAACACCAAAGGGCAGCTCGCCAATAAGCCCCGTGGGGTGCGCACCAATAGGATTGAAATAGCGAAGTATTGCACATGCAAGCAGCGGATTCACACTTTGGTGGTCACTTATTATTTGTTCACCCACCTGTTTGGTATATCCATAAGGCGATGCGGTTTTTTTCATCGCGCTGTTTTCCGTCACAGGGTTTTCATCGGGCTGGCCATAGACCGTGCAACTGCTGCTGAACACAAGCTTCTTCACCACAAAATCCTGCATTACTTCCAGCAGAGTGATGAGCGAAACAAGATTGTTGCGGTAATACTTCAGCGGCTGCTCCACACTTTCATTCACCGACTTGAAAGCTGCAAAATGAATCACCGCCTCAGGTTGTTCTTTAGTGAAAATGTCTGTGAGCTCTTGCTTGTTGGTACAATCAGTTTTGTAAACCGTGGGCTGAAAACCGAGAATGGCTTTGAGGCCATCCATAACACGCACATCGCTATTACTGAAATCGTCAATAATAACAGGCTCGTAACCTGCCTGCACCAGTTCAACAACGGTGTGCGAACCGATAAACCCAGCGCCACCTGTGACGATTATTTTCTTCATTCAATAAAAATGTGTGGTGAAATGAAACTTATGCAACAGGCCGAATGTATGAATGTCAGCTTGTGCAGTGAATGTTTCCACGGGCGTTTCAATCTTTTTAAAGAAAAAGTGAAACCTTGGAGAAACAAGAAGGGTACAAACCGACTAACCAACCTAACTTAAACAATATGGAACTGCAAACTGCGACCGCTAGGTACGACTTGTCGTATCTCAATCAGGTCTTTCAAGGCAACAGGGAAATGATTAACAACATCATCCGCCTGTTTCTTCAACAAGTCCCCAACTACATCAAAGAGATGGAAGAATGCGTTCGCAAGAACGAACCCCTTTCACTACATCCGTTGGCTCACAAAGCCAAGAGTTCTGTGTCTATGCTTGGCATAAAAGACATGGAAACGGACATCCTGCAAATAGAACAGGATAGCAAACACCTTCGCAATCTGGATGGCTTACCCAACTTGGTGAGCAGAGTAAAACAGAACTGCGAGGTGGTTTATACTCAACTCACTGAACAACTGGAACGTCCGAGCATTGCCGCGTAATGATCGCTGGGCAAACGACACGTTCTCACTACACGATATAGGGTGGAGGGCCGCCTTGTCGCACTACAATTCATTGTACAAAAGCAAGGCGGTTTTTCTTTTTCTCCTCTCCTATTTTACAGAAATGAATCACCATAATTTAAACTGAAAAACTTGGAATGTTTGATTGACGTGTCGCGCGCATCAGCATCATTCGCACAAATGATATAGGGTGGAGGGCCGCCTTGTCGCACTACAATTCGTTGTACAAAAGCAAGGCGGTTTTTCTTTTTTCCTTTCTTAATTTAAAGAAATGAATCACCACACTTAAACTGAAGAAACTTGGAATGTTTAATTGATGTGTCGCGAGCATCAGCATCATTCGCACAAATGATATAGGGTGGAGGGCCGCCTTGCAGATGACAATTCTTTGTCAGAAGCAGGCGGTATTCTTTTTTTTATTTCACTCTGTTCTTCAAATCATCAGCACCACTTTTTCTATCGCGAACGCGCATCTGCTGATTGCCGAAGTTGTAGCTGAAGCTTACTCGAAACTGACGACTTTCCCAACCACCACGTGCGCGCATGTCAATGGAATTGCTTACTGACCGGCTGGTCCATTGGGCTGTATAAAACACATCGCCAAGTGCAAGGCGCAATGATGCATTGCCTTTCCAAAATTCTTTTTTTGCTGCTATATCCATGCTTCCCATTGGTTGGTTCACAAAGGTTGCTCCCCATACACTGGGGCCACTGTACCATCCACTTACTTCCAAGGTAACGTTTTTGGGCAGGCTAAGAGAGCCTTGACCGAAGAAGCTATAAGACCAAACAATAAGCTCAGATTCGCTGATAATGGGAAGATCAGAGTGAATACGTTTTCTCCCTGCATTTGCATTTAAGAATAAGTTGATTTTTTTACCAACCGGAATGGGCGAACTGATGTTGAAGCCCATCCATTCTTCATACCCGATGTTTTGCATTTGTATGAATGAACCGCCTGCCTTAGTAGTGCTTGTGTCCAGTATATTGGTAAAATAGTCTTGATTTAAACTATAGGTAAGAGATGTATTGAGCGCGAACATATAAGTATGAGTTAGCTCCAATATGTTTCCATACTGTGGCTGCAAGAAGGGATTACCTGCCTGATAGCTCAACTCATCCATTTTAAATTCAAATGGATTGAGATCTTGATAAGATGGACGATCTATTCTACGGCTGTAGGTGAGCGTGAATTGATTGGTGTCATTGTGGTTGTAAGTCAACGCAGCACTCGGAAAAAAATTAAGATAACTTCTTTTCACATCTCTTCTGTCCTCATCTGTGAGTATGGTAAAGCTCTTTAGTTTGCCCTCGCTATTGGTTTGTTCAGCGCGAACACCAGCCTGTACGCTCAATTTTTTTATTTGTCGGTTATAGTTGAGGTAGGCCGCATTGATGTTTTCTGTATAGTTGAAATTATTGCTGGTCAAGCTATCCAGCATATCACCAGCTGGCAGCACAGCGTAGAAGTTGTATATATTTTCAGTGGAAACGTAACTCGACTTAAAGCCAGCGCCTAACTTACCACCCAAAGCTTTTTGCTCATAATCTGCCTTCACACTGCTTATCTGAATAAGCACAGGAGTATTGTTTCTAAAGTTGCTAATTTCAATAGAATCTGAGTTCGGATAAGTATAGGTATTAGGCTGAAATGACAGAGAATTAATATCAAATCTACCATGATCAAAATCTATCATTAGGTCTCTACCAGTAGTATCGCTAAAGTGATAGTTCAGATTAGCATTGATATTCATCCGAGTGTTGGTAGTAATATTCCTCGCCTGCAGTTCTTTATTGAGCACATCGCTGCCTTCATTGGCTATGCCAGTGTAGCTAGTTCCAATGGACCCGCCATCTTCTGTGTTGCCAGAAATCATGACTCCTATTGTGTTCCTGTCATTCAGGTAGTGGTCGGCACCAGCTTTGAAATTATGGAATTTGCTCTCGCCAACATTCACTGTTGTCTGATTGTACCGTATGGATGACTGTGTTCTGTCTAGATCCATCCAACCCCACGTCTTTTGGTCATTGTAAGAATAATTACCAAAGAAGTTCCATTTCTCATTGCGGTTATTCAGGTTGATACTGCCATTGTATTTGGAATAGATCTGCACAGCATAGCCCAACTGAATATTTCCATTGGTTCCGAAGTTCTTGTTCTTTTTAAGCTTAATATTAATGATGCCTGCAGAACCAGCGGCATCATACTTAGCTGAAGGATTCGAAATGATTTCTATGCTTTCGATGTCACTGCTTTGCATACTTTTTAGAAGTGCTGCTAATGCGTTTCCATCAAGCGGAGTCAACTTGCCATCTATGTATACAATTATTCCACTACGGCCCTTTACGCTGATGTTGTCGTTGTTATCCACCATCACACCTGGTGCTTTGCGCAGGAGTTCCATGGCGTTCAAACCTGCGCTATTAATGGTGCCTTCCACATTGAAGATGGTCTTGCCAGCCTCCACTTGCACCAGTGGTTTCTTGTACACATACTCTACTGTGCCTGTTTGTCCCGAAACTTCCAACAATTTTATAGGTTGTAGGACTTTATTCTCATTCTCAACCAATGAGAACTTTTCGCTGTTCCATTCTTCAAAACCCAGCATCATGCATTTCACAAAATATTCGCCATCGGATAAATTATCAAGAGAGTAATTGCCAGTGGCGTCTGTAACTGCTGCCTTCGCCATGGTGGAATCGATTGAGGATAACACAATAATATTTACAAATTCGAGCGGCTGATTAGTTGCGGTGCTCACTGCACCAGAGACAGAAGCCAATTGGGAGTAGCAGGAAAATGAAAAACAAAGAACTAGGCTTGAAACTAAAATTTTCATAGAACGAAATGATAAAGAAGATGTCAAAACTATTTGGCTAATCGGTGCGAGAATGACAAGAAATGACAAATGGTGTTGCGTGTTATTTCTTTTGTCAAAACCGATTGATAAACGGTTGATCGCACCAAATCGCAAGTTGATAGATTTCACTTGTTGATTTCAATCAAGACATTTTGCCAAGTGGCCAGTCTGCCTAGACAGTTTGCAAAACCGCCTGTTCTGTTAACAATTCCGTAACACATGTTTAAGAAGCGGGGAAAGCACATTTGTAACACTTAGTTGGTCATTCAATCTATTAAGATTGTCTAACAGCGCTAGGTACCTCCCATAAAGGTTTTCATTGTGGGTAGGTTTTGGTTAAAGGTTTAGTGACATGAGGCTGCCAACGGGTGGCCTCTTGTTTTTACCCGTGTAGGGTAGAATATTTGCGCTTTGTAAAATCAACCCATTCACTCAAAACCAAAAAAACCAAATCAATGAAAAAAATCTGCCTCTCTGTAATCCTTAGTGTTGCAGCATTTGCTGTATCAGCGCAATGCACAGTGCAGCTCTCACTAATAATAGATGGCAACATGGTATCCGCCACAGTTGTTGGCTCAGGTGCAGTTACAGAAAGTTATTCCATCATTTGGGGCGATGGCTCTTATGACTTGATGGCATCCGCAACGCATGAATTTGCGACAGATGGCACATATGAAATATGTGGAGTTTATCTTGATCAAGACAACGCATTTACATGCAATGTGCAAGACTGCGAATCAGTAAGCATAGGCAATGGCGGTGGCGACTGCGCAATGACATTCGAACCCTTTGTAACTGGGTTTACAGTTGCATTTACAATAGATGGTGTGGGTGCTACCAACCCTGGCTACAGCGTAGATTGGGGAGATGATACCACCCCATCAACCGGAAGCGATGCGGTCATCCACACTTATTCAGCTACTGGTGCATTTTTGATTTGTGCTACCTATTATGACATAAACGATGAGGAAAATTGCACCGTAATTGTTTGCCAGGAAGTGGTCATTGAAGAGTCAACTTCTGACTGTGCAGTTGAGCTTACCCTAAACATTGATGGTAACACTGTAACAGCAACCTCTGTGGGAACTGGAGCTGAGCAGCCTACTTACGTTATCGGTTGGGGAGATGGTGGTTTTCCCACGCTGAATTCAACAGGGGCGCATACTTATGCGAATGATGGTACTTACAATATTTGTGTTACATACATAGACCTAGCAAATGCGCAGACGTGCTCGGCAACAGATTGTGAAGAGGTGACTTTTGGCGTGCATGTTGAAGAACATTTGCTGACATTGGGATCGGTACTTTTGATGCCAAATCCAGTAACGGATGATGCTCAACTTGATCTGATTTTAACTGGTTCTGCCCATGTGAAGGCGGATTTGTTAGACATAACAGGGAAGAAAGTGAGTACCCTTTTAAACGCGAACAAAAGTCAAGGCTCGCACCGAATCACTTGGGATGCTGCTTCGCTTTCGAGCGGAGTTTATTTCATTCGTCTAAGTGCGAATGATCAAGTGCAAACCGTGCGTGTCATAAAAGAATAATCGAATTGACATAAAAAGAGAGAGGCTGTGTTGCATAAACACAGCCTCTTTTCTTTTTACGCAAAAGGTTTTATTTCAATCTTCATCGGCATCGAAGAACTCTTTAATCTTATTAAGGAAGCTAACAGGTCCGCGGCTGTCTCGCTGCTTTTGCTTCACCGTTGTTTCTGGTGTTTTGTCGGCAATAGTTTCAGTTGTGTATTCATGTGGAACTGAAATATTGTACTTCTCTAGGCCATTGATGACCAAACCAACACCCGTACTCATCGCAGGTATGAGCAAGTTTTCATTCACAGCTTTTGCAACATGCTCGTTAGGATAACCTATGCGGCAATCCATACCAGTCACATATTCTACCAGTTGCTTCATATGCTTCAGTTGTGAGCCACCGCCTGTAAGCACAATGCCCCCGATAAGTTGCTTCTCATAACCACTGTTGCGTATTTCGTAATGAACGTGTTCCATTATTTCTTCCATGCGGGCCTGAATAATGTCACTGAGGTTGCGCAATGAAATCTCTTTTGGATCGCGACCCTTCAAGCCTGGAATGCAAACAATCTCATTGTGTTTATTCTCGGTAGCCAATGCACTTCCAAATTTCACTTTCAATTGCTCTGCTTGGTTGCGCATAATGGTGCAGCCTTGCTTGATGTCTTCAGTAATCACGTTTCCGCCAAACGGAATAACCGCAGTGTGGCGTATGATGCCGTCTTGAAATATTGCAATATCTGTTGTACCACCGCCTATGTCAATCAGTGCAACACCAGCTTCTTTTTCTTCTTCGCTAAGCACAGCCGCAGCGCTGCCCAGTGGCTCCAGTGTTAAGGCGTCTACTACAAGGCCTGCTTTCGTGATGCATTTGTATATGTTTTTGATCGCGGTAACTTGCCCAGTAATAATGTGGAAGTTGGCTTCGAGGCGAATGCCGCACATACCGATTGGCTCCTTGACTCCAGTCTCGCTGTCCACAGTAAACTCCTGTGGCAAAACGTGAATGATCTCCTCTCCTGGAAGCACTACAAGCTTGTACATATCTTCAATCAATGCATCGATATCGTTGCGTGTGATTTCTTCATCCATGTTTCTACGTGTGCGCATGCCACGATGCTGAAGGCTCTTGATGTGCTGGCCAGCTATGCCCACATTTACAAGGCGAATATTGACACCACTTTCACGCTCAGCTTCTTCCACAGCAGCGCGAATGCTGGCAACGGTTTTTTCAATATTGCTTACAACACCGCGTGTTACACCGATGCTTTCACTGCGACCAATACCAAGTATTTCAATCTTGTTATTTTCCAATTTACGGCCAACAAGGCATGCAATTTTGGTGGTTCCGATGTCGAGTCCAACTACAATTTCTGAATTCATAATCTCCTTTTTGATTTCAAATTTCACGTTTCAAGTTTCAGACTATTTCTTCATTGAAGAACAATCGGAAGCATTTCATTATCTCTTCACACACACTACCTGACCATCATACTCCACGTTTATGGAACTGTATTGGTTGAGGTCCTTGGTGTGCACTGTGTTTGCATAAAAAGCCATGAGTTTCTTAAACTTCTCCTCCAAGTTATAGGCATTACCCATATTGATGCGGTGATTGCCCACCCGCGGGATGATTTCAAACTCGGCTGCATCATTGATGTGGACGTGCTCCACCTGTGCATTCCAAAATTCATTTCCAGCGATGAACGAAGTGAAAGCATAAATATCATCCAACTGCGTAGCCTTGAGATAGGCATCATCAGTAGCATAATCCTTGAAACTAGTGGCACACATTTTCTCATGAATACTTCCAACATACACGGGAACCTTTGCAGTGTAATAACTGGAAAGAGCCATAGTGAAGCCATCTTTATCCAAATAGAAACTGCTTCCATCGGTGTTGAAAATGCGTGCAACAGGTGTGCGCTGAAGGACACGAACTACACAGCGGCCATCCACAGTGGTGTATACATGTGCCTCTTTTACGGAAGAATTTTCTGCTATTTTTTTATGAATCGCATCAATGTCAATCTGATTCAACTCAGCACCAATAATGGAATCGGTTGCTTCATTGGCAAGCTTACTCACTAGTTTTTCACTTAGATAACATTGTCCCTCTGTTGCTTCTATTTGCACATCCAACTTCCAGCAAACGGTGCTCTTCTGCTTGCGGTGCACAAAACCCAATAGCGTAAAAAGAACCAACGCACCGGCCACTGCCAATGAATTAATGACAATCGCCCGTCTCCGCTTTTTGCGTGTGACATCTTTTAGCAATATGTTTTTTTCTGACTTCAAAAAGGATTTAAGAAAACGAATTTGCCACTACAGGAACCAACGCATCAATATCTCCAGCACCTAACATCAGCACCACATCGTGTGGTTTTCGGCTTAATTCAGCTAATAACCCGCTTTTCTCTACCAGTATCTTTTCAGTTTTTGAGATTTTATCCAACAGCATTTGTGAATGAATTCCTTCCATTGGCTGCTCGCGAGCGGGATAGATGGGAAGCAGGATTACGTCATCTAAAAGTTCGAGGCTCCGCGCAAATTCGTCAGCAAAGTCGCGCGTGCGGCTAAAAAGATGTGGCTGAAAGACGCCAGTAATTTTCTTGTCGGGATAAAGCTCTTTCACGCTCCTGATGCACGCCTTCAATTCTTCAGGGTGGTGAGCATAGTCATCAATCAATACAAAATCTGAACGCTTGATGCGGTATTCAAACCTGCGCCTAACGCCTTGAAAGGCAGCTAAGGCAGCGCGCAATTGATCTGCAGTGACACCCGCTTGCAAAGATGCTGCGCAAGCGGCAACGGCATTTTCCACATTGTGCCTACCGGGGAGGCCTAATTTTAAATTCTCAATAAGCGATGCAGGAGTTTGAGTTTCAAGCAGAGGGTTAATTCTCAAATCGAAATGATAGTCTCCATCTTCGATGCGGATGCTTTCTCCCGCGTATTCCGCATGGGAAAGAATGGAATACTCGGCAACCCGAAAGGCAGCATCTGAAATCTTCAATGACAACTCCTTCTTAAAAAAGAGACTACCCTGTGGCTTTGTTTTCTCAGCGAAGAGCTGAAATGATTCGAGCATGTATTCATGCGAGCCATAGATGTCAAGATGGTCAGCATCTGTGCTGGTGATGATGCTAATGGTTGGGGACAAAGTGAGAAAGGAACGATCGTATTCATCTGCTTCTACTATTGTCCACTCAGCAGTTTTAGAAAGGAGAAGATTGGTATTGTAGTTAGAAGAAATGCCCCCCAAGAATGCATTGCAGCCAAGGCCAGAATAATGCAAGATGTGTGCTATCAGAGTGCTGGTGGTGGTCTTGCCATGGGTGCCGGCCACTGCTATAGTCTTCGTATTTTCTGTAATGAGGCCAAGCACTTGTGAGCGTTTCATCATGGTGAATTCGTTCTCCCTGAACCAATTCAACTCGTTACTGTCCTTCGGAATGGCAGGAGTGTAAACAACCAGTACTTTCTTCTTATCGGCCAATTTCATCAACTGAGGAATTTCCAAAATAGAGTCATCGAAGTGGACCGCAATACCTTCCAACTCCAACTCGGTGGTAAGCGTTGTAGAAGTTTTGTCGTAGCCCAAAACATGCTTGCCTTGCGAATGGAAATAGCGAGCAAGAGCAGACATACCAATGCCGCCTATTCCCAGAAAGTAGCAAACCTCAATGTTGGAAAAATTCATGAATAGCGAATAAGATTGAGGTGGGAAAGTTCAAATGGAAAGTGGCGCTGTGCAGGTGATGGCATTTTTTTTTCTCACAATAGGACTGGAACAAGTTCTGCGTAAAGGTGCTTTTGGGATAACTACTTTTGTTGTGCTATCAGAAAGCGATGGAAGTCACATCGCTTTTGTTGTTGATACCCTTGTCCGAATGACTGAAGAAAAAAAAGAACGAAAATCGAGAACGAATTGGTTGCTGATGATGCTGAACATCGGTGCGATTCTGTCTCTGCTTCTTTCTTATGCAGCGGTGCACATTCCACCATCAGCATTTGGGTATTTTTCACTGTTTGGTCTCGCCTATCCATTCATACTCCTTGCAAACATTATTTTCATTTTCTACTGGTTTTTCAAGAAGAGAAAGAACACATGGTATTCATTGATAGTGGTGCTGATTGGTCTTAATCACATTACCGATTTCTTTCAAGTTTCATTTTCGAGTGAACAAGAAGGCGATGCGATGCGAGTGAAAGTGCTTACCTATAATGTGAATTTGTTTGGATATTACCAAAAAGGAAAAAACAAGACTATTCGCGACAACATTTTTGATGTGCTGAAGAGAGAGCAAGCCGACATTGTTTGTTTCCAGGAGTTCTACCACACAGACAGAAACGGAGTATTTGAAACGCGTGATACGCTGGTGAAATTTCTTCCCACAAAGTACTACCATGAGCGCTACACGCACGCTATGACGGGGCAGCAGTACTTTGGTGTTGCGCTTTTCTCGAAGTATCCTATTTTAAGCAAAGGGCACGTTCCGTTTGAAAGTGACCCCAATAACTTCTGCATTTATGCTGATGTGAAAATGGGCAAAGACACCGTGCGTGTCTACAACGCGCACCTGCAAAGTATCCGCTTCAAACCCGAAGACTATGCGCTAGTAGACGGTAACAAGAA
This sequence comes from Flavobacteriales bacterium, assembly GCA_031414655.1. Classification (GTDB taxonomy): domain Bacteria; phylum Bacteroidota; class Bacteroidia; order Flavobacteriales_D; family Sanyastnellaceae; genus JANNVZ01. The sequence goes on from JANNVZ010000009.1 coordinate 573,115, forward strand.
CGAGGAGGAGCTGGATGATGGCAGTAAACGCATTGCGCGCAGACTTAAGATTGCCTTTGTGAAGCGCGAAGAGCAAGTGAAGCGAGTTGCAAAAAGTATTGCTGAGTGTCCTTACGAAATAATATTCTGTGGCGACTTTAATGACACGCCCGTTTCTTATGCCTACGAGACAATTTCTGACCTACTGGAAGATTCCTTCCTAGAGGCGGGTAATGGCATAGGAAATACTTACAATGGAGTGTTCCCCTCATTTCGCATTGACTACATATTGCACAGCAAAGGCTTTGAAGCTATGGAGTATGAGACACTGGACGAGAAGCTTTGCGACCACTATTCGGTGACAACTATACTCGAGAGAATAAAATAATGTCAATGATTTAAAACTTTGAGTCTCTTCTCACTCCACTCATAACCCGTTATTGTCAAAAGCAACATCAACATGCCGTATGCTAAATCATCAGCAGGCATGGTGAAAAGACGGAAGCGGAGATTGTGCTCATTGTTGTACCATACGATTTTTTCGGTGATGTTATCGACCTGAAAATTGAAGAGTGGATAATGCCAGAATGTGACCCCAGTGAGTATCCCATTGGACGCGAGAAATGGAACTAGGATGATGACGTACATAAGAAAAAACCAAAGGAGGCAATTGCTTTTGAAAACAAAAACGTGGAGGAGGAGAAAAACTGCGCAGAGGAAATGCGCTGCAAAAGCATACCATTGATGCAGATGCGAGCATGCTATTACCAGAAATAAACAAGCGATAAAGACAGCAATAACTCGGCCCGTGGCCCTAGAAGGGGGACGCTTTATCAGCAACCGAAGGCAATGATAGGTAAAGCAGCAAGCGTAAGGAATGCAAATAAAAAACAGCCACTCCTCTATGGGTAGCCCTAAAATTTTGAACCCTATGGTGTATTTATCGCTGAAACCCCAGATGCCTTTGTAAGTGAAAAAAACATCCCAAGGAATGAAGAGGCACATCATGACAAAGGCTCCCATAAGAAACGATTTCCAGTGCCTGTAGAAACGAAGACGAGGATGAAAACTGAAGAGGAACGGTACCACAACACAACCCAAATTGACTAAGAGATAATAGTAATTCGGATTCATGACTGCTACTAATTATGCCCTTTTAAGCTGCCTGTATGCAGCTGCCTCGCGGAAATATCTGAAGGGAACGTAGAGCATTCCGAAACATTCGCCATCCTCTGGCCCCAGGTGTTTATGATGCACTTTGTGTGCCTTGCGAAGAGCACGGAAATAGACATTTTCAGTTCTTTTGAACCAAGGGAAGCGCTGGTGAATGAGCACATCGTGCACAAGAAAATAAGCAATGCCGTAGAACATAATTCCTAAACCGAGGAAGAAGCGAAAATCGAAATCCGCCATTGCACCGAAGAGCATTAGAAGGAAACTAGGTACTGCAAAAATCAAAAAAAACGCATCGTTCTTTTCGAAGAAACTCTTGGTTGGATTGTGATGGTCCGCATGAAAATACCACATGAGACCATGCATGACAAACTTATGCGTAAACCAAGTAACGCCTTCCATGACAATGAATGTTGCTAATGTGATAAAAAAATAAATCATGATAAAGAAGTGATGTTTAACGGTGAGACATTCCATTCTTTCAATACACGGGGCAAAGCTATTCTGAACCAGATGGTAAAACGCTCAGGAGTTTCGTTGATTTCGTAAATCAAATCATCAAGAGCTATCCATTTCCAATTCATAACCTCTGAAACATCTGGTTGCGGATTTTCTGAAGTAGTTGCTATGAATACATGATCTAATTCGTGCTCCGTCATTTCATTTTCTAATTGAGCGCGATAAATAAAATCGAACGCTTTATGCAACGAACAAGTCATTCCCATTTCTTCTCCTAATCTTCGCTGAGCAGCATTAATTACTGTTTCACCTGGCGCAGGATGCGAGCAACAGGCATTGGTCCAAAGACCTGCGCTGTGGTATTTCTCCATGGCACGCTGGTGCAGCAGCATTTCATCTTTGTCATTAAATACAAATACAGAAAATGCTCGATGGAGCGAATCCTGGCGGTGCGCTTCCATTTTCTCCATCACGCCTATTTCGTTGTCATCCTTGTCAACAAGAACTACCATTTGCTCGCTCATGTTTTGTATTTCTCCACTTCTTTTTTGTTCTCGTCACTTAGCTCACCGCTGTCAACCATGAACTGAATGGCGCGTTTCCAAAAGTCATTTGTTTTGTCAATGCTGTTATTTCTAAACGCCTCGATGATGATAGCTGCATCCTCGTCCAACTTATCAGCATAGCCCAATATGAAAGGTACCTCGCTTTGTACACTGAACCGAAGAAAGCGAATTTCAGCATTGTACCAATCGCTGGCTAGAGCTGTTTCCAGGAGTGCTTTCCCTTTGTTGAAATAATCTAATTTTTCTGAGACACTCGATGCCACCTCTGCCTGCATGGCAGTTGCCACTCCTTTATATGCTTTCAATATCGGAGTGCTCTCATCCAACAGTTGCGCGCTGTTGTAGAAACTTTTGATGCCTTGATCACTTGAGGCATCAAAGAAAAGCACACGCATATTTTCTACCTGACCGATTGAAAAATATGGGAGGAATGTCAATACCAATAAAGACAAAAATTTCATCACAACAAGTTTAGATTGTGTTGAACATAGCTGCTAACGATGAGGGCAAACTTTCGCTGATTTGGAATGCGTATTCTCTCTTGCATTATGCGATGATAGGGCAGGGATTTAATTTTCTTAAACAATCTCAAGTAATAAACATAGGCTACATAAACACCGAAACGTGCATCATGCGGCAGTTTCACAATACCTGCGTAAGCGTGTTCAAAGTCTTTGGCAATTTCGCTCTCAATGGAAAGTTTTTGTTCCTGTGTAAAATTTTGAAAGTCGAGTTCCGGGAAATAGGCGCGACCAAGGCCCTCGAAGTCGGCTTTTATGTCGCGAAGAAAATTTATCTTCTGGAAAGCTGCGCCAAGACTCATTGCATGGGGCCTTAATTCTTCATACTTCGCTGAATCACCTTCGGTAAAAACTTTCAAGCACATTAGGCCAACCACTTCTGCTGAACCTAAGATGTAATTTTCGAAACCCAACCTATCGTAACCATTTTTTTCCAAATCCATTTCCATGCTTTTCAAAAACTGATCTACCTGCTGCCAATCGAGAGAAAACCGATGGTAAGTGGCTTGAAAACTATTCAGAATAGGGTTTAATGAAATGCGATTTTCAATGGCGTGAACCGTGTCTTCGCGAAAGCGTGAAAGCAGTTCCTTTTTATTGTAATCATGGAACGTGTCCACTATCTCATCCGCAAATCGGACGAAGCCATAAATGGAATAAACAGGATCGCGAAAACTCTTGCCCAAGCTGCGAATACCAATGCCGAAACTGGTGCTATAACGATGAGTGGCATTGCGACTGCATGCTATGCTCACTTTATCGAAGAGTGTTTTCTGGTTATTCATGTAACAGGACTAAACCGACAAAGGTGCTTGAATGTTCAAATACTTCAACACTTCATTTGCTGCAACCTGTCCACTGATAATACTCGGTGGCACACCAGGACCGGGTACAGTTAACTGGCCAGCAAAAAAAAGATTCTTTACTTTTTTACTTCTCATTCGAGGCTTCAGAAAAGCAGTTTGCATCAAGGTATTTGCAAGACCATAAGCGTTGCCCTTGAATGAATTGTAATCAGCAACGAATTCTTCGTGCGCATAGGATTTCCTGAAGACAATGTTGTCCATAAAGCTCGAGCCTGTTCGAGCTTCTATCCGCTTTATACACATGTCAAAATAGTAGTTACGTTCTTCCTCAGTGCTACTCATGTCAGGCGCAACGGGGATGAGAATGAATAAATTCTCGCAACCTTCTGGCGCCACCGTTTTGTCAGTCTTTGAAGGGCAGCAGACATAGAAAAGAGGCTTTTCAGGCCATTGGGGTGTATCATAAATCTGCACCGCATGTTGATCAAAACTCTCATCAAAGAACAGATTGTGATGAAGAAGCCCATCCACTTTTTTGTTTATGCCAACATAAAACAGCAAACTTGAAGGAGACATAACTCGCTTGCTCCAGTAGGCTTCGTCATAATCACGATGCTCTTTGGTCAGCAGCTTAGACTCAATGTGATGATAATCAGCTGCGCCTATGACTGAATCGAATGTGTGCTTATTTCCATTAACAACCAAAGCATTTGCTCTGCCATTGTTGACTTCTATGCTTTGTACTTCGGCATTCAGTTCAAACTTCACCCCAAGTTCTATGGCTAGAGCAGTCATTGCTTCAGGAATTTTGGCCATTCCACCTTGCGGATACCAAGTGCCTAAAGCAATATCAGCATAATTCATCATGCTGTAAAGAGCTGGCGTTTTTGAAGGCTTAGCCCCGAGGAACAACACTGGGAACTCGAGCAATTTGAGAATTTTGGGATGACTGAAATATCCTCGCAAATGAGAGCGCATATTGGCAAATAGTTGCAATCTGAAACTCTCTCGAATTAATTTGAAATTGGCAAACTCCATTAAGCTGAGTGAAGGCTTCCAAACGAATTCATTCATTCCAGTCTCATACTTCACTTTCGCCTCAGCAAGGAATTTGTCAAGATTTTGACCGCTTCCTTTTTCGAGTTTTTCAAGTTCAACCTTGAGTTCGCTTAACGAGGCAGGAACATCAAGTTCAGTATTGTCATCAAAAAAAACACGGTAAGATGGATCAAGACGGTCTAATGAATAATAGTCTGAGACCTTTTTTTCAAAGCGAGCAAAAAAATCCTCGAATACATCGGGCATCCAGTACCAAGAAGGGCCCATGTCAAACAAAAAACCACTGTCCGAAAAAAATCTCGCTCTGCCTCCAGTGGAGCTGTTTTTCTCAAAAACAACTACCTCGCAACCCGCTGCTGCCGCAGTGCACGCGGCAGATAAGCCAGCAAAACCACTACCTATGATTGCAACTTTATGAGACATTAGAAGATGAGGTCAAAGTAACATCGATTCTTCAGAAATGTTCAATGCACAAGGCAAGGGACTGAGATCTTATAAAAAAAAACCCTTCTGTTTGAACAGAAGGGTCTTATCCTTTTAAAATATGAAATCAATAAACTATGCCAATGCAGTAGAATTCTCCTGTATAGCCTTAAGGTCCTTGCCATAAACAGGGCCCATATATTCTTCGTTGTAAGCAAGCGCAAGGTTCAATATGTAGAATACATTGAATACGCAAACCAAAATATAGTCAAGCGTAGTTAGCTTTCCGAATGATTGAGCAATCTCAATGCACAAACGAAAGAAGAAGTAAATGTTGTAAACCGGCACCAGAAAGAATGCAATATGCGAAACGGGACGACCTACAATTTTAAGTGCTTCGATCACATTCCATACAGGAATGAATGCAGCATACCAAGGCCTGCTTGCCTTTGCGAACAATTTGGCTCCGCCAACTGCTCCGATAACAATTAGAAAAAGGCTGAGCATTAAATACCCTTGGTTTTCCTCTTCTAACATAATTGTGAAAATGTTTTTTTCCATAGCACCCTCCAAATTTTTGGTTTAAGTAAAATTATTTAGTTTTTAGCAATCTGACTTTGAGACGCTTCAAATGTCATTGGTTGCCAATGTCTTTCTATTTAAAATCTATTCGTTTTATCAACTTGAGCGAGAGGAAAAGCTTGAGTTTTGAACATGCCAAAAAACACATTTGTCCTTTCGCTAATGATCTTATGGCTGAAAACTGACATTTTATGGTTTTATAAATACTTGAGTTTGTATGGTATTACTCACATTTTGGTCAAAATCTACAGCTCTTATTTCAAACTTACAGGTGTCAAAAGGAGAGTCGAGATACCAATCATACATAGTAATTTTCACTTCTCCTTCCTGCGCTTTGAACTGCCCAGTTGGAGCCACAAAAGGCACTCGATAGTAAAAAGGAACCGCATTAGGGTTTTCGCAAGGATTAATGTCAATAAAAGTCCACATGCCATTTTGCAACTCGAAGTACTCGCAATAAACATTGTTATTCCGGGGGCAAAAGCTAGTATCAGGGAAATCTTCGTCCTTGAGGCCAAAATTGCCATCACCATCTGTAAAAGTGAAGAACAGATTGGCAGAATCTTCAGCTATATCAAAGCTTTTGAGGCTAATTATTGGCTCAGCAGGAAACTCTTGACGCTTCAAACAGCCAAGTAAAGCAACTGCAATAAGAAAGACAAATAGGTTATTTCTATTCATTGGTTCAAATCTATCTCGGTTTTCTTTGTCGGCAAAAATTTGACCGAAATTGAGTGGCTTGCCTTTGATTGATGAAGTTTTGAGCCTAGGGCCTGAGGGTCTGCCTAGTTTGGCTTTACGCATCTTTCATTATCAAAATAAAAACAATCTCATCTACTCAGACTATATAAAAGCGCTGAAAATTGCACCGGAAGAAATAAATTCTTTTGAAAAAATACCCTTTCTACCCATTGATTTCTTCAAAACTCATGCAGTTAAAACAGGGGAATTTCATTCTCAAAAAACGTTTACCAGCAGCGGTACAACTGGGAATACAACTTCGCAACATCATGTAAAAGACTTGCGGAATTATCAGCGAAGTTTCACCGTCAGCTTTGAACAAAAATACGGGTCCATTTCTAACTATTGTATAGCGGCTTTGCTTCCTTCATACCTTGAGCGAGAGGGTTCCTCTCTGGTTTACATGGCTGAAAAAATGATTGCTGAATCATTGCAAAGTGGTAGTGATTTTTTCCTTCATAATCACCAAGCACTGGCTGACAAGCTGGAAGAGAATGAAAAATTGGGAATAAAGACGCTTCTTCTTGGTGTCACCTATGCTTTACTCGACTTTGCTGAGCATTATCCCATGAGTCTTAAGAATACAATCGTCATGGAGACGGGCGGAATGAAAGGAAGAAGGCAAGAAATCACTCGAATGGAAATACACCAATTCCTCCAAAGAGCCTTTGCTGTTGACCGTATTCACAGCGAATATGGAATGACAGAAATGCTCACTCAGGCGTATTCCAGCGAAAATGGTCTTTTTGAGCCTCCAGTTTGGATGCGCGTTCTTGTTCGCGACACGTCCGACCCATTGTCTAGCGGCCTATCAGGCAGAGGTGGTTTGAACGTGATAGACCTCGCAAACCTTGACTCTTGTTGCTTTATAGCCACACAAGACCTTGGAGTTGTTTATGAAAATGGTGACTTCGAGGTAACCGGCCGATTTGACCATTCAGATATTCGAGGTTGCAGCTTAATGGTGGTTTGATGTGAAAACATTCTTGATCGAAGCAACCCATTCTTTTTACATCAGTCTAACAATCCGGAACGCAAGTTCTTAAAGACATTGGTTGTAGCTCTGCCTGCCTCTCCGGCTTACAGGATATAGCCAGTATTTCATGATTTCCTAAACAAATAAACGGGGTCTCAGCAATGGGGCCCCGTTTATTTCCTAGAAGTTCAGTTGACTATTAGTATTCTAATTGGCTGAAGGCACCTGAAGTGATTTCAATGGTTTGCCCTGTTTCCGAGATATTGCTTACTGCTGTTTCAAAATTTCCGCTGATGCGGTAATTCGTTTTCTCTGTAATGTTGATAGAACCTGAAGGCGCAGGAGTCTGGTCATGGATATATCCTCCGGTATAATATGTAATTGTGGGGTCATCAATGTTGATGACGTGTTCACCCAAGTCGATGTTCGTCATTTTTAAAGTAAGAACATCGCCTGAAGCATTGCTGCAAACAAAAACATGAATGCCATCTAAAACCTCATGAACAATGAGTGTTGCATTGAAGGCATTGCCATCCATCATCGCAGTTACAGACTGCACAGGAACTATGGTCGGCAAATCCTCTTCTCCTTCCTCTTGTTGTTTGCAGGATGCAAAAAACATAGATGTAAGAAGAATCAATGCGCTTAGGGTTGTTTTCGGCTTTATCATTTCGTGTAAAAAAAATTGAGTTTGGCAAAGGTAAACGGGCATCAGCCCCATGAGTTGCAATCTGCTGCAATTTGAACTTGCATGAAGGAATGAGACCATTACTTTCGCACGCGTTTTTAAAAATAAATTTAAAAAATTTCTAATTGCATAATGGCAAGTAAATACCAAGCAGCGATAGATGCCTTCGTAGCAGATATCCAAAGCAAAAACCCTAATGAACCTGAGTTTTTGCAAGCGGTGACAGAAGTAGCTGAAGCAGTTATTCCTTACATCGAAGAAAATCCAAAGTACAAAACCGCCAAAATCCTGCAGCGCATAGCTGAACCAGAGCGCACCATTATTTTTCGTGTGCCATGGGTTAATGACAAAGGCGAGATCCAAGTGAACCGCGGCTATCGTGTCGAGTTCAACAGCGCCATAGGCCCCTACAAAGGCGGATTGCGCTTTCACCCAACAGTGAATCTTTCCGTTTTGAAGTTTTTAGGATTTGAACAAACCTTCAAGAACTCACTGACAACCCTGCCGATGGGCGGTGGTAAAGGCGGAAGTGACTTTGACCCAAAAGGAAAAAGTGACAACGAAGTAATGGCGTTTTGCCAGAGCTTCATGAGCGAACTTGCTCGCCACATTGGTCCTGATACTGACGTACCAGCTGGCGACATCGGTGTAGGTGGTCGTGAGATTGGTTTCCTTTTCGGTCAATACAAAAGACTGCGCAATGAATTTACCGGAGTGCTTACTGGAAAAGGTCGCAACTGGGGTGGTTCACTCATTCGACCTGAGGCTACGGGTTATGGCACCGTTTACTTCGCTGCCGAAATGCTGAAGACTAAAGGCCAAGATTTCAATGGTAAAACAGTAGTAGTATCGGGTAGCGGCAATGTTGCTCAATACGCTATAGAAAAAGCGACTCAACTTGGGGCAACAGTTGTGACAGCTTCTGACAGTGACGGCTACGTTTATGATAAAGCAGGCATCACTCCAGAAAAGCTAGCCTTCCTTATGGAATTGAAGAATGTGAAGCGCGGAAGGATCAAAGAATATGCTGACAAATACAAATGTGACTTCATAGCTGGCAAAACTCCTTGGGGTGTAAAGTGCGACATCGCATTGCCCTGCGCTACTCAAAACGAATTGCAAGCTAATGATGCAAAAGCACTTATTGCGAATGGAGTGATAGCAGTTGCAGAAGGCGCTAACATGCCAAGCACTCTGGAAGCCACCAATATTTTCCTTGATAATAAAGTGTTGTTTGCTCCTGGCAAGGCATCAAATGCAGGTGGTGTTGCCACTTCAGGTCTTGAGATGTCGCAAAACTCTTTGCGTCTTTCATGGTCAAGGGAGGAAGTGGATGAGCGTCTGCATAACATTATGAAGAGCATACACGCAGCTTGTGTAAAATACGGAACTGAAGATGGTAATGTGAACTACGTGAAAGGAGCAAACGTAGCTGGCTTTGTAAAAGTGGCCGACTCAATGCTTGACCAAGGCGTTGTTTAATTTTACTTTTCGCAATAGATCGATTTGAAAAACGCCTCGGAAAATTTCCGAGGCTTTTTTGTTTTATGGAATATGCAACCCAGAAACAACCAAAACACGATTTTAAAAGTTATCCGTCTATATTTATCCCTTACCAAAATCACTCAATAATGCGACTACTCTACTTCCTGTTTTTATTGATTCCTTCGGTTTCATTTTCTCAGATAACTTTTTGGGCAGAGGACTTTGGAACTGGCTGTGATGCTGACAACCCTGCCGCTGGGTACGTTAATTTTAATGGTATATGGACTGTAACTAGCACTGGCGCAAATGGAGATACAGCCAACGAGTGGTTTGTAAGTGCAACAGAAAATGGTAATGATGAAGGCGAATGCGGCACTGGCTGTGGTACTGACAGAACTCTACACTTAGGAAGCACTGCACTTGGCGACATTGGCGCTGCTTATTATGATTGCTCGATTCTATGCAATTTTTTTGGTTTCGGAGCGACCGACAAAAGAGCAGAATCTCCTGCTATCAATTGCGGAGGAATGTCTGCTATCACTCTTGAGTTTCTTTATCTCGAAGGTGGCAACACAATTGACAATGCGACTCTTTGGTATTATGACGGTGCTATCTGGAGCCAACTGGTTGACCTCCCAAAAACGGTGCTTGATTGTGACCCCCAAGGAACATGGACAACATATAGCATTGCAATGCCCATTTCAGCCCAAGACAATCAAAACGTAAAGATTGGTTTTCGATGGGTGAACAATGATGATGGAGTTGCAACCGACCCCAGTTTCGCTGTGGACGATATAACGCTTACTGGAACATTTGGCGAGGACGTAACACCGCCAATTATCATATGTCCTGGGGATTTAACTGAGCAGGTTTTTAGTGCATTTGATTGTGTGGCGTTCATTCAAGACTACACATTAGATGCATTTGTATCTGATGATACGGACCCTTTTCCCATAGTGGAGCAATTTCCTGAGCCGGGAGAAATACTGACTGGGCCCACGCTAATTACCTTAACAGTAACAGACATAGCCGGCAATACAGATGAATGTTCTTTTATGCTCTTTTTGGAAGATGCAGAATCTCCTGAAATTGTATGTCCGAATAATATTACTGCAACAGCATTGCCTGGCAATACCGATCTTTTTGTGAATGTACCATTGCCAGATGTAGCAGATTGCAGCGACATCTCCAGCACTACAAACGACTACAACGGCAGCGGAAACGCATCTGGCATTTATCCGATTGGTACCACAGAAGTGACCTTCACAGCAACTGATGAATTTGGAAATTCTTCTGACTGCAGCTTTACTGTGACCGTGTTGGAAAACACGAATCAGGATTGCTGTCTGGGTGACTTCAACTGCGATGGTGTGGTAAGTGTGCTAGACCTGATCATACTTGTTGGTCAGTTTGGATGCACCACAGGATGCACTGCCGACCTTAATGATGATACCATTGTAGGTACAACTGATATGAATATCTTCATCTCGTTGTACGGAAACGTTTGTCCTAACTAAGGAGAAAGCAACCCTCACATTTTTCTGAAATAAGCCTTAGACGCGCACAGATTCTTTGATGCCGATAGTTTCGCGACCTATGCTCTTGTAGTAATAACCGAGCTCTTTCATCTTGCCCAACTCATAAAGGTTGCGGCCATCGAAGATGACTTTGTTTTTAAGCAAGCTGCTCATCTTGTCAAAGTCAGGATTGCGGAATGCACTCCACTCTGTGCAAATGAGAAGGGCATCAGCGCCATCCAAGGCGGCATACTGGTCTTTTGAATAGGTAATGTTATATCCTTTCTGCTTTTGAACATTCTCTGCTGCTTCCGGGTCGTACGCAATCACTTTTGCTCCGGCCTCCAACAAATGTTCTATCATATACAATGCAGGTGCCTCGCGAATGTCATCGGTGTCGGGCTTGAAAGCAAGGCCCCAGAGTGCTATAGTGATGTTGCTGAGTGAACCGTTGAAATAATCCAATATGGGGCCGAGAAGAACTGTCTTCTGACGCTCGTTCACCTTCATCACGCTTTTTAAAATCTTGAACTCGTAGCTGCTTTCGATGCCGCTGTGGTAAAGGGCTTGCACATCTTTGGGGAAACAACTGCCACCATAACCAATGCCCGGGAAAAGAAAACGCTTGCCAATGCGCGTATCTGTGCCTATGCCCATGCGAACCATGTCCACATCTGCGCCCACCTTCTCGCAGAAGTTGGCTATTTCATTCATGAAAGAAATCTTGGTGGCGAGGAATGCGTTAGCCGCATACTTGGTGAGCTCTGCACTTCTTTCATCCATAAAAATGATAGGATTGCCCTGACGCGTGAAGGCCTTGTAAAGCTCCTCCATCACTTTGCGAGCGCGCTCGCTTTCGGTGCCAATAACCACTCGGTCGGGTTTCATAAAATCGTCTACTGCAAACCCTTCGCGAAGGAACTCAGGATTGCTGACGATATCGAAGGCCTCGCCCTGACCCTCTCCAAAATTCAGAGAACCGCCATGAGTCGATGCAAAACTTTCTAGCATTGCCTTTTTCACCTTGTCGGCTGTGCCAACAGGTACGGTGCTTTTGTCCACTATCACTTTGTACTCGGTGATGATTTTGCCGAGTTCTTTTGCGACATTCAGCACATAGCTGAGGTCAGCACTTCCATCTTCGCCCGGTGGGGTGGGCAGGGCGAGAAAGATGATTTGTGCCTTGTCAACAGCTTGTTTTAAATCGGTTGTGAAGTGCAGTCTATTCTCGCGGATGTTGCGCTCGAAAAGGACATCCAGGTGGGGTTCGTAGATGGGTATTTCGCCCTTTTTCATGCGCTGCACCTTAGCAGCATCAATGTCTACACAGGTAACGTTGTTGCCTGTTTCGGCAAAGCAAGTGCCTGTGACAAGGCCAACGTATCCGGTTCCTACAACGGCTATTTCCATATCAATGAAGTTTTCTGAATCTTTTTTTAGAAGGGTGGCGAAAGTAATAGGAGGGCCTTTGAGAAGTTGAGGATAAACCCGGAAAGGCGTGATGCGGGGTTCCTTTTTTTAAGACAAACTCAGTAATAGAAACTTTATAGCCAACAGCAAGGGCCACCTGAGGTGGCCCTTGCTTACAACATATAAAAACACATCGTTATTCAGTTACTACTAATCGCATCACAAAACTGTTGGCAGGTGCAGTGAAGCGCACGGTGTACACTCCCCCACTCCATTCTGACACATCCAGTGTCATGCTATTTGCGCTCATGGTGCCACTGGTTATTTTGCTGCCAGCAGCATTGTAAATCTCATAGCTCAGCACTGCGCTGCCCAACAATTCTTTTCTGCTGAATTGAACACGACCATTGGCAGGGTTGGGCTGCATGGTCATCAGCATTTGTGCACTTAGGCTTTCTATACCATTTATGCCCAGTTGGGTTACAAGCACCGAGTCCTGATCGTTAGCGGGTGCTGCGGCTTCCACTATCAGCCATTCCTGGCGTGTTTCACCGAAGTTATCTGCTGCGCTGAACGTAAGCGGTCCGTGGTTGATACCTGTTGCGCCTTCGTCCACCGTAATCCATGATGGGGCAGAAGCCACACTCCAGTTCAGATTACCTGCACCTACATTGCTGATGTAAAAGGTGCCCGAAGCAGCAAGTGCTGGCACGTTGACTTCCGACTGAGACAACATCATATTGGGCAAGCCATCATTGTCAAAATTTTCTGTTGTTTCGAAATCTCCGTCTTGATTGGCATCAGTTTCTATTGTCACTCCATTGAATGTATCGCCTGTTAGTTCAGGAATGATCTGCTGAGTAACTCCAGAACCAATGGCTATGCCCGCTGAAGTGCATTCCCAAAAACCAGTAGCTTCATTAAAGATGCGTATGCGCACATCGTAGGTACTGCTGCCGCCTGCGCTGGTTATCATTACATGGGTAGCGTCAATGATGTCGAGTCCAACCGTTTGGCCGATGGCCAAGTCAAGATTGTCGCAATAGTATTGATAGGTGCTACCCTCATCATCAGAGGTGAGTACGTATGCATTTACATTCACCGATTCGCTGCCTGAGTTGGTGTAAAGGCATTCGGTATTGGTTACAGATAGTGCATCATTCTCACCTATGGAAGTGCTTGGCCGCGTGTATACAATGCTGCCTTCATCGGTTTGGAAGTAGGCAGAAAAGTCTTGATCAGAAGTTGAGCTTACGCTAATGTCATATTCACCAGGGGCGAGCAAAAAATTAGAAGGCTTTTCATTTTGTCCTGTGTAGAGAAAAATGGTTTGGCTGCCAATAAGTGTGTTAGAGTAATCATTGCCCATTACATCAATACTACCTCCCTGTCCACCCGTTATGTTTAGTTCAGGATTGGCTGGAAGTGTGAGTATGACATTGCCATCGCGGTTTTCTTCGGGTGCTGCAGTTATGGGCGCCACATGTATGGGTTGAGTGAAATTGTCAACCCACTCTTCATATTTAAGACCGAATACATTGAACTCAGTCCATGCACTGCCAAAATAGTAGGAGTATGAACTGAAGGTGTCGCTATAGTCTACCACCACATGAAAATCGTCAAACGTTGGTTCGTTTGGGTCATAAACGTAAATGTTGTATTGATTGATGTTGCCGGGCTCCCGTGTCATTTTATATGGCATCAGCGCATGTTGGCCGTGCACTTCTTCTCCCACCAGCACAATGCCCAACTGCTTGGTAGTTGCTTGTGGATCGCGCAGTCCGCTATAAATTTCATCTATCATTTCATGCGGTCTTTTAGTGTATCCCTCTTGTATTCTGGCCCATTGCATAGTTGAAAATTGCTTTACCTGACTTTGTCGGCATCTGGGAATAACTTGTTCTTCGGTGGTGGGCCAGTCAAGTGTTGCGGCTGTTTCAGTGGCAAATAGTCCTGTCAGGTTTGGATACACTTGATTGAGAACAGGAATACTCTCATAAGCCAATAAGGCATTGCTCACCATGCCCCAGCATATTCCATCAAACTTGCTCCCTCTGTTTTTTTTCCAAACGTGAAATGCGTTTGGGTTTTGCTCCATGTAACCAACATTCGGATCCGTATCATAACATTCTTGCTCGCCAAAAGCGTGCACCCAATCAATCCATGATACGAAGCTGGTGTCTGGAAAATTGGTGTTAGCCGTCATACCTGGGAAGTAAATATTCTGACCATACTGCATGGCATAATATGGATCCACACCGTAGTTGATGCCTGTGAAGTCTTCTTCATTCCAGCACACCGATCCGGTGTTTACAAAGTCCCATCCATTCACCGAAGGGAGAAAATCGATGTTGGCTTTGCCTTGAAAGAAACCATGCACTACATAATTCGTGTCTTTGTAGTAACCGCAGATGTAGTCTTCCTCGTTGATGTCCAATCCATATACCTCTTCGGCAAAGGGAATTTTCAATTTGGCACCAAGTGTTTGTGCTCCTTTGTTAAAGATGTAAGTGGTTTTAGAAGATCCGAAATTGATGAGTGAGTACAAAACACTTCCACCCATGATTTTTGTTTTGTGCGCGTTGGGATTTATCGGGTCGGGTAAGTTCACTGTATCACCTGCTCCCCAAACTAAATTCTCATCGAAATAGACTCCTTTGAAGTCTCCGTTGATGAGATAGAAAGCTGAAAGACCACCGTCCTCGCGCACTTCGTGTCCGCCATAAGTTGGCCACACATCAGGGCCTATTAGTACAAAGTCGGTTTCCATTCCCACATCCTCATGGTAGCGAAATATGCGTCTTTGAGCAGCGTCCTTTAAGTCGCCACTTATCCAGCCATTGTTGCTGATGTCGTTGGGTTGCAGATACTCGAAGCCGTCCAGTTGCGGCATATCAGTCATCGTTTCATCTGTCACATTGTAAATAAAGCAGTGGTAGTCGGTGGTTGCCCCGGTTGGGTTGTAGCGGCCCACTAATTGCCCTTGGTCGTTGATGCCGCCCATCCACGTGTCTACATCGGAAGCAAATTCGATCATGATGGTGTCAGTCGGAGTTTTTACAAATCCCTTCACGCCATCTGGAAACACGGCATATCCGCAGACATCCGTGGCTATGTTGATGCCTGTGACATAGGTTTCAGTAGCACCGGGAATGTCAAAAATGATTTGTGCCTTTTGCTGTAGTTGCGAGAACATGATTGAAACCAATGCAACCAACACTTTAGAATTTGAATGAGACATAGTCATAGGTAGTTAGTAATGATGTGTCAAATCTATATGCTCCATCAACATTACTCTATCCCCCTAATTGGGGATAGTGACCTTGTCAGATTTGTACCATAGAAAAAATATGAGTTGGTATGTAACCTTGATGCAAAATGGGTGGTTAAAGGCCACTTGTATTCCTAACCTAACACAAACAACACAATGCACCTAACCAACACCAGTATGGCACAACAAACAAAAATGGCCGAAATGATGAATGCCCTTGCAGCCATTCAGCAAAAAATGTCAATTGTGCGCAGCACATTCCCCAACTACTACCAACAACTTCAACTCACCTACAACCAAATGCTGCTGAGCGCAAAGCATGAGAATATGACACCTCCGTGGATGACGAAATAAAAAGAGACACAAAAACTAAGCTGAGATAACTAAAAACGAAGAAGGCCTGTTCTGAGAAGAGCAGGTTTTTTTTGTTAGGCATACTGCGTAACTCTTCCCTCTCTGCAAAAGCCGAGCAAAGTGATGCCCAATTCCTTCGCAAAATCCACAGCCAAAGATGAAGGTGCTGAAACAGCTGCCAGCAATGGAATTCCCGCAGCGAACGTCTTGGCTATAATTTCATAAGAGACACGGCCACTCACGAGCAAATACTTTGCTTCATGGAGTTGTTTCTTGTGCAGCAAATCACCAATTACTTTATCCACTGCATTGTGTCTGCCTACGTCTTCCATTATGCTGAGCATTTGGTTTACTGATGAGAAAACGGAGGCTGCATGGCATCCACCTGAAGCATCAAATGCGCGTTGCTTCCTGCGCATTGTTTCAAACATGGCAAAGATATTTTCAGGAGAAAATTCAACGGAAGTATTGAGGCGACCTTCAACAAAATTCAATTCGGTCTTCCCACAAATGCCACAAGCCGCAACCGACAGCAATGAACGTTTGCTGATAGCTGACTTTTCATTTTCGTTCAGCTGAACATTCACTGAGGTGATGTGTCCGAGTTTGTTTTTTTCTATTATTTCAAATGAGAAATCTTCGTTGCGCCTTTTGAATATTCCTTCTGTAAATAGCAGGCCGCGCGTTAGTTCAAACTCGTTGCCGGGGGTTTGCATGGTGACCGTTAGTGGCTCCCCGTTGATCAGGATGCTCAGAGCCTCCTCTATAATAAGACCATCGCGCGTTTGTTCTTCACCAGCACTAGTGATGCGAATGCCATCGTATATAAGAGTACTGGGTGCCATCAGGTATTAAACGTTTCGCGCAGAGGGACAGAGCAAAAAAAATAAGGCTTCACTCTGCACCTGTGCAAGAACTAATTGTTACTCCCTATTTGATAAACTCTTCATCAATCATCAGCCTGCGCATGCGCTCGCTCACCTGCTGCGATACAGGCACTAGCGGAAGGCGCAGGTAGTTTTCGCAGAGGTCAAGATGTGAAAGCGCTTCCTTCACTCCCGCAGGATTTCCTTCTATAAAGAGCAGTTGGATTATTTCAAGCAGTTTGTAATGCAGTACACGCGCTTCATTCATCTCATTGTTCATGGCATGATGCACCATTTGAGAAAACTCTTTCGGGAAGGCGTTACCTACCACACTTATCACTCCATCCGCTCCGGCAGCGATGAGGGGCAGCGTGATGGCATCATCACCACTGATGACCATAAAGTCTTTTGGCTTTTCTTTTATGATGGTCATTATTTGCTCCATGTTACCGCTGGCTTCTTTTATACCTATCACATTGCGACAATCGAATGCAATGCGCAAAACAGTATCGGGCAAAATGTTAGTCGCTGTGCGACCGGGCACATTGTAAAGAATAATGGGAAGTTTGGACGCCTCGCTCAGCGCCTTGTAGTGCTCGAACAAACCATTTTGAGTTGGCTTGCTGTAGTAGGGAGCTACTGAAAGAACAGCGGCCAGCCCAGCGGTATCCATTCTTTCTAACTGTAGCGTGAGGTCGTAAGTATTGTTACCTCCAAGGCCTAACACAATGGGTTTGCGGCCACCGTTGGTGGCAAGCACAGTTTCCAAAACCAGCTTCTTGTCTTCCTTGTCTAGGGTAGAGGTTTCGCCCGTGGTGCCTTGCACAACGAGATAGTCCGCACCGTTTTCCACCAAAAAATCAGTGAGTTTTTTAAGGGCGGGAACGTCTACTGTTAAGTCTTTTTTGAAAGGAGTAATCATGGCCACTCCAAGGCCTTTCAGTTGATTCATTTTATTCGCGGATTGCTGAGATAAAGGTTGAGTTGTTCTATAAATTTATCTATCCCAAACTGATCGCCCATGTCTATGATAAAGTCGCAGTAGCGCTCAGCACGCGTGCCGCGCATGCCCACTTTCATAGTAGCGGTGCTCTCCTTCAGTATAAAATTGAGCGGCACCACATTGCCCCCACTGAAGTCGATCAGGATGTCAAATTGCTGTTGCAAAAAATTGCTGACGTTTTGAACAGGACGCATATGCCAGTTGAGATCACCTCGTGTGAAATATTCCGCATCAATGCGCTGACGTTGGTATTCGGGAAGCTTTTTCTCCTTGCTGTCAACATAAGCTAACGAGTGTACAACCTTTACTTCAAACTTATTCTTAAGGTACTCACCATAGCTACGAATGCTTTCATAGGTTTCCTGATCCTGGTCTTTGTACAGAATGCCAATGCGCTGAGCCGAACGAAAATTAGATCCGCCCCGCAAGCGCACAGGTTCCAATTCCTTCTTCAAAATGCGGCCTCCTAAGCCGCGTTTTATGCGCTGTAAAAACTTCATAGTTGTGGCCGCTAAAATAGAATGACAGAAACAATGATGATGGACTTATGAATTTACGATTTAAAAGTGATTTCAGGCAGGCTGAAGTCTTGACACTCAATAAAAAAATGAAAAGGGCGTTGTTAAAACTAATTCCGATCGGAGAGCTTACAGCGCTTACACTGTGATGATTTTGGAGCGAAAACCAAAGGCACGATTCTTCGTTAAAGAATTTAAACAAGCAACAACTATGAAGACCCTTGACAACAACTGGATGACTGAAGGCCCAATGGACTTCGAATACAAAAAATACATTCTGTTAGCTTATCTGCAAACGTGCAAGGTTCATTTTGATGAAACAAAATTGTATCCTCCCCTAGGCGATTTGCTTAGACACTATCAAAATCTGAATGAACTAAAGCATGGCGTGGAGCAAATGCAACAATCTTTTCCAAAAGAATTCTCAGGCTTTGATTTCAAAAAACTACAATTGCAATACGAGCAACACGAGATGAACGATGAGCACATACAAACCATTACTGACATTGTTGAATTCGCATTGCCAACTATTAAAAGCACCATTGAAGATGGCAAACTGATATATGAATTTGTGGAGAAGAACATTGAGATAATGCCGGTCGGAATTGTGCCTATGTATAATAGCGAAGGCTATATGCTGCTGAATGAAGACAAGACACCTGATGTACACATTTATCAATACCAATATTCAGTCATCCACACAGTGAGTGAAAACCTGCGTTCGCTATCGCTTAACTATCTTTTCAAAGAAGTACGCAGCATTTCAAATAGCATAGAGAACATTAAGTTGAGTCTTATCAAGAAGTTCAAAGAGATGCCTCAACCAGCCACCTACTTCTGCGTGAGCAAAATCAACTTACCCTTGATAGAAACGTTGCTACCAGTAGCAAAGAGGGTGATGATAACACGTGTGTTGAGTTGATTTCTGATTGAAAAGAACGTCTCCGTTCAAAACTCCATTGAAAAGAATAATCTTCCTGCCTATTGCTTTTTGGTGAACTTCTACATTTGGCACAAACCAAAGTAAATGACCAAACCTCAACGCGGCCTTTCACTCTTTGCACTTTCAATGATTGCAATTGGAGCAACCATTGCTTCAGGCATTTTCAAAACACCAGCGGCCATTGCGGACAAAGTAGATAGCAACTCTACCATCCTATGGCTTTGGGTAACGGGCGGAGTTGTATCGCTCATTGGAGCACTTGTCTTTTCTGAAATGGGATCGCGTTTTTCAAAAGCCGGAGGCGTTTATACCTATCTCAATAATGCCTATGGCCCTTTGCCTGGATTTTTGTACGGCTGGTGCCTGCTCACCGTAATCAGCAGCGGAACCATAGCAGCATTATGTACCGTATTTGCCGAAAACATTTTGGTGCTTACAGGCTGGAGCAGCGACTATCAGGTTTACATAGCTGCATTCACTGTCATCATTCTCACCATGTTCAACACGTTCGGACTGCGCTACAGTGAATGGTTTGCTAACGTAGGCACGGTGCTCAAGTTGATAGGTATATATGCTCTACTCATCATCGCACTAGCATTTGGCAAAAATCTGGTACTTGGCGCAGCTGGAACCATTGCACCAGTCATTAATGATGATGATGACATAGCAGGAGCATTTGTAAAAGTGCTTTGGACATTTACAGGATGGCACTACGCAAGTTTTGTTGCAGGCGATGCGCTCAACCCAAAGCGCAATATTCCACTAGCGATGCTTATAGGCACTGTGGTGGTTACCCTCACTTATGTGCTCATGAACATTGGCTATTTCCATGTATTCGACCACGCCACCATAGCTAGTTTCAATGCAGAAGGACAAGAGAAAATAGTGGCTGTAGAAGCGATGCGTGTCATCAGTCCAGGTTCGGAGTATTTGATATCCATACTCATTGCAGTATCTGTTTTTGCGGGAGCTGGATTGTATGTGCTTAGCACACCTCGTATTTTTAATCAGATGAGCAAAGAAGGTTTGTTCTTTCCAGCCTTTGCGAAGAACCATCCCAAATTTGGAGTACCTGTAAATGCCATTATTCTTCAATCCATTTGGGCCATTGTGCTCATTATGCTTTGGGGTACCTTCTCAAGCATCATTGATTATGTCACCTTTGTAGAATGGCTCTTCTTGCTTGTGGCCTGCATCGGCATTTTTCTTATTCGTAAAAAGTACAAAGAGACGCCAGCATTCAAGACACCCCTGTATCCATTTTTACCCATTATCTTCATAGCCATCATAGGCTGGTTTATAGTGCGAAATGCGGTGGCGGATAAGGCCGAATACTATGCCGGACTTGGGGTGATACCCATCGGGGTGGTTGTGTATTACATTTTTAAGAGCAGGAACAAATCAAACAAGTTGGAAGAAAACATTCTGGATAAAGAGTAATGCGCTTCCGGAGAATATTCCTTTTAATCATCTCACTTATATGCCTTGCGGGGGTGGTGTTTCCGCAAACCGATTCATCGCGTTCAGTGATTCAAGTTGAACTGAACGAGCACGTTGGCAAGCTCATTAAAATTCACGGTGAGTATCCGGACAACAAAACTTCATCGCTCACTGAGGTTGGTTTTTTCTGGAAAACACAGGGAAGATTGCAATGGCATCAAGCTTACCATTTTCCGTCCTATGGTTTCTCCGTTATACATGCTCAGTTTGGTAACAATGAAGTGCTTGGTCAAAGCATTGCCGCCATTCCCTTCATGCGATTTGAAAAATGGAAAGGCAACACACGCTGGGCTTGGCGCGCTGGATTTGGCCTTGCATGGTTCAATAAACCGTATGATGAGCAAGACCATCCGTTCAATAAAGTAATTGGATCGACTCTAACCAACATGACCATGGCGCGTGTGGAAATGAGCCGACCACTCTTTGAAAAATTTCGTTACTCCATCGGTCTGTCCTTTACCCATTGCAGCAATTCGCATATTGCTGTGCCTAACATTGGGGCGAACATTATAGCTGTTAACGCTGGTGTTTCATTTTGCTCTAAACAAAACGAACTGAATAAAAAGCATATTTCCTCTAGGGAAATTTCAATGCAGGCACAATGGAAGATTTCGCTGCATAGCATTTTAGGATTTCACGAAGCCATTGGCACAATAAGACCTGTAGATGGCCCGCGTTATCCTGTTTACGGGGTGGGTGTTTTCGCTCAACGACTAAATGGCCGAGGTCGTAGTTTCTTGTTTGGTATCAACTACCATTATTACCCATACATGCATGATTACATCATTTCGCAAGAACTATTCGATGCTGATGACGCGAAGAAAAAGGCTCAATCGCTTGTTGCATTCATCGGTTATGAGTGGCAATTCAATCGCTTCGCTTTATTCATTCAAGCGGGTGTAAATGTTTACAGTCCATTCATACAACAACTGAATGAAGTGTGGGATTTACCCAAACAAGGCTTTATCAATTTGTGGACCTCCAACAAACTTGGTTATCGCTATTACCTGCTGAATGAAAAAAATAAAGTACGGCCTTTTGTTCATATTGCTGTGAAAGCAATTGGCGGCACGGCTGATTTCTTCGAAACAGGGATTGGAGTGGCTATCAGATAACCCGAAATAGCTTTAATGAAAAATGGTCTCTGCGGTTTTGTCTTTGGTAAGAATATAGGTCTGAGACCTTCCACCACTTGTTAGTTCCACTATGTTTTTTTGTTCTGGAAAAAGCTCTAGGAGCATCGTATTGTCAACCTTCAACACATTAAAATCAGTGGCCTGATACATTTCGAAGTAACACAGCGTTAGGTCATTTTCTACTTCTTTGCCTACGAAGCTGAGCAATTGTGGCTGATCGTTAAATGTGATTTTGAAATGCGAACGAACATATTCTTCCACCAATGTATTGGCATTGCTTGCTTCGTTCTCAGCCCCAAGATGTATGGCATCACCGCCAAGAGCCCGCTCTAAATCGTCAGTGAAAAGCTTGCATGTAACCTCGTACGACTGCGACTGGGCATTGAACTCAATCAATGTATTGCTCACATAAAACTTGTGAGTGGTGAATGACATGGCTATTACAAATATGCCAAGGACAAGCAACTTTTTCATTAGGACAAAAGAAGGACAAGTTTCTGTTTCTAAAAAGAGTGACTTGAAGAAGCAAGTTACTTTTGGCGCATGACATCCGTGTTTTCAACCGAAAAAATTGCAGAGGCAAAAAGCCTAATTGCCAATGCCAAAAGCATTGTGGTTACTTCTCACAAATCACCGGATGGTGATGCCATAGGTTCTGCGCTCGCTATGAATAACCTTCTGCTCCTGCTCGGAAAAAATTCAACAGCAATTTTGCCTGATGACGCCCCTGATTTTCTGACATGGATGAAGGGTAACGAGGACATTGTCCTATTCGAGAAAGAAAAGGATCGGGCACAGCAGAAAATCAATGAAGCAGATCTGATTTTCTCGCTGGACTATAATCACTTAAGCAGGGTAGGAAAGGAAATGGAAGCAGCATTGCGCAGTGCTTCGGCCAAATTCATCATGATAGATCATCACCAGCAGCCAGAACCTTTTGCTGCTGTCACATTTAGTTTGACTGCCTCTTGCAGCACAGCACAACTCATCTATCAATTCATGGATGCATGCGGATGGAAAAAGCAAATTGACAATTCCATTGCTGAGTGTATTTATTGCGGCATTATGACTGACAGCGGCTCGTTTCGCTTTCCAAGTGTTACACCCGAAACGCATCGCATAGTAGCTGAGTTAATTGAAAACGGCCTGGACCATGCACGCGTGCATCGGGAGGTGTATGATACCAATCTATTGGATAGATTAAAACTGATAGGCTATGCACTGAATGAAAAATTGGAAGTGATAAACGATTGCGCTACCGCTTTGATTTCTCTTACGGCTGAAGAACTCAGGCGATTCAACCATCGTCCGGGCGATACAGAAAGCCTAGTGAACCAAGCATTGAGCATACATGGTGTAAAGCTGGCAGCATTTTTCCGAGAAGGAAATAACGAGGTAAAAGTTTCCTTTCGGAGCAAGGGAAGTTTTGATGTAAACACCTTTGCTCGCAACGGCTGGCGTGGAGGAGGACACACGAATGCAGCAGGTGGAATTACCAATGAAAGTATTTCAGAAGCAATAGATAGATTTAAAAACGAAGTGGCTTCTATTTCCAAACAGATTGTTGAAAGTTGATTAAACAAGCGAAAAGAGTAATGAATAGAAAATTTGTCATGCCCGCTTTGCTCTGCATCGCCTTGGTTAGTTGTGATGGGTGCACAGAAAAAAAAGACACTGCTGAAACAGATTACCAGCAGGTGCAAAATGACCTGATCAAACAAGCCAAAAAGGAGCACGAAAAAGAAACCAAGGCCATCAAAAAATTTGTTGATGAAAAAAAATGGCCGATGGCAGAAACCAATTCCGGATTGCACTACTGGATATATGAAAATGGAAAAGGTGCGCAAACCAAATTGAACGATGTGGTTTCCATCTCCTACTCCATCTCATTACTGGATGGAACCGAGTGCTACCAAACTACAGACGCTAATCCGAAACAATTTGTGCTGGGTCAGGACAATGTGGAAACGGGATTGCATGAAGCTCTTCAACTGATGCATGTGGGAGATAAAGCGAAGTTCATTCTTCCTTCTCACCTTGCATTTGGCTTCACTGGTGACTCAGGAAAAATTCCACAAAATGCATCGGTGCTATATGATGTTCACTTGTTGCGCGTTGACTAAATGATGGTATCAAGATGCAATTTTCTTGAATTTTCCTAACTGGAATTTCTTCATATAGAAGCGTGTAAATCCTGCGATGACAATGGAGCCTAGAATAGTTGGCCAAATCCAATGGAACCAGTGTGATCCGAGCGGTTGCACATTCACAATAAATGCAGTGACGGCAGCTATGTAACTCCCAATCATGCGTGTGAGGTGAAAAAAGTACCAATGCATTTTTCCAAAGCGTGCTTCGGGCTTGTTGAAGAAGAAATACATCATGTCCTGAATAGAACCAAGAAGCACAAGGGTTCCAAATACAATGGGCACAAAGGCCATTCCTGATTCCTTCTTCATAAAGAATAAGATAGCAACTAAGTACATCCCAAAGGCTGCAGCAAAACCGAAAAGTGTAATCAGCTTGTCTTTGATGCTGACAGCGCTAAGAGTCCTGTTGAATGCATAGCGCCTGCCTGTCCATACTAAATAAAGTGAGAAGAGTGAAACACACGCTAAAAACCAATTGCCTGCATAAACAGCTGGTGGCAATGCAGTGAAAAAAATAACCACCATCAGATAGAAGTATGCCTTTCCAACTCTGCGATGCACTATGCCCTTTTTTGGCAAAATCATTTGAATAAGGCCCAGCAGCAGCACCAATGCACCACTTGAAATGTGTATTGCTTTTGAAATGAGATGAATGAAGTCCACAGTGGAAGGATTTGAAAGGAAAAGTTATTGCATTAAGTGCAGCAATAATGGCACTGAATGCAGCTAGTTATTGAATAAAACGATGTGAAATAAATGGCAACCTAAAATGAAAGTTGTGCAATGGCACAGTTTTTACCTTGGCACCGCCAAACCAATTTTAATAACAACATGAAATTCACAAAAATTCTATTCGCTCTGGTAGCGCTTGCTGCTGTGCTGAACTCCTGCACACGCGAAAGCAGCGACTCGGTAGATCAAGACAAAATCTGGACTAAGTATGACATCGTTTATGACAAAAACGAGAATGAAACTACAGTGAGAGTTGAATTCCGTTTTGGAGGAGCATTTGGTACCAAACTAGAACTCGCCTCACCGGCCACCATTAAATTCAACGGAACGGCCGTGCCATTCAATTCCACCCTTGCCTACTACGAAAACACTTTTGATGGGCTGGTGACTTCAGGCACCTTCGCAT
Source organism: Flavobacteriales bacterium (assembly GCA_031414655.1). GTDB lineage: Bacteria > Bacteroidota > Bacteroidia > Flavobacteriales_D > Sanyastnellaceae > JANNVZ01. The sequence continues at coordinate 598,379 of JANNVZ010000009.1, forward strand.
ACTCAGATGTGGAGGGAACTGTTTATACCAATACAACTGGGAACATTGAGTCAGTTGAATTTCCAACAGATGCCTTAACCCTTACTGGAGGCACCGATTACGTCATGCCATTCACAGGTGATGTTATAGGATCGAATGACATAGTAAGCGTGACATTGTCCAGCAAAATTTTCGCTACATCGCAAATTGGTGCATCAAGCATAACCATGGGTGGTGTTCAAACGGATGATATAGTTGCGGGGCCTTATGTGGCTACCATGTACCGCACCGTAACACAAACCCCAACGAGTGCAACGCCCGAAGGTGGCACAATTTGGCTTACACATAAAGCGCTTAACAAAGCATTCACCGTAAATTAATTTTATTGGATATCCTCTTCAATGGCTGCTAAAAGGCAGCCATTGCTTTTTATTCGCAACATGTTTTCCTCTCTGAAAAAAATTGTTTGTGCGGTGCTCACCGCGTTCAGCCTATTTACATCAAGCTGTTCTAAAACCAAATGGGTTTGGAACACAGAGGAAGAGTATTTCAAATTGCCCTACTGGAACCAACGTGTGGAAGAATTCAAAAAAATAAAACATGATCCCAACACCTGCAAACTCTTCATTGGAGACAGCATCACTGAAGGGTATGAGTTGAACAAACATTACTCAGACAACACGTTGGTGAATATGGGCATTGGTGGCGACTTCACCAGCGGCATACTCATGCGGCTCGATATTGTGAAAAACCTTCAACCCAAGAAGATATTCATCATGATTGGCATCAATGACATTACTAAAGCTGTTCCTCGCGATGTCATCCACAGACGCTATGCAGAAATCATAACGCGACTTAAAAAAGATTGTCCCAAAGCGCAGCTTTACGTTCAAAGTAATTTGCCTACTTCAGGTTTAGGAGGAAGTGATGAAAGTAACAACGCTGTATTAGCCGAAGTGCTGGCGCTGAATGCATTTTTGCAAGAGCAATGCGCATTGAAAAATGTAACCTATATCAATCTCTATCCTCTATTCGAACTAGATGGAAAACTGAACAGCTGCTACACGTATGACGGACTACACATAAGCAACGATGGTTATACCTTGTGGACGGACACTATTAGAGCGTTGGTTGAGAATTGACCTGATGAAATGAGGTGGTGAAAATGATGTTGTAACCTTCGTTCTGAATATTGGATAGTTCAAATTCGTATGCGCCATGAGCGCCTTTATAAAGAGCAAAAAGACTGGCCTGATGCGCCAGGAAGGGCTTCACATAAATGTCTTCTGAAAAATCAACCTGCTCACCAAAAAATTTGAAAACAGCTTCTTTAGTGCTCCAGATAATCGTCAGAAATTCAATGCGCGTTGAATCATTGGGTAGGTATGCGCGTTCTCGTTCATTCGTGAATTTGCGTTCTATGTTTTGAATTCTTTCATCCACTCCCTGAATATCTAGGCCGACACTCTCATCGCTCACTATCAATCCGGCAAGGTCACCGCTGTGCGAAATACTTATATGAAGGCCATTGGTCAGAACGGGTTTTCCATTTGCTTGAAACGAAAGCGCGTTTCCATCAGCGAAAAGATTGACTAAAATCTTAATGCTCAGCCACTCTCTTTTCCTCTTTTCCAGTTTTATGGATTCCAACTTCAGCATTTCATCCTCGGTAAGCTGAAGCATTGCCAGCATTTCTATTGTTGATTCGGTCATTTTCCAAACCGCAAGGCGCGAACTGCCAGAGACATCTCTATGGTATATGATTAGTGGCATAGAACAAAAACGAAGGACAAGTGTAATGCTATAGGAAAAAGCAAAACCTGTTGCTAAAAAAGAGCAAATAGTTGGCTTATGAAAAGGTGAATGTATATTCGCGCCCCTTTAAAAGACTTTAATTCAATCAGATAAACAAACAATGACAACACAAACAGTGGCAACAACGACCAATTACAAAGTAAAAGACATGTCCCTCGCAGAATGGGGCCGCAAAGAAATAAGACTGGCAGAAGCAGAGATGCCAGGCTTGATGAGCCTTCGTCAAGAATTTGGTGCGAGCCAACCTCTAAAAGGTGCGCGCATTGCAGGATGCCTGCACATGACTATCCAAACTGCAGTCCTCATTGAAACGCTTACTGCACTAGGTGCGGAAGTTACTTGGAGTTCTTGCAACATATTCTCCACACAAGACCACGCTGCTGCTGCTATTGCTGCGGCAGGTATTCCTGTTTTTGCTTGGAAAGAAATGTCAGCGCAGGAATTTGACTGGTGCATTGAGCAAACACTCCATGCATTTACAGACAATCAACCACTGAATATGATACTTGATGATGGTGGTGATTTGACCAACATGGTGTTCGATAAATTCCCGGAATTAGTTGCTGGCATCCGCGGCATTTCTGAAGAAACTACAACGGGTGTTCTTCGCCTATACGAGCGTGAGAAAAATGGAACGCTTATGCTTCCAGCTATCAACATCAATGATAGTGTTACCAAAAGCAAATTTGACAATAAATACGGTTGCCGCGAATCGTTGGTAGACGCCATTCGCAGAGCCACTGACTTGATGATGGCCGGCAAAGTGGCTGTTGTAGCTGGTTTTGGAGATGTAGGTAAAGGCAGTGCCGACTCACTAAGCAATGCTGGCGTTCGTGTTATTGTTACTGAAATTGACCCGATTTGTGCCCTTCAAGCAGCTATGGAAGGCTATGAAGTGAAGAAGATGGACACAGCAATTAAAGAAGCTGACATAGTGGTTACTGCCACCGGTAATCACAACATCATTGTTGACCGTCACTTCAAAGCAATGAAACACAATGCTGTTGTTTGCAACATCGGCCACTTCGACAACGAAATAGATATGGCTTGGTTGAACAACACTTATGGCGAAACCAAAGACACCATTAAACCACAAGTAGACAAGTACACATTGGATGGAAAAGACATCATTGTACTCGCTGAAGGTCGTTTGGTAAACCTTGGCTGTGCTACAGGTCACCCTTCGTTTGTAATGAGTAATTCATTTACTAACCAAACCCTTGCTCAGCTTGAATTGTGGACCAACCATGACCAGTATGAGAATAAAGTGACCGTATTGCCGAAGCACCTTGATGAGAAAGTGGCTATGCTGCACCTTGCAAAAATTGGAGTTGAGTTGGAGGTTCTTTCACAATCACAAGCCGATTATATCGGAGTAAATGTGAATGGTCCATTCAAAAATGACACCTACAGATATTGATTCTGAAATGATAGACTAGTTAAAAAGGGATACGTGAGTGTCCCTTTTTTTTGCGTAAAATTCACTGCCGAAAATCTCATCACGATGAATTGCATTCAATAAAAAAAGCGAACCTCGCGATTCGCCTTTCTGACTGTATAACCCGCTTCACTAACCCTTCCTATTGGCAGGCCCAGTTCTGGGACCCATACCATCGCGCTTCTCCTGTCGTTCTTGTCTTCGTTCTTTTATTTTTTCCATCATGGCCTTCTGAAACTCGCGCTCCAGCTTTGCCAAGTGCAGAGTGCGCTTTGCTCCTATAATAGGGAGGCAATCCTTTAAGAACTTGGTGTCCAGTTCCACTTCTTCCTTACGCTTTTTGTCAATGAAGTCAATGATGGCAGTAGCCTCAGCTTCTGTCAGGGTTTCCGCTTCCGACTTTTTATGTTCCTTGCGAATCTCCTTTTTCAGGTCCTCTCTCTTCTTTTCATATTCATTGTACACGGGCCAGAATTTTTCTGCCTCAGCACTATTCAGCTCTAGCTTTTCTGTAATGAAAGCACGCTTTAGGGCGGCTATTTTCTCTTTACCTTTTCCTCCCATCGGTTCATCGTCCGGCTGCGCAAACGCACACATAGCAAGGCTTGCAAAGAGCATTAGTGCAAGCGACCTTTTTACAACATTTTTCATCGTCATCCTTTGTTTTTATAGTTCATCTAATAAATCCTCATCACCTTCTTCCAGCAGGTATTCCAGCAGTTCCTCATCGGTAATGTCGTCCCACGTTAGAGGCTTTTTCTTGTCCGTTGGTTTAACGGGCGCAGTCTTTTTGTTTTCCTTGTTTATCTCAGGCTTTTCCGCATCGGGCAATGCTTTCTGAAAAACTGAGTTGGTATCCACAATGGTGGTGTCAGTAAGCAGTTCAATCTCTGACATAAACAAGTCGTAGTAATCTTCATCAGAGGCAAACCAGTCCATGTCGTCCTCAGTGACTTCTGTATTCTGCAGCAATTCAGCAAATGATGGCTGAGCGGCTTCGTTCGTCTGCGGCCACACCATTACAAGAACAAAAGCAATGCATGCAGCAGCAGCTATCGCATACCACATACGCGCATGGCCGGTGGCATACATGGGAATAACGCGCGCTCCCTTTTTCGACCCCGTTGTTCTTGCGAGAATGGCAGACTCAGCTCTTTCGAAGTAATCATGCGGAACAGTAAACTCTTCTTTGTTACCAACTGCTTCATCCAGTTTTATCTGAGCAAGAATCTGATGCTGTTGGGTGCTGAAAAATGCTTCGTTGCCCTCTCGCACTTCGTTCAAAATGCTTTCTTCCTGAGAGGCAAAATAATTTTCGGGAACAGCAAACTCATCATCGTTTTTAAGAGCATCCAAAGAAAGAATGAATTGGATTTGCCTTTCCTGCTCATCAAAAAATCCGGGCGGAACAACAAACTCTTCCTTGGCAGTAGCCCGCCTTAGCCACAGCTTCAAGTCTGAAGACATTTCATCATCTATATGTTGTTCCTCTCTGTTCACTGGTTTAGCACGTGTGCTTCTATCTTGTTTACCGCATGGTGAAAGCTGGCTTTCAGCGCACCTACACTGGTTCCGGTTATGGCACTTATCTCTTCGTATTTCTTCTCTTCGTAATACTTCATGATGAATACCGCCTTCTGCTTTTGTGGCAACGTGGCCAAAGCCGTTTGCAGCTTCATCTGTATCTCATCACCGGTGTACAACTCGTCTTGTTGCAAATGAGGAGTCAGTTCATACTCCACATTCTCCAGCGCCACCTTTCCTATTCGTTTTTTACTGTTGATGAAAGTGATGCTTTCGTTATAGGCAATCTTGTGCAACCAGGTGCTCAGTTTGCTGTCGCCCCTAAAATTCTCCAGCGCCCGCCATGCCTTTATAAAAGTTGTCTGCGTAACGTCATCTGCATCATCATGGTCCAGCACCATCCGCCTTATATAGTAGTAAATGGGTTTCTGAAACTGGCGCAGCACGTAGCGAAACGCTTCCTCGCGCTTTTCAGGCTGCGAGAACAATTGAAGTATTTCGGTATCGGTTGCCTGCAATGGCTGTTTTTGTAAATCGCGTTTGAGACTGACTGCAAAGTAGAAGGTTTAAAAGTGAAGGTGGCCATTTTTCATTTACCAACTACCAACTGAAACTACCTTTGCCCGCAGAAGAACAACGGTTGCTTCATCGCCCCGCCATTGGCGGGGAGGAAAGTCCGGGCTGCATAGAGCACCGCACCCTGTGAAAAGCGGGGGCACGCAGCGGGTGACCAATGCGCGACAGAAAGTGTTGTAGAGATTTAGACTACCATGCAAATGGTACAGGTGAAAAGGTGGAGTAAAAGCCCACCAGTGGTGTTGGTAACAGCATCAGCTTTGATAAACCTTGCGGGTTGTAAGACCATGTATACCGGAAATGTGGGGAGTGTTTATTTTTTTCACTTCCCATTGAAGGGCTGCTCGTCCGGCTCCGGGGGGTAGGTCGCAATAGATAAATGATGAGGACCACGGCAGCAATGCTGTGATGACAGAACCCGGCTTACAGACTGTTGTTTTTCTTATTTTAAAAATCAAAGCCTCTTTCCTCTGCGAAGGAGGCTTTGTCCTTTTTATAACCTTCGTTGAAAATTATTTCATTCATCGCCCGGAGTTGCCTGCTCTTGCATTTGATTTGAACCATATCCGATGTTCAGTTTTCTTCTTAAAAAAACAGGTTATGGTTTGCTCGTGCTACTAGGAGTAGTCACGGTAGTGTTTTTCTTATTTAACCTATCACCAGGCGATCCGGTGCGCAATCTTGTGGGAGAAAGTGCCTCGGAAGAAACAGTGCAGAACATGCGCAAGAAGCTCGACTTGGACCTGCCTCTTGGAAAACGTTTTGTGCTTTACCTAAATGATTTGTCACCTGTTTCCGTGCACAACCCGACAGTAAGAGAAAGCCGCATTTATCTGGATGAAGCGAAATATGACTTTGTAAAACTCATTCCCTTTTCTGAAAACAGGGCGTTGGTATTGAAGTATCCCTACCTGAAAAGATCCTTTCTGACTGACAAGAATGTGAGCGAAATACTTGGTGAAGTACTTCCAGGTACAGTAGTGCTCGCAGTCGTTTCCATCTTGCTTGCGCTCATTATAGGTTTGTTGATAGGCATTGTTGCAGCGCTTAATAAAGATACCTTTTATGATCGCGCATTGCTTTTCATATCAGCATTAGGCATGGCAGGCCCTTCTTTTTTTGTTGCCATCATCGTAGCCTGGATAGGGGCCATTCTTTGGCGCGATGAAATTTCAATCTACACATTTCCATTCATTGCACCTGCACTTTACTTTTTTGTAAAATGGTATTTGAAGAAAAGAAAAGCGCCAACAAAACTTCTGAATATTGGCTCAACCGTCATCGCAGTCGTTTGGGTGTTGTGGTTGTTCATCCCATTTCCTATTCCAATGCGGATGTTTGAGCACCGCTTGCATCTGCCGGGCACAGGACTAAACATGACAGGCAGTCTTTATGATGTAGATGTCTGGAAGGGCGAATACCTCAATCTTCAAAACATGATTTTGCCCATAATTACTCTCATGATACGTCCGCTGTCGGTCATTGTGCAACTCACCCGTAGCTCGTTGCTTGATGTGATGCAGCAAGACTTTATAAGAACAGCACGTGCAAAAGGTCTCTCTGAATTTCAGGTCATTTTCAAACATGCACTGCGCAATGCGTTGAATCCTGTCATAACCGCTGTCAGTGGTTGGTTTGCTTCTTTGCTAGCTGGAGCCGTTTTTGTAGAGTTCGTTTTTGGTTGGAAAGGATTGGGTCAGCAAATGTTCACCGCTATCGAATCACAAGACCTGCCAGTGGTGATGGGCGGAGTTATCGTTATTGCCTCCGCATTCGTCATCATCAATATTTTGGTAGACATCATCTACGGATGGATTGATCCTAGAGTCAGAATGAGCTAGTGTACAGAACACCTTTTTCCTTTACTGCAACAATGAATTTGAGCTGTACGCTTTTGCAGCTTCGTTCAGCATCACCACTATTCGCTTCGACATGTCATTGTAATAGCGTTTGGTTCTGTACGCTACCACCCATTCCACTCCGCGCGCGGCATTGGTCAAAAACATTTCATCAGCGCTCAGCAGGTTTTGCGGATTGAGCGTGCACTCGTATACTTTTATTTTATTGTCCAACGCCAGGTTAATGATGTTCATGCGCATGGTACCTGCAATGCAGCCGTCCTCCAGTGTTGGCGTATAAAGCACACCGTTGCTTACAATAAACACATTGCTAGAGGTAGCTTCAATAATGGAAAACTTCGTGTTCTGAATAAGTGACTCGTCTATTCCCTTCTCGCGCGAATACAGCGCAGACATCACATACAACTGCGCATTGAGAGTTTTATAAAGAGACAGTTTGTTGATGTCCTTTTTAAAATCAGAGAATATGTCCACCATTTTGCCCGTTGAGTTCAATTTGAACTCGTTGTCAGCAATGGCCTCAGCTTCTATGTAATAGCCTAGGTCATCGTGCTTAGGAAGGTAGAAGCCGTTAGACTTTCTAAAAAAAGTAATGCGAACTCTTCCTCCAGCGGTAATGCTGTTGCGGGTAAGAAGTCCTTGAATCTGTGACACGAGCAACTCCTGCGAGAAATTTTCAGCAGGTATCATCTTCAATGCTTTTGTAGTATCAAGAATTCGCGCGTAGTGATTTTCAATGAACAATGCTCGTCCATTCATCACGCGCATCGTTTCAAAAAAGCCATCGCCAAAACGAAATGCCCGATTGTCACGCGTTATGGTCGCCTGATTTTCATTTACATATTCTCCACGATGAAAGACGTAATTCATACTTGCTTTTTTGTTTGCAAAAATGACTTCACATATTCTAACAAAGGTGCATTGGTTGGCATCTGTATTCCACGAACTCCTGCTGCATTTGCGCATTGTACATCGCGCTCACGGTCACCTATCATTACACTTTTTTGCGCGTCTAAATCAAATTTGGCTAAAGCCCTCTCTATCAAAAGTGAACCCGGTTTCCGACTTAGTGAATTTCCAATATCCGGATGATGTGGCGAATAATAGATATACGTTATTTCAACACCTGCCTTTTCACAAACATCATACAAGTAATCATGCATTTTCTTCACTTCATTCGAAGAGTATAACTCCTTTGCAAGACCGCCTTGATTTGTGATAACGATAATTTTATATCCATTGTCAAACGCCAGTTTCAAAGCTTCCACAACAGTAGGCAATAAAACGAACTCCTCGAAAGACATGGTATAGTCACCGGGGTCATGATTGATGACACCATCCCGATCGAGAAAGAGCGCTTTGTTTTTCATCATGGTTTTAAAGGTTCGTCAAGTATGGCTGCATTTGTTTTTCTCTTCAACTTATGCTCTAATGTGAAGTAGGCAATGACGAGCGCTATAAAAATGAGAATGGCACCTGCAACAAAAGCAGCACCAGGGAATTTCACCTCTGCTACCACCGTGTAATAATTAAAAATGCCGGCCATCATAACAGGTCCGATGATGGAGGTTAGACTTTGCACACTGGTGATCAATCCCTGCAGCTCGCCTTGCGAGTCTTTCGGAACGGTGTCGCTCATAATTGTTTGCATAGCAGGACCATTTATTCCGCCTAAGCAATAAGGAATGGAGGCCAAATACATAAAAACACCACTAGGCGCAAATCCAAAAGCCAGCATGCCAATGGTATAAAGTGCAAGACCAATAACAACGGCATTGACATTACCAATTCTTGGGTTGACAACGCGCACAAGGAAGCCTTGCACAAACGCTACCAGCAAACCAACAATGGTGATTGAAACGCCTATTTGCCGTTCATTCCAGTTGAACTTGAGCATAGAATAATACTGCCAATTGCTCATCACAGCTTGCGCTGCGAGGTAGAGTAGAAAAAAGCAAATGAGCAAACCAATAATGCTTTTGTATTTCTTCATCTGCATAAATGCGCCTATCGGATTTGCGCGCTTCCAACTAAATGCCCTTCTGTTTTCGGGCTTGAGCGATTCGGGCAAGACGAAATAACCATAGAGCCAATTAAGAAGAGACAAGATTGCACAAGCGATGAATGGCGCGCGCACTCCCAATTCAGCCAAGAAACCACCTACCCCAGGGCCTATGATGAAGCCCATGCCAAATGCGGCTCCAAGCAATCCATAATTTTTAGCTTTATTTTCTTCATTGCTTATGTCAGCTATATAGGCCGCGGCCGTGGTATAGCTGGCACCCATCACTCCGGCAATGATGCGCCCAACATATAGCCACCAAAGAGAAGGTGCAATGGCCAACAAAATGAAATCGAGACCAAAGCCAAACAAGGAAGCAAGTAGTATAGGTCTGCGTCCGAAACGATCACTCAAAGCGCCAAGTATGGGTGAGCATAAAAACTGCGCAATGGCAAAGACAGCCATCAGCCAACCGCTTATGACGGCAGCGCGACTCTCATTGCAATGCTCCATACCCATAATCAATTTAGGGAATACGGGAATGATGATTCCAAAACTGATGGAATCAAGAAGCACTGTGATAAGAATAAAAATGATCGCGGGTTTGCGGGCTGACACGTGGAAAGAGATTTTTTTCTTGCGGAGGCGAAAATAGATTGAAGAAGACAGATAGAAAACAGGAGTGCTAGGCTATGCGCATTCCATTCTGTATGGTTCGTTCTGTTTGAAGAATGATGACGCTGCCATCTTGCTGCACAGCTCCCAGCACAAGGCATTCGCTCATCAAAGGACCTATCTGTTTAGGTGGAAAATTCACAACTGCTACTACCTGTTTGCCTATCAAATCTTCCGGTTTGTAGTGTGTGGTGATTTGTGCGCTGCTTCGCTTCACTCCTATTTCTTCCCCAAAGTCTATTTGCAATTTGTAGGCGGGCTTGCGGGCTTCTGCAAATGCTTCTGCACTGATAATGGTACCGGAGCAGATTTGAATTTTGTGGAAGTCGGAATAGGTGATGGTTTCCTTCATGTCTAATAAGAAGTTTTAGAGTGACAAATAATACTTTGATAAATGAAGACGGACATCACTTCAACAAACTGATCGGAGGCCAATAATATTATGAAACTTCCCAGTTAAGTTCTAACTCTATACAAAGGAATTACAGGCTATTTATTCTCAGAAAGCAAGCGGTATTGACACATGTGTGCCTTTGCTAAATAGAATTCGGACCCAGTCTTGACAAGCGTATCACTTTGCACTGTAACTGTATCGGGAAAATTATCCATCCACATATCCTTTACAAGATAAAGCTTTTCCTGCTCCAATGTTTCTGTTCTCAAAGGGTGATTGCGAATTTGTTCATACATATATGGAGTTGCTTTTATACTGTCAGGATTCATGCACATACAGATATATGAATTCCAATAGTCCCCAATTATTCCACATTTGCCTAATCTATCTAGTTCCCTTATCTGCTCTGTCCTTGGCTTAAGATTTTGTGGCCAAACATATCTTAGATTGTACAAGCCACCCGCGCCTGCCATACAGCATGCTGAAAGCAGAAAATATCGCATTCTATCTAAAACATTACTTGCAACATGGAGATTATCAAGCACCATTAAAAAACTCATTGAAGCACTTATATAAAAAAATGTAAAGTATCTTCTCGGCACATTGTTTTCAAGGGTGAACTTGCAGCACATGAGCACAGTGGTAACAATGATTGCATCAGCCAAAAAGAATGCTAACCATTCATTCTGGTGCAATAACTTGAAAATTGTTCGTGAGTAATTGTAAATAATTACAGCAAAGAGAATGACTACAAAGAATAGATAGACACTAGTGAATGGCTCATTGGCTTTGAACAGAAAAAAATCAGAAAGTGAGTTTAGCAAAATGGTCCATGTTTTACCCCAATCACTAAAGGGCATCAGCAGCGAGTAATCTATTCGATGTGATGACTGGTCTTTTGCATAGTTGATAAACAAACAGCCAAATACAAAAGCAATGGCATAGCCTAATAATCTTCCCAAATCTTGTATTGAAATGGTTTTGAAAAATGGTAATTGCTTCTTAAAATAAAATAGAAACTGAATGGCAACAAAAAGACCAATTGAAACAAGAGCGATATCACAAACCCAAACAGCCATTATTAAACAAAGCGATACAATAACAGTGTAAACAAATCTCTTCAACCTGGTCAAGTTGAGCATTTGCCTTCGCTTGCGGATGAAATAAAACCCTATGAAAAACAAAGCATACTCCAAGCCTGCATAGAAGCCTAGCCAATCAAGAAAATGAGCGGGAGGAAAAAACCAGATTATAGCTAAACACACCTGCAAGAATCTACTTCGAATAAACGATGTCGCTGCTAGGAAACCTGCAAACAAGATACTGTATTGAATAATGGAAGTTGCCCAAATAGCTGATAGACCTAATAAAATAAGCGGTTGGCTGAGCAAAGGAACAATGCTCCCATATCTGTCTTGACCCCAAAAAAATAAATTGTCTGGGACATGATAATCTGCTGCCATAAGAACAATGACAGCGTGGTCTGAATTTAAAGCCGGATACCTTAGATAGGAATAAAAAAGAAAGGACAACAGTGCTATAGCTCCAAACAATACATATTTCAAATAGTGCTGGACGAACCTTGATTTTCCGACAAGAGAAAAACGCACAATCATTGAGTCCATGTCAATTTGCATAGTGCCGGTTAATTACACCTCGGCTAAAAAAGGAGGCTGAAAATTTTCCATTCATGAGAATAAACCTTTTGAGCAGCTGTGTGAAAACTACAAGTTATTACTAGCCGAAATTTTAAACAAAATAGTGACCTGCCTAAATTGCCTTTCCAACCTTACCACTGCACTCACCAAAACCCACACGCACGCCATCCTTTTCTGCATAGCCTCGCATAACAACGGTGTCATTGTCATTGATAAAAGTGCGGGTGCTGCCGTCTTTCATGGCAAAGGGCTTGGTGCCTTTCCATGCTATTTCTAACATGCTGCCATAGCTGCCATCAGCCGGACCGCTGATGGTGCCACTTGCAAGCATATCGGCACAACGTATGTTGCAACCATTAACTGTATGATGAGCCAACTGCTGCACCATGTTCCAATACATGTGTTTGTAGTTGCTATTGCTCACCACCGTTTCTTCCGCATTCTCAGGCTTGATAGCAACTTGCAAGTTGATGTCGATGTTGTGATGGCCTTCGAATTTCAGATAGGGCAATACTTCAGGTTCTTGTTTTGCACCTGCAACTTTGAATGGCTCTAGTGCATCGAGTGTCACCAACCAAGGAGAGACAGTGCTTGCAAAATTCTTGGAAAGAAAAGGACCGAGTGGCACGTACTCCCAACGCTGGATGTCACGCGCGCTCCAATCGTTGAAGAGCAAGAAACCAAATATGTAATCCTCTGCCTCGGCTGTGCTGATGCGCTGACCAAGTGGTTTACCATCGAAGGTGATGAAGGCCATTTCTAATTCGAAGTCGAGTTGTTTCGTTGGGCCGAAGGTGGGAAGTGTTTCATCGCTTGCATTTGTTTGGCCACACGGACGAATGATGGGTGTGCCGCTATTGACAATGCTGCTGGCTCTGCCGTGATAACCAACGGGCAAGTGTTTCCAATTGGGCAGGAGTGCCTTTTCCGGATCGCGAAACATCATTCCCACATTGCGTGCATGATCCATGCTGCTATAAAAGTCGGTGTAGTCGCCCACCTTCACAGGCATCAGCATTTGCACTTCGTTTTGATTAAACAAAACCTGGCGCACATGGTGCTCTTTGTCGCGCAAGTCGGGCATGTCGCTGCGAAGGAGTTTGGATACACGGTTGCGCAAATCGCGCATACCTTGTTTGCCATGGAGCATAATGCGATTGAGCGAATCACTCACTGTGTCTTCCAAAGTGAAAGGTAGATTCTCCAAATAACCCATCACGTGCAGAGCTTTCAAGTCGATTAACTTGTCGCCTATGGCACAGCACACATGTGGCAATTGACTCTCCGTGCGGAAAATGCCGAATGGAAGATTCTGAATGGGGAAGTCGCTGCCTGTGGGCACGTCTACCCATGACTTTAGCTTAGGGTCGTTGGCTTTGATGTCGGACATGGGGCGAAGGTAAGAGAAGGGGTTAGGTGCTAGGGAGGGCACTTCATTATGTTTACCGCACTTCTATTTTGATGAACCGACCTAAGTCATTGCTTACTGCCTTCACACTGCTGCTGATAGCAGGACTGGTCACTCATTTCTCCCTAACGCTTATCTATTGCTTCAGAGACAATATGCCATACAAGGCGAATGCAGTGGCTGACCGCTACATGGTGCCTTGCTTTCACCAAAACTGGAAGTTGTTTGCGCCTGATGTGCCGATGTACAATGTGGAATTGGAGTGGAGATGTCTTGCTGCGCCTCACCCCCAGCCCCTCTCCGGTGGAGAGGGGAGCTGGACACCCTGGCAAGATGCTACCTATGAGGAGGGCTTGAAGGAATCGCCACGTGTGTTGGAAACGGTAGAGCAGGGTTTCTGCACGCAGCTAAGTGCGCAGCTTCTCAATAACCTATACAGGAAAGACAGTACCATTATATACGACCGCATAGTGGGCAGTCCTGCATATGCAAGTGCATTGTTTTATGTAATGAAGTATCATGAACAGAAGAAACTCCCATTTAATGATAGAATGAATCGCCAACCTGTGGCTTGGCAAATTCGCCTGCGCTACACCTTTGCACCGCAGCCGCGCTCCATGTTTGATGCGCATGAGCAAGTGGTGGAGTTTCCTGAATACTATCCTGCACCAAGATGAAGAAGTATGTGACCCAACTGACACACTACTTCATCAGTGAAGTGCACGGTAAACGATCGCTTGTGTTGTTTGGCATGTTGGTGTACGCATGGTTTCTGCTGCAGGCGGTGGTGCTGTTCTTCTGGCATGAGCAATTGTGGGGGGCAGATAAGTTGTTCTTCCGACACGGATTCCCTGATACATTCATAGAGAATTTCTTCTTTCAACTAGTGTACGAATCGGGACGTGCGCCTGTTGTCTTTGCGCTGCATATGGTGTGTGCTTTTCTGAGCATGGTTTCGTTTCACCCTGCGTTTTACAGAACCAAAAACAAATGGTCGCTTGTGTTCTGGAACACTTGCGCTTTAGGTGTTAGGCTTTGCACATGGGTGAGTGGCCTTATGCTTTTTTATGCTGCCATAGAAGCCTTTGATGGTGGCATGTTGTTGATGTTACTAATGGCATTTTATTGCTCGTTTGCATTTGTACATACTGCAAATTCTTACCTGATAGCTGTAACCAATGCTGCGCGGATAGCCTGCTTGGTACAGGTGTGTGTGGTGTACCTCACAGCTTCGCTTTACAAGCTAGGTGGCACACATTGGATAGACGGCAGTGCGCTCTATTACACATTGCACATAGAACTATTTAGCAGTAATTGGTGGCAGAGTTTTACCGAGAATAATTACTTCATCACACAGCTATTCACCTGGCTTGGCTTGGCATACCAAGTGCTTTTCCCGCTTATGGTGTGGGTGAAGCGTGTGCAGAAAATATGGCTTCTTGTAGGCATTGCCTTCCACTTATTTATAGCAGTGGTCTTGGGCCTGTGGGGCTTTGGCTTGGGGATGATGATTTGTTATGTGGTGTTTTGGAGAGAACAAAAAATTAAGGATGGGGACTTGTAGCAGCGGATACTTGCTAGGGTTCGTTTATTCTTAATCTGACATAGTTTCTTTTGAAATGAAAAAGGGGGCGCTCGTGTGCGCTCCCTTTCTTTTCAAACCTAAACCTAGACGGGCCTTTCTCTAAATGCTATCTAACGGAGAGAAATTAGAGAGTGCTTAGTAAGAATACTGTTGCTTAGCCTATCCAAAACTTTTCGTTCTTTAAAACAATAATATAAGCAGCAGCAGTATGATGATGATGCCACCAGCGGTGATGTAAACACCTCCACCCAGCGTGCTTAATTGGTCACGTATTGCTCTTGTTTCTTTACGCAGTTCTTTCTTCTCAGCACGCGTCATGTTGCTTTTGTCCATGTCCTTTATCTGCTCAAGTCGAAAGAGCAGGTCTTTGGCCTGCGATGCTTCGCGGGCCTGAGTGGCGGCCTGTGTTTGGCTGCCAGTGAGTACGTAAGCATCGGTGGCTTCCATAGCAGGGTTTGACTCGGTGTGCACTGGCTCTAGTAGTGATAGCTTTTGGCTATTGTCAGCCCCTTGTGCTACACACAAGGTGGGTGTGTATGTGAACAACAACGCGGTTGTTATTAGGGATAAGGTGAGGGTTTTCATTTGCTCCAATTATTAGTTGTGTATGTATGTATATTTTGACTCGGCTAAACTGCACACATGACTTTAGCTGAATGTTACACATTGTTGTTCAATTGTTGTATAATTACCATGGCACAGCCAAAAAGGCAAACTGGGTTGACATCTGATCGTCCCTTAGAAAATACCTAGAAGCAAGCCAGCACAACTCGCTTGTGGCATCAAAGCAATCTGTATTGCGAAATCGTGATTTCAAGTAGATTGCACTCTAAACAGACCAAATCAAATTCTAAGGCGATGAACAAATGGATGCTTGTGCTTATTGCTTTAACTGGCATTTTCGGTTGCCAAAATTCCAATTCTAAAAGTGATGCCATCAAAGGCAGCGCTGAGCATCTACAATTCTTAACAGACAGCGTGAGGTATGAGCAACTGATGGAACTGATGAGGCAAAAGCGATTTGAAGATCTTGACTCGGCTGTTCACTATGGTACCCAAGCCAAAGCATTGGCCGATAGTATGAAGTATGACTTGGGAATTGTTCATTCCAAAATTTCGTTGGGCGGTCTAAAGGCAAGCCAAAGCAAATATGAAGAAGGCCTTCAATCGGCTAAGGAGGCACATGATATGTTGATAAACATGCTATCGAATGCCTCATCAGATCAAGTGTACGACTTAAAGTGGGCCTTGGGCAATGCACACAATGTAATGGCTCATAACAGACTATCGCAAGGCAACAATGTGGAAGGCATTAGACATTCGTTTGATGCATTAAAAGTAAGAGAAGAGATTGGCGACAGCTCTGGCATATGCGATACAGAGTACAACATTGGCAATATTTATTTCAGTCAGAATGAGTTTGACAGCGCCCTCGTCTATTACAACCGTTCATTGAATATTTCAAAAGAACTTGGTAACGAACTAGATGTAGCATCAACCAATAACACCATCGGATGGACTTACTTTGATATGGGTAGGTATGCGGAGTCTGAAGCTAATTCGACCGCAGCGAAAGAGATAGCAGAGAGACATGATGACCCTTACAGTCTGATTCAGATATACTTCAACCTGGCAAGAGTGAATGAGGTGAAAGGCAACTATGCTGAAGCTGAAAAATATTGCGCATCATCGTTGGATCTAGCAAATGAAATTGGGGTACATGAGATGACGCCTGAAATAGAAAACCTACTTGGTTTGATCTACTTGAAGACTGGCAGGGTTCAAGAGGCTGAAGCCAAATTGAAAAAGGCTTTGACAAGTTCGTCTGAAAGTGGCAGTCTTCAATACCAGCGACTGAGTTATGAAAATCTCGCCAATCTGGCTGAATCACAGGGGGACTACAAAGCAGCCTATGACAACCACCGACAATACATTCTTTTCAAAGACAGCATGGAAAATGATGAGAACACAAAAAAATTGGTGCAGTCACAAATGCAACATGACTTTGATAAGAAAGAAGCTGCACAGAAAGCCGAGCAAGAGAAGGAAGACATCCGACAAAAGAATATTCGCAACTTCATCACAACAGGCTTGTTGGCTTCTCTTGTATTTTTAATAGTGGTAGTATTTCAACGCAATCGTATAGCGAAAGCACGCAAAAAGAGTGATGAATTATTACTGAACATTCTACCTGCAGAAGTAGCCAATGAACTAAAAGCAACGGGTGAGGCCGAAGCCAGACTAATAGATGAAGTAACAGTGCTTTTTACTGATTTCAAAGGCTTCACAGCAATGGCTGAAAAACTCACTCCGAAAGAACTCGTGCACGACCTGCACGAATGCTTTACTGCCTTCGACCATATCATGCAGAAGCATGGCTTAGAAAAAATAAAAACCATTGGCGATGCCTACATGGCCGCAGGAGGATTACCCACACCCAACACTACGCATGCCAATGACGTAGTGAAGGCCGCGTTGGAAATAAGAAACTTCATGGAAGAAGGCAAAGCGAAAAAAATCGCAGCCAGCCAGCCTTATTTCGAAATTAGAATTGGTGTGCACAGCGGGCCTGTAGTAGCAGGTATCGTAGGAGTGAAAAAATTCTCTTACGACATATGGGGCGACACAGTAAACACTGCAAGCCGCATGGAGAGCAGCGGTGAGGTAGGCAAGGTGAACATCAGCGGAAGCACTTATGAACTTGTGAAAGACAATTACAACAGCACTCACAGAGGTAAAGTGAGTGCGAAAGGCAAAGGTGAAATTGATATGTATTTTGTAGAAGCGCCTTTGAATTAGCGTTACCCATCAGCAGGTTCAATCATCTTTACTTGGCTCTTTTCTTACAACCCTTGTTTCAATCTGTCTTTTCAGAAAGTCCAAATGCTTTCATCTTTATTGGCCTTTTCATTATCACACCTTGAGCTAGCTTCGTTCCTTCCCAACCATTCATCTAAATAATTCGTCAGTTCAATTTCCAATTATAGCCACTCACTACTTTTAAAAGTCTATGAAGCATGCCGGCCAATTTAATTTGGTCTGAACCAAACAACTCATTTCTATGCTGGACTTCCTCCTCAAACTAAAAATGCGCAACGATGTGCTTTTCTATTTTGGACTTATCAATTTGCTGCTTGCAATTGCCTTTATCGTTTTCACCAAAGTGTCCATCACTCAAGTGTCCGGTGCCAATGCGTGGTTCAAGCCATTCAAATTTGCTGCGTCCATTGGTCTTTACTCATGGACAATGGCTTGGTTTTGCTTTTACCTGAAGGATTTCAACTTGAGTGCTTACAGTTGGACAGTCGTTGTCTTATTCGGATTTGAAATCATTTACATAGCGTTGCAGGCTGCACGCGGACAACAGTCGCACTTCAATGTGAGCAACGGATTCTATTCTGCGCTGTATGCATTGATGGCTTTGGCGGCCTCTGCAGTTACACTTTACACCGCATACATCTGCGTCTTGTTTTTCACCCAATCATTTAATGATCTGCCCAAGTATTATGTAGTAAGCATTCAACTGGCGCTGCTCATATTCATCGTGTTTTCGTTTGAAGGCTTTGTGATGGGATCACGCATGTCGCACACCATTGGTGCTGCTGATGGAAGTGGTGGTTTGCCTGTATTGAATTGGAGCACGAAATATGGTGACCCTCGCGTGTCACACTTCATAGGCATGCATGCTTTGCAAGTATTGCCAATTGCTTCCTATTATTTACTGAAGAATACGTGGCTCACTATTGCACTGGGTGTGCTTTATGCAGCACTTGCTGTATTCACGCTGGTACAGGCTTTGGGTGGTAGGCCGCTTCTAAGGATGTAATGAAAGGCCACCCTGCTAGCTAACTAGTCCAACCTATTTTATTCATCCACAAAAACATTGGTGAACGCATGGACACCGATACCAAGAATTAAAAATAGTAGGCAACTACGTTCAATAGACAGAAGCTAAAGTGAACAGGCAGTAGAAAGTACTTCTGACGAATAGTGGGGTAAACCAAGGCTGGCAAATCGTTTTTCAATGCTGAAAAGAATGTTCAGCAATTGATAGTCTCACATATCATTCCTACTTGTTCATTTCAATTCTTCCTCAACTTGATACGCTGTGTTAAAGTATCATTTGCTATTTCAAGCACATAACAACCTGCTGATAAAGTGAACGAATCAATGCAAATTGTTCGGCCAAACGTTTGGATTTTTTCTTCACGTTGGAGTGTGCCGTTGGACGAACAAATTCGAATTATACAATCTGCATTTTGAATCATGGTGCTAACGGTAATGACAAAATAGCAATTATTCTCAAACAAACAGAAAGTAGGAATATGCATTTCATTTTTCTTAGAATTATGTAAGGCAAGAATCACAATGATTTAGGCGGTTGAAATTGTCATTCTATTGGTTCGCATTAAACAATCATGCATTCTTTTTTCCTAAAGTACTCGAGATAAGATTTTTAGAAACGAAGGGCGCGAATACAATAAACCCCGCACACATGGCCTTTCATCCCCAACTCGTTTCGGTATCCTCAATGATTTGGTGAGATCCTGAAACGATACTGAAACAATGTTCACTGTAACGAAGCGCTATCTATAAGGCGCCTCCGGATCATACTTCCACTCCACAGCAAGGTCAATCATCTCAGGATTCTTCTCTTTTATCAAATTAATCTTCCATTCCCTGCGCCAGTTCTTCAGTTGCTTTTCTCTTTGAATAGCTGCACTGATTTCCCAAAATTCTTCGAAGTACATTAAATCTGTACAATTGTATTTATCAGTAAAACCATTATTGATATGGTGCTTGTGTTCATGCACACGCCTCTCAATATTGTTGGTAACACCAATGTAGAAAGCAGTCCGCCCTTTGTTGGACATGATGTATGTATAGCCTGCTTTCATTGGGGAGGCAAATAAACTTCACTAATGTTACTCATTGCGTTGTGAGACCCTGAAACAAGTTCAGGGTGACGAACGGCACGGGTAAGAATGAGTACAGGGTGTCACTGATGACTTTCGCTTTGGTCGCGGATGAGTTTCGCTTTGACATGAATACAGTAGGCGCTAAGCGCGAGACCCGTCATCCTGAACTCGTTTCAGGATCCCACAATGGCTTAGTCTATCTCTATTATTTTTTGTTTATCCAACGAATAGTTCTTATTCAGAACGCTCTAATTTCGTTGTATGAAAACAAACTTACTAATCGGAAAACTACTGTGTCTGTTCACACTTCTTAGTGCAGGATTGTGCGCACAGGACTATGCCTATCAATGGGCCAAAGCCATTGATGGTACTTACCTTAACGGTCCTTACAAAGTGGTAGAGACGGCCAATACCGACCTCATCATGGCAGCCGCTTTTCAGCAAACAGTGGATGCTGATATATCTGACGGTGTGCAGGAGTTTACGGTAACTGCCGGAACGCACAATCCATTTCTCACCCGCATCACCGCTGATGGCGACTTTCTGTGGGCTGTGCACATCAGCGGGCAGGTGTCTGTGAGTGCATTGTTGCTGGATGATGATGAAAATATTTACATCGCAGGCGACTTTGAAGGCACCGTTGATTTCGATCCCGGAGTGGATGTTGTGGAAGCCGTTTCACTGGGCGCTCATGATTCTTACGTTGCAAAGTATTCTCCAACGGGTGCATTGATTTGGACAAAATTCTTTGGCGCTTTTCAGCAACAAAGCATCACCGAAATGGACATGGACAATGAAGGCAACTTGATATTCACTGGTAATTTTCAATACACCGTTGACTTCGACCCCAATGATGGCATTGCAGAATTGACTCCACTGGTCAATGCAGGATCTGAGGATGTATTTGTAGCGAAATGGACAGGCGATGGTGAGTTTGTCTGGGTAAAACAATTGGGAGGGGTGGGCTTACAATCATCCTTCAGTATGGCACTTGACCCGCAGGATGACATCCTCATTACCGGAAATTTTACGAACGTGATGGACTGCGACCCTGATGCAGGTGAATTTCTGTTGACACCTATTGGCACCAACTTCACTGCGTTTATAGTGAAGCTCAGCAGCAATGCAGAATTTCTTTGGGCACAACAAATAGGCGATGGCTCCCAAGACATTGGCATTATCGTAAAAACAGATAGCTACAATAACATTTACTACTCAGGCCATTTTGACGGCACTGTTGACTTTGATGCGGGAAGCAGCATCAGCGAGTTAACCGCCTTTGGCAGCCAAGATGTTTTTATCTGCAAGCTCGCATTTGATGGCTCATTCCTCTGGGTGTCTCGCCTGGGTGGTGCTAGCACAGAGCATCCTGTGGACATGGACGTAGATGCGGATGGCAATGTGTACACAACGGGTTTTTTCTTGGAGACTTGCGATTTTGATCCGTCTGACGCGGTGCAGAACCTCACTGTATATGGCGAGTACGATGGCTTCATCAGTGTGCTGAATATCGATGGCGAATACCAATGGGCTGCACGACTTGGCAACAACTTTTACGATTCCGGTATCAGCATCATGGTAACCGATCAATACATCTATGAGTTAGGCGTGTTTGCTTTCGGCTGCTTTCTTGATCCTGAAAATCCGAATGATAATTCAGTGACAGGCAGCGAGTACTCACACGGCTACATTGCGAAGTATACCCATCCCGCATTGGGCGATGGTGTTGCTGAAAATATTTTCATGAACGCAGAAGTATTTCCAAACCCCGCTCACGATTTCATTTCCATCAAAGGCCTCACATCACCTGCGGTAATCAGCCTTTCGGACATCACCGGAAAAACCGTGATGACGATGAATACCATGAGCAATGCACTATTGGATGTACGCTCACTCAGTGAAGGTGTTTATATGATGCACATTGCTGTGGATGGGAATGTGGTGGTGAAGAGGGTTGTTGTTCGATAGTCTATTCCCTTATGCGATATGAACGAAGAAATCAATAAGCGTCTTAAGTGGTTATCCGATTCAATTTTCTATCAGTGCTTACAAGTTGAAATACTCAAGTCGTTTGCAGACTTAAGTGAGTCTGACAGAGTTCAACTTAGTCGCAATAAGGCCCTTCACTTATTTCAATCAAATACTATGAGTGTTGCTATTTTGAATCATATGAAGCTGGTAGACTCACGAGAGGATAAATCACTACCCAAACTTTTGCATTTGATCCAAAACAATTGTAAAAAGATTCAGTGGCATAGAGCCTTAGATGATAGAACTATTCAAATTCATTTGGAAAGCATCCTAAGCCTAGAAGCGGAATCAAAAGCTAACAATCTCAAAAAGATTAGAGATAAACTAATTGCCCACGCTGATCTTTCCGTTGATAAATTGAGCTTCGATTTGAAGTGGCTTTGTGAGCCACTTGTTGGAATTAAGAAGATATATAATTCTCTCTCTTTAGCTTTGAAGGGAGAGCAGGTCTATTTTGATCTAAAAAATGAATCGGGCATACAGGACATGTTTCATAAAGTGAAATTTTACCAGAATGCTTGGTCTTTACTACACGATAAGAGCAAGCAATTGGATGAATCAATTAGAATCCAGGAAATCAGGGATCTTATGAAATCTTAGAATTGTGTTAATCCTGCTACTCGTGCGCAGATGTCTGAAGTTAACAACTTGACACCCCCCCTCACTCCTTCACCACTTTCACTACTTGCTCTTCCACCTGCAAAAAGTAAACACCATTTTCGAACAGCGATAAATCCACGGTGGTGGTTTTGCCTGATGTGTTTCCGGTATGCACGATGCTTCCTTTTGTGTCTGTTATGATGTAAGGCGTTTTTGTTGGAGCAGTTGTTTCAAGTGTTATGAAGTCTCTGGTGGGATTGGGATATACATCTACCAAGTAGGTAAGCATGTTTTCGGCTATATCATTTTCTAAGGCATCGAGCTTTAGTACAAAAGCATCATATACACCTGTTAGATCGTACTCACTAGCTGTCGGGTCCATGTCCACAGTTAAAGTAAAAGAACCGCAGACAATTGGATGGCCTTGGGCATCTACTGTCACATCTTCTGGCCTGTCGTTAGCGGTGCTGCCGATGCTGCCGGCCCACACAAATTCACCATTGGCATCGAGCACAGATATGTAAATATCATAAAAGGTGACTGAAGCAGGTTCCAGCTCAAAGACATCAGCACCGGGATCAAAGTCACACGCTCCATCAAAACCACCCACAGTGTATACTTTGCCCGCAGCATCTACAGCGATGGAGGTTGGAAATTCGTTGTCGTCACCACCCAAGCCTCTTGCCCAAACGAAAGCACCCGCTGCAGTTAGCTTCCAAACGAAGGAGTCGTGATCGCTGGTGGAAGCCGACATGACCGTATATACCTCAGGCCCCGGATCGAAGTCCACAGTGTGAATAAAATTGCCTGATACATGCACGTTGTCATCTGTGTCAGTATCAACAGCGAAGGCTGTATCAGCACTGCCATTGCCCATACCTGCAGCCCACAGAAAATCGCCATTAGCGTCCAGCTTGCAGACATAAATATCTGAGTTACCAGCGGAGGTAAGTTCGAACGCGCCTGCACCCATATTGAAATCCACAGTGCCAATAAATGCCCCTGCGAGCAAAATATTGTCATCACTATCCAGTGCCATATCCCAGCAAAATACGCTGCTGCCTGCCGCACCTTCTATATGTCGCGCCCACATAAATGTGCCATCCGCTTGCAGTTTCACCACAAAGGCAGAGCTTTCAGCGGTGGTGATGATGTTCTCACCTGCGTTAGGATCAAAATCGCATGAATTGCCGAAAAAACCTGCAATGACCATGTTGCCCGCTGCATCCATTGCCAGTGCACCACTGTATTGAGAACCTTCTCCGCCCATGGCTCCAGCCCACACTAGGTTGCCGGCACTGTCTAAAATGGCTGCAAACATATCGCCACCGTCCACCGAAGTAAGGTTGAACACTGCATCGCTGGGATCAACATCTATGGTCTCAGAAAAATTGCCCGTTACTACACAGTTACCATCACTATTGATAGCTATGGCTTCACCATTTGCTGAGGTAGTACCACCCATATTTACCGCCCACAAGAAGTTGCCATCAGCATCGAGCTTGGATACGAAGATGTCTGTAGTGCCCAATGCAGTGAGTTCATACACCCCATCTCCAGGATCGAAATCCACAGTCAATCTGAAGCTGCCTGTGGTATAGACGTTGCCATCTGTATCCGTGGTAACAGCATACGCGATGTCGCTAGCGGCCCCGCCCATTGCCTTGGCCCATACAAGTGATTGTGAAAGGACGGATTGCTGCAAGGCAACCAACAGTAGAAATAATGTAGCGATGTTTTTCATTTTAGTCTTTTTAGAAGTGTAATATTACATCTCTGCGGCTATGCTTTATCACCTATAGGCCCACGTATAAAGTTTGCAACTTAACAGCCCACCTCACTCCTTCACAAACTTCCCATCCACCACGTGCCCTATGATTTTGCTATTGCCACCACCGCACACTACCTCCATCCATACTTCGGTGGGCGCATCTTGACCACCCCAACTCAACTCGCGGCAATTGGCAGTCTTCATGCGTAAGATTTCTTGGCCTGTTGTCAGGTCATACCAGATACGCAGGTGGTCTTCCTCCTGGCGTTGGTTTCTGCGTTTTGCTTCACCATTGAATTCCATTATGTTGGGTGAGATCATCTTATAATCGATCTGAGTGCCTTCAAAAGATTTTGTATCTACATCCATTACCATTTTTGCATCGGGCAGGTGATGCACTCGCACATACATGCTATCACCCATGAAGTAATCATCCACGAAATAATCGCCAAATTGTTCCGTCATTATTACATCAGACACCTTGATGGCGGCATACGTCTTGGGGTGTATAATATATCCTCCTCCCATCTCGTAGTTTCTTGAGACGTAGACATCGCCTTGCGTGCGATCCAACTTTTCGATACGATCTTTATACTGCATGGGTATAAGCAAGCTATCAGTATGATAGGAAGCATAGCCCCAAAGCGAATCCACTCGCACACTGAATCCTTTGAATTGGTAATCTATAAAGTAGGGATCCGGCACAAAAGGGCTGATGCCATCGCTCCATTGCCTTATCTCCTTATACTTCGGAAGCACCCAATCAAACTTGTGTAGCTGAGGCTCTATTACAAAACCCCACAAATTGCCTGACCTAAAAGCATAAGTGCCTTTTTGATATCCCATTTCAATAGTATCAATCACCAGACCGGTATTGGCTTTTGTTCTTGCGTTATACAAGCCATACTTATTGTCCTTTTTGTACTGGTACATGTGCGTGCGGAAATTGTCATAAAGCAATAACTCATGCACATCCTCATATTCCAACGCAAGCAGATAAGTTCCACTAGAATCTATGAGGCCGTAGTAATTATCCTTGTGAATTATTGTTTGTGCTGAGCAAAAGAACTGCGCTAGACTAAGAGCGATCAGCAAGGAAAATTTCAGAAGAAAAGATGATTTCTGCATGTTGGGAAAACTAATTAAAAGACACTTGGTTTGATGAGAGAAAATATGGCTGAATACAATTTTAGCTATAAGTATGGGTAGAAAGATTCTAATTGAATGATTGTAAAAGCAACAAAGTAATTATTCACTGAAAGTTAGGTGTTGTAGTGGTCTCTTTTGACCTAATCCAAATGACCATTTTTTGCTTTGAAAAAAAGCGCTGACGTTGTTCAAGGCACATGGCTACATTTGTTCAAATACCAAATTTTTACAAACTATGAAAACACTTTTACTATCAGCTTTCATCATCACAACATCAGCCATCAACGCACAACAATGGGAGCAAGTGGGCAGTGGCATTGAAGGTAATATTAACTGCATGGAGGTATTGAACGGAAAACTATATGTAGGTGGCTTTTTTGAAGGCACACTCAACTACATATCGGAGTACGACCCAACTACAGGCATCTGGACCGATATCAGCAATGACTTCATCTCCTATGCCGTATTGGGAATGACATTTAGTGACGGTTTGCTCTATGCTTCAGGCCTCTATCAATGGACAAGTGGCGACATAGTCGCCTATTATGATCCAACCACAGGCATCTGGACTGGACTGGGAGACGCTGGCAGTGTTGGCGCACTAAGCGAAATTTTTGTGAAGGACGGGTACTTATATACTGGTGATCTTAACTATAGTAATAAAACAGAATTAGGCAGCAACCTTTGGGAAGACATGGCCGCCACGAACAACGCCAATCAAGTCCGTGGTTTTGCAGATGTGAATGGAACCATGTATGTGCATAAGGTGCAAACTGACGACAACTGGGGAGACCATTCTTTTCTCACCTATGATGAAACCACTGAAACCTTTGCAGGTGCGGCCTTAGGCGCTATGATTTACAATTCCTTTCAAGATTTGGAAGTAGTGGATGACAAAATCTACTGCGCAGGATCGTTCTACATTGATGATGATTTCCGACACTTCGCAGTTTACGAAACTCAAACAGCCACCTATAGCGGATTGCCCGGTTGTCCTGATAATGCCAGTTACGCCATCAGTCGTTACAATGACATGCTTTTCTTCGGTGGCAGCTTTCAGTCGCCATACGAAAATGTGGTAGCATATAACATGGCAGATGGTAGTTGGATGAATATAGGTGATGGCCTGAATGCTGCAGTGAGCGGCCTTAAAGTGCTCGGAGATACTTTGTATGCTATAGGTATATTCTCCTCCCCCATAATGGGCGTGGCCAAATTCGCACTTGGTGATATAGTGGGTATAAAAGAACAATCTACTCAGACCATCAATGCTTATCCCAATCCATGCAAAGATGTTTTACGCATTCAAAGTGTGCAGAACAAAACCATTTGCATCTATGATATGCTCGGTAAAGAAGCATGGAGTGGCCGCTGCACCAATGGCGAAATTGACCTTGCACAATTACCCTCTGGGTGCTATGTGGTATGCACGGAAAATGGAGCACGGTTGAGAGTGATAAAGGAGTGAAGATTTATACACTCACCGCTTCTTCCTCCTCTTTCAACTTCATAATCTGTTCCATTGCATCCAGTTGCTTTGCAAAACGCTTACAAACCGCTGGTATAATCCAAACAAGTCTCCGCAGCGGTCAGACTTGTGCGATTGGGGGCAAAGTGAACATCAGTGGAACTACCTATGCCATGGTGAAAGACAAATTCAAATGCAGATCGAGAGGTAAAGTAGCCGCGAAGGGCAAGGGTGAAGTGGAGATGTATTTTGTGGCGGGGTAGATGGAGTGTCAGGGTGCTTTTTAGAATTGCGGTCCCTGCCTACCAAGTTTAGCTTTCACATAATTCTTGGGCACATCATTTTTTGTCTTCCCTACAATTACTTTCTCTTCTGAGAAATATTCACCAAAACTTTGACTTGATTTTATGCGAGCGACTACTTCCTGATTGTACATAACTGTAATTTTTCCTACCTCTTCATTAACATTGAAGTACTGGGTGAATGTTCCATATACAAGTATTTCCTCTTCAGATGGCTCATTATTCCATTTCACAGTTACGTCACCATCTGTAAGTCTTTTTCCATCCACGAAGACTGTGAAGCGCACCGGATATTGTCCGGCTCTTTGTGGCGTCTCACCAGATGGCTCACTTACGGAAGCATCTACTTGGTGACGATTGACATTGCATGACGAAAGAATCGCAATACAGCAAATAACTATCGAGATTGATGAAATGCGCAGGTTCGATTTCAAAATTGGAGATGACATTGTTTAATCTCAAAGATTATTCTTCAGGAAAAACACTAATTATTTTGAACCGAAAGTCTTCTTGTTCTTTCACAATCACTTGCAAATCTTCCCTGTCTTCCCACGGCAATGATTTGATATGATCCATAAACTCTTCAAAGTTCAAATGATTGAATGCACCTAAATAAATCCTCGCCTCGAAGTATTTTGAACCACCATACCAGCCCTTTGGTAGATCGGTAGAATCAATCGAAACAAATCCTTTCTTTCCCTGCCTTTCGAAATAGGCATTGACTTCGTTCGATGTAATTTTCTCATTCTTGTCACCATACGGGGTGCTGAGGATAATATTTGTTACAACACTCATTTCAAAGTGACTTTTCTAAGACTACCGTTTTTGGCCATTTAAATCATTGCAACTTGGCTATACCCTCACCGTTTCTTCCTCCTCTTTCAACCTCATAATCTGTTCCAGTGCATCAGGTACCACATCGCTGCATATGACAACAAATGATCCTGCCACTGCGCCCTTGATCACGTAGTCAATGGCCTCACGCTCTTTGCGGAAAACGGTCATCTTTTTATCAGCGCTTACTTCGTGTATGCCTTGCGTCATCAATTCTATGATGGCGTCTTCGGTTCTTCCGCGCAGGTTTTTATCTTGGCGAATTACTATCTCATCAAACATTCCTGCGGCTACTTTGCCTAGGTTGATAATGTCTTCATCTCTTCTATCACCCACACCAGCTATCACGCCCACTTTGGGTGACGCGTCCACCTTGCTGAGGAAGTCGCTAATGGCCAAGAAGCCATGTGTGTTGTGTGCATAATCCACCATCACCGTGAAGTTTTTGAAGTGGAACATATTCATCCTACCTGGAGTTTGCGCAGGACTAGGTATGAAGGTAAGCAGTGCGTTGCGCATGTCTTCTATATCAAAGCCACGCACAAATCCGGCAAGCAAGCAAGGCAGCACATTCGCAATATTAAACGTAGCGCGTCCACCATAAGTGAGTGGAATAGCAGATGCCTTTTCTACCCGAATTTTCCAAGTGCCTTTGCAAATAGTAACGTATCCATTTTCATAAATGGCAGCGAGTCCGCCTGTCTTGATGTGCTCCTGAATGACCGGATTATTTTCATCCAAACTGAAGTAGGCCACTTTACACTCTAAGCCTTTAGCCATTCCAAGTGTGTATTCATTGTCTGCATTCAGTATAGCATATCCACTAGGCATGGTGCTTTCTATAACTACACTTTTCACACGCGCTAGTTGTTCCAACGTATCTATGTCGCCAAGGCCAAGGTGGTCTTCTGCAACGTTGGTACAGATAGAAATATCGCAACGATGGAAGCCAAGGCCTGCGCGAAGTATTCCGCCACGTGCGCACTCCAAAACTGCAAAATCAACTGTCGGGTCTTTCAATACAAATTCTGTACTAATTGGACCAGTGCAATCGCCACGCATCATCAATTGATTTTGTATGTACACACCATCGGTAGTTGTATAACCCACTTTGTGTCCCATCGTTTTTACGATGTGTGCCATCAGTCGGGTAGTAGTCGTTTTTCCATTGGTGCCACTCACGGCTATTATCGGAATACGCGCGCTGACACCGGGAGGATAAAGCATGTCAATAACTGGCTCTGCAACATTGCGGGGTAGTCCTTCCGTTGGGTCAAGGTGCATACGGAAACCGGGAGCTGCATTTACTTCCAGTATCGCTCCACCATTTTCCTTAACGGGCGTGCTAAGGCTTTCGCCCATGATGTCGATACCACAAATGTCAAGTCCAATGATGCGCGCAATGCGCTCGCACATGAAAACGTTGTCAGGATGCACCAGCTCTGTGATATCTGTAGCAGTGCCTCCTGTGCTGAGGTTAGCTGTTGGTTTTAGAAATACTTCGCGGCCTTTGTCTATTACACTTTCTAGGGTAAGGCCTTCGCGGTTCAGCATTTCCATCAGGAAGTCATCTACTGTTATTTGGGTCAATACTTTTTCATGACCATACCCTCTGCGTGGATCAAGATTGGTGATGTCTATCAGTTGTTGAATAGTATTTTTTCCATCACCAGTAACAGCAGCTGGTTTGCGAATGGCAGCAGCTACAAATTTGTAATTGATCACTAACACACGGTGGTCTTTGCCCGTGATGAATTTTTCCACGATAATGCCACGACCATATTTTTTGGCAGCAGCAAGGCCAATGCATGCGCCTTCCCAATCGGTTATTCCTGTGGTAGCTCCTTTGCCATGATTGCCATTTACCGGTTTAGTCACTATAGGATATCCAATGCTGTCAATGGCATCTTTCAATCCTTCTTCACTGTATACAATGCGGCCTTTCGGAACGGGAATTTCTGCAGCGCCCAACAAGTTTTTTGTTTCTTCTTTATCACAAGCAATGTCCACTGCAATGCTGCCAGTGGTGCTTGCTATGGTGGCACGAATGCGTCTTTGATTTACACCATATCCAAGTTGTACAAGCGAATGTTTGTTTAATCGGATGTATGGAATGCCGCGCGACACTGCTTCATCCACTATGCATCCGGTAGATGGACCAAGGCGTTCGTCTTCGCGTATCTCGCGCAGTTGTTGAATATCAGCAGCAAGGTCATACTCCTTGCCTTCAATCAATGCCTCGGCTATTCGCACAGATGAGCGCGCAGCAAACTGTCCTGCCTTTTCTTCCATGTAGCTAAAAACTACGTTGTACACACCGGGTTTGCTGGTTTCGCGTGTGCGTCCAAAGCCACACATCATACCTGCAAGGCTTTGAATTTCCAGCGCTATGTGCTCGATAACATGGCCCATCCAGGTGCCTTCTTTCACTCGCGAGAAAAATCCTCCTGGTTCACCAACGCTGCATCGGTGACTGTGCATGGAGGGAAATAATTTCTCCAAGCGTTCGCTGAATCCATCTATTTGATTGGACGGCCTTTGTTCCATTTCCTCCAAATCGAGGCGCATTTGTATCAGCTTATGTCTGCGAATGCTCCAATAGTTGGGGCCTTTCATTACTTTGATGTCGAGGATTTTCATTACTTTTTGATATTTGAAAGGGGCTTAGATGCTAGAAGCAAGAAGTTAGATTGGCAGCTATGTGCCGCAATGTTGAATCTGTCTAACGTCTATCTTCTTGCTTCTAAAATTTTTCGATTAAGGTATGTGGCGAATATGGTGGAAAAAATGTAACAACACGCAGATCAATATTGAATTGACTTTTTTCATTGCGAATAAATTTGCGGCATCAACCAAAACGAATTCAATTGGAAATCCCAAAAGGCAAACTCATCTCGATAGGTGGTGCAGAAGATAAAGGCACAGAAAGCGAAGGCACTTATTCTCAACCCAGCAATCTTCATTTTTTCGAACTCGGTATTTTGAAACGTGTGGTGCAGGAGATAGGCGGTGTGGACAAACACATTGTAATTATTACCACAGCCAGCAGCATCCCCAACGAAGTAAGCGAAAACTACATGCACGCCTTTGGTAAATTCGGCTGCACACATGTAGAGCACCTCAGCATTCGCAACCGCGATGATGCGCGCAAACCTGAGTACATAGAAAAGGTTAAGAAGTGTGATGGCATCATGTTCAGCGGTGGCGACCAGTTGCGCCTCACTACCATTTTTGGTGGTACCGAGTTCTTAGAAATTCTGCAAAAAGGCTACATAGAAGAAGGTCTTGTAATAGCTGGTACCTCAGCCGGTGCTATGGCTATGAGCAACACCATGATATACCAAGGAAAAAGTGACCTTGCTCACTTGAAGGGCGAAGTAAAAATCACCACTGGCCTAGCATTCATGCCTGATGTCATCATTGATTCACACTTTGACAAGCGTGGAAGATTCAATCGCCTTGCTCAAGCTGTTGCCAGCAATCCATCGTGCACAGGCATTGGTTTGGGTGAGGACACTGGGGTAATCGTTACCAATGGCAATCACTTGGAAGTGATAGGCAGCGGTGCTGTAGTTATTGTAGATGGCCGCGATATCAGTCACTCCAACATTACAGATGTTGGAATGGGAACACCTATCTCAGTCGAGAATCTGAAAGTGAACATACTTGTGGCGGGCAACTCCTATTTAGTGAAGGAGCGCAAGTTTGTGCCGGGCGAAGCGGTTTATCATGATGAGGAATAAATCCTCTTACTTCATGACGACAAATCTGGTTCTTCCTGTTTTTCCCTGCTGATCTGTCGTAAGAAGGTAACTGCCTGAAGTAAGTGCAGCCACATCAATCGACTTCATTGCAGTGCCACTCATCAACATTTGGCCATGTGTATTGAATATCTTATAACTGAATGGCATTGTTGCGTTTGCTTGCACAATGTTGAGTTCATCGCTCGAAGGGTTTGGAAAGACACGGATTGATTCATCTATATCTCTTTCCAGAACACTCATTGCCAGCAATTCTTGCGCATTGTAATAGACGCCAACAGTGTCAGTGCCCTTGATGTAGCCAATCAATCGTATGTCAGAAGATGATAGCCCATCCCAAAATGAGCTAGTTGTAATTCCTAACCCTTGAGCATAGGATATAGCAAATGAGGACATGTAGTCATTTTCGATATACAAAGCTGAATCTGCATTCTCACCAATACAATATCTCGATGTTGGATCAGAAGTTCCGCCATAGCTGGGATCTAGTATCGGTATCATAAACAAACTTGTATTGAACTCAGTAGTCTTCCGATTTTCAATACGATCAAGTGCAAAGCGTGAAAATGCACCCCAACTGCTGTATGGCATGTTGCTAACCTCTTCCGGATCAAATGGGGAAGAATTGAAATTTGATAAGGCAAGTTGCGCATTATTATGGTCTTTAGTTGGCCAGCAATTGCTCTTTGAGTACCGATAATCAAAGGTTCCTGTACCACTGCCATCTCCTAAATAGCCCCAGTTAAGCGGCCAACCCTGAGTATTGAACCCATAGTACTGGTGATATGAGGTAACTAGGCCAGTAATGCGAATTGAATCTGGAGTTTCGAATACTTCCAATATATCTCGCCTTGCTATAGTATTGTGGCTTCCATTGCTGCTGCCTCCGCTGCTTTGATAAAATAAAACATTTCCTACTTCAAAATCAAACGCCTCTTCAAACGTCAATTCATATTCGCCTACATCGCGATTGCTAATTCCGCAAAGGGTATAGAGTTCATTTCCCATTGAGTCAGGCATTGACAATAGACCATGTTCTTTGCTCAAAATTATTTGTGTGCCATTGTCAAGACTTATGAATTTCAAAGAGTCTGTAATTCCAAGAACGTAGTCTTCCGATACTGAATCAACGGTAGCGATGATCAATGGTTCATTACAATAAGTGAATACACTACCTAAGAGTGCACCGGGGTGCAGCATGAAATCGCTTTCACCGAAAAAGAACCAAATGCTATTTTCTATTACAACACTGTCACCAAGAAATTGTGGCTGATTACTCAGGAATACTTGCAGTCCATTCCAGCAGCCATTCATACTGAAGTCTTCCAAACTACATTCTGCGCATGGAGATACAATTCGATTGAAGTAAAAAACAGAATCACCATTTGCATTCACATAAGCGCTGTCCACTTTGATGGAGTTCGTCAGTAGTTCTGAAACACCCAATTTGTAGCTGAACTTTTCCGTGCTGTTGATAGGTTGCCAGTTTTGAGACCATGCATTATCTAGTATGAAAGCTGCGGTCAGGAGCAAAATAAAATTTTTCATGTAGCTCATTTTAGGTCACTGTTACATAAGTGCAGGCCTTTACCCTCCCCGCTTGGCAGCCATAAAAAAACCCTCCGGAATTTCTTCCGAAGGGTTTTTCATTTGAATATCAAGTGTTTTATTTTCTTGCGAAACGGTTGTCCTCTATGTCGGCCACTTCCTTGAACGACTTCAGTACCTCATTGCCTGCCCTAGAAGCAAAACCTGTGCTGAGTGTCTCCATATTAGAAACATAGTTGTCAGTACTTGCGCCTGGCAACACATCTGCATTGCGCTGAATAACATAGACACCGCCTTCACCAACGATGGGCGTTGACATAGTTCCTGTTTTCAAACCAAACAGCGCACCTATCAGTTTATTTTCATTCACACTTACACCGCTAGATGGAATGTTGGTGCTCTTCATACTTACGTTGTCAGCATGCTTTACTTGAGTTACACAGGCAGTCGCAATCTCTTGAAGCGTTCCTGTTTTCATCATGTCAATGTATTTCTCTGCCTTCTTTTCCTTTATCACTTTGTCCTTCATTTTGTCTTTCACGTTGTCGAATGTTGGCGCTCCACGTTCTTTTACATCTATCAATGCTGCTATGATGTAGTTGTCATCTATCATAAAAGGTTGCGACACTTCTCCCAATTCTGCGCTGTATGCCCAACTGACTACTTGTCCAGCATTGGCCAGACCTGAGATGCTGGTTGCATTCGGCTTTATATTCTGTGCTTTAGAAATGGTAGTTCCGCCATTCAGTGTATCAGCTGCATTGCGGAAAGAAGCCGTATCGGCATAGTTCTGACTGAAATCACGCGCCAATTGGTAAGCACCTTTTATGGTGAGCTGACTTGCGCCTAGTGGTTTTTCAATAACGGCTAGGCCAGTGTATGGCGCATTAGCTCCTTTCTTGGTAACCTCTACAATGTGCCATCCGAAGTCGGTGGACACAATTTGCAATTCACCCACCGCTCCTTCAAAACAGGCCTTCTCGAAAGGTGCTACCATGGCTCCTTTGCCAAACGTGCCTAGGTCTCCGCCTTTGTCTTTGGTACCGTCTGTTCCGTACATGGCAGCCATGGCTTCAAAGTTTTTCTCGCGGGCTATCACATTCTTTACAGAGTCTGCCTTTGCTCTTCCTGCCGGAGTTTTTTCTTTGAAAAGAATGTGACGGGCTTGCACAGAGTCAACCTCAAAGCCGCGCTTCATAATTTTCACCAGCTTGTAAGAATTGCCTTGTACAAATGGACCTACCACTTTGCCTATGGAGTCAGTCGTTATCTGAGTATCATAAGGAGCAGGAAGGGTTCCACTTTTTGCTTTGATTACTGCTTGTCCTGCGGTAGCTGAATTACTTGAAGCATAGGCAGAATCGTCCTTGCTTGCCTGAAAAGGAGCTACAAGTGCCTCAAGCGAAGTTTTAAGATCAGCGCTGTCAGCGCTGGATGCCTGCACTGGGAATTTGATAAACTCAATGCTGCGACCCACATCTTGTTTGTATTCGCGGTCGTTCTTGTGTTTGTTGTAATAAGCGCGGATATCGCTGTCAGTTACTTGTATAGTGCTATCAGGAATTTCAGCATACGTTTTCACTACATAGTCAACACTTACTTTGTCATTGGCCATTTTGAATGCCCATTTTCCATCAAGGCTGTTGGCAAATGGTCCTTTTTTCACCATTGCATCATACTTCTCGCGCTTGCGTGTAGCTATGATCAGACTTTTCCAGCCCTGTGCCATACCCGTCTCAAAGCTTTCAAAATTCTGGCGCATCTGCTCTTTCATTTCAGTAGAGTCTTTGCCCTGATAGATGGTTTGTAGAACGAATGGCGAAAGGTTGTCACCAAACACCATAGCATCATACTCCTCTTCAGTGATGTCTAGACCCAGCTCGCTGTACTCGTCAGAGAACAAGATGGAGTCTTGCAATTGGTTCCAGGTATCGTTAGAGACATTGTCCTGATTGCCATTGTACTGAAACAGCTTTCCGCGAACACCAGTGGCCGTTTGCCAGGCGCGCGCTGTAATGCCAGTGCCATCTATTCTTCCGATATCTGAATTGCTGCCACCGAACAATGCGATTACCGCATCATAAGGTATAAGGAAACTGAGAATACCAAATCCTACCAGTAGTAATATCAGCCAGCTCTGCCGTCTGATTTTTTCGATCATTGCCATAGTTCGTAAAAGTCTAATTTTAAAATTGGGCCGCGAATATCGTAAAGGGATTGCCTTTTTCGGACAAGCTGCATAAATGAAAAGTGAAACTGCCCTAAAACTGCGGATTCTATTGGGTATTCGACTATTCGCTCACAACCACTTTTATCTGCTCGATGCGGGTATCGCTCACCACGGTGGGCACAAAGACAAATTGCTCATAGGTTATCAGCTCTCCCTCTTCTGGAATGTCGCCAAACAGATGCAGGATAAGGCCTCCCAGCGTATCATACTTTTCATCATTGGCTGGAAGGTCGAGGCTGTATTTCTCGTTGATATAGTCAATCTCTAAGCGGGCTGAAAACTCGAATTCTCCATCTCCCAGCACTTTTTCAGTAGCGTCATCCTTATCGTGCTCGTCCTCTATTTCGCCAAAAATTTCTTCTACCACATCCTCCATCGTAACAATGCCTGCGGTGCCGCCAAACTCATCTACCACAACTGCCATGTTCTTCTTCTGCTTTATGAAAAGCTCTAAGATTTCATTGGCAGGCATTGGCTCAGGAATGATGGCTACTGGCCTAAGCACATGTTGAATGTGCTCGGGCTTTTTAAACAATTCGAACGAATGGACATAACCGATGATGTGGTCGATGTTCTCCTTATAAACAAGTATTTTGGAAAGACGCGTCTCAATGAATTTTTTCTTCAGCATATCGACTGTGTCGGTTATTTCAACAGCCACTATTTCGTTGCGGGGTACCAGACAATCGCGCGCCTTGACGCTTGAGAAGTCCAATGCGTTCTGAAATATCTGTATCTCCAAATCAATGTCTTTACTGTGATCAATATTTCCGGTGGCTTGTTCCAGATAGTTGTCCAGATCGATACGGCCAAATTCCACTTCTTCTTCCTTGGGTTCTTTCCTGATAAAGATGCGCAAGAACATATCAGAAAGAAAAGTGACAATGCGTGCGAATACATAAAAAATTCCGTACCAGACGGCAAGTGGTATGGCGAACAAATTCAGCCAACGGTTGGGGTTTATGCTGAACAAAGCTTTTGGTATGAACTCCGCAAAGACCAGTACGATGGCGGTGGATAGCAACGTTTGTGTAATCAACATTCCAAATTCGCCTAGCCAGAGGAACAGTGGATTGAACTGATACTCGATTCCCTCAACGATGGCCTCGCCCATGAAATAACTGAATACAACCAATGCAGCATTGTTGCCAACAAGCATGGTTGCAATAAAAACCTTTGGGTGACGGGTGAAGTAACCAATAATGTTGGAAGCAAAGACGCCCTGCTTTTTGTCCAACTCAATCTTAAGTTTGTTAGAAGTAACGTAGGCAATCTCCATTCCACTTGAAAATGCCGAAGCAACAAGAGCGAGAACAACAATAAGTAGCCAACTGGAATCCATTCAGGCGGTAAAAATAGGAGTTCGGCTTTTTCCAATTTAGTCATGGACAGAATTGCAGCTTGAGTGGAGCAGCAAGAGACAGTTCATGGCTGCACGATGACTTTTGCTTTTCTTGAATTCATAGCAAGAAAAATGAATAAAGAGAGGGCAAACAACATAATAGCCAATAAGAGGTGAAGCGGTTGCATCATCTTAGGCATATCAAGGTAGCTCAACACTACTCCACCAGCTATTTCAAGTAACAAAACTGCTGCCATAAGATGGATTTGTTTCAGCGGAGCAGATAGCTTTCTATTCATATATATAAGTGCAGCAGCGCACGCTACCAGCAGGTAAGCAAAACTGCGATGTATAACGAACATAGAACTCAGTTGCGCTATCCAGCCGCTGCGGTCATCTATATTTTTAGCGATGATGTCTATCTCCTCGCGCACTTGTGTACCAAGAATGACCTGTGTTACGGATAACACAAGCATGGCCAATGCCACCAATTTGAAACGCGCAGAAAACACCGTGCGATGTTCTGATTTAGAATGGCGGATGATGATGGCAATGAGCAAAGCGATGATGACCATGGTGCCCAGCATGTGATAGGTGATGGAGTTTTCCTTCAGGTTACCATCCACTACCAGCTTGCCAAGCCATGCTTCGAAGCCAAGGCCAAACACCGTAAACAACGCAAGCAAAAAGGTGATCCATTCTTTCGTTTTGATCAGACGGATGAATGAAATGAACAACAAAATCATACATGGAAAACCCAAAACACCTGTAGCGAGACGGTTTATATACTCTATCCAAGTATGTGTTGCATTGAACACTGCATAATCGTGCTTAGCATACTTGTGCCAGTTGTTTCTTTCAAATGAATTTTTGGTAGTGAAGTCATCATTGGCTACCCACAGCGTGTCGCTGTGAATGATCATCTGCCCTTCGTGAAAGCCGCGATCTGGACTAAAGGTGAGCGGCTCGACACTAGTGGGGGGAACAACATAACCAAAGCAAAAAGGCCAGTCGGGACAACCCATACCACTGCCAGTGATGCGCACCACGCTACCTGCTATGATGACAATGAATACACAGATGAGAGAAATTTTTGCAAACCGAAGAACATTGAGCGATGGAGACATGTGGGCGAAAGTAGAAGTCATTTATCAATAACATCTATTGTTTCCCTTAGTTTTCAAGTAAACGTCTATCAGATGATGATTCTGTTACCAATCACAAATTTGAAGTAAGGCACTAGTATGATTTTGTTAGATAAAAGGCCCGCATCACGCGGGCTTTTTATTTTCAGATGAAAAAATTTTACTCTTATGTTGCGCACAGCCTTCTAGACAAAATCTCATCAAATCAAAAAATAATTATGACATATATAAAAACAAAAACAGGGGCTTTGATCACCATCATCTCTGTGTTTTTTTTCTGGGGATTTGTAGCTGCGAGCAATGACATTCTCATTCCTGTTTTTAAACAAGCTTTGAATTTGTCGCAATTGGAAGCACAATTGATTTCGATAGCTTTTTATGTTGCGTATACCGTTGGTTCTCTGGTCTACTTTGGCATATCGCGGCTGCGGGGCAAGGATATTTTGAATAGCATTGGCTACCGAAATGGATTGTCACTGGGCCTCCTTATTTCAGCATTGGGAACTTTGCTTTTTATCCCAGCGGCAAACACGTCATCGTTTCCATTATTGATTGCAGGTTTATTTATAGTAGGACTTGGATTTTCGCTACAGCAAACCGCTGCCAATACCATTATGATTGTATTGGGCGATCCTGCCAAAGCATCACAACGCTTGAGTATGGCCGGTGGCATCAATAATATTGGCACCACCATCGGACCCGTTATTATCGCTTTTGCCATCTTTGGATCGGCTTCTGCAGGCAGTACCACGCTGAGTTTAGAAAGTGTGAAATTACCCTACATGGCACTGGGTGCCGCCTTCGTGATTGTGGCTCTCATATTTCGTTTTTCTTCAGTGCCAGACAGAATAGAATCTATTTCAGAAAAAGCTGATACTTCGAACACTGATCGCAAAAGTCCTTTCGCATACCCACAGTTGGTTTTTGGGATGATTGCCATCTTTGTTTATGTAGGTGTAGAGGTGGCCACAGCAAGCAATTTGCCAGAGTTTATGCGACAGCATGTAGGGCTTGAAAGCAACATGGTAGCTCCATATATATCACTCTTTTGGGCCAGTTTGATGATAGGTCGATGGACATCAGCGGCAGGTGCTTTCAACCTTGGCAACGAAGCCAAAATCAAATTGAATTTAATTCTTCCCTTCATAGCATTTTCAATTTTCCTATTGGTCAATTTCATTGCCGGTGCTGACGTTTCCAATTTTTACACCTATCTGTTTTTAGTGCTTTTGCTCATTGCAGTTGACAGTATTTGCGAAGGAAATCCGGTGAAGCAACTCATGATTTATTCCTTTTTTGGTATAGCTGCTTTGCTTGTAGGAATTTTTGCCGATGGTATGATAAGTACTTATGCATTTGTAAGTGTGGGCCTTTTTTGTAGCACACTTTGGCCATGTATTTTTACAGTCGCAATACACGGTTTGGGCCGCCATACCAATGAAGGAGCAAGTTTGCTCATCATGATGATTATGGGTGGTGGTTTGGTCAGTGGGCTTCAAGGGTACTTGGCAGACGATACACTTTTAGGCATACAGCATTCCTATTGGGTTGGAGTGTGTTGTTTTTTATACCTCGCATTTTACGCTTGGAAAATGAGGCATTTGAAAATAGGCGAGGTTGCAAGTGGAGGGCATTGATATCAAACAAGGGTGTTAGCTTTTAGACCCCCTTCTCCGGTCTACGCAATACATCCCACCCTGCCACTCAGCTAGGTGGATTTTATTATTGTTTCTTCTTCAATAAACTTATACTTCAACACCATCATATTCTCCATTGTTTGGATTTGGGCAAAGTGATTCATCGATACTCTTTTTCCATCCAGTTTTTATGGCCATTGCATTTTAGAAATTACAACTGTTTGCATAGCAGCTCCAACTTCAAAAATGACTTGTGGCTGTTATATCTGCTTGGTAGAATAACAACTTAAAAATTTCGATAGTTAAAAAAAATCCTCACTGTTAGACAGCGAGGATTTTCCTTTAAAAATTTCGTACGTTTTTTCTACACATCAATCTTCGCATACTTCGCATTCGCCTCAATAAACGCCCTACGCGGTGGCACATCGTCACCCATCAGCATGCTGAATATGTGGTCGCATTCCGCAGCGTTTTCTATGGTCACTTTGCGCAATGTGCGGCCGTTTGGGTTCATAGTTGTTTCCCAAAGCTGCACCGCATTCATTTCACCAAGACCCTTGTAGCGTTGCACGTTTACTGAGCTGTCGCTGCCTGCACCTTTCAATTCGGCTATGGTCGCATCGCGTTCTGTTTCGTTCCATGCGTAGATGGCTTTAGTTCCTTTCTTCACTTGGTAAAGAGGTGGTGTAGCTATATAAATGTGACCATTCTCTATCAGCTCGCGCATGTGGCGGAAGTAGAACGTTAGAATCAGAGTCTCGATATGCGAACCATCAACGTCCGCATCGCACATGATGATTACCTTATGGTAACGCAGTTTCGCAATGTTCAGCGCTTTGCTGTCGTCTTCGGTTCCTATCGTTACACCCAATGCGGTGTACATATTCCTTATCTCCTCATTGTCAAATATTTTGTGGTGCATCGCTTTCTCCACATTCAGGATTTTTCCGCGCAACGGAAGAATGGCCTGGAACTGACGGTCGCGGCCTTGCTTGGCAGTGCCACCAGCTGAGTCACCCTCCACCAAAAACAATTCACTTTTAAAAGGATCCTTCTCTGCACAGTCGGCCAGTTTACCTGGCAGTCCGCCTCCGGTTCCTACTCCTTTGCGTTGCACAAGTTCACGCGCTTTCTTGGCTGCTTGTCTCGCTTGTGCGGCAAGAATTACTTTGTTTACAATCTGCCTAGCATCATTCGGATTTTCTTCCAAATAAGCTTCCAGCATTTCGCTCACCACTTGGCTTACAGGAGCAACTGCTTCTTTATTTCCAAGCTTCGTTTTTGTTTGACCTTCGAACTGGGGTTCTTGCACTTTCACAGAAACCACAGCGG
Source organism: Flavobacteriales bacterium (assembly GCA_031414655.1). Taxonomy (GTDB): domain Bacteria; phylum Bacteroidota; class Bacteroidia; order Flavobacteriales_D; family Sanyastnellaceae; genus JANNVZ01. The sequence continues at coordinate 639,361 of JANNVZ010000009.1, forward strand.
TCAAACCTTCGCGGAAGTCGTCAGGTGAAATTTCTATTTTCAATTTCTCTAGCAATCCGCTTTTCTCTGCAAAGTTCTTCAGCGTATTGGTCAGTCCTCGTCTAAAACCGCTTAGGTGTGTTCCGCCTTCATGCGTGTTAATGTTGTTCACGTACGAGTGAATGTTCTCGTTGAACGAATCGTTGTACACCATCGCCACTTCTACTGGAATTTCTCCCGTAGTGCGGTCCATGTGAATGATTTTTTGGATGATGGGCGGACGTGTTTCGTCCAGGTATTTTACAAACTCCACAAGACCCTCAGTAGATAAAAAGGTCTCAACATGAGGACTGCCATCTTCCTCTAAGTTCCGCTTGTCAGTAAGTGAAAGGGTAATGCCTTTGTTCAGGAATGAAAGTTCGCGAAGGCGACCTGCTAGTGTTACGTAATTAAAGTCAATAACATCAAAAATGGTGCTGTCAGGCTTGAAGGTAACATTGGTTCCGCGTGTGGTAGTATCGCCCACCATGCGTGCTGGATACAATGGTTTACCGATGCTATATTCCTGCTCCCACATTTTTCCATCGCGGTGCACTTCAGCGCGCAAGTGAATGGAAAGTGCATTCACGCAGCTAACGCCCACACCGTGCAATCCACCGGAAACTTTGTAAGAGCCCTTGTCAAACTTTCCACCTGCACCTATCTTGGTCATTACAACTTGCAATGCGCTCACACCTTCCTTCTTGTGCATGTCCACTGGTATGCCGCGTCCGTTGTCGGTAACGGTTACTGAGTTGTCCTCGTTAATAGTAACGCGTATGGTGTCGCAATAACCTGCTAGTGCCTCGTCTATCGAGTTATCCACCACTTCGTATACCAAGTGGTGAAGGCCTCTCATGCCCTTATCGCCAATGTACATGGACGGACGCATCCGAACGTGCTCCATGCCCTCAAGGCTTTGAATATTGTCTGCTGTGTAATTGGCTGCTCCTTTTGCTTTGCTTTCTTCTGACATAATGATGGTTTCTTCCACGTTGTATTTCCTTTATAGAATTGTTAGGTAAATGGCGAAAAAAAGGGGCGAATGCCCCACCGATTTTTTGCGCTCCCAAAAGTAACCAATTGGAGGGGTTGGGTCACTATTTCTCTTTAGAAAAATGCAACGCAATTTTCACATTGTTTGAACAATGTAAATGTTGAAATAATGCTTCTTAATCTTAATAAAAGTTCGGGTCAGACTGAGCCGCATAAATGGTTCTTAACGCTTGCGGAATGGCTTCTATGAGGTCGCGAGCTATCATGCCGCCTTCGCCCAACTGCGCGCGAATCATATCTCCTGCAAACCCATGAATAAAAACTCCCAGACGCGCGGCATGCTCCGGTGGGTAGCCTTGTCCAAGCAGTGATGCTATCACACCCGAAAGCGCATCGCCTGAGCCGGCAGTGGCCATGGCGGGGTTGCCGCTTGAGTTAAAGGTAACCACTCCTTCGGGCGTTGCAACGCGCGTATTGGGCCCCTTAAGCACTATGTATATTCCCAACGCTTGCGATTTTTCCACAAGGGTTTTAAGTCTTGTTTCATCCGAATGATGCTCGCCAAACAACCGGTTGAATTCACCATTGTGGGGAGTGATAATGCTTTGCTTTGGAATTTCTTTCAGCAGTTTTTTCTCCGCAACAATGTTCAGCGCATCAGCATCCAACACCAGCGGATGTGTTGCTTCTTTCAGCAACTTGCGCAACATCAAAACCGTCTCGGGAGCCTTCCCAATGCCAGGACCAATTACAGTTGTGGTGTATTTTGCATCGAAGCGAGTGCTCTTCAAAAAATCTTGGCCATCATCCGTAGTGCACATCGCCTCTGGCAACGTGGTTTGCATAATGCCATAACCCGATAACGGAACGGCTGCTGTAACCAAACCAGAACCTGTGCGCAAGGCTGCTTTAGCACAAAGCAAGGCCGCACCTATTTTTCCAGTGCTTCCTGCTATCACATGCACATGTCCCAGTTGGTTCTTATGCACATACTTTTTCCGTGGCACAAAATCTTCCGTGGCTTCCATCATGTCATAGAAGCTGAGATTGGAATTGGTTTCATCATGAAACACCTCGCTAAGGCCGAGAGAAAGGACAGTAAACTCGCCAACGAATTCGCTGTTCTCTTCGCAGAGCATAGCGCGCTTTGGTATTTCGAATGTTATAGTCTTATCAGCGCGAATGATGGCGCCTTCCTGCTTTCCCATATCATCGGGCAGCAGGCCAGAGGGTAGGTCGATGGCAATAATTCTAAACGGTTCTTGCTGATGAATTCGGTTGATGACATCTGCAAGGAAGCCTTGAATAGGTCGGGTGATGCCTGTGCCAAGAATGCAGTCCAACACTAGGTTGCGCGGTTTTATTTCAAACGTTACATCACCCTCACTGATGAAGTTGACTGGCACTTCACTTTCTAACAGGCGTTTCATGTTTACATTGAAGTCTTCAGTGCCACGGTGCGATTCACCCGCTATGAATACCTCCACATTGTATTCACGCTCGGCCAGAAGGCGTGCAATGCACAGCCCATCACCTCCATTATTCCCTACTCCACAAAAGATGGTCACTGTCTTATTCATTTCAGAATATCCGAGGTGTTCTACTACAGCATTGGCCGCGCGTTCCATCAACTCGGCTGAGTTGTTGAAATACAACAGCACCGTATGCTGATCCCATTCGCGTATTTGTTCGGCAGTAAAAATTTTCATTCGGGGAAGTGCTTCAATTCCGGTTCAATGATAAGACCCTAAGCGATTGCACAGATTCAAATGCACACACCAACCAGCAATACATTCCACATCTATGCGTTCGCAAGTTTCAATTCCTAAAGCAACCACAGTTTGGCCCGATTTTACTTTGAACGCGGTTAAATCCGCTTTATAAAAAACCATGTTGAAGCACATTACACTGCTCTTCTTAGCACTTATGTGGCTGATGAGAGCGCAGGCACAGGAGCCCATCGCACTATACGATAACACACGCACCTACCGCGAAGCACTAGACCTTTTCGACCATGAGAAGTATGTGCCAGCCAAAGAAAAGTTTGAGCAATACATCGTGCTGGAGAAAAATCCGCAACACGCATTGCGCATCAACAGCGAATACTACCGAGGCGTTTGTGCGCTTTATCTCTTCCATCCGGATGCTGAGTTCTTGCTTGAACAATTTGTGCTGGAGCATCCTGACTCGCCTTGGAAACAGCATGCATACTTCGAGTTGGCTACGTTCAACTACAAAAAGAAATCATACAAAAAGGCATTGGAGTGGTTTGAATTTGTGGATGAAGACCTGCTAAGCACAGCTGAAAAAATCGAATTTAAATACAAGCGAGGTCATGCACGATTTGAGACAGGCGATGTAACCAATGCGCGACAAGACTTCTATGATGCCAAGCAGGCAGATAGCGAATACAAGTCAGCTGCGATTTATTACTACAGTCATATTGCTTACGAGCAAAATGATTTGCAGACAGCCCTTGAAGGTTTTCAAGCATTGGAGAATGACGAATTGTTCAAGCCGCTTGTTCCCTACTACATCACTCAGATTTATTACAAACAGAAAAAGTATGATGATGTACTGAGGTATGGCCCAATAGCATTAGCACAATCACAAACCAATGCCACCAAGCGTGTTCCAGAAATAGCGCGCATAATTGGAGATTCCTATTGCATCAAAGAGCAGTATGCAGAAGCCATTCCCTTTTTGGAACAATATCACAATGCTTCAGAAAGAGGTGATATAACACGAGAGGATTACTACCAGTTGGGATATGCTTACCAGAGAGCAGCGGCTTATCAGAAAGCCATAGACAATTACACGAAGATCGCGGGGGAGCAAGATGAGTTGCAGCAGCGAGCTTCGTACAACCTGAGTGATTGCTACTTGAAACTGCAGCAGAAGGAGTATGCGCGCAACGCATTTGAAGAAGCGGCTGGAATGGACTTTCTGAAGGATGTGAAAGAAGATGCCATGTTCAATTATGCCAAGCTAGCATTTGAACTTTCATACAATCCGTTTCATGAGGCTATCTCAGCTTTTGAAGAATACTTGAATGAATATCCTACCTCACCAAGAAGGGACGAGGCCTATGAGTTCTTGTTGAATGTGTACATGAAGACACGCAACTATGAGCGTGCATTGGCTTCACTTGATAAGATTCAGAACAAAGATGCACGTGTGAAAGAAGCCTACCAGGTGGTGGCGTACAACCGCGGTGTTGAACTTTTTCAAAGCAATGATTTCGTCAATGCAGACAAATTTTTCGATAAAGTATCCACCTATCCTGTGAACCCCACCTTGAATGCAGATGCACGTTTTTGGAAAGCGGAGATAAAGTACCAGCGCAATGAGTGGAGCGATGCCGTGTCGCGCTACAACACCTTTCTGGGCGAGCCAGGCGCATTCAATAGTGAGTTTTACGGACTGGCACATTATGGAATGGGCTATGCGTACTTCAAACTGGCCAATGATGAAGACAACATGCAAACCTCGCGCGACATTTATGCGAATGCCAACACATCATTCAGAAAGTATGTGGATGGCGGGCACAAGAAAGAAGATTCGAAAGTGAATGACGCTAACATGCGCATTGGCGACTGCTTCTTTGTGAATAAGAATTACACACAAGCCATAGCATACTACGACAAAGCTGCGGACAAGGACGAAGTAGGTCGCGACTACGCCATGTTTCAAAAGGCAATGAGTTATGGCTATGATGAACAGAATGATAAGAAGGCATGGGTGCTCAAAAGTCTTTTGAGCGAAAAACCCGACTCCAAGTTTGAAGTGGACGCGAAGTATGAATTAGCTAAAACCTACCTCAGCGACAATAGGCTGGGCGATGCGAAGACCTACTACAATGACATTATTAGTAAACACAGCACTTCGCAGTATGCGAAGTATGCAATGAAAGACTTGTGCCTAGTGTATGTGAAAGAAGGCAATGAGGATAAAGTAAAAGAGACCTACCAATTGCTGAAGCAGAAGTATCCGAATGATGCAGTTTTAAAAGAGGCCTATGCCATTTGCAAATCTGTGCTGATAGATGACCCCGAATTCCAGAACGATGCCATCACAGTTGGAGGCTCCACAAAAGACGAGGTAGAAACCGATGTGTATTTAAAAGCAGTTGAGTTTGCACAAAAGGGAGATTGCGCCAATGCCATCACCAAGCTTACAGCCTACCTGCAGCGCTTTCAGCCTGCGTACTATGGTGCTGATGCCAACTTCTACTTAGCACAATGCTATTATGAAGCAGACAATCTGGACAAAGCGTTGGAGAGCTACAACTTCGTTATCAACAATGGCTCATCGGAATTTAGCTACATGGAGATAAGTCTGAAGAACGCAGCCATCATTACTTACAACAAAGGAAACTATACACAAGCGCGCGAGCATTACAGCAAACTGCTGAATGCAGTGTCCAAAACCAACCAACTGGAAGCACAGATTGGAATGATGCGCTGCAACTATCTGCTCAACAATTTTAGCGAAGCCAAAAACTATGCTGACATAGTGCTAACCAATGCAAGCACTCCATTAGATATAAGATATACTGCACACCTGTGGCGCGGACGCATACGCATGAACAACAGCGAATGGGACGCAGCCACCAGCGACTTCAAAGAGGTGATGAAGAAAGGCGGAGTGGATGCCGCAGAGGCGAAGTATGGCATAGCCAAGTCGCTCTTTGGAAAAGGTGAATACAAGAAGTGCGAGACCGAAGTTTTTCAATTAGTGGAGAAGTATTCAGCATTTGACGAATGGAAATACAAAGCATTCTTACTTCTCGTGGATGCCTATATCAAGATGCCAGATTACTTCAACGCACGGGCTACCATAAATGCCATAAAAGAGAATGTGACTGAGCAATGGGTATTGGATGAAAATGCGAAAAAGGAAACGCAATTGAATGCGCTGGAAAGCGGGCAAGGCAGTGGCAACGGTGCAGATGTGGAGATAGACCTTGTGCCTGATGAGGAGTAGTTAGTAGTCAGTGACCAGAAGGTTTTGAATAGAGCTAAGAACAGACATATACATAACAGTATGAAAAAGATATTTTTCCTAATTGCGATAGTGGCTTGCATGGGCTTGCATGCTCAAGACTCGCTCACCTTTGATGTTACCTTCGGGGGCGACCGCAGGCTCTTTTTGCGCGATGCCAGCAAACTAAGCGTATGGCCGCAAACCAGAGACAGTGTGGTACAGATGACCAGCATCAAATACACCACACTGCCTACACCCAAGGCCATCACTATAAACCCCGCGTTGATACCAGCCGCCAAAATAAACGTGGAGGAAAAGCTGCCCTACTTATATAAGGCCTACCTAAAGGCCGGCTACGGCAGTTACAACACCGTGCCGGTGGACTTCTACTTCACCGATGGACGAAGTAAAAAAGGAACATATGGTGTGCATTACCAATACCTGCGAGGTGATGGGGTTCCACTGAATGATGCCGACAGCATACCTGACCGATACAGCGACAACAAAGCGGAGGTTTGGGGCAAGTGGTTCTGGAAGAAACATCAGCTACTGGGCAAGGCCAACTGGGAGCGAAACGTGAGTCATTTCTATGGAGTGGATTTGCAGAACAACTACGAAGGCCCCGTTTTCGATAGCCTACAGTTTGACCAACGCATGAACACTTTTGGTGGCGGATTTTCATTTTTAACTTACGAAAGAGACACGGGCGACTTCAACTACAGTGCTGATGTGTACTTGCGTGGCTCCAAGGATTTTTACAAAAACGAAGAGACGAACTTTGACATTCTGCTGCATGGCCGCACGCTAAAGGACAGCACACTTTACAGTATGGACTTTGGAGTTAACTACAACAACTTTCGCTTCTTCGGGCCACAGTTGGATGGCACTAATCTGAACACCTTTCAAGATTTTGCTTATAGCAGTGACGACCGCCAATACCGCAACCGAGAGCGCGAGAATGCTATTGTGAAATTTGTACCCACTGCCAGCACCACATGGCGCAACCTCCGAGCGAAGGTGGGTGCAGGTATATATATAGAGGGCAACAGCAGTCAGCCAGGACACTTCTACCCATTGCTGGAGGCTAGCTATAGCATGTTCAAAGGCATCGTGGTTCCTTATGCCGGTGTGCGGGGCAGTACTGAGCCCACTACTTATCTATCGCTCTACCAGCAAAATCCATTCATACAAACCTTTCCGCGCTTGAAGAACAAGAACAACAAGCTGGACCTGTATGGCGGTATAGGCGGTGCCGTCAGCAGCACGGTTAGCTACAGCGTGGGTGTCAACTATTACGAGTGGGCCAACTTTGCTTACTTCATAAACGACTCTTTGCGAGATGTAGCCAGTGGTCGCTATTCATGGGGCAACCAGTTCACCTTGCTCTATGACAATCTGGACGCCATCAACTTCCATGGAGAACTAGCCATATATGCAGGGGAGAAATGGAAAGGAAACATACGGGTAGACTACTTCAACTACACCGGACTTGGCAACCAAGACCATGCTTGGCATCAACCCAACTTGAAGCTAATGGCCAACGGGCAATACAACCTGAAGAACAAATTCATTATCAGCACGGACATATTCTACATAGGTGCGCGTTGGGCTAAGAGCCTTGTACCAGTGGAGGGCGTGGAGCCTGCGGTAGATATCTACAGCATGCCTTATTACCAATACAAGCTGAAAGGCTTTCTGGATGCGAACTTCCGCGTAGAGTATCGCTATAACAAACGACTGAGTGCTTGGGTACAATTTAATAATGCCTTTGCAATGAAGTACCAGCGATGGGGCGGCTACAATAATCAGCAGTTCCTTGCAACGCTGGGGGCTAGTTATTCTTTCTAGGAGAGGGGTTGGGATTTAGGATTTGGGGGTTAGGGGAGTAGCGGCTTGCTGGGCTGTGTGATTGTTTAAGCGCAACCATCAATTATCATAAATGTAAAACCCATTAACTGTCTCTCGTGCTTCTTTGGTTAGTGCGCGCAACAGCCGCACCCGTTTGTCGGTGACGGCATGGAAAATCTTCTGTTTACTAGTATTTCACCATGCCTGAGTAAAAGGAAACGAAATGAACATCTTCAAAAACTCTCACCGCACTCATTGCCGCAAACTGACAGAGTCAACGACTACTAGCTTAACTTACGTCAACTCGACATATTACTCACAACAGAAAGCGCCACTCTGTCACCTGCCGATGCACTGGCACCATTCTTAGCCATCCTGCGCCCTTGTGCGCTGACTACATTTGCGCTCCTTTAGAAAAATAAGACACTTCAATTTCTTGCCCTTGCAAGAACACAATAGAATAAAACCATGCTCGGAACCATCAATAAAATTCTCAAGAAATTCGTTGGAGATAAAACTCAAAAAGACCTTCAGGAAATCAATCCTGTAGTGGCAAAAACAAACGAGATAGGAGCAACTCTTGCAAGCGTCTCGCATGACGAACTGAGAAACCGCTCTGAGAAATTGAAATCAACTATTTGGGAACGCACACAAGGGCTCGAAGAAGAAATTCAAAACCTAAAGGTGCAAGCAGAAGCTCTTCCCGGAACCGAGTTGGAGCAGAAAGAGGCCATCTTCAATCAAGTAGATAAACTTGAAAAAGACATCAACGCGGAATTAGAAAATGTGCTGGATGAAATTCTTCCTGAAGCATTTGCTGTGATGAAAGAAACTGCACGCAGATTCAAGGAAAATCCAGAAGTAAAAGTGCGTGCATCTGAATTTGACAAGAACCTATCAACCAATGCCAATAAGGACTATGTAACCATAGAAGGCGACACAGCTATATGGAAGAACAACTGGTCAGCAGCCGGAAATAGAATCGTGTGGGACATGGTGCATTACGATGTGCAGCTGATTGGTGGTATTGCATTGCACAAAGGCAAAGTAGCGGAGATGGCCACTGGTGAAGGTAAAACGTTGGTAGCCACACTACCCGTTTTCCTCAATGCCCTTGCAGGAAGAGGAGTTCATATAGTTACTGTGAATGATTATCTCGCCAAACGTGACTCTGAGTGGATGGGACCCATCTATGAATTTCATGGACTGAGTGTGGACTGCATAGATCGCCATCAGCCCAATAGCGATGCCCGCAGAAAAGCTTACCGTGCCGACATCACCTTCGGAACAAACAACGAATTTGGTTTTGACTATCTGCGCGATAACATGGCTACTGAAGCCAGTATGCTTGTGCAGCGCAAACATCACTTTGCTATAGTAGATGAAGTGGACTCCGTATTGATTGATGAAGCCCGAACACCGTTGATCATTTCTGGTCCTACTCCAAAAGGAGACGAGCAAGAATTCGATGCATTAAAACCAAAAGTGCAGTTACTCATCAATGCTCAAAAAGCAGCTGCAAATGAGTTTTTGACTAGTGCAAAAAAGAAACTTCAACCCGAGAGTGGAACTTCCTCCAAAGATGAAATAACGGAAGGCGCACTTTCCCTTTACCGCGCCTATCGCGGATTGCCTAAGAACAAAGCCCTTATCAAATTCCTAAGTGAGGAAGGAATGAAAGCGCAGTTGCTGAAAACAGAAGGCAGTTATCTGCAAGACAACCAGCGCGACATGCACAAGGTAGATGCCGAACTTTTCTTCGTTGTGGATGAAAAACACAATCAGGTTGAAATGAGTGAAAAAGGCATCCAGCTTATTTCAAAAAACATGGACGATGAAAAATTCTTCATGCTACCAGACCTTGGAAGTGAATTGGCTGAAATAGAAAATAGCGGGCAAAGCGATGAAGAAAAACTAAAGGCCAAAGACACCCTGATGCGCGACTACAGCATCAAGAGTGATCGCATTCATACCATCAGTCAGTTGCTAAAGGCCTACTCCGTTTTTGAAAAAGACGTGGACTATGTGGTGATAGACAACAAGGTAAAAATTGTAGATGAACAAACAGGCCGCATCATGGAAGGCCGCAGATACAGTGATGGACTTCACCAAGCCATAGAGGCAAAGGAAAATGTGAAAGTGGAAGCCGCCACGCAGACCTATGCAACAGTCACCTTGCAGAATTATTTCCGCATGTATCACAAGCTTGCGGGTATGACAGGAACTGCGGAGACAGAAGCCGGTGAATTGTGGAGCATATACAAACTGGATGTGATGGTGATACCTACCAATCGCAACATCACCCGCAAAGACCATGACGATAAAGTCTATAAAACCAAGCGCGAGAAGTACAATGCAGTAATAGATGAAATAGCAGAATTGCGTGCAGCAGGTCGTCCGATTCTTGTGGGCACGACTACAGTGGAAGTTTCAGAATTACTTTCTAAAATGCTTCGCCTGCGAGGTATCGACCATCAAGTATTGAATGCAAAGCTTCACCAGAAAGAAGCAGAAATTGTTGCGAACGCTGGTCGCGCAGGCACAGTGACGATAGCCACTAACATGGCTGGTCGTGGCACTGACATCAAGCTGGGCGAAGGTGTGAAAGACTCAGGTGGTTTGGCCATCATAGGCACTGAACGACACGACTCACGAAGAGTGGACAGGCAGTTGCGCGGTCGTGCAGGTCGTCAAGGAGATCCCGGCTCATCCCAATTCTATGTTTCTCTTGAAGATGATTTGATGCGTTTGTTCGGAAGTGATCGCATTGCGAAAATGATGGACAAATTAGGCTTGAAGGAAGGCGAAGTAATTCAAGCCGGAATGATTACCAGCAGCATCGAACGCGCGCAGAAAAAAGTGGAAGAAAACAACTTCGGAATCCGCAAACGATTGTTGGAATATGATGATGTAATGAACTCGCAGCGCGAAGTCATCTACAAAAGAAGAAGACACGCATTGTTTGGTGAACGCTTAAAGTTGGACATAGACAATATGTTTTATGACCTCAGCGAAATGATTGTGGCCAACAACCATGCGGCCAAAAACTTTGAGAATTACAAACTCGATATGCTTCGTCAGTTTGGAATGGAAGCACCCTTCAGCGAAACCGACTTCACATCAAGAAAAGAAGATGACATAGCCGCCACCACATACAACGAAGTGGAAGCGAAATACAAACAGCGCATTCAGCAACTCGCAAAGGAGTCGTTCCCAGTAATAAAGAATGTGTATGAGAACAACACTCAAGGATACATCAACATAGCCGTGCCGTTTAGCGATGGAAGAAAAGGAGTGCAGGTGGGAGTTAATCTTGACAAGGCTTACCAATCGCAAGGCGCAGAGTTGATTGATGCATTGGAAAAAGGAATCACACTTGCATTGATTGACCAAAGTTGGAAAGAACACTTGCGCTCGATGGATGACTTGCGCAGCAACGTTCAGTTTGCAAGTCACGAGCAAAAAGATCCATTGCTCATTTACAAATTTGAAAGTTATGAATTATTCAAGAGCATGGTAGCTAAAGTGAATGGTGACATAGCCGGATTTTTGATGCATGCCGAATTGCCAAAAGGGCAGGCGCCAATAAGGCCAGCGCAAGCACCACGAGTATCAGACAATCCACGTGTCAGTCTTTCGAAGGCAGAAAGTATGAACATTCAGCAACACCGCGCTGCAGCCCAGCAAATAGGAAGGCCGCAACAAAATATGCCACCCCAAGGCCCACCTGTTAAAGCAGAACCGGCAAAAGCAGAAGTACGCACAGGACGCAATGATCCTTGCCCTTGTGGAAGCGGGAAGAAGTATAAGGCGTGTCATGGGCAAAGCGAATAAGCTAATTTCTATAAATAATTTGGGAAAATGCACTAAGAATAACGGGCCAATCAAAGGCCCGTTTTTTATTCAACAAACTATTGATAAGAAGCGCATTTGATATGCACCGTGCGTGTCGTTTTCAATGCACATTTGCGCCATGTCAAAACTTGAAATGAAAGTGCCCTCACCGGGCGAAAGCATCAGCGAAGTAACCATTGCCAGCTGGCTAGTGAAAGATGGCGACTACGTAGAAAACGGACAAGTGATAGCTGAAATAGACAGCGACAAAGCCACACTGGAACTGGCTGCTGAAGCCAGCGGTACCATTGCTATTAAAGCCGCAGCGGGCGATACGGTGGCTGTGGGTAGCGTAGCTTGCCAAATAGATACTTCTGCTGCCAAACCAGCTACAGCGACCACAAAAGTGGAGGCAAAAGCAGAAGTGAAAAAAGAAATGACTGCTGCAGAACCGGCCCCATCGCCACTGCCTGCCAAGTCCTATGCTGCCGGCACGCCCTCACCCTCTGCAGGAAAAATAATGAGCGAGAATGGAGTAAGCGCAGCCCAAGTAAATGGCACCGGTCCAGGCGGTAGAATTACAAAAGGTGATGTGCTCGCTGCCGTGGCAAAAGGTTTTGATACTGCTGTTATTCCTCAGCACGCTGGCGGGACCCGCGATATGCGCAGGGAAAAAATGACTTCCCTTCGCAAAAAAATAGCAGAGCGCCTAGTGAGTGTAAAAAACACTACTGCCATGCTCACCACCTTCAATGAGGTGAACATGAAGCCCATCATGGACCTGAGAGCGAAGTACAAAGAAACGTTCAAAGAGAAGCATGGCGTGGGCCTTGGATTTATGAGTTTCTTCACCAAAGCAGTGTGCGAAGCGCTTTACCATTTCCCCGCAGTGAATGCACAGATTGATGGCACAGAAATCATCTTTCATGACTATTGCGACATAGGTGTAGCCGTGTCTAGCCCTAAAGGTTTGATGGTGCCAGTGCTTCGCAATGCTGAGATGATGAGCCTTGCTGGCATAGAAAAAAACATAGGCGACTTGGCTAAAAAAGTACGCGATGGAAAAATCACAGTGGATGAAATGCAAGGCGGAACGTTCACCATCACCAATGGTGGCGTATTCGGCTCTATGCTCTCCACGCCCATTATCAATCCGCCACAAAGCGCCATACTTGGCATGCACAACATTGTAGAAAGGCCAGTGGCTGAAAATGGCCAAGTAGTTATCAGACCCATCATGTACATAGCTCTTAGCTACGACCACCGCATCATCGATGGCAAAGAAAGCGTGAGTTTCCTTGTGAAAGTGAAGGATATGTTAGAGCATCCCGAGCGTCTTCTTTTCAGCGGAAAAACAGCCGAAGAAGTGCTCCTTGGATTATAATTTTTTCCTTTCATCAACTCATTTAGTTAAGTCCCGAGCCTCCTACTTTAGCCCACTCTTCAGAGCAATTATTTTATGGAACAGACAACCAGTTTATTTGATCAATACTTTCCCATTCTTGTGCTTGCTGGTGTAGCCATCGGATTTGTTGTTACCACCATGGTAGCCTCACATCGACTTGGCCCAAGACGCAGTACCAAAGTGAAGGACGACACCTTCGAGTGCGGTGTGGAAGTGCAAGGCAATGCACGCACTCCATTTTCCATCAAGTATTTCTTAGTGGCCATCCTCTTCGTATTGTTCGATGTGGAAGTCATTTTTATGTACCCATGGGCTGTAAACTTCAAAGCACTTGGCTTGTTTGGACTTTTAGAAATGTTCAGCTTTATGGGAATAATGGTCGTAGGCCTTGTATACATCATCAAACGCGGAGCATTGAATTGGGAGTGAAATAGAATTCAACGATTCAAAAATTCGAGCATTCAAAAAAATGCTTTGTCTATTGAATCATTTGAATCATTGAATTTTTGAATCTTTTTATTATGAGCACAGCAGTAGATATAAAACCAGAACATCAGCCACCCGGCCTAGAGGGTGCAGGATTTTTTGCCACTAAACTGGATGGGGTCGTTGGCCTGGCCAGAGCAAATTCCCTTTGGCCCTTGCCCTTCGCTACATCGTGTTGCGGCATCGAGTTCATGGCCACCATGGCTTCGCATTACGACCTATCGCGCTTCGGAATGGAGCGTCTTAGCTTCTCGCCACGCCAAGCAGATTTACTGATGGTGATGGGTACCATTTCAAAAAAAATGGGGCCTATTCTTCGTCAAGTTTATGAGCAAATGGCAGAACCAAAATGGGTGTTGAGCATGGGTGCATGTGCCAGCAGCGGTGGCATTTTTGATACCTATTCTGTGCTGCAAGGCATTGATAGAATTATTCCTGTAGATGTATACATACCTGGCTGCCCGCCACGCCCAGAGCAAGTGTTGGATGGTGTGATGAAGATACAAGAGCTCGCAAAAAAGGAAGGAGGCAAACGCAGACAAACTCCAGAATACCAGGCTCTGCTTGCCAAATACGGGTTGGAATAATGCTTAGATTCAAATATTCAATGATTCAAAAATTCAAACAAACTTCGGCTTAAAGCAATGCACAATATTTCAAATCCGAATGCTGCTCAATCATCAATTGATTTGCATGACAACATGCAGGCGTTGCTTGTGCAAAAATTTGGTGACGCTTTGGTGCGCTCACAAATCGATTACGACTTTCCTGTTTTTTTCTTCGAGAAAAATTCAATACACGATGTGTTGAATTTTCTGAAGAGCGATACTACTACTGGGTTCAAATACCTGACTACGATGTGCGGTGCACATTTTCCTGAAAGCGAAGGGCAAGAGTTTATGCTCATGTACCAATTGCACAACATGGAGAAAAATTGGCGCATTCGCATCAAAACATTTATGAGTGTGAAGGATTTGGAAATGCCCACCATCACAGATTTGTGGGCCGCTTCCAACTGGATGGAGCGCGAGGCATTTGACTTTTATGGTTTCAAATTCAAAGGCCACCCCGACTTGCGCAGAATTTTGAATATGGAAGAAATGAATTACCATCCACTTAGAAAGGAGTATGCACTTGAAGATGCAAGCCGCGATGACAAAGAGGATAAATATTTTGGTAGATAAAAAATGAATAAGACGCCCCAACATATTGGACAAGCCCTTGCGACCGCAGAGCAAGTAATAGAGCAGAAAGACTATTCTATTCTCAATCTTGGCCCCACGCATCCTGCCACCCACGGTATTTTTCAAAATGTGCTGAAGATGGATGGCGAAATAATAATGGATGCACAACCTACTATCGGTTACATCCATCGTGCATTTGAGAAGTTAGCTGAACGTAGACCATACAATCAAATTACTCCAATCACAGATAGACTCAACTACTGCTCATCGCCTATCAACAACATGGGCTGGCACATGACGGTAGAAAAACTGATTGGCTGCGAAGTGCCGAAGCGCGCTCAATACATGCGCGTCATCATCATGGAACTTTCGCGCATTGCCGACCACATCGTGTGCGATACAGTAATTGCAGTAGATACCGGTGCCATGACGGGCTTCCTCTATTTGTTCCAATGGAGAGAAAAAATCTACGAAATATTTGAGGAAATATGTGGCGCACGATTGACCACCAACATAGGTCGCATTGGCGGTATGGAACGCGACTTCAACGACAAGGCTTGGGCACGCCTTCATGCATTCATGAAAGAATTTCCCAAGGGCCTGAAAGAGTTTGATGCATTGGTAACGCGCAACCGCATCTTCATGGAACGCACCATGAAAGGCGGTGCCATCAGTGCAGAGCGAGCTTTGGAATACAGTTTCAGCGGTCCCAATCTGCGTGCTGCCGGAGTTGATTATGATGTGCGCGTGATGAATCCTTATTCCTCCTACCAAGATTTTGAATTTGATATTCCTATCGGAACCAATGGTGATACTTACGACCGATACATGGTGCGTATGGAAGAAATGTGGCAAAGTATGCGCATCATTGAGCAAGCCATTAAGAACATGCCCGATGGAAAATTTCATGCGGATGTTCCAGAATTTTACTTGCCTCCAAAAGAAGATGTCTACAGCAAAATGGAAGCGCTCATTTATCACTTCAAAATAGTGATGGGTGAAACCGATGTGCCCAAAGGAGAAGTGTACCATGCAGTGGAAGGTGGCAATGGAGAACTTGGTTACTACTTGATAAGTGATGGTGGTCGCACGCCCTATCGCTTGCACATGCGCAGACCATGCTTCATTTATTACCAAGCCTACACAGAAATGATAAAAGGCGGAATGCTGAGCGATGCCATATTGACCATGAGCAGCATGAATGTGATAGCAGGAGAATTGGACGCATAAGCGCCTTTAGCTTTTGTACCATGGCCTTAAGCATTATGAAAATAAAAAGTTGAATTTGCCAACAGCTAAAGGCCAAGAGCCAACAGCTAAGAAGCCAACAGCCAAAGAATGATAGACAACAAAGAATACAAATTTTCAGACGAAACGCTTACCACTGCGCAACGCATCATCAAGCGATATCCTGAAGGGAAACAAAAAAGCGCATTGATACCGCTATTGCATTTAGCACAAGCAGAATTCGATGGATGGCTGAGTCCAAAGGCAATGGATTATGTGGCCTCACTTCTTCAGATTCAGCCCATCGAAGCATATGAAGTAGCCTCCTTTTACTCCATGTTCAACTTGAAACCTGTGGGCAAATGTGTATTGGAAGTTTGCAGAACATCCTCGTGCTGGCTGATGGGTGCGGAAGATGTGGTGAGGCACATTGAAAAAAAGCTACACATCAAAGAAGGTGAAACAAGCAGCGATGGAATGTTTACACTGAAAACGGTGGAATGCCTCGGCTCATGTGGCACAGCACCTATGCTTCAATGCGGTGGTGATTACTACGAAAACCTTACAATGGAAAAAGTAGATACACTTTTAGAAAAGATGAAAGACGATGGAAGAAGAAGGGTTTACACGAAGGATGAAATGATTGCTCTGTAAAAGTTATGGGAAGAAAATTACTATTAGAACACGACAACGTACCGGGCATCAACACCCTTCACGTGTATCGCAAACATGGTGGCTACACTGCTTTGGAAAAAGCGCTAAAGCAAATGACTCCCGAACAAATAGTGGAGGAGGTGAAAGTGAGCGGCCTGCGCGGTCGCGGTGGTGCGGGTTTCCCTACAGGAATGAAATGGAGTTTCCTAGCGAAGCCAGAAGGAGTTGCACGCTACGTAGTGTGCAATGCTGACGAAAGTGAGCCAGGCACTTTCAAAGACCGCTACCTCATGGAGCGCATTCCGCATTTACTCCTTGAGGGAATGATTGCTTCGAGTTATGCACTGGGCGCAAAATCCTCTTACATCTATATAAGAGGAGAATATTATTTCGTAGCGCGCATTGTAGAAGCAGCCATAGCCGAATGTTATGAAGCAGGCTTACTCGGGAAGAATATTATGAACTCAGGTTTCGACCACGATTGTTATGTACAAATAGGTGCAGGTGCATACATCTGTGGCGAAGAAACGGCACTGCTCGAATCGCTTGAGGGTAAACGCGGCAATCCGCGCATCAAGCCGCCATTCCCCGCTGTGGCTGGTTTGTATGGCTGTCCTACTGTTGTAAATAATGTTGAGACCATTACTGCAGTTGTTCCAATCATCAAAGATGGTGGTGCCGCATACGCAGCTATTGGCATTGGAAAAAGCACAGGCACAAAATTGATTTCGGCCAGCGGCCATATCAACAAACCGGGTGTTTACGAAATTGAATTAGGCATTCCTGTAGAAGAATTTATTTATTCAGATGAATACTGCGGAGGCATTCGCAACGGTAAAAAAATGAAAGCAGTTGTGGCAGGTGGCTCATCTGTTCCAATTCTTCCTACAGAGTTGATTCTGAAAACTGCCGCAGGTGAACCGCGCTTGATGACTTACGAAAGCCTTGGTGATGGCGGCTTTTTGACAGGGACCATGCTTGGCTCAGGTGGTTTTATCGTAATGGACGAAGACACCAGCATCGTAAAAAATCTGTATACGTTTTCTCGTTTCTATCACCACGAAAGTTGCGGACAATGTTCACCGTGCAGAGAAGGAACAGGATGGATGGAAAAAATTCTGCGTAAAATTTTGGATGGAAAAGGAACACTAGCTGATGTGGATTTGCTCTGGGACATTCAAAGCAAGATTGAAGGCAAAACCATTTGCCCGCTCGGAGAAGCCGCGGCATGGCCAGTGGCCGCAGCCATTCGCCACTTCAGAAAAGAGTTTGAAGAATATGTAACGCGCCCTTCCTCTATAAAAGATGTGAAGCATTATTACCGATTGAACAACCTTGTAGATGCTTAAACCTTGAAAGTAGCTCGCCTTCTATCCTTCTTATTTTTTATCATCGCTACTTCGCACTGCAGTGCACAGTGGTTTCAAAAAACAGAACGCAAAGCGGAACTCTATGGCGGCTGGGGTTGGAATAGAGCATCATTCACTGAAAGCAATATTCATTTCACAGGCGATGATTATGATTTTACACTGAAAAATGTGAAAGCCAAAGACCGTCAAACGCCATACAGCACTGAGACCTACTTCGGCTTAAAAACCATGACCATTCCTCAAACTAATTTCAGGTTTGGTTATTTCCTGAAAGGCAATTTTGCAATTACCGCAGGTGTGGACCACATGAAGTATGTGATGACACAGAACCAAACAGTAGGTATTGAGGGGCGTATTGATGATACACTTTTTAGTGACTTGGTTGACAACAACCAAATCGTTTTAACCGACAACTTTCTTCGCTTTGAACACACCGATGGTCTGAACTATATCAACGCGGAGTTGGAATATTTTCAAAACATATTTGCCTCAAAGCCCTTCACGCTGAATGCTATTGGCGGTGCGGGCCTTGGCGCACTCATGCCAAAGAGCAATGTTACCTTGATGAACTATCCTCGCAACGATGAATTTCATCTAGCGGGCTATGGTTTAAGTGCAAAGTGTGCAATAGAATTTTTATTTTGGAAACACTTCTTTATTCGCTTCGAATACAAGACAGGATACATCAACATGCCCGATATAGTGACAAGAAAAGCAAGTATTGATGACAGGGCATCGCAGCATTTTTTCTTTGCACAACGCAACGGAATTTTCGGATTTGCAATACCGTTGCACAAAACCAACAAAGTGAAAACAGATTGAGTAACACTCAATCGATATTATAGAACAGAATCAATTCAACGCATGGCAAGAATTACCATAGACGGAGTAACCGCAGAGGTGCCAGACGGCACAACAATACTGAATGCAGCACGCATGATGGGTGGCGAAATAGTGCCACCAGCCATGTGTTATTACACCAAACTGAAAACCAGTGGAGGCTATTGCCGCACTTGCATAGTGAACGTAACCAAGGGCAGCGAAAAAGACCCGCGCCCCATGCCAAAGCCAGTTCCATCTTGCCGCCAAACGGTGATGGATGGAATGGAAGTGCAAGGCATTACTTCACCACAGTTGCTGGAAGCACGAGCTGGAGTTGTTGAGTTTCTGCTCATCAATCATCCGCTGGACTGCCCCGTGTGCGACCAGGCAGGCGAGTGCGATTTGCAAAACCTTGCTTATGAAAACGGGAAGGCAGGCACGCGCTACGAATTTGAAAGAAGAGAATTTGAAAAGATTGACATAGGCGAAAAGGTGCAACTGCACATGAACCGCTGCATACTGTGCTACCGCTGTGTGAAAGTGGCTGACCAGATAACAGATGGTCGGGTGCACGGTGTTATCAGTCGTGGCGACTCCAGCGAAATTTCTACCTACATAGAAAACGTGATTGAAAACGATATGAGCGGAAATGTGATTGATGTGTGTCCTGTTGGCGCATTGACCGATAAAACGTTCCGTTTCAAAAGCCGTGTGTGGTACACTAAACCTGTGGATGCGCACCGCGATTGTGATAAGTGCGCAGGTAAAGTTCGTTTATGGTATAAAGGTGAAGAAGTGCTTCGTGTGACAGGGCGTAAAGACATCTACGGAGAAGTAAGCGAGTGGATTTGCAACACCTGCCGCTTCGACAAAAAGCAAACCAGCGATTGGACCATTGAAGGCCCTGCACATGTCGAAAACAACTCTGTGATTTCCGCCAACCATTATGAAAGTTTGAAGGCGCTGAAATCAACTACTCAGCGACAATTGAAAGCTGCGGTAGATGGCCACAAGCGCGAACTTGGACATGGAGCGCTCGACCCAAACAATGCACATTGAGGGATTGAGTAATTATTTGATGAACTTCTAAAAGTGCTGTTCAATTTAGCGTTTTCAAATAGTCATCTGCGCATTTCAAGAGCGTGGTTCTCTTTTGCTCGGTCATCTTATCGAAGGTTCTCACAAGCATACCCAAACGGGGGTTACGCGTAAAAAAGTCTCTGTGCACGTGCATGAATCGCCAAAACAATGCATCCCAAATGGGCGCCCATTGTTGGTTTTGTGCAGCAGTGAACGCCATTTTGTAATCGCTCATCTTCATCAAGTAATTGCTTCCACTAATGTAAGGTTTAGTGCTCATAAGGCCTCCATCCGCAAATTGACTCATGCCATAAACATTGGGTACCATCACCCAATCATAGGCATCTATGTGCATCTCCATGAACCATCGGTATACTTCATCAGGGTCGAATTCGCATAGCAACATAAAGTTACCCATTACCATCAATCGTTCAATATGATGCGCATAAGCTGTCCGATTCAATTTTAGAATTACAGCATCCAATGGTGCAATAGTGGTATCACCTTTCCAAAATGACAATGGAATTTTTCGATTGAAATTCCAATAGTTCTTATTGCGTTCTTCCACTCCTTTATAGTGATAGACAGCTCTTATGAATTCACGCCAACCCACTATTTGTCTTACAAATCCTTCCAATGAATTCAGGCGTTCACCACGTTCCATTCCCCTGGTTAGTGCTGCGTTTAAGACTTGCTGTGGTGTCAGCAGGCCCACATTCAACATTGGCGATAGCACGCTGTGATGCAGTATGCTCTCATTCGCCACTAAGGCATCTTCATAATCACCAAAGCCATCAAAACGATTTTCTAAAAACTCATATAGCCAACTTTCTGCATCACGATGCGTGACAGGATAAAAGTTATGTTCGTTGAGGCTTCCATAGTTAGCAGCAAAATGATTGTTGGCATAAGTTCTAGCTTCATTAGAAAATTTATTGGAAGCAGGCCAAGAGACCGTTGGAGGAATTTTTCCTTTAGGATATTTCAATCTGTTTTCAGCATCGAAAGTCCACTTACCTCCGAATGGCTTACCAACAGCATCCAACAGGATGCTATGCTTCTTTCTTTGATGGATGTAAAAGTCTGTTTGAAAAAAACGCTTTGTACCATCGAAGTAGCTTTCCAGTTCTTTTTCGGAATTAAGAAACATGGGAGAATCATACCACTTGCAAACAATACCCTGCAAGCTGCATGCGCTGGATATGCGCTTGTGCAACCAATTGTCTGTTACATCTACTACATGAATTTCCTTCACGTTTTTTGCTGCAAGTTGGGCAATGAGTTGGGTAACGTTTCCTTCGGGCTCACTCGCTTCAATATACTCCACTTCATATTGTTTCTGCCGCAAATGATGCTCGTAATACTTCATAGAAGCACGGTGATATGCAATTTTTTGCTTATGGAAATTGTATTGTCTGAAAAATAAAAATTCTTCTACGAGCATCACTTTTCTCCCCTTAGCCAACGCAGGGTGATACTCGAACAATTGATGCGGAAAAATGAGAGTGTACATAAAGTGATGGCTATGGATGAAAGAAAAATAAAACTACTGAGAAGCGCTTGGGCTAGTCAACTTCGAAGCCCTTCTGCAACGCTCACTGCAATACTTTACTTTGTCCCAATCGCGCTTCCATTTCTTGCGCCATGTAAAAGGCAAAGAACAGATCGCACACGTTTTAGTTGGAAGAAATTGTTTGTTCACTTTTGATGCTTTACTGCATTTGAATCAATTACTCCTTTCCATCAAATCTTCAAAATAGGATTCGCACCTTTTCCAGTATGCAAAGAAACTTGGATGGTAACCCACTACTGTAGGAAACATCCATTCTCGCTCATCGCATATTCCTTGATAATGTCGGAAAAGGGGATGCTCTTTGTAATGCAATTCGGATGCCTTTGTTAGTTCTTTAAGTTCTTCAAACTCGCCAACAAAAACTTGTACGTCATTTATGTTTCTACCAAGGTTTAGCAAAAAGCTCATTGACCTTTCAGATACTGGAAATTGAGTAAAGTGTGAAGGTTCTATTATGAGCACTCGATTGCAGTTCAGTGTGCTCTTCCAAATTGGGTCAAGGTTGTAAAAATTATAAATCAAGGTAGGCCGAGCACTATCAATTTCGATAGGCCTTGATGCCGGTAAAATGGTGATGCAATCAGGTGTTGTTAATTCCATGAGTTGCTTTGGAACATCCATAGCAGCGATACGCTCATAGCTGCCATCAAGAAAAGAATTGACTTGCTGAGTGCCACAGTATTTATTGATGTTTTCTTGATTCATCAAATACTTCTTGCTGCTGAATGTGCCCGCGACCCATTGCCAACTTAAGGCGTTGCTTGCAAAATCAGCATCTAGAAGATGGTAATACATCCAGCGCGCAGGCATCAACCAGTGCGACTTCGCCATGTTGCAAACTATAGAAGCCACGTACATGCGCGCGTGATTGTGCATGTAGCCTGTTTGATACAATTCACTTATGCACTTATCTATAGCCCAGATGCCTGACGATGCGCTCTGAATGGCCTGAGGCATTTGGCGGTTGGTAAAAAATTGCGGTGACTTGAAATCCGAAAAAACTTGCTCCTTATTCACTTGCGCCACGCGTTGGAAATAATCGCGCCATGCAAGTTCCTTCACCACTTGCTCGCAATCATTTTTAGGCAATTTGAGTGAAACCACATACTGCAAAACTTGCTTGGTAGATATCACCCCACGTGAGATATAGGGAGACAAATGTGTTACACAACCCGAAAGGTAGTTTCTACTTTTAGCGTATTCAGCAGGTTGAATACTTTTTACTAAATCAAGAATTTTTTCGTACTCAGTTTCACAATGGAAATCACTACTCAACCTTTCCATTCACCAAATTTTTCAACCACCTTCTTCGTGCGGAAATCAAATATCTCGCGCAGTTGTTTTTTGATAAGCAACGTATTGGCAATGGCCCCCAAGAAACCAAAGGGCGGTATGTAACTTACGATGTCTGTCATCTCTACACCTCCAGCTACTTGCTTTAGGTGGTGTTGATGATGCCACATGGTATAAGGCCCCATTCGTTGTTCATCAACAAAAAATTCTTTGTCGCGCACTTGCGAAATTTCCGTAACCCACTTCATAGCGATGCCTGCAATGGGCCGCACACGATAACTGATAATCATTCCGGGATACATTTTTTCAGGCAAATTTTCTGATAGCACCTCGAACCCCATGTATTCAGGCGTTATGTGTTTCAGATTGGCTGGTGATGAGATAAAATCCCATACTTCGTCAATGGAAGCGGGTATAATTAGTTTTTCAGTAAAGGAGTAGAAGGCCATTATTTTTTAGAAGAAAGTTGTCCGAAGTTAGATGTTAGATGGTTGAGAGGACAAATTAGGTTTTCGATTATTTGCAGTGAAAGATTACTTACCTTATAGTGCTCATTCCTCCATCTGCATGAATGATTTGCCCTGTTATCCACCCCGATTTTTCAGAAAGAAGAAATGCTGCCAACTCTCCAATGTCCTGCGCACTTCCAATGCGTTTCATAGGATGACGTTGCGCATTCGCATTGCGTTTTTCCTCGCTGTTCAGCAAAGCACCAGCAAGAGGAGTGTCCGTAATAGATGGCGCAATAGCATTCACCCTAACAATTGGGGCAAGTTCCGCGGCAAGTGCCTTTGTAAAACCTTCCACTGCACCCTTTGAAGCTGAGACAAGTGTATGAAAGTTGAATCCATTTTGAACAGCCACGGTGGAAAACAAAACAACAGAAGCAGAGGAGGAGGCCTTTAATTTCGGCAACACTGCTTGTATCACTTTTACTGCACCAATCAATTGCACTTGCAAATCATCGGCAAACTCTTGCGGCTTAATACGTGCAAAAGGCTTGAGTGAAATAGTACCCGGACAATACACCAATCCATCTAATTTATCAGGTAGAAATTCAGTGTTGAAAGATTCATCGGTGGCATTGAATTTTTGAAATCGAACAACACTTGTTGATTCTGGCTCATGACCATTCCATGTTCCAAACACAGTGTGACCTTCAACAGCCAAATGCTGAGATAACCATTTTCCTATGCCCGAAGAGGCACCTATAATGAGGTATGAAGACATAGCAATAGAACACACCTATCCGACCAATTGTTCAATCAAACCATCTCTTTAAACCAAATTATAGCTCCAAACATTGCTTTCATTAATTGCTACTCATGCGCTGAATGTCAACTCCTATAGTTCGTTTATCAGCACATATTCTTTGTATAAGTTCAGCTCACTACAAAGCACAACTAAAACATATCAATCATTCCTTCCGCGGTGCAATGAGCCGCAGACGTTCCACGCATGAGCGAATTCCTCAAAAGATTTCAAAATAATGTTTCGCTAACCCTCTCACGATGCATTATACGTGCAACTATCCACCCTCATCGTTTTAAATCACACAAATCACCGCGCATGCATTTCCATGCCTCAACATTTGCTTGCCGAAATCCAATTGAAATCAAAAGAATGTGATACCGACTAAGTAAAGAGTATGATGAGAATTCTATTTTCTTTCAATAAGAGTGCAGGCCCCATTTTTTTCCTAAACCTACATTAGCTGCCGTCAGCATAATGCTTATGAATGAAAAAAACGAAAGCCGGTTTGAATCCATCTTTGACAATGTGAATGAGGGTATTCTCATTGCGCGCTTTGATGGACCTATTATCCTAGTGAATCCTAAAATCTCTGACATGTTTCAGTACACTGGACAGGAGTTGAAAGGCAACACGGTTGAGATGCTTATTCCTGAGCGCTTCAGAGGCGGGCACGTTGAGCGCAGGCATTCATACACTGAGCATCCTGTAAAGAGGCCGATGGGCAAAGACATGGTGCTATTCGGACTACGCAAAGACGGAAGTGAGTTTCCGCTAGAAATCAGCCTCAGTCATTACAACACTCCTGAAGGCGATTTTGTAATTGCCTTTATTATTGATATCACTACACGGTTTCAACAACAAGAAAAAATTGGTCATATCAATCAAGAATTGACACTGCTGAACGAATCGCTTGAGAAAAAGGTGAACGAGCGCACACTCGTGTTGAAAGAGGCGCTGCATTCACTCGAAAAATCGCGTGATGAATTAAGTCATTCATTGGAAAAAGAAAAGGAACTGAACGAAATGAAAACGCGCTTCATATCAATGGCGTCTCATGAATTCAGAACGCCACTAAGCACCATACTGTCCTCTGCTTCGCTCATTGGCAAATACGCGGAAACTATTGAGCAGGAAAAACGAACAAAGCACGTAGACAGAATAAAAAACGCAGTGCATGGACTGACTGAAATACTCAATGACTTTCTTTCGTTGGGCAAGATGGATGAAGGCATGATTCACACCCATATCATTGAAGTGAAAGGACCAGAATTGCTGGAAGAAGTAGTGAGTGAGATGAGCATGATTACGCTACCGGGACAACAAATAGTGTACACCCATACTGGAGGCGAATTGCTGCGCACGGACAAACAGATGTTCCGGAATATCTTCATCAATCTCTTGAGCAATGCCATCAAGTTTTCACCTGCTGATTCAGTGATTAAGCTGGAATCATATCTTGATGAATTGGAATGGAGTGCGACTGTCTCCGATGAAGGAATAGGGATTTCAATGGAGGACCAAAAACATTTGTTCGGAAGATTTTTCAGAGGTAAGAATGCGTCCAACATACAAGGCACCGGACTTGGGCTGAACATTGTGCTGAAATATTTAGAATTGCTGAACGGTATTATAGAGTGCAAAAGCGAACTCGAAGTGGGAACAACCTTTCACGTAACTATACCGAACAACAAACAGAACTAAAACAAATACGATACAATGTCGAAAAGAATATTGCTGATAGAAGACAATGCAGATGTGCGTGAAAACACTGCTGAAATTCTTGAGCTGGCAGGCTATGAAGTTTTCACCGCTGAGAACGGAAAGCTAGGAATAGAAATGGCCCAGCAACAATCACCCGACCTGATTATTTGTGACATAATGATGCCGGTATTGGATGGTTATGGCGTGCTTCACTTGTTAGGCAAGAACCCGAAAACGGCTGCTACTCCGTTTATTTTTCTAACGGCAAAATCGGAACGCAGTGATATGCGGAAAGGAATGGAAATGGGTGCTGACGATTACATCACCAAACCGTTTGATGATGTGGAATTACTGCGTGCAGTAGAAAGCAGATTGAAGCGTATGGAAGAACAACAAAGAGTGACAGGCTCATCACGCGAGAATGTAAACAGGATGCTCAAGAGTGTGAAAGGCTTGGAAGACTTGAAGGATATTGCCTCACGCCAAACAGTAAAATTCTATAAGAAGAAAGATACCATCTTCAGTGAAGGCGACACACCTCTTGGTCTATATCTGTTACATAGTGGCAAAGTGAAAATTTACAAGAGTCATCAGCTCGGCAAAGAATTCATTACCAAGTGGATTCAGCCTGGAGAATTTTTTGGATTCCTTCCACTTATTGAAGGTAGAGACCACACCTCAAGTGCTGAAGCGGTGGAGAATTGCGAAGTGACCATTTTTCCAAAAGAGGACTTTATTGACCTGCTCGAACGCTCACCGCTGGTATCGCAAAAGTTCATACAAATGCTTGCGGGCAACATGCTACAAGAGCAAGAAGAGCTGATGGCATTGGCGTACAACAGTGTGCGAAAGCGCACTGCAGATGCGCTACTTAAATTGATGGAACGTTATCACACCGATAAAGACAAAGCATTCAACATGGCCATTGGACGCGAGGACTTAGCAAACATGGTGGGCACTGCTACGGAATCTTTGATTCGCACACTGAGTGATTTCCGCGAAGAAAAAATCATTGAAATAAATGGAAGTCAGATAACATTGCTGAACGTTGAAAAACTTCAGCGAATGAAAAACTGACGTGGAGTACTTCTATCTTTTTCTCCTAGCCCTTGGTTGTGAAATTCTCGGGACGCTGAGCGGATTTGGTTCGTCTGTCATATTCGTTCCATTGGCTAGCTATCTGCTTCCAAGAAATGCAGTATTGGCGGTTACTAGCCTCATGCACGTATTCAGCAATGTGGTGAAGGTGTGGATGTTTCGGAAGACCATTGACTGGAAACTTGCACTGCTATTTGGAATTCCGAGTTTGCTGCTCACCATTGTAGGAGCGTTTCTCGTTAGCTACATCGACAGCACGACTGCTGATGTCATTCTTTCATTTTTTCTCATTGCGTTCTCACTCCTATTTCTCCTTCTACCAAAATTGAAAATGAAGGAGACAGCTGCACAAGCCATTACTACGGGCAGCGTTGCGGGTTTTGCCGCTGGCCTTTTGGGCACTGGTGGCGCTATTCGTGCTATCGGCCTTATTGCATTCAGCTTAGAGAAAAACTTATTCGTGGGTACATCCGCTGCCATTGATTTTGGTGTGGATTTTTCGAGAATGTTCATCTATGCTGGTCAGGGATTTTTCCAATCGTTGAACATTTGGATTTACCCACCGCTGTTGTTTGTTGCTTCATGGCTGGGCACCTTCATCGGCAAAAAATTGCTGGATAAAATCAACCCAAAACATTTCAGGATGGGAGTTTTATTACTCATTCTGGCCGTTGGTATATCTATGATAGTGAAGCACTATTGGTGACAACAACTCACCTCTTCACTGCGTGCGTCCAATTTCGGACTGATGTATGGAATACCCAGATTGCTGCCACGCAGAATTAATAAAACAGCAGTAATTACAATGACACTCTTTGAAAAATGGGTGTAAGCAAAGGAGTACCTTCTTTTGAACCAATGAAAGAAAAAAGATGAAAACCAAAGTGCTGGAACAGTGCTCAGTCCAAATGCAAGCATGAATACCGCGCCTTCTGCAACGCTTGCTGTTGAAAGAGAGGTAACCAATGCGAAATAGAGCAACCCGCATGGCAGTAGCCCATTAATAACACCCAAAATGAAAACTCGGGAGTAACCTTTTTTTGCGAGTGCTTCAGAAAAAGTGACCTTTATTTTTTCACTTACCAATCGTGTTAATCGATTTTTTTTTTCGCTTTTCTGAAGTAGCGGCCATAGAAGAACCATCAAAAGAATGATTCCACTGCTAACACTCAACCAGCGCTGAAATCCAAAAAGACTAAAGAATTGACCAACCGCTCCAAACAAAGCGCCCAGCAATGCATACACCGATAATCTTCCTGCATGATGCATTGTTCGAAGAACACGCGGCTTGAATCCTGTTCCATGGTTGTAGGGCAGCACCATCATCAGCGGACCACACATACCTATGCAATGCAGGCTGCCTGCAAGACCCATTGATATAGCAATCCAGAGGTACATGGATAGTTAAGGCAGGTGAAGCGTTTGTGCGATGAAGTATGGAGTTCCATTATTGGTCCATTCGCATTGTATCTCATAACGCGCAGGCGCAAATTCACTGAGTGTAAAATTTTGTTCAGCATTGGTATCTAACTTAATAGCAATGTCCTTGTCTTTTTTATTGTCAGAGGGACAATAAAAATGAATGGTGCCTTGAGCAGATGCACTTATTGCTGCTGGCAATTGGATGGTGACTTCTTTGGCATTTTTAGAAATACCAAAAGCACTCATGTATGAACGTGCGTTACTTATAGCCTCCATTCGTTGCTGATACAACAGCTCGCGTGCATAGTAGTCAGGCGCTACCAAATCAATTTTCTCTTGTCTTGCTCTGAAGACAAATGAAAGCATCACACCTACAAAGGCGCAATAGACTAATGCAAGACTCCATCCCCAATTCATAGCTATTTATTTTTGTTTTGAAGAACCTGTAGCGGGTCCAATGAATGTTGTTTTTTCTTTCTTCATCAACTTTCCTTCTGACCACCACTCTACCTCAAGGTCATATTTTCTTTTCACAATTTCTTCTTCGGGCATCAGCAGAAAAAAACTTCCGGTGATGAGGCTATCTGCTTTCGCTATCAAATTACCACTGAGCATTTTTACCTCCATGCCAGACACACGCAGCTCTATCGGCATGTCGTTTCGTGTTTTGTTGATTACCTTAAATGAATAAATGTTATTCACCTTTCCATCCTCTTGTCGATTGAATATCTGTCCGCGCGCACGATTTACTGTAACGTCTAAATCACTCCGTGTAACAAGGAGAAAAGACTCCAGTCCAATCAACACAAACAGAATGGCAGTATAGGCCAACATGCGCCCAGTCCATCGTAGGCGCTTGCCAGTGCGAATGGTGAACTCAGAAGCGTAGCGCACTAACCCCTTTGGACGATGCACACTCTCCATCATATGGTCGCAGGCATCTATACAAGCGGTGCAATTGGTGCATTCAAGCTGAGTACCGTTGCGTATGTCTATGCCAGTTGGGCAAACGCGAACGCACTCGAAGCAATCAATACAATCACCTATTCCCGTTTCTTTTTCTTTTGCGTATTTATGTCGCTGCTCACCGCGTTTGTTATCGTATGCTACCACTATGGAATGCTTATCGAGCAGTACCCCTTGCATTCTGCCGTATGGACAAACCACCAAACAAGCCTGCTCTCTGAACCAATAAAAAACAAAGAAGAACACTCCACTAAAAATGATGATAGCCACGAAGCCGCCAATATGTTCTGAGAATTTTCCGGTGGCAATTTCCCAAAGCTCATCGGTGCCAATGAGGTAGGCAAGAAATGTGTTTGCAACGATGAAAGCGATGAGAAAAAAGAGAACAATTTTCAAAACACGTTTTCGCATTTTCAGAGCGTTCATTGGTGATTTCGATAGGGCACGCTGTTCATGTTGGTTTCCGTCTATCCAGTATTCAATCCTGCGGAATACCATTTCCATAAAAACAGTTTGAGGACAGACCCAACCGCAGAATACACGGCCGTAGACAACAGTAAATAAGGCAATGAACACGATGAAGATGAGCATGCCCAAAACAAAAATGAAAAAATCTTGTGGCCAGAAACGTACCCCGAAGAGAATGAACTTTCTCTCTATCACGTTGAATAGAAACAACGGTGAACCGTGTACACGAATAAACGGTAAGCTAAAGAAGACCGTCAAATAAGCATAGCTCAGGTAGGCACGCCAGCTATAATACTTGCCCTTAGGCTGCTTGGGATGAAAGAAAACACGATGACCTTCCTCATCAATGTGTGATACTGAATCACGAAAGGCTTCATCATTTATTCCCAAAACATCCATAGTGAAAAAGAACTTTTAGTTTATTGAGCAAGACTTCCTTGCTCAGCCTGCTGCAACGTGTCTGTTGGCACAAGCGTGGTGTCTGACTTAGCAACTGGTTGGTACAGTTCTCCCTGCGGATCGCGTCCGCCTGCTGGCTTCGTTCCTTGCATGGATAAGATGAAGCTGGTCACCTCTGCCATTTGGGATGCCGTTAGTTGATTGCTCCAAGAGATCATTCCTTTCTCTGGTACACCATACTTTATTGTTTTGAAAATGTCTTTTACATCACCGCCATGGAGCCAATACTGATCCGTTAGGTTAGGCCCACTGGTACCACCACCTTGCGAACCATGGCAAGGTGCACACTTCTCCATAAATACCTTTTGTCCACCTGCAAGTTGATCAACTCCAGAAAGGAAGGTAACATTGGTTTCATCCACCAGATTAGAAGCATGCTTGCGGTATTCATCCATTTGAATTTGCGCCTCTGCGTACTCCACTTCAAGCTCCTTTAGCTGCAGTCTTCCAGCGCCAAACACATGGTAGTAACTCATATAAAAAACAGCAAAAACAATGGTGAGATAAAATCCATATTTCCACCACGGTGGCAAACTGTTATCCAATTCTCGAATGCCATCGTAGTGATGATCAGTGAGGATAGCGGCCTCCTTTTCAATAGGCACTGACTTATGAAATCTTTCCCAAAAAGGCACTACATGTTTCTCAACATAGGGCAACTCTTCCACTTGCTTTTTTATGAAGAGATTAATCATGCGGGTGTAATAGAGCACTACAAACAATTCGCACAGAATGATGATTGCAAGAGCATTGTAAGCTGAATGACCTAATCCATTTTTCAGAAAATTGGCTGCC
This sequence comes from Flavobacteriales bacterium, assembly GCA_031414655.1. GTDB lineage: Bacteria > Bacteroidota > Bacteroidia > Flavobacteriales_D > Sanyastnellaceae > JANNVZ01. The sequence continues at coordinate 670,300 of JANNVZ010000009.1, forward strand.
ACATTCTGAGCATGCATCTCTGGCATTGCACCAAAAGCTAGCAGCAGTAGAATGGTTTTTTCAGCATGTGGGAAAAAAGATTTTTCCTTCTCCTTCTTTGAATAGAGACGTGCCACTGTAGAAAGTGTTTTTGCCAAAACAAAAATGTATGCGAGTAGCAATGCAGCAATAAGCACAAGCAGATAAAACATGCCTTCTTTGTATGGCGAATGTTCAGTGACTGGCAGCATTTCCTGTGGCGTGGCACCTTGTGCAAACAATATCAAACCGGAAACTGCCAAAGCCGTAGTTCCTAATATTCGTTTTATCCAAGTATTCATATCAAATGATTTATTCAAGTAATTTTTAGTTGAGCGGAATATTCTTTTGTTCATCAATCTGTTCTCGTTTCATGCGGAAGGTTTGCCACAGTGCGATACCAAACACACTTGTGAAAATCAAGAGTGCAACAAGCGGATAAATACTCACGCCTGAAATGGATTCGAGGTAGTTGATGAATTTCATTATTTCGCTGTTATAGGTTCTTTCACTTTTATATCAGTGCCCAATCGTTGCAGGTAGGCTATGAGGGCCAGAATTTCACTGTTCTCATTCAGCATGGATTCGCCATCATCTGAGCGGTAGAGTTTACCTTCCTCATCGAGCACTAGCAGCTTGTCATAAATCTCACGAGCTTGTTTTTCCAAATCAACCGATGCGAGATTTTCGTAACCCTCTGCATATGGAACGCCAATGGTGCGTTGTGCAGAAATTTTAGAGGGTATGTATTCCATGTTAATGGGTTCAGTGAGCAACCATGGATAAGCTGGCATGATGGATTTCTCCTCCATATCTTGAGGCCGCGCCATATGATTGAAGTGCCATGCGTGGTCATATTTCAACCCCTCACGCGCCAGGTCAGGACCAGTTCGTTTGCTGCCCCATTGGAATGGATGGTCGTACACAAACTCTCCCGCTTTTGAATATTCACCATAACGTTCTATTTCACTTCGGAATGGGCGAATCATTTGTGAGTGGCAGTTGTAACATCCTTCGCGGATTTAGATATCGCGTCCTTCTAACTCAAGCGGTGTATATGGCTTTACACTGGCTATGGTGGGCACATTGCTCTTGATTAGGAAAGTAGGTACCATCTCTAGAACACCACCTATGGCAACTGCAACCAATGAAAGAATGAGCATTTGCACAGGCCTTCTTTCCAGCACGCGGTGCCAATGCTCCTTGCCTTCTATCTGCACATTCTTCACCAGTGCCGGTGCTTCTGCTGCTTCATTTGCTATAAACGAACCTGCCTTGATAGTCTTGATAAGGTTGGCCACCATGAAGAACACACCAACGAGGTAAACCAATCCGCCTAATGAACGCAGCATGAAGAAACTCTTCAGTCCGTCCAGCATATCTATGAAAGAATAACGCAATGGGCCTTCAGCGGTGAACTCGCTCATCATTTCATATTGGCGCCAGCCTGCCCAATACATAGGAATAGCATAGAGCAGAATGCCAAGCGTGCCCAACCAAAAATGCCAGTTGGCCCAACGCTTCGAGTAGAGTGTTGTATTCCACATTTTTGGAATTATCCAATACAACACGCCAAACGTGAGAAAACCATTCCAACCCAATGCACCCACATGCACGTGTGCGATGGTCCAATCTGTGAAGTGCGAAATGGCATTTACATTTTTCAATGAAAGCATCGGGCCTTCAAAAGTGGCCATGCCGTAAGCGGTAACTGCGACCACCATAAACTTCAACACGGCATCTTCGCGCACGCGGTCCCAAGCACCGCGCAGTGTCAGCAATCCATTTATCATTCCTCCCCACGATGGTGCAAGCAGCATAATGGAAAACACCACACCCAACGACTGCGCCCAATCGGGTAACGATGTGTATAGCAAGTGATGCGGGCCAGCCCAGATGTATAAAAAGATGAGCGCCCAGAAGTGAATAATGGATAAGCGATAAGAATAAACAGGGCGGTTGGCTGCCTTCGGAATGAAGTAATACATAAGCCCGAGGTAGGGTGTGGTGAGGAAGAAGGCCACTGCATTGTGACCATACCACCATTGCACCAGTGCATCCTGCACCCCGGCATACCACGAATAACTTTTCATCAAATGCACGGGCCACTCGAAGCTATTCACAATGTGAAGCATGGCTACCGTAACCCATGTAGCTATAAAAAACCAGATAGCCACGTACAGATGACGCTCGCGCCTTTTGATGATGGTCATAAACATGTTGAGACCAAACACAACCCATATAAGTGTAATGAGAATATCAATGGGCCACTCCAACTCCGCATATTCTTTTCCTGTTGTAAAACCCCATGCAAGACTTAACGCAGCAAAAACAATGATGGACTGCCAGCCCCAGAAATGAATTCGGGAAAGTTTGTCGCTCCACATGCGTGCTTTGCACAAACGCTGCAGCGAGTAGTACACTCCCATGAAGATGCCATTGCCTACAAAAGCGAAAATGACAGCGTTGGTGTGAATAGGTCGAACGCGACCGAAAGTTGTTTGTGGAAGATTGAAATTGAGTTCAGGCCACACCAGCTGCAAAGCAGCAAATAGACCTGCCGTCATACCCACCACTCCCCAAATTGCGGTGGCGTAGGCAAATTGTTTTACCGCCTTGTTGTCGTAGGCGAAGCGTTCTATGGTTGCTGACATATAGTTGGGTTTTCTGTTGTGGTTGTTGATTCTTCGGTTGGTGGAGCGTCATCGTTCAACATGCGGATGGATGGCGTATAGTCATCATCGAACTGGCCACTGCGCGCTGATACCAGAAAGGCAATAAGAAAACCTATTGCAATGGGTAAGCTAGCAGCCAGAAGTATGTAAAATGCACTCAATAATTTGGTCTTAGATTAACAAGGCCAAAAATGAAAGCGTGACAATGCGCCTTTGGTGACAGGGGTCAGAAGGGGGAATGACTTATGTCAGGAATGGGAATAAATTCCAGTGCGCCTAGCTATAACAAATGAAGCAAGTGTGGTAAACGATACGATGGTGATACTACTAAGTGGCATAAGCACAGCGGCCACTAGCGGACTGAGTGATGCAGTAGTGGCGTAATACAAACCCACCACATTGTATAGAATAGAAATGATGAAACTCGCTACAATGATTCGATGTACTCCTTTAGAAAAACGAAACAACGAAGGCAAGAGTCGAAATGATTTTGCATGAAGAATGACATCGCATGCTGGATAAAAATTGTTGGTGTCTTCACTCACAGCAATACCAACATCGCTCTGAGCAATGGCACCAGCATCATTCAATCCATCGCCCACCATAGCTACCGAGGCACCGCTATGTCGTTTGTATTTAATAAAGTGCATCTTGTCTGTTGGACTTTGTCGGAAGTGCATCTGCGATGAAGCAAAATACTTTTTGAGCTCATCGCGGCTGGCCTCCACATCGCCACTCAGTAGTGCTATGTCTTTGTTTTGTTTTGTAAGTGCGGTCAATACTTCTTTCAACTCTTCGCGATATTCAGATTGAAAAACAAACCTTCCTTTTATCACTTCATCTATCGAAAGCCATGCATGCGTGGTATCACTTTCTGGCGCAGCATGACGAACGAAACTTGCGGCACCTAAAGCCACACGATGTTCCTTCACCACACCACGAATGCCTTGCCCCGCAAAGGACTGAAATTGCAGGATTTGCGCATTTGCACCTGAGTGAATAAAGGCGTGAATAGACTTGCTTAAAGGATGAGTGCTCTGCGATGTCAGTGCCTTCACCCAACCTTCTTCTTCGGTCGTTATCTGTCCTTCGAATTTTATTTGTTTAAGTCTGCTTTGGGTAAGCGTACCTGTTTTGTCGAATACCACTTGCGAGGTGCGCGACAGTTCTTCCATCACTTCCGCATTACGCAAGTAGATGCGGCTGCGGCCAAGTATTCGCATAGCATTGCCATTAGCAAATGTGGCGCTAAGTAGCAGTGCGCAAGGACAAGCAACAATGAGCACAGCGGTAAATACATTTAGCACTTGCGAGGCTTTGGTGAAATACCAGAAGGCCGATGAACTGAATGCTACCAACAACAATACCCATGAGAAATGTCGCGCCAATGCGTGAATAAATGATTGCTTTTGTTTGTGCGTTCCGTCAAATGCTCTGTTGTTCCAAAGTTGTGTAAGGTAACTCTGCGCCACACGCTTGCTCACTAACATAGAGGCGGCCTTGCCCATGATGCGGCCTCCGGCAAAAAGCAGTTCTCCCTTTGCAACCTCCACAGGAATGGATTCACCCGTTACGAAACTGTAGTCCACTTGCGCATCGGTTGATTGGAGTATGCCGTCAGCGGGAATCAAACCACCGTCTGGTAGCAGAAGGTTATCGCCCACTGCGACTTCGCTCAATGGAATTTCTACATCGGTGTTCTTGCTTATGCGGTGCACAGAAATAGGGAAGTATGATTTGAATGTTCGTTCGAAAGAAATGTTTTCGTACGTCTTGTTTTGAAACATGCGACCGAGCAGCATGAAGAAGATGATACCCGACATAGAATCCAAATAGCCTGCGCCTGTGCCACTGACTATTTCATAAACACTTCTGGCAAAAGTGACAGCGATGGCCAATGCAATAGGCACATCGATATTTATCCATCGCGCTTTGAGACTGCCCCATGCAGCAACAAAAAACTCAGCACCACTGAACATTAAAACTGGAAGAGACAATGCAAGAATGAGATAAGAAAATAGATGCTGCATACCTGCATCCTTGGTGTCACCAAGACCGAGGTATTCGGGAAAGCTGAGCATCATAATGTTGGCGAAACAGAAACCCGCCACGACCAATTTGTACAACGGCTGTCGGTTTCTTTTTGCATGAGTAGCGCCCTCAAGCAATTCAAGATTCAGGGCAGGTTCATAGCCCACTGCGCTCAGCAACTGCGCCACTCCACTCAATTCAATGTGCTCGTGCTGGTAGGTGATGTAAATTCTTTTCTCCAGAAAATCAACCCGACTACTAAGAACTGCTGAGTTGATTTTGAACAGATGCTCTAGCAACCATAGGCACGAATTGCAATGAATCTGCGGAAGATGAAACTCCACCTGGCTAGTTGTGTCGTTTTTGAAACGAATGAAGTGCTTGGCTACATCAGGTTTGTCCAAGTAGGTGAATTTGCTTGCCGTAGGTTTTAGCCGTTGACTGACTCCCGGATGCGCCTCGATATTATAATAAGTGCAGAGGTTGTTTTCCTCCAACAACTCATGAACGAGTTTGCAACCATTGCAACAAAATAGTTTGTGCTGCGATGAGATGCGGTCATCATCGCAATGCTCGCCACAATGGTAGCAAGTGAGTGTGATTTTTGAAAAATGTGGCTCGCGCGTGGCGGTCATTCCTGTTCGCGGTATGAGTCGAAGTCCACATCATCGGGCTTATTCGATAGATTGGCATTGGACAACTCGAAGCCTTGCTGATTCTGCACATCAAGCGACCAATTGTCAGTTGCCGTGGTCTCCAACCAAAGATTGCCTGACTTGCGAAAGACTTGAACATGCAATCCGAAATTGGTTTCGAAGAGTTTTTCCAACTCCGTAACGGTCATGTTACTTTCTATAAATATGTCTGCATTGTGATGATAGGTGCTGACTTTTTCGAGCTGCAGATTTTTGGTAATCATGTCCTTCTTGTAGCTGCCCATGCCGCGCAAGTGTGGCTTAGTGAAAAATTCGATTTTCAGATAGGGGAATGATTTCGAAAATTCCTGCTTGAGTTCACTGAGTGTTGTGAAGTCAGAAATGTGCAATGAAGTAATCATGTTCGTCATTTTTTTTGGTCGGCCTCGCATGATTAAGCGAAACAAGTGGCGAAAGTGGGAGGAGATTGCGGAATGCTTGAATGAGAGCGGTCATAGGAGGAGGTGATAAATGTCAGTAGAGCCGGAAGTATGCACAAATAAAAAACCCACGCCTCTCAGCGCGGGTTTTTCTCAGATTCAAAACTTACGGGATGAATCAATGCATCACCATGAATATATGGCGGTACAGTTGGTTGTTGTTTTTTAGTGTCAGGTTGTAAAATCCATTCGTGAAGTTGGAAGTGGCCAGCTGGTATCTGTTGAGGGATTCCACATTGCCGCCTGCGCCATCCATCGCACTTATGGAATGACAAGATAGAACGAGGCGGCCTGTTGCATCATGCACTTCCATAAAAGTGATGCCAGTTAAATTGGTTTGTATGAAGAGTACATCGCTAGCTGGATTAGGATATACAAGCACAACCATTTGTGATGCATCGCTCACGTTATTATAGAAGTAGTTGAAGTCGGTTGGCAGCGAGGTGCATACTCCATCCGAAATTTCAACACTATAAACAGCATCTTCCATTCCGCCTTCTATGCTTTGAGTGGTTGCTCCAATCAGCAACTCACCATCGAGATACCATTGGTAATTGTATCCATCTTGCTCGCAGTAAAGGATGTTACCATCTTGTACAATGGTAGGTATAGGCAAGGTGATGAATGTGACTTCTGTAGAAACGGTGATGGCGCAATCTTCATCGTTGACTGTGACGCTGTATGTTCCGCTTTCAGCAACAGTGATTTCAGAGGTGGTTTCTTCTGTATTCCACAGGTAGCTGATGTAGCCTTCTTCTGTCACAAGGGCTTGTACATCGCCTTCGCACACGCCACCTGATACGGTGATGGTGGGAAATATGATGTCGCAGACATTCAAGGTATCGTGTGCATACAAACTCCACTGGCCTGCTCCGTCCTGCACACGCACATACATAATGTGTTGTCCGAGGGTGAGGTCGGCAGGAACGGCAACATCCAAATTCTCATCGAATGATGTACCTGCAGTTAGGACGATGGGCAAACCATTGCCAAAGCCCGGGTCGGCATCAAAGAAATATTCTGCACTCACCAATTCGTGATAACCGATGCCGCCTTCTACTTGAATGTTGTGCTCGGCATACAAACTCCATTGGCCTTTTGAGTCCAACACGCGGACAAATAATTTGTGAACACCCTTTGCGACATCAACAAGTGAAATATCAAAGTCATCGTCCACCGAAAATGCACTCAATGGAATTTGTGTTGCATTGCCGAAGCCGGGGTCTATGTCTAAGAAATATTCTGCGGCCACTAGCTCATCATAGGTTGCACCCATTACGTTAATGAGTTTGCTTGCATACAGCGACCACTGCCCTGCCCCATCGCGAACGCGCACATACAGCATGTGAGCTCCATTTGATAGACCAGCAACTGACAACGTGAAATCAGTATCTATGTTTTCATCACTTACAGCTATTTGCGTGCCTTCGCCAAATCCTGGGTCGGCATCAAAGAAATATTCGAAGGCATTGAGCAGGGCCATTTGTGTGCCGCCAATTATTTGCACATTGCTTTCATCGTACAAACTCCAAATGCCTTGGTCATCCTTCACCTCCACATACAATTTATGTACTCCATGTGAAAGTGCCCTTACATCTACAGTGAACGGTGCATCAACTTCTTCAAGGTTATTGATTGAAAAATATTGAGCCGCTCCTTCATTGCCATTAAAGTAGCAACGCATCTGCACAACCGTTTGCGAGAAACCGATGACGGTCAGCAAACAGAGGAATGTTATAATTGAGATATGTTTTTTCATCTTGTGAAAAGGATTGAGCAAAGAGTGAAAAGCCAATAGGGTCTTCCCTTTAACTAGTGACTATTCGCTGGTCGCTTTTTTACTGTCCGCTACCGTGTGCTTTCAGATGAATAGTGATGGTTCCGCCCGCAGGTGCGCTGGATGTTTGCAATGTGAAGTCAGCCACACGAGGAGTTCCAGCATCAAACCCAGAAGGTGAAAAATTGAAGATGCCTCCAAACAATCCTATATCTGTTCCGTCAGTTGCAGCGTTGTGCCCAACAGATGTTTCCATCAACGTGTAATCCTTTTGGTAGGAATAAAAATCTGCATTGCCTACGTTGGTGAATTCCGGATTGACATTGTTGAAGTTGGTACCAGGTAAATCGCCAAGGGTTGCTCCTGTATTGTAAGTGATATTATTCTCCCACAGGCAAAGCGGACAGCCATTCTCAGGCTCGCTGTTGTTGGTGGTGGATAGGTAAAGGATGTTGTTGGTGACCGTGATGTTGGATGCACCGCTGCTAACTGCCGTTTCGAAGGAAGCGCTTTGAGTGATGATAAAAATATTGTGGTCAAACACGGCACCCGATGGCACATAAGAACAAATGGCACCTCCTGCAAACGTCACTAAATAATTATTTCTGAAAATGAGGTTGGCACCAAGCCAATTGCAGTTTATGCTATTGGATTGAGACACGATGATGTTGCCTTCGAGTATCCAATTGTTGTGCGTAGTATAGGTTCCCATGCTAATTGGATTCTGCGCCCACCAGTAGCAGCCTGAAATCACTACATCATTGATGGTATGATTTGCAGAACTTGTAAGAAGCCAGAAATTGAGACCTTTGACTACAGTTCCTGTTGCGCCATTTTGAAAAACGATTGCACCAACACTTGATGTATACGGAGAATATTCAGGATTGTGTCCGCCACCAATGATGTAAAGTCGTTTGTTGATGATGAGGTCGCCATAGCCCACCGAGGAAGGCTGCACATAAAGGGTGTCACCATCAACAGCAGCATCTTGCGCTGCCTGCAGGTTGGTGAAGTCAGCAGCAAATCCGTTTTCAGAGTTTACGGTGTGAACAGTTGCGTTGGAGTTGAGGACCATCATGATGGCCGCTGCAACAAGTGTAAATGTTTTTTTCATGTTGTGTAAGTTTTGAAGTGACAAAGGTGTCAGCATACTTACACAAATTGTATCACGGGAAAGGGTAAAAAAGAAAAATAGTGGTTTTCCGTGATGAGGCTAAACAAGCCCCTTCTCCATCGCTACCCTAACCAACCCCGCAACATTTTTTACATCCAATTTCTGAAGCAGGTTGTTGCGGTGTGTCTCCACCGTGTTAACTGAAATGAAAAGTTTTTCAGCGATTTCTTGGGTGGTGTTTTCATTCACTATGAGTTGCAACACTTCCTTTTCTCTCATACTCAGCTTTGGAATGTAATCGCTGCTGCCCCTTGCCTTGGGTGATTGAATGTGCTTAAGTAGCAGGGAAGAAATTTCTTTGCTCAAGTAGTCTTCTCCTTTTGCCACTGCGCGAATCGCATTCACAATTTCAACGCCCGAAGAACTTTTGGTGAGATAACTCTTGCCACCGTTTTTCAAAAATGTTGAAATAACTGCAGCATCTTCTACACCACTTAGGCCAATTATTTTTATCTCTTCGTGTTGCTTTGAAATTTGTTTGCAGAGTTCCAGACCGTCACCATCTTTTAAGTGCAGGTCGAGCAAAAGAATTAAAAATTGTCTCGGCTCAGCCGAGATGAAGATTGAAAGATTGGTAGTGAGCACTGTATTGAGTTGGGCGGCACTTTCACACGCAGCAATGACTTTGAAGTCTTTTTCTTTTTCCAATAATTGCTTAAGTCCATCGAGCACAAGCGGATGGTCGTCACAGAGTAGGATGTTGATTTTTTCAGCCATGCTTTTGGAGTGTGATAGTGAATGAGGTGCCTTGCGAAGGTTTGGATATCACATCCATTTCGCCTTGCAAGAATGCCACTCGCGAAGCGATGTTGCTCAGGCCTTTGCCGTTCGTGGCAGTTTCAAATCCCTTTCCATTGTCTTCCACCACCAAGGTGAGTACTAACACTGAAAATGAAAGAGAAACAAAGGCTTCGCTTGCTGCAGCATGTTTCATCACATTGTTCAGCAACTCTTGCACAATGCGATATACTGAAACATCTTCTACACTGCCGAGCGAAAAAGGCTCGCCAAATATTTCACACGTAACTTGAGTGGTCGGGTTTGAAATGCGATGGCAAAATTGTCGAATGCTTTCTGCCAAACCGAGTTTGTCCAAACCTTCGGGCGCGAGGTCGTGTGATATATCGCGCATTTCTTTTCCTGCTTTGGCGATGAGGTTTTGGAGGTTGGTGTAATGGTCTTTGGCAAAGCCAAGGTTGCTTTCGTCACTCAACTGTTCCAATTGCAGACGTGCAGCAGTGAGCATTCCGCCAAGGCCGTCATGCAATTCGCGGCCCAATCTGTTTCTTTCTTTTTCCTGTCCCTCAATCAACGAACGCAGCTTCACTGACTCTTGCTCTTTTAATATCGTTTGACTTTCCTGCTCAGCAAGTTTTCGCTTTGTTCGGTTGGTTTTTATGATGAAGTATGCGGTACTCATCACTAACACCAGCGCTAGCATTGCTGCAAGCAGATAAAAATTTCGCCTTTCTATTTTTTCATCCTTCGCTGCGCTCTGAGATTTTTCCTCGGCCAAGAGTTTCTCATTTTCTGCTGTTTCGTAGAGTGTGCGCAGTTCTGCTATCTGTCGCGATTTGGTGTTGTTGAAAATAGAATCGTTCACAACCATCCACTCATTGCGCATTTGTATAGCAAGGTTTTGTTTTCCCGACTTCTCAAAGTGGTGGGACAAAAAATCAAGAGCCTCAAGCTCCATTTCAAGCGAATGTTCAAGACGTGCGTTTTCCAAAGCGATTTCAAATTCTTGCTGTGCTTCGGGCATTTTATCATTTATTTCCAATGCCCGGCCACGCATTATGTGGGCACTAATGATGGTATAGGTGCGTGCGAAGGATTGCGCAGCATTCAGACAACTATCAGCCAATAACAATGCTTGAACTGCATCCTTTCTTTTGATGGCATCATCTGCCAAATCGTGCAAGGCGTAGAAACGAATTCCATCATCCTGCAACTCATTTGCTAGTTCATAGGAGGTTTCTAAAAACACACGCGCACTATCTGATTGATGATTGAGAGAAAGAGCAGTGCCTAAAGAAATACCCGCATTTGCAATTTCAGTTTTGTCATTCAATCTCTGTGCAGATGCGTAAGACCTTCGTGCCACTTGTAGCATCTCGTTGTATTCTCCCAGTTGACGATAGCACTCACCAAGATTGCCGTAAAGCACCACAAGCGCATAATCATTCTTTTCAAATTCAAAAACAGGACGAGCTAACAGGTAGTGTCTTACGGCCTCTTCATAGTTGGCCATATAAAGAAAAGTGTTCCCAAGGTTGTTGTCGGTAGTGGCAAGTCCTTTCGCATCGTTGATAACAGTGTAATGCAATTTCGCTTTCTTATAGGCAATAACGGCTTCGGCATAGCGGCCCATCTCAGTAAGCACAATGCCTGAGTATTGCTGCGATTTGGCCATGCCCATTGCGTATCCTACCCCTTCCGAAATGCGCAAGGCTTTCTGATAAGTTGCAAATGCCGAATCATAATTTATGGCCTCTTGTTCAAAGCCTATCTCCAAAAGCAATTTCACTTTGGAGGTATCAGCACTTGTTTGAGCATACACCTTTTGAAGGCTATCCAAAGCTATTTGTGCCTTAGCCGAATAAAAGGACCAACAAGCCAATGCGGCCATCAATATGCCTTGATTGATTCTCATGCGAACAATGATTTGACTGCTTCAAAAAGGGAATGTTGTCCAGCCAAAACTAAACTTATATGCTGTTGGGTGGGTAACAGATTGAATCCACTCACATCAAAATATCATTCATCGGCTTCATTCTTTCGGGCAAGTCTTTTTCGCCCAGTAATTCTTTCAAATCAATTTCGATGTTGCGGCACATAGTGGTAATGGGAACATCGTTGATGAGGTTCTCAAAAGGGTTCTCGCTGTAGTCGCCTACAAGTTCCATCGTTACCAAAAACCACGACACGAGCATAGAAAATGGAATGACGGCCCACACGAAGTTTGGACTCACTTCACTAAATGATTTCAAAAGAGAAAAAGGCAATAGCACAACAAATATCCAAACGAAGACTCCGCTGAAGTAGGCATACTGACGTGGAAAGGGAAAGTTTTTTATGCGTTCGCAACCACCTTGTTGATTGAGTAAACTTTGCAAAAGCTTTTGCAAGTCCACATGTCGGAAGTCTTCTATCACATTCAATACACGCAGTTTTTCCAAATCGCGGCTTTGCTCTGAAAGCAGGTGCAAGGCAGTGTTCTGAGCGGCCATTGCTTCTTTCACTTCATCTGAAGAAAGAAACTTTTCGATAGAACCTTTCATGTCTGCTGGTGCAAAATGTTGATTGAGCATCTCACGAAATCCATCGTTCCATTTCGTATTGTGCTCCCAAGTTTGTGTTCTTCTGAGTTGAACACGCAGTGCATTGATGTAGGCCAGATGACGATAAATAAGTTTTTTTCTCCACACATCTATTTCTTCTTTTGGCAAAACATCTGAGCGAAACTGATTGCCCAGATAGTCGCGCACACTCAAAGCCCAGGCGCGGCTGTCGTTTACAATGCCACCCCACAGTCTGCGCGCCTCCCACAGTCTGTCATAACTTGAGTTGTTTTTGAAACCCAAGTAAAAAGCCGTAACTGTTCCGACCAACGAAACAGGAAGAAATGGAATGGCTATCCAATCGCACTTCATGCGCAAAAACAACCAAACGGCTAAAAAGCCAATGCATCCAAAGACGAGCACATTGCGCCAGCCAAATGACCAAACAATGATGAATTTTATTCTGCGTTGTATATACATGAGGCAAGTGTATGCAAAGTGTACCTATCTTTTTTTTTGATTTTGCAAGATGACGGGTTCTCGTTCTTGTTACAAATTTTCAGCGTTTTGGGTTCCCCATCAGAAATTCTGCAACGCATTGTAAAACAACACAAAATCCTTGAAAATCAGCCTCTGAAAACATTTTGAATAAAAACCAAATTCAGATAGATGGAAAAGGCATGGTGAATTTACATTCGCCCAATAAAAGTAGGCAGTGCGCAGTAGTCAGTTATGACTGATTGAAGCGATTCTCCTACCCAAAAAAACATTGCATTTAATTGAAGCCGTAGATTTTTAATTCCAGAAAACTGGCTATATTCTGCGCTTCCTGCCTACTTCGAATATGGATTTCATGTTTTGGTATAAGATTATTTTGTGTGTAATAGTGTTTGCTATTTCACTCGGCATTGCCGCTTACATGACTTGGGGCGAGCGCAAAGTGGCAGCCATTCTTCAAGACAGAGTGGGCCCTGCACGTGCAGGAAAATTCGGCCTACTGCAGCCACTCGCTGATGGTGCCAAAATGTTCATGAAGGAAGAAATGATACCGGCCAAAGCCAATAAGTGGCTATTCATTCTTGGACCTTGTTTCTTCATGCTCACGGCTTGTATGACAGGAGCTGTTATTCCTTGGGGCAGCGGTATCACCATAGATGGTCAACTGTATCCGATGCAAATCACTGACATCAACATTGGGTTGCTTTACCTATTGGGCGTGGTGTCTATTGGTGTATATGGAATAATGATAGGTGGCTGGGCGAGTAACAATAAGTATTCGTTGCTAGGCGCATTGCGTGCATCATCACAAATGATTTCTTACGAGGTAGCCATGGGCATGGCGCTTATAGCCCTGGTGATGATGACCGGCACGTTGAGTTTGAAAGAAATATCGGAACAGCAGGACGCAGGCTGGGCCAACATTGTTTACCAGCCGCTTGGTTTTCTCATTTTTATGATATGCGCTTTTGCAGAAACTAACCGCGCTCCTTTCGATTTACCTGAAGCAGAAAATGAATTGGTGGGCGGTTACCACACGGAATATTCTTCCATGAAGTTGGGCCTATTCCTGTTTGCGGAGTACATCAATATGTTCATCAGCAGCGCGGTGATGGCAACGCTGTATTTCGGAGGATATAACTTTCCTTTCCAACACGAACTAGGACTAGAAGGAAACTGGTTACCCATTTTGCAAACGGTTTTCCTGTTTGGAAAAATCATCATCTTCATATTCATCTTTATGTGGGTGCGCTGGACACTGCCGCGCTTCCGCTACGACCAATTGATGAATCTCGGGTGGAAGGTTTTGTTGCCACTAGCTATTGCCAATATTTTTCTCACAGGAATCGTGATGTATTTCGCAGGAAAACTTAACTGATACAATGCCATTAACGAACAGAAGTAAAGTAGCCACTAAGCGCGAGATGACCCTCGCTGAGAAATTGTATTTCCCTGCGATACTAAAAGGCATGGCCATCACTTTCTCGCACATGTTCAAAAAGGTGCCTACCATAAGATACCCTGAACAAACCCGCGAGTTCGCTCCAGTGTACCGCGGGCAACATGTATTGAAGCGTGATGATGCAGGCGCTGAGCGCTGCACCGCCTGCGGCCTTTGCGCAGTGGCTTGCCCTGCGGAAGCCATTACCATGGAAAGTGCTGAGAGAAAAAAAGGAGAAGAAAATCTGTACCGCGAAGAGAAGTACGCAAGCATTTATGAAATCAATATGCTGCGCTGCATCTTCTGCGGATTGTGCGAAGAGGCGTGCCCTAAAGAAGCCATATTTCTTACCGACCGCACCGTTGCTTCCTCCTTTACGCGCGGTGAAGAAATTTTTGGAAAGGACAAATTGGTTGAAGAAGTTGGAAATCCGATTGATATTTCGAAACGACAAGAGCCTGAAGTTCTGGAATTCAAGAAGGACAAAAAGCATTATCACAACAGGACGTTCAAAGACGCTAAACCAATTACTAAAACGCTTCACTAGATAGTTACCGATTATGGTTGAATTTCTTTTTTGGTTTTTATCAGGAGTTGGAATACTCAGCGCGATAGCCACCATTCTATCAAAGAATCCGGTGTACAGTGTGCTTTTTCTTATCGTTACCTTCTTCTCCATAGCTGGTCATTATTTTTTGCTCAATGCACAATTTCTGGCTGCAGTTCACATCATCGTGTATGCTGGAGCCATCATGGTTTTATTTCTTTACGTCATCATGATGTTGAACTTGAATAGGCTGGATGACGACAGAAAAGCATCATGGAGCAAGGCGATCAGCGTTGCCTCCGCGTGCTTGCTCATGTTTGTTATAGTAGCCGCACTGCGAAGAACAGATGAGTTGAACAATGTGCAAACAGCTGCCAACTCAAACGATATCGGATTTACCAAAAACCTAGGGATTGCACTTTTCAGAGATTGCCTATTGCCATTTGAACTTGCCACTGTGCTTTTCCTTGGGGCAATGGTGGGGGCAGTTTATCTCAGCAAGAAAGAAGCGATAAACAATTAACCAATTTGAAAATTTGCCACATAGTGGTCACTTCGTGAATAATTTGAAAATGAAACACTACTCGTTCATCAACCTGCCAACTACCTATTTCAAACACTGCCAACTTTAAAAAAATGGAACTGATACCCGGAAGCGGAATTACCATCAATCATTACCTGTGGCTGTCGGCCATATTGTTCAGCCTTGGTGCTTTTGGTATTCTGTACAGAAAAAATGCAATCATCATGTTCATGTCAGTGGAACTGATGTTGAATGCGGTGAATATTATCCTAGTTGCGTTCTCTAAAATGTGGGGGCAAACAGATGCGCAGGTTTTTGTTTTCTTCATTATGGTGGTGGCCGCTGCCGAAGTGGCCGTTGGTTTATCTATTCTGATGATGCTCTACAGAAACATGCACACCACAGACACCGATGTTTTGGACAAACTAAAATTCTGATTCAGGAGATATGGAAAAACTTGTTACCCTCATCCCGCTGTTTCCTCTTGCCGGATTTTTATACATCACATTTTTCGGCAAGGGATTTTCGAAAAACTTTATCGGCTGGCTGGCGTCAGGCAGCATTCTACTTTCTTTCATTGTTTCCATCCTTGTCTTCAGCACCCAACTGCAGGGTGCGCAGCCAACCATTATCAAAGCATTCGACTGGATAACAGCAGGAAGTTTTGATATAGATGTTTCGTTTATCGTGGATCCCCTTTCCACTATTTACCTATTGTTCATCACCGGTGTTGGCTTTCTTATTCATGTGTACAGCATTGGTTATATGCATACTGATGAAGGCTTCAATCGCTTCATGGCCTACCTCAATCTTTTCGTTTTCTTCATGCTTATTCTCGTATTGGGAGATAGTTATGTTACCTTATTTGTAGGATGGGAAGGAGTTGGCTTGTGCTCATTCATGCTGATAGGATTCTGGTACAAGGACATGAAAAATAACGATGCCGCCAAGAAGGCGTTCATCATCAATCGCATTGGCGACCTCGGGCTGATACTTGGAATGTGCTTGTTGTTTTCCTACACCAATACCTTAAACTACGATTCACTTTTTATAACTGGCAACGAAGCTTCAAGCCTGCCTAGTGGTGTGGCTACTACAGTGGGCATCCTTCTTTTCATAGGAGCTATGGGTAAGAGTGCGCAGATACCATTGCACACCTGGCTGCCCGATGCCATGGCAGGCCCAACACCCGTTTCTGCTCTTATACACGCAGCCACGATGGTCACTGCTGGTATCTATATGGTAGCCAGAAGCAGCGAGTTGTTTGCAGCCAGCGAAACCGCCAGCATGGTTATTACATGGGTAGGAATTCTTACATCCATCCTTGGCGCGACCATCGCACTTACTCAAAATGATATCAAGAAAGTGCTTGCCTACTCTACCGTGTCGCAACTCGGTTTGATGTTCGTGGCGCTGGGCATGGGAGCATACAGCACTGCTGTGTTTCATGTCATCACACATGCATTTTTCAAAGCACTTCTTTTCCTTGGCAGTGGTTCGGTTATACACGGCATGGGTGGCGAGCAAGACATTCGCAGAATGGGCGGGCTTAAGAGTCACATGAAGATTACTCACCTTACTTTCCTTATTGGAACCATAGCCATCAGCGGAATTTTTCCCTTCGCTGGTTTCTTTTCTAAAGACCAAATCATAGCAGTCGCATTTGAAAACAATAGGGTGATGTTTGTGCTGGTTAGCGCAGTTAGCGCACTCACTGCTTTCTATATGTTCCGTCTTTACTTCCTTACTTTCCATGGACAGTTCAGAGGTACACACGATCAAGAACACCATTTGCACGAGTCGCCCAAGACGATGACAGTTCCTCTCATCATCCTTGCGGTTCTTTCCATTGTTGGCGGTTTTATTGGTTTGCCTCACGCGGTGGGCGAAGAGATGGGAATGCACTGGCATTGGCTGGACCACTTCCTTCAAGATGCAGTGGTCATGCCTGCTTCTCTGATGCACGTGGGCACTGAAGTAATTCTGATGGTGGTGGCAACAACGGTAGCTATCGGTTCTATTTTTTACGCTTGGAAGAAATACAAAAAAGACGGTGAGCTCGCTTTAGAAGATGATGAGATCAATAACAACACACATCAATTGCTTGCAGACAAATACCGCATGGATGAATTGTATGAAAGAATTATTCGCAAACCTGTTGACGGCATCAGCGCATTCTTTGGAAAGAACATTGAACCCAAAGTAATAGACGGAATAGTGAATGGTTCAGGCAG
This sequence comes from Flavobacteriales bacterium, assembly GCA_031414655.1. Lineage (GTDB taxonomy): Bacteria > Bacteroidota > Bacteroidia > Flavobacteriales_D > Sanyastnellaceae > JANNVZ01. Next base: position 687,634 of record JANNVZ010000009.1, read on the forward strand.
CGTAACACAACGACTTGCGGAAAAACTTAGACAAATGCAAAGCGGAAAAATCAGCTTTTACATTTTAATTACTGTGCTTGGCCTAGTTGCCTTGTTGCTACTGATATAAGAAAAGAAAAAGAAATATGCTAACGATACTTCTACTTGCTATTCCATTCTTCGCGGCAGGCGCAGCCTTGCTGATGGGGCAAAAGTTTGCAAAGCAAATTGCTTTGTTTGCTGGCCTTGCGGAATTGCTGACCACCCTCATTGCCATCTATTTCTTCAAGCAAGGAGATCCCAATGGGCTGCTCACTTTTCACCAAGATTGGATCGGGCCGCTGGGCATCAATTACTCCTTCGGGTTGGATGGCATCAGTCTGGTAATGATGCTGCTTTGTTCTGTTTTGCTTCCCCTTGTTGTTTATGCCTCATGGCACAAGTCATATAAGAACCCCCATGTGTTTTATTCAATGATATTGCTGATGGTAGGAAGCATGGTGGGCGCATTCACCACTACCGATGCGCTCATGTTTTACATTTTCTATGAGTTTGCATTGATTCCTATTTACTTCATGTGCCTTGTGTGGGGCAGCGGTGAAAACAAGGCGCGCGTTACGCTGAAGTTTTTTCTCTACACCTTGTTTGGTAGCTTGTTTATGCTAGTTGCTCTTCTTTATGTGTATCAATCCTCTGGCTCGTTTGCGTTTACGGCTATGTATGAAGCAGCCAATGCGATGAGTGCACAGGAACAAGGTTGGCTGCTTGCGGCTTTCTTCATTGCATTTGCTGTGAAAATTCCTGTGTTTCCTTTTCACACTTGGCAACCTTCTACTTACGATGCAGCACCTGTTGCAGGCACCATGCTGCTTGCAGGCATCATGCTGAAGATGGCCACTTATGGATTGCTTAAACTTGTGTTGCCCATGTTGCCTGAGGGCATTGCAGAATACGGTGGCTGGTGCTTGGCACTTTGTGCAATCAGTGTCGTTTATGCTTCGTGTATGGCTATCGTTCAAAAGCGTTTCAAATTGCTTATCGCGTATTCATCCATTGCACACGTTGGACTTTTGTCAGCAGGCATTCTAAGTGGCAATGCACAAGGCATGCAAGGCGGAGTAATGGAAATGCTTTCGCATGGCATCATCAGCGTTGGGCTATTCTTTGTTTATGACATCATTGCCTCGCGCATGCATCATGATGAGATGAATCGCATGGGTGGTATTCGCGATGTGAATCCGCAATTTGCATTTTTGTTTTTTGTCATTGTGATGGGCTCCGTTGCATTGCCTGCCACCAGTGGCTTTGTTGGAGAATTTTTGTTATTGCTTGGATTGAATCAATACAGCCCACTGCTAACTGCTGTTGCCGGTCTTACCGTAGTACTTGGAGCCGTGTACATGTTACGCTCATTCCAGCAGATGATGTTGGGTGCAAGCAATCACAACACGCTCAACTTTGCACCTCTTACTCAACACGAAAAGATAGTACTCTCTATCGTGGTTGGTTTAATTGTGCTGCTAGGTGTCTATCCTTCACCCGTGCTTGAGCTTTCTAACCCTACTGTTGAAAATCTTCTTCTTGGAATTCACTGATGAAAGAACTACTGATAATATCCCTATTGGGAATCGCTGTGTTGGCAGCCGATATTTTAAAATTGCGCAAAGCCATCTTCCCTCTCATCATGCTGGGTTTGTTGAGCACTATTGTTTGCTGCATCGCAGACTGGGGTCACAATGAAATTCCCTTTCAACAATACGGAGGCATGTTGCTCTTCGACAATCTTGCGCTTGCGTTCACCGTTGTCATCAGTCTTATTGCTATGTTTTGGTTTGTACTTACTTCGGACTACTTCCGTGGTGACGGTGCCCGAAGGACAGACCTCTATGCGCTGGCACTCTTCAGTATTTGTGGTGCAGTAGTGATGGTCAGTTTTAGCAACATGATGATGCTGTTCCTTGGGTTGGAAATTTTAAGCATTCCACTTTATGTATTGGCCGCTAGCGAAAAAAGAAACATCCTAAGCAATGAAGCCGGTTTTAAATACTTCTTTCTTGGCTCGCTTGCTTCAGCCATCATTCTATTTGGTATTGCCCTGATATATGGCGCCACTGGCTCTTTTGATTTAGCTACCATCGCAAGCAAAGTGGCGGTGCTCGGCAGTTCCAGCACACTTCTTATGGTAGGAGTTACCATGATTATTGCGGGCTTTGCATTCAAGATAAGTGTTGCTCCATTTCACCTTTGGGCGCCTGATGTGTATCAAGGAGCGCCTACAGCCGTTACTGCATTTATGGCAACCATTGTGAAGGCCGCTGCATTTGCTGCTCTTTACAAATTGTTTAACGGAGCGTTCGCAGGGCTTTCTGACAAGTTCACCACTTCGTTCGCTGTGATGAGCGCTGTTACACTCATCGTTGCGAACATCATCGCATCCGTGCAAGTCAACAGCAAAAGACTCCTCGCCTACTCCAGTGTGTCACATGCAGGTTTTATGCTCGGCTTCATTATGATGTCTACTAGCGTTCCTGGAAAATATCTTTTGTTTTATGTGCTTGCATACAGCATTGCCAGCCTTACTGCCTTTGGTGCCTTGCATCACGTTAGCAGCATTCAAGAAGGTGACGAGAGTACCGATGCCTTCAAAGGATTGGTGAAACGCAACCCCATGATGGCCGTAGCAATGACACTTGCCTTATTGAGTATGGCAGGCATTCCACCGCTGAGTGGTTTCCTGGCGAAGTACTTCGTTATATCGGGCGTGCTGAATGGTGGCTACCTCTGGCTGGTAATCATTATGATACTTAGCAGTGTGGTCGCCATGTACTACTACCTGAAATTGATCATCGCCATGTTTACTCCAATAGAAAATGCCGGACGAATAGTGGTGGCTAGATCACAACAACTGCTCTATGGTTTGTTCGCAGTATTGCTAGTGGCATTGTTCTTCGGAGCGAGTGCGCTGGAGCTTATCTCTTTCTAATAGCTCCGCTTATCAGCGCAAGTGCAAGAGCACTGCCATTTTAATCCTTCTTCAAAGTTCGCTGAGCAAGTGTCCCAGTGCGTTCTTCTTGGTAAGCAAGTAATGACGATTCTCTGGTCTTGGCTCTATCATGATGGGAATGCGGTCGACCACTTCGATAGGGGAATTTCTGAAGGCATCCATCTTATCAGGATTGTTGGTGATGAGATGAATGCGACTGACACCAAGCGAATTCAATAGTTCAATCGCAGCTGAATAGTCTCTTTCATCAGTATGAAAACCCAAGGCGTGATTGGCGCGAATGGTATCCATGCCTTCGTCTTGCAGATTGTACGCTTTCAGTTTATTGACCAAGCCAATGCCTCTTCCTTCTTGGCGCAGATAAACCAAAATGCCACCATGATCCTCCAGGTACTTCATGCTTGAAGCAAGCTGCTCGCCACAATCGCAGCGTGTGGAGCCAAAGACATCTCCGGTCATACATTCTGAGTGAATGCGAACATTGATGATTGCGCCTTCCCTGATGTCCATATTCTTTAGCACAAGGTGCGGCAATTCTTCGCGGCCACTGCTAAATGCTTGTATGGTAAACTCGCCATAGATGGAGGGCAAGCGTGACGAAACGAGTGGCGTATTTGATTCTTCTTTCTTCATTGCAACAAAGGCGGCACAAAAGTACCGCCTTTAATTATTTGTGCAACGCCACATCACGCTGTCTTGTCCATCCGGATGATGTTCTGTTCCTTCACATACAAAACAGTGACAGCTGCGCAGAGCATAAACACGCCTGCTAATACGATAGCGTATATGGCCTGTCCGTTGTAAATGTGTTTTACAACAGGACCACCAATAACTCCATTGATGATTTGTGGAAGCGTGATAAAGAAATTGAAGATGCCCATGTACACGCCCATTTTGCCAGCAGGAATAGAACCTGCGAGAATGACGTAAGGCATAGCCAATATGCTGGCCCATGCAATGCCGATGCCGAACATTGGTACAATCAAGGTCCATTTGTCGTGAATGAAGAAGATGGAAATGAGCGACACACCACCAATGAGCAATGACAAAGCGTGTGTTCTTTTCCTACCCAACCACTTGGCAATGGAAGGAAGCATCAAAGCATAAATGGCAGACACTCCATTGTAAACACCAAATAGAATACCTACCCAGTCACCGGCCTCGCTGGCCCTCTTGGCAGCCGCTTCGCCTATGGGATGCCCACCTGCATCTACAGGTACTTGAAACACGTGTTGCACTAACGAAGGAGTGGTGAACACCCACATGCTGAACAGTGCAAACCAGGTGAAGAATTGCACCAAGCCCAATTGGCGCATAGTGGCGGGCATCTTAGCAAAGTCCTTGAATATCTGAGAAAGGCCAAGGGTGCTTTCCTCCGGCTTGCCGTGAATGGCTTCGTATTCCTGAGGATTGTACTCGCGGGTTTTCCAAATGGTGATGAGTATGGTGACGATAAAAACGGCCGCACCGATATAAAAAGAATATATGACATTGTCAGGGGCTTCGCCAGGGGGCGCCTCATTGGCTACACCGAAGCCAGCATGCAACAATGACGGCAACCATGAACCTGCCACTGCGCCCACACCGATGAGGAACGTCTGGATAGTGAAACCACGCGTACGCTGATTGTCTGGAAGATTATCTGCCACCAAGGCCCTGAACGGCTCCATGGCTACGTTGATGCTGGCATCCATCAGCATGAGCATGCCTGCTCCAATCATAAGTGCTGACTTGGCTGCAAACCAACTGCCTGAATTGGGAAGCACTATCAGCGCAAGACAACAAATAATCGTACCGACCAGGAAGTAGGGTTTTCTCCTGCCCAAGCGGTTCCATGTTTTGTCGCTGTAGTAACCTATGATGGGCTGAACTATCATGCCCGTAAGCGGTGCCACTAGCCAGAACCACGAGAGTTCTTCCACATCAGCTCCGAAGTTTTGAAGGATACGCGAGGCATTTCCATTTTGAAGGGCGAAGCCCATTTGGATACCCAGAAATCCGAAGCTCATGTTCCAGATGTCCCAAAAGCCGAGTTGTCTTTTTTGCATGAATAGATGAGATAAAGGTGTGAAGGGTTCAGCGCGCAATGTATGCAAAGTGTACATAAAACACTAAGGGATTGTGCCGACCCGATGAAGAGCCAATTAGTCAGCTAAAACCCCCATTCAACGAATAGCATTAAAAAGAAAAAGGCCCCTTGCGGGGCCTTTTTCAAAACTTATTCTTTTGGAATCAGAAATTATTTCTGAACCATCAGTTTCTCGTTGAGAATTTCACTACCAATGATGAACTGAACATTGTACATACCGGCAGCCAATGGCTGTGCGAATGTTACAATAGTGCTCAATGAACCATCTACAGTGTAACGGTTTTGGTAAACGATGCGACCGTTCATATCTGTGATATTCACGAACACATTGTCTGACTCTACGTTAGCGATATTCAGGTTCACCATGTCACCGTTGTTAGGGTTAGGATACAAGTTAGCATCCACCATGATATCCTCCATACGCTCTTCCTCAGCAAGAGGACCAACTTGATCTTCTTCCATTACAGCACCAGTAACAAATATTACCTGTGGAGTACCATAAGAACCAGGGCCATAGCTAAACTGTGGCTGCCAGCGGATGCTGTACCACTTGCCACCACCTTGAATAACTCCACCTACGTTAATCGCAGCTAGATTGATGGTAGATGAAGCACCAGAAGTTACACCAGTGAATGGCAAACCGATAGCAGTACCTGCGCAACCGTTCAATTGAGTAGCCTCAACAGTGTAGAAGGTAGCACCGCAAGCAAATGGCTTACCCGATAGTACAGAACCTTTCAACAATGAAGCAGGGAAGTTGCAACGTTGTTGCAGTTTCACCTGAACATCAGGCTGAGCAATAATGCTAATTGGACAAACCGCACCCGGAACAGTAATGTTGTCTGGTGCGCCAGCAGCATTGAAGAGGATGTAGTTGGCGTCAATAGTTACATCATAAGTACCACCATAACGCAGTCCCAAAGCAGGGTTTGACAAAGTGGTACTACTAGGAGATGTTACCGATGTAGGCACACCTGGTGTAGGTACTGTTGGCGTAAAGTTGAATGTGTAGTTGTTAGCACCCGTCCAGTCAGGTTTGAAGTTTGTGCAAAGTGAATAAACTCCAGGACCATCGTCACAATAAGATGCCAACAAGGCCTGAACACACACAGTGAAAGGACCAACTGCACCGTCAAATGTGCGCACAGCTACTTTGTAAACGTTACCAACGGTAAGACCACCAGTAACCATGTTCTCGCCACCTACAATTGCTTGCGCGTTTTCAGCATCTACAGGGGTGCCAAAAGCATCCGTCATTTCCAATACAGCATTGAATGAGCCTGTAGTGCAAGTAACACGGTAAGCAGTAGAAGCAGCGGTAAACGAATACCATCTGTCAGCACCACCACCGCAAAGGTTCACGTTGGCAGGATTAGCCTGAGGGGATGAAGATGCACCAACCAATGTGTGGTTATAGCAGTTACCCACAGGATAAGCAGAACCAGACAAAGGAGTTACCTGAGGTGTAGTCCAGCTGTCGTTAGACGGAGCAGCTGCAATCGTTACAGCATAATCTTCCGTTTCACCCCAGTTGTAAGTACCACAACCTGAGATACCCGCTGGGAATCCTGTTTCAACACACACCACGCGCATAGCTGTAAGACCAAGCGTAGCAGTAGCTGGAACGTTAACCGAACCGCTGATGGTAGTGCCACCTGGAGAACTTACAAATGTTGAAGAAACATACGCTTCTTCGCCCACATCAAACAAATCTCCGTCTTGGTTAAAGTCAAAGAAAATCTTGAATGCTGTAGTGAAATTACCACCGCACGTTCCGATAGTAACACAGAAGTTGTGGTTGGCATTGCGACCCAATACAGGTGCAGGAAGTGCAGTGTAGTTAGAGTATGCGTTAAGCGTAGAACCAGGACCACCTGTGGTTGCACAAGTAGACGTGTTGCTCAAGCTCTCAATACTTACGTTCCAGATGTCCTCATCTTGAGTGAAGTTCGCTGCAGATACACACAAGCAACTGATCAATGAATTCATTGTAACCTGAACCGGTGTGGAAGTAGCCGAGAAGCCGCTATTGGTACAAGTAACTAGACAACGGTAGTATGTTGCTGTTGATTGTGAAGTGGAGAAAATCTGAGTTGTACCACCACCAATAGCCACATAAGGACCACCAAGGTTTGCTGAAGATTGCCACTGGTAAGTAAGTCCGCAATCAGTCAAAGCAGGGCTAAGCGACAGTGAGAAGGCATCGAAGCTACACACTGAAGCAAGGTCAGAAACTGAAGCACCCGGTGTTGGCGTGCCAGAGCAAGCAATGCCTGCCAACACGTTCACACAATAGTCTTCAGCCTCACCCCAAGACTGATTCAAACATGGAATTGCGGCTGCTCCGAAATTCATACGAATACGCATACGTCCAATACCCGGTGTTGCAGTACAAGGAACAGTTACTATACCATTGAAGGTAAGACCACCATCTGTGGAAGGTAATACAACTGTTTCGCCTGCTTCATTCCAAAGACCGTTAAGGTTCCAGTCGAAGAATGCAGAAACCTGATCCGCTGCATAAATGTTACCACCATTCAATACCTGAATAGGATAAGAACCTCCAGCAGATATGGTAGTGCTGATGCCTGTGAAGTCCTGGTAGTGACCGCTACAAACTGGTGAGTTGTTGTTGATCGTGTTGAACGTAACGGTACCGATATACTCATCACAAGTAAAGCTAGAGGTTGGGTTTGCACAGTAGCTGCCACAAATACACTGGTCTGTATTGATAGTGATAGTAGTAACGGCTGACTGTGTGGTAGTAGGACCTGCAAGGCAAGTAACCTGGCAACGGAAGTCTGTATTTACCAATACGGAAGTAGTCAACGTTGGAGTGTTGCCACCGATAGCAGTCCATCCGCCACCGTTGTCAAATTCCCAAGCGTAAGACAAGCCGCAAGCCAAGTAGTCAAGGCTCAACGTGAAGTTAGAACCTGAACAAACAGGGTTAGCATCTGAAAGTACGTTGGCAACTGGAGGTGCACCTGCACAAGCTGCAGGAGCTACTATGTCAACGGTGTAATCTTCAGTTTCGCCCCACAGGTATGTACCACATGGTGAAATAGAAGCAGGGACACCTGTTTCAACTGCTACGACACGCATACGTGTAGTGCCTGAGATAGCACAATCAGAAGGAATAGTAACGTTACCGCTAACTATAGTACCCCCTACAGAGCTGGTTACAGTGCCTGACAGGAATACCTGTTCGCCAGCATCCAGCAAATCGCCATCCTCATTGAGGTCAATGTAGGCAGCAGCAGCCGAAGTAAAGTTACCACCGCAAGTTCCGATAGAGATAGAAATAGGATATACTGTGCCCTGTAGCAACAAAGGTGCAGCTACACCTGTGTAGTTGCTGTACAAATTGAGTATAGAGCCAGCACCACCAGTGGTAGCGCAAGTAGAGCTATTGTTCAATGAACCAAGGGTAACATTCAAAATATCCTCGTCCTGAACTAAACTAGCCGCGCTAGTGCAATAAGCAGTGCTTACGGCCAAAGAAGTCCAGTTACTAAAACCAAGAGGGCAGCATGATCTTACCCAAACAGTGTACGGTGTATCTTGAGTAAGGCCTGGAATGGCTACAATGCTAGCACCAATGGCGCCTGATGTAATAACACCAACGCCTTGCGCATTGCCCAAAGGAACAACCTCCCACTCGTAATTGCAGGACGACATCGGGTCATTTGTCCAGTCAACAGTTACTGAAGTAAGTGAAGCTGCAGTTTGCACCAGACCGGTTACTCCAGGGAAACCGCAAGGAGGTGTAGTGATGCAATATTGGTAAGCACCAGTAGAACCACCCGTACCTGTGTGGTAAAGACGAACGAAATAAGTATCGCCAGGAATAAGGGTAGCACCGTTGAACTGCTCTGTCTGACCAGCACCTGAAGCGTTGATACAAGCTATGGATGTTAAATCGCCAGCCAAACAAGACGTACCAATGGTACTGAATATCTCCATGTGCATGTTGTAAGCACCTGTACCAATCGCTTCCACATGGTCGAAAGGAGATACAGCTACGAAAGAAAACCATACATCATCATCAGGAATACCACCACAACCTGTAGGAGGGTTGGTAGCAGTAGCTGCTGAAGAAGGAGGGCCATTGAGCAATGTGCAAGAGTATGCAGGCACCACAGCTATAGCCCCACAGATGTCATCATTAACTGGTGGCACAGGAGTAGCAAAGATGGTAATCGCAAAGTCACCAGTAACACCGCTATTTGGTGCATCAATCTTAACCGTTGGAGGAATAACGTAACCACCGCCACCGTTCATCAATGTGACAGAAGAGATAGGCTGAGGGCTAGAGTTAGTTCCTGGGAAACCTGTAGGACCTTCGAACACCTGAGCAACCGCATTGCGGCCAAGGCCGCCAATGATGTTGATACGAGGTGTAGCATATTGTGTTGGAGCAGCGCCACCGAAGGCTGCCTGCATATAGCCAGAACCAGGGTTGGTAATGTTGATAGCTGTAACCTGACCACCTGCAATAGTAGCCGTAGCAGTAGCCTGAATACCACCGTGCTTGTGGAATACACGCGCATAGTAGTAGTCTCCTACTGTAAGACCTGTAGCATTTACTGTCTCAGTTGCTCCTTCAGAAGCAGCATTCTGACAGAATACCTGCACTCCCGGAACACCTGTAAGTGTAAACGGAGGACCTGCATCGTCAAATATCTCAACATAAGCATCATAACCACCTGCACTGTAAACTTTAACAGTAGAAGTTGGAGCTATGCACTGGAAGCTGAACCACACGTCATCATCGGTGTTGTTAAACAACGGTGAACAAACAGGAGCAGCAATACCAGTGGCAGAAGCACCACGGCTGCTGTGATAAGTGCCGCAAAGGTCAGCAGGTGGGCCAAGCAATGCAACAACAGGAATAGCACCTGCTGGGTCATCGTTGATAGGAACACCTGAACCCGGAACATACGGAGTGTAGGCCGCGCCTGCAGTAAACAAGATAGAGCTATTACACTCCGGCATGCTGCTCATGTAGTTAGCATGACGGTTGGTGATAGCACCACCGTAAGCTGAGAAGTTACGTGTATTCTCTTCTTGTTGCAACAATGCCTGACCAGGCTGTGCATCCAAAGTGCTTGCCGTAGAGTTTATCAAACCGCAAGCGTAAGAATAGCAATAAGCACCGTTACCAGATATAGTACCGTCAAAGCCCTGCATAACACCGTAAATGAATTCGATGTTGTTAGAACCCTCATAAAGTTTCACCTGGAAGTTCAGGTTTGGACCTGGGTTTACGAAGGTTTCTTCGTTCTTCCACTCGAAAGTGATGATAGCAGTACCGGAACCCAGCGCTCCACCATCCACTCTCCAGCCACCATAAGTGCCGGCAGCAGCAGGTGCCACCAAGTCGTCCCAGAATGGGGAAATTACTCTACGACTTGAACCTATATTAGTAAGCCAGGATGAAGTGAAGTCAATACCACCATTCAATACCAAGTGACCATTGTTGTTTTGAACAATGCTGGTAACAGGCTGTCCACCGAAGGTGAATGTAGTACCTGTAAGGGTTGCAGTGTAGTTGTTGTCATCGTTGGATTGTACAATGGTATTATTGGTACCAGCCATGCCTACAATAGAGGTATAAGCCACACCAGTGGTGCGTGTAACGTCATAAACCAACGGACTAGCAACAAATGTGGTAGTGAACGAGAAGTAATCGTCACCGGTTGGAACAAATGGACCAGGAACAGCAGTTGCTGTAGCACGGCTACCTGTAGCAGGCAATGCACCAACACCACTTGGGATGCTGCGAATAGTCCAAGGACCAGAGAAGGCTGTCGACTGTGATACAGTCAAACTAGGCTGGTCGGAGATAAGCGCATCATTACCATTCCAGTTCAAGGTCATAACAGGATTGAGGCCATAAACACCTACACCACCTACCGCGTTAAACGGGCGAACACGGTATGCATTTGCACCTGTAGCTGTTGCGCCACTAGGTGTACCTCTGTTTACCAACCAACGGGTAATGTTGTTACCGCTAGTGAATGCTACAGGAGTAGACCCAGGGTTCATTCCAATACCACTGCCAATTGGAGCGGTACGGACTAAACTGGCAGCACCAGTAGATTCCAATTGAACTGTACCAACGTTATAGAAACGATTCAGCAAACCACCAGCGATACCAGCGTAAGCTGGAGACCTGAAGGTAATGTTGTTGCCATTCATGTTGACTTGACCACTTGTAAATGTAAGCGGAGTAGGAGAAGAATAGAATTCAATGCTACCGCCATTCAAGTTAATATTAGTACCCAACAAGTTGTTGAAAGTAGCAGAGAACAATGCACGGCTAGCAGGCATCTCAGGACCTTCTGTAATAGGTGTTGGATATCCCGGAGGGTTGAAAGAAGTGTAGTTCAATGTGTAGAAACCACAACGTGCCTGAGGAACAGCCGCTGTGGAAGGAGCACCACCAGTCACACCAGTAGTAGGATGACCTAGGTAACCGAAACCAGAATTGGTAACCGTGTAGCCAGTAACCATACCGTTCGGAAGATCCATATTGGCAGTAGCTGCAGGCCAGCAGGTCGCTGGGAATGCCACAGTGGCACCTGCACCACCAGGAATAGTCAATGTGATGGTTGGAGCTACATCATATGTCTTTGTAACGTTGTTAAGTATGCAAGACACCAACTGACCATTAGCCACTACGTAGGTAAAGTCAGTTAGAACATAAGCGCCACCACTAACGTTGGTAGCACCAGCTACAGCTATAGCAGTAGGAGCACCCGTGTAACCTGCACCAAGAGCGGTAACAAGGTTGAGACCAGTAGGACCTGAGAAACCAACGGTAGGAGCAGCCAAATAACCAACACCGGCAGCAGCTACAGGCGTAGCTACCAGACCACTTGTGTTGGTAACACAGCTAACACCCCAGTTAGAGGTAACAGGCATAGTACCTGTGATAACACCGGCAGTGCCGCGCTGACCCAAGGCCAGGTTGTTGCCATGTGTAACTGCGCAAGGAACAACGGCTGTAGCAGCAGCAGCGGTAGTGAAACCTCCGCCAGCAAAAGTAACAGCAGGATTGAAGGTACGATAACCAGTACCACCTACAGTAACTGTAACGCTGCGAACAGTACCGCTACCCAAGTCAAAGTTGGCAACAGCAGTTGCTGTAGTACCCACCGGAGGAGCAGCAATGGTAACCGTTGGGGCACTGGTATAGCCGGCACCGTGGTTGGTCATTACTACTTCATAAACGCTTTGGTTTACAGCCTGACCATCAAAGTTAGCCCCAAGGCTTATTTCAAATCGGTTACCTGTATTAAAAGTGGTAACACCTGTAGCTGCATAAGCTGAGTAAGCAACAATTGTCTGCGTAGTGCTGAGGTTGACTGTACCCAGCAGGTTAGCTGCAAGCAATGCACGAATCAAACCTTTGCCGGAGCCATTGGTACCATAGAAGGTGCCAGTACCCGACATGTTCTGAGTAACTCCAGAAGCACCATTGCCATTGAAGGTAATGTTAGTACAAGCCAGGTTGGCAGTACCATTCATGGTGAAGTGACGACCAATGGTGAGGCCGACACCTGCACTTTGGTTTACACTGGTATTGTGCGCCAAAAGCGTACCCGTGCCCGACACAATAAGGTCGCGGGTGATGGTGAGGTTGTTAGCTGTAGCAGCAGTACCCGCGAAGTTCAAAAGACCGTCAACAGTAATGTCGCGGACGTTGTAAGTAGCAGCATCCACAGTAAGAGTAGAACCAGCCACTACCGTAACATCGTTACCAGCACTAGGAACTATGCCGCCAGCCCATGAGGCAGGGCTGCTCCAAAGACCACCGAATGTGGAAGTGTTGAAGTTAGCCGGTGCGGCTGATACCAGATTGATATTATCAATGGCCGTAGGAGGGTTTGTACCAACACTATTATCGTTTTGCCATGTGAAGATAAGACGTGTAGTAGTACCTGCAAATGTGGCAGGCACCGTAATGTTAGGACTGGCGGTGTAAACACCCCCTGTAGAAGTTTGTGTGAACAGCAACGTAGCGCCTGCAAGCACAGTGCTGGTAGATGCAGGAAGACCAGCAGCAGGTGTAACACTAATAGGAGCTGCATAAACCAGCAATCGGTCAAAACCGTTTTCACCAATCATTTTGTGCTGGAAACTGAGGGTAATGATAGTCTCAGCACCAGGAATTACCACATCTTTGTAGAAATGGTTGGTAGCTGGAGTAACGTTACTGTAAGTGTGTGTAACACCACCGTCATTAGAAATAAATCCGTGGAAAGCGCCAGCGAATGGAGTACCCACAGCGCTATTGTTCCATGTGTTGAAAGATCCGTTTACCACGGTCCATCCGTTAGCGGCAAAGCCACCGGCTCCACCTTCAAAACCGCCATCAGTGGCTGCGTTGATCAAAGTAGTTTGTGCATTACTGCTTGTGGTGCCTAAGGCCATGCACAATGCAGTAATCATCAATGCTGCTGTACTCCTGAGTACCCCAACACTGCGCGTAAAAGCTGCTACACGGGGTAGCCATACAAAATTCCCGCGCATAGGCGCAGGGCTTGAGTAGTTTTTGCTCATTGTTAATTGGTTTTTGATTAATTTAAATTGATTAAGAGATGCTATATACAAGGTATGGCAAATTGCGAAGGTTGAAAATAGAATTTGGTTAAGCTTCAAACGGGATTTTTACCCCTTGAAGACGAAACGCATTTGGCGGGTTGCCCCGACTGTTGATAAGATATATGTGTGGCGGATAAGTACGTCAGGGTTGCTGTAATTTGGTTTCGGGCTGTCCCATTTTTTATTTTTTGCCCTGTGCCTGCATGAAGCTAGCCATGACAGCAAGGGTTTTGTCGGTCATTTGTTTATTGCGGTAGGCATCCACCAGGTTGCCATCCGTGGGGCTTTGCACGGATATGGCTTCGCGCTGTGCACCGCTGGTTTTGTCACTTATGATGTCTTCCGCATCATCGGCCTTGAAGTTGTCGGCAGTACCATATATAAAGAGGGCAGGGCCATGCAGTTTTCCAAGGAGGGCTTTGGTGTCAAAGTTCTTCCAACTGTCAAACCAGGTCCAGTAGGTGTCATCAGCGGTCATGGGAATGCGGTAACCCTCGCCCTGACCGACAAGCAATTCCTGCTGCTTTTTAACGAGTGCGGGAAAATCTATTTTGCCCTGACGATACTCCTGCTGCGCTACCGCCAGAGAGGCCTTCACGTTGTTGTTGAATCCGCGCGTTACTTTTTCTGAAGCTTCGATGAGGGGAAGGCTGCCACTGATCAAAAAGCAGCGCTGATTGTTACCGGCTGCAGCAAACAAGGCCAATTCTGCGCCTTCATCCATGCCGATAAATCCGAAATTGAGGGGATCCACGCGCTGGTCTTTCAGTAAATGCTTGACGGCTGCCGAGGCATCGTCCTTCTGCCACTCATAGTTATTAGCCTGCTTAAGGCCAGCTGAGAAGCCTGTGCCACGGGGAAAAAAAGTGAGGCAAACGATGCCGCGTGCTGACAACTGGGTAGCCAAATAATGAACGCTGCTCGTATCGCTACCGTCCGGTGCACCTATTATAATAGCACCGGGCAGGATACCAGTGGTACCCTCAGGGCTATATATATTGCCTTTCAGGCGAAAGTTGTCAGAGGTGCTGATTTCTATTTCCTGTCCTTTGGAGTATTCTACATCCTGAGCTACACCTTCTTCCTTCAGCACAGTTGAGGCCTCCTTGGGTGGTGCAACAGCGGTTGGTGCCTCACCACACGAGCTGAGGAGTGTAAGAAAAAGAATACCGGTCAAAAAAGAGATGGGAGTAAGACGTCCGCAAGAATGCTTCTTCATCATAATCGAAAATATGCCCGAAAATTGTTGTTTTGGTTAAGACTGATAGGTGCCAAATGTATATGACTTCGCATTCAATTGACATTAGTCATGAAAAAAATTCATCCTAAAAACACAGCACCTTGGAAAGCAATGTTATACACTGCCAATAACAAGCCTCACTTGCACTTTCCTGTTATTTTTTCCTAGATTCGCGCTCAAATCAAACCAATAAATTTATGAAATACATCTACACTTTTGCCTTTATCATCCTCTCGACTATGGTCCAAAGCCAGAGCCTCATCACTTTAATCAACAACCATTCTTTTAATACAGACATGGATGCCGAGGTGATAAACAATGCCAATAATGCGGTAATAGCCACTGCGAGCGGACTTAGCTACGTAGAGGCTGGCACTGCGCTAACCGTACCCAGCGGCACTACCATCAAAATAAAATGGTACACCGCTGGCACAGCCACTTTGCTCAACACTACTTCAGCCATCACACTCAATGAGTTTACGGAGAACATCGCCCTCGTATTTGGCAACAGTGCAGCTAACTTCAACACCACCATCAAGGAGGTAGAAGTGCTCGTAGACTTCACTAAAGTGAGATTGGACGCCATCAACAGCGTGCCGGGCTCTTCGTCTGAAAACTTCATTCTTCGCAGCTCACAGCAACTGATAGGCGACCAGCTCACCTACCCCAACGGCTCCCAACTGCTCAGCGCACAGCTTCCTGTGGCCGACTACATCCTGGACATCACTCCCGGCAATGACATCTACAATGGTCTATTCGCCTACCAACTGGATGTGACTAACTATGCAGGTTACTACATCTACCTCTTCACTAGCGGTCCCGTGGACGACCAAGACTGCTATGCCTGGATACAAGACGGAAGTCTAGTGAACCTGCCCCAATTGCCGCCACTGGTAGGTGTAGAAGAAATGGAGACCACCCTGATAGCCTACCCGAATCCTGTAAATGATAACCTGAACATCATCACCAATGATGCATCATACCTCAGCGGATGCACTATTACCTTGGTAGATGGCATGGGCCGCACCGTGCAGCAACTGAGCGCAGCCAGCATTGGTGGCAACACTTATCAGTTGGACCTCAGCACAGCAACCACCGGCATCTACAACGTGGTATTCACTGCTGCCGATGGCAATGTGATGACTAAGCAGATAGTAAAGAATTAGAAGAAAAAACAATTACTCCGATTGATCCCTACAGATGGTTCATGGTTCCCTTCAGCAAACTCAGGATAAACTCGGCTCACCATGACAGATCATTGTTGACAGAGATGGTTCCATAAGTTGACCATGACAGATCATTGTTGACAGGGATGGTTCGACAAGCTCATCCTGACAAATCAATGCTAAGCGAGTAAAAGGAAAAAGAGAAAGGGGCGCGATGCGCCCCTTTCTCTTTGTTCCCTACTTTTTTACACCACGGCAACTACGGTTGCATGGTGAGCTTGTCGAACTATAGTGACGCAAGCCCCGGACTTTTTTGATTCTAAAATAATAAAAGGGAAATATCAATTGCGCCCCACGCAATTCAAATCCTCGAACGCCTGTCGCAGGCGTACCACAAATTCCTTCTCGCCCTCGCGCAGCCACACACGTGGGTCGTAGTGTTTTT
Source organism: Flavobacteriales bacterium (assembly GCA_031414655.1). Taxonomy (GTDB): domain Bacteria; phylum Bacteroidota; class Bacteroidia; order Flavobacteriales_D; family Sanyastnellaceae; genus JANNVZ01. Next base: position 704,170 of record JANNVZ010000009.1, read on the forward strand.
TGTTCGGCTTGTCAGCCCCCTCAGGATTGCCTATCTGTCCCATCAGGTATTCTTTTTTGCCCAGTATGTAGTTGCGCACACCACTTAGGTAAGCGTATTGCATGTCGGTATCAATGTTCATCTTGACAGCGCCATAGCTGATGGCCTCTCGTATTTCGTCCTGGCTGCTTCCGCTGCCACCGTGGAATACAAAGTGAATAGGCTTATCGGTGGGCGTGTTGAATTTCTGTTTTACATGTTGCTGCGAATTTTTGAGAATGACCGGTTGCAACTTCACATTACCCGGCTTGTACACTCCGTGCACATTGCCAAAGGCAGCCGCTATGGTGAAGCGGTTCGATATCTTCGACATCTTCTCGTAAGTATAAGCCACATCCTCCGGCTGGGTGTATAGTTTGCTGCTGTCCACGTCACTGTTGTCCACACCATCCTCTTCGCCACCGGTTACACCTAGTTCCACCTCCAGTGTGATACCCATTTTGGCCATACGCTCGAAGTAGGTGCAGCATATCTCGATGTTCTCGTGCAAGGGCTCCTCGCTAAGGTCCAACATGTGACTGCTAAACAGCGAACGTCCTGTTTTTTCAAAATGTTGTTCGCCATAGTGCAACATGCCGTCCATCCAGCTAATGATGTTTTTAGCGCAATGGTCGGTGTGAACTATCACCGGCACTCCGTATTCCTTAGCCACCATATGTATGTGGTGAGCTCCACTCACGCTGCCTAATACAGAGGCCTGTTGCGCATCGTTCTTCAGTGCCTTGCCTGCATAAAATGCACCACCACCGTTGCTGAATTGGATGATGACGGGCGAGCCCACCTCGCGGGCTGTTTCCAGCACCGCATTCAGGCTGTTAGTGCCTATCACGTTGACCGCTGGCAGTGCGTAGCCCTCAGCCAGCGCATCGTTGAATACTTCAGTCACCTCATCACCTACCAATACTCCAGGTTTAAACTTCATATGCTTTTAGATAAAAAAATTTAGGGCGAAAATAATTGGCCACATCCAGCAGGAAGAAAAAAGTAGCCAACCTTCAGTGCTTGATCACACGTGCAGAATAATTAGTTGTATGTAAGAAATAAATACCTGCACTCCACTGCGCAGTGTCAATCATGAACACATTGCCATTTGCATTAGAATGATAAACAACGCAACCCATAACATCGCTAATGGTAACAGGCTGAGGCTTGTCCAGCGTAACGTTCAGTGCATTGCCTAAGGGGTTTGGGTAATAAAGAACGGGCTGAGAAAACTCGTTCACAGCAAGGTCGATCACCTCCACCTCGATGCTCTGCGTACAATTCAGCGCATCAGTCACAACACAGGTGTAGGTGCCTTGGGCAGCATCCGTCAATGTATTGGTATTGCCTCCGCCACTCCACAGGTAAGTGTAGGGAGTATAGCCACCAGACACATTCACTACCACATTGCCATTGGCACCATCATAGGCATTGGTTATCTCCGGTACAAGCACTATCTCTGTGGCTTCATACACACTAAAATTTTCGCTAGCAGTGCAGTTGTTTTCGTCCACCACGTTCAGCACATAATCTCCCGCGTATAGGCTGTCGGGATTTGCGCCAATCCAATCCAGTATGTAGTCACCAAAGCCTCCGGTTATTAGGTAGTCAATACCAACAGGTGAGTTGAAACACGCTAGTGGCGTGCTACAATTTACCACAATGGGAGCCACTTGTATTACCTGTATGAGTTCAGTTGCCTCGCATTGGTTGGCATCGGTTACTGTTAGTAGATAATCGCCAGCTGACAAGTTTTGGGGGTTCACTCCATTCCAGTTCAACACATAGGGTCCTGTGCCACCATACACAGCAGCGCTTACGTTTGTAGCAGCCCCGAAGCACACTACAGGTGTGCTATACTCAACAGTTAGTTCATTGGGCTCGGTTAACTCAATGCTGCCCTGTAGCTGACATCCGTAGATATCAGTAATATGATAAGAATAATTACCGGCACCTATACTATCCAATACATCCCCTGTTATCTCTTCATTATTATTCCAAATAATTTGGTCTACTTCCATTTCTTGCACATCAAGAAATATATAACCAGTGCTTTCTCCATTACAAACTGGTGCAGTATTGAACACTGCTATTTCTGGCATAGGAGTGATGACAACATCGTATTCATGCATTTGTTGCAATCCAAATTCATTGGTAACTATTACAGTGTGCGTGCCGCTTTCAGTAACTTCTATTGTTTGTAGCGTATCACCGTTGTTCCAGAGGTACGCTGACCAAAGGCCAGGATCCAAAGTAACCACCTCATTGCTACAACTTGTGATATTAACGTCTTGCACTGGGGCATTTGCAAAGGTCTCACCTTCTACCAAAACTATGCTCTGCATTCCGGCAATTTCATAGTACCTATCGATCCATCCTGAAGGCCATGTTACAATCATAGAATCCATCATCAAGATATCGTTCATTCCTACTGTGATATGCTGGGAGTCTTGTGATAGATAATTGTCTCCGCATTTAGTTTGTATCAACTTTGTCTGCCCGTTACTATGTAATTTGAGAAGTGTACCAATTGCGTCCCTGTTGCTAATTGTACCTTGTAAAGTAATCTTCAGCCAATTGTTTCCTTCCATTACATTTTGCCAAATGCTAACGCTTGTTGGAAAAGAATTCGTTGTTGCAAAATCTGCATATCCATCATTGTCCAAATCACCCTTCGCAACACAAAATGCATTATGATAATCGTTGCCTGTTTCGGTCAGATCGATTTGCATGAATGTCCCATTGCCTTGATTTGCGTACAGCGGGTTTACACAACCAGTGTCGACCGGACAGGTATTGGTGACGAATAAATCTTCCAGAAAATTATTGTCGTAGTCAAGCCATATAGCTCCCCAGCTCAACTGAGTTCCAGCCACCCCTGCTTGTTCCGCAACATTTTGAAAAAATCCGTTCTCGTTATTCATCAATATGTTGCTGTATTCCACATTAGAGACATACATATCCAAGTCGCAATCATTGTCATAATCGCACATGGTACTACACATACTGAAAACATAAAGCAGAGCTCCTGACTCTTCGCTTGCATCATAAAAAGTTCCGTCACCATTGTTTGCATACAAGAAGTTGCCCTCCTGATGATCGTTAACGACAAACAGGTCTACATCACCATCTAAATCATAATCAATCCAACTAGACTGAAAGGTAGCTTTACTTCCGTTATCCACACCCAGTGAATCTGCCACTTCCGTAAAAGTGCCATCACCGTTGCTATGCAGCAGCCAATTTGTGACACCGTCTGCCCTGTTGTAATTGCTTATATAACAATCCAGCCAACCGTCCGAATCATAATCTGCCCATGCACAACCATGTGTCTCGGCTGATTCAAGCGGAAGATTAAGATCTGCTGTAACATCAGTGAAGACATTCTCCCCATCATTGCGGTATAGTCTGCAACTGTTCAGATTTAATCCAATAAAAAAATCTGCATCGCCATCATTGTCATAATCCACCCAGATAGGATGCTTGGCATCAAAAGCTGAAGGAAATGTGAAGGCAAGTTCAAAGCCATTGACCGAAGAGTTGTGATAAACTTTGATCGGAATTCCCTTGGTGGCAATGGTCAGGTCATCCCATCCGTCCTTATCATAATCATAATAACTAAGGCCGCTGCCATTGACAGAATGATCACTTTCATTTGAGATATTATATTGATTTGAAACATCCTGAAACTGAGCAAAAGCAGCAAATGGTAACAAGCTTAGAAATGCTAAAAAAATATTGCGCTGCATGCTTTCAGAATTAGTTCATGGTTTTTCTATCAAGAATGTTTTTTCACCAGCTGTTAGTAAATAATATCCGCTGCTCCACAGTGATGTATCTATCTCAACAATGCTTGGCAAGTGAGCATGATAGATGATTCTTCCAATGGCATCCTTGACCGTTATGTAGCATGGTTCATAGAGATTAATGCTGATTTGGTTATTGAATGGATTTGGAAAAACAACTATCTCCCGTTTTACCTCATCAACTTGCGTATCGACCACGCTTAAGTCTATTGACTTTGTGCACCCCAACGCATCCGTAACCAGACAGGTATAATTGCCCTGCGCAGCATCCAACAGTACATTGGTGTCACTAAAATTACTCCACAAGTAGGTGTATGGTGCATAGCCGCCCGCCACATTCATTACCACGCTGCCATTGGCACCATCATAGGCATTGGTTATCTCAGGCGTAAGAATTATCTCCGTGGCTTCATACACACTGAAGTTTTCAGTTGCCGTGCAGTTGTTGCCATCCACCACGTTTAGCACGTAGTCGCCTGCATACAGGCTGTCGGGGTTGTAGCCATTCCAGTCAAACAAGTAGTTGCCTGCCCCACCACTCACCGAGGTGAGAATGCTTATGGTTTCGTTGAAGCACGCCAATGGCGCAACACATGTGATGTTGATGGGAGCCAGTTCCATCACTTCTATCAAAGCCGCATGTTGGCATTGGTTGGTATCGGTTACTGTCACAAGGTAATCACCTGCCACCACTTCTTGCTGATTGATGCCATTCCAGTCGGCTGTAAGTGTCCCGGATCCGCCTGACATTTGTATTTCAATTGAACCCACCGCATCGAAACAAAGTTGAAGCTCATTCCAACTTATATCAATTGCTGGGGGTGCTTCCAGAATTACACTTCCTTCAACTATACAGTTATTCGAATCAAGTATTTCATACGCATATGCGCCACCACTTAAATTATCGAGCACTGAAACGCCTTCTTCTCCATTCCAATAGATAGTACTTATTTCATTGTCCAAAGCCGTCACCACTACATGGCCGTCATTGCTATCAGAACACAGAGGGTGTAGGACATCAAACAACAACTCCGTTGCTTGCTCCAACAGCACCTGAAAGGTGATGCTTTGAACAAGGCCAAATTGGTTGGTAACGCTTACTTCATATTCTCCCTCCTGGCTTACGACTGCCAACTGCTGGTCTGAACCATCGAACCAATCATAAGCTTCCCATTCACCCGCATCCAAGACAACTGAAGCTCCTTCGCATAACGTTAAAACTACTGTTCCGGAGGTGGACGCCATAAATGTTTCACCCTCTACAAACACATGGCTTGTATTGACTGCAAGCGCATAATGCCTGTCCACCCAACCAGAGGGCCATTTGAGAATAAGTGAATCTATGATGTCGTGCTGTGCCAACCCTATCAGCCTGTGTTGCGAATCCTGCGACAGGTAGTTAGTGCCACAAAAAGTGTAGTGCGTATAAACATCGCTGCCACAGTAAACCTCCACCCGGGTGCCTATGCCATCGCGGTTACTAACCACCCCTTCGGTATCGCACTTTATCCAATAGTTGACATCAGGATACACATTGTGGAAAAGTGAAAGGAGGGCTGGCTGCTGGCTAAAATTGAAGAAGTCAATTTGGCCGTCATTGTCATAGTCACCTTTGGCCGCACAATAAGACCTGTTTTCAGAAGCTCCTGTAGCTATCAATGTCGGATTGAAGCTGCCATTGGCGTCATTGATAAGCATCCTGTTGTCCTCCACTGGATCATTGAGGCAGACATGTAGATCTTCGTAGCCATTGTTGTCCACATCCAACCACATGGAGTTCCAACAGCTGCTGTATATGGCGGTGTTGGTTTCGTCAGCAACGTTTATGAAGTACGCGGAATCGTTGCGCATCAAGTAATTACCGTCATACCCATTGCTCATATATATGTCAAAGTCACCATCCTGGTCATAGTCGGTTATAGAATTGGACATAGACAAAAGCTCTGTATCCAATCCTATAGCGGCTGCCATGTCTATAAGTTCAACACCGTCATTCATAAACATGGCATTGGTGTAATCGTGGTCATTCACCACATACAGATCTTGCCAGCCATTGTTGTCTATATCTACCCAACAAGGTTGGAAAGAAGTCACTTGGTTTAGGCCCACATGCAAGAGGTCAGTGACGTTGGTAAATGTTCCGTCACCGTTGTTATGCAGCAGCCAGTTGGTTTCTTCTGTATCGCTCAGGTGAAAGTTAGCGATATAAACATCAAGGTAGCTGTCTTTGTCGTAATCGCCCCATGCGCAGCCATATGAATTTCCTGTGCTCGATGGCAGTCCAAGCGAATCGGTAATGTCAACCAATGCATCAAAGTCTCCATCATTCCTAAAGAGCTTGCAACTGTGTTGTCGGAAGGTTACAAATAGATCATAATCATTGTCATTGTCAAAATCCACCCAAACAGGATGTTTAGCGTTCCAAACATTGGCTACAGTAGCTATCAAGCTGAAGGTACTGTTTTGATTGTTGAGATAAATTTTTATGGGAAAACCTGCATCGCTAAGAGTGATATCATCCCAGCCGTCCTTGTTGAAGTCGAAAAAACTGAGACCACTTCCATTGCCAAACATATCGAAGCCATTTGCATACACCTGCACTTGAACAGTCTCAAACTGTGCTGTAACATGACTAGAGTAGATCAAAACGAAAGATAGCAGCAATAGGGTCTTACTAAGCCAGCTCCCAGCCCTGCGGCAATAGGTTTGCGGGCTCAATCGTATATCATTTGCTTTTGCTGAATACATGTTTTAATTTGTAGTTCTATCGCGCATCGCGACTTGGTTTACCTCAGCTTAGTCAATTTGTGATACTGGTTGCCGGCAAACAAAAAATAGATGCCTGTGGCCCAATCTGAAGTATCAATTGTACTTGCTAATTTGCTACTGATGTTATGCCAGAGGACCTGCCCTGAAGTATTTACAATATGCATGTCTTGGGTATCACTTTGAACTATCGTCAAAACATCGCTAAATGGGCTTGGATAAAAATCGATGGTCTTTAATAGCTCACCAACAGCCAAGTCTAAAACCTGCACTTCTGTGCTCGCATAACAAAGCAGCGCATCGGTCACATGGCACTGATAGGTACCTTGGACTGCATCCATCAGCACATTGGTTGTAGACCCGCCACTCCATAAATAAGTGTAGGGCGCATTGCCACCCTCCACCGTCATGACAACCGTTCCATTTGCGCCATCAAAAGCGTTGGTGATTTCAGGGGTAAGAAATATCTCGCTGCTCTCCACCACTGTGAAGTTTTCTGAAGCGCTACAGCTATTTTCATCAACTACATCAAGTGTATAGTCACCTGCATAGATGCTGTCAGGATTTACACCATTCCAGTTCAGTGTATAGTTGAGCGCCCCTCCGGATACTACTGCGGTTACCGTTGTAGATTCATTGAAACAAGCTATTGGGGCGATGCAATCAATGCTGATAGGATCGTATTGCTCTATGGTAATTTGTTCGGTCACCACACATAGATTCTCATCAGTGACCAAGAGTTCGTATTCGCCTGCTGCTACTGCCTCTGGATCTGCACCATTCCAGTCAAGTGTATGTGCACCAATGCCACCGATAATGTCGGTAGTAATTATAGTTTCTTCACCATTGCACGCAAGAGGCGCATACCAATTCACCTCAATGGCTGTGGGTTCATTCAGCACCAGCGCACTGTCCTGCTCACAACCATTCTGGTCGGTAAGCTGGTACGCGTAGCTGCCAGCCATCAGGTTATTTACTTCCGTTGTTGCCACCTCTTCAATACCTGTCCACGCAATGTTTTGCACTTGTTGTTGCTCTATGTTTAGGTGAATGCTTCCTGTAGCCTCGCCATGACACAGAGGCTCTGTAACAGTTACAACTAGCGCAATAGGAACAGCAACCACCACAGGAAAATACAGTGTCTGACTGAAGCCCCACTCGCTGCCGACCACAACTGAGTATTCGCCACTTTCATTTACAGTAATACTCTGTGTGTCATCACCGGTACTCCACAGATAGGAGTCGTAGTCACCGGCTGATAGTGTTAGCTGTTCACCGCTGCACACGGTCGTCTGCGGCATCGATTCCTGAGCCAAGAAAAAAGTTTCACCCTCTATAAAGGCATAGAACTGATCGGCTGCAACATTGTAGTACTTGTCGACCCATCCGGAAGGCCAAGTAAGCACCAAGGAGTCCACAACAGTACTTTGACCAAGTCCTATAACCTTGTATTGAGAATCTTGTGAGATATAGTTGTCACCACAGAAAGTAGTCTGCATAATAGCAGCATCTCCCACATAGCAGCGGATAATGGTTCCGTATCCATCAGGGTGGCCCAAAGTGCTGCTCAAACCAAATTTTATCCAATGATTGACTTGTTCATATTGATTCTTCCACAAGCAAACTTTAGTGGGCAACTGACTATAGTTCGCATAATCAATATACCCGTCATTGTTGAAGTCGCCCTTGGCAGCACTATAGGTCCAGTTAACCTCTGTGGTGGTTTCTAAGTCACTTTCTGTGAAGCTTCCATCGCCCTGATTAATAAGCAACTTATTCGGAATTGTTGCCGCTCCAACACAAACATGCAAATCCTCGAAACCATCATTGTCCACGTCCATCCATTGGGCATTCCAACTCTGCGCATGCACCGCAGCGCCTGTTAGATTCGCCACATTGCTGAACACCATACCGTCATTGTTCAGCAAGTAATTGCCAAGATATCCATTGGTTACATAAATGTCGAAGTCACCATCACGATCGTAATCAGCTATCGCATCGCACATACTATTGATCTGTATGTCTGTGCCTGATGAAGCAGAGATATCCGTGAAATTGCCCTCGTAATTCAAGTAGAGTGCGTTGGGCATGCTGTGGTCGTTCACCACATACAAATCTGGCCAACCATTGAGATCGAAATCTGCCCAAGCTCCCTGAAATGTGCTAAGTGTTCCATTGCCTACTCCTTTTTCTTGCGTAACGTCTGCGAATGTTCCATCACCATTGTTGTGCATCAGCCAGTTGGTATTCACCATGTCACTATCATCCATCCAGTTGGAGATGTAAACGTCCAGATAGCCATCTCGGTCATAGTCGCTCCAAGCGCTTCCGAATGAATTACCAGAATCGGGCATATTCAGATCATCCGTTACATCCACCATATTGGTGATGTCACCATCATTTCTGTATAGCATGCAGGTATGGTGGTAGAAGGTGATGAAGAGGTCATAATCCAAATCGTTGTCATAGTCCACCCACACAGGTTGCTTGGCCTCCCATGAGTTGGCAATACTCTCTATCAATTCGAAGCCGCCTTCCTGTGTGTTCTTGAAAATTCTAATTGGCAGGTTTTTATCGCATAGAGTTAAGTCATCGTAACCATCCTTGTCAAAATCGAAAAAACTTAGACCTGTTCCATTGTTGAATTGACTATTGCCGGATACTGCAAAATCATCAGCCACCATGCTAAATTGGCCAAAGCCTGAGAGCACATGGAGGGACATCACAAGAAGAATAAATAAAATCTTCTTCATAACACACGCTTTGATAAGGTTAGACACAGCAGAACACAGAATTCTGCATCGTTAAGGTGCTACGAAGTAAGAGACGAAAATTTCAGATTTCCTAACTATGAGACCGAAAAGTGATCAAATAATTTCTTTTCGTTTGTTTGATGCAGAAAGAGGACAACCCAACGAAGAAAGTACCGTCTTGGCAATCTATTTTTTGTACTTGATGGCCTGCGACCATCGGATGGACGGCTTTTCAATGACACGCTCAAAGAGCCAAGCGAAGGCGATGCTAACTGCCATTGCAACAAGTATCAAAGCAATTTTGGCCGGCATGGTATGAGCATATTGCGCAGTGTGATACATGAGTGTGCAACCCGCGAAACTATGCGTGAGATAAAGCGAGTAAGAAATATCTCCTGTCCATTCCAGCGGCTTTATGCGCACTCTGACAAATGAAATGACCAACGCAGTGCCTAATGCGAAAAATGAACTGTTGAGCGAAATTTCCTGACGTGTGGTGAGAAAACAAAAGATGTACAAAACGAGCAATTGATACCAGTTGATGCGGCCTATGTGGTGCAGGAATGCAGCAATGCCCATTGCAAACACAGGGGTGTAAAAAATGAATACGTGGTTCTGTTCGAAGCTGAAAAAGTGCGAAGACAGGCAGAAAGCCATCATGCTCAGCAATACGACCCCATCCTTTTTATGATTGAACAAAGGAAAGATGAGCGCTATGACAATGTAGTACTGAAACTCGATAGCCAATGTCCAAAGCAACTCTACAAACCACGCAACACCTGCAAAATCAGCAGTAAGAAAGACGTTGTGAAAAATCCTATTCCAGTCAGCGTGTATCGTGTAGTCGCCTCCTAGCCAGTAAAATATTTCCATGATGACATACAGCAACAAACACAATATCATAGGAGGATGCAGGCGCACCAATCGTTTCAACAAAAACGTTGGCATGAAGCTCAGTTTGTACTTCGCGTAATAAAGTGAAAGTGGAATAACAAAACCGGACACCACAAAAAAGACATGCACACCATAGTGACCAAATCTTCCGAGTTCCTTTACAGTGCTTCCATCAGGAAGAAATTCTCCGGCAAATGGATCAGTATGCGTAACGAAATGAGAGAGGCATACCAAGATGGCAGCCACAGCACGTAGCGAGTTGATGACATTTACCTGATTGCCTGTGGCCAAAATGGTGTGTATAGAAATGGAAGGCAGCGAAGATGCTACAAGCGGCTGCAACACCTGCTCAATTAAGATGCATCCTTTGGCAAACGTTTGTTCATAACCACAAACCATGCGGGGGGCAGCAGCGAAAGCAACATCATGGCCGGATAACCCGCAGGCAGTTGCGAAGAGTGCTTCATAGAGTCCAGTGTCTGATAAGGTTTGGATGGTTCGTAATGATGGTCGCTGTGGCGGGTCAATTCAAACAAGACGATGCGACCAACTATAAAGTCTGAATTCCACGAGTGAACTGGAAGCACATCTTCGTATCTATTTGCATTCAGTTTGTTTCTGAGCAGGCCATAGTGCTCTATGTAATTAACTGTTTCCAGCAGCAGAATACCCATGAGCGCTGCGAGCAAAAAACAAACGATCACTTGCGATGAAAAGAAAAATGCAATTGCCAAAACCATCATCATTTGAATGATCAGGTATTGAATCATTTCATTGTTCAACGACCACACCGCTTGCTTTTTCCGTGTACGTTCTTTCTTCACAATGTTCCATGCTGAAAGAAAACTGAATGGAAGTGTTCGGAACCAAAAGGCATAGAGGTTTTCATTTTTTCTAGCTGTAGCAGGATCATTAGGTGTGGCTACATTGCGGTGGTGGCCGCGGTTGTGCTCTATGTAAAAGTGAAGGAACAGCGTGGAGCTAAGCATCACTTTGGACATCAACTTCTCGTGCCAAGTGTTGCGGTGCCCTAGTTCGTGTGCAATGTTTACACCGAACACACCATTCATCAATCCCATGCTGAGGGTGCGTCCAACGATGTCCGCAGTGGTCAAGTATTCTTCACCCACTGAGCTCAAAAACCATATAGCAAAAAACACTTGTGTAGGCACAGTGAGGTAAATAAGCACATCGTACAGCCAGTCCTTTCTCACCATTTCAGACTCCGCTTGCGATAGATTCTTTGCATTGAGACCTGAAAGAAATTCTATGGCAGGAACAAATGCAAAACCGAACAAAACTGGCAAAAAAGTAAGCCAACCAACCGATGTAAAGCTGATAGCCATGGTCACCGGAATGGCAAAAACTGCGAGGTATTTAAGAGCGCGAAATCTCAAAGAGGTTTTGGGTTTTGGGTATTGGATATTGAGCAATGGGCCGCGGGCTGAGTTATGAGTTTTTTTCTTTGAGAAACTTCAACAATTCCTCATCGCTCATGTTCACCAGAAGTAAAGCACCACGTGCCTGCTCAGCCCACATGCTTTGAGGATATAGCTCTATTACTTTTTTGTAATACTCTGTGGCCTTTTGCTTGTCATTCAACTTAGCATCGTAGATGTATGCAACATTGTACACCGCATCATCGCAGCGGTGCGAGCCAGGGAAGCCATCGTGAAAAGTGATGAAGAGCTCGATAGCACGCTGGTGTTTGTCCATCTTTTGTGCAAGGTTGGCCGCTTCGAAAAGGTAGTTACCAGCAACGGTGTCTTTAGGATGAGCATTGTAAAATTCCTGATAGGCGCGAAATAGACGAATCGCTTTGGTTCTGTCGAATGTCGTATCACTGTTGACTTTTGCTTGTAAGTCGTTTATTTCTATAAGCAATGGGTCGTTGCTGCTAACAGCGGAATTGGTTGCGGTATCGGCTTTGCCACGGTCGCTGTAGTCCACGTTTTCTTCATCGCCACAGGAGGCGAGGAAGGATAAAGTCAAAAGAAGAAGGAATGTTTTTTTCATGTTGCGAATTAAAGCCTCAACCTCGGTCCTTCTCCAAAGGAGAAGGGTGCCAAGAGGGCGGGTATGAGAAAGAGGGTGTGAATGCGGAATGGAGGGTAATTGTTTGTGAAAAGATTTTGAATTTCTAAACTGAAAACATCAAAGCTGAGCTTTTCTCCCCGGCCCTTCTCCAAAGGAGAAGGGTATCAAGAGGGCGGATATGAGAAAGAGTGCGTGAATGCAGAATGGAGGGTAATTGTTTGTGAAAAGATTTTGAATTTCTAAACTGAAAACATCAAAGCTGAGCTTTTCTCCCCGGCCCTTCTCTAGAGGAGAAGGGTGCGATGAGGGCGGGTATGAGAAAGAGGGTGTGAATGCGGTATGGAAGGTAATTGTTTGTTGAAGATTTTGAATTTCTAAACTGAAAACATCAAAGCTGAGCTTTTCTCCCCGGCCCTTCTCCAGAGGAGAAGGGTGCCATGAGGGCGGGTATGAGAAAGAGGGTGTGAATGCGGAATGGAGGGTGTTAGTTTGTGGAGTCCGACAAATTGGTTTATTGGATAGGTCATTTCGGAAACTTCATTTTGTAGTTGACATCTACATCGCCTTTGGAGATGTCTTTGAGTTTGCCACGGAGGAGTGTGCGCTTGAGTGGGCTTATTTTTTCGATGAATAGTTTTCCCTCGATGTGGTCGTATTCGTGCTGAACTACGCGGGCTGCGAAGCCGCTGAGTTCTTCTTCGTAGAGGTCCCAGTTTTCATCATAGTATTCAATCTTCAGGTCGGGCTTGCGGCTGACGTCTTCGCGGATGCCGGGGATGGAAAGGCAGCCTTCTTCGTAGCTCCACTCCTCGCCTACTTCTTCGAAGATGATGGGGTTGATGAAGACACGCTTAAAGTCTTCGCAGCTTGGGTCGCCATCTTCTCCTTCGGCCACAGGGGATGCGTCCACCACAAAGAGGCGAATACTCTTGCCCACCTGCGGGGCGGCAAGGCCAACGCCTTTGGCGTTGTACATGGTTTCGAACATGTCTTCTATTAACTTGGCTAGGTCGGGGTAGTCTGCGGTAATTTCGGTAGCTTTTTTCTTCAAAACAGGATCACCGTAGGCAACAATGGGCAATATCATGGGGCGAAGATAATTTGGGGGCCGGTGAGTTTGCCGGTGAAGGATAAAAACAATGAAGCCATGCCGTGCTTGAAACAAAGCTGGACTCATTCAATAAATGCTCACCTCCCTTTTACCTTCACAATCTATCCACCCGCGATACATTCCTGTAGTGGTAAATGACATGGAGATATGTCCGAATCGGTCAATAGCTATACAACCACCTCTGCCCTTGGTGGCTTTAAGCTTTTCCTGTATTGAATGATGCACCGCTGAGTCCAGCGGAATCTTAAGGTATTCAACTTGTGCAGCGATATCAGCAGCTATTGTATTGCGTATAAAATCTTCTCCTCTTCCTGTGCATGACACTGCACACGAGTTGTTATTAGCATAGGTACCTGCACCTATCAATGGAGCATCCCCTATTCTTCCATACCGCTTATTGGTAAGGCCTCCTGTGGAAGTACCTGCCGCTATGTTTCCGAATTGATCGAGAGCAACACAGCCAACAGTTCCGAACTTTTCTTCGCGCAGTTGCTCAATTGTAAATTGTGCTGAGGCCTTTTTCCCATCGTGATCAAGTTTTACTGAGTCTTCCGCGATGGCCTCTTTCAATTGTTGCCATCTAAGGTCGGTATAGAAGTAGGACGCGTCAACAAATTGCACACCAAACTGCGATACAAAATCCTCTGCGCCTTTTGCTGTTAAGAGTATGTGTTCGGAATTCTCCATTACTACACGTGCTGCTCGGATGGGATTTTTAACATGCTGCACTCCTGCCACTGCACCGCAGCTCAAGTCGGCACCGTTCATTATTGCAGCATCCATTTCATTCTTGCCATCATGATTAAATACTGCGCCCTTTCCGGCATTAAACAGAGGTGAGTCTTCCATCACCTGTATAGTCGCTTCAACGGCATCTATGCTGGTGCCACCTTTCTTGAGCACCGCGTATCCGGCATTCAACGCACTATCAAGCACTGCTTTGTATTCAGCTTCTTGAGCTTCTGTGAGGTTTAGCTTCTTCAGGTTGCCAGCACCTCCATGAATGGCTATGGCTATTTTTCCTTCAATCGACTGTTCACTCATTGGTTCAGGTATTGCGGGGTTATTACATGAGGTGATACTCATGCACAATATTCCAATTAAAAAGAAGATGTATCTCATCCTTTTCAAAATTTTATGTAACAATTAACGGCAGTAAGGTAATTGATGTGTCGGGTGGTGCGCTGCAATGGGTATTGAATCTGGTAGCGGATGTCAACACTAAATCTATCACTGAAAGTGCGAACAAATCCCGCTGCGAACCTCCACTGATCAATACCACTCCGCCTTGTATGGTTCAGCGGGACGAATGCTTCTGCACTTACATAGGGAGACCAGTAGTAATTAACCTTGTATTTGATGGTCAGTCGGTCGCGGTTGTACAAAATAGGTCCTTTGAAAGCGTCATTGTAGTGATTTTCATAAACCAATAGCTGAGCTCTATTGCGAAGTGAAAAGGAAAATCTGCCAAGTGTTTTGCTGTATGTAAGTGTGCTGTAAAACAAACTTCTGTTTTGATACTCGTTGTCTAGTGTGCGAAACTTGATGGCACGATAATGCAGTTCGGCCTTGAGATCGGCAGTGATACGATACCCGATCCCTACATCTGCATTGGCTATCCATAACTCGGCCAGATTTTGATTCAGAAGCGCTTGGGTAGCAAATGAAATACTCCATGATTGATTCAAGTTGTGCGATGCTCTCAAACCAAACATACCTTGAAAATCCTTTTGTTGTGAACGAAGTATGCTCGCCTGCACAATCAAAATAATTGTAAGTATCACCGCTTTGATGCAGCCTGAGCGCACTAATACTTCTGAATTGAAACCCATAGCTGTATGAGAGAAAGGATCTATCAATACGTGTAGGTGTTGGCTTTTTCATAAATCAATTCTCCTACAGAATTGAACGACTTGCGTGAAAGCAACATGCCTTTGCTGTCATATTCATAAAGTGTATGCTTTGCTAGTTTGCCGGAGGAGTCCGTTATTCGTTCTTGCATCCGGTTCATATCATTGTCGTATATGATCTCGGTTTTTTGAATCAGCTTACCGCTACCATCAAACTCCTCTTCAGATATCTCCTTTCCAAATTTGTTGTATGTGGTGGCTATCCGCTTTGTCAAATTGCCCTTGCTGTCAAACTCCTGATGTTCCAAAAGTTCACCTTTCCTATTGTATGCGAATTTTTCCGAAACGATGACTAAGCTGTCGGCATTCAGTTCTTTAAATTCTATCAATCGGCCCTTCTTATCGTATGAAGAAATAGTGTATTTCACTAGGGCCTCACCCTTGCGTATATCAACAATCTTGGTGCATACGGTTTTTATTTTCCTCGCAGCAATCTGCTTCGGCCCTTGCGCTATTGAAATGAACGCGAGACATTGTGCGACAACAAGCAACAATGCGATTCTCAAATACTTAGAAATTGCCTGATTCATTTCAATCAAAAATGGTGATGGTTCCTAAATCAACAAGCTCTTTGCGCTCCTCAATACTTATTTGTTGCACAACGGCTACCATATTGTTGAGGTCTGTAAGTGTGGAGTCAGCAGAATAGACAAATACCTTGTAGTCACCTTTATACAAGTATTCAAATTGAAAGTAGCCGTCATAATCTGTTTTGATGCGTTTGTCATATCCGGTTTTATTTCCGTAGGTGATGTACACATAGACGTCCTCTGCGGGATACTCTCCAAGTAGCTGAGTGAAGGTACTGTTGTAGTCGCGCACCCACACCTGTCCGCTTATTGTAGCATCTCCGCCTACTCCAGGTTCCTTTCTGCACGAGGCGATTGCCACACACAAAGCGATTGCGATTAAAAATATCTTCATAATCTAATTGTATTATCTACTTGCAACCCGTTTGGAACTTCGTTGCAGGCAAAAATTATTGTTCTCTTCTTTCTTAAGTCATTCAGCAGGCCCACTACCCTTTGAGTAGCTTCTTCACTCAGGCCACTGAATGGGTCATCCAATAGAATTACTTTCTTTTCTGTGAGCAGAGCGCGCGCAAATTGCAACAGTTTTTGCTCACTTGCTGACAGGTTTCTTGCTCTTGGTGCCAATTCGAAATCAGAATTCAAATCCATATCTGCATTGAAATGCAGTCCAAGTTTTTGGAGCATCTTGGCCACCTTCTCTCTCTTTTCAGGATTGCGGCTATAACTAACCGCTTTGAAAACTGTATCGCCCAACAATGGAAAATCATTGCTAATGACAGTTAGGTTCTTTCGAATAGTGTGCTCACCTAATTCTATATATTCCTTTCCATCAAAGGTGATGCTGCCCGCCTTAGGTTGGTAAAATGCAAGTAGTAATTTTATCAAAGTTGATTTTCCGCAACCAGGAGCACCAGATAGCAAGGTACTAGTATGTGGCTGAAATTGAGCAGAAAGATCGGTGAACACCACTGATCCTTCTTCATAGCCGAAGGTTACATTATTCAAACAGATGGCTCCTGCGGACTTTTCCGTAACATCATTTGTACTCTGTGTCCTTTCCGTTTGCATATTCATCACGGTCAGCAAATTGTGAAACGATAAAACACCTCGCTGCCGTAAGGAAGGAACTCGCAACAACCGTTTAAAAACGCCTTGCATGTAAAGAAGCAGTAGAATAAAAACCAATAGAGAACTTTGTATAGCTGCATCTGTGAAGCCGCTATTATCCTGAGAAATAAACCACATGGTAAGCCCCAGTGTGAAGAAAAACATAGCAGGAAGCAAACTCAGAATAATGGCCTGATTAAAAAAATACTTCCTTCCCGCCTCGTGCAATTTTTGATTTCTTTTTCTGAATTGACCTGACTCAGGAACAGTGCGGTTGAATGCTTTAATGGTATCAAACGCATTGAGCCTCGTATCCACAAAATCTATCAGCGCTGACCGTGCGTTGCGCCTTAGTTCCGTGGGCCTGCGTTGCAGTCGGGTAAGTAAGAGAATGATAAGGCCTGCCACCAAAAATGAACCCGCCACCATCGCAGCTAGCGCTTTGCTCATACTGGCCAAGACAAGGAAGGCGAACACAAGAAAAGTAAGATCCGCAATCAACTTGATGCCACCCTTGGTTATGTAGTTCTGTATTGCGGCTAGGTCGTTACTGTACCTTAGTAGGTATTTGCCTACCGGACGTGAATGAAAGGCTTTGACTGTATGAGAAAGTTGCGCTTCAAAAAGTTGTTGGCGCACATTCATCACAAATTTTTCTTCAATGATTTCAGAGTAATAGATCTCTACAAAACCAAAAACAGCACGCAGGGCAACGAGGAGGAAGAAGAAAATAAAAAATGATGAAAGGTCAACGATATGGAGGCCGGCTTTTTCTAACAGTCTGCTTTTTGCACCGCCTTCATGCAGACTCAATTCATAAAACTTTCCAATACTAAGAGGAATCACAACATTGAGAAGTGAGTTCAACACACCCATCACCATCGCAGTTGCCACTATCACTTTATGCTGCGCCAGAAATGACTTGATGAGTTGTTGCCGCGTCATCTTAAATCATGCTGCAAATGCTTGTTTTTTTTCAAGAAGAATATCATTGAACGACCCTGTCATTAGCTCGTCAATAGTATGCACAGGCAGTCCAATCTGCTCATGCACTTCCTGAATGAGCAAAGGACTCATAGTGAACCTGCCACTGATAAGGCAAGGTTGTATGCCTATTTCATTCAGCATTCGAATACCTTGTAAAGCGGAAAGACTATCGCCACAAGAGAAAACCACATTGTGTATGGTACTCATGAAACTGCTATCTCTCAGTAAGAATGCGGTTTCCTGCTGCAATATTCCATCTGCAATTTCCATAACGATATACTCAGGTTGATGCGCTCCCATTTTGGCCAGCAGCGACTGATACAAATCAAGCAAGTCATCTTTACTGCACA
The DNA here is from genome assembly GCA_031414655.1 of Flavobacteriales bacterium. Classification (GTDB taxonomy): domain Bacteria; phylum Bacteroidota; class Bacteroidia; order Flavobacteriales_D; family Sanyastnellaceae; genus JANNVZ01. The sequence goes on from JANNVZ010000009.1 coordinate 722,445, forward strand.
TATAGGTAGAAGGGAAACCCATATCACTAAAATCACATGTGTAGTCAGCCCCACAATCCAGCACCATGTCTTTGTCCTTGGTGTAGGCGGTGCCTGTGAATTTTATGAAGCATACCGTCTTGCCGCTTGTCTTTAGCCCGCGTGCAACGTGAGCAGCAGTAGTGGTTTTGCCACTATCCATAGTAGAGCCAATGGACAAAATTATCTTAGCACCGTTTGGAACTACGCCAGTAAATTTTATGCGTTCTTTCTGATAAAACTTTGCATTGATAACGCTGTTGTTTTCATCGCAGCAATAGCCTACCAAGCGCACTGTGGTTGGTTCCCGGTGCTTGAGTGAAGCATTTTTTGTTCGCACTATTCCAATGGCGCCCCCCGCACCCAGTATGTGATATAGATCCAAAGGTTGATCAGGAACATATCCTTCAAACTGCGATGTGGCATAGCGGTCTGCAAAAGCAGCCATGATATGATCGCCTTCAAAAATCCAGGCTAGGCGCTTGTCATCCAATTGAACATTTTCATGCCTGTCAATCTCTACAATCTCAAAAATGGCAATATCTCCAGCTTTGGGCTTGTGTGTGTGATTTATTTTTTCATTCAGCACGTAACTGCTGACATCCTTTGCTGTTATTGTTCTTTTGATTCTCATTAAGGAGGCTTATTTGACTTTGATAAATTTCTTTGAAAACAACTGACTGCCGGAAATAACCTTGAAAGTATAGACACCATCCATCAAATAGGAAGTATCTATTTGGGTTGAATTCAAGTTACCAAATGGCTGGTCATAGACCACCTTTCCGAATGCATCATAAATGATTATTGAACCACCGGAGAGTGCTGATGAGCAACTCATGCGCAGCTCATTCGGCACAGGATTGGGCCATAGCTGTAGTTCCGAAGAAGAAACGGAAGATTCCACGACCGCATCTACCACATCATATTTGACCACGAGCTTGTTTCTCTGTTCTTGGGTGTTCCATGTGCTTCCTGCAACATAGAGTTTGCTGCCATCCCACATCATTTTGTTGGGCACATCTGATGAGTCAGACAAAGCAAAAGTGGTGACAAGGTCCAAGCCACCTGTGCTGCTGAGAGAATAAACAATTATGTCGAAGTTGATATTGGAAGCAGAGCCAATGTTGGTATGTCCGCAAACAAATACATTTCCGCTTTCGTTGATGCTTACGTCATCACCCATGTCATCCAGGTTTATTCCATTGTATGAGGAAAGCCAGACTTGCCCTCCATTTCCGTCATATTTTATGGTCACTATATCATTATTCACAGTAGTACCTGCATCCGAATCCGCATAGCCAGTAACTATCACATTGGCAGCGTTGTCGAGAGTAATTGCTTCGGCCACATCAGCACCGCTGCCCGCTCCATTGTATGTCTGCTGCCATTGCAATTCCCCTGCAGTGTTGTATTTCAGCGTGATGTAATCTGTATTCAGAGTATTTAGTCCATTCTCCTTTGTGCCGCAGATGTAGATGTTTTCTAAATCATCCAACTCCATATCGTTTGGATCATCATTGCCATTGCCGCCATTGTAGGTTACTGCCCATTGCTGTTGTCCATTGCTATTGTATTTTATCAATACAATGTCCTCGTCTGTGCCATTGTGTTTTCTGCCGCAACTGTACACATTGCCTAAAGCACTTACCGCTACAAGTTTTCCCCTTTCAGTTCCTGTAGTTCCACCAGTGTATGTGCTGCTCCATACCAAGACACCTGAGGAATTATATTTTGCAGTGAAGCACTCGTCATTGGCAATGATTGAGGCATCTATGTCGGTTTTACCAGTAATGTAAATGTTGCCGCTGCCATCCAATACCATATCATAAGAGCGATCACTTTCGTGCACCACACCATCATAGGTGGTAAGCCATTGCTGCACTCCGGTGCTGTTGTATTTTATAATTGCAATGTCAGAGCCGGTTCCACTGTTTTTGATGTAGCCTGATACTATTACGTTGTTGGCATTGTCCACCGCTAGTGCGAAAGCATCATCGTCACTGCCATACATGCTGCCAGATATGTTCCTAGACCATAGGGTATCACCGCTTGCATTCAATTTTATTGTACACAAATTGCGGTCTGTATTCAATCCTACTGAATAGCCCGCAACGTAAATGTTGCCAGCAGCATCCTTTGTTATTGCCCTTATATTTTCTGTGTTGTCACCAAAGCCGGTATAAAGGGATGCCGACTGATTACCCACGCCATCAATGAATAATGCAACTGCGTCCGACTGGGAAGTATTGTCAGCAACATTTCCGGCTACCCAGACAATGCCATCCGGATCAAAGCACACATCCGATGCGGCATTGCTATTACCAGACCCGGCATATGTTTTTGTCCAAGCCGCACTGCCATTTGCATCATACAAAATCGTAACAATATTATTGATGACGGCCAATCCTGAGTTTCCATCCGAGATGCCTGTTACCGCAACGTTGCCGTCCGCATTCAGTGTCACTTTCAATGCAATATCATCATTGTTAGCGGTGCCATTATAGGATGCTGTCCACAGTTGATTACCGCTGATATCGTATTTAACGGTGTAATAATTCCAGTTCAAAATTGCAGTTGCATTCGCGTCACTTCTGCCAGTTACCGCGAAGCTGCCGTCAGCGTTTACAGCTATGGACTCGGCCCTATCATCATCTACAAAATCGAACGTCTTTGAATAAACGATGCCACCCGATGTGTTGTATTTGATGGTATGGTAGTCATCATTTGCACCATTATTTCTTTTTCCTGTTACATAGATATTTCCTGCAGCATCAATGCCCATGTCTATAGCCCTGTCATTGCCACCGTTGTCATAGTTCTGCACCCATTGCTCTGCACCACTTGAATTGTACTTAATGGTTACGTAGTCATCATCGTTGAGATTCTCTCCCCTGCCTGTTACAAATGCATTGCCTGAAGCATCTGCCACCACAGCGTATGCGCGATCAATAGCAATGCCCGGTCCCGCATAGCGCTTGGCCCAATCCAAACTTCCTGTTGATGACAATTTGATGGTTAGAAAATCATCGTTTGCGGCTCCCGTAATATCACTGTCACTTTCTCCTGTAACGTATACCGAACCATCGTCACCCACAAAAAGCGAGTTGGCCTGATCGTATTGGTTGTACACTGGATCATTGTACAGATTGGCCCATAGACTGTCTCCACCGGTTGTGAAACACATAGTCCAAAAGTCGTTGCCCACTGTTATGTTGTTCCCATATCCAGTTACGTACACTTTGTCATCTTTCACCTGTATGTCTTTTATTTCATCAGGGCCGTTGCCGGGGGCGTTGTAACTATGCTGCCATTGTATTTGTCCGGCATTGTTCAGTTTTGTAATAAGATAATTGCTGTTTTGACCAACCCCTATGGTGGAGCCGCCTAAATAGACACTGCCTTCCGCATCGCTATCCACGCAGGTGTATAAATCGGAGAAATCGCCAACGCCATTGTATTCTGTGTGCCATTCTTCTGTTAATTGAGCTTTTAAGCCTAGAGTAGAAAAACTCAGGCTAACAAGTGCGATAAAAATCCTATTCATATGTGTATGTATGCCGAAAGCAATAGCGAATGTAGTAAGGTCTAGTCACCATTATTTCTTTTTCAAAATAAGGATAAACAGTATTTCAAGGGTGATAAAAGAATCCGCACTATCGGGAAATACCAGCTATCTGATAAAATACCCTACCGGTATTGTCCTTTCTTCACTTGCTCTATCTGGCACTATGGCATGGAGGCACAAATTAATTGGTGCCTTCCTATTCATTGAGTATCTCCAAAGCCATTGCAGCAGCATAGGTGCCAAAAAACACGATAAGTATATTTAATTCGTCTATGTCTGACTGGTTCATGGTTTCCCATGTGCGACTGGTTATGCACATAGCCATTTGTGGTTCCATCCATTGGTTGAAGAGCAGAAACTCTTTTTAGAACGGCACAGAGGTAAAGGGGGAAAACGGTATAGACTATCTATCAAAAATAGTATTTCAGAAAGGCTGCGTGCAATAGACTAGGTCAAAGCAACTGGAGCGCGGTAGTATCGGCAAGGCCGGTGTAAAACTATTATATCCTGTATCCCAACCATATTCCAACGTTGAACTTTGGAATAACATAGGAACCAATAATGAATATGACTATCTACTGCCTTACCACTGACTCAAACTGGTGGTGACAGAAAAGTGATTGCTGGGCCCTGCGAGGTGAAAGATGGCGCGGCCATAGCTGAAGTGCAGTCTGGAGACTTTGAAACCGAAACCATAACTGAAGCCGGCAGTGCCCGGTTTGTCTTCTACTTTAAGTTCTTGTCGCCTGCGGTAGTTATAGCCAATGCGGATATTAAAATTTTCACCCAATAGAAATTCGGTACCTACAACAATGTGTCGCATAAGGCGGTCGCCCAACTCCCATTTGTCTTGCTCGATGACTTCGCCAGTAACGGGATCTACTATGATAACGGCATTGGGATTTACATATGTAAGATCCCATTGCTGCATATTCTCATACACTATGGAGAAACGGAAGGGTGCGTGTGCCGGGCGTTTGGTGATGCCTATCTGAAACTCGAAGGGCAGTTTTCTTCTGTCGCCATCGTTGTAGGTCATGACTTGCATTCCTAAATTCTTTGCTATCAAAGTAGCGGTGAAGTTCTTCGACTTCTTGTGATAGGTAACCGCTCCATCTAAAGCAAAGCCCAGCGAGGTATAATTGGCGAGTGTGCTATAAATCGTTTTGAGGTTAGCGCCCATGCTCCACAAGCTGTCGTATTGGTATCCCACTCCTAATGTGAGGGCATAGTCTGAGGAGCTGAATGTGCCCAACTCGTAACCTAATGCATCTAGTTCTGTCTGTTTGCCATAGTTGATGTATTGCAGCGTGGCAGCAGCATTCAGCTTTGGTTTGATACGATAGCCGTAGGCTGCATAACCCATGCTTATCTTGTCGAAGTAGTCCACAAAACTCAAGGCTACTTTGTTGTGCATGTTGCTGTCCAGCACCGAGGGGTTGAAGGCGGCTATCTGCAGGTCGCCATCCTTTACTGCGAAATAGGTACCTCCCATGGCGGCTATGCGCGCGCTACCGGGTATATTAAACTGATTAAAAACGGTAGTGCCGCCCAGCTGGGCATGGATATCCATTACAGCCAAAGTGACAAAGAGGAGTGTGAATATTCTTTTCAAAGTCTTCCTGAAAGTGGGTTTAAGGACGCGGGTCAACGAAAAGTGGCTGCAATTATTTCAATGGTGGAATTATTGTTCGCGCACTAACTCGAAATTGTCCGTTCCGATGATCATTACAAACTGGTTCTCGAATCCACCCTCGTCACTTGTTTTGAAATAATCAAAACCGCTGCCTATTGTGTTGGCTTTCATTTCAGCAAAATGGTTGGGGAATGCACGGCCATAGTTTTTTAATCCCATGCCGTAATACATCATGATGTCATAACCACTGACAGAGTAATTACCGGGTTCTGATTTGAATTTTCTGCGATACGCTTCAATCCATTTCTGCACACGGGCACTGCCGTATTCAATAAACGTGGTCTGTGGAAAATGGATGTGGTATTTGTTGCGGTTGGCTACACTGATGCTTTCCATGTCGTCCCATGTTTCAGTTCCATACACGGTTATGTTGCCTTCACCTAGCACTTTGAAAAGTGTTCCGATTACTTTCTTGTCGTTGGTTGGGGCTATCACAATATTGTTTTCGCCTGCTTTATATTTTTCTTTTATGGTGAAGGAAGAGGCATCGTTTACGATGACCACATTCATAAGTGTGTCGCCCGTCAGCCGCTTCCATTCCTCTTTAAAGCTGTTCACCAGTTTTCGGTCATCAATGTTTTTACTGTCCACTATGATGATGTTGTCGTCTTTGTGTTTATCAAATATGTAGCGCGCCATACTTGTCCATAAAGTGATGCTGCTAGGCACCGACTTACTCATGTTGGGCGAGGTGAGTAAAACATTGTTGGGTTGTTGCACAGGGCACACCACATGTACGCTGTTTTCAGATGCCCATTTGTTCAGTTCGGTGATGCGGTCTTTCGAAGTGGGGCCTATGATGAGGTCCATCTCTTTCATCTCAGGCTTTTCTAGGAGTTTGTTCACATATCCCTTTTCATCTACCACATCATACACATGCACTTCTGCATTCAGTCCTTTTTTCTGCAATGAGTCAACTGCGAGCATGGCACCGCGATAGATCTGAATAGCTACTTCGCGCAATTTTTTGTCGCGTGTTTCCATCGTGTCACTATAGTTGGTATAGAAAGGCAGCATCAAAGCGATGTCATACTTTTCTTCAAACACTGCACCTTCTATCGATACTTCTTTTCCAAATCGTTTATCCGGCAGAGTGCCACCGAGAACCTCAGGACCAATGTTGGTGGGGATAAGAATGATGGCTCCTGCTTTCAGTCCGTCCTTGAGTCCGCCATTGGCATTTTGAATGTCTGCCACGCCTACGCTGTATTGCTTGGCGATGCTGTAGAGTGTTTCGCCCGGCTTCACCATGTGGGGTGCAGTTGCACTTGTCTGTAGTATCTCTACTACTTCTTTCTTGATGGGTATACGCAGGTCTTGGCCTTTTTTGATGCCTGCATCGCTACCGGGGTTGGCGGCTATCAGCGTATTCACATCTATGTTGTAAAGATTGGCTATGCTAAACAGGGTTTCTTTCTTCTTCACTGAATGCACAAGAAAACTACTTCCACTATTGCTCACCAACGTATTGCCTTTTACTTGGCTTTTGGCCACGGGTATGCGCACCACTTGTCCTTCCTTTAGTCCTGCATCCACACCGGGATTGGCAGCAGAAATTTCATTGATGTCGCACTTGTAGAGTTTGGAAATGGAGTAAAGAGTTTGTTTTGGTTCTACCGTGTGCATGTAGTAAGCCACACCTGCTGACTCTTCCACACGGGTTGAGATTTGCGCGTTGGAGGCGCATGACACAAACAATGAAGCAATGAAGAGGAATGTGAGAATTTGAAAATGCGAGAAGTTGAAAATGCTTCTATCCTCCGAACTGTTGGAATTCTTACTCATTAGATTTTTGATTCTATTCCGTTTCATTTTTAATAATTGTACCAACTTATTTTCAAATTATTCACGAAGTAACCATTATGTGGCAAATTTTCAAATTGAACACTTGTCATTCCCACTCTATAGTAGCCGGTGGTTTGCTACTAATGTCATACACCACGCGGTTGATGCCCATCACTTTATTGATGATGTCGTTGGAAACCTTCGCAAGAAATTCGTGCGGCAATCTGCTCCAATCTGCGGTCATTCCATCTGTGCTATTCACTGCTCTTAGAGCAATGGTTTGTTCATAGGTGCGCTCATCACCCATTACTCCGACACTTTGAATAGGCAGCAACATCGCTCCTGCCTGCCACACTTCATCATACAAATTATGTTCTTTCAAACTGTTTATCCAGATGGCATCTGCTTCTTGCAACAACTTCACTTTTGCTTCTGTTACATCACCCAGTATTCTTATGCCAAGGCCAGGACCGGGGAATGGGTGTCTGCCAAGAATGTTCTGTGGTATCTCCAATGAGCGGCCTACTCTGCGCACTTCATCTTTGAAAAGAAGGCGCAAGGGTTCCACCACTTTCAACTTCATATAATCGGGCAAGCCACCCACATTGTGATGGCTTTTGATGGTTTGCGATGGGCCACCACTTACCGATACACTTTCTATCACATCAGGGTAAATGGTTCCCTGACCAAGCCACTTTGCATCGGTGTGCTTCTTGCTTTCATCATCAAATACTTCTATAAAAACACGGCCAATGGCTTTGCGTTTTGCTTCGGGATCAGTAAGGTGACGAAGTGCATCATAGAACTTTGCACTTGCATCCACACCCTTCACATTCAGCCCCAAGGTGCGGTAACTCTCCAGCACTTCAGGGTATTCGTTTTTGCGCAGTAGTCCGTTGTCTACAAAAATGCAATGGAGCTTGTCACCAATAGCTCGATGAACTAGCGTTGCGGCAACTGTAGAATCTACGCCACCACTGAGGCCCATTATCACAACATCATTGCCCAATTGTGCTTTGAGTGCGGCAACTGTTTCATCTACAAATGCACCCGGAGTCCAGTCTTGCGCACAGCCACAAATGTCTACTGTGAAGTTTTTAAGCACTTGCAATCCATCGGTGCTGTGATACACTTCAGGATGAAACTGTACACCAAAAATGTTTTTGCCTTTGATGTGATAGCCTGCAAAAGCAACATCGGTAGTAGAACAAATAATCTCTGCATCGGGGCCTGCGCTTTTGATGGTGTCACCGTGCGACATCCACACTTGCGAACCAACAGGAATATCCTTCAGCAAAGGATGTGGTGCAATGGTGTGCAGATTGGCGCGGCCGTATTCGCGGTGGGTGCTGCGCACTACTTCGCCACCACCTAGGTGAGCCATTAGCTGCGCTCCGTAGCAGATACCCAACACGGGAACTTTATTGGTGTATTTGGTAACATCCGGCAGCGGAGCATTTTCCTGATGCACTGAGAAGGGACTGCCCGAAAGAATAACACCTTTGATGTGGTCGGTTAGTTCGGGCGCTTTGTTCCAGGGATGTATTTCGCAATAGATATTGAGTTCCCTGATTCTGCGCGCAATCAACTGCGTAACCTGCGAACCAAAATCAAGGATGAGAATGGACTGATGCATGGGGCGAAGTTAATTGGTCGGAGACAAGAAGGCAGTTGCTTATGGCTTAGACGGCATCTCCATCCAATGCGTCACATCCTTAAAGAAGTGATTGCTGTTGCCTTCACCTTGCCAGAAGTGCGGCCCGTGTTTTTCTCTTTTCTCTGAGCCTTCAGGATAAAAGTCCTTTTGAAATTTCAATACAATCACCTCGCGTAGTTCAAACTCACCTGATTTGCCGGGAAGAAATACTTTATTGCCGGGGACATAACCAAGTACGCGTTGATCGTGCTCGGGTAACTTTTCCGAAGTGCTTAGCCAATTACTCATTTCATATTGGCTTTTACGTATGCTCTCACTTCTGCTTCCATCTGTTCTGCCTGAGCTTCCAGTTTTGTTGCTTCGTTTACAAGATTATCCGCAAAGGTTTTGTCTTTGATGCCGGAGGCATTTATTCGGACATTCATTACTGCCCCCAGCACTGCTGTGCGCGCACACAGCGCTCCCACTGCGGCATCCGACATGGAGGTTGGGTTCCCCTGTTCAGTCATTGCCTTCATCACCGTCATACTGTCCAATGCTATCTGTGCTGTTTTGAAAGGTATTTCCATTGCATACTTCGATGCGCCTTCTATGGCTGCGCTGCGCAGGGCCTTTTCTTCATCCGTGTTTTTGGGCAAGCCAAATGATTCCATTATTTTGTTGAAGGCAAGCGTGTCCTCATCTACCAGATGAAGCAATTCTTTTTGGTAGGTCATGCCCTGCACTGCCCAGTTGCTGAACTCTTCCCAGCGGTCGTCCCAACCGCGCTTGTGCGATGACAGGTTGGCCACCATAACACCAAGCGATGCGCCCAGCGCACCCACATAAGCACTGATGCTGCCACCACCCGGTGCGGGTGATTCGCTGGCTGTTTCATCAGCGAAAGCGACAAGGTTCATATCCACCAGTTTCTTCTTGCTGCTCAGCTTGCGATCAATGATGTATTCAATGATTTTCTCTTCGGGATGGAATGGAGCGAGGTCATCAAGGCCCAACGACTTCACAGCGATTTTTATTTTTTCCTTTTCGCTAATGCCGAGTGAGCGTTCCTGTTTCTTCAAAAAATAATCTGCCGCATCCAGCAAACTTTGTTTTGGAATAAGACCTACCAACTCGCTGCCGGTGACTCTTATTCCGCGCTCGTCTGCCTTTCTGCAAGCCTCTTGAAAGGCCACATGCACAGGACAGACATGTATGTTAGTCAGATTCAATGACAACTGTGCAATCCCATATTCTTCAATAAACCAGCCGATGCCCTTCACTGATTTGAGTGTGCCCGGTTTTCTTTTTTCAGCACCATTTTCGTCAAGCAGCGGCTTGTTCGTTTTTGAGTCGGTGAGCACGCGCCCCGCTTCTCGAATATCAAACGCTATGGCATTAGCTCTTCGCGTGGAAGTGGTGTTGAGGTTCACATTGTACGCTACCAGAAAATCACGTGCACCAATGGTGGTGATGCCTGAACGTTTCACTTCCTCAGTCACTTTATCGGGGCCAAAGTCCGGTTTCCATTCTTTGGTTGTAATCTTTTCAATGGCTTCATATTCGCCTTTGCGACAGTTGGCAAGGTTGGCGCGTTCAGGCGTTTTTGCAGCATATTCATAGAAGTATCCGGGAATGCCCAACTCCTCTCCAACCCGCTTGCCTAGTTGATGCGCAAGAGCAACGCATTCCTCATTGCTCACACCACTTATAGGTACCAGAGGACAAACATCGGTTGCGCCCTGACGGGGATGCTCGCCTTTCTGTATGCGCATATCTATCAGTTCTGCCGCTTTCTTCAACAACTGAAACGCTGCTTCGCAAACCGCCTCAGGCTCACCCGCGAAAGTGATAACCGTTCGGTTGGTGCTGGCCCCAGGATCTACATCCAGCAGCATAACACCGGGAACAGTTTCTACCACATCCGTTATTGCTTTTATTTTCGCTTTGTCGCGTCCTTCTGAAATATTAGGAACACATTCTATAATGCGCATGGTTATTTTTTTTGTGGGCGTAAAGAAAGTAATTGTGCCTTTCGGGTAAAGCAACTTCCTACGGTACAAGAGTATCTTTATCGCTGAAACCAATAGCACTTGTCCTCTTCCATTTCAAAAATTCTAATAAGCATCGCATTATTGTTATTTGCGAACGCAGCCTTTGCGCAAGACAGTTGGCTGCGCAGAGCAGGCGGAACGAATCTGGACGAGGCGCTCGACATCAGCCGGGTGGCTATAGACAACAGTTATTACGTGACAGGTTACTTCGCAGGTGTTTGCAATTTTACCATAGGCAACCTGAGCAGCAGTGGAAGCAGTGATGCTTTCTTAACGAAATACGATGTAGATGGCGAACCCCTTTGGGCCAAAAAATTTGGCGGCAACCTGACCGACAGAAGCCTAGCTGTGGCAAACGACAATGCAGGCAATGCATACATCTGCGGCTTCTTCGCAGGCCAGGCAACATTCGGAAGCATCACCTTAAATGCTGCGGACAGCGGTGATGTGTTTGTAGCTAAGGTAAATCCACAAGGTGAGGTGCAGTGGGCAAAGTCTGCGGGTGGCTCGGGCAACGATGCTGCAGTCGGCATTGCTGTTGACCTTTCAGGCAGTGTCATCATTACAGGTCAGTTTCGAGGTGTAGGCAACTTTGGTGCATTCAGTTTAACCAGTGCCAACGGTGGCGGTGGCGCCTCTGCGGATATTTTCACAGCCAAACTGGACAACAATGGCAACTGGCTGTGGTTAGAACAAGGCAGTGCAGCAAGCGATGAACGACCTACCGATGTTTGTACAGACAGTCAAGCCAACATTTACATCTGCGGACAATTCAGTGGTGACATCACCTTCGATGTGGCGCACGACAATGATGTGGAAAATGTGGGTTACGTAGTGAAGTACAACAGCAGCGGGCAGGAACAGTGGTACTCGAAGATTGCAGCCACACAAGTTTCGCCAAACGCACTGCGTTGCGATAACCAAAACAATGTGTTGGTGACAGGCGAAAGCATTGGTCAGATAATCTTTTTCGGTACCAACAACGAGGTAGTTTCTACCACCAATCTTCAAAGCATTTTTATAGCAAAGTATTCTTCTGCTGGTGCGGTTAGTTGGGCGAAGGAAGATGGGAGCGACAGTTATTGCTCTGCCAAAGCAATTGCTATTGGCAACAACAATGAAGCTTACATCACCGGTTTATTCGATTGTGTTTTTACTGAGTATGCTGACGAACTAGGTGATGGACTTTTTAATAGTGCTGGCTATCGTGATGTGTTTGTAACACGCTATAGCAGCAGCGGCAGCCGCGAGTGGATGCGCCAATACGGTGGTCCGCGCAATGAATTTTGCAGCGCAATAGTGAGTGGTGCCAATGCCGATGAGCCGCGCCTTGCCGGAAGTTTCGAAAAGTATTTTCATGTACCGGGCGACATCAATTCGTTTGAGCTCAACCCAACTAACTTTATTCCAGGTGTGAATGATGATGTGAGTGACCCGAACAGTGGTGCGCTATGCGGATACAACAACTATGGTGCATACCTCCATCTGAAAGCGCAAGCCAACAAAGACATCTTTGTAGGAAACTTCATCGACCTTTCGCTTCCTCATTATGACTATTATACCCGAGGCGATTGCAGTTATCCGGCAGAAGAGCCCTGTATCAATGATGAAGAAATTCCGCTAGTCTGCTCAGACTCGGTTGTTATTTGCGGAACTGCTTTGCTCTATCTGACACTTAACACTGGCAGCAATGGCTGGATAGGTCCTGAGTATGACTGGGAATGGAGCAATGGTTCGGGCGATGAGTCCATCAACATTGACAACACCGGATGGATAAGCATAGAGGTGGAACGCGAGGATGGTTGCGACAGTTTTACTGATTCCATCTTTGTAGAAATTCTTGAATTGCCCGAACCAACCATAACCGATGATGAAGGCATCAATATAGAAGCACCGCCTGATGCATTAGAGGTGATGCTCTGCGCTCCTGATGAAGTGGTGCTAACAGGAGGCGCTGATGGTGGAGAAGCATTTTATTGGGTAGGGCCCAATGGTTTTCAGTCAGAGGACAACCCCATCACCGTTACTGAAAGTGGCGATTACACCTTTGTGTCAGAAGGAGACAATGGCTGCTTTGGACAAAACACCATTCCAATTGATCTGATAGATCCACTGGAAGAAATAGATCCTCTTTTGCAATTCAGCGAAACAGATCAGCCCATCAATGATACCCTTGTTATCTGCGGCAGCGACTACATCACCACAGAATTGATTGACCAATTGGAGCAATTGGATTTCCCATTGTTTGCCGATGCTGTTTGGCAAATAGCTGTTGACACCGGTTTCTATCCGCCTTATGAAGGTTTTGAATCTTACACATGGTTGCCGCAGCAAGGGGGTTGGCACTACATCACAGCCATACCGTTTCTTTTCACACCAGAGCCATGTCCCATAGATACTATCTGGTACCCCGAGCAGGAAATTTCTGTGTTCATTGTTTTGCTAGATGATCCCAATCCTAATCCACAAATTTCAGGTGGTGGCTTATGGTGCCCGGGTGATACATTGATGCTGACTGCCACAGGTGCCACTAACTATGAGTGGAGTGGTCCGGGCATTATCCAATACATCAGCGAGGATTCCATATTGGTGAATGAACCGGGCAATTACACAGTGTCATCTTACGAAGAATTTGACAACGGGTGCAGCACCACTGGAACAGACGGTAGTATCGTGACTGCCATTGCGCAGCCCACCATTACCAGCAATCCGCCCAATGGAGTTATTTGCCCCGGTGAGTCGATTGTATTGACTGCGCAAAACGGTTCCAGCTACGCGTGGATAGGTCCACTTGGGCAAAACCTAGGCACAAACCAAAACATTACTGTCAGTTCGCCCGGCAATTATTTGTGTGCTATCACTGTGAATGGATGTACGCAGGAAAGCAATGTGATAGACGTAGAACTCTACGCCACTCCTTACCTCATCGCCTTACCAAGTGCCGATTTATGTACGGACAATGTGGTAACGCTCATAGTGCAATCATTCCCTGATGTGCTGATAGAGTGGCAGGCTCCGCTCAGTGGCAACGAAAGTTTTATGGATGTCTACGAACCAGGTATTTATACCGTGAGTGTGGAATCATGCGGCATCGAAACAGAAGTTTCATTGGAAGTAACGCAAACAGTTCCTGAAGCGATCATTGTATCCAGTGATGATATTCTGTGCCCGGGTGGAAGCGTCACGCTTTCAGCAAATGTGGGTATGGATGTCTACCAATGGTTTCCGGGAGGGCAGCAAACACAGAGCATTCTTGTTACCCAACCAGGCAGTTATTATGTAATCATTGCGGACACCAATAGTTGCGAAGATCTCAGTAGCGATTTTGTTGTAAATCAATATGTACTGAATATACCCAATGCACAGGATGAAGCGGTGTGCAATGGCGAACAGGCCAGCCTTTCTGCCAGCGGCCAAGGCGTTTTTTGGGCCACCAATTTTGAGGGCACTAACGTGGTGAGCGAATCAAATAGTTATACTACTCCGCCCGTGTTTGAAGCAATTACCTACTTCGTTTTTGCGCAAGATGAAAACTGCACCAGTCTGCCCAACGATGTGTTGGTGACCATTTATCCTTCATCGCAATTGTTTATAGAGGCAATGGACAATGCCTATTGCGTGGGCGAATCGTTCATTGTTTCATCGCAGGACATTTCGGGGCAAGGGCTGCAATACAATTGGCTATTGCCCAATGGCGACACCGAAGATGATTTTGAAATAGTGGTGAACAATGCTGCGGCTGAATACAACGGATGGTACTACCTGAACGCTCAGGACATTCATTGCGAAAGCCCACCCGACAGTATTTTTATTATTGTAGAAAACCCTGACAACAACGCGCTGATAGCGGAAGACACGCTGAAAGTATGCGTGGCTTCAGAATTATTGGTGATGTCTACTTTGGTTGCAGAGGCCTATAACTGGCAAACTCCGTTGGGCAATTTTGACGAACAAGTCATCATAGTGGATGAAACCGATTTTGATGCGGAAGGAGTTTATACGTTGGTAATACCCGGCACCTATTGCGCTACCAACACCGACACTGTGCTAGTGGATGTGGTAGAATATCCCGACTTCGAACTGAACGACACACTGGTGTATTGCGATGGTGGCTACATGATAGCCCACCTGCCGGAGGGTTACGACTTATATGAATGGAGCAATGGTGATTTGGACAACGAAGCCATCGTCCCCATCAGCGGATTTGTGAGTGTGGAAGTGACTAACCTGCCCAGTTGCAGCAAGCGCGACAGCATACAAATTGCAAACATTGATTGCCTCTACGAATTCCCGAACATTTTCACCCCGAACGGAGATGGCGACAATGAATACGTTGACTTCGGCTGGCTGCGCATACCCATTGACGAGGTGCTCATCTTCAACCGCTGGGGAAACCTGATACGCCAGCTCACCGCTGAACCCTTTAAATGGAATGGCCGCACTGATGCGGGCGATTTGGTAAGTGATGGCGTCTATTATTACGTGGTAAAGTCTGGCAACCCTGGCAAACACTATCACAACCTCTCCGGATATATACATGTGCTGGGCGAAGAGAACGGGATGAGGAATTGAAACCACCAGCGCATTCCTTCTTTCAAAAAAGGACTGCATAAAAGATTCGGTCGACACCAAAATGCCTCAATTACGGCCCCAGAACTCTAGGCTCATCGTTCTATTTTCGCCCTCCAATTTTCCAGAACAATTTATGTCCGATATACCCAGCAAATACGACCCCGCCCTAACCGAAGACAAGTGGTATGCTTACTGGATGCAGCACAGCCTTTTCAAAAGTGTGCCCGACCACCGCGAGCCATTCACCATTGTGATACCCCCGCCTAACGTTACAGGAGTTTTGCACATGGGTCACATGCTGAACAACACCATACAAGACTTGTTGGTGCGCAGGGCGCGCATGCAGGGCAAGAATGCGCTGTGGGTGCCCGGTACGGACCATGCTAGCATAGCCACTGAAGCCAAAGTGGTGCAGAAACTCCGCAAAGAAGGCATCAAAAAAAGCGATCTCAGCCGCGAGAAATTCCTGGAACATGCTTGGGAGTGGACACATAAACACGGTGGAATCATTCTGGAACAACTGAAGAAACTGGGCGCCAGCTGCGACTGGGATCGCACCCGCTTCACCATGGATGCGAAGTATTACGATAGCGTAATAGACACCTTCATAGACCTGCACAAAAAAGGAAAAGTATACCGCGGTGAGCGCATGATAAACTGGGATCCCGCTGCCCTCACCGCCCTCAGCGATGAGGAAGTTATCTACAAAGAAGTAAACTCCAAACTCTATTACATTAAATACACGATTGTAGATGAAGAGGATGAAGCTGGGGGCGAGACCTTTATAACCATTGCCACCACCCGCCCCGAAACTATTCTGGGTGACACTGCTGTATGCGTTCATCCAAAAGATCCGCGCTTCAAACACCTGCATGGCAAAAAAGTAATTGTTCCACTCGTCACCCGCGAAATTCCCATTATCACGGATGATTATGTGGAGATGGATTTCGGAACAGGTTGTCTGAAAGTGACCCCAGCACACGACATGAACGACTTCATGCTGGGTGAAAAACACAAGCTGCAAATCATCAACATGATGAACCCCGATGGCACCATCAGCGAGGCAGGTGAGTTGTACGTGGGCATGGATCGCTTCGAGGTGCGCAAACAAATAGTAGAAGATTTGAAAGCCATAGGCCACCTCGCTAAGGTGGAGGAAATGATAAATAAAGTGGGCTTCAGCGAGCGCAGCGATGCGGTAGTGGAGCCGCGCCTCTCACTTCAATGGTGGGTAAGCATGAAAGAGCTGAGCAAGCCCGCACTGGAGAATGTGATGAACGACAACATCCGCTTCTTCCCGCCCAAGTTCAAGAACAGCTACCGCAACTGGATGGAGAATGTGAAGGACTGGTGCATCAGCCGCCAACTGTGGTGGGGCCATCGCATACCCGCGTGGTTCGCATCCGATGGAGGTTATGTAGTTGCAAAGACGGAACAAGAAGCACTGGCCGCTTTTGCTGCCAAAGGCCAACAGCTAAATGCCAGCAACATAACGCAAGATCCTGATGTACTCGACACGTGGTTCTCATCGTGGCTGTGGCCCATCAGCGTGTTCGATGGTTTTTACAAGAAAGAAGAAGTAGATTATTACTACCCCACCAACGACCTCGTTACTGCACCAGAGATTATGTTCTTTTGGGTAGCACGTATGATTATAGCGGGGTATGAATACCGTGGCGAACTTCCTTTCCGCAATGTTTATTACACGGGCATTGTGCGCGACACACAAGGAAGAAAGATGAGCAAGTCGCTCGGCAACTCGCCCGATCCGATAGAGCTTATGGCCAAACATGGGGCTGATGGTGTGCGTGTAGGAATGCTGTTGTCATCGCCTGCGGGAAATGATTTGCTGTTCGATGAAGGCTTGTGCGAACAGGGAAGAAACTTCGCCAACAAAATCTGGAATGCATTCCGCCTTGTAAACAGTTGGGGTGAAAAAGTAGACAACACATTGGCCCAACCTGAATCAGCCCGCGTTGCAGTAGAATGGTTGAACAGCAAGTTCAATTCGGTTCTCGCTGAGTTGAATGATGACTACGACAAGTTCAAAATAAGCGAGGCACTCATGTCCACCTACAAGCTGGTGTGGGATGATTTCTGCGCGTGGTATCTGGAGATGGCTAAGCCCGTTTATGGCAGCAACATTGACAAGAAAACATATGACGCCACGATCGTCATCTTCGAAAACATCCTGAAAGTGCTTCATCCTTTCATGCCATTTCTTACAGAAGAAATATGGCAATACATCAGCGAGCGCGAGCCGGGCAAAGGAAGCATTTGCGTGGCGCCATGGCCGTCTATCAACAAAGCAGACGAAACATTGCTAAAAGAATTTGAATTGTTTACCAATGCGGTTATTGGTGTCAGAAATGTGCGCAAGGACAACAACATTGCTAACAAAGAATCACTCACACTGCAGGTGAAAAACAATGGCAACTACGCCAATAAGTTTGATGCAGCGCTAAAGCATCTGTGCAATCTTTCTTCCATTGAGTTTGTGAATGAGAAAATTTCTAATTCATTCTCCTTTGTTGTCAACTCCAACGAATACTTCATCCCCTTCACTGCCAATGTGGATGTAGAAGGCGAGAAGAAAAAGATAAACGAAGAGCTGACATACACAATTGGCTTTCTGAAATCAGTAGAAGCTAAGCTGAACAATGAAAAATTTGCCAGCAATGCCCCAGCCGCTGTGTTAGAAGGTGAGCGGAAAAAACAAAACGATGCACTGGGAAAAATAAAAGTGCTGGAAGAAAAACTGGCCGCGTTGAACTAGATGGACCACTATCAAATCATCCGCGACCTCAGCACAGGCCAGTTCAAACCCATCTACGTGTTGATGGGCGAAGAGCCTTACTTCATTGATTTAGTAACAGACTACATCGAAGAGAAAATTTTGGACGAAGCATCTAAAGCCTTTTGCCAAACCATCGTGTATGGCCGCGATGTAAAAATGCCGGATGTGTTAGCCCTTGCAAAAGGTTTCCCTATGATGGGTGATAAGCAAGTAGTGATAGTTAAAGAATCGCAGGAGATGAAGGAATGGAAAAAGGCGGAAGACCTTGAAGGTCTCGAAGCCTATCTGAAAAATCCAACTCCTTCCACTCTTCTTGTATTTACCTACAAGCATAAAAAACTAGACAAGCGCACCAAGCTTTACAAGTCCATTGACAAGGCGGGAGTAGTATTCGATTCAGAAAAAATAAAAGAATACAAACTACCTGAATGGATCACCAAATACACTGAACAGCGCGGCTACAAAATTCAAAACAACGCGGCTATTCTGCTTGCAGATTACCTCGGCACTGACTTGAGTAAAGTGGTGAATGCAGTGAATAAACTTGCTGTCATCCTGCCTTCCGGAAGCACTTTCACCACGCAACATATAGAAGACAACATCGGGATCAGCAAAGACTACAATGTGTTTGAATTGATAAAAGCACTCAATACGAAAGATGTGTTGAAGAGCAACCGCATCATCAACTACTTCGAAGCGAATCCAAAAGCCAACCCGATACAAATGACCATACCTATGTTGTATCGTCACTTCAGCCAGTTAGCTGCCTACTTATCAATGGCAGATAAATCAAATGCAGCGAAAGAGATAGGCATCAATCCCTATGCTATGAATGACTTCAAAGAGGCTGCAAAAAATTATGACGCACGCAAAGCAGAAAAAATTATTGGCTATTTGCGCAGCACGGATAAGAAAACAAAAGGAGTAGACAATGTATCCGCTGAAGATGGCGACTTGATGAAAGAGCTTGTCTTTAAGATTTTACATTGATATTCGCAAGCGCTTACTTCAAAAATCAAATTTCACATGACTGACACAACTGCACCACGATCTCGCTTTCGCAAATGGCTTCTTATCAGCCTTTCGGTTATTATTTTCATCATGTCATTTATCATCTATTGGAAATATTACAACACCTATAGCAGTGGTGATCGTGTTGGAAAGGATTTAAAAATAAGCACTCGTGGCAACGTATTCAAGACATGCGAAGGTTACTTCACGGAAGGGTGCAGAGACTTAATGGGTCAAGTAACCACCTTTACTTTTTCGGTGGCAGATGACGCAGTTGAAGCAAAACTTCTGCAACTGCAATTGGAACCAAGCGCCTGCATTCGTCTGAAGTACGAACAAAAAAGAAGCACATTGCCTTGGCGCGGAGAAACAGTCTACATCATCGTTGAGGCAGAGCGACTGGAAGAAAAACAATGATTGTATCGAACGTTTATCCAATTGAATTGGGCAGCTGAACTTGGTCGTTCACTCTTAGCAACGCATGGTCTATTCTGGGTATCACATTCTGTCCAAAGTCGACATATTTATCCCGTGTTCTGTATTTAGCCAATGTGCGCAATGGCTCTTTAGATGTCACTCCGCTTGCTTGGTCAATAGTGGTGACAACACACCGGCTGCATGGCTTAACTCTTTCAAATTTTGCATCACCAATGGTGAAGTTCCTCCACCCATCTTCTGCGAAAGCCTCCTGAGTGTTTATCACAAGGTTTGGCCTGAAACGATCCCAACCTATCGCTTCATCCAGTCTTGAATTCAAATCGACAAGCGATTGACTTCCAATTAAAAGAAGCGGGTATCCATCTGAGAAAGCTGTAATATCTCCATCGCTTGCATATTTTCGATCGACTTGTCTGTGCGATGAATCAGGCATGTAAACAAGTCTGCACGATTGACCGAGCATTTGACTAAAAAAAGCATCACATTCTTCTGATATTCTAATTACATCGCATTCATCACTCCACACTTGGGCTCGCATGTTCTCACCCATTTCTGCGGCAAGAGGAAGAAATAATTCACCACTACTCAAGTCGCCTGTTCCCTTCACTTTGAATTGCTTGTTCACCATGGTTACCTTCAGCAAAGCCATGCGTGGATGCTGGCGTTGGGTTAGAAATTTTCCCTCATCATCCACAAGCATATATCTGCGGTCGTATTGAAGGCCACGTTTTTCCACAATGCTTTCCTGAAGTTCAATGCCGCCTAGGGATTTTATGGGATAGATAAATATGTTCTGTAAGTGCATTGTATTGTTCGTGTGAGGTTACCTGAAACTAAAATCAAATGACCTTAAGGCAGTGCAAGTTTACATTTGCCGCCCTTATGAATTTTAAGAATGATTTGATTCTTCGTGCGGCACGCGGTGAGCATACAGAAAGAACTCCCGTTTGGGTGATGCGACAGGCTGGTCGTGTTTTGCCTGAATACCGTGCTGTGCGAGCAAAAGCAGGCAGTTTCAAATCGTTGTTGAAGAACCCAGAACTCGCTGCAGAAGTAACTATTCAGCCAGTTGATATATTTGGTGTGGACGCTGCTATTCTCTTTTCAGACATACTGGTGGTTCCCGAAGCAATGGGCCTCACTTACACTATGGACGAAGGCAAAGGCCCGAGTTTTCCGAAGATTATTGCTACAGAAAAAGATGTGGATCAACTTTCCACTCAGCACATCGAGGAAGAATTAGAATATGTTTTTAAGACCATACGCCACATAAAAAATGATTTGGGAAATCGAGTTCCCTTAATCGGATTTGCTGGAGCACCGTGGACTATTTTCTGTTACATGGTTGAAGGCAACGGTTCCAAAACATTCTCGCTGCCGAGGGCCATGCTAGTGCGAAATCCAGAGTTGGCACATCGGTTGCTAACAGCCATCACCGATGCAACCATTTTGTATTTGAAAAAACAAATTGCAGAAGGTTGCGACATGCTCCAGTTGTTTGACAGCTGGGCTGGAATTTTGAATAAACCATTTTACAACACATTTGCATTGCCATATATCCGCAGAATTTGTGAAAGCATTACAGAAGTCCCTGTGACCGTCTTTTCCAAAGGCGCCTTTTTCTCGCTGAAAGAAATAGGTCAGCTGCCATGTGCCACCATTGGCCTTGACTGGCACCTGGACCCTGCACAAAGCAGGCAAATAGTGAGCAAAGACAAAACCCTGCAAGGCAACATGGATCCCGCGGTGCTTTACGGAGACTTTGATTTTATTAGAAAAGAAACATCCAATATGTTGAATGCTTTTGGCCCAGAGCGCTACATTGCTAATTTGGGCCACGGAGTTTACCCAGATATAGAGAAAGAAAAACTGCAATGTTTTATATCAACCATACAAGAACATCAATACCAACAACAATGAAAATGCGCACTTTGATAATGACTGTTTGCATCCTGCTTTCAGCCACCGTTTTTGCCCAGACAAAAAAGCCTGCCGGTAAAACAACCACCAAACCTGCAAAAGAAGAAGTAAAAGAATCAACTTCTAACAACGACAATTTGGTGCCCAATAACAGCTTCGAAGCTGAAGGAGTAAAAGGCTTGAAAGCCACAGGTCAACTCACCACCTTTTGCCCAGAGTGGGCGGGTCCTAACAAAACCTCAGCTGATCTTTTTCACAAAGATTCAAAAGCTACAAAAAGTGGTGCACCAGCAAACGACTATGGTGCCCAAGAGCCCATGAATGGCGGCAATGCCTATGCAGGTTTCCGCGCTTATACCAAAGATCCTAAACAGTCCCGAACCTACCTTCAGGTAAAGCTGAATCAAAAAATGGAGAAGGATAAATTGTATTGTGTGCGTTTCAATCTAAGCCTTGCTGAATGCTCAAAGTTTGGAGTGAACAACGTAGGAATATTTATCAGCGACCGCAAAGTGCAGAATCAAGATGACAATGCACTCGGCTTCACTCCACAGATATTGGAGAAGACCAATAAATCTATCACCACAACAGATGGCTGGGAGACCATTTGTACAACATTCATTGGCTCAGGAAAAGATGAATACCTAATCATTGGTGGCTTTGGTCCAGAAGACAAAATGAAATTGGAAAAAGTGAAGAAGTCTAGCGGAAGCACCGTTGCGCAAGGCAATGAGGCCTATTACTACATTGATGAAATAGAAATTTTCCAAGTAGAAGCAGGCAGCCAATGCTTCTGTGGCAAAGCAGAAGATCGCGATCCTGACCTCATCTACAGCAGAGCAAGTGCAAAAGGAATCGATATGAAACCTGCTCAAATCATTGCAGCAACCTCTGTTTATTATGCCTTTCTTTCATCTGAAGTATCTGCACAATTTAACGCTGAGTTAGATGAAATAGCTGCGATAATGATGTCAAATCCAATGATAAATATTGAACTAGTTGGACACGCTGACAATGAGGAAATGGACGAAGCAAAACTAAACACTCGATACAATGGAATAGGATTGAAACGTGCCGAGGCAATCAAAAAATATCTTGCCGACAAAGGCATTGGAGAACAAAGAATAAGCATTGTAAACAAAGACAACAGTGCACCCGCCAGCACAAAACCAACTCCCATGAGCAAGGCTCAGAATAGAAGAGTTGAATTCATAGTAAAGTAATTTTTGGCTTGATATTTCTAACAAGGGCTGCCTGAAAAAGCAGCCTTTGTTGTATCCAATATTTTTTGAATAACCTAGTTATTGCATTTGTGAAAGAAATCACTTCAACCATATGTCTCTATTTCATTTGCGCAATACACGTGTTGTCGCAAAACCTAGTGGAAAATGGCAGTTTTGAAACCAAAACCTATTGCCCTGTCAACTTCAATCAGCAATACCTAAATCACATAAGCGAATGGTGGCAACCAGGAGATGGCACACCAGACTACTTTCATTCATGCAGCGAAAAGGCTGGTGTTCCCTCCAATGTATTTGGTGAGCAAACCGCTCAAGATGGAGTAGCATACGCTGGCCTTGTTACTTACAGCACAGGCGGAAAAAGAAACTACCGCGAATACTTGCAAACCAAACTAAAACGACCCTTGGGTGCGGGCGAAATGGTATGCATAGAAATGTATGTAAGCGCTGCAGACTACACCAGTTTTGTAACGGACGGTCTTGGAGTTTCACTTACCGTTGAAAAAGCAAAACAGGAAAATGATGGGGTGATGAAATTGGAGCCTTCCTTTAGCAACTTGCGCTTGCACATGCTAGATGAAGACCATGATTGGGTACTAATAAGTGACGTCTTCACCGCAAAGGGAGGAGAAGAATACCTGACCATCGGCAATTTTCTATTTGATAAAGAACTAAAAATAATTCGCAGAACGCTGGACCTGAAAGGCAAAGGACAAGGCAACTGGGCATACATGTACATAGACAATGTGAGCGTAAAACCAGTAAAGAAAAAAGACGACTGTAGTTGTGAAAATGATCTGCTAGCATCTTACATAGTGGACCCACCGCTAGAGTTAAGCGAATACAGCAAAGTGACTTTAGATGCAGTGCTATTCGATTTTGACCAAGATGTGATAACGACAGAAGCACAACAACAGTTGGATGAAGTCCACGCTCTACTCAAAAAGAACAAAGCCATGTACATGGAAATTTCAGGCTTCACTGATGTGATTGGTCCCGATGGATACAACATGGAATTGTCTAAACGAAGAGCACAGCATGTTATTGACCACCTAGTAGCAAAAGGGATAGCTACTGATCGATTGAAACTTACCTTCTTCGGAAAACAAAATCCAGTCGCTGACAATGAAACTGATAACGGACGTGCGCAAAACAGGAGGGTGGAATTTCAAATTCTCGAAAAGAAATTTGAATTAGTTCAGTAGTCATTCACCTTCATTTTCATTTTTCATTCCTTTGCCCCATGAAAATTATTTGTATTGGTCGAAACTATGCCGAACATGCCAAAGAGCTGGGAAACAGTGTTCCTACAGAACCTGTTTTTTTCTGTAAACCTGACTCAGCAATTCTACCAAAAGGCAATCCGTTTTACATTCCTGATTGGACAAGCGATGTGCATTACGAAGTAGAATTGGTCATGCGTATTGACCGCCTTGGCAAAAACATAGGTGAGGAATTTGCTAGTAGATACTATTCTGAAATAGGCTTGGGCATAGACTTCACAGCGCGCGATGTGCAAGATGAACTAAAGAAAAAAAGTCTGCCTTGGGAAAAAGCAAAAGGATTTGATGGAAGCGCTGTTATTTCCTCAGACTTTGTTTCCATGAGTAAACTTGAAGACAGGAACGACATCACTTTTTCACTCAAGAAAAATGGAGAACTGGCACAAAAAGGCAATAGCGCTGATTTGATTTTTTCATTTGATAAAATCATCGCACATGTTTCCAAATACATGACTTTAAAAATAGGCGACTTTATTTTTACCGGCACGCCTGCAGGTGTGGGACCTGTGGCTATTGGCGATGTTCTCGAAGGTTTTTTGGGCGAGCAAAAAATGTTTCAAGTAAAAGTGAAATAGTCCCTAAAACGCTCATCGTGCCTTAAGTATTTGAATTCAATACGCTGATGGTCTCCTTCATAACTCTGGTCTGAGTTCTTATGGACTCTTTATGAATTTGTTCCAGGTATTTTTCAATGAAGTCCTTGGTGAGACCCAGCTTCTCGGCAAGCATTGCGCGTGTGCTCATTATCTCCTTCCAGCGCTCCACTTGAAGTATGGTAATGTTGTGTATCTTCTTGTATCGGCCCACTTCTTCCGTAATCTTCATGCGGTTACTTATAAGTTGGATGATCTCTTCATCCAATTTATCAATGCGCGATCGAAGTGCTTGCAGCTCATTGGTGAACTCCACATCGTCTGTAGATTCAACTCGCACATGTAATTCATTTATCAACTCGCTGAGCCTCTCAGGAGTTATTTGCTGCTTAGCATCGCTCCAGGCAGCATCAGGCGTTACATGGCTTTCGAGCATAAGTCCGTCCATACCCAAATCCAGAGCGCGCTGCGCCACTGCCTGAAGTAGATCCCTACCGCCACATATGTGACTAGGATCGCAGAAAATAGGTAGTTGTGGATACTGTGTTTTAAGGGCAATAGGTATTTCCCACATCGGTTTGTTGCGGTAAATACTTTCACCATGATGCGAAAATCCGCGATGCAAGGCGGCCATTTTTTTTATTCCCGCACGCTGCAATCTTTCCATGGCACCTATCCACAATTGCAGGTCGGCATTGATGGGGTTTTTTACAATTACAGGAATGTCAACACCCTGCAACGCATCCGCTATTTCTTGCACCGAGAATGGATTGACAGTGGTTCGAGCGCCAATCCAAAGCATATCAAAATTATGCTTTAGACACAACTCAACATGTTCTGCTGTAGCCACTTCAGTTATGATCGGTAGACCTGTTTCTTTGCGGGCCTGCACCATCCATTCCAGTCCAACTTCGCCCACACCTTCAAAAGAGTCGGGCCTTGTGCGTGGCTTCCATATGCCTCCGCGCAAAACATGTACTTTCCCTGTAGATGCAAGCTGTTTGGCAGTAGTGAGCAATTGCTCGGGAGTTTCAACACTGCAAGGACCGCTTATTAAAAAGGGAGAAACAGTGGCAGGCCACCAGCTTTGCAGCGAAGCTATATCGTTCAGGTTTTGATGGGGCATAATGTTGAATAAGTAACAAAGCAGGACGCGCAAAGTTGCATCTTGCAATCAGAAATGCACGGAAATTCCAGCGCCAACTGATGCTGCTATTCCACCGCCATGCAGTCTCTTGAAATTTTGCTCTGCTGAAATGATAAAAATTTCACTCACCGGATACAACAAACGAATACCTCCCATGGGAGAATAAACAATGCGACTATCATCTAACGCATTCCACTGGTAAGCTAGGCCGCTAACATTTAAGTACGGAGAAAGGTCAAACTTTTCTCCCATTGGAATATGATAAGCAACGCCATCCGGTATCATACAACTGAGCACAAACAAATCGCCCAAGCCGCTGGAACCAGAATAGCCACAGGTGTATGAACCGGCAACCACCGCGCACAAACCAACACCACACGAAACTCCGATCGGGGCGCGAAACTCGGAATAAGAATCATCCAAATTCGACCCACCAAATGAATAGGCATAGGAATAACTTGTAGAATAAATAAGGCTCCAGCGCGGGTGAACAAAGTGCTCAACTCGCAACTCGTGCGATAGGGAGTTGCCCATGGAAAAAGCATACGTGATGAAAGTAGACTGGTTGCCGGCAGGGAACATTCCAATCCCTTTTGAGTCCTTGCTAACGTCTTGCGCAGCAGACATAAAAGAACCAAAAACAACTAAGAAGCTTATGCAGTATTTCAAACTGTTATCCAACATGGAGTGCAAAGATGGTTATATAACTCTTTCAAATACAACGAAATTGTCGGCCCTTTTTAAAACGAATTTTCAAGTGCTTAAGATTGTATTGCAATAAATATGCACAGATCTACAGCAAAAATTCAAAATGAAAACCCAATAGCCGTAAGCAAGCCACCGCCCGCATAAAGTTCAAGAGCCCATTTGGAAGATGAAGCAAGTACATGGTTGCTCACTATTTCATAAGGTCTTTTGGTCAGTCTTGATTCGAATCCTAACTTTAAAAAAAAGCGTGTCTTCTCCCCTAAATTCCAGTAGCGTGCGCCAAACACCTTCACCGAAGTAAGCGGATACAGTCTGATGGTTACACCATCATTCTTCTCCACTCCGAGGCTATCCAGCACCAGAAGTTTCATTTGGCCTTGCCCATTATTAGCGCAATAACTCAGACCTGCTCCTATCTGCCAGCCCTCCCCACATTCTCCAAAATAATATTTGAAATCAACGCTTTGCTTAATAAGCCAGCCACCTAGCCCAATGTTAAAGTCCACTGCAAATCCTGATTTGGTAATGTATTCGACTTGACCAGCCACAATGCCATGATTGTTGAAACCCAGACTAAGGCCAAAATGAAGGGCTTTGCACCCTGGCCCCTTTGCAGAGGACAGATACTCCTCGTCTTCCTTTTGAGCCATTGAACCTATTGTGAAAAACGAAAAGCAAACTAGCAGATATACATTTCTCATAAGCCCAATGTCTAATTTGATTTTTGTAAAAATAGAAAAGGCCGTCACCACTGACGACCTTCTCGTACCGAAGGAGGGACTCGAACCCTCACACCTTGCGGCACACGCACCTGAAACGTGCGCGTCTACCAATTCCGCCACTTCGGTAGTTGTGGCTTCATAAGCTTCGCGCCTCTGAAAATCATGACTTCAAATTGAATCTTTAAATAATTTGAAATCGCATTGGTGCCCTGGACTGGACTCGAACCAGCACATCTTTCGAAATACGCCCCTCAAACGTACGTGTCTACCAATTTCACCACCAGGGCTCATTTTAGTATTTATGAAGAACAAAGAAGGACAGTGATATGCTGTCCTCCTTTTTCTTCTGCTTTTTTAAGTGATCCCGCTGGGATTCGAACCCAGGGCCCATACATTAAAAGTGTATTGCTCTACCAGCTGAGCTACGGAATCATCAATCAAAAATTCTGATTGCAACACTATGTCACCTTTCAAAATTTTCGGGCCGCAAATATAGACGGCTGTTTTTCCCTGCCAACCTTTGTTGAGAATTTTTGCATAACACTCCAAAACCCCCGGCAAATCATTCCTTTCCGATGGTCGGATGACGTTCAAAAGGTGTGCTACTATCAAAATACTTGCGATAAGTGATCAGCGTGCGGTATTTTTTTGCTCCAAGATTTTCAGCAATCCGAATCATTTTTGGATTAAAATCACCTAACCATGTCATGATGGTTTCATTGTATCGCTTCAAGGAAACTATATTTTCTTCGGTCCATTTTATCATGGCTCCTTCCACTCCTTTGCCCTGATAGTCTCTATCTACACCAAACACGATACCCACCATGGTATGCCTTTTTCCGAATGTTTTGTACCAAAGAAATTTTAATTTGCCCGACCAATTCAAATTGCCTTTCACATATTGCATGAATTCGTTCACCTCAGGCAAGTTGATGTAAAATGCAATGGGCTTCCCAAAGTGATAAACGAATACCATGATGTCTCTATCCATCACAGGTTTCATTGCTTTCATGGCGTTTCGTGCTTGTTCGATGCGCATGGCTTTGTGACCAGGCAGGCCAGCCCAAGCACTATTGTATATCGTCACAAAATCATGTGCCAACTGCTCCAAACTCTTGCCTCGAGCATTACTGATTTTATAGCCTTCATCTACCATCAACATATGAGTCTTTCTCACAAAAATCTCTTGCGCAGGCACATACAAATCGCGCTTGTAGCACCATTGCTCATAATAGGTTTGGAACCCGTAGGCTTCAAAGAATTTTTGGTAATACGGTGGATGGTAATTCATGCGGAAGCTGCTCATATCCGTAAAATTCTCCACAAGCAAACCCCAATATGCTTCCTTTTCGCCAAAGTTGATGGGACCATCCACCGCTTTCATTCCTTGCTCCTTAAGCCAATCAAAGGCTGCATCAAAAAGAGCAAAAGCCACCATTTCTTCATCCACCGATTCGAAAAAGCCAATGCCTCCTGTCGGTTGCTTTTGGGCCGTTGAATACTTCTTATTGACAAAAGCCGCAATGCGGCCAATTGTTTTTCCCTCGCTTCTAGCAATCCATCTTTTTGCAGCTCCTTCCTTTAATAGTTTGTTCTTCGCAGGCGAGAAGGTACCTGCAATGTCTTGACTGATATGTGGAATGTAGTTGCTATCAGTTGCATAAATAGTGGCTGGCAAATCCATCCACTGCGCAATCTCTGCCGTTGTGTTGACCTCTATAATCTCCATATACAATTGTGAGAACTAAGTATCTGTAGTTAAACAGGCCGAAAGTATTAGGAAACCTCTGAGGTAAAATTTTGATGGTGCAGACAACTGTGGGGCGGATATTTTTGTCAGCCTTTTGCTTAATGAAACCCAACCACAAAATCAACCTATCCATTTCAATGAAACGACTTACATTTATTTGCTTGTTCTTGGTGTGCTTCGCTACTTTTTCAGTGGCGCAACTAGTAACTCCTTCTTTTAAAGTATTGGCTGCTTTTTCCTCTGAGGAGCTGGCCGCCAAGAGCGATGATGAGATGACCATTCTCAACATTACTGCTGATCACCTTTGCTGGTTTGAGGAGGTGAAGGTTGAAAACACCTCAGCAACCTATCAACTCACCGATAAAAATGGCAACGCTGTATCGCTTTCAGATGCCGATCTTATCAATTTTAATCCTTTTATGTACTCCCTTCCTCAGGATGAAATGGTTTGCCAGAATTTGATAATTGTAACTTCAGAAGGCAACAAACATCTACTCGTTGTTCGTTCTGAAACCATGATGGAAAATAAGATTCAGCAAGAAAAAAAGAAACTTGCAAAAAAGAAACTTTCTAAGTAAACGAATATGACTAAAAATTTACAATACGCTGTAGCTTTAATCGTTACAGTTTTCATCAGTGCTGAAGTCTTTTCTCAAGAGGTGTTCAACATTGACGACTACGCCACGCATGAAATTTGTGAGGGTATAATGCATGACGCCAACGGTGGTTTGGTGCCCTATGCCGATGGCGACAACAACACAATCACGCTATGCACTGTAGGTGGCGAAACGCAAATCAATCTTTACTTTATTGGCTTCAATCTTTCTGATGGTGATATACTGACCATCTATGATGGAGTGAATACTGGTGCACCGCTTATTGGGTCCTATAGCGGTGAAGTATTGCTGTTTGAAACAATATCATCTACCAATCCAGATGGCTGCCTTACTGTCAATTTCACTGCAAATAATGATGGAAATACTGGAGACTTTTCTTGCAAAATAATCTGCGGAGTTCCTTGCGATTTCCCCGTAGCAATAATGGAGGCGGGATCCGACACGCTTAAAATTTGTCCAGGGGAAGAATTTACCATCGATGGCAGTGCGTCCTATTGGACCGAAGGTGCAAATCTTGAGGTTGCAACTTGGGATTTGGGAGATGGCACTAACAATACAACTGATTGGCCAGTGCTTAGCCATTCATACAACACGCCTGGTGGTTATCGCGTTCGCCTTTACATTGAGGATGACAATGAATGTTTCAGCCTGAATATTCCTGAAATCGTAGTGCTTGTTTCTACCCCTTACGTTTTCGACTTGCAGGCTTCGGCTCCATTGGTTTGCGAAGGCACTGAGGTATTCATTGGCAACTCTGATTTTATGGTTAATCCAGACAACACCTTTACCAATGAGTCGCAAAACGGAAATACGGTAAATTGGACGGAGTCCAGCACAGTAGATTTTGGTGATGGTGTATACATTCCAGACAATACAGGCCTCTGCCAATATTCTGAGATCACATTTAATCAATTCGGAAATGCAGTCATTGATGATGCGTTCGATTTTTCTCAAATTTCATTTGAAATGGAACACTCTTTCGTTGGAGATATCATCATCAATTTAATCTGTCCTGATGGTTCTGTTATGAATATTTGGCCAGAAGCTGGTGGCACTGGCACCTATTTGGGGGAGCCTGACGAAAATGATGATGGAGTGCCTGGGATTGGATATGAATACGTGTTTTCGCCTAATTCGACTGGAGGTACATGGCTGGAAGGCATGGGCGGGTTTGGTGGCACAGTGCCGGCAGGTAACTACGAACCGGAAGGTGATTGGATGGACTTAGAAGGTTGCCCATTAAACGGTACATGGCAGCTTGAAATTTGCGATGTTGTTGGTATTGATGATGGATGGGTGTTTTCATTTGGAATCGCCTTCGCTCCAGATTTTTATCCTGAGATTTTGACATTTACACCCGTTGTTGGCGAAGAATGCGATTCAAGTTATTGGGAAACGCCTAATGAACTGGACCTCATTGGTGCCAATTGTGACTGGGCGCAATTCATAGCCGAAGATGCAGGAGTATACACTTTCACTTACACAGTAGTAAATGACTTTGGTTGCTCTTACTCTCAAGACATTACCGTAAACGTGGCACCAGAACCTATAGTGACTGCTGCGGACGTATTCCTTTGTGTTGCTGGTGTGCCTATGGATGTAGACGTTACCAACCCCTATCCCGGATGGATATATCAATATCAATGGTCGCCAACTGATGGCCTTTCAAATCCAAACATCCAGAATCCTTTGGTTACTGGAGTAACCGAACCAACAACCTACACTGTAACTGTATTTCCAACCTTTGATGAGAACTGCGTTGGCAGTGCTACCATGGAAGTAGGCCAAATAGATCCTCCTGTGGTGGAGGTATTGGAAGAATTTGTTTACTTCTGCGGACCAGGAACAGAGGTTTCTGCCGATGTGCCTGGCGCTCCTAACGGCCTGAGTTTTAACTACACATGGACCCCAGCAGGTAGTTTTGCTGACAACACTCAAGTTACAGATGGTGTTGCTACGGCCATCGTAAATTCTATATCAAATGCTCCATTTGAGGTAATAGTTGCAGCAGCTCCAACCTCCGATGCGGGCTGCATTGGCTATGACACTCTTACTTTGATAGTGCCAGATGCACCTGCGATGGATCCAATTACTGACCTAACATTTTGCGAAGGGTCAAACATTCCCATCACTGCGCCTGACGGCACTGGCTACTATTACTACTGGTACTTCTCAGAAGATGGTGAAGACTATGAGCAAGTGGCGGCCAACTCAGCGGGTACCTACACTGTAAATGAAACTGGATTCTATCAAGTAGTAGTAGAAGAGCCAATATGCAATCTCACCTCTATTACTGAGTATGTAGTGGTGGTTGAAACGTGCGTTATTGTTATTCCAAACGTATTCACACCAAACGGTGACGACAACAACAGCACTTTTGAAATACTTGGTTTGGACCAATTTCCAAGCAGCACCATTCGTATCTACAACCGTTGGGGCAATCTGGTGTACGAAAGTGACAACTACTCCGACCAATGGACAGGTGATGACGCTGCCGAAGGCACCTACTTCTTTGTATTGGGTGTGAAAAAAGGAGGCAATTATGAATACTATGAAGGTCACCTCACTCTGCTGCGCGATTAAACCCCTTTGGGCAAAATAATGAAACTAAAACGGCTGCTATTTCAGGCAGCCGTTTTCTTTGCTGAACATTTTAGTAGGTATGAACAAAGCCATAGAAGAATTAGGAAAACTTGCACAGGCGCTGCGCTTTGAGCAAGAAGAAGATTTCGCCCAACACAAAGAATGGCTAGAAAAATCAAGTATCAACGAGCGTAAAAAAAATGGAATAACATGGTTTCCACTTCGTGTGATTGAATCAGGATATGGCATGGGCGAGTACCCTTTTATGGTAGTAGAAAGAAATGACATAGCTAAACCTTCTCACAAATTTCAAACAGCCAATCCAGTGAGTTTATTCAGCTCAGTGCAAGGCAATGAGGGCGAAAGCATCAACGGGACCATTGGCTATGTGGACGATTCAAGAATGAAAATTTCATTCTACATGGATGAGTTGCCAAATTGGGTAGACGATGGAAAACTGGGAGTGAATATGCTCTTCGATACCCGGACGTATGATGAGATGTTCAAAGCTTTGAATTACCTCATCAACACAGACAAGGGAAGAACAAAAATTTTGAGAGATACTCTTCTTGGTGAAAGTGAATTGAATTTTCAGAAAAAAGAAAAGCACTCATCAACGCTGCTGAACGACTCGCAAAACGAGGCGCTACAAAGCATCCTTGAAGCAGAAGACTTGGCGATTGTACATGGTCCACCGGGAACAGGCAAAACAACCACCTTGGTGGAATCCATCAACGAACTGTTGAAGGAGGAAAAACAAATACTCGTGTGCGCTCCGAGTAATGCAGCGACAGATCACCTAGCCAAAAGCCTCCATCAGAAAGGCCTTCGCGTAGTACGTATTGGAAATCTTGCTAAGGTTGAAAATGACAACACCTCGCTGACCATGGATGTATTGATTCAGAAAGAAAGAGACTTCAAGCAAATTAGAGAACTGAAAAGACGTGCTATTGAATTGCGCAAAATGGGTGGCAAATACAAACGCAGTTTTGGAAGAGAAGAAGCTGTGCAGCGCAAACTTATTATGAGCGAAGCGCGCAATATGAGTCGCGAAGCGCGAGAATTAGAATCGTACATCATTCAAAAAGTGCTGGACGATGCGCAAGTAATTGCGTGCACACTTATCGGCAGCACATCGGATTATTTGCGCGATAGAAAATTCAAAACGGTGGTAATAGATGAAGCCGGCCAAGGGATAGAACCCGCAGTGTGGGTGCCGATTTTGAAAGCTGAAAAAGTAGTAATGGCAGGTGATCCTTTTCAACTGCCTCCCACGGTAAAAAGCACGGAAGCTGAAAAAAGAGGACTGAGCAAAACCCTTTTGGAAAAAACAATACAGCGCCATGCGCGAGTTAGTTTACTAAAAACACAATATCGCATGAACACAGAAATCATGGAGTTTTCCAATAGAAAATTTTATGATGGCAAGCTGGAAGCGCATAAATCCGTGGCAAGTCATCATCTTGCCATTTCACCGCAGCACGTAGAGTTCATTGATACTGCAGGCTGCGGTTACGAAGAGCTGACAGGAGAAAACAATGAAAGTCGCTGCAACCCCGATGAGGTGAATGTTATTCGGAAGCATTTTGAAGCGATGCGAGAAAATCAAAATATAGATTTTTCCATCGGAATCATTTCACCGTATCGCGCGCAAGTCGCATTGCTGCAAGAGGAATTTGCAATTGAAAAAATGATAACGGTGAATACGGTAGATTCCTTCCAAGGCCAAGAGCGCGACATGATTTACATCAGCATGGTGCGTAGCAATGACAAAAATGAAATTGGATTTTTGCGCGACTACCGAAGAATGAATGTGGCCATGACAAGAGCAAGAAAAAAGCTAGTCATAGTTGGTGACAGCGCTACGCTTGGCAACGATCGTTTCTACGAAGACTTTCTTAAATATGCAGAAGACATTGGTGCCTACAAAACTGCATGGGAATTCATGTATGAGTAAAAGGTGTTTTTATCACTTGTAATTAATTAGGTGTCACCGAATTCAATAACACTAACTGTTCGTGTTTCTTTCTAATAGTTTCGCCAATGGGAGTTGGTGTTCCGTCATCATCTATTCGTACGAAGGTGATGTTGGTAGAGCACACCAACGTTTCCTCCGCACTGTACAAACTGTATTTGCGGACTTCAATTTTCAAGGTAATGGATGTACTGCCAAGCTTCAGCACATCTCCATAAATGCGGACGTGATTACCTGCCTTCACTGGTTTGGCAAAAATCAGTTCGCCAACTTTTACCGTCACCATGTTAGGTGTGTAGCAATACTCAGTCGCGAATGCTGCTGCAGATTCGTCTATCCAGCACATCATCATTCCACCGAATAGATTCCCGTGAATTCCAATATCGCGGGTCATGCATATTTTCTTGCTTATCAGTTTCATGTTTTCAATAAAAAAAGAAGAGCCACGAGAACGCAGTGTGAACCAAACACCTTTACTAAAGATTGCGACCCATGACTCTCCTAAGACGGAATGAGAACAAAATCCCAAACTCAATCCGCAATAAGCTACGTAATTTTTCTAAGTAATAAAATGGGTTTTACAACTGATGTAAATACCGCGCAACCCAAACAAAACGCAAACGCACCTTCAATAAATGCACATGCGATAAGAATGGTGGATGCGACAAAAGCATAAAGAGTCCATTGATACAAAGTGAGAAACGCAATGGACAATGTGAGCACTGTTCCTAGTACCGCTGCAAACTTTTTTGGCGCTGCATCCACAGGCTTCGCATCCAAGTTCAATATAAAAACTGCGGCTTTTGAAAGCCACTTAATCACACTCCAATGGCCACTGGTAAATGCACGCAACGCAAAATCAATGGCCAGTAGGCACATGGGCCATGCCAAGTTGAACACTAAACTGTAGCCTGTTACTCCAATGGTGATGAAGGCGACAATGCGCGATATGTTCTCATCAACTCGCGATTCGGACACCGGGCAAATGATATTTATTTCTTTCGATGAATTCATTATTGACATTTTCTATTGTGTTGTTCGAATAGTTTTTTCACTCAATGCATTCACATTATTATTGAGGTAGCCATTGGCTGTTTTACGCATCAGGCGTTTGCCAGTGGCTATAATGGTGCTGCCTGATGCATGAATGCGATGTATTTGTTCCTTCAAACTTTTTAATGAAGCATAGCCTATTACAAAACTGTTTTCAGAACTGATGTAACCTTCCGTTATTCTCTCAAACTTCACAGCTTCCTTAACCGAATCGTTGGAATAGCGCAGATAAACTTCCAGCAACAATTCATTGTCATCTGATGGAGCAAATGGTTGCCTTTTTTGATAACCATACCTACTGCCATTTACGATGTCTTGGACATCATTGAAGACGGCTACACCAGTAGGCAGCGAACCAGCACCGCGCCCGAAGTAGAATTGGTTGCCTGCGTAGGGCGCATCAATCAGCACAGCATTGAATTCATTTTCCACATCATAAAAACGATTGTTCTGCTCTATGAATTGAGGAAGCACATAGGCAAAAACATCATCGCCATGAGCAAAGGCAATAGGCAATACCTTTATCTTAAACTGATGCTCTCGGGCAAACCGAATATCATCAGGAGTAAACGTGTCAATTCCAAAATTCAATACATCACTAGGCTTTAGAGTTAAGCCAAAGGCATGTTTTGCAAGGATGATGACTTTGTACTTAGGGTCGAAAGCCTGAACATCATTTGTGGGATCACTTTCAGCAAAGCCCAGTTCCTGAGCTTGTTTGAGAGCCAATGAATAATCTAAACGTTCGTTGAAAATCTTCGATAAAATGTAATTGCTAGTACCATTAAAGATTCCCTGCACACTGTTCAGAGGTTCGTAAGCGAAATACTTTTC
Source organism: Flavobacteriales bacterium (assembly GCA_031414655.1). Lineage (GTDB taxonomy): Bacteria > Bacteroidota > Bacteroidia > Flavobacteriales_D > Sanyastnellaceae > JANNVZ01. The sequence continues at coordinate 758,443 of JANNVZ010000009.1, forward strand.
TATTGTTTGTACAATAGGAATAGCTCCGCATACAGCACCTTCGTAAAGCAACGGTGTGCCAAATTCCTCTTGCAATGCAATCAACTCTTCAAGATTCTGGGCCACCATTTTTTTGTTCGCTGTTACTACAGGCGTGCCATTTTGCAAAGCAGTCTTTACAATGATGAATGCTTCATCTGCGTCATCAATGGCCTCTACTATGATGTCGATGCTCTCATCCTTCAGCACCTCATTTTTGTTGTATCGCAACAAATCACGCGACACAGTTCGCGCCTTGCCAGAGTTTTTCACCACTATGGTTTTTATGGCTGCACCTTTATAGCCTGTTCCATTGATGACGTTGTACAGCCCCTGACCTACTTGCCCAAATCCGAAGAGTCCTATATTTTTTGTTTTCGTATTCATGTTTCTATGCACTTATTGATTTTAATTTTTTAGCTCCTGCCACTTCGTCTTGAATAAATTCTACCATTAGCTTACTTAGTTTTTCTGTTTCTACCAAAAAGCCATCGTGTCCGTAGGATGAATCAATTATTTCCAATTGAGCATTTGGAATCTCATTTGCCAAAAGCCTTTGATCGACTATTGGAAATAACACATCACTGCTGATGCCAACTACTAAAGTGCGAGCTGTAATGCTTCTCAAAGCCTTGCTGACACTACCTCTCCCTCTGCCAACATTGTGCGTATCCATTGCTTTGCTCAGTGTCCAATAGGTGAATGCGTTAAACCGATTGACCAATTTTTTACCTTGATAATTCTGATAACTGGATGCCTTAAAATGATCCAGACTATCGTTGTCCTCTTCTTGCTGCGTTTCGCCATATGCATCGTAGTGTCGGTAGCTGAGCAGTGCAACTGCGCGTGCGGCCTTCAAGCCTTCTTGTGCAGCTCGTTCATGTTTTAATTGCCACGTTGCATCTGCCGCTATAGCCATGCGCTGCGACTCATTAATAGCTATGCCCCAAGGCGAATGTTTCGCACTTGTTGCTATAAGCACTAAGCCATCAAATAGTTTCGGTTTATCGATTGCCCACTCTTGTATTTGTTGCCCACCAAGCGAACCTCCCACGCCCAAAAAGATTTTTTCAATTCCTAAATGCTGGCGTAATAAGTCATGCGCATTCACTATGTCGCGAATGGTGATCAGCGGGAAATCATGAAAATAGGATTTTCCAATTTCTGCATTTGAACTCAGTGGTCCAGTGGTGCCGTAGCAGCCACCAAGCACATTCGCACAAACAATAAAGTAGTCCTTTGGATTGAAAAAATCATTCTCACCAAACAAACCCTTCCACCATTCGAACACATCACTGCTGGCAGTGAGCGCATGACAGACCCACACCACATTGTCGCCTGCGGAGTTGAGATGGCCATACGTATGGTAGGCAATCTCAACTCCATTCAGACAACCTCCAGCTTCGAGTTGGAATGGTGCGTTATGCAAATACTTCTTCATCAATTTCCTTTTTCGGGGATGGATTTTTGATTTTATCAAAGGCTTGTTTCAAATCCGCTTTGATGTCATCAATGTGTTCGATACCCACGGACAGGCGCAGCACTCCTGCCTCAACACCAGCAGACTTTTGCGCCTCCACACTCAATTGCTCGTGCGTGGTAGTTGCAGGATGTATGATGAGTGTTTTTGCATCGCCCACATTGGCCAAGTGCGAGATGAGCTCTACGCTATTCACAAAAGCATCCGCAGCATCCTTACCGCCTTTCACTTTGAATGAAAGCACTCCTCCAAAGCCATTGCGCAAATACTTTTTCGCAAGAGAGTTGTATGGCGATGAAGCAAGTCCTGGATAATTTACATATTCCACTTGTGGCAATTGCTCCAGCCACTTAGCAACTTCAAGCGCATTGTCCACGGTGCGCTGTACACGCAGCGATAGCGTTTCTAAACCTTGCAGCAAAAGGAAAGAATTGAATGGTGATTGTGCTGCTCCCCAATCGCGTAATCCTTCGACCCTTGCGCGAATAATGAAAGCGATGTTGGGTAAGCCAAGAGGATTGCCTTCTCCGAAAACATCCCAGAATTTCAGCCCATGATAACCTTCACTTGGCTCAGTAAATGGAGGAAATTTTCCATTGGCCCAATTAAAATTCCCTCCGTCTACAATCACTCCGCCAATGGTCGTACCGTGGCCTCCTATCCATTTTGTCGCACTCTCTACCACAATGTTGGCACCGTATTCAATAGGCCTGAACAAATACCCACCTGCTCCAAAAGTGTTGTCCACCACCAAAGGCAGATCATATTTTTTAGCTAATTCCGCTATGGCCTCGAAGTCCGGAATATTGAAACCTGGATTGCCAATTGTTTCTAGGTAGATAGCCTTTGTTTTAGAGTCAATCAGTTTTTCGAACGCGTCTGCTTTGTCACCTTCTGCAAAGCGAACTTCTACACCGAGCCGTTTGAAGGCAACTTTGAATTGATTGTAAGTACCACCGTACAAAAAGGAAGCGGTAACAAAATTGTCTCCAGCTTGCACGATGTTGTTAAGGGCAATGAATTGAGCGGCTTGTCCGCTTCCTACCGCGAGCGCTGCTACTCCGCCTTCTAATGCCGCGATGCGTTTTTCAAACACGTCCGTAGTAGGATTCATAATGCGTGTGTAGATATTTCCAAACTCACGCAAGCCAAAAAGATTGGCGGCATGTGCGGAATCTTTGAAAGCATAACTAGTTGTTTGGTAAATAGGAACGGCACGACTTCCTGTGGTTGGATCTGCTGATTGGCCTGCGTGTAACTGCAGTGTTTCGAATTTGAAATTTGTTTGTGACATGTTTTTAATTTTTAATTTGTTGTTATTGTGTTTTGCTCTTCATCTGTGCTTCCGATTTCCCGTTGGCTACTTTCATGAATCACTTTTTGTTTTGTTTGAAAAAGAAAAGCCCCTCGGGTAGTGTTACTCGAAGGGCTTGTGGTGTTTTGATTTTGTAATTGTTGACCTATTGGTCAACACATTCGTTCTAAACAACATCGCGCCTTCGAGTTGGGCTTGCAGCACATACAGCAGCAACACATCATCTTGATGTGCATATGTTGGTTGTGTTGGTATATCTGTGCGCTGTGCATGTTGTTTCTAAAATTGAATTGTTGTATGGAATTCACCAAAAAAAAAGCCCCTCTCGCAGTGCGGAGGGGCTTTTCTGATGTCAGTGCGTTATCTATTTATCTGCGCAATGACATGAAGGCAACCTCCTGTGGAAGAAGTTTACAGCAACACATCATATGCATTTGATTGAACATTTTTGTTTTTATTTCTGCGGCAAATATAAGTGCGGCATAAACCTTCATTGCAAATTATCTTATTGTTACCAACTACACAACTCTCTGAAACCTCAGCCAATCAGGCGTTTCAAGGACTACATTTTTTTTGAATCATGGTTGAACAGGCTGAATGTAATTCTTTTACACACAGAAAATGTACCGAAAGACGCATCACGGTTTTTTTGCCCAACTGTGCCATAGCATTTACAGAAATGATCACTGCCACTGCTGTAAGCATGATTTTGTAACTCATATAATGAAAAATTTAGGATTGAGTATTGAGAATCCATAGCAGGCTATTTTGTTCTTTCATTCATAGGACATCACAGGAGGGGGTGCCCCTATTCCAAAGAGAAAAACACTACTTCTGATCAGGATCTATCAGCAATCCATGAATCAAAAAGAAGCCTGCATGTATAATACAACAATGGTTATACATTTACACTCAGTAATGGTTAAAGTCGTCACATGCATATTGATACTTTTTTACCTGGTGGTAAACAGCCACAGTGTAATCAATCTTCATTACTGTTGCAATCATTTGGTGAGTTGGGCCTGGAATGCGGATGCAGAGAATTGTGGTGGCCAGAGCTGCAATAAGAAAAATTGTTGCGATGATGTAAGCCTCACCATTGCCGTTTCGGATGAACATGCTTCGCCTGCCACACAGCAGGCCGAACTCCCTTTAATAGTGGCCACGGATATGGAGCTTGCCTCATTGGAAGCACCTAACATCGCAACCACTTGCTGCACCTCTGTAGCCGGTGTTAGTCACGCCCCGCCCAATGTGGCTCTTCGCAAAATCTATCTGCTCTGCGAAGTATTTCGACTCTGATTTCCCGAAATTCCATCTAATTCACTCGGCAGTTGTCAGAGTGATTATTTGCATCATACCCATTTCAGTCTTTATATTCATTCGTATTTATCAAACACATCATGAACTCAAAATCATTTTCATACTTCGTGGCTCTTATTGGCCTCGCGTTATCCTTCTCATTCACTACCATAAAGTCCAAAGACATAGAAACCAGTTTTTGGGTAAACCGAGACTGCACCATGTGTGCTAAAAAAATAGAAACTGCTGCGGACCTAAAAGGAGTGAAGGTGGCCACCTACAATATGGACACTTATATGCTTAGTGTGGTGTACAATCCTAAAAAGATAACAATAGAACAGATACATCAGGCCATTGCTGATGCAGGTTACGACACTTCACTGATAAAAGCCAGCGCTGATGCTTACAACAATTTGCCAGGTTGCTGCCAGTATGATAGAAATGTTCAGCCTAAATAATAACTCACATGAAACTCATTCGAATATTCAGCTACTTGCTGGCAGCGTCCACCTTGGGATCATGCAGCAACGCCACATTCAACACCAAGAGTGAATTTAAAGTATGGGGCAATTGCAGCATGTGCAAAAAAACCATTGAAAATGCGGTAGATGTAACAGGTGTTACAAAAGCCGACTGGGACAAAGACACTAAGATGATGCAAGTGAGCTATGATAGCACACTTATTAAGCTGGATGCCATTCAGCAATTGATAACACAAGCGGGTTACGACACTGAAAAATACACAGCCGAACAAAGCACATACAATGGTTTGCATGAGTGCTGCCATTACGAGAGAAAAACAGAATAATTTAAATACAAACAACAAAATAAAAATCAATTCCAAATGAAAAAAGTATACTCACTAATTACTGCGATAGCACTTGTTGCTTTTGCCAATGCACAAACTACTGCAATGGATTTTACACAGAATGACTGCAATGGCAACAGTGTAAATCTCTTCGAACTGCTGGATCAAGGCCATGTAGTGATCATCGAATTCTTCATGGATAACTGCACGCCTTGTGTGACTGCCGGCAATGCCATTGAACCTGTGTTTGTGGCTCAGGAAGCCGCTCATCCAGGTATGGTGCATTGGTTTCACTTCGGGTTTACTAATTCATATACCTGCGAGGTAGTTTCAGCATGGGTAGCAGAAAACGGATTTCCTTCTACACCATTTACCAGTGGAGCATCACAAGTTTCTTATTACGGTGGCTTTGGTATGCCCACTGTGGTGGTGGTTGGCGGTGCTAACCACGACATATTGTTCACGGCTATTGGCTGGTCTTCGGGCAAGCAGAATGATGTGGACGATACTATTGAAGCGTTTTTTGGTCCTGATGCAGTGCAGGAAGAAGTGACTACCGCAGTTGCCTTTACAGCTTCATATGCTACAGCAACACAGAACATACAGCTTGGCATGAATATGCAAACTGCCACACAGGTGGAGATAGACGTATTTACTGTAGATGGTCAACTGGCATTGCAAAGTGTGAAACTTGAAATAGCGGCAGGTGAGTCAACACGCACCTTAAGTGCTGCACAACTGACAACGGGCATCTATATAGTGACTGTGCGAACGGGCACTCAAGTGGCCACACAGCGCATAAATATCACCAAATAAAAAATGTAATTCAGAGAGGTTGTATTGGCCTCTCTGTTTTCTACACAACCAGAAATTCATGCGGAAGGCAATTTTATTAGTTACGGCATTTATCATCACGGCATTGTGCCATGCGCAAAATCCGCTGTTCATTCCTCCATTGCTTGAAGGCACCACATTTGATTTGCAGGTGCAAAGCGGCATCACGCAATTTTTTGAAGGCGTGAATACCCCAACCTATGGTGTGAACGGAAACATTCTTGCGCCCACCATGGTGTGGCACAAGGGAGATGTGGTGAACCCCAGCGTAACCAACAACCTGAACACCACCACCACCATGCATTGGCATGGCTTGCATGTAGCACCAATTTATGATGGTGGCCCTCATCAAATCATAGAATCAGGAGCTACCTGGTCGCCACAGTTCGAGGTGATGAATGTGGCAGGCACCTATTGGTATCATCCCCATGGGGAGAACAAAACAGATTTTCAAGTGTCGCGTGGACTTGCGGGAATGATCATCATAAAAGACGAAGTTGAAGAAGCACTTGTATTGCCGCGTAGCTATGGCGTAGATGATTTTCCGTTGATAGTGCAAACCAAAAGTTTTGATGAACTACAACAGGTACAAATAGCCACACATGCAGATACCGTAGTGATGGTGAATGCAACAGTAAATGCATTTCTTGATGTGCCAGCTCAAGTAGTGCGTTTTCGTTTGCTCGATGGTTCATCCGACCGCTCTTATTTGTTTGGATTTTCAAACAACATGAATTTCTATCAAATAGGCACAGATGGCGGTTTGAAAGAGACACCGTTTGAAACCAACAGGCTTCTAATATCACCGGGCGAACGTGCTGAAATTCTCGTTGACTTAGCAGCACTTCAAAACGAATCCATTTATTTAATGAGTTATGGAAGTGAATTACCTGATGGAATAATGGGTGCTGAAACGGTAGGCCAAATGACTGAACCGGAAGGCTATGCAGACAACTGGCTGAATGGTGCTGACTTCAATCTTTTGCATCTAATCATAGGCGCACCAGCAGCAGAAGCTATTACAACTATACCATCAACGCTTGTCTCTATTGCACCCATCAACATCAATGATGTAACCGTGACAAGGGAAATAAATCTGGTGCCGATGGAAAGCGGAATGGACAACATGGTAGAAGGGCCTTTTGGTATCAATGGAGTGCAATTCAACATGGATGTGGTAAATGAAACAGTAATGCTGAATGCCACTGAAATATGGACACTAAATAATCAGACACAAGTGGCCCATCCATTCCATATTCACGATGTGGAATTTCAGATACTTGACTATAATGGAGATACACCACCAGCAGACCAGCAGGGATGGAAAGATGTTGTTTTGGTGATGCCTATGCAAAGCGTATCGTTCATAGCGAAGTTTGAAGACTTTGCTGATCCCATGGTGCCTTACATGTACCACTGCCATTTGCTCCATCACGAGGATGAAGGTATGATGGGTTCTTTCCTGGTAATAGATCCGAATGCTGTGCAAGAAAATCATTTTGCACCAGTCCTAAACGCGTTTCCTAATCCTGCAGCGCATCAGTTTGTTGTGGAAATGGCCAAGCGGCCTGATGCAAATGCCACCTTAGAAATATTCAATGCTGTAAGTCAAAAAATGGATGTTCCCTTCGTTATTGAAAATAATCGTATCACCCTTTTCATTACTGCTCTGCCTGATGCCTTTTATTATCTAAGGTTGAATGGTGAATACATCACCAACTTCATGAAACAACAATAAATCAGGATGAAAAAAATTGTATGGATAGTATTGCTTCATGTCACCATCCTCTCACATGCTCAAACATTCAGCATAGTTGAAAACGACACACTTTACATCAGCAATGTGCCGTTGGAACAATACACATCACATTACATTGATATAGCCAATACAAGTTCGCAGGACCTGAACATGGCATGGGAAAGAATAGGCGTTGATGTGCCTGCGGATTGGGAATACTCTCTTTGCGATCTGGGTATTTGTTATTTTGGCATACCACTGGGTGCCACCGTGGCGCAGGATATTATGGTTGACTCTATGGGATTCTTCGGTATAAATCTCACACCACACTCCGAAGGAAACGGAATGATTCAAATAAAAATTTGGGACACTTCCTACCCCGACAATAAGTTTCTGCTGACGTGGTACTTCTCCACTGGCACAGTGGGGATGAATGAAGTGGAGGAGCCACTAGTTGTGTCCGCATTCCCAAACCCCGTTGATGATGTCTTGTACTTAAGAAATGATTCGCATGAATTGGTTCAGTACAATTTATATAACCAAAGTGGACAACTTATTTTTTCAGAATACAACTCGAAAGTTTTACAAGAGTTTGATTGTTCTCGATTGAGCAGTGGAGTCTATTGCCTCACAGCAAGTACCAAAAATTACAAAACAAGAAAACAAATATTGAAACTATGAAAAACTCAGCATATCCACTTCTATGGTCAGCCCTTCTTCTTTCTTCCATAGCACAAGCACAACTTACTATTTCTGATCCAATTGTAGTTGCACCCCAAGACCCCTATGGAAATGTCCGACCACGTATTGCTCTCAACACGGCTAACGAACCCGTTGTAATTTGGTGCAACAGTGCCAATGAAAAACTGTATGCATCAAAAATGGAGGATGGCGTGTTTACCGCACCCATTCAATTAAATCCAGATGGTGTTGGCATATCTTCATTTGATTGGTATGGGCCCGACATAGCAGCTGCAGGAAATAACATAGCAGTGGTAATGAAACTGGAACCTGAAATGGAAGCACACACTTATGTAGCATTATCAGACGATGGCGGCATGACTTGGAGCGATACTGTGCTTGTAGAAAACTCATTGCCACTTATGTCTCGTATGCCAAGCATTGGCATGGATGCACAAGGCAATCCGTATGTCGCATTTCTGCGTGAAGACATGGAGGGTTTTAGCGAATGGGCTTTGGCAAAGTCAACTGATGGTGGAGAGAGTTTTCTAACACCCGTTTCAACCTCTATCAACTTCACTGACGCAGTATGCGACTGTTGCCCATCAAGCACGATAGTAACGGATGAAAATGTAGTGGTGCTCTACAGAAACAATGAAAACAATCTTCGCGATATACGCGCAAGTATTTCGGATGAGGAAGGCAACATGTTTATGCAACAAGCAGACATGGACGACTTGGATTGGGAGATCACGGCTTGCCCATCATCAGGCCCTTCAGCCTATGTAGCTGATGGCAAAATTTACAGCACCTGGATGAGTGATGCCTCAACAGATACTCGTGTTTATTTTTCGAGTTATAACATAAGCAGCGAAACCTTTGAAGGCTCCGTTCCTTTAGCCCCAACTGATGAAAATCTTGTACAGAATTTTCCGACCATTGCCGGAGATGAAAATATTTCTGCGATAGCATTCGAAAATATTCAGACTACACAACGCAACGTTCATCTCTATTATTCAACTACATCCTTTGCCACACAGCCAGAGTTCATTGACCTTACCTCCGCGTTTGCAGGCAATCAACAACGTCCACACATGGCCTATGCTAATGGCGTATTTCATATAGTATATACCGACAACGGTGGCAACGCAGTTATATATCAAACCATTTCTGGTTTCGTTGGTGTAAATGAAAAGCAGATTTCACCTTCCACACTGGAAGCATTTCCTAATCCAGCAACGAATGATATGCAGTTGAAATGGGAAAGCTACACAAGTGAAAAATGTTTGGTGGATGTGTACGATCAAAAAGGGACGTTGGTAGGCAGTTACAACTATTCGGCTTCAACTGGCATGAACAAACTTATTTTATCCGTGAAGGAATTGCCAAAGGGTGTATACAACATTCACTTGTCCTCTGAAACTGTTGACATGTATTCCACGATTGTAAAGGATTGAAAAATGCGTTAGACTTAATGAAGCCGTAGTATAAAAATGCGCATTACTGAATCAACACATTTGATGCAATCGTTGATTTTCTTCTTATTGCACTAGAGAAAAGAGCATGAAACTGTATATCAAAAATATGGTTTGTCTTCGTTGCAAACTGGCGGTGCAACAAGAACTCAATAAGTTGGGAATAGTTCCAATAATGATTGAGCTAGGGGAAGTAGAACTTGCGAAACCTTTGACCGAGGAACAACACAATGACTTGAAAAGTGCATTGTCCGGCTATTCATTTGAATTATTAGAGGATAAACAATCGCAGGTAATTGAAAAAATAAAGAGCACCATTGTGGAGATTGTTCACCACTCAAATAATCCGATTAAACACAAGCTATCTGTGGTATTGGCAGAAAAACTGGGGTATACCTACAACTATCTCAGCAATCTTTTTTCGCAGGTGGAGGGTGTTACTATTGAGCAATACTTCCTTACCCAACGAATTGAACGCGTAAAGGAGCTAATGATGTACGATAATCACAGTCAGGAGAAAATATCAGACATACTTGGTTTCAGCGGTGCCTCCCACCTTGGGAAGCAGTTCAGACAACTTACCGGAGTCACTCCAAAAGAGTTCAAACGTGCGAGAGCGATAAAAAGAATGGGGATTGAAGAATTATAAATTCTCACGCCTTGGTTTACCAGCAAACGCTCAAGCAAAAACACGTGATTGATGTAACTATTATGTCTCATAGTGTAACCGCACAGCACCCCTATAGTGGCAGATTTGTTCTGTGAAAATTCATTCACACCATTAAAAAAATCCAACAAAATGTCGAATTCAAAAAACTGTATTGACGCTTGCGTAGCGTGTATGATTGTTTGCGAAAGCTGTATCACCGATTGTATAAAAGCCGGTAATCAGGCCTGTATAGAAGCGTGTCGCGATTGTGCTGACATCTGCGCTTTATGCGCCCGTTTCGAAGCAAGAGGTTCTAAGTATGGCCAGGGGTTACATGCCCTATGTGCTGAAATTTGCGCTGCGTGTTCCGAGGAGTGTGCCAAGCACGCTGCACATCATGCTAGTTGCAAAGAGTGCGCTGAAGCTTGCAAAAAATGCGCAGAAATTTGCGAAGAACTTGCAGGTGTGAAAGCATAAGCTTGAACTGTTTCAAAAGAAAAAAAGGGGGACCTTGTTCCCCTTTTTCATAGATTGATTTTCACAACTAAATAAAGCAACGGTGCAATGAATTGGTCAGACAAACACACTTGGAAGCAAAGTTTCCTTCCCACATTCATTTGCCTTGCAGGATGCTCTATTGGCGCTATGGGAATTGCTTTTTACCTCATAGGTTACAATTGGTTTTTGGTGTTGTCAATTTCACTCGTAGCGGGTTTTATCACCTGCATGATTTTTATGATGGTTTGGCACCTGCTGTTTCTCAAAATGAATCTGAAGGATTCCTTTCGAAGCAGTTACACTATGAGTCTCGTTCCCATATTCATAATGATAGTTGCTGAAAACATCATCCTGCTATTAATGACACCGGAATTTTCTACGCATGAGGCGCACATGAAAACAGCTAATGGCCTTGGCCTTATGCTGTTTGCTATGAGTTGCGGATTTATTCTGGCAATGCCCTACAACTATTACCAGCTTCAAAAAACGGGAAAAGCATGTCACGATGAATCTATAACAAGTAGTGAGCATTTGCATTCTTAACCTGTAAATTTTACCAGAGCAAAAGAAAATGTTGTTAGATATGTTCAAAGAAACCAATGGTGATTTGCGGCATCCAATAACAACTCCATTATGACACATACATACAACATCACCGGAATGACCTGTGGCAGCTGTTCTGCCAAAGTGAAAAGTGCACTGCTGAAACTTCCTGATGTGCTAAGCGCAGATGTTTCTATCAATCCGGGGAAAGCAGTGATAGAAATGCAAAATCATATTCCACTCGCTTCGCTATCCACTGCTGTCGGTTCAGCAGGTAATTACTCCATTGCAGAAAGTGGAAATCACACAAGTGACATGGCATCTTCAAAAACAGAAGCAAAGTCTTGGTTCGCAACCTACAAACCATTGCTTCTGATTGCGTTTTTTATAGTGCTTGTCTCCACACTCGTTTCTTTTCATGATGGACAATTGCATTGGATGCAATGGATGAACAGCACCATGGCTGGTTTCTTCCTGGTGTTTTCTTTCTTTAAACTACTTGACTTGAAGGGCTTCGCTGAAAGCTACAGTTCATACGACTTGCTGGCTATGCGATGGAAAGGATATGGTCTTATTTATCCCTTTTTAGAGTTGGCCTTAGGAATCGCCTTCGTCACCCAATGGCAACCCTTTGTAACAAATCTTGTAACCGTTGTGCTGATGAGTTTTTCAATTTTAGGTGTTACCAAAAGCCTTTTAGCAAAGCGCACCATCCAGTGTGCATGCTTAGGAACAGTGTTCAATCTCCCTATGAGCACAGTAACTTTTGTAGAGGACGGCCTGATGATCGCAATGGGTCTTGCAATGCTTATGATGATGTAAAAATGCAAAGTGAAACAGTTGAAATAAAAAACACAAGCAAGGCTTCAGCAGTCTTTGCAAGTATTTGGAAAGTCATTCGCAACTACTTCAGAAAAAGTTGCTGTAAACAATAAAAATAAACCCATATAAAAAAATGAACAAAGTCAAACTTATCTGCTGCGCATTTGCAGCCATCGTTTTCGCATCATGCGGCAACGCTCCGGTAGAAAATAAAAAGGTAGAAACCGAAGCACATGACCACGCAGGTCATGAGGGCCATTACACCTGCCCCATGCACCCCGAAGTAATGGAACATGCGGCAGGCAAATGTCCTAAGTGTGGAATGGACCTGGTAATCGTGGATGACGCAGCAAACGCGAAACAATATCTGATGACAGTAAAGGCAGAACCTTCACAACTGACTTCACAACAAAATGCGGTGCTCTTTTTCACACCTCATGTGAAGGGAAATGAAAATGAAAAAGTGCCATTGGACATTGTGCACGACAAAAAAATTCATCTTATAGTGGTGAGTAACGACCTCAGCTTTTTCGACCACGTGCATCCGATATATGAGGCCTCAGGTGATTACAAGATAGATGTGAGCAATACTGCTGGTGTTATGTCAGCGGGACTTGGCAATGCCACCACTCAATTTCCAAACGGGGGTGACTTCACATTATATGCTGACTATATGCCAACAGGTGCCACACACCAACTAGAAAAAATACCTGTGCATGTGGACGGTAAAACCATTGCGCAAAAGACCTGGACAAAGGAAAGCTTGGTATCGAAAGACAAAGATTTTACAATGACGCTAAAATCCGGCAGCGGTAAGTTTTATACCAAACAAACTATGCACATGGATGCCCCGTTGATGCTGAATAACAAGCCCGTTAAAACGAGTGAACTGGATGATTTTCTTGGTGCCAAGGCCCACATGGTAGTGATTGGTGTAAACGATATGTCATACCTCCATGTGCATCCTGAAGAGCATGACGGTGTGCTGGACTTACATGCTGATTTCGATAAAGCGGGCTTTTATCGCGGATGGATACAATTCAAGTACAAAGGTGAATTGCACACCATGTCATTCGCACTAGAAGTGCTGGAAGGAACAGGCAATGAAACCACAACGCACGCTGATGGACATGAACATGGTGAGGAGCACAAGCACTAAAATCATCTGCTGGTTCTCACTAAGAAATGATGTACAGTAGATCTCCGATAGTTTTGGTGTCATTGACCTTAACAACAGGAAAACCTGAGCTACTTGATAAGTAATAACACCATTATTCAACTCAAAAAATTCAGCGAGCGAAAGTTTTGGTGGCTGAAAGGGTTGGGGGCATTTTTTGCTACTATTGGATATATAGAGTTTTGGTGGAGTATCTAAATTACATTCGCATCGCATTGCAAATAACTACTCGCATAAAAGTTTTGTTGCTGATATTCAGCTATGCCGTTGTTCTTTTTCATGGGGCGCTTCCCCATTGTCATGCCTCTCATACAAACGGACATCATCACCCTCATCCACACCATCATTCTTCCGCGCACCACCACCATGGTGGTGATGAGAATAGTGATGAAGATGATCACGAGCAATTGAGCCATGATGATGGCTTGCACGAAGGCTATGTAAAAAGTAATTCAATCGAAAATTTAGCGCTGGAGATGCCGGCTGAATTAATGCCCGTGCATTTTCAGTTTGTTGCTCCGTTGACAGATGGTGACAAAACACTCGATATATTAAATCTGTCGCAACGAGTCCGAAGAGGACTAGTTGCCGCGCAAGCACTGCGCGGCCCTCCTGCTTGCTAAGCGGAGGTAATTCCCATTGGAATACCTCTACTATCGAATGACACACCACTCCGTGTGCCTTCATATTTTCTACTTCAATTAAGTCTGTCATTCATTTCTATTTATCATGCATTTGAACAAAATCACATTCACCATCATTGGTCTCACTGCATATGTGTTTGGTTTTGCGCAAACCCCACTCTCCATGAACGAAGCAGTGCAAAAAGCGCTTCTGCACAACCCTCAAATGAAGGCCTCCGGCTTGAGAAAAGAACAAAACAACTTTCTTGAAAAGGCCGCATTTGACTTGCCAAATCCTGAGGTGACTTTGGAAAGTCCGACAGGCGAATTCCTGACAGTAGGAGTAATGCAATCTTTTAGTTTTCCTACTGTATATGGCAAGCAAAAGGATATTGCAAAACAAACAACGGCCTTAAGCGCAACGGCTGAAATAATATCTAAAAATGATGTAATACAACAAGTGCAAAGAGCCTATCTGGAAGTGCAGTATTTCACTAAACTTTCCAGTTTGTTACAATTACATGATAGTATTTATGGTGAGATGGAAAAGGCTGCTATCAGGCAATTTGATGCAGGTAGTATTGATGCAACAGCGCGTGCATTTACTCAAATGAAACGGGCGGCCGCTGCGCGTGAATTGGCCAACGCAATAGCCCAGCGCAACACGGCAGCATTAGCACTTCAAATACTCATTGGGGTGTCAGACAACTTCATTACGGATGAGATGAACGAGTTAACCACAGAAATTCCTTTGGTATACAGAATGACGGATTCAACACTTTCAACGCCTTCCACTTTTCTGCAATATGCCAAGCAAAACAAAGAAATCGCAGTCTCTCTTCTTTCATTGGAAAAACAAAAAGCATTGCCTGGATTAGCGATAGGCTACATGAATCAAGGTGCAAGAGATACCCCTAACAATTTAAGACTTCGGGCAGGGATTACCATTCCTCTATGGTGGTGGCAGTACAAAGGAAAAATAAACGCTGCCAAGACAGAAGTGAAAATTGCTGAGCAACAAATGTTCGAGCAGGAACAAAAACTAAATATGCTCCTGAATTCGCAGGTCAGTAGCTATTTGAACTACAAACAGGCGCTCACGTACTTCAACAATACAGGCCTTTCAATAAGTGCAGCCCTCATCAGCGATTCGCAAAGAATGTTTGATGCTGGCAGCATAGACTATACCTCGCACTTCCGCAATTTGGAAGTGGCGTTTGAAGAAAATCTGACCTACTACGAAACACTTTTTAATCTCAATCAAACCGTCATTCAACTCAACTACATAACTGCACAATGATGAACAAATTTTTGAGTGTCACATTGCTATTCACATTCATCTTTGCGAATAACAATTCCAATGCACAACACACCCACACACACGCTGACGGCAGTGTGCATGTGGACCATGGTGGCGAAGAAGAAGCACCTCAGGCTACACAAAGTGAAACACATTTCAATTCTGAAATCAGTAGCGATAAATATGAATTGTTATTGCGTTACGAACCTATTGAGCCGAATGAAGAGGCACATCTGACGCTCTTTATCAGCGACTATAACACCAACTCACCTATCAATGATGCGGTGCTGCAAATCACAGCGCAAGAAGATGCGGGCATCCAAATTACTCCGGAAAAAGAGGGTGATGGTACCTATCATATTCATGCAACATTTCCGGAGAAGAAAAACTATTCGCTTGCTGTGAGTGTGAATAGTTCGTCTGGTGCCGACCTCTTGTTAATGCAAAATGTGGAAGTGGGGAAAGAGCTGACATCAGAAGCAGAAGCGCCCCATGATAATTGGTACTCATCCACATGGTTCATAGTTGTTCTTTCCATCATTGGAGGAATGCTGCTCTTAAAATTACTTCAGCGCCTTGGCCGCACCAGCAGAGCAGCTATTGGTGCGGTGCTCCTTTTACTATTTGTTCCACTAAGGCCATCCATTTGTATAGCGCAGCATGCGCATGATGGTGCTGAGCAAAAGAAAACTTCGGGCAATGGATTGAATGTTCCAAAGGAGACTCAATTCCTCTTAGATATGATTACACAAAAAGTAGTGGTGGGAGGTGCTGTAGCTACACAAAATTTCTTTGGCACTGTAATACCAAGCAGCAACGGGCAAGCACTGATTACTTCTCCCCAAACAGGAAAAATCACTTCGCTTAATACATCGGTAGGTGCTATCGTAAGTGCGGGACAAACCTTGGCAGTGCTGGAAGGCTCGGTAGATGCGGCAAGTTCCATGGCCATGCAGGCAGAAAAAAATAACCTACAGGCAGAGTATGAAGCAGCAAGAAAGGAATTGGAGCGTATGAAATCCATCGCTGACATAGCTGCAAAAAAGGATGTGGATGAAGCAGAGGCACGATTCAGCAAAGCGCAAAACAATCTGGAGCTTTTCAAAAACAGAAGCGCAACACGCACTGAATTAAAAGCTCCCATTAGCGGAGTAGTAGACAATTTCACGCTCAGCATAGGAGCTTCTATTGCGCAAGGAGAAACACTTTTCACCATTGTAAATCCTTCAACTGTTTATGTGGACGCACAAGTATTTGGCAACGCATCAGTGATGGTAAACGAGGCACAGAAGTTTGTCATCAGCACTAGTGCAGGCAATGAGCTTGAGGCAAAATTGCTGGCTATTCCTCAAACACTGCATCAAAGCAATCAGTCGCAACATGTGTTGTTCGAAGTGAGCAATGCAGATAAGATTTTGAAGATTGGTGAATACGTTACTGTGCGGTTGCTCATTCCTACTGACGCAAGCGCCATCGTCATTCCTTCTGCGGCCATCACAGAAATTGATGGCAAGTCCGCAATATTTATTAAAATATCCGCAGAGCAATTTGCGCTGAAATTTGTGAATACCGAGAACGACAATGGCTCTATGGTGACCATCACCAAAGGGTTGGAGAGTGGCCAACGTGTGGTTGTCAATGCCACCTACCAAATGAAAATGATTTATCTCAATCAATAAAATCAAACCAAACATCCAAACAAAATCAAACGATTACACAATAATGAAAACAGCAAAATCAATTGGCATCGTCCTCATCGCAATAGCGATAGCATCATGCAACACACCTACAAGCCAGCCTTCTGTCGATGCACACGCCCATGATGAGCACGATGGACATGTACACACGTGGGCTTGCCCCATGCACCCGGAAGTGACGGGCCATGAAGGCGACAAGTGCAGCAAATGCGGAATGCCTTTGGAAGAAATGCACGGGAACGCGAGCAGTGCAAAATTCAAAATGGAATTGAGTTCCGCTTCCACACAAATAGAAGCGGGTAAGGAAACAACTCTCTCCTTCAAACCAGTAAACGAGAGCAATCCGGCTGCGCTTGTTCCATTGGATGTGGTACACGAGAAAAAAATTCATCTCATTGCAGTAAGCGAAGACTTGAGCTTTTTCAGGCACATCCATCCTGAATACAATACCGATGGCACTTACTCTGTGAAAGAAACTTTCCCCAGTGGTGGCAACTACATTCTTTATGCTGACTTCAAACCAAGTGGTGGTTCGCACACGGTAGAAAAAATAAATGTTGCAGCAAACGGCACTCCCAAAAGTGCCATTAAGTATGATAAAGAAAACATCACCTACACCTCGCCCGATGGCATTGGAATGCGCCTAAAGGCAGACTATGGCCACTTTGACAGCGGAGTGGAAATTCACTTTGATGGTGTACTGACAGAAAATGGAAAAGAAGTGGATGTAAACAAACTCGACAATTACTTAGGTGCAAAGGGCCATATGGTAGCTGTGGATGTTGCGGAAAAAACGTATTTGCATGTGCATCCTGAAGTGGAGGGAACCATACTGCATCACCACGCTACATTTCCGAAACCCGGCCTTTATCGCATTTGGTTGCAGTTCATGTACAAAGGAAAACTATACACGGCAGACTATGTCATAAATGCAGTTGCTGGCGAAGCACACGCACATGATAATGCCGGTGCACACACGCATTAGAATTCGTTCAATCCGATGCTTTCGAATTTCCAAATCAACCTCGAATTTTAGTTCATGCTAAATAGAATCATTCGTTTTTCGCTGGCCAACAGAATGTTTGTGTTAGCCACTGCCGCGCTCATTCTGGTCTATGGCACCTACACCGTAATACATCTTCCGGTGGACGTATTGCCAGACTTAAATCGTCCGCGTGTAACTATTTTCTTAGAGGCAAATGGAATGGCTCCTGAAGAAATAGAAACACAAGTGGTGCTGCCGATAGAGACCGCATTGAACGGCAGCACTGGCGTGCAGGATGTGCGTGGAAGCAGCGCCATTGGCATTGGTCTGGTGTATGTGGAATTCGATTGGGACACGGATATTTTTCGTGCCCGTCAACTAGTTTCTGAGAAGCTGCAAACTGTTGTACTGCCCAATGGTATTACACCTGTAATGGGCCCTATCACATCGGTGATGGGACAGATTATGTCCATCGGATTGAGTGCTGATTCTACCAGCCCCATGGAGTTGCGCACTATTGCAGATTTCACTGTAAGGAGAAGATTGATGAGCATAAAAGGTGTGTCGCAAGTGATACCCATTGGAGGAGAGCGCATGCAGTATCAGGTGCTTATCTCCACGCAAAAGTTGCAACAATTTCATCTCTCGATTGATGCCCTTGATGAGGCATTGCAACAAGCCAATCAAAACACCACTGGAGGATTTTTCGACCGATATGGCAGCGAAGTCCTTATCCGAACCATTGGCCGTGTGAAGAACAAAGCTGATTTGGAAAACACCGTCATTTCCAATCGTGAAGGAATGCCGGTGATGCTCTATCAGGTAGCGGAAGTGCGGGAAGGTGCGGCACAAAAAAGAGGCGATGCCGGCATCAATGGCAAGGCAGCAGTCATAGTGACAGTAGAAAAACAACCTGGAGCAAATACAGTTGACCTAACAGATGAGGTAGTGAAAGCGTGTGAAGAATTGAAGACCGCCCTGCCGCCTGATGTTACCATCAATCCATACATTTTTCAGCAGAAGAATTTTATAGTAAACTCCATTGGCAATGTGGAAGAAGCCTTGCAATACGGTTTTATACTGGTTGTGATTGTCTTGTTTTTGTTCTTGCTCAATTTCAGAACCACCATTATTACGCTTACCGCCATTCCGCTATCTATGCTGATTACAGCACTTGTTTTCAAAGGGTTTGATATCTCAATCAATACACTTACCCTGGGCGGACTCGCAATTGCCATTGGCGAATTGGTGGATGATGCGATAGTGGATGTGGAAAATGTATTCAGACGATTGCGCGAAAATGCGAAGAGCGAGAATCCCCGTTCCATCATCAAGGTCATTTATGAGGCAAGCAGCGAAGTACGGAACTCCATTGTGTATGCTACCATTATTGTAGTGCTTGTTTTCATTCCACTTTTTTATCTGCAGGGCATTGAGGGCCGAATTTTTATGCCTCTAGGCATCGCTTACATCACCAGCATTGTTGCTTCTCTTGCAGTATCGCTTACGGTTACACCTGCCCTTTGCAGCTACCTGCTGGGAAGTAAAACCCTGAAGAAAAAACATGAAGACAGCACTCTCGTTCGCTTTCTGAAAAGGCAGGACACACGTTTACTTCAGTATGCACTTGCCCGTCCGCGATTGATAATTGCGGGGGCGGCCATTCTTGTGGCAGGTGCTGTTGCAGTGGTACCCTTCTTTGGCAGCGAGTTTCTTCCGGCATTCAATGAGGGTTCATTCACCATCAATCTCTATGCGCCACCCGGCACTTCGCTGGAAGAAAGCAATCGCATGGGACGCATGGCCGAAGAGCTGATGATGCAGGTGCCAGAAGTAGCCTATGCCAGCCGTAGAACAGGTCGTGCTGAATTGGATGAACACGTAGAGCCTGTGAGCAATTCTGAAATAGACGTGGAACTGAAGCAAGGCATAGAGAGAACCCGCGATGAAATCATCAAAGACATTCGTTCGAAACTAAAAATATTGAAAGGTGCAAGTGTCACCGTTGGCCAACCCATCTCTCACCGCATCGAACATTTATTGAGCGGTGTTCGTGCACAGGTGGCTATAAAACTATTTGGCAGCGATTTGCAAATGCTGCGCAGTAAAGCAGCAGAAATTTCATCCGTAATAAGTGAAGTGGAGGGCGCAGTGGATGTACAAGTAGAAAAACAAGTGATGGTCCCTCAGCTGCTCATTCGCATCAACCGTGATGCACTTGTACGCTACGGATTGCAGTCAGGCAAAGTGGCAGAAGACTTAGAAATATTTTACAATGGAAAAGTGACAGGTCAGCTATTGGATGGAGGAAAATCGTTTGACATTTTGCTACGCACTGCAGATGAAGAACGTAACAATATTGAAAGCATCAAACAAACGCTTATTGATACTCCTGATGGCGGATTGATACCGCTGGGGCAGATTGCCGACATAGAATACACCTCATCGGTAAACAGCATCATGCACGAAAATGCACAACGCAAAATCACGGTAAGTTGCAACGTGCAGGGAAAAGATTTGGCAACAACGGTAGAAGCCATTCAAAAAAACATTGGAGAACAAGTTGTGCTGCCCGAGGGCTACTACCTGCGCTATGGAGGCCAATACGAGAGTCAAAAAGAATCATCACGTCTTATTTTGTGGATGAGTCTTGCGGCATTTGTCGGAATTTTTATAGTGCTGTTTTCTCACTTCCGCTCTTATCGTATTGTACTTCAAATCATGTTGAACATTCCCCTTGCACTAGTGGGAAGTGTGGCTGCGGTTTGGATAACGGGAGGCACTTTTTCAATTGCAACACTTGTTGGTTTCATCACACTCACAGGCATTGCATCGCGCAACGGCATCATGATGATATCACATTACATCCACCTGTTGGAACACGAGGGTGAATCATTCAATACAAAAATGATAGTGCGTGGTTCACTCGAAAGATTGGTACCTGTATTGATGACTGCGCTTGTTGCCGCACTTGCACTTATTCCGCTAACCCTTGATCCTCAAGCGTCCGGAAAGGAAATTCTGTATCCGGTAGCAACGGTTATTCTTGGGGGGCTCATTTCCTCCACCCTATTGGATATGGTGGTAACACCTGTTGTCTTTTCTGTTTTTGGAAAGAAGGCGGTGGAGGAATATTTCAAAAAAGGAGACATAGAAACTATCTAGAGCTCTGATATTATTTGCTTGGGCTTTGCGTTGCTAAATTGAAAATAGGTTTTTTGCTCAATGAGAATGTCCACCCAATTCCACTTCTTCAAAAGGATGAGAATCTATCATAGCATTACCGCTGTAGGGATGTGATAGTGCAAAAAGCAGGTACAATACCATTGCCAGCACAGAAGTCATGAGGGTGGTAAGCACCATTTGCCAAAACATATCCTTCACATGAATAAGGAAGGAAAGAAAAACACAAATCACACTTCCTATTATTAATACCACCCACATAATGTCGGGCAGCGATGAATGCGTAAGCAACAGACGATAATGGCGACATTCGCGCGCTTCTTTAATGTAGTCTATCATTTCAGCGCAGTCCTCAGCATACAGGCTATCCTTCTTCATCTGCTGGCGCAGTTGCAATAGCACATCCATTTTTTCATCTTCCAGAGCACTCACTTTTCTTTCAGCAAGTTTTGGCCACTCATCCTCATGCACTGCCCGCGCATAGCTGATAATAGCTGCCTCTATGGGTTCCTCATAGTGTGCGGGAATGTTCTCTGCTTCAATGCGTATGTCCAGTAACTGATGTGCTTCGTTCTCCACAGCCACCACATTTTCATCGTAGCCCTGCCACACTGTTACTACTACAAACGCAAGTATCAAAGTGTACAACACGCCCACCACATTAAAGTAGATTCCAAGCACTTCATTGGGAATGCTGAAATTTATTTTGATAAGCAAACGTTCTGTGATGTAAAAAAACATACATAATACAACAACACAGCCGATGGTAAAAAGTAATGGGTTCATTGGTCCTGAGGAATTATAATATTCTTTCTGCTCCCGCAAAACAGGGGTGAGGAAAAGACTTCTTTGTTTCCCTTATCTCTCTTTATCTAAAACTTGTTTGATGGATAGTTCGTATTAGGCAACACTTCTTAGAAAATTATGCAATACCAAATAGCTATTCTTTACGAACACCCTGAGTGGCACAAGCCACTTTTTGATTCGCTGTACAAAAAAGGAGTGAACTTTCAAACCATTGACTTAAAGCAAAGTGCCTTTCACGAGCGAGAACTTCCCAAGGCCGAACTTTATTACAACATGGTAAGTCCATCTGCTTACAAGCGTGGTAATCAGCGCGCAGTACCTCTGGCATTCGCCTTGTGCCGGCACCTGGAAATGCAAGGTGCCCGGGTGCTGAATGGCTCAGCTTCCATGCTGATGGAGATGAGCAAAAGCGCTCAGATTACCCTTATGAAAAACCTGGGTATTGACCATCCTGAAACCATAATATTCAACAGCGTTGAAGCCCTCGAAAAACGAAAAGAAGACATTCCTTTCCCGTGTATACTGAAACCCGAGCAAGGCGGCAGTGGAGCAAGAATGTACCTGGCAAATAATTGGAAAGAACTCAGCGAAATACTTGAAAGTGATAAGGACATTTGGTGGCCCGACAATCTTTTGTTGGTTCAGGAAAAATTAGTATACGATCAGAATCATGGAATCATACGACTTGAATTTTTGGGCGAACGCGTATTGTATGCGATGAGGGTGGTTACACATGACACCTTCAACCTTTGCCCTTCACTAGAGTGCAACCCTGTTGATGGATCAGGCAACTGTGAGATACCGGATGATTCCGCGAGGAAGCCAGAGTTTTTTCCGTTCGAACAACCCAGCGCACAAGTGATGGAAAATGCGAGGCGAATCATGAAAGCCGCAGGCCACATCAGCGGAAGTGTAGAGTATTGTTTAACCCCTGATGGACGCGCAGTTATTTATGACATCAATGCCAATTCAAATTTGCGTGAGCCAATAGCCGCCTATTTCGGTATCCAACCGTTTGACGAAGTGGTCAATTTCCTATTGCACCAAGTAGAAAAGTTGAAGGCAGCATAAAGCGTCAAGAATCGACTTTACACTCAATAAACCTTCAGCAGCACGATTGCTGAATAGGTACATATGCAGCAGCAAAGCACTGTTGTTGATCACAGCATTTAGAACTCCAATATTTCTACTTAAAAATTTATGCCTCTCTAGGTTGTCGACTAGATTTGAGGCTTTGTATCACATTGCCCAATTTTATCTCATTCCATGTTAGATTTTCGTTTCCAGTCTAACTGTAGACTGCTGCTTGCTCTCTGTGGTTGGTCCCTTACCATGGCTTCGTGCAACAAGGAAGAGGTAAGTGTTGCACCCATCATAAAGTCTATTTCTACACCAAGCGAGCACGGCAACGGACTGCATGGTACTGCCGGAACTACCAACAGGTTCTACATCACAATAAGTGACGATGAGGCCCTGAAAGAACTGCAGGTGAAACTGACAACACCGGGCGAATTTCACTCGCATGTGGTGCACGGTGGCGGTCTGATACCTGCCTTCAAAGCGCCCAACATTGGAGACTGGAATCCCATAAAGTCTTTTGAACTAGTAGGAACAGATACCACAGAAGCTGTCAAGTTCAGCACACCTGCCAACATCAGCGGGGCATGGAACCTGAGCGTGATGGTGATGGACACAGATGGCAACCTTACCACCAGAGAAGAAACAGTAGTGATTCAAAACGACAGCATCCCCGCCATCATACCTGTGGCAACTGTTCCGGTTGCTAATGCTGAGGGCATAATTGCGTTGAATGCAGGCGACTATTTCACCTTCGAGGGTAGCATAGCCGATGGCAATTACCTGCAAACTGTGGGTGCAATCCTATATCAAAATGATGCAATCGTGTGGCAACAAACATGGACACTGGACAATGTGTGGATGTTTGAATTGTCAGACATTGTGCTTCCCGCATTTACCCAAATGGGCGACTACACATTGATAATAAACGCCACCGATAAACTGGGTTGGCACAATTGGGTGCAGGCTGACATCAGCGTTAATCAATAAAAGAATATTCTAGAATCAGACATAACAATTTCCAAAATCAAACACCGTCAAATCACATGAGAATTTTTACCCAACTAATACAAGCAACCTGCTGTTGTCTTCTTCTTACAGCCTTCAACACACGTGCTTCGGCACAATGCGGTGCAGGTGAAACAGAATTGATACTGGAAATAGACACCGACAACTGGGGCTACGAATGCTATTGGCAGATAACTCCGCAAGGCAATGCCTGCGATGATGGAACCATTGCGGAAGGCGGTAACCTGGTTCAGGTAGGCTGCGGTGGTGCTGGTGATCAGGATGCGACTACTACACAAGGCTACGCAGACAATGCTATCATAACTGTGGAGGACATTTGCCTAACCATAGGCTCGTCATATACGCTGCACTACATAGACGACTATGGTGACGGTGGTGGTGGTTTCTCATTCAATCTTTTTGGCTACCCAATTCTTGCATATCAAGGCACGGGCAATGGTGGCACATTCAACTTTACAGTAAATGAGCCTTTGCAATATGATGTGCAAGGCACACAAGTGCTCAGCTACAGTTACGTGCAGCCAACTGACAATGAAGTAAGAGGCAAATTCATGAACCTTGGTAGTGAAGTGATCACCTCGGTGGAAATGAACTACTCATCAGACGGTGGTGCTACAGTTACAGAAACAATAAACGGACTTAGTGTAAATCCCTTCACCTCTTTTGAACTAACACATCCTACACTCTGGAATGAAACAGATGGTGAGCACGACCTGACCATTTGGATAAGCAGCATAAACGGCAATGCTGACATGAACACGCCCAACGATGTAGCTACTGACATGATAACCGTTGGCCCGGGCATTCCCAATATTCTGGAAGACTACCTTGGTTTTATTCCTGAAACGGAAGAAATAGCATCAGCAGTCAATCCACGCGACCTCGATTTTCATCCCATACTCACGCGGAACGAATTGTGGGTGGTATTAAAAAGCACAGAAACCAATGGTGGCCTTACTGTGAAGATTACCAACGCAGGCGAAGCCAATCAAGACGAACTGCAACAAGAAGACGGCAACGCTTGGCACTTCATGTCATTGCCCACCGGCATTGCTTTCTCAAGAAATGAAAACTTCGCTACCTCACCCGGTGTGTATGATGCCAACCATGATGGTGGCTCGCCCTTCACTGGCCCAGCATTGTGGAGCAGCGACCCTGCCATCTATGCTCAACCTAGCGGTGGCAATGGCAGCCACCTTGACATGCTTCACGAAAGTCCTTACAGTATGGGCATAGCTTGGGAAGAAGGCAATAAATTCTGGGTAACCTGTGGCGACCACAACGAGATAATGAGTTATGACTTCAACGAAGATCATGGTCCGGGTAATGATGACCACAGTGATGGTGTTATATACAAATACCCCATCCCCGGCTACAATGAAGATCCTGCTCACGAAGTACCCGACCATCTTGTGCTTGACCATACCACCGGCTGGTTATATGTATGCAACTCACAGCAAAACCGTGTGATTCGTATTGATACACAATCAGGCACACCGGGTGATGATGTCACTCCTAGCGAAGCGGTAGAAGTGTATGCCTATATGGACAATTTCACCTGGGAAGAATACATTACCGTTGGACTGGACGAACCATCAGGTATCGACATTGTAGAAGACCGCATGATAGTTTCTAACTACAACAATGGTGACATACACTTGTACGACATCAGCCAGAGTTTGCCCATATTGCTAGGAGTGATACCAACAGGCAGCAATGGCATCATGGGAGTGAAGATTGGCCCTGATGGATTGATATGGTACGTGAACAGCGTTACTGATAAAGTGATGCGCGCATCTATGACTCCAATTTCTGTGGACGAACTGGCACCAGCCATCACCATGAATATTGCGCCTAATCCTGCTGGCGATGTGGTGACAGTAAATCTCTCGAACACCCTTTGGCTAGGCAAAGCACAAATAAGAATAATGGACAACACGGGCAGACTTGTACTGCAGCAAACAGCTAATGCACGCACTTCCACCTTGGACGTTTCTTCTATTGCGCAAGGTGTGTATTCATTGCAACTGGCAGATAATGGTAAGGTACTTGCCTCCGAGAAAATCGTTATCCAATAATTTCAATCAACGATGAAAATCCTTTTCAAAACACTGTTCATCCTTCTTGCCTTCGTTAGCGCATCTGCCTTTGTAATGCCTCCTGTAAAACAAGAAGTACTTGTCATTAAAACAAAAATCTATTGCGACCATTGCAAGAAATGCGAAAGCTGCGAACCGCGTATGGTAACTGCGGTGGAAGCGCTGGATGGCGTTAGTGCAGTTACTCTGGATGTGCCTAAAGAAGAACTCACCGTTTATTACAACTCCAAAAAGACCACCCCTGATGCTATCCGAATGGCTGTTGTGAACTGCGGCTTCGCAGCGGATAATTTACCGCCTAACAAGGATGCTTACTTCAAGCTGGACGAATGCTGCCAGAAGCATGAGTAGGCATACATTCCTATCAAAATGAATTTATATAAAAGAACCCCGCAGTGATGTGGGGTTGTTTTTTTTATTTTTATTTCCATCTACCACTCCGTCAAAACTTCCTAAAAGAGGATTTGGTGTAAGAGCATAAGCACAGAGGTTTAGAAGGGTTTAGAAGGCTTCAAGACGAACGATAAACTCTTCTTTAAGAACATTAAAACCAAAAAAAGAAAAGACTATTTCTCCTCCTGCCCGAAAAGACTATCCACAAACTCAAAGCGATTAAATACTTGTAGATCGCCAATCTTCTCGCCCACTCCTATGTACTTCACCGGAATGCTGAACTGGTCACTGATACCTATCACGACTCCGCCTTTCGCAGTGCCATCTATTTTTGTTATGGCTAGTGCACTTACTTCCGTGGCAGCGGTAAATTGTTTGGCTTGTTCAAATGCGTTTTGACCTGTGCTTCCGTCTAGCACGAGCAGCACTTCGTGTGGCGCATCAGGAATCACTTTTTCCATCACGCGTTTTATTTTGGTCAGCTCATTCATGAGGCCCACCTTGTTGTGCAAGCGGCCTGCGGTATCTATGAGCACTACATCCGCATTCTGCGCCACTGCACTTTGTAAGGTATCAAAAGCTACACTTGCAGGGTCAGCGCCCATGCCCTGCGACACCATGGTAACGCCTGCGCGTTCGCTCCATATTTTCAGTTGGTCGACAGCCGCAGCACGAAAAGTATCCGCAGCACCCAACACCACTTTCTTGCCCTGCGACTTCAGTTGATTTGCCAGCTTGCCTATTGTAGTGGTCTTACCTACACCATTCACTCCCACTACCATCACCACATAAGGGCCGCTCTTTTTAGGAACAAACACCTCTTCACTTTCTTCCCCCTCATGGCCTTTCATCAGAGCGGCTATCTCTTGCTTCAGTATGCCATTCAGTTCACTTGTGTTCATGAATTTGTCGCGGGCCACTCGCTCTTCTATCTTCTTTATGATTTTGATAGTGGTGTCCACACCTACATCGCTCGTTATCAAAACCTCTTCAAGATTGTCCAGTACTTCCGCATCGACAGTGCTCTTGCCTACCACAACACGCGCCAGCTTCGAGAAAAAACCTGTGCGTGTTTTCTCAAGGCCCTGGTCAAGGCTCTCCTTCTTTTCGCTGCTGAATAATCGTTTGAAAAAACTCATCTTCTATTAGTGGGCAGTTAGCAATTGTTCAGTTGGCAATTGATTCGAACACTTCATTCTTCATTTTGCCTTTTTTGCAAACTGCCTCTTTGCAAACTGCAAACTATTTCTACCTCTTTCCAGTTGCCAGCTTCGATTTCTGCGCCTTCTGAGCATCTTCCAGTCGTTGCATAAATCCGCTCTTTGTCTTCGGCTTCTTTTTGTTGTTGTCAATCTTCTCGCGTATGGCATCCTCATTCACGAAGTATTTCTTTATGCTCCACATCTGTCCTATGCTCACCATGTTCGCTATGAAGTAATAAAGTGCAAGTCCTGAAGGTTGATTGTTGAAGAAGAACAGCATCATCACCGTGAAGAGGTTCATCATCACCTTCATGTTCGGCATGCCCGGTTGCTGTGGCATGGCTGCTTGCGCACCCATACTCATTCGGGTATATATGAAGGTAGAAATACACATGAGTATGGTAAACCCGCTCACGTGGTTGCCATAGATGCTGCTGAGTACAGGAATGTTTTGTGACCATTCCGCAATACTGTCATACGCAGCCAAGTCGTCCGCCCACAGAAAACTTTTTCCGCGCAACACGATCTCGGCAGGGAAAAAGCGGAACATCGCATACAGAATTGGCATTTGAATCAGCACCGGAATACATCCTGCAAATGGATTCACTCCCGTCTGCCGGTAAAGCGCCATCATCGCAGTTTGTTTCTCACCCGGTGCTTTGCCTTCGTATTTTTTGTTTATCTCTTCTATCTCCGGTTTCAGCACGCGCATCTTGGCGCTGCTCAAAAAGTTCTTCCACGTTATCGGAAAAAGAACAGTCTTAATAACAATCGTCACCAGTAAAATGATAAGTCCCCAGCTACCAATGAAGGAAGAGAAAAACCAAAACAGTGGACGAACACAATACCTGTTAACCACACCTATAATGCTCCAGCCATAATCGATGATGGCGTGGAATTCTTTTACATCCAGCTCGTTCAGTTCTGCATAGTCGTTCGGTCCCAGATAAAATGAAAGTTCATGGGAGGTATTGGCCTCTGCCTTCATAGGCAATCCAAGATTTGCCCAGTAATATTTTGTGTGCGAACTGTCATTGGCAACGTTCACCTGCAAATCACTTCCAGCTAGAAAGCTATCTTTTGTATAAACACCTGCTGAGAAATAATCCTGTTTGAACACCATCCAAGTCAGGCGTTTTTCAGTAAGGTATTGGTCACCACTTGTCTCACTCAGGTAGTCTCTGTCTTCTTCATCCTCACGGTAGAATACGGAACATTTGCTGCGCTCTGCACTGATACCCTTTTCGTTGGAGTTACCCACCGCATACCACTCCAACTTCATAGGATGGGTGCTCAGGTCCATGCCATCACCCATACCCACAATGTTCACCTTCATGTTCACACTGTATGCATCCGGTGTCAGGGAATAAATCAGCTCAATGTATTTTGCAGGATCCGTTGTGTTCAGCTTCATGGACAACTGCTGTGCATTGCTTTTAGCATCCACGTAGTTTGCACTAGGCACAAACACAAATTCATCCGATTTGAAATTCCCCTTACCGTAAATGCTAAAGAGCAATTTCATATTGCTCAGGGAATCATCCCAAAGTGAAACGTTCTTGCCGCTTCCATAGACCTTGTAATCGGTCAGCAATTCAGCAGCTTTTAACAAACCACCGCGCGTATTCAGGGTCACCTTCACCTTGTTGTTTTCGAGCACTACGTCTTGCGCAGTTCCCAGTGCAGAGGCGGCTAGCAAACCGTATTTGCCTTCTACATCCACAGGAGAGGCCTTCTGTGAGGTATCGTTTTGTGCTAAAACAATTTGTTGGGTAGCGGTGGTATCGACTTTTGGCTTTGCGGCTTCCGCTCTAGAGAGGCTGTCCAGCTGAGCTTGCTCCACCAGCGCATGCTTCTTCAATTGTGCGCTCTGATACCATGAGAAGGCGACAATCAGCAACACCATCAATAGGCCACCGATTATCGTGTTTTTGTCAAATTTCATTTGTGTATTAAAAAAGCAACAGGGTATAAACCTGTTTTTAAGGGGCGCAAATGTAGTCAGTTGCCTATGGCTATAAACCTTCAAGGTTTTTGAAAACCATAAGGTTTGTGAAGGCTTTATTTGCGGCCCATTGAAAAGATCACATTCCATACTGCGCATCTCTGTTCTGCTGGCCCTGTGTGTCTTGCTCTTCATGCTGGAGTTATTGCTTGGTCCGGTGCGCATACCCTCTTCAGATGTGCTGCAGATTCTCTTCACCAAAGCCCACTTAAACGAGGCATGGATAACCATCGTAAACGATTCGCGCTTGCCACGCGCATTGGCTTCAGCCATTGCAGGTGTTGGCCTAGCATGGAGCGGCTGGCTGATGCAAACACTTTTCAGAAATCCTTTGGCTGGGCCTTCAGTGCTTGGCATTAGCAGCGGGGCCTCTCTTGGAGTTGCGCTCCTCACTTTGGCTGTTGGTGGCAGTGCGCTCAGTGGATTTAATGTTGCCGGAAGCGCTGCCATTGCCGGTGCCGCTATGCTGGGTGCTATTGCAGTTCTGCTTATTGTAATGATTGTGGCAGGGCGACTCGCAGACAATACCACTTTGCTGGTATTTGGAATTATGCTGGGTTATTTCACATCGGCCATCATCAGTGCACTGCAATTCAAAGCAGCCAGCGAATCCTTGAAGAGCTTCGTCTTATGGGGCATGGGCAGCTTCAGCGAAGCAGACTTCACAGATTCCGCTTTCATGTTGGCTGCAATCATCCTTGGTGCAGTCATTATTCTTTTCCTTCTTAAAACTTTGAACTTGCTCTTGCTTGGCGAGGAGTATGCTCAAAGCATGGGGGTGAATGTGAAACGCAGCAGGCTCCTCATCATTATTGCGGTTGGCGCCATGGCAGGTTGTATCACTGCCTTTTGCGGCCCTGTTGCATTCATAGGCTTAGTGGTTCCGCACATTGCCCGCAGCTGGATGCGCACTTCCGAGCATGTCCGATTATTTGTTCCTATCGCTCTTGCCGGAATGGGTGTTTCGCTTCTTGCCGACTTGCTGTCGCGCACACTGGAACTTCCATTGAATGCTATAGTTTCTGCACTGGGTGCACCACTCATTATTTATCTCATCTTGCGTGGTTCCAATTCAAAAGCCATTATCTGATTGACAAGCCTGCTTCACATATCGAATCTTTCCATTGGCTACAAAAAAGTCTTGCTGAGCAATTTCAATCTTGAAGTGAAGGCCGGAGAACTCTGCGCCATCATTGGTCGGAACGGCACAGGCAAAACCACTTTGCTGAAAACCATTTCGGGCCTCGTGAAGCAAAAAGAAGGTAACGTACTAATCGCTGAAAAAAACTTGAGTACACTCAAGGCTTCTGAAAGAGCGCTTCTTGTTAGCATTGTTCTCACACAGAGAATCTCATTGCAAGGCATCGATGTAAAGACACTTGTTGCGATGGGGCGCTATCCATCGCAGGGGCGCTTTCATTTTTCCAGCGACAGTGATGATGCTTTTGTGATGCAGCAACTTACCAAACTGAAAATTGCTCACTTGGCCGCAAAACCTCTTTCTGAAATAAGCGATGGCGAAATGCAGAAAGCGATGATTGCAAGAACACTTGCGCAACAAACACCTCTGTTGATAATGGATGAACCAACCGCTTTCCTTGACTACGTTGCAAAAGAGGAACTCTTCGTAACGCTGAAGCAATTATCCAAAGATGAAAAAATAGCCATCGTGTTTTCATCGCATGACTTGGAACTGGTGAAGAAATACGCGGACAAGGTTGTGGAGATTTGATTGATCGGAAACTAGCTGCTGCTAACTCAAATCTACTTCATCAAAAACTCCTTCAGCAACTCAATCGCCTTCGCTCTGTGGCTAATATTGTTTTTCTCATCAAGTGTCATCTGTGCAAATGACCTTGAACAACACTCCGGAATAAAAACAGGATCGTATCCAAAACCTTCCGCCCCTCTTCTTTCTCGTGCTATCGAACCTTTAGCAATTCCTTCAAACAAGTATTCCTTGCCCTCCGCGATATAACAGATCACTGTTCTGAATTGGGCTTTGCGATTCAATTCGGTAGTTAAGTTTTCCAACAGAAGATGCATGTTGTCATCAAAACTCTTCTGCTCGCCAGCATAGCGCGCACTGTAAACACCCGGTGCATTGTTCAAGGCAAAAACTTCAAGGCCGGTGTCATCTGCAAAACAGTTGACATGATAGTTATTGAAAACATGCCATGCTTTCAGCCGGGCATTGCCTTCCAGCGTATCAGCTGTTTCAGGAATTTCCTCCGTGCATCCTATCTCTTTCAGACCCATTAAAGCAATGCTAGCGCCCAACTTTGCAGCTATCTCCTCCACTTTATGCGCATTGCTGCTGGCAAAAACCAATTGTTTCATTCAATAATTTTTTCGGATAATTTTACCTGTTAGCGTTCTTTCGAAGGCACTCATAAACCGAATTTCTTTCGGAATTTCATAGTGCTGCAAATACAGTTTCATGGTTGAAATCAGTTGGAGTTTTTCTGAATCATTCATCAACTCTCCCTCCACATACATGATTGCTTTTTCGCCTAGCACATCGTCTGCCGCTTTAGCAATAAAAAAATTCCTATCCAGTAGGTGTGCAATTTTCTCTTCTATTTTTTCGGGAAATAGTTTGATGCCACCGCTGTTGATGACATTGTCAGCCCGCCCAAGAAAATGAAATGTAAGTGGCGATGAAAGTTGGACGATATCGTTGGTAACAATCTTCTGACTGCCAAGATGCATGGCTTCAATGATTAGACAATTGTTTTCACTTGTGCTAAAGCGGACTCCAGGCAAGGCATTAAACGTACTTCCTGCATTCTTTCCTGTCAAAGGTCGCACAGCCACATGCGTTATAGTTTCTGTCATGCCATAGGTCGCGTACACTTCATTGGTGCATTCTCCTATGGCCTTTTCTAGTTGATCCGAAATAGCTCCACCACCTACAATTACTTTTTTGATGGCGTTAAACTTGTCCTTGTTAGAGGCCAATATTGCTGACACTTGCATGGGTGTGAATGCTGCAAAGTCAAATTCCTCTTTCAATTCGCTCAGTGGATTGGAGCGGGGCTCTATCCATTGCAAATGCCAGCCGCCCAATAAGGCGCGCGCAATCATCATTTTACCACCTATGAAATTACTGGGCAGCGCAAGCAAGGCTTTTGTTCCTCGCTTCAGTTTGAAATAATCAATGGTGAGTCGAGCGCTGGCTTCCATCATAGCTCTGCTCATTTCTATTTGCTTGGGCGCACCGGTTGAGCCAGAAGTATGTGTTTTCAGCACATTGGAATCACTCAACCATTGCAAGACAAAAGCAAAATGATTGCGCTCCCATTCCTGAGCATCATTCACTTGCTGCCAACAATACTCCTCCAATTCTGTTCGGGTAAAGTCGCGGTGGTTGATGTGAAAATTTTTCAATGAGTGGTGTTCAATTGTCAGGTGCAATGATGGTGGAAACATCCCAACTATTGGCAGGTGCATAGTTGAGATATCCTTTGTCGATGCGAATGGGCGATGGAATATTGTTGGTGAACAAACTGCCTGTGCCCAGTCCTTGTGGCAATGAACTGATTTTTGTTTGCACCCATTGTGCAATGGCGTTCAACCCAATGTTGGATTCAAGAGCGGAAGTAGCCCACCACTTTATGTTTTGCCTTTCAGCAATATCTATCCATTCATCACACCCGCTGAATCCACCATGCAGGGTAGGTTTAAGAATGATATAGTTCGGCTGCAGCTCCATCAACAGTTTCTCCTTTGCATGAAAATCATCGACACCAATCAGCTCTTCATCCAAAGCAACTGGTATGGGAGAATTCTCAATAACGGTTTTCATCTGTAAGAATTGACCAGCCTTTAAGGGTTGTTCAATGCTATGAATGTCAAATTGCGCCAATGCATCGAGCTTAATCATTGCGTCTTCCACCGCGAATGCTCCGTTCGCATCCAGTCGGATTTCAAGTTGTGATGAAGAAAAATTCGCACGCAACACTTTCAAAATAGCTAGCTCATCTTCAAATAGAATTCCTCCAATTTTCAGCTTGATGCATTTAAAGCCGGCTTTGATTTTATCAAATGCTTCTTGCAGCATTTCGTCCTTTTCATTCATCCAGACTAGGCCATTGATGGGCATGTCAGGAGCCGATTCCGATGGAAATACATTTCTGATGCCACCATTTTTGAAGTCGTTGATAGCAGTTTCAAACGCCATCCGGAGTGAAGGACTTTCTTGCAATAGTGCATTCAGTTCATCCAAAGCTAGCCTTTGCTGAATGCGGTTCAAATTGAAAAGCACTTGACTCTCCGTCTCGCTGCTTAGTCCAAAAATGGGAGCACATTCACCAATGCCCGTCACTCCGTTTTTGTCTGACAACAACAAGTACCACACATCGCGCATTTGCAGGGTATCGCGCGATGTTTTCGCGGGTTTGCGAAACACTAACTGACGGTGTACCACACGAAAGTTTAATTCTTTGTAGAGCCGGAAATCCTCTTGATCAACCATTCCATTGGGCCTTTATCACTCACCCGTTTGCGCCAAACCATGGTGAGGTAAAACGTTGCGACTGTGGCACTAACAACATAGAGTGCCAGTATGAACTTCTTTTGAAAAAACGGCCTGTTAGATGCGGCTAGCGTAAGCATACCAATGACCATGTGAAAGAAAAGAACGCTGTACTTCATGGCAGAAACTGTCTGCACAAAACGCAGCACTTTGGCAAAATTGAATTTTCTGAAAAAATAAATACTTGCGTTGGTAGTTATGATGCAGAAGCCAAGTGCAAAGCAACAGAAGGAAGGATAGAGCAGGCGGTAATTCAGAAGAAAAAAATCAGAACGCACTTGCATCAAGCCTTCATAATCAATCCGCTTGGCGTAATGCTGAACTATAAATGACAACACCATAAGACCGACACCCACTAAGCTTGAGGGTGGAAGGAAACCCTTGGGACGAATATCCGTGCGACCATGAAGAAGACCGGCACAGAAAAAAGCGAACCACGGCAGAATGGAGAAGTATCCGTTGAATAATATAAATCCGGAGAGGCCCAAAATCTCGCCTTCGCGCACTTTGGGGATGTCATAAATAGTGCTTGTTGGAGCATCCATATAAAGAAGCACAACACCCAACACCACCACAATAAAAATAATTATCCTTAACAAGATATTGTTCCACTGTGCTATGAAAGGAGCTGCTATGTAAAACAAGCCGGTGGCAACAAAAATGTTCATTGGCCAAATAATGCAACAAGCCAGACCTAGCAGAAAAAGTACAGAACCCCTTTTACCCATGTAGGTTAGCAGCTTTCTGTTGCTCACTTTGCGATCGCGCATGGTGAGCGTTACTGTGAGACCGTTGAGGAAGAAGAACAATGCCGGCAATATGTCAAGCACCGCGAAGTAGCGTGAATGGCTGAGGGCACTTTGAACTTTATCGCCTATAGTAAACGAGAATGCAAACACGACACAGCCTATAATAGCTATGGCATATGCAAAGTCAATTCCTACAAGACGACTGGATGAAGAGGCGGGCATCGAAAATCAGCAAGCTTTGATTAAGTGGCGGTGAAGATATACAGATGAGCATTTCTAAAACGTATGGATACATTATAGAAACTTCAAAAAGTCATAGATGGTTAAGTTTGCGCACTTTATTCAAAATTGATTCAACCTTGAACAACCTTGTAATACGCGCCTTGGCTGGCTTTGTGTTTTCTGTCCTTGTTATTTGCTCCGCGTGGCTTGGGCCTTTAGCCTTAGGGCTTCTTTTTCTGATTTTTAGCACTATCGGACTTTACGAATTCTACAGTCTGAACAGAGAGAAGCAGCATTTAAAATCATTCAAATGGACCGGTTTGGCCTTTGGAGTCATTATCTATCTGCTCCTTTGTTTCTTGTTCAATGGCTTTATGGATGCAAAGTACCTATGGCTGATTGCAGTGCTTGGTGTAACAATGCTCTGCCTGCAACTAATAAAATTAGAAGCCAGCATGATTGCGAATGTTGCTGTCACCTGGTTCGGATGGATTTACGTCATCCTACCGTTTGCACTGATAAATCTACTGGCAAACATTACGGGTGAATTCAGTTACGAACTGCCTGTAGGTTTCTTTCTTATACTCTGGGCCAACGACAGTGGCGCCTACCTGATAGGAAAATATGTTGGGCGCACAAAACTTTACGAAAAGGTTTCACCCAACAAAACGTGGGAAGGCCTCTTTGGCGGGATTGTTTTTGCCTTTGCAACTGCCTATATCCTTTCGCAATATTTCATAAGCATTCCATGGAATCAGTGGATCATGATATCACTCATCATCTCCATCTTTGGTAACCTAGGCGACTTATTCGAATCGCAACTAAAACGCACTATGGGAGTGAAAGACAGCGGCAGCATCATACCAGGACATGGCGGAGTTCTTGACCGTTTTGACGGTTTACTTTTCTCTCTTCCGATAGTTCTTTTTTACCTTTCGTTCTGCTGATGCAGACCACAGCGATTTCATAACAACACTTTTTCAAACCACCCAGCATGACCATACATAAAGAAGGATACAAAATTATTGCAGGCACTTTGATAGCAGCACTCTGCATGCTTGCCTTAACGCGCTATTTCTTTTGCTTCAGTTGTCTGTGGTTTTGGGTGATAGCCATTCCCATACTTGTTATGGTTTACCTCATCATCCAGTTTTTTAGATTACCAGCAAGAGAAAACAAAAGCAATTCAGAAGAATTGGTAGCACCCTGTGATGGTAAAGTAGTGGTAATCGAAGAGGTAAATGAACCTGAATTTTTCAAAGACAAACGCATTCAGATTTCCATCTTCATGTCGCCCCTGAATGTGCACGCCAACTGGGTGCCCTGCGAAGGCGAAGTGAAGTATGCCCAATATCACAAGGGACTTTACCTAGTGGCATGGCACCCGAAGAGCAGCACAGAGAATGAGCGCACGACCATTGTGGTGGAAAGGAAACCCGGCCAGCAAGTATTGTTCAGACAAATAGCGGGCGCTGTTGCAAGGCGCATTGTTTATTATGTCAAACCAGGTGATAAAGTGATGCGCAATCAGCAATTTGGTTTTATCAAATTCGGAAGCCGTGTCGATATTTTTCTTCCTCTCGGAACAGAAGTAAAAGTGAAGATAGATGACATCACCAAGGGCAATGAAACGGTGATAGCCAAATGGAATTGATTTCAAATGTCATGTTTCAAACCCACTAGCTATGAAAGCCACAAAAAAAATACAGACTGCTTGGGCGATGTATGACTGGGCCAATTCCACTTACAATCTGGTAATTGGAACAGCCATCTTCCCCATCTTCTACAGCGCGGTAACCAAAACAGATGCAGACGGTGCGGCAGGCGACAATGTTCTTTTTTTCGGTGGTGTATTCAAAAATACGGAGGTGCTTTCTTACTGCCTTGCATTTGGCATGGCCATGGTTTGTCTACTTGCTCCAACACTTGCCGGCATCGCAGATTACTTGGGAAGAAAGAAACTCTTCATGCGGTGGTTCTGCTATTTGGGAGCGCTGAGTTGCGCCTCGCTTTTCTTCTTCGATGTAAATCATCTTGAACTTAGCATGCTCAGTGTTGTGCTCGCTTGTATCGGTTTCTGGTGCAGTTATGCGTTCAACAATTCTTTCTTACCCGAAATAGCTGAGCCTGAAGAACAAGATAAATTGAGTGCAAAAGGATATTCATTTGGATATGTTGGTAGTGTGATTTTGCTTGTCTTGAATCTAGTGATGATTCAAGTTTGGGATGTCCCTGCTAAGTATTGCTTCCTCACAGTGGGTGTGTGGTGGATAGCCTTTGCTCATTACACTTTCTATCATCTTACGGAAAAAAAGAAGGATACCAAGTTCGATACAAGCATCATCGGCCATGGCTTCAAAGAATTGAAAGGTGTATGGCGCGAAATGAAGAAAACACAGCGTCTAAAACGTTATCTCCTCGCATTCTTTGTATTCAGCATGGGTGTGCAAACCATTATGCAAATGGCATCGTTGTTCGGAACCAAAGAAGTAACCCGAATAGATGAAAATGGAAATACAGTGGTGGGCTTGGGTGATTCACAACTCATTGTTGCGGTGCTTTTGGTTCAGGTAATTGCTATTCCTGGAGCACTTTTGTTTTCATACTGCAGCAAAAAATTTGGCAACTTGAATACGCTAAAGATTGCCTTAAGCATTTGGGTGGTCGTCTGTGCATTTGCCTATTTCGTAGTTCATACACCGGTTGAGTTTTATATAGCTGCTGGTGCTATTGGTTTCATTATGGGTGGCACACAATCGCTTGCGCGAAGCACCTATTCCAAGTTTCTGCCTGAGACAAAAGACACTGCCTCCTACTTCAGTTTTTATGATGTAACAGAGAAAGTTGGACTCATCATAGGTCTACTTTCCTTTGGCTATCTGGAAGGCGCCTTTGGAAGTATGCGCACTTCCATACTTGCGCTTATTACATTCTTTATAACTGGACTTTTACTAGTGCTGCTAGTCCCAAGGAAAGAAAAAGAACTGGACGGGAAAACCTTCACGGTGTAAAAAGAAATTGCCCCTCCGGGAGAGGAGAGGCAAACTTCTATCCTTAACCAAAACCATGTTCACTCAGGGAACACGAGCGTTGGTATAGAGACAACACTGATTGGCATTGCGTTGCATCATCGCGAAAAAAAATTTTGATAACCTGTTACCCCGCCTACATTTGCGGCCCTTAAAATTTGGGGGTATAGCTCAGCTGGCTAGAGCGCTTGCATGGCATGCAAGAGGTCATCGGTTCGAATCCGATTATCTCCACAAAAAAATCGCCTTTATCGCAAGGCGATTTTTTTATTTCCACCCCGTTCGTATTTGGTGAATAAGAAACGCTCACATTTTTGCTTGAATGCTGATAGGGCAAATCACCTTCACGGCCTAAATCAAAACAGGCAAATGGACACCACCGCCAAAGAACTTAGTCTTCTCAACACCATTGATTATGTGCGCGAATTTCATGATGCATTCGGATTGCCTGTGCGCCATACCCCTACAGTTGAACTAAGTGAAAAGGAAATCAACCTTCGTTTCAACCTGATGAAAGAAGAAAACGAAGAATACATAGAAGCAGCGCAGAAAGGGGATTTGGTGGAAGTGGCAGATGCATTGGGCGACATGCTTTACATCCTGTGCGGCACTATCAATGCACATGGTCTACAACACAAAATAGCCGAAGTGTTTGAAGAAATACAGCGCAGCAACATGAGCAAATTGGATGAAAATGGCAAGCCTATTTACCGGGAAGATGGCAAGGTGATGAAGAGCGCACAATACTTCCGGCCGGATATTGCGGGGGTGTTGGAGAAATAATTCTATCTGCCGGAATACATCTTGTCGTAATACTTCAGATAGTCGCCCGAAGTAACTCCCTTCAGCCACTCCTCATTTTGCAAATACCAATCAATGGTTTTGCTCAGCAAGAATTCAAAAGGTTGGGTGGGTTCCCAGCCGAGTTCGGTTTTCAGTTTGGTAGCATCAATAGCATAGCGGGCATCATGACCAGGGCGATCAGTTACGTAGGTGATGAGTTGTTCGCTTTCTCCATTTGCACGTCCCAGTTTTTCATCCATCAGTTGGCAAAGCAGTTTTACTACATCAATGTTTTTCCATTCGTTATTGCCGCCAATACAATAGGTGTCACCCACTTTTCCATGGTGGAAAATGACATCAATAGCCCGTGCATGATCTTCCACCCATAGCCAGTCGCGAATGTTTTCTCCCTTGCCATACACCGGCAATGGCTTTTTGTTTTTGATGTTGTGGATAATGAGCGGAATCAACTTTTCAGGAAAGTGATGCGAGCCATAGTTGTTGCTGCAATTGGAAATAACCACCGGCAATCCGTAAGTATGATGAAATGCACGCACTAGGTGATCGCTTGCCGCCTTGCTGGCGCTATAGGGACTGCGTGGGTCGTATGCCGTGGTCTCAGAAAATTTGCCTTCAGCTCCCAGCGAACCAAACACTTCGTCTGTACTTACATGGTAGAATTTCTTTCCATTAAAATCGCTCTTCCAACATTCCAATGCAGCACCAAGCAAGTTGGCGGTGCCCATCACATTGGTTTGCACAAAAGCATCAGGGCCGCTAATGCTTCGGTCCACATGGCTTTCAGCAGCGAGGTGTATTACCGCATCGGGTTTTTCCTTTTCGAAGAATGAAAGCAGAAAGGGTTTATCGCAGATGTCGCCTTTTACAAAAGTGTAGTTGGGTGCGCCTTCCACATCACGCAAGTTGGCAAGATTGCCTGCATAAGTAAGTTTATCTAAGTTGATGATTTGGTAAGCAGGATACTTGTTCACCATCAGCCGCACTAAATGCGAACCGATAAAACCTGCGCCTCCTGTTACGATTATTTTCATTTCGCTGAAGATGTTAGAAGCAAGACGTTAGATTTTAGATGTTGGAAGAAAGATGTTACATATTTTCCATTCTCAATTTCCATTGTCCATTTCTATAAGCTCCAATAAGACAGCTCTTTCACTTTGGTTCTGAACAATCCTTTCACATCTACTAACGTTCCTTTTCCATCACGCATCAGCGATTTGAAGTAGGCTTCATCATAGTCCAAAAACTCTTTGTGAGACACTGCCACTACTACAGCATCATAGGCTCCCGGAGTTGGCTTTTCCACCAAGCCGAAACCATATTCGTGTTTCAACTCATCGCTATCCGCATGCGGGTCCACCACTTCCACTTGCACACTGAATGACTCGAGTTCGCGAATGACATCCACCACTTTGGAGTTGCGCACATCGCTCACATCTTCTTTGAAGGTGGCACCCATCACGAGCACTTTCGCTTCAAGTGCGTTGCGGCCTTGCTCCAATATTTTCTTTACGGTCTGCTTGCCCACATAGAAGCCCATGCTATCGTTCACGTAACGTGCACTGCTGATCACTTTGCTGTGGTAGCCAATTTTCTTCGCTTTGTAAACCAAGTAGTACGGGTCCACACCTATGCAATGTCCTCCGACAAGTCCGGGTGTAAATGGCAAGAAGTTCCATTTAGTTCGTGCACTTTCCAATACATCAAACGTGTTGATGCCCATCTTATTCAAGATGATAGAAAGCTCATTGATAAGCGAGATGTTTACATCGCGTTGGGTGTTTTCTATAATCTTACTTGCCTCGGCCACTTTTATGCTAGAGGCACGGTGAGTGCCCGCGTCAACAACTACTTCGTACGTCAAAGCAATTTCTTCGAGTGACTCCGCATCGCTGCCACTCACTACTTTTTTAATGGTTCTAATGGTGTGGTTTTTATCCCCGGGATTGATACGCTCAGGTGAGTAGCCCACTTTGAAATCCACATTCATCTTTAAGCCAGAAAGCTCTTCCAGAATAGGCACACAGTCCTCCTCGGTGCAGCCCGGATACACTGTGCTTTCATATACCACATAGTCGCCCTTCTTCAGCACTTTGCCTACCGTGCGCGATGCTGCTAGCACAGGGCCAAGGTCAGGCAAG
This sequence comes from Flavobacteriales bacterium, assembly GCA_031414655.1. GTDB lineage: Bacteria > Bacteroidota > Bacteroidia > Flavobacteriales_D > Sanyastnellaceae > JANNVZ01. The sequence continues at coordinate 799,662 of JANNVZ010000009.1, forward strand.
TTCATATTGTTGATTGGGGTGGGCACTGCAATGATGAAGAAATTCACATCGCGCATTTCTTCCACATCAGCGGTGAAGTGAATGTCGCAGCCTTCAAATGCTCTGCTGTCTAACTCTTGCGATGGATCGATGTTTTTGCGCATCAAGTCCACACGCTGCTGGTTGATGTCGAAGCCAACTACTTTGAGTGTGCGCGCGAACTCCAAGGCGATGGGCAAACCAACATATCCAAGTCCAATAACACCTAGCTTGGCTTCTTTGTTTTTTAAACGATTGTAAATCATATATCTGATGTTAGAAGCAAGAGGTTGGAAGTTAGACTTATGCCTTTGGGCTATCTAACTACTAAACTATCCCTTCTGATTTTGGGGCCGCAAATGTGCAAAGACTTCGGCTATTGGCCTATGAATTCTACGCCTCCATTTTGTAGCCTGTATCGATCATTGCTTTCAGGGCAAGTAGCAAAGCCTTGTTCATCGAATTTGAGCTTGTGTCCATAGCGGCTCATCCAACCAGTTTGCTTCGCTGGATTGCCTATGACAAGCGCATATGCTGGAACTTCTTTCGTTACCACCGCTCCAGCACCTATGAAGGCGTACTCACCAATTTCATAGCCGCACACAATGGTCGCATTTGCTCCGATGCTCGCACCTTTTCGCACGATGGTCTTGCGGTATTCATCTTTGCGCACCACCGCGCTGCGAGGATTTATCACGTTAGTGAACACGCACGAAGGGCCAAGAAACACATCGTCCTCGCAAACCACACCTGTGTAAAGTGATACATTGTTTTGCACCTTCACGTTGTTGCCAAGAATTACTTCTGGCGATACCACTACATTTTGTCCAATATTACAGTTTTCGCCAAGGATGCATTTGGACATGATGTGGCTGAAGTGCCATATTTTAGTGCCTTTGCCGATGGTGCAGCCTTCGTCTATGATGGCGGATGGGTGTGAGAAATAGTCCATTTTGTTTGAAATGAACAATGGAGAATTGACAATGGACAATTGCTACTGCTTCCGTAAGCGCATTGTCAATTGTCCATTTTCCATTGACAATTATTTATTGTATTTAGCAAAATCCTTGTGCTCCACTTTGTTCAATTCATCTTGGTTGAGTGATTTGAAATAATCATACGTGATTTTCAATCCTTCGCTGCGGTGCACTTTTGGTTCCCAGCCCAATAGTTTTCTCGCCAATGTGATGTCCGGCTGACGCTGCTTCGGATCATCTGTTGGCAATCCTTTGAATACAATTTTCTGATTCGTTCCAGTTAGTTTGATGATTTCTTCGGCAAAGTCGAGGATAGATATTTCATCAGGGTTGCCAATGTTTACGGGCAGTGCATAGTCACTCAATAGCAGGCGATAAATACCTTCCACCAAATCATCCACATAACAGAACGAGCGTGTTTGTGAACCATCGCCAAACACGGTGAGGTCTTCGCCACGGATGGCTTGGCCAATGAACGCAGGCAACACACGTCCATCATTCAGGCGCATGCGAGGCCCGTAGGTATTGAAGATGCGAATGATGCGCGTTTCCAACCCATGAAAGGTGTGGTAGGCCATGGTCATCGCTTCTTGAAAACGTTTCGCTTCGTCATACACACCACGGGGGCCCACCGGATTTACATTGCCCCAGTAACTTTCTGTTTGTGGATGCACGGCAGGGTCACCATACACTTCACTGGTGCTGGCTATCAGTACGCGCGCATTCTTCTCTTTTGCAAGTCCAAGGCAATTATGTATGCCAAGTGATCCCACCTTCAAAGTTTGAATAGGTATTTTCAAATAATCGATAGGACTGGCGGGCGATGCAAAGTGAAGGATGTAATCCAGCTTACCCGCAACATGAATGAATTTGGAAACATCATGATGATGAAATTCGAAATGTTCGTTTGGAAAGAGGTGCTCAATGTTTTTGAGATCGCCAGTAATAAGATTGTCCATGGCGATAACATGAAAACCTTCTTTGATAAAACGATCGCACAGATGCGAACCAAGAAATCCGGCTGCTCCAGTGATGAGAATACGCTGCATAGTATACCTTTAGAAATGGAGGGCGAATGTAAACTGCCGCTTGGAAACAATAGGCCGTGCGGTACGGCTATCTCTCACGAATTGATTTTATCGCGGTACAGTTTATTCACCGCACATCCATCGCACTTGTCCTTTTTCACGAAATATTCGCGATAGCAAAAGCGCACCAGAAAAACCAGCGCAGCTAAAATGGATATAACAACTAAAACCTCTTGCATCAACTGAGAATATTGAAAGTAAGCAACGCTGCAAGGTAAGCCAGAATGCCCATGTAGATGACCTGTATGATTGGCCACTTCCAGCTTTTTGTCTCGCGTTTTACAATGGCCAATGTGGCCATGCACTGCATAGCATACACATAAAAAACCATTAGCGACATGCCTGACGCCAGCGTATAAACAGGTTGTCCAGTATCCGCGTGTTTTTCCTCTTTGAGTCGTTTCATCAGAGAATTGTCTTCTTCGAAATCTTCATTGACACTGTAGATGGTGGCCATGCTACCCACAAATACCTCCCGAGCAGCAAAGGAAGTGATGAGCGAAATACCAATCTTCCAATCGAAGCCCAAAGGTGCAATGGCAGGTTCTATGGCTTTGCCCATAATGCCGATATAGGAGTTTTCGAGTTTTACAGCATTCACTTGCTTTTCATACTCCTCTTGCGAAAGGTGATTTTCAGCCTGAGCCAATTCTACTTTTTGGACAGCGTTATTCATGCGCTCGGTGGGGCCATAGCTAGCCAATGCCCACAGCAAAATAGATATGGCGACTATCACCTTACCTGCGTCAAAAATGAAGATGCGCACCTTTTCCCAAATGGTGATGAAGATGTGCCTCCACCGTGGAAGTTGGTAAGAAGGCACTTCGAGCAGCAGAAAACCTTTGTCGGTGGAGCGCAAAAGAAACTTCATAACAGCTGCCACCAAAAGCGCGCTCACTAGTCCAAGCGCGTAAAGCATAAAAAGCACGAGTCCTTGCAAATTGAAAAAGCCAAGCACCTGTTCATTGGGAATAACAAGTGCAATGAGCAGAGTGAATACCGGAATGCGCGCGCTGCAACTCATCAGCGGAGCTACCATGATGGTGATTATTCTGTCCTTCCAACTGCTGATGGTGCGTGCAGCCATGATGCCCGGAATGGCACAAGCCACGCTGCTCATCAATGGTACTACACTTTTTCCATTCAGCCCAAAAGGCCGCACCAGCTTGTCCATGATGAAGACCACACGCGACATGTAGCCTGTTTCTTCCAGCACAGCAAGAAAGAAAAAAAGCAGCGCGATTTGTGGAACAAACACCACCACTCCGCCAATGCCGGGAATGATTCCTTCCGCCACTAGGTCAGTAAAAACACCTGCAGGCATCAAGCCCTTTGTCCATTGGCTTAGTTGAAGAAAAGTGCCATCTATCCATTGCATAGGATAAGAGGCTATGCTAAAAATGACTTGGAAGATGAACAGCAGTATGCCAATGAAAATGACATAACCAAAGATGGGATGAACAAGAAGGCTATCTAGTTTTTCAGAGGTCGTGTTCTGACTGTTCGAGCCTTTTTTGTGCTGAATAATCAATAGCAGTTTTCTGATTTCAGCAAATCGCTTTTGTGCGTCAACGGCCTGTGCCGATTTGTCCGCCAGTAGATTTTCTACACTGCTATCAACAAATTTTTCGCGCGATGTATGCGGCTGAATCGAATCCATTTCAATCCGCAGTGCATCAATGCCTTCGCCTGTGCGCCCATTCACATAAAGCATCTGAACATTTTCAAATTGCTTTTGCAAGGCAGCTATATTCAGTTCTGCCTTCTTTTTCTCCGCCACATCTTGCATGGTTAGCACAAGAATGAGCGGCAACTGCAAGTCATACACTTGCGTAAAGAGCAGAAGATTGCGCTTCAAATTGCTGGCATCCGCTATCACCACCACCGCATCAGGATGGTTTGCGTTTTTTGCATCGCGCAGCACATCTATCACTATGCGCTCATCCTTCGACCGTGGAAAAATGCTATAGGTACCTGGCAAATCCAGCACTTCTATTTTTCTGCCTGACGGCAATTGTGCCGTGCCCGATTTTTTATCTACCGTAACGCCCGGAAAATTTCCCACATGCTGATTGAGACCCGTAAGGTGGTTGAAGATGGAACTCTTACCCGTATTGGGATTGCCTATGAGTGCTATTCTTTTTAATTCCATATCGCACAGCGATCATAGTTTTTCATTTTCCATCTGAACGAGGGCAGCTTCATCGAGGCGCAAGGAAAGCACATAACCGCCAACATCCACTGCTATGGGATCGCCAAGAGGGGCGCGGTACAATACCTTCAGCAACTGCCCTTCATAGATACCCATTTCCACCAGTTTGGGTGCAAGCCCATTGGCCGTGATGCTTTTCACATGGCCCGACTGGCCGGGTTTGTATGACTTTAAGGTGATGGACAACGTGTAAATAATTGGAGGTACGAATGAAGCGCGGGGTTACAATTTGATAACTACCTTGAAAGAGGTAATTGACACAGCGAGTTATTGAATGAGGATATATTTGCCCGAATTTCTTTACGAAGTAAATTCAAACGTTCATGTCTTATTTGAAAGAAAAACTGGTAGGCGAAGGACTCACTTACGATGATGTTCTCCTTGTCCCTGCCTACTCCAATGTACTTCCACGCGAAGTTAACATCCAGTCAAAATTCAGCCGAAACATCCTCCTGAACACTCCGGTGGTGAGCGCTGCTATGGACACGGTGACCGAAAGTGAAATGGCCATAGGTATGGCGCGCCAAGGCGGCATAGGTGTTATACATAAAAACATGAGCATAGCTGCACAGGCGCAAGAAGTGCGCAAGGTGAAACGCAGCGAAAGCGGAATGATTCAAGACCCTGTAACGCTCACTTTGACGGCCACCGTGGGCGATGCATTGAAACAGATGGCAGAGAACAGAATTGGTGGAATACCCCTAATAGATGACAACGGCTTACTGAAAGGAATAGTGACTAACCGCGACTTGCGATTTGAAAAAGACAACGCCCGACCCATCACCGAAGTGATGACATCGGAAGGCCTGATTGTGACCGACAAACCAAACGACATGGCCGCTGCGGAATTCATTTTGCAACAGCATAAAATCGAAAAACTTCCGGTAGTAGACAAGGCGGGAAAATTGGTTGGGCTGATGACTTATCAAGACATCATCAAACTAAAAAAATATCCGAACTCGTGCAAGGATCCACTAGGACGTTTGCGTGTAGCTGCTGCCGTTGGTGTTACACACGACACTATGGAACGTGTGGAGGCTGTGGTGAAAGCCGGAGTGGATGCCATCATCATTGACACAGCACACGGCCACTCGCAAGGTGTTATAGATATGCTGAAGCAGGTAAAAGAGAAATACGGAAAGAAAATAGATATAGTCGTTGGCAATGTGGCCACAGCGGACGCAGCCAACCTACTGATAGAAGCGGGCGCTGATGCCGTGAAGGTGGGCATAGGCCCGGGCAGCATATGCACCACACGAATCATAGCAGGTGTGGGTGTGCCCCAACTCACAGCGGTGATGGATGTAGCCAATGGCATCAAAGACAAAACCGTTCCTGTGATTGCAGATGGTGGCATCCGCTTCACAGGCGACATTGTAAAAGCGATAGCTGGTGGTGGCAGCACGGTGATGGTAGGCAGCATGCTGGCTGGAACGGAAGAAAGCCCCGGTGAAACCATCATATACGAAGGAAGAAAGTTCAAAAGCTACCGTGGAATGGGTAGCGTGGAGGCCATGCAACAAGGCAGCAAAGACCGCTACTTTCAGGATGCGGAAGACGACATAAAAAAACTAGTGCCAGAAGGAATCAGCGGGCGCGTACCCTTCAAAGGGGCGGTGCAGGAAGTAATGTACCAAGTGATGGGAGGTTTAAGAGCAGGCATGGGTTATTGTGGAGCTGCTACTATCAGCGATTTACAAAAGGCCAAGTTCATCCGCATAACCAATGCAGGCATGAAAGAAAGCCATCCGCATGATGTATTTATAACGAGAGAGGCTCCCAATTATAGTTTGAAGTAATACCTCCAACAATTCTGCGGATAGTAAGCAGCAGTGACAGTAACTGCTGCGGAGGGATACGTTAAGTTTTTGATCAAAAATACTGGACCTGAAATTCTATTACTTTCGCACGCCTTTTAAAAAAAGACTTGATTGCTACTAGTATTATGAAAACCATTCAACATTTTCTATTCATTGCCTTTCTTTTCGCTGGCGCCACTGCATCTGCACAAGACAAAAATGCCACTATACTATCAGTGGATGGCGAGGCCACAACCCTTGAAGAGTTTGACAACATCTTCCGCAAAAACAACCGCGATTCGGTTATCACCCAACAAAGCTTGGATGAGTATATGGAGTTGTTCATCAACTTCAAACTAAAGGTAAAAGAAGCCCGCGAAATGGGGCTGGACACAGTAGGCAAATTCAAACAAGAACTGGAAGGATACCGCGCGCAACTAGCCCGCCCTTACCTCACTGATAGTGATAAGCTGACCAACCTTATACAAGAAGCATACGACAGACAAAAGCAGGAAATACATGCCCAACACATCCTGGTAAAATGCGAGCCTGTGGCCACCACACAAGATACCCTTGCAGCATACAACCGCGCCATGGCACTTCGCGCCCGCATACTTGCCGGTGAAGATTTTGCAGAGGTGGCCAAAGGAAAAGAGGGTAGTGACGATCCGAGTGCAAAAGACAATGGTGGAGACCTTGGCTACTTCACTGCATTTCAAATGGTGTATCCTTTCGAAGACGCTGCTTACAAAACACCAATAGGAGAAGTAAGCATGCCAGTGCGCACCCGATACGGATACCACATCATAAAAACGCTGGACAAAAGAACAGCGCGTGGCGAAGTGCATGTGGCGCACATCATGATAAAAGCCAAACAAGAGCCGAATGGTGAAGAGAACGCAGCCGCTAAAGCAGATGAGATTTACCAGAAGATAAAAAGCGGTGAAGAGACGTTTGAAAACCTTGCTTCAAAATTCAGTGATGATGTAAGCACAGGAAAAAAGGGTGGAGAACTGCCTTGGTTTGGTACCAACAAAATGGTGATTGAATTTGAAGATGCAGCCTTTGCGCTACAGAATGATGGTGATGTAAGCCCACCTGTAAAAACTTCTTTCGGTTACCACATCATCAAACGATTGGGCTATAAATCCATTCTGCCTTTTGCCGAAGTGGAGAAAGAGCTGAAGAACAAAGTGAGTAAAGACGGGCGTAGCGAGAAGACCCGCAAATCATTCGTAGAAAAAATAAAGAAGGAATACAACTACACATTTAACGATGCTGCGCTTGCTCCCATCTATGCAAAGGCAGACACCAACATCTTCGAAGGAAAAGTGAAGTTGAAGAAGCGCGCATTGAAAAAAACGCTGGTCACCATCAATGGTAAAAATTACTTGGTCAAAGACTACATAAGCTACTTGCAGATGCGCGGTAAGACGAAGTCAAGACAGACACCTTCAGAATACGTTCAGGCTATGGCCAACACCTTCGGTGAGGACATGCTGATGGACTATGAAAATGGGCGCCTCGAGCAAAAGCACACCCCCTTTCGTTTACTAATGAAAGAGTACCGCGAAGGCATTCTTCTGTTTGAACTAACCGACCAAAAAGTGTGGAGCAAAGCAGTGAAAGACACCACTGGACTAAAGGAATATTACGAGCAGAACAAACAAAAATTCATGTGGGAAGAACGCGCTGATGTAGTAATATACACTTGCGGAGGCGATAGCGTGGCGGCCGTATTGCGCTCAATGCTGGCGCAAGGACGTGACCGTTCGAGCATAGCTGGTGAACTCAACAAAAATTCACAATTGAATCTTCAGATTGAAGAAGGTGTGTACACAAAAGAGGATCGCGAGCTGCTTTCGAAAATAGCTTGGAAGCCCGGCATGAGTGATAATATCTATGAAAACGGATTGGTTTACATACTAGAGGTGAAAGAAATTATTCCTCCATCGGTTAAAAAATTGAACGAAGCAAAAGGCCTTATCACTTCCGACTATCAGACGTATCTGGAGCAAAAGTGGATTGCTGAATTGCGCGCAAAGCACAAAGTAGTCGTGAATACTGAAGTGCTGCATTCGATACATTAAGAAAGTGGGCAATAGGCAAAAGTGAAGTGGGCAAAATGACTTGGGAGCTGATGGACAGCAGTGATACTTGAAACAAAAAAAAACGGCAACACTTTCGCATAGATGGGATCATTCAGAGACCTGACGGTTTACAAAAAAGCATTCAAGGTTTCTATGGAAATTTTCAGCATCAGCAAGAGTTTCCCAATTGAGGAAAAGTATGACTTGACTTCACAAATTCGCAGAAGTTCTCGTTCAGTTTGTGCAACTATTGCGGAGGCATATAGAAAGAGAATCTATCCGGATTATTTCATCAGCAAAACTTCAGATGCTGATATGGAAAATACGGAAGTACAGGTTTGGCTTGATTTCGCTTTGGAATGTAGCTATATATCAAATGAAATCTACTCGGAACTAGTTTCATCATCAGAGGAAGTGGGCAGACTGCTCAATCACATGATTACAAATCCGCAGAGTTATCAGGGAGCAATTGTAATCGTAAAAAAGAAAAAGTAATATCCCCTTGGCAAAACCAACTCATCAAAAGGAAACGCGCTTCCCTGTTGGAAGAAGTATTTTTATTGTCTTCCTAATGAGAATAATTTCTTCTATACAGCAATGCAAATTGCCAACTATATTGTTGCAAACTGCCAACTTATTGCTCCTATTGTTTCTCCTTTCTTGTAACAATTCAAACGACCAAAGCGCATTAGTGGCGCGTGTGGGTGACAAGACGCTTACATGGAACCAACTGATGGAGGTGATACCTGACAACACGAATGCGGTGGACAGCACTATGCTAGCTGAAAGTTATATCCAAAACTGGATAAAAGAACAGGTAGTAATAACCCAAGCAGAGAGTAGCCTGAGTGATGAGAAAAAGTCATTTGATGAACTCATCGAAAACTACCGCAAGTCGCTTATCACCTACACCTACGAGCAAGAATGGGTAAGGCAAAAACTGGACACCGTAGTGGTGGACGATGAAATAGTGAACTACTATAACGTCAATGAGCAGAATTTTGAACTGAAAGGCTACATACTGAAAGTAAAGTTTTGCGCCATTGGTTCTGACAGCAAAGCACTACCAGGCCTTAAAAAACTCTTTTACAGCGCCAAGCCAGAAGACCTAGTAAAATGGGAACAATATTGTTTGGCAAACGGTGCATCGTATTACTTCGATGAAGACAGGTGGATGCTTTGGGAAGACTTCATCAAGCAAATTCCCCTCGGTGATTATGATGCAGAAACATTCTTGAAGAAGAACAAGAATTTTGAATTTGAAAAGAACAACAACTTATACTTGATGGCGATTACCAATTATCAGCTAGACGGAAGCCGCTCACCGCTTAGTTTTGAGCGAGAGAAGATTCGCAGTATGATCATCAATAAAAGGAAAATGGAATTGCTGGAAACCATGCGCGAAGACCTTTACCAAAAAGCATTGCAGAACAACGAGGTAGAAACATACTACGGGGAAAAATGAAGCAATTTCAACACATTATAGCAACACTCGTTCTCGCCACGGTGAGCACCGGTGTTATGGCACAAAAGCCAGAACTGGTGGATGGCATCATAGGCACTGTGGGCAACGAGATAGTGCTCTATAGCGACTTGCAAACCTCCATAGCCGAAGCTGGCGGAGAGGAAGTAGCCGACCACAATGCCATCTGCAGTGTGTATGAAAACCTTTTGTACCAGAAACTATTGCTCAACCAAAGCAAACTGGATAGCTTGGAAGTGGCCGACTCCGAAGTGCAGCAGCAGGTAGACCGCAGGCTAGACTATTTCATACAAATGTTTGGCAGTGTAGAAGAGTTTGAAAAGTACTACGGCAAAACAGAGGCACAGATGAAGGACGAATACTTCGAATTGATAAAGGACCAATTGCTGGTGCAGCAAATGCAAGAGTCAATAACTGCCGGCTTAAAAGTGACCCCTGCCGATGTGCAGCGCTATTTCGAAACCATTCCTAAAGATTCATTGCCACTAATTGGAGAACAACTGCAATACTCTCAAATATTGGTAGAGCCAGTAATACGCGAAGAAGAACGCATAAGTGTGATGAACCTGATGGACAGCCTGCGCAACCGACTAGCCAGTGGGCGCGGCTCCATGATGCTGGAGGCATCCAAATGGAGCGAAGACCCGGGCAGCAGATACAAGGGTGGCTGTTATCCGCTTCAGCGCAAAGGTTCTTTTGTGCCCGAATACGAAGCCGCTGTTTACAACACAGCCGAAGGCCAATATTCGCCCGTATTCAAAACAGATTACGGATACCACTTTGTGAAGGTGATAGAAAAACGTGGCGAATTTTACGAGAGTTGCCACATACTGATGTCGCCAAAGATGAGGACGGACGATTTAGATATAGCACGTATGAAACTAGACACCGTGCGGCAATTACTGGCCGACTCCGTTTCATTTTCGCAAGCTGCTATCCGCTACAGCACCGAAGAAGAAACACGCAATGCAGGCGGGCGGGTAATGAACAGCGCCACAGGCGGTACACGCCACGATGTAGCCCAGCTGCCAGCTGAACTGAACCTGACGCTGATGAACATGTTTGTTGGTGAGGTAAGTGAACCTGTGCAGACTACCAAAGCCGATGGCACACAAGCCTATGTGATATACCGACTGGACGCAAGGACTCCAGCACACGTGGCCAACCTTAAGGACGATTATGAAATATTTCATAACGTGACCGAAGGCGATGCCAAGCAGAAAGAAGTGGACAAATGGGTGAAGCGAAAACTGGCCACCACCTACGCTGCCATTCATGCGGACTATGCCGACTGCACGTATCTATTTCCTTGGGACAGCGCGTTGCAGAAGAAGTGATGGGGAGTGGGTGTTGAGTTCAAGGTATTGGCCTCGACTCATTACCCAAGAGTCAAGACTCAAAACCCAAGTCCCAAGACATATATCTTAACCCCTCCTCCCTTATCATAATTTTTTCTTTTCTTCACCGTTCTCCCGCCACACAAAACATATTTTAGCCGACACTATTTTTAAACTGAAGTTCGCTAAGTCAGCGGATTGAATGCGACCATAGCTGGTTTTATGCTCTCCCTTCTTCGGCCTTCGGTCTCCCTTCTCAAATAACACTATGTCAGAAATAAAATTCAACTCGGACGCTGAAGCGTTAGACTCGCTGAAAGGCAAATACGCCACGCTGAAAAACGAAATAGCCAAAGCCATAGTAGGCCAAGACGAAGTGGTAAAGAGCGTGCTCATAGCCATATTCGGCAACGGTCACTGCTTACTTGTAGGTGTGCCAGGTCTTGCCAAAACATTGCTTGTTAGCAGCATCGGACAATCACTTGGTTTGTCGTTTAACCGCATACAGTTCACCCCTGACCTTATGCCAAGCGACATCATTGGTTCAGAAATACTGGACGAAAGCCGCAATTTTAAGTTTGTAAAAGGTCCCCTTTTCTCCAACATCATTCTTGCGGATGAGATAAACCGTACACCACCCAAAACACAAAGCGCCTTGCTAGAAGCCATGCAGGAAAGAAGGGTAACTGCCGCAGGACACACCTACGATTTGCCTTCGCCTTTCTTCGTATTGGCTACACAAAACCCGATAGAACAAGAAGGAACCTATCCCCTACCCGAAGCGCAACTGGACCGTTTTATGTTCAACATTTGGGTGGACTACCCCAGCTTCAGCGAAGAAATGCAGATTGTGAAAAGCACCACTACCAATGTGCAGGCACAATTGCAGCCGGTAATTAGTGGGCAGGAAATTGTTTTCTACCAGCAATTGATTCGCAAAATGCCGGTGGCTGACAATGTGATAGAATACGCGGTGAAGCTGGTGAGCAAAACACGCCCGGGTGGCGAACATGCCCCTGCTATGGTTACCAACTTCCTTAGCTGGGGAGCAGGACCACGCGCATCGCAATACTTAATCATTGGTGCCAAGTGCAATGCCGCGCTGAATGGCAAATACTCGCCCGACATAGAGGACGTAAAAGCGGTAGCCACACAAATTCTCCGTCACCGCATAGTGCGCAACTACAAAGCGGAGGCAGAAGGATATACAGTGGAGAAGATTATCGGGGAGTTGGTGTGATTATCAAATGCTTTGCTGAATTCTGTCATTTCAATTCATGAAAATCTGCACCAAAGTTTTCTGAACGAACCACCGCTACTCGGTTGTTTTTGCGCAAGTCATGATCTAATTGAACAATGACGACTGTTGCAATTCCATCTGCAGAGTAATATGCGCTGATTCCACCTCCTTCATTACGCACAAGCATATCAGTGTTTCGCAGTTTGAATGAACGCTTCTTCCATGTGATGCCACCATCATTGGTTAACAGATAATGAAGCTTGCCCGGGGACGACCAGTTTTGAAGCAGTATACCTTGTCGTTCGTTGAACATGAAAAAGTGCTGGTAGTAAAGTGGCGTTCCGTACTCTCCTTTTTCAAACGCCACTCTTTGCCAACTAATGCCACCATCAGCCGTGCGAAACACAAACGGCCAAAAGCCATACTCCATCGAATGGCCAAAAACGAAGCCCAATTGCCGATTGACAAATGAAATATGTATTTGTTCGTTTGACCCTCCGTACATTCCTTCACTTACCTGGGTCATGGGGTGTTCAATGAAACTGGTACCGCCATCTTCTGTAAACTTAAGCAGGAAGTAACTACTGGGATACTGCGCTGTGTCAGCCTTAACTGTCCGTACTACAAAATAGAAGAAACCGGAAGAATCCACTTTCTGAACTTCTATGATTTCATCTTTTGGTGTGTTGCCTTGCGCTGTGCTGCCTATGGCAAGAACGAATGTGGTGCATGCTAAAACGAGCACGCATCTTATGAAATGGATAGGATTTGTTGGTGACATGTGACAAAGATGGATGCGCAGAACGCGGGAAGTATGCAAAAAATTGCGAGTACGGGTTGGCATTGCTTGTTTTGTAGAAAATTATCGGGGAGTTTGTGTAGAGTTCTTCAAACTTCAGATGCAGTTCAAAAAATTTTTCGCCTTTGATGTTCCAATCCAAGCCCATTGTATTTTGATAGAACAGCATATAGTGGGCTAATAGATTATTTAAGCCGTCTGCAAGCGATTTGCTTTGTCAAGTCCAATTTGGCTTTTTGTTGCCATTTTGTTTGGTTTTCTAAGTTTTTTTTTTCTGCTCGTTTTGTGTTTACAAGCAAGTCAACTTTTTCAACAAGCTTGGACGCCAAAGGTTTTCAGATTTGCAATAGGTGATCTTTACGCCATCCCGATAGGTATCCAAATGGATTCGAAGAACTGAATTTTCTTAAGCCATTCGGGCTCAGCGAAGTCAGAGAACTGAACTACTCCTGAGATCCATCGGAAACCACGCCCTGCATTAGCCAATGACTATTTCCCTTGTCAATATCCTTCTGCCAGTGAAGTAAAAATTGTCCACCAGTTTGCCTTCCCTTCTTTTTTCCAAGCCGCACAATTATTAAGTCTTTTGATGGATTTACATAGACAAATTGTCCCAGAATTCCTTCGGCCATAAAGTCTTCGTTGGGTGTTGGTAACCACCATTGATATTGATAATAGCCAACACTACCATCTGTAGTGTCCAGTTTGGTTGATTCTTCCACCCATTTTTGCGAAACAATTTGTTTCCCGTTCCAGTTGCCTTTGTTTTTATAAAGTCGTCCTATTTTGGCGAAGTCCCTTGCTCTTGCGTTTAAGCAACAAAACGTTTTTTCTAACCCATTCTATTTTTGGTCAATGCTCCAAGATGCATCATACTCCATTCCAAGTGGGGTCCATATTTTCTCTTGTAAATAGGTAGTGATTGTCTTGCCCCTTAATGAGCGTTCTAAAACCAAACCCAATAATTGGGTATTGCCACTTACATACTCAAACTGCTTTCCTGGTTCTGCTTTTAACTTCATTTTTCCAATTTGTTTTCTAAGATTTCGTCCATAATAAAATGAAGCTGCATCCCCAAATGGATTTATATAGCTTTCATTAAACTCTATTCCAGATGTCATTTGTAAAAGGTGTTTTATAGTTACCCTATCAAAGCCATTCTTCTTCAATTCTGGAATATAATTTATGATTGGTTCTTCAACAGATTGAATCAATCCTTCGTCAATCGCACAACCAATTAAAATGGAGGTTACTGATTTTGCCATTGAAAATGAAGGCACAATGCTTTGCTTGTCGTAACCCTTGAAATATTTTTCATATTGAATGGTATCGTTTTTAATGATTAAAAAAGCAACCGTCTTGTTAGCCTCAAGGTATTTATCAAACTGAATACCGTCTAATTCTTTTGGGAATTTGCCTGAATTGGTTGTTTGAAAATTGTAACGCAATGAGTCAGCCATCAATTTTCTTGACTGAAACTTTTTATGGTCCTTTATGTCAGCAAAGTTGTAAAAAACAAAGCGTCCTAGTTGACAAGAGGTCAATAACATGGATGCTGCAATTATTAAAAATCTCAGTCTAATTTCTCTTAACATAATTCTCATTTTCTCTATTTGTTTCGGTCGTCCTATCATTGGTTACAACTTCAGATCATGAAAAAACTACACCCATCTTGTCATAGTTGATGAAGTAAAAATGCATGAAGTCTGAACGTAAAAATCGCCTTTGGAGCATGGCCGAAATGCAACCACAAAGCCAAAAACAGCCGAACATTGCAGGTCCTGTGGACCCTTCAGCATTTCAACCAACACCTATTAACGTTAAACTCTATCCTCAATAAATCACCGCTTTCAAGTAGCAGTCAAATTGTACCCTGCCCCATTTTGAATTTGGCTGCGAAAGCTAGTTTTTTAACGACCTGAAGTTTTGGGTATTGCCGAAGGCAGAACTTTGTAGCCTAAAGTTCAACAGAATTTTTAATGTTGAACCTTGCAAAACTGTCCAATCGAGGCCATTCAGCACCGCTTTTGGCAATTGCTTGTTAGCGGCTGCCCTTTCATAATTACCCATAATCATATTTTACAAAGGTGATTTTAGTTTGTTTGTCTTGAGTGTCTTGTAAACCATGTAAAATACTATCAGTCCTACAGCTGAAAATATAATATCCCAATAATCAAAAGTTTTGGAGCTTCCAAATGTTGGTCTGTATTCCTCGAAAATCAAAAATATGAGCGTAGCCAACATTATATATTTTATCTTTATATCGAATTTTTTGACTCTATCTATAATTACCAATTCATACTTATAAAGAAATAACATGGGAATCATTAAACCTGCCAAAAAATTAGGGTAAATGCCCAAAATAAAGAGGATAAAATCATTTTGAATATTTAATTCACGTAGATAGAATTTTACGACTGCGAAAATAAACACTCCTGAAAAAGAGATTATTTTTGGTAATTGATATAAGTACTTCATTTCTTATCTATTAATATCAAAGTACTAAAAAGCTTAAAGCAAGGAAACCTGTCTTTGCTTGAAATACGTATAAACAGTTGTCTTAATGAATTTTCCTGTGTCATCATCTAGTTGCCGCTAACTTGTATATAAGCAGAACAAACTTTCACATATCACCCTAAATCTGGACGGACATGAGAATGTTTTGTTCGTTTTATTACTCGCCTGATTGCTATCATTCTAACCTAACAAACTCCTCTGTTCATTCAAAACTGAAACCTTAAGAGGTCGGTTGGTTTAATCAAATTCAGTACGAATAAACTTCCCTCCATATTGAAATTCTTAGACAATTATTGGAACGGCACTGCGGAGATTCGGGTGGAGGAAAATTAGAAATACAACACCGTTTACACTTCCTCATTCAAATAATCTACCTCGCTCATTTTCTGTAGGCATTCTGCACGCATCTTGTTTGCCAAACCATTTGAATCGGTTGCGGGCGGTGTAGTCGTACAAGTAATTTCTGATGGGCTTTGGTACTGCTCTCAACAGTAGGGCCAATTGCCAGATGCCGCCTAGGCTGCGCATTATTTCTATCACTGCATCGGTCTTGAAGTGCAACTTGCCATCGCCCAAAATTGAACAAGAAGCGGCAGTATATGTTTGTAGTCACATAGAATTAAAAACATGAAAACAATTATTATCATCACCGGCCTAATAGCAGCCATAGCTGCAGTTGTGGCCTTCCGCAAGTCTCAGTCAAAAACAAGGGCCATCCTTGTAGCAGCCACCCCCGCTTCCTTTTACGACTTGTCCTACACCGCCATCGATGGCAGCACGGTGAAGATGAGCAGTTACAAAGGAAAATATGTATTGTGTGTGAACGTTGCCAGCGAATGCGGTTACACCAAGCAATACACTGACCTAGAAAAATTATACGAGCAATACAAAGAGAAGCTTGTTATCATCGGTTTTCCATGCAATCAATTTGGCGGACAAGAGCCGGGCGATGAAAAAACGGTAGAGCAATTTTGCAAGAAAAATTATGGTGTCACCTTTCCACTTGCCTCCAAAATAGATGTGAAGGGTAAAGACCAAAATTCCGTTTACACTTGGCTGTGCAACAAAGCAAGCAACGGTGTTGGCGATGCATCTATCAGCTGGAATTTCAACAAGATACTGGTAGGCAAAAACGGTGAATGGATAAGCCACTTCGGCAGCGGAGTAGCACCGTTGAGTGCAGACATTACTGGCAACTTGAAATAAAGAAATTGGCTGAAAGAGAAAAGCACTTCAAGTTGAGAAGTGATTTTTCAATGATACATTTTCCAATCAGTGATTATAAAAAAGCGCTGCTTTGAATAGTCACGCAGCGCTTTGCCAACTATTCCATGCTAACTGCCAACTTTCATTCTATCACACTCTCTATAAACGCGAGCATTCGCTCCTTGCCAATACGCGTTTCGGCTGAGGTCAAAAACAAGTTGGGCACTGCAGTGTACTGTTCCACCAATTGGTCCTGAAACATTTGCAGATGTCGTTCTATAACAGCGGGTTTTTGTCTGTCTGCTTTTGTAAAAGCGATTGCGAAAGGAAGTTCGTTTTCGGCTAAATATTTTACAAACTCCAAATCTATTTTTTGCGGTGTAATGCGTATATCTACCAATAACATAGTACACTTCAGCGTTTCCCTTTCCTCTAGGTAACTGCGTATCATCTTCTTCCACTTCGCCCTTTCACTCATCGAGATTTTTGCATAGCCAAATCCGGGCAAATCCACTAAGTACCAAGGCTTTTTCTTTTCATTGATGATGAAGTGATTTATCAATCGGGTCTTGCCGGGTGTACCCGAAGTTTTGGCCAAGCTCTTTCTATCCACCAGCATATTTATGAGGCTGCTTTTGCCCACATTGCTTCGGCCTATAAAGGCAAATTCGGGGTAACCTGTCTCGGGACATTGGTCCAAAAACTCAGAAGATTTTGCGAATTCGGCAGAAGAGATAATCATAGTAGATAGTGAATTGTTGCCCGTGGCCATGGGGCCTATTGCCGGAAAATTATAATGCCTTTTCCTTCATCCAGCCTTCCAGCAATTGATTAAACATTTGCGGGTGCTCCATCATAGGAGCGTGGCCACATTCATCTATCCAATACAATGTGGAGTTAGTAAGCAACAGGTGAAATTCTTCGGCCACCTCGGGTGGAGTGATGGTATCATTCTTACCCCAAATGAGGCAGGCGGGCATTTTCATTTTTGGAAGATCCTTTGCCATATTGTGGCGAATAGCACTTTTGGCAAGTGCAAGTATTCTAAGCACACGATTGCGATCATTCACTACTTCAAAACACTCATCTACCAATTCATCAGTGGCGTGTTTTGGATCATAAAACGTAAGGGCTACCTTCTTTCTGATAAATTCTTTGTCCTCCCTGCGTGGGAAACTAGAACCGAAAGCGTTTTCGTACAATCCACTGCTGGCAGTCAGTGTAAGTGAACTCACGCGCTCAGGATGCTCGCGGGTGTAAACCAGAGCAACGTGGCCTCCGAGCGAGTTGCCCATCAAGTTGACCTTGTCCCATTTCTTAAAACTGACAAAGTCATGTAGAAAATGAGCCAATGATTTGACGCCTGTGGTAAGCACTGGCATAGTGTAAAGTGGCAACATGGGTATCACCACTTTATGTGTTTTAGAAAAGTGTTCTATTACTTCTCGGAAGTTGCTAAGCGCACCAAACAAGCCGTGCAGCAAGATGATGACATTGCCTTCACCATGTTCTATGTATCTGTAACCTGACTCTTCTTTTATCGGATAATCCATAAAAAATCTTTTACTAAGGCTTTTGTCAAACCTACATCATTTTCCGATGAATTTGTTTGAATTGAGAAAAACTGATTGAAGAACAAAGGATGGTTTAGCTCCTGCATCAAACAAATAGGGTGAATTGAATAAAGCCAAGGTGCGCATTCACTATTTTCTTTTCGTCAGGTTTTTATCTGTTCACCAGGAGTGTTTTTGAGGTGATGGCATCATTGGTCTGAATGCTTATTGAATAAAGCCCATTGGAAAACGAAGAGGTATTTATTGGAACTACACTTTCAGCATTCAATGAATAGTAGGTTTGTTCGGTTACTAACTTACCAGTGGCATCTACAATGCGAATGGTGGCGTCTGCCCTGATTTCTGAATTCAAACGTATGTAGGCTATATCATTTGCAGGATTCGGAAAAATGCTGAATTGCATTTCATTCGCTTCCAACTCATTTACAGAAACTGAAAGGTTGTCAGACATAGCTGCATTTACTATATCTCCGTTTATGGAGTTGATGAGAAGTGCCACTGCGCGCAGATTGTTTACATCCCAACTCTCCTCGAGGGGTGCGTTGAAGGACCATGAGAAGTTCTCTCCAGCTTCAGGACTCGAAGTAGATGCGAAGTCTGCACCTGCCCAACTGCCAATTACTTTCCTCACTACATGGCTGTAGGTAATACTGCTGGCAGGAATCACTTCGCCCAAATTTTCAAATCCACCCATCGGTCCATTGTCTCCGCCTGTATAGTAGTTGGTTTGCGCCCATCCACTGCCGGTGCCGCTTACTTCATCTTCTATGATAACTATTGCTGTCTTGTAGGTTGCAGTGAGCGCATTGGTGAATAACACATTAGCCGTCACGGTAGCGTCAAGGTCAGAAAGAAGATTCACCGCAACAGAAATTTCAATGCCAGAATTATCCGCAATGCGCTCCATCATGGCCCTCTCAAAGTCAACTGGATCCATCTCACCAGATCCTTCAAAGGAGGCTCTATCTATCAATCCCGCTGGATAGCCGGAAAGGTTGTTACCAAGTGCAGCATCATATTCCGCCACCACCATCGGGTCCGCATTGTGAACAGCAAGGCCAATGAAATTGTCCGGATACTTTGCCGACAAATAATTCATGTAAACTCTACCTCGTGGACACCAGCCGCACCAAGTGCCCGTGCCCATTTCAGCCACAACCCTTTTGTTGGCATTGGCTGTTATGCCCTCATAAATGTTTTGGGCAGCGTTGTTCTCTGAAACGTTGTCGCTTGCGCCATTCACTTGCAAGAGGTTGAAGTAAATAGTATCTAGTCCTGAAGGCATCGTTACCACTTCATCAAAAGTGTGCTGATAGGTTTCACCCATTCCAATAAAAACAGAATTGACAGTTTCAGTCACAGCAGCACCACCCGTGTTGAAGCTCACTTCAAATGAAGTAATGGGCGCTATGCTTTCATTGGTGATAGCGACTATAGGCAAAACATCGCTTCCTGTTGTGTAATTTGAATAGTGTGCCACTACCGCTGGCACCGCATTTATGAATACACCTATGTTGCCTTCACTCAGCGATGCGTCCACATCGGTTGGGTCCACATCTACCAGCATCATATTGTCAACAGCCGCCCCGAAGAGCCAACCACCGCCATCGTTATAGCGCAAGGCTACTTGCACATCGCCTCCGGCAAATTCAACGAGATCGACACTCACTGTTTGCCATTCATAAGCACTGCTTAAAGTGCTTTGCACATCCCAATCCATACCGCCATTCACAGAAGTAAGTAATTCGAGCGTTTCGGTATAACCAGAGAAAGTAGCTTGCAGATAGAACAAATCGAAAACGAGATATGGATTGTCCACACCCACTAAATTGAACGCTGGCAACTTTACTAAATCGTTGATTTTGTCGCAGTCGCAGTCATCATCGTTGGTATAAAGAACCAAAGAATCTGCATCGGGAATTTGGAAATAAGCACTGCTGGCAGTGGCATCATCGTTTACCAACCAACCGCCATCAGTAGCGAAGGTTTCCTGAGTCCAGTTTGCTGGAAGAAGTGTGGTGTCGTTGAAATTTTCGGACCAGATCACAATGGTCTGCGAAAACATAGAAATGCTTGACAAGACGCAAGCAGTAAGAAGAGTTTTTTTCATCAAATCGAAATAATGGATGCCTTCAGAAAAAAGCAACGGGCCGCGAATGTACATTCTTGCATTGGTCAACCCTATTTGCTTAATTGAATTGGCGGTTGGGGTATAGGAAAGGTTACAAGTTGACCTATTTAGATAATAGTATTCTACCTATCAACTCTTTTACATTTTATGCTATTAACCCTTCAACAACTGAGATGTGAAAACTCGAACACCTTCCGCATCTCACTTCATCTCACACCTACATCTTACCGCACGATTCATCAAAACGGGTCTGTTTTACCGCAATGATCCATTTTGATCCATCCTTCGACCTATAACCTCAATTCAGCCTGAAACCCTTTTCATCGTTGGGTTTTTAGCCCCTCGGTCAAAAAATCAGAATCGCCACTTTTCAACAAATAGTGGATTTTTTTGGATCACAGTGGATCAAAGTGGATCAAGTGATTTACATTCGCTGCGCTTTAGAAAAAACCTACCATGCTCAATCTATTAGGCGAACATCACTGCAAGCTGGACCCAAAGGGCCGGATGATGTTTCCTGCCAAACTGCGCAAACAGTTGGAGACGGAGTTGTCGCTTGGGCTCGTTATCAACCGCGACATTTTTTCGAAGTGCTTAGTGCTCTATCCAAAGTCAGCTTGGGACAAAGTGGTTGCGGAGCTGAATCGCCTGAGTCGTTATGATGAAGAGCACCAACTCTTTCTACAAAAATTTTTGAAAGGAGCCACACTCGTTGAGATAGATGAAGTAGGTCGTTTGAATCTGCCCACCACCCTGCTGCCATTTGCCGATGTGGATGCTAAGAGCAACAACGAAATAGTGATAACAGGAGTGCAAGACAGAATGAAGCTGTGGAGCAAAGCCAACTACACCAAGTATGTATTGAACGATGATGATGGTGTAGATCTGAAAGTGCTTGCCAAAAAAATTGGTAAGGACATAGAAGGATTAGGCGGACTGGGTTTTAAAATGAATTGATGAAAACGCTTGGAGTAATCTAAACATCCTCCTCGTTTGATTGAAATAGATAAATGAAAACAAGCAAAAACAATTTCTGATGTATCACGATCCAGTGTTGCTGAAAGAAAGTGTAGATGCGCTAAACATCAAACCTGACGGGGTTTATGTGGATGTCACCTTCGGAGGCGGAGGACATTCAAAAGAGATTTTGAAACGACTGGATAAAGGGAGACTGATTGCATTTGACCAAGACCCGGAAGCGCAGCAGAATGCATTGCAAGATGAACGCTTCACACTGGTAGATCAAAACTTCCGCTACATGAAGAACTGGCTCCGACTGCAAGGAGCGCCCAAAGTGGACGGCATATTAGCTGACCTCGGAGTGAGCAGCCATCAGTTTGACAGCACCACACGCGGCTTCAGCATCCGCTTCGATGCAGAGTTAGACATGCGTATGGACATGCAGCGAAGCATCACCGCAGCGCAGATAGTGAATGAGTATGATGACCTACAACTCATGCAACTACTGAGAAGCTATGGCGAAGTGGAAAATGCAAAATCAATCGTGCGAAGTATTACCAATGCGCGACCCATTGACACAAGTGATGAGTTGAAAGCAGCATTGCAAAAGCACTTGCAACGAGGTAAAGAGCACAAACTCTTGGCGCAAGTTTTTCAAGCATTGCGCATTGAGGTGAATGGAGAATTGGATGTGCTAAAAGAGTTGTTGACACAAAGTCTTGATGTGTTGAGTGAAGGCGGGAGATTGAGTGTGATCAGTTATCACTCGCTGGAAGATCGATTGGTGAAGGACTTCATGAAGACAGGAAATTTTGAAGGAGAACCACAGAAAGATTTTTTCGGAAACCTGATACGACCACTCAAGCCATTGCACACCAAACCAATTATTCCAAGCGACCAAGAAATAGAAAAGAACAACAGAGCCAGAAGCGCAAAACTCAGAAGCGCAGAGAAAATATAGAACCAACAAAGCAGCTTAATCAATTGAACACTACAAAAGAAAATACGCCTGAGCAGACTGCAGCCACTCCAAAACGGAAGAAAAAAGGAGCTGGTCGTTACATGCACAAAGTGCTCAATGGAGAATTTCTGGTAAAGGAAGGATTGGTTCAACACATGCCGTTCATCAGTTTTCTCGTGCTGCTATTTATTCTAAACATCGGATTGGTTTACTACTTCGAAAACACACAGCGTGAGAAATACAAACTGCAAAGCCGACTGAATGAGTTGCGCTCGCAATACAACACCACGCTGAGCGAATTAGAAACAAGCAAACAGCAAAGCCACGTAGCGCAACGCATTGAAGAGATGGGGCTGAAAGAATTGCGCACACCACCCCAAATTATTGATGTAGAAAAAGGATTCTTTAAAGAGAATAATTGAGCTGTATGACTTCAGAACAAGACATACATAATATCCATATCAACCAACCTGTCAGCGGGCAATCCCCTTCGTCTCACAACGAGGGGACTGCCTCTGTTAAAGACGCAACAAGCAATAACTCAAGCATGGTCTACACCCGTGCCTACATGGTTTTTGCCGGGCTTTGTGTTCTTGCACTTGCCATCATCGTTAAAGTTTTTGTACTCCAAATTTTCCCAAGCGAGGATGCTCAAAAGTTGGCTTCCAATTTCACTTACAAAGTAAATGAGATAGAGCCTGTGCGTGGTCGCATCATCAGCAGCGATGGCTCTGTCCTGGCCAGCAGTGTTCCTGAATATGAAATTAGATGGGACTCAAAAGCTGCGTACGACAAGGAAGAATACAGGGCAAAGATCGATTCACTCACATGGTGCTTGTCACGTTTGTTTGGTGACAAATCCGCTGCTGGTTACCGTGCCCTTTTCAAAGAAGCTCATGCCAGTGAAAATCGCTATGCACTTATTCATGACCACGTAAATGCGAATCAACTGCAGGCATTAAAGAAATTTCCATTTGCTCGAAAAGGCCAATTCAAGAGCGGATTTGTATATGTGGAAAAACAAAAGCGCGATCATAGTTTCAAGGAATTGGCAACACGCACAGTTGGATATGGCAGACCAGAAAATGAAGTAGGAATCGAACTCGCTTATCACGATCTATTAGCTGGAAAAAAAGGAAAACAACTGCAAGAAAAAATACCCGGTGGCTACTGGAAACCGCTAACGGATGACTATGTAGAAGAGCCTGAAACGGGCAGTGATATTGTTACCACCATTGATATTCACTTGCAAGATGTGGCCCACAATGCACTGATACGCGAACTCACAAAAAACAGTGCTCAATGGGGTTGTGCCATTCTTATGGAAGTAGAAACAGGTTATGTACGCGCAATAGCAAACATTTCAAAGAACGAAGCAGGAGTCTATGGGGAAAATCTTAACATGGCTATTTCACATAGTGTAGAGCCTGGAAGCACTATGAAACTCGCATCCATTATGGCAGCATTGGATGATGGATTGATAGAGATGGAAGACAGCGTAGCAACAGGCCATGGGGAAATAATGCTTGAGGGTAGAAGGCTTACTGATAGCAATCTGGACAAAGGAGGAAATGGAACCATCACTGCGGAGCAAGTGTTCGAAAAATCATCCAACATAGGAACCGCCTTGCTTACCAAAAGAGCTTACGGAAACAATCCACAAAAATTCTTAGATAAACTGAATTCGTTTGGAATCAATCAAAAATTAGATATTGATCTGTATGGCGAAAATGCTCCGACACTTTACAAAAATGTAAAAGAACAAGGCTGGAGCGGTGTGAGTCTTACACAACTTTCTATTGGCTATGAAACCAGTTGCACTCCACTTCAAACCCTTGCCTTCTACAACGCCATAGCCAATGATGGCGTGATGGTTCGCCCACAGTTTGTGCAAGAAATATTAAAAAACGGAAGAACAATTGAAGAAAGAGATCCTATTGTTCTGCACAAAAATTTCTGTAAAAGCAGCACCATAAAAAAAGCAAAACAGATGATGGAGGGAGTGATGGAGGAGGGTGGAACTGCTGACTGGGTTTTCAAAAACTCTCCCTACAAAGTAGCGGGTAAAACGGGTACATGCAAAATTCACGCGAATGGTGCCTATCAAGACAATCGCTATCGCGCATCATTCGTAGGCTACTTCCCAGCTGATGATCCTAAGTACTCGTGCATTGTTGTTATTCATGATCCGAGAAGCGGTGTTTATTATGGAAGCGCTATTGCCGCTCCCGTATTCAAAGAACTCGCTGATAAAATCTACAGCACACAAATGGAGTTTCATGACTTCGAAGTTGAAACTGATTCTTTGGTGATTGCTCAAGCCCGCATTCCTGTTTCCAAAAATGGTAACTGGAAAGACCTGCAAACTGTTTTTAAAGGACTTGGCATTCCCTCAGAAAAACAAGGTGATGGCGAGTGGGCCTACACCTCTTCTCAAAAGGATTCTGTTGCTGTATCAATTAGAAGTCCCAAAGAAGGACTTGTGCCAAACGTAGTAGGCATGGGCCTGCAAGACGCACTCTACTTGTTAGAAAATAAAGGAATGCATGTTCAAGTGTTCGGCTATGGAACAGTAAAAAGACAGAGCATACAAGCGGGGACAGCCATAAAAACAAACCCCTACATCACCATAGAACTACTGTGAGGTTGCTTAAAGACATATTGTTTCGCTCGCGCATTGTGAATGTGATTGGCTCTACCAATGTAGCAGTCGAGTATGTAACTATGGATTCGCGCGCAGTGAAACCGTTCTCACTTTTCGTTGCTGTATCTGGCGTCACAGTAGATGGTCATGAGTACATAAGCAAAGCAATTGAGCAAGGAGCAGTAGCCATCGTATGTGAAAAACTACCAGAGTTAAGAAGCGATAGCATCACTTATGTACAAGTGCAAAGCAGCGCAGAATCGCTTGGTTACATAGCCGATAATTTCTATGACAACCCAAGCGAACAATTAAAAATAGTTGCAGTAACGGGCACCAACGGCAAGACTACATCAGCAACGCTTCTTTATCGCCTAGTAAGAAAAATGGGCTTCAAGGCGGGTCTACTTTCAACAGTAGTAAACAAAATAAACGACCAAGAAATTGCCGCTACCCACACAACGCCTGACGCTGTAACGCTGAATGGCTTGCTGCGCGACATGGTAGAATCCGATTGTGAGTTCTGTTTTATGGAAGCATCATCACATGCCTTGCATCAAAATAGAATGACAGGCGTGAAGATGGCAGGTGCAATATTCACCAACATCACGCATGACCATCTTGACTATCACAAAACATTTAATGAGTACATCAAAGCAAAGAAAATTCTGTTTGATTTACTTCCCTCTACTGCCTTTGCACTAACCAATCGTGACGACAAGCATGGTGACATCATGCTACAAAATTGCAAGGGTCGCAAGCGCTCCTATGCGTTGCAGACTATGGCAGACTACAAAGCAAAGGTTTTAGAAAACAGTTTTGCAGGTCTGCATCTCAACTTAGATGGTCAGGACATTTTCACAAAACTCATTGGCAGTTTTAATGCCTACAACTTGTTGGCTGTGTATTCAGCAGCTATCGAATTAGGTCTAGACAAAACAGATGTACTCGTTGCGCTCAGCGCACTGGACGCACCTGACGGGCGTTTTCAGTATATCAGAACCCAATCCGGAATCATTGCAGTAGTGGATTATGCACATACGCCTGATGCACTTGAAAATGTCTTAAATACCATAAAAGACATTCGTACTGGAACTGAACAAGTGATAACACTCGTAGGCTGCGGTGGTGATCGGGATAAAACAAAACGTCCACTGATGGCGCGCATTGCAGCTGAAATGAGCGAGCGAGTTATTCTAACCAGTGACAATCCACGCAGCGAAAATCCGGACGCTATCATCAACGAAATGAAAGAAGGACTGGAACCATCGCTGATGAAAAAAGCCCTGACGATAGCCGACAGAAGAGAAGCTATAAAACTT
Organism: Flavobacteriales bacterium; assembly: GCA_031414655.1. GTDB lineage: Bacteria > Bacteroidota > Bacteroidia > Flavobacteriales_D > Sanyastnellaceae > JANNVZ01. The sequence continues at coordinate 826,017 of JANNVZ010000009.1, forward strand.
GCATGCACACTCGCTCAACCAGGCGATATCGTGCTCATAGCAGGTAAAGGTCACGAGAAGTTTCAAGAAATACTGGGCGTCAAATATCCCTTCGATGACTACTCCATTGCAGGCGAAACCTTAAAAACTTTAGAGAAATAATGCTGTATTATCTCTTCACATATCTTGACCAAAGGTGGGATGTTCCGGGTGCAGGACTGTTCCAATTCATATCCTTTCGCGCAGCGTGCAGTGTAATTCTATCACTCACCATCAGCATGGTGTTTGGTAAAAAACTCATCAATTGGCTTCGCAAAAAACAAGTGGGCGAAACAGTGCGCGACCTAGGTCTTGCAGGGCAAAAGGAAAAAGAAGGAACGCCAACTATGGGTGGGCTCATCATCATAGCGGCCATACTTATTCCAACATTGCTGTTTGCCCGGCTCACCAATATTTATGTGCTCACTATGATCATAGCAACTGTGTGGCTCGGCATTGTGGGCTTCATGGATGACTATATCAAAGTTTTTAAGAAAGACAAAAAAGGACTGGCAGGTACATCCAAAATAATAGGACAAGTTGGAGTAGGAATAATCGTGGCGAGTATGCTTTACTTCAACGATAATGTGTATATAAAAACCAAAGTGGCCGATGCACCACAGATGCAATTCAACACTGCCAATCAAGCCAACAATCCGGAATACTGGAAGGAAGAAAAATCGCTGAAGACCACCATACCCTTTATAAAGGGCAATGAATTCAATTATGCATGGCTGCTTCCAGATAGTTGGCAGTCAAAAACAGGCTTATTCATTTTGTTCTGCCTTGTGGTTGTCATCATAGTAACAGCAGTTAGTAATGGTGCCAACATTACTGATGGCATTGATGGCCTTGCTGCAGGCACCAGCGCCATCATTGGCGTCACCCTTGCCCTACTCGCATACCTCAGTGGCAACTACATTTTCGCTGACTACCTCAACATCATGTACATACCCAATGCAGGTGAACTAGTAGTGTTCATAGCTGCATTCGTAGGAGCTTGTATTGGCTTCTTGTGGTACAACACATATCCGGCTCAGGTTTTCATGGGCGACACAGGAAGTCTTGCGCTGGGTGGCATCATAGCCACGTTCGCTATTGCCATCAGAAAAGAATTGCTCATTCCTGTTTTGTGTGGAGTCTTTCTTATAGAGAACTTGAGTGTAATGATTCAAGTGGCTTACTTCAAATACACTCGAAAAAGATATGGAGAAGGCAAACGAATTTTCTTGATGTCACCGCTGCATCATCACTATCAAAAGAAAGGCTATCACGAAAGCAAAATCGTAAACAGATTCTGGATAGTAGGAATTATGCTAGCCGTATTAACCATTATCACACTAAAGACCAGGTAGTCAACATTGAAAAAACGACTGGTCATATTAGGTGGAGGTGAAAGCGGAACGGGCACTGCTGTGCTCGCTCAGCAGCAAGGCTTTGATGTTTTTCTTTCAGATAAAAACAAACTGAAAGACAAATACAAAGAGGAATTGCTCGCTCTCAACATTTCGTTTGAAGAAGAAAAACACACGGAGGAATTAATACTCAATGCAGACGAAGTAGTGAAGTCACCCGGCATAGCACCCACCACTTCACTTATTGTACAGTTGAAAGAGAAAGGAATACCTGTAATAGGCGAATTAGAATTTGCATCGCGCTATACAGATGCAAAAATGATTTGCATTACAGGCACGAATGGAAAAACCACAACAACCCTTCTGACCTATCACATCTTCAAGAATGCAGGCCTAAACGTGGGTCTTGGAGGCAATGTGGGAAAAAGTTTTGCGCGGCAGGTAGCGCAAGAGAAGCACGAATATTATGTGTTGGAGGTGAGCAGTTTCCAATTGGATGACATGTACACCTTCAAAGCAGATGTTGCCATCCTCACCAACATCACACCTGATCACCTAGACAGGTACAATTATGAATTGCAGAATTACGTGAACAGCAAATTCCGCATACTGCAAAACATGGACAGCACGTGTGCATTCATCTACAATGCAGATGACACGCTGACTGCTATAGAAATGAATAAACGAGCATTCGCTATGCGGTGCATTCCCTTCACACTAAAAGAAAGCCTGCCTAAAGGCCACAGTGAAGGTGCATGGACACATGGTGATGAATTTAACATCCATATCAACCAAACCCTACTCACAATGAAGATTACTGAACTCGCCCTAAAAGGCAAACACAACTTGCAGAACAACATGGCTGGTGGCATCGCAGCATCTCTTTTTGAACTTCGCAAAGACACCATTCGCGAAAGCATGGAGAACTTTGAGAATGTAGAACACCGACTTGAGTTCGTATCAAAAGTAAATGGCGTAACCTTCATTAATGACAGTAAAGCGACCAACATCAATAGCACATGGTTCGCATTGGAGAGCATGAACACTCCCACCGTTTGGGTTGCAGGCGGTACAGACAAAGGCAACGATTACAACGAGTTGGCAGAGCTAGTAAAAGGTCGGGTAAAGGCCATCGTCTGCCTCACCAAAGACAGCAGCAAAATCCGCAAGGCATTTGGTGAAATGGTAGACTCTATCATTGACGTTAGCTCTGCAGAGCAGGCTGTGCGTGTGAGTTACGACCTGAGCCGCGAAGGAGACACCGTATTGCTGTCACCCGCATGCGCAAGTTTCGACTTGTTCGAGAGCTATGAGGATCGTGGTCGTCAGTTTAAAGCCGCAGTAAGAAAACTATAGAAAATATCTAAGCTCATGAAGTCCCAAAATAGCTAACGATTTCCAGTTCATCTTGCACTTAAACCATTCTCAAGAAGAATGGTTTTTTTTCAGAAATTCCTTGGTAAATGTTTAGATAACAAAAAGATAAACAAAAGAAATTTGTTTTTCCCAATCCCTTTGCAACTTGCGCACTCATTCAGGAGTCAACTCACCACATAATAATAAAATCAGATATGAAAAAACTCTTTACACTCGCTTCCGTTTTTCTTTTTACAGCGCTCATTGGCCGGGCCACCACTCACATTGTTGACCAAACAAATCTCACCTTCAATCCGAACGCTTTGGAAGTTGAAGTAGGTGACATTATAGAGTGGCATTGGAGCGCGGGTTCTCACACTACCACCAGCATTTTGGTGCCCGCTAGTGCCGACCCATGGGATGCACCCCTCAATTCAGGCGAACCGGTTTTTCAATACACTGTTGAAGTAGCTGGCACTTATGGCTACAAATGCACACCCCATTTTGGAAATGGTATGGCAGGGGGATTTGTTGCTAGCGCTGTTGATGCCATTCTGGAAATGGAAACTGAAACAGAATTGACCGTCACCACCATGGCTCAGAACAATTCCATTACTATAAACGCAAGTACCTCTGTGGCAGGCAATGCGACTATAAAAGTTCTTGATATTTCAGGACGTGTTGTTGCAACCATTTTTAATGAGCAATTAGGTATTGGTGAGAAGAAAATCACCTTTGATACTTCTATTTTGAACAGGGGTATTTACTTCGTTCATTTCTCTCTCAATGGAAAAGAGATGACCAAAAAATTCATTGCTGGATAATTTGCACACAGCAATCCTCTTAAATCCCGCTCGCTATGAGCGGGATTTTTTTTGTAAAAAAAACCACACCACCATGTGCAAAAACACTTGATAAACTATTTAAACTAGGCCAGACCTCCGTCATTTTCGCATACAAGCCGAAGTGATGAAAAACCTCCTCAACAAACTACAAGGCGATCGCACTATCTGGATGGTGACGTTTTTCCTGTCGCTTATTTCCATACTGGCGGTGTACAGCGCTATAAGTACATTGGCTTACAAAGCGCATGGCAACAATCTGCGGTTTCTATTCAAGCACGGATTGATGTTGGTTGGTGGCATCACCATCATGTTCTATGTGCACAAACTTCCATTTAAATATTTCTCCAAGTTTTCCAGCATCATGATTTATGTAGCCGCAGGTCTGTTGCTTTATGCACTTGCCTTCGGTCAGAATTTGAATGGTGCAGACAGGTGGATAGCCATACCACTCACAGGCCTCACGTTTCAGCCCAGCGACTTCGCCAAGATTGTGTTAGTCATATATGTGGCGAGAATGCTGAGGCAAAAGAGAGAACTTCTACACGATTTCAAATTAGGAGTTGTGCCTATTCTCATTCCAGTGGCTGTTATCTGTGCACTTATTCTTCCCGCTAACTTTTCTACAGCCTTTATGCTCGCCTTCATTTGCGTGCTCATGATGTACATAGGTGGCGTACCACTTCGTCATTTGAGCAAGTTGGGTGTGGCCGCACTTGGCCTCATTGTGTGCATCATCATTGTGGGAGAAAGCACCCATCTATTGCCACGTTACACCACCTGGAAAAATAGAATAATCAGCACAGGCAGCACCAATCCTGATGCGGACTATCAAATATTGCTTGCGAAAAATGCGATATACGAAGGAGGCATACTGCCACATGGACCGGGCACAGGTAGCTCGCGCAACTCTATGCCACATCCGTATTCCGACATGATTTATCCATTCATCATTGAAGAATACGGTTCCATTTTGGGAGGTGTAGGTTTGGTGTTGCTGTATCTCATACTGCTTTTTCGCACCATCAAAATGAGTAAAGAGAATGACAAACTGAGTGCACAACTTGCTGCCCTTGGGCTTGCGTTTATGCTCGTCATACAAGCCTTTATCAATATGGCCGTTGCCGTCAGCCTGTTCCCAACTACTGGGCAACCACTGCCACTGGTGAGCATGGGCGGAACAAGCACGCTCTTTACTTGTCTTGCATTGGGCATCATACTCAGTGTGTGTCGCAGCAAAAGCGAAACAGAAGAAGTAGAAATAGCAGCAACAAATAACACAGTGGCAGTATGAGGGTGATTATCTCAGGAGGAGGAACAGGAGGACATATTTTTCCGGCTATCGCTATAGCAAAAGCCATTCTAAATAAGCGGCCTGATACCGAAATTCTTTTTGTAGGTGCTGAAGGAAAGATGGAAATGGAAAAAGTGCCTGCCGCAGGATTCAAAATTATTGGCCTTCCCATTGTCGGCATTCAGCGCAGAATTACATGGAAAAACCTTGCTGTGCCGTTCAAGTTATTGGCAAGCATGATAAAGGCGCGCAAGATTTTGCGTGACTTCAAACCGGACATTGCTATAGGAGTTGGTGGTTATGCCAGTGGGCCATTGTTGCGGGCTGCTACCAATGCAAAAATCAAAACGCTTATTCAGGAGCAGAATTCCTATCCGGGTATTACGAATAAAATTCTTTCTAAAAAAGTGGACCGCATTTGTGTGGCTTACGAAGGATTGGAAAAATATTTTCCGAAGGAGAAAATCATTATCACAGGAAATCCTGTGCGGCCCGAAGTGACAAAGTTGGAAGGGAAGCGTGATCGCGCCCTTGAACATTTCAAACTGGATGCGAATAGAAAAACGGTATTGATAATAGGCGGCAGCCTTGGCGCACGCACCATCAACCATGCGGTGCGCAGGTGGGCAGAGGATTTAGAAAAGGAAGGTGCACAGCTATTGTGGCAAACGGGCAAAACCTATTTTGAAACAGCAAAGGCGTTTGTGCAGGAGCACAAGCTGCAACATGTGCGCGTGCATGACTTCATAAAAGAAATGGATCTGGCTTATGCCTGTGCAGATGTAGTGGTATCGCGCGCTGGTGCCATGAGTATTGCAGAATTGTGTTTAGTAAAGAAGCCAAGCATATTTATACCATCGCCCAATGTGAGCGAAGACCACCAAACCAAAAACGCCATGGCTCTGGTGCAGCGCAATGCTGCATTGCTGATAAGGGATGATGAAGCACAGGCACAACTGAAAACAACCTTGCTCGCATTACTTGCAGATGAAAACAAAATGCACCAACTGAGCGTGAACATGGCTGCTCTTGGGTTTCCTGATGCAGCAGAGGCGATAACGCATGAGGTGTTTGGGTTGGTGAGAATATGATCATTGCTGCTATGCCACTAAATAAAGTAGTCCTTTACCTTCGCGCAGCTTTCAAAAAAAATCAATCATGCGCGACACTACCATATTCAACCTAATAGAAAAAGAACATCAACGCCAACTGCACGGCATTGAGCTGATAGCTTCAGAAAATTTCGTAAGCACACAAGTAATGCAAGCCATGGGCAGTGTGCTCACCAACAAGTATGCAGAAGGTCTTCCTAAAAAACGCTACTACGGTGGCTGCGAAGTGGTGGACGAAGTGGAGCAACTTGCTATTGATAGACTGAAAGAATTGTTTGGAGCAGCATGGGCCAATGTGCAACCGCACAGTGGTGCTAATGCTAACAGCGCGGTAATGCTTGCTTGCCTCAAACCGGGCGATACTATTCTTGGTCTTGACTTATCGCAAGGAGGCCATCTCACCCACGGCTCACCAGTAAACTACAGTGGCAAACTTTATAGAGCTACCTTCTATGGCGTTGATAAAGAATCAGCGCGCGTAGATATGAATGTGGTGGAAGCCATTGCGCATAAAGAAAAACCAAAAATGCTCATTTGTGGTGCATCCGCTTATAGCCGCGATTGGGATTATGCTCGCTTTAGAGAAATAGCAGATTCAGTAGGTGCCCTATTGCTGGCAGACGTTTCGCATCCTGCCGGTTTGATTGCAAAAGGATTGCTAAATGACCCTATGCCGCATTGCCATATCGTTACCACCACCACACACAAAACATTGCGTGGACCGCGCGGTGGTATCATCATGATGGGCAATGATTTCGAAAATCCGTACGGTGCAAAAACGCAGAAAGGTGAAACTCGTATGATGAGTTCGTTACTGGACAGTGGCGTTTTTCCTGGTATGCAAGGCGGCCCGCTAGAACATGTAATAGCAGCGAAAGCTGTTGCTTTTGGAGAGGCATTGCTGCCTTCATTCAAGACGTATGGTGAGCAAGTAATTAAAAATGCACGAGCACTGTCTCAAGCACTGGTTGCACGCGGCTATCAAATAGTAAGTGGTGGCACCGACAATCACTGTTTCTTGATTGACTTACGCAATAAAAACATCTCAGGCAAAGAAGCTGATGCTGCTCTCATTGCTGCAGACATCACCGTCAATAAAAACATGGTTCCGTACGATGACAAATCGCCCATGGTCACTAGCGGCATTCGCATAGGCACTCCTGCGGTAACCACACGCGGCCTGAAAGAAGCAGAGATGGAAACGATAGCTGCACTGATAGACGAAGCACTCATGGGAAGAAATGACGGGGTTACTACTGCTCGTATCAAGAAGAAGGTGAACGAGACAATGGAAGGTTTTGAACTCTTTGCGGATTCTTTGCAAGTAGCATAAACCTTCATTCGATGACATTAAAAAAGGCAACTGAATCAGTTGCCTTTTTTTGTAATTCAGTATGAATTCACGTACTAGTTTTTCACCATTCTTAGCGAATGATTTTCATTCCCAATGGAAACTCTCAATTGATAAATTCCTTGAGCAGCATCAATCAAATCAATCAGCTCGCGATGGCCTGAAGCCCACGAACCAACTCTTCTTTCCCTCACCATTCGGCCACTTGCATCATAGACCGCATAGGCCACATCTGCTCCATTGGTTCCCTTTATTGTTAGGTTGAAAAATGCATCTGAGGGGTTTGGCGCTAATGCCAATTCAACGTCTGCTACTAGCTCTTTCACTGGGCTAATATTTACCTCCACCGCAGTTTCACAATAAGCAAGATCAGTGATGTAAGCCGTGTACAAACCTTCATCAATCAAATTGGTAATGTCTTCCGTTTCTGCGGTGAAACCATTTGGACCTATCCACACCACTTCGTAAGTTGGTGTTCCGCCAGATATAGTAAGATCGATAGCACCATCGCCACCGGCCGATATATCAATGACTGTAGTAGCCGCGCCAGTTAACGGGCTGAATGGGCCCGAAACGGATAACACGAAATTCGCAGGTTCTGTGCAAGCCGCATCGCTATTCAATGTGAGACCATAATCACCAACAGCCAGATCGTAAAGCTCCATTCCTGTTGATTCATCCTCCCAAGTAAGCGTAATGTTTCCCTCTCCGCCAACTCCCTCGATTTCAATGTACCCGGTGGCCTCACCAAAACACGCTACATTTTCCACATACAAGCCATCTATAAATAATTGATTCGTTGGGATGATATCTATAATGATAATTCCATTGGTGCAAAGTTGTTCAGTGCCATTGTCGCATACCGTATAGTTGATGGTAACATCATCACTCATGAGTATATCTGAATTGAATTGCAGACTATGTGTGACTGAGTTAAAAAACACTTCGCCCGATGATGGAGCAGACACATTTATTTGAAGCATATCGTCTGTATCCTCTACATCATTCACCAAGGTATTCAAGTCTATTGTGGTGCTGGATCCTTGACAAATGACGAGTGTATAGTCATTGGCAACAGGTGCATAATTGTCAATAATCAACTCACCTACTACAATGGTGAGCATTCCTGTATCGCAAGCACCGCAGGGGTCGCAGGCGATGTACCAAACGAAAGATGTTCCAATAAATCCATCATTTGGAATAAAAGTAAATGAGCCGTCTGGAAACATCTCGAATAATCCATTGCTTTGATCCTCCAACACTTCATACTCTAGAATTTCTTCATCCAATTCAATGTCATTGTCTGCCACGGTGCCTTCAAAGAATTGATCCTGCACAATATTGATGGTTTCATCCAACACCACCGGAATGTCATTGACAAAGGCTACAATGAGAACAAGCATTCCCTGAACGCATACCTGTAGTTCATCACAAACTGTATAGAGCACTGTATCTGTTCCGTTGTATTCAGGATCGGGTGTATATAAAAATGTACCGTCTAGATCAAGATCGATTGTTCCATGCGTAGGCGCAGACACTACTGTATAAAGCAGCTCATCATCATCGGGATCTGAATCATTCAATGACAGATCGCCCGCCTGACTGGTGCCTTCTAACAAATTCTCGGTTTCCCCGACTACTATTGGCGCAGCATTGATTGCGGTGATAAGTATTGTAAGCGTGCCATCAACGCAACCTTCCCAATCACAAACAGCATATTCGATTACTTCCAGTCCGTTGTAATTTTCATAAGGAGCATAGGTATAAGACCCATCGGCTGCAAATTCTATAACGCCATAAAGCGCAATGGATGTGAGAGTATATTGTAGAGGGTCATTGTCCTCGTCAAAATCATTCAATGAAACATCTCCACTAATTGTTTGGCCTTCTGTTACCTCTGTGTATTCATTTTCTACAACAGGTGCATCATTCACGAAAGCCACTTCCAAATACAACGAAGCGGTATCGCAAGCACCTTCATTGTCGCAAACAGAGTAATTCAGATTTACTTCCCCAAATAGACCGTCAAACGGTGTAAAAACAAAAGTGCCATCAAAAGAAAACACAAAAGTTCCGAGGTCAGAAGTGCCAAGTAAGATGTATGTCAAATCTGTATCATCTTCATCCGAGTCGTTATCACCAACATCACCAGAGATGGGTTCATCTTCATTTGTAGAGAAAAAATCATCCACTGCAACAGGGACCTCGTTGCCATCTATTACATTGATCGAAAGAACCCCTTCATCACATCCTCCCTCATCACAAACCTGATACGTTACTTGATCCACGCCCACAAAACCAGGACCAGGTGTATAGACAAAACTGCCATCAGCCAGCATTTCTATTGTCCCATTGATGGGGAAAACTGTAACGCTAAACGTGAGTGGATCATTTTGTGCATCCAGATCATTGAGAGAAACATTGCCTGCAATCGGTTCATCATTGTTGGTGCTGTATTCATCATCCACCGCAGTGGGTGTTTCATTCAAAACCAGCACATTTATTTCTACTGTTGCTTCTTCGCACTCTTCAGCATCGCATGCTGTGTATGTAAATGTTTCTACTCCTGTAAATCCTACCTCAGGCGTGTAGGTGAATGAACCGTCTGCCTCCAACTCCAATGTTCCATTCTGAGCATCAACTAGCAATGTGTAAATGAGGGCGTCATTATCTGCATCGCTGTCGTTGGTAGAAACATCACTCACTAGTATTTGCCCTTCATACATGAAGTAGGCATCATCCAAAACAACGGGTGCCACATTAGTAGAGTTGATCTCTATTTGGATGACTCCTTGATCGCATGCGCCTTCCTCATCGCAGACGGTGTAGTTGAGTGTTTCAGCACCGAACAATCCTGCACTAGGAGTATAGACAAAAGATCCATCGGCATTGAGTACCCACTCACCTAACAGAGGAATATCAGCTGAGGTAAATATTAAATTCACATCATCGGCATCGGTGTCGTTCAGTGAAATGTCACCATTCAACACTTCATTTTCATTCATGGTATATGAATCGTCATCAGCTATTGGACTTTCGTTCACGTGCACAATGGTGAAAGTCACCGTAGCAGCGGCACATGCTCCGCACGGGTCGCAGGCCAGATAAGTCACCGCATCAGTTCCAATATAATTCAATGCAGGAGTGTATGTGAATGCGCCTGTGGCAGATACGATGCTAAATATTCCTTGCTGGGCCTGAATAACGGTGTAATACAATAAAGGCTCGTCATCCAAGTCAATTTCGTTGCCACTCACGGTGCCAGCTACCGCTGTGTTTTCGTTGGTTGTATATGACTCTCCGAGGGCGATAGGTGGATCGTTAACGAAACCAATTTCGATAAACAACTGAGCTTCTGTGCAGGTCTGTCCATCACACACTTCGTAAGTTATCACCTCTGTTCCGAAAAAATTCGCATCGGGTATGTATTCATACGTGCCATCAGTATTGAGCGTGAACTGGGCAAATTGTGCATCGGTAACAATGTAGTAAAAAAGCGCATCGCCATCCGCATCGCCATCGTCCAATGAGACATCACCCGTAAGCGCTGCATCTTCATCTGCATAGTTGTCATCATCACTTGCGAAAGGCGCATCATTCACTGAGATTACATTAATGGTCACTGTGGCCACCGAGCATAATGAAGTATTGTCGCAAACCTCATAAGTAAAAGATTGGTTGCCGAAGTAATTCTGCACCGGGAGATATGTGAATCCTCCGGCAGAGTTCATAACCAAACTGCCACTTGCAACAGTGGTAACAACGGAATACGTAAGCGGTCCTCCCTGCAGGTCGGAATCGTTCAAGGATACATTGCCAGCAAGAAGTTGATCTTCATTCGTAGCAAAAACATCGCTGACTGCGAAAGGAGCTGTTTCGCCAAAGGCTACAGTAATAAATAGCGTGGAAGTGACACATGCAGCGTTGTCATCACATATCTGTATGGTTACTTCATCATCACCATCATAGTCTGAGTCCGATAGATAAGTAAAACTACCATTAGCTAAAAGTGTAAACGTGCCGAAATCAGCATCATCCAGAATAGAATAGCTAAGTGAATTGTCTTCTACATCATCATCATTGTTGTTTAGACTGCCACTGTACAAAGTGTTTGATAGCACATTAAAAGCATCATCCAATGCAGTTGGCGTATCATTTATGGATAACACTTCGATGGTGGCTGCTATGGCATCGCACAAGGAATTGTCGCAGACTTCATAAGTGAACATATCAGCTCCGAAGTAATTAGAATCAGGAGTGTACTGAAAACTTCCATTCGCGTTGAGCACAATACTACCATACATCGGGTTGGTTATCAGCGTATACGATAACACATCTCCATCCACATCAGTGTCATTGGCTATACTGGCGGTGAGAACTTGATCTTCATTTACCAAAAAGTCATCTGCTACTGCAACAGGTGCATCATTTACAGCCAGAACATTTATGGAATATATAGCTTCATCACAAGCATTAAGAGGATCGCAGGCGTTGAATGTGAACTGATCAGGACCATTGTAATTTAAAAAAGGCGTATAGGTGAAGCTTCCTCCAGGCAAGAGATTCAACGTGCCATGAATAACGTTAGACAACACAGAGAATGTAACAGGATCATTGTCGGCATCAAATGCGAGACCGATGATGGTTGAGTTCAGAGAGGTATCCTCATTTGTATTTCCACTTCCGTTTTGAGCAATAATGCCATCGTTCACTGAAACCACTTCAATGGTCAAAACGCTTGCATCACAATCATCCATGCCATCACATACATTTATCGTGAACGTTTCGATACCATTCCAAAAAAGATCGGGTGTGTAGGTGTAACTGCCATCTGTAAACAACTCGAAAGTTCCATTTTGTGCAACATCAGTGGTGGTGTATAAAAGAATGTCGTTGTCCGCATCCGTATCGTTATTTGAAACATCACCATTCAATTCAACGTCTTCAAAGGTGAAGTCGTTGGGATCATCAGTAGCGACAGGTGCATCGTTTACAGGATTGATCTCTATTGTAAGCGTTCCCTGATCGCAAGCGTTTTGCCCATCACATACATTGTAAGTGATCGTTTCAGTTCCATTCCAGTTGGGACTCGGGTTGTAGGTAAAACTTCCAGAGGCACCAACAGTAATGGTTCCGTTTGCCGGTGCTACTAACAATGAGTAAGTCAGCGCTCCTTCTTCAATATCCATATCGTTGGCTACGTTACCAATGACTATTGTATCCTCATTGCCCGATGCAGCATCGTTTATTGCAGTTGGGGAATCATTGATGGGAACAACTGTAATGAGCAAGGTTGCCTGACCACAAAGGCCACCTATATCGCATGACTCATAAACCATGGAGTCTAGCCCACCGAATTCAGCATTTGGGGTGTAGGTATATGAGCCGTTCGTGCTCAAACTCATTGTTCCATGATCAGTGCCATTCAAGACAGAATATGTAAGTGCTCCTGGCTCAAAGTCCGAATCATTCGCGGCAAGGCTGCCGCTAATTGCCGTGTCTTCATTCGTGGAAGCAATTTCATCAACGATAGCAGGGGAGTCGTTAACAGGGTTCACAGTAATGGTAACGGTGCCTTCAGCACATTGCATTACAAAGTCGCATGCCCTGTAGACGAAACTATCCTCACCAAAAAAATTCGGATCAGGATAATAATTAAAGGTGCCATTGGAATACATCTCAAGCAGGCCATTTTCGGGCCCTAAGGCTATGGAGAAAGTCAGAGGATCGTTATCTGGATCAGTTACTAGCGGTGCAGCCGAATCACTAAAAATTCCATCCTCATTCATTGCATTACCATTGGAATCCTCAGCAACCGGAGCATCATTTTCACCCACTACATTTATTTGAATCTGTGCATTGCGACAAACATTGCATGGGTCGCAGGCCTGATAAAAGATAACATCGGGCCCTATATAATTGGCAGCAGGAGTGTATAGAAATGTGCCATTGGTGTTGAATATGACAGTACCGTTGGAAGGACCCACAAGCATGTTGAAATGCATCACTTCAAGGTCGGGCTCAATGTCATTTGCTCCGGCATTATAAAAAATGGAAGAATTGACTTCAGTGAATACTACATCGTTAATTGCGATAGGAGGATCGTTCAAGAAGATAACATACATCACAAGGACGGCCGTGGCGCAGTTGCCGTCATCATCGCAAACCTGGTAGGTGATGGTTTCCACGCCATATATATACGGATTTGGTTCATACCAATAGGTGCCATCTTCGTTGATGACAATGGTGCCGTCAGGTGTTCCGGTAACCAGCGAGTAAGTAAGAATGTCGCCATCCGGATCAAAGTCGTTGTCAGCTAAAGTGCCCACAGTGGGCTGATCCTGATAAGTAAAATTATCATCATCCACTGCCACAGGGCCTGTCAACAGTGACATGCCGCCACTGGCAAATGTGGAATGGGCAAAAAGAAGAATTAAAATAGAATTGGATAAAAAGCGTTTCATATTCAGTTTTGATTTCATAGAGCTTCACGTGTTTCGGTAGCTGGGGGATTGAATATCTTTTCATTCCACCATATCAACCGCGATTCAACGTTTTGCTGCTACAAAAGGTTCATTAGTCTGCGCCTTTTTTTTTGGGCACTTCACCCTCTCATTCAAGAAGGTTAGCAAAAATATAGCTGTTTGGTTTTTACAAACACCATTTTCTTTGGGGAAGATTGATAAAAACGAGGGATAGTTGCTTGGCTTATTGCTTCTTGAAGCTCACTAATTTTGACCTCTGCCAACATCAACACAAAACAACATGGACCAATTGAAAGTACTAAAAGGCCTCTACCACGGGAGGCAAACGAATAAAAAGACTCCGAAAAACATTGAGTTGGATGCAAACGAAAAGCATTTGCTCCATTGCTTGAAGCAGGAAGGCATAGTGACCATTGAAGGCTTTTTTAGCACACAGGAAACTTCTGAATTGCGCGAATCCCTTGAGAAAACATTGAATGATAAGAGTGAAGAGGCATGGGCTGCAATAGCCCAAGGAGTAAAGTTGCCTCAAAACAAGTACGGTATGGAGCAGCCAGATGGTGTGCGCATTTGGACAGACGATCGTCACTCAGACCAACGGATCAATGGGTTTGAAAAGATTTCGGAAACCGCTGCGCTCTTTGCCCACAATGAATCATTCTTGAAAATAGCAAAGGCCTACTTAGAGCGCGAGATAACGCTACGCTTTTGTATGGCAAACCGCACACGTTTTGTAGAAAAAAACAGTGGCAGCGGAGGAGGATGGCACCGCGACATGAATTACAAAAAGGGTTTTAAGGCCTTAGTCTACCTCGTGGATGTAACAGAGGAAAATGGATGCTTCCAATACTTACCTAAAAGCAGCAGCGCTTTGCACCATCTGCTTAAGACACCCATTGCAGACAAATACCAATTCTCTCAAGAGGATGTGATGGCGATGGTGAGCCAAGATGCAACCAAAATAATGAACTTGACTGCCAAGGCCGGCACAGTCGTGCTGTTTGACACCAACGGTGTACACCGGGGAAAGCCTATAGAAAAAGACAGCCGCTATGCGCTGACTAATTATTACCATGATAATTGAATGGCAGAGTTAGACTTTGGCTGCTCAACGCACAAATTGTAACCAACCCAACAGCGAATAAGTCGAAGTTGCTGTGAGATTTTGATATAGAGCCTATACCAAAACAACCGCCTAAGCATTTAGGCGGTTGTTCTCTCCCTTTCGGGATATTTATCTCAAAACAAAAATTACATGCTTAAGATCTTGAATTCCGTTCTGCGGTTCTCTTCGTGTGTTTTATCATCACACTCTACATCATTCTTGCAGCGGTTAATCAGTTCGGTTTCACCATAGCCCTTGGCCACTAACCTTTCTTTCGCTATTCCCTGACTTATGATGTATTCAACTGCACTTTTCGCGCGGTTGTCGCTCAGTTTACGATTGTACTCATCCTTGCCGCGTGCATCCGTGTGCGAGCGCAACTCTATTTGCATACCTGGATACTTGTTCAGTAATGTTACCACTTTGTTTAACTCCACTGCTGCATCGGGGCGGATGTTAAACTTGTTATAGTCGTAGTAAATATTTTCAATCTTAATGATATCGCCTTTGCAGAGTAGCGGTAGATCCTGTGTGATTGTTTTTGCACCAACAATTTTTTTGGTATTGAACATTTCCTTCGCTTCTCCACAATCCTTTTTCAATATCCTCACTTCATAATCCGCGCTCAACATCAGATTTTCAAACATGTAATTTCCATTGGCATCGGTCATGGCACTCAATTCAGTATTGCTTGTTTTATTGAACAATATGACTGCCTGATTGGGCACGCCTGATTTATCATCTGCATTGTAAACACGCCCAATTAGTGCCGCTCCATTTTTCTTCAAAGGCACCTTCACCTCAGTCCCTGTGCCTGCAGCGGCCGCCAAGTCAGCACTGGTAATGGAAGATTTGTTTTCAGTATAGTCTCCTTTTTTTGCTCGGAATTCGTAGTTACTCATTGGGTTCAAACACATGTTGAAGCGGCCTGTTGAATCAGTGTATACAGTACTTTTCTCTACGCCATTTTCAAATACTTTCACCTCAGCATTCATCAGTGGCTCAGCGCTGACATCATCCACGATAAGCACATCGGTATTGGTACATTGTTTTTTGAAGAAGTAGATGTCGTCATTTTTTCCCTGCGCTTTGCGGTTGCTCGTGAAGTATCCAGAGGTTCCATCAGGATTAATACAAATGCCAAAATCATCGTCACTGCTATTGATTGGTGAACCCATATTGAGCGGTTTGGCTGTTGCCTTCTCACTGTAATAAATGTCGAGACCTCCCAGGCCAGCCATGCCGTTACTGGCATAATAAAGAGTGCCATCAG
The DNA here is from genome assembly GCA_031414655.1 of Flavobacteriales bacterium. Lineage (GTDB taxonomy): Bacteria > Bacteroidota > Bacteroidia > Flavobacteriales_D > Sanyastnellaceae > JANNVZ01. Next base: position 842,208 of record JANNVZ010000009.1, read on the forward strand.
CAACAATAGTCGGAAATGCTTCAGTACCCGCTGTGTTGATGTTAGTACCCATGTTAACAGGCGCACCCCACGAACTACCATTCCATTCGCACATCCAAATGTCCATGCCGCCTTGCCCACCAGGCATGTCCGAAGCGAAATAAAGTGTTTTGCCATCAGCACTTAAGGCAGGATGTGCACAAGAGTGACTATCATTATTGTATTGGAAAGGCACGTCAATTCCCCACTGTCCTTCTGCCCATTGAGTTGAAAATATTTTGAGACGAACAACGTCTTTTGAATCCTTGCGCACTTTTCCATCTTCTATATTGTTGCGAGTGAAAAACATCTGAGTACCGCCCGCATTGAAGCATACCGGACCATCGTGATAACGCGTTTCCACATCCTCGGCAAAAGGTGTTACTGCCGCAAAGTTGCTTTCAGTTCCTCGGGCGTGATAAAGACGATAGAACTGTTTGCCAGTCCAAGAATGGTCATAACCTACCTGCTCTAAATTATCCCTGTTGGACGTGAATACTAAACCACCGTTGTATGCTACTGGTGAAAAATCACCATCATTAGAATTGATGTTGGTCTTCTTTACTGAATACACCCCCTCCATTCCTTTGTACATAGCCACATTGGCGATGCCTTGCTTCAAATTATCCGCGCGTGCATCACTATTTGCACCTTCTTTGTACTTGTCCAACCAAGTAGCGGCTTCTGCATACTTTTCATTCTCCATCAGTGCCTGCGCATAAAAGAGGTAATGCACTGGCTTGGCACCTGGGCCATTTACCACTTTCGCATAAGCTGCTTCAGCATTTACCATATCGTTTGTAAGGCGGTAACAATCGGCAAGTTTTGCATTCGCTTCTACATTCGATGGGTCTTTTCTTAATACCCTTTCATACATCGGTATGGCATTGGAGTATGCCAGGTTGTTGTATTTTTTATTGGCTCCTTTCATTTGAGCGAAAGCAGAGATGCCCACAAGCAAGGTTGTGCAGAGCAGTATAGAAATTTTTTTCATCTTCATTTATCTTAAGGAAAAAAACTAGAAGTAACGTGGAGTAACAATTTTGTCTTTATCGAAACCGAAATCGAAACCAAGCATTAACTCGTGGGAGCCCGAATTAAAATCCTGCAATTCGGAAAGTGTGTAGTCGTAAGCGTAGCCCAGTCGTAGTTGTTTAGTGATTTGTGCCCCAAGCAAAAGCGAAGCTGCATCGCCTGTGCGGTAAGCAAGACCAGCCCAAATGAAATCATTGAACAATGCGTTGCAGCTAAGGTCCAACACCATAGGCGCACCACTAACCGCCTTTAGCAACACTGCAGGGCGCAGCTTAACTGAGGGAGCAATCGCATGTACTGAACCAGCGGTGATGAAGTAATGAAAATCTGAAGCAGACAAACTATTCTCCACTGCTGTTTCGGAATTGGTAACATCTAATCTGTTTTTCAACATACGAGGAATACTAAGACCAGCATACCATGTAGGAGTTTGGTAATACATTCCGAAACCGAAGTTAGGGGCAGTTCTATTTCCAGTATTTATCTGAAACTGATTGTCTGTAGTGAGATCAAGTGACATCAAATTTTCACTAAGGCTAACTATACCCAATTGCAAACCAAACGACAATGTGTTTTTATCCATTGGAATGCGGTAGGAACCCACGAGGTTGACTCCAAGGCGTTTGCTTACTCCAATAGCTTCATTCATTACCGACAGTCCTGCACCAATTTTACGGTTAGCAAAAGGCGCATGAACGGTGAGTGATTGTGTAGATGGTGCGCCATCCAAGCCAACCCATTGCTCGCGAATAAGACCTGTGCCGCTAAGGTTGTCACGCGAGCCAGCATAAGCAGGATTGATGTACAATTCATTGAACATGTACTGCGTGAACTGCGGATCAAATTGGGCAACACTTTTCACAGTGATAAACATCAGCATCAGCGATGCTACCAGGTATGTGATTGTATTCTTTCTCATTTTCTGAATATTCATATTTTTTGAAATGAAGTCTTGGTGCATTAATTATTATACTTGATGACCATAAAGCCTGACAGTTTTTTATCACCACCTGCGACCGTATTCGTTCCAGGATCAAGCACGTAGAAGTAGGTTCCTTCAGGCACTTTTGAGCCTACCACTACTCCACCAGCATCGGTTTCTCCATTCCATGGTGCATCATTGGTGTAGCCTTCCGCTTCATACACTGCATTGCCCCATCGGTTAAAAATGGTAAGTTGGTTGTTAGGATAGAATTCGATATCTTGTATTATTAGCACATCATTCATTCCGTCACCATTGGGCGAGAAACCAGCAGGCACAGCCAACAACTGTGGAATATGTATGAGTATGATACAATCCTCCACTTCAATGCAGTTGTTAGGTCCGGCACAAACGATGTAACTAAAATTGTCAAACAACTCACCATTACCAAAAGGTGTATAAGTGAATGTTCCGTCTTCATTCATCACGATGGTGCCATTCACTGGTTGGGTGCCTATGGTATAAATAGAACCAATTGGAACCGTGTCATTGAGCGAAACATTATCGGAGTAGGCTGCACTATCAGCAAATGTGTAGCACTCATCCACCACAACAAATACTGAAGGCTCATCCACCGGAGTGACAGTAATGGTTACTGTTACGGTATCGCATAATCCATCCTCATCGCATACGGTGTATGTGAAGGTGTCTGTTCCATTGAAATTCGGATCCGGTATGTATGTGAATGTGCCATCTGCATTCATAACAAGCGTTCCGTTGGAAGGTCCATCCAAAACGGTGAAGGTGAGGTTGTCGCCATCTACATCGAAATCGTTATCACTTACATCACCATCCAAGGTGGTGTCTTCATCCATCACATAATCGTCATCTTGACCAAATGGAGCATCGTTAACTGGAGTTACATTAATAGTTACAGTAGCTGTGTCGCAGTTGCCATTTTCATCACAAACAGTGTAAGTGAACGTTACTGTTCCATTGAAATCAGGATCAGGTGTGTAAGTGAATGTGCCATCAGCGTTGAACACTAAGTCACCACTGGTGATGTCATCGTTATACGTGAATACCAGATTATCACCATCCAGATCAGTATCGTTCAAGCTAACGTCACCAGTAAGTATTCCATCTTCTGCTACCGTGAAGTTATCGTCCACAGCAAATGGATCTGTGTCCAATTCGATGACTGTGATTGTGACAACAGCAGTGTCACATTCGTTGTTTGAATCACAAACGATGTAGGTAAACGTATCTGTTCCGAAGAAGCCAGGATCTGGTGTGTAGGTAAATGTACCGTCCGCATTTATAACGAGCGTTCCATTTTCTACATCAACAAAAACAGTTGCATCTAAACCATCGCCATCGGGATCAGAATCGTTGTCGGTAACATCGCCACTCACAGGGGTGTCCTCTGTGGTTGTATAGTCATCATCTACAGCAATTGGTCCATCATTGATAGGGTCAAGAGTGATGAATACAGTTGCGGTATCACAGTCATTAAACTCATCGCAAGCGATGTAAGTAAACGTGTCATTTCCATTAAAATCAGGATCCGGTGTGTAAGTGAAAGTACCGTCAGGATTCAAGACTACTTCACCATTGGTGGCATTGTCCAAAAGTGTAACAGTGATCTCATCGCCTTCCACATCGGTGTCGTTGTCGCTTACGTCACCACTTACAGGAAGATCTTCTTCACCAACATAGTTATCATCCACTGCATCAGGCGCATCATTCACAGGTGTTACCGTAATGTTCAATGTACCGTTGTCGCATCCACCGAACTCATCACACACCGTGTACTCAACAAAGTCGGTACCGTTGAAATCAACATCAGGCGTGTAAGTAAAAGTTCCATCTGCGTTAAAAATGATGGAGCCATTAGAAGGGCCACCAGTGACAGTCCAAGTAAGATCATCACCTTCCGGATCGGTGTCATTGTCTGCAACAGTTCCATCAAGAGGAGTGTCCTCATCTGTCACATAATCATCGTTCTCAGCAATTGGATCTTGATTAGGATTGAGCACGGTAATGATGACAGTTGCTGTATCACACAATCCGTCCAAATCGCACATTACATAAGTAAGTGTGTCGTTGCCTGAGAAATCAGTATCGGGTGTGTAAACAAATGTGCCATCAGATTCCATATCAATGGTTCCATTGTTTGGGCCCTCATCTATTGTCCACGTATTGTCAGTTCCATCAACATCACTGTCATTGTCACTTACATCACCTGCAATACCTGTGTTTGCATCAGTTGTGTAGTTGTCGTCCACCGCATCTGGAGCATCGTTCACTGGCACCACTGTTATAGTAAGGGTGTTCTCCACGCAGTCTGTACCATCACAAGCTTCGTACACTATTACATCGGTGCCACTGAATTCAGGATCTGGCGTGTAAGTGAAAGTGCCATCAGTATTGAAAACAATGTCACCATTATCAGGACCACTTACTACATCATAAGTAAGTCCAGTAACGTCTTCCACAGTTCCGCTTACGGAAGTGTCTTCATCGGTAGTTTCAATATCATCCAAATCACACAACGGATTAGAAGCCGAGATAGGGTCGCAAGGATTCAGAGGATCACTGCCACCAACAACTTCGTCACCGTCATTTATTCCATCACCATCCGTATCTGGGTTGTCATTGTCCGTTCCTGCCGTTGTTTCACCATCGTTATCCAGTCCATCATTGTCACAGTCATTTGTACCAAGTGCGTTGATATTTGGATCGCATGGGTCAAGTGGATCAGTTCCGGCATTCACCTCATCACCATCGTTCACACCATCATCATCGGTATCAGGATCATTGTTGTCAGTGCCGGCAGTTGTCTCACCATCGTTGTCCAGTCCATCGTTATCGCAGTCGTTTGTAGCCAGCGCATTGATATTCGGATCGCATGGGTCTATGGGGTCGCTTGCGCCTATTGGTTCCAGCACGGTATCCAGGTCATCAATGCCCAGCACTTCTTCTCCATCCGTCAATCCGTCATCGTCCGTATCAGCATCCGCAGGATTGGTTTCATCACCTGTGCCAGGAAGTGCATCTGCACCTAATTCCTCAAAGCCATTGCTTAGACCATCATCATCACAATCGTTGAATGAAATTGCAAATGGATTGGGCGAACAAGGATCAAGTGGATCACTTCCACCATTCACTTCATCACCATCATTCACACCGTCATCATCCGTATCCGGATCATTATTGTCAGTGCCGGCAGTTGTCTCGCCATCGTTGTCTAGTCCATCATTGTCACAGTCG
>JANNVZ010000010.1:0-238512 GCA_031414655.1 Flavobacteriales bacterium
CAGCGAACCCGTGGAAGAAAGAGTAACCGTAGAACTGGAAAAACGCTTACAGGAAGACCTCAATTTTAACAATGTAAGTGCTACAGAAAAGGACAAACCCTACCTCTATCCGTACGACCCTGCCGACCCTACCAGCCAAAAAGTAAGTGAGCTAAACTCACTAAGCGGGAAAGTGATAGGCCCCGCCAAGGTGCTGGCCATAGAAGCAGGCGAAACCATTGACCTCAGTGCCAAATATTGGTACATCGAGGCCCCGGGCGACCCGCTCACCAGCGTAGCTGAAATACTGGCGGGGACTTTATTGAACTTAGGTGCTGCCAGTGGTGGCATTATTCCTAGTGGTCCTGAAACAGGCATGGCCCTGCTCAACAATGTCAGTGGCGACCAGTTTGGCGCGTTCAACACCTTTATCAATGATGCGTTTGATAATGTGGACTTCAGTAAGCCGCAAGCATATTTGGTTTACATGTACTTTGATAAAGAAATGAACCTTGACCCACTTAGCAGTGGCATCATGCAAGTAGGTGATGCCAACGCATTGGGGCAATTGGCCAAACAAGGCATAGTAGCCAAAGACAATGGTTTCTTCTACACCTATGTCACCAACCGCAGCGCAGGCAAGGTCAACTTCGACAATATGACCATTGTCCGCTGGGCACCTGTGGTACGGGTGGTGTATGACTATTATCCTTATGGTCTTACTTGGGAGAACCCTGCGCTTCCAACCGACCCAAGTGGCGATGGCATTCACGATTGCGCTTACCAAGATAAGGAGTTCCAGTTTGCGGAGTTTACCACTGGCCATGGCCTTGCTCTTTATGACTTCCACGCACGGATGTATGACCCTTGCACAGCCCGCTGGCTAGTGCCTGACCCAGCTGCGCAGTTTGCCAACCCGTATTTAGCGATGGGGAACAATCCTGTAATAAGTATTGACCCAGATGGGCAATTTATTCCGCTTATAACGGGGCTTATCGGAGCAGCTATTGGTGCAGTTGTGAATATTGCAGTACACTATGATCAAATATTTACTGCTGAAGGTGTGGATTGGGGGGCTATGGGTAAAGCAGCTGCGGTAGGTGCTGTCGCAGGTTTTGTCGTAGGTGCCACTGGGGGGGCTATGTCAGCTGCAGTAGGAGGAGTTGGTGCCGGTGGTTTTGCCACAGGTTTCGGAATTGGAGCTTTCTCAACCACCGCAGGCAATATTGTTTTAAGCGAAGGCAACCATGCTCTGCTTAACGACCCTCGATGGACTGGAGAACAGTATGCAATGGGAGCTTTGGCAGGAGGTATCATGGGTGGCGCTATGAATGGGTGGGCTTCCGTAAAGAATGGTAATGGTTTTTGGAGTGGAAAACCAGGGTACAATTCAAACGTAATGGCATCGAGTGGTCCAGGAAATATGAAAGGGGGGAGCTATGATGGTCCAACTGGAAATGGAAAGGCTGTAGTTGATGAATATGGATTTGATCAATTAGGCAGACCCGAACGAGTGACACTAGCAAATACTTCTTTGGACGAAACAATTTCGCTTTATGGAGATGATTTGACCACTAGAAATGTGCCACCACAATTTAAGATAGATAATTTTACTGCAAATGAAACTTGGGATTATCTATCTCATGGACAAAAGGTTCAAACTTCGAAGGATGGTTTAGCAATGTGGTTTGAGACAACAGACCCCTCTTCAGGAGGCTTAGTAAAATTCAATTATCAACCCACAAGCACGCAAACTCCTGGCGTTCCATCAATTAAATTATTTAACTACAACCAAACAACAGGTCAATGGGATAACTTTATGTACCTTAGATTTTATAAATAACAAATTGTATGAACGATATAAATTTAGCCCCATCGTTTCCTAATATTTATTACCCAAATGGACATTCTAAATTTTTTGCTATTGGGCTTCAAGGGCACAATGACCGAAAAATCTTAGAGGGAATAATCAATATTATTGGTCAAGATGGAAGTGGCTTACTCAATGTCAAATGGATCGAGTCTATAGAAACTCCTATTTATAATGATCCGACTACTTGGAAATATAAATTCAGGGATGTAGGCAAATTGGTATATACATTAAACGAGTTTATTACAACAAGAAAAAAGTATCATGAGATGGGGGAGTTTGGAGATGCAAATGCTTTCTATTTGATGTCAAATATTAGTAATTCTTGCAACCTGCTTGTTGATGAATGGGATTTAGAGTTGGCAATAATATCTTCTGATGATCAATTCGCTAAATCAGTGATAGATTTTATTATACTTCAAAATGGATTGCCGGAACTGAATGTTTTTCGGTATGTACAGGATTATGTATACCTGAATCCAAAATGCAAAAATGCGTTTTTGAAACTTGTCAAGATTAATTTCAGTGGGTAGTCGCACAATTGAAACTATTTCCGGTAGTGTTCCAATTTGTCACTTCGCATTTTCAAAGCGCATAATGCATTGAAAATCAAAAGCACCATTCAGGTATGAATGAAAATTTGAAACGACCTTCGGGTCGTTTCTTTTTGTTTGAAAGTTTTCTTTTCTTTATCGCATCAAAATGTTCAAGTCATCGGTTGCTTATCTGTTTTGTTGGCTTGCTTGCTTTGCTGCCTTAGCAGGCGGCTCCGAATACACCTACGACACCGAAGGCCGCACCACCTTCGACAGCAACAAAGGACTGGGCTTTGAATACAACCACCTCGACCTGGTGAAGCGTGCTAACGAGGGCCTCGAAGCGGTTAACTTTATATGGGATGCCACAGGACAAAAGCTAGCCAAAATAGTGGGCAGCACTACCACTTATTACTTCAACGGTATAGAGTACACCAATAATGACCTTAGCCATGTAGTCACCTCAGAAGGCATAGCCCGCAGCCTCGATGGCGGCTTCAACAATGGCGATTGGGTATATGACTATTACCTGAAAGACCACTTGGGCAATGTGCGCGCCATCATAACCGAAGAAGGCAGCGAACCGGTGGAAGAAAAAGTAACTGTAGAGTTAGAAAAACGCGTACATGAAGATTCCAACTTTAATAATGTAAGCGCCACGGAGAAAGACAAACCTTATCTCTATCCTTACGACCCAGCCGACCCTACTAGCCAAAAAGTAAGCGAGCTAAATTCGCTAAGCGGCAAAGTAATAGGCCCCGCCAAGGTGCTGGCCATAGAAGCAGGCGAAACCATTGACCTCAGCGCCAAATATTGGTACACCGAAGCCCCAGGCGATCCGTTGACCAGCGTAGCTGAAATACTTGCGGGCACTTTATTGAACTTGGGTGCAGCCAGTGGTGGTATTATTCCTAGTGGTCCTGAAACAGGCATGGCGCTGCTCAACAATGTCAGTGGCGACCAGTTTGGTGCGTTCAACACCTTTATCAATGATGCGTTTGATGACGTGGATTTCAGCAAGCCGCAGGCATATTTGGTTTACATGTACTTCGACAAGAACATGGAATTGGATGCTTCTGGCAGCGGTGTCATTCAGGTAGGCGATGCCAATGCACTAGGTCAATTAAGCCAACAAGGCATAACGGCAAAGGACGATGGCTTCTTCTACACTTATGTCACCAACCGCAGCGCAGGCAAGGTCAACTTCGACAATATGACCATTGTCCATTGGGCGCCTGTGGTGCGGGTTGTTTATGACTATTATCCATATGGCCTCACTTGGGAAAACCCTGCATTGCCAACAGACCCCGAAGGAGTGCACGACTGTGCATATCAGGACAAAGAGTTCCAGTTTGCGGAGTTTACCACAGGACACGGCTTAGCGTTATACGATTTTCATGCTCGGATGTACGACCCATGCACAGCCCGCTGGCTTGTACCTGACCCTGCTGCGCAGTTTGCCAATCCGTATTTGGCGATGGGGAATAATCCGGTGGTGAGCATTGACCCTGATGGCCAGTTTGTTCATATAATTGTAGGTGCAGTTGTTGGTGCTGTCGTAGGTGTAGCGATGGCCGGAATTCAAGGGAAATTAACTGGTGATAATTGGTGGAAATATGCAGCAGTTGGTGCGGCCGTTGGTGCACTTACCGCAGCAACTGCAGGAGGAACTAGTTCAATGGTTGCAGGCGGAAGCTTTGGAGCAGGATTTATTGGTTCGAGCTCCGCGGCTGTTGCGAGTTCAAGTTTTGGAGCAGGTGCTATAATTGGAATGAACTCTGGCTTTGTAGCAGGTTTCGGTAACACGTTTGGAAATTCACTAATAGAAGGGGACAATGCTAGTACGGCTCTAGAGAAGGGGTTTCAGGCAGGAGTTATTGGTGGCATTTCTGGATTTTTTATTGGAGGCCTTTTAGGTGGAATTGATGCAGTAAAAGGCGATAGAAATTTTTGGACGGGTGAAATCCCTAAGGATGGGAATCAAGAAAAGTGGGGAACTATGACTATTTATAGTGATGTTGGAAATGAAAAGCAAGGTGGATATCATTCATGGCTTGAAATTGAGGATACTGCCGGAAATAGAACATCATATGGAACCTATGGTAATCGAAATACAGCTGGTGATGCAATACAAGGCTCAACAGGGCCGGGCAGGAAAGAGTTTTGGACTAATTATGGTCCTGATTCTGTTACTGGCCGCAATCCAAATACAGTTTATTCAAAAACCGTTGACATTACCTTTGCTCAGAAGGCAAGGCTTGATAATTTCATCGCAAATCCACGAAATGTAAATTGGTCATTAGGGTACAATTGCTCTGGGTTCTCAAGAAATGCATGGCACTATACTACAGGTCAAAATTTGGCATCCCATCCATTTCTGATTTTTATTAATACTCCAATGCGTTTAGCACACAATTTCGGATACTAATTTGTATAAAACATGAAAATGATTCTGTCCTTATCCATCTTTTTGCTTGGCCAATTGAAGTCCTCTTCACAAGACACACTCAATAGTTATATTCATTTGAATTTTGTAGATTCCAACTGGATTGAAATGACCCCAGGTCTTCTTAATTCCAGTCCCTTCGTAGTGTATCGCATAAGCACTAAAGAACATTCAGACAGCTTATTCGTTGATTTTAAGACATCCCTTTTTTTTAGAAAGATTCGTTTACGGAAGAAAATGAATCATTTCTACGTTGGTGTGTCAGTCCGATTTATTATTGTTAACAATGAAATTTGGCGGATAACTGAGGAGAGAAAATTGATTCGCATATTGTAATTTAGGGGTAATGCTCCAATTTATCACCTGACAACAAAACATATGAAAAGACCTTGATATTTCAAGGCCATTTTCCAACAATACAGGTAAAATACCAATGAAAAAATCACTCCTTATCCTTCTCATTCTATCCTCTTTAAATTCCTTCTCACAACAGAATGAGTTTCAAATCCGCATTGGTGCCGGGTACGGTTCCTTCAGTGCCAATACAAAATGGAACTATAGCGGACAGGGCTTCCAACTGAGTGACGAGGAGAATGACAACTTTACCAAATTATTGCCACATGCTGAATTGAAGTACTATTTCGCTAAGGCACATATTGCAATTGGCCTTCACTTTTCTGCCGGGCAAAGGGCCACCACTTCACCCACAGATGCGGCATACGATTTAGCACGTATTGGATTGGGCATAGAATACAATATCATTGATAAGCCTGATTTCAGATTGTATGTCGGCATTCAGCCCACTTACAGGGCTTTGGCAATCTACAACGGTGTTTACATAGGGGAAGATCCACCTTACGACCTTAGCACCATTTGGTCGGGCCTAGGCATTTCAGCAAATGCGGGTGTCAAATATTTCTTCAGACAATCGTGGTTCGGTATTCATGCCAACATTGGCTGGGATGGCGGCAAACTTCCTCTTACTTACATCTTCTTTGATGACGAGGAACAAAACAAAGACAATGTTGATGCAACTGTATCAAGTACTGGGTTTAGTTTCAATGCAGGTTTGGTTTTTCGAATAAGACCAAAGGAATAGCGGAGGCTACAATTTATCACCTGCACCCAATGAGTTTTTCTAAAATCAATATCTTGACAATCTTCTTGAGCCTATTCTCCGGAATTGTTTTTGCGCAATCAAACTTATCGCTGAGTTATGGCTTCTTAACGATCCATCCGCAAGGCGGATTTGAATATTCAGAACCCTTGCGTGGCATCAACGGGCGTATTTCACTTGGATATGACAGGCGTGACTCAAACCTGATTGGATTTTCCGCACACCTTGCAGCAGGACATAAGTATATGACCTTCTCTTATCCTGTGTTTTATGCTTGTGAAGATTTCAACGGGCCTTACGTTTGTGTTGATCCAACTGTTGCTCCTCAAGGATATACATTCCGCTACTTTGAAGCTTTTGCGGGTGCTACCTTGTTTGGGGGGCGCATTGTGCAATTCCGCCTTGGGCCATACATTTCTTACAATAGCCAAAACAGCAGAGCTACCTCTTTTGAAGTCGATCCTGACTATTATTATCCATATACCTTAAAGGACATGTACAAGCGAATAGAATTCGGTGGACAAGTACAGTTGAGCCTTATGCTACCTATTGGAAAGCATTTCTTCATGCAGGTCAATGGTTTGTTGGGTACTTCATTCAACGATCTAAGGAAAGATAAGTGGGAGGATGCGAGGTCGGTTTTGGTGTTTGGTAGTGGGGAGTACGTCAAAATGAATAGTGAAAAAGTTACGAATCGTTTCTATTCATATAGTTTGGGTATAGGGTTTACTTGGTAAGAGGTAGTATTCCAATTTATCACCTGCACCCAAAACAATATGAAAAGGCCTTGAATATCAAGGCCTTCTCATTCATCTCCAGTCCTCGTCAAAAACTATCCAAATCCACTGACCGCATTATGCCGAACCATTTCAATACTTTCTCTCCCACCTCGGGCACCACAATGTGAATGATGTAAGTACCACTTGCTATAGGAATGCCTTTGCTGTTCTTTAAATCCCAGTCTAAGGAAGTAACCGGATCGCCTTTCTGAAACTGCCTAATCAGAACACCATTCAAGTCATAAATACTTATGCTGCATTGTTCTGGCAGGTTGGTTATCTTAATGCGGTTGTCCAGTTTGTTGGTTTCGTACGAAGAGAATGCGTAGTAGGGATTGGGAACTACATTGATATAGTCCATGACACTCGCTAGTGTATTTTGATCCTCCGTAGTGGTTTGCAAACCTCGAGTAGTAAAGCTGAAGCGGCTGTTCCACCAGTTAGTAGCGCCTGTGTAATCTTCCACATCAGCGGTAGATTCAGAATACTTGGCGTAAGGTTTTGCCACCCGCAGCTTTATCTGTACCTCTGAGGGTACAAGCCCGTCTGCCATGGAACGCAACGTGTATTGATTGTTGAGCATAGCACTGCCTACCCAGCTGCAACATCCAAATATGTCCTTCTGGCTGCCTAAGGAAAGTAGGCCATTCTCATCGCGCAGGTTGTACATGAACTGACCCTGATCATACCGTGGCATATAGTCTTCATCATCATATTCGTGCTGCATGTTTTTGAAAACATACATCCAATGCTGTCCACCAAAAAGGTATTCAAGACCGATGTCTGAAGAATAGCGCGCTGTTGGATTCCATATCATGTCTCTTCCGTTTTCGCCCACCAGCCAAGAGTCTTCGCCAAAAGCCATGTTGAGGCGATCACCCGTACTTACATCAATAGCATAACCCGGAAACCAGCTCATACCTTCCAGTTGAGTGCCGTTCAGCGTGGCTTCACTTTCATTGCAACCCGACTGGCCGCTGGCTATTCCATTCTTGTCAATCGAAGCATGTTTTCGCATTTGCATTTTCTCCACATTGCCCTCCGACAGGACGGTGTTATGCTGCATTTCGAACACTGCGCATCGCGTCCATTTGCTTTTGTCTGGGGTGAAGATGACGTCCACATTATTCAGGCCTTTGATGTTGGCGGAGTACTGATCAGTACCCTGCGACAAATCGCGCTCAAGATCTGCGATAGTGGGTGCAGTAGCGTTGAACCATTGCTGCAAGTCCGTATTGAAGGTGGTAGAAGACACCAGACAGTAAGGTGACCATGTGCCACTAACAACACCTTCGTAGTCTTCGCTTGCATCGGTAAACACGTCATAATTACTTGAGGGAATATTCGGGCCATCGTCATAATCGTTGTACATCGCTTCAAACGGATTGTCGGCCGGCACTACCCAAGTACTTCCGGCACGTATCCAATTGTAGGGCGAGTAGGAGTCGTCATCAGGTATGCCCGTTAACCAAGGGTTTGAGGCGTCTTGAAACACGATGGTGGAGCCTACCAATTCTGTATAATGTTTGAGGTCATCATTGGCAATACCATATTGATTCCATGTGATGGAGATGCCCCAATCCAGCACCAATTCTTCGAACAAAAGATAGATGCTATGGTCCGAATCATACACCACTCCAGAGGTAGTGTTCGTCAATTGCCAGAAGGCCGAGTCGCTATCGAGATCCTGATCATTGGGTGAAAGTTTCAGATCAAAATCGGCTTCGGGCACCCGCAGTGGGTCAATGATTTTTACACTCACGGGGCTGTGGCCTGCGGTGTAGGTTACCTCTGGTGCAAATCCGTTTTGAATGATTTCGTTTTCTGATTCTTCACTTATCTCTATGAAGTTTTGTGCATTGCCTTTGCCCTCAATTTGTGTTAGCGGAATTTCATATCCATACGACACGTTGGAGTAAGTGCCACCAGCTTCAGGAGCCACCTTATGCGGTATAGCATTTATAACAGGTATGGTTCCGAAGGCTGCCTTGCGCGATGCAAGGAAAGGCTCGTCTTGCCCCGCACCTGTTTCATAATTGTATGCTTCATAATTGTTGTAGCCATAAGCTAAGGTCATGAAGTAGTAAGTCTTGTGATTGATAAGCGCTCGGTTACCTGATGCAAATGCATCCTCAGTGATGCGGAACGAATGCTGAATGCCTTCATCAGCACCTTGCACTTTCAAGTAGGGAGTCACCTGATCGGTGTTCGCATCTACCTCCAGATTGATTAGATTTTTTACACCGTCTTTAATGTCGCATTGAGCTATAAGACGTGCTTTGGAAATGTCTTCCAGCTCGCTGCTGCTCACGTTGGCGTTCACGAGTTGGTAAACGAGGTATCCTTGAAATTTGTAGCTGCGCTGATCCACTGTCAGTGGCTCATTGTCGCTGTTCAGTTCGGGAATAGTGGGATCAGCCAACGCGTATTCTTCGTGACGGTTCGAGCTAAAAGTACTTTCATTGGTGAGGAAAAGAATAACTTCATTTTCCAATTCCTGTACCACCACATCAGGCGCATCAGGACCTGATATGAGTTCGAAACAATTGTCGAAAAGCGCTTGAGCTTTGTCGTCCGCTTTGCGCACTAATTCTACCGATTCAAAAGGGTCGCCACTGTTGGCCTGTGCAAACACGGCACCCACTGTTATGTTGTTGTAGTCGCCTGGTTCTAGGGTAAAAGGCCCGGCACTTTGCATGAAGCGCCTGTCGCTTGGAGGATTGTCGCTACTGACTTCTGTCCACGGTTCTACCACAGTGCCGTAGGTTCCGAAGTGAAAAGGATCAGTATCACCGGGAAACATGAAGTCTGCGGGTATGTCCAAATTAGCACCTGTGCCTGCAGTTAGCGCATTGCCACCGTAGGCCATGCGCTGACCATTCTTCCAGTAACCTCTCAGGTAGTTGTAATAATGAATGGCCACTTCCGGCACACCATTGTTACCTGCGCCTGATATGTGGTAAAGGAATTTGCGCATACCAAAGCGCTCATTGTCAGCAAAACCATCTCCGTAGCCAATACCAATGCCTTTGTACGGAATACCTTTTAGGTCCAGTGCTTCATTGATGTCAGTGGTAAGTGGATTGTCCAACCCATCAGCATCTTGATAAGGGCCTTCGAAGAAGTCCACGCCCACCGCTGGAGGATTGTCACCATAGCCAAGTGAAAGACCAGAGGGCGCATCAAACGCATATCCATTATAGCCATAGCCGAGGCCGCGTTGCACATCGCAGCCCACAAAGTCGTCCACGTGGCCGCCTATGTCGCAGTCTATCCAAGTGCCGAAGTAGGTTTCTGTCAGTGTTTGTGTACCTTGGTTAATGAGCACATAATTGTAGAAGGTCATGTTATTCACCTCATCATTGGTGCTGAAGGCGAAGGCTTGTGCCCGTATTTCCATTCCGATGGGTTGTCCACCACTTTCGGAGTGTATGTTGCCTTTGTCATTAAATATCCAGTAGTAGGTCTGGTCACCAAAAAGCGGAATAGGATCTTCACGTTGGCGCTTAGCACAATCAATCTCGCGGTTGAAGTCGTACCAGGGATAGTCGCCCAATTGCGAATTGTAATCACCACTTTCATCAAAGTCGTAATAGGGAGCCAGATAAAAATCTTGGCCTAGTGAAGTGTTTCCATGTGCAGGAAATTCTTCGAAGTAGGCGGGCGCAGTGTAGCCTTCTGGAAACAACTCGTCCAAGTCACAATCTGGATCATTCTGACACTCGAAGTATTGGCGGTGGCGTTGCGCATCAGCGCGGTAGGTTACTCGGAACTGGTCCCAAACATCGCAGGAACTTTCGGTTATTTCCGCACTGCCATCTGTGCTGAGTGGCCCGGCCCAATAGTCATTTCCACTGTAGCGGTATAGCAGCGCTGCCAGTTTTAGTTGCTGGTCGGGCGAGAGGCCGCCCATCCAAAGTGCACCTGCAAAAAGCACTGACAATTCACTCGCCTTTGGAGCGTAATAATGCGAGACCCCATTGGCGCGGTCTTGCCACATGCTTCCTCCTGTTTCTATCAATGCTTTTATGTTGTTCCACTCAAGGTCGCGGATGGCTGTGGCGGGCGCACAAGCAGCGGCACGCGCACCTTCTGCATCATTGGTAACACCCGACCCTGGTAGCACTTTGCCCGCCTCTTCCAATAGATGACCGTGCTGAGCAAGGGCCTTTTTTTCTGAAGCAAGAACAATGAGTACGATAAGGAATAGGCGGTAATAATTTCGCATGAGCGTTTATTTTGATAAGGTTGGGCTAATGTATGTGGACTTCGTAAACCACTCTTTGTTATTCAAACAAATTGACTGTAATTATCACTCGTCAATGCAACATTGGATTCGACATTTCACTTTAATTTGAAAAGATATTTTTGCATCGATTTAAACCATCGTGTTTGTTCCTCGGTCACACTAACTTATAACCTTATAAACTGTATGAATAAAATCCAGCTCATTCTCAATCTCGTTGCCAGCCTCCTTCTGCTCAGCAATAACCTGTTCGCTCAAGGCCCTGAAGTAACATCGTGGATCATCAATACCGATGGAAGCACAGGCTACGGAAACTATCCTACCAATGCGCAGCAAGTGGCATACACCGCTACCGATGTTTATCTAACAGTTACAGGAATTCCTGACTATGATATTGGCCCATGGCCAGGCAATCCAAACACGCCTGTCAATACGGATTTTACATTTAAGATCACCCGCAACCCAGTGGAGAATACTGGCACCGACACCCCTACTCCGCTTGGTCATATTGGAGTCTGGAAGAATGGTGTCACCCTCTTCAACGCGAAAGATGCTGCCTCCTACAACAACCAAAACATATGGCATCAGAATGCGATAGTGGTAGAAGGCCCCTCGTTTGACGATTGCCTTGGCCATCCCGCGCCCGGTGGCGAATACCATTTGCACCTAAATCCCACTTGCTTGTATGATGATACCGATGGCACGCAACACGCTCCTTTGCTTGGCTACGCGTTTGATGGTTTCCCCATTTATGGCGGCTATGGCTATGCCAATGCGGATGGCAGCGGAGGCATTGTGCGCATAGAAAGCAGCTACCAGCTACGCGACATTACTGACCGCACCACGCTGAGCGATGGCACCGTGTTAACGGCTGGGCAATATGGCCCCGCTATCAACAATCAATATCCCCTTGGCTACTACATCGAAGATTTTGAATATATTGAGGACCTTGGCGATCTGGATGAACACAATGGTCGGTTTTGTGTAACGCCCGACTATCCTGATGGCATCTATTGCTACTTCACTACCATAGATGAAAACTACGATGCGGTGTACCCTTACATCATTGGCCTTACTTACTACGGCACGGTGCAGGCAGGCAACACGGGTATGAATAGCGGCAACAACACGGTGCCCGGCAATGCTACGGTTTACAATCCAAACGCGGTGGCAGAAAGCATCTCCTCGTCCCTCAACATTGCCACCACCTCGCAGGCGTGGGTAGTGCAAGGCGAAGTCGTGTCGCAGTGGAATATCTATACCGCCTCAGGCCAGTGGATAGCCATGGGCACGACCAACGAACTGCTGCATGACAACCTGAGTAGCGGTCTTTACTTCCTTATCATTACAACGGAAGTGGGAACGGTGGAGTTGAAGAGGATGAAGTAAGAGACAGTTCTTCCACTGAACACTCCGACTGCCCCTACTTTGGTCGTGTCCTAAAAAACCAAAACCATGACCAGTAGAAGAAACTTTTTACAGAAGTCAGCCGCCCTTACCGGTGTGTTTGCATTGCCTGCATTGGTGAGCAAAGACCTATTTGCCAGCAGTGAAGAACTCAAAGCACATGCTGCTTCGAAGGATGTAGCAACACTTACCACGGACGAGGATTTTTGGTGGTGGGTGCGCGAACAATACACTGCCTCGGCTACCATCATCAACCTGAATAACGGAGGGGTGGCCCCGCAGCCCAAAGTAGTGCAGGATGCGCACATCCGCTATTACCAGATGTGCAACGATGCGCCCAGCTATTACATGTGGCGCATACTGGACCAAGGTCGCGAGAGCCTGCGCATGAAACTGGCCGACTTGGCGGGATGCGATGCAGAAGAAGTAGCCATCAATCGCAACAGCACTGAGGGGCTGAACACCATCATATTCGGATTGAACCTAAAGGCGGGTGATGAAGTAGTGCTCTCTAAATACGACTATCCCAACATGATGAATGCCTGGAAGCAGCGTGAGAAACGCGAAGGCATTGTGCTGAAGTGGATCGATTTGGAATTGCCACAAGAGAACGATGACTATTTCGTAAACAAATACGCAGAAGCCATTACCGACAAAACCAAGGTGGTACATATTACCCACATGATAAACTGGACGGGGCAAATAGTACCCGCCAAAAAAATTGCCGACATGGCCCACGCTAAAGGTTGCGAGGTGATAGTGGATGGTGCGCACAGTTTCGCGCATTTCAAACACACCGTGCCCGACACAGGTGCCGACTACTATGCCACCAGTTTGCACAAGTGGCTCAGTGCGCCTTTTGGTTCAGGCATGCTTTACATCAAAAAAGAAAAGATAAAAAACGTGTGGGCACTCCTCAGCAACGATGTACCCGATGGCGAAAACATTCGCAAGTTTGAATCGCTGGGTACACGCAGCTTCGCCAGCGAAATGGCCATAGCGCAAGCAGTAGATTTTTTCCATGTACTAGGTGCCGAACGCAAAGAAGCAAGACTGCTCTACCTTAAGAACTATTGGGCAGAAAAAGTAAAATCCATCTCCACTGTGCAAATGAACACCTCGCTGAAGGGCCAATATTCATGTGCCATTGGCAACTTCGGTATAGCAGGCTGGAAGGCCACACAGATAGACAGCAAGCTGATGGAACTCTACAAAGTCCATGGAGTGGGAATAGAGTATGAAAAGTTGAATGGAGTGAGAATTACACCGAATGTTTATACCACACTCAACGAATTAGACAGGTTGGTGGAAGGCATAGAAGCCATTTCGAAAATGAATCCGCCTGCGCCATGAGAATTGTAATCATTTATTTTCTTCTGATCAGCCACGCAAGCTTCGGTCAATTGAGCAATTCATCGGTCACGAATCTTTTCAAATCAGACACTGTACGAGTAGAAATAGAAACGAATATTGGCAATGAACTGCAACGCCAATTTATTACCATCACACATAGAAATGGTAACTGGTTTCGTGTTCAATACATGGATACAAAAGACAAGAACGTGAAGCGCGTGGTGCACAAAAACAGGCTGAACAAATTTTCAAAACGTATAGATCTACTTACTACCCAGAACACAGACTGCGATGCTCCGTGGGTTACTATTTATTTCACCAGCACAGCAGTAGCATTGGTGGGAGATTTTCTCAACTGCGAAAGCAAGCAACTTAAGAAGATGCTCAGAACACTAAAAATTTGGTAAAAGAAAAACTGGAACTAATTACTTGTTCTCAGCAGCCTTGTCCACGTCAGAAGGGGTTTCACCTTTGCTGGCGTCTTTGAATTCCTTCATACCACGGCCTAGACCGCGCATCAACTCAGGAATTTTTTTACCTCCAAAAAGAAGAAGGATAATGACAAGAATGATGATGATTTCGGTTGGTCCTAATCTGCCCATGACTTTGTGTATTTGATAATTCTCCTCCAATAAAAAGGAGCGGTCAAAGATACCTGACTCAGTTCTTTATTCTGTAGGAAAAAAAAGGAAATGCTATGGTTGCTCAATTTGGATGAGCTCCACCTCGGCCTGCTTTAAAAACTGTATGCCGGTGTCGTCTTTGTATTCAGTGGTGTATACAATGCGCCTGATGCCTGCCTGCAGTATCAGTTTGCAACAGTCTTTGCAAGGAGAAAGAGTGATGTAGAGCGTGGAGCCCAGTGCATTGTTGGTGCTGCGTGCGAGTTTCATTATGGCATTCGCCTCAGCATGCAACACATACCAATGCGTATCTCCATAGTCGTCTTCGCAGTGATTGGGAAATCCACTGGGGGTGCCATTGTATCCATCGCTGATGATCATACCGTCCTTCACCACCAATGCGCCCACCTTCTTGCGCGTACAATGTGACAGTTTGGCCCACTCCAGTGCCATTTTTAGGTAAGCCCTGTCGTAGCGTTCTTGCTTGGCAGCATTGATGGTGGGTGTGTGTTTTTCGTGCATAAAGCGGGTGCGAATATGCTGCAATCGAACGAATGCATGACATTGGTCATAAAACCATTCTAACCGCGCACTCAAACATTTTCTTAGAAGGGATGTTTGATAATTTCGCTCTCGATTTTATGAAATAAAAAAACAGCAACCGATATATGGAAAATGAAAAAAATGTGACCGCACCTGCGAACGGAGAAGCCAAATGCCCCTTTCCGCATGGCATGAGCAAACCCAGTGCAGGTAATGGCACCAGCAACCGCGACTGGTGGCCCAATCAACTGAAGTTAAACATCCTTCGCCAACGCTCTGCGCTATCCAATCCGATGGATGAGGCTTTCAACTATGCCAAAGAATTCAAGTCGCTTGATCTAAAAGCACTGAAGCAAGACATCCTTGAACTGATGACCACCTCGCAACCTTGGTGGCCTGCTGACTATGGCAGCTATGCCGGTTTTTTCATACGCTTGGCATGGCACAGTGCAGGTACTTATCGCATAGCAGACGGGCGCGGTGGTGCGGGCAACGGCTCACAACGTTTTGAGCCACTCAATAGCTGGCCTGACAATGGAAACTTAGATAAAGCCCGCCTATTGCTTTGGCCTATCAAACAGAAATACGGCAAAAAAATATCGTGGGCTGACTTAATGATTCTTGCAGGTAACTGCGCCTTGGAATCTGCGGGATTCAAGACTTTCGGCTTTGCCGGTGGACGCGAAGACATTTGGGAACCGGAGCAAGACATCTACTGGGGAGCTGAAACCAAGTGGCTGGATGACAAACGCTACAGCGGTGATCGCGAATTAGAAAATCCGCTTGCTGCAGTTCAGATGGGTCTTATCTATGTGAACCCAGAAGGGCCTAACGGCAATCCTGATCCACTGCTGGCAGCGCGCGACATCCGCGAAACCTTTGCCCGCATGGCGATGAATGATGAAGAAACAGTAGCGCTAATTGCAGGCGGTCACACCTTGGGCAAAACCCACGGTGCCGGTGACCCCAGCAAATACGTAGGTGTTGAGCCTGCCGGTGCAAGCATAGAAGAACAAAGCATGGGTTGGAAAAACACCCTTGGCAGTGGTTATGGAGAGAATACCATTACCAGCGGACTGGAAGGTGCATGGACGACCACACCCACCAAGTGGAGCCACAACTACTTCGAAAACCTGTTTGGCTTCGAATGGGAACTGAGCAAAAGCCCCGCTGGCGCTCACCAATGGAAACCAAAAAATAACGCAGGTGCGGGCACAGTGCCTGATGCACACGATCCTGCCAAGCGTCATGCGCCCTTTATGTTGACCACCGATCTCTCCTTGCGATTTGACCCTGCCTACGAGAAAATTTCAAGAAGATTCCATGCGAATCCTGAAGCGTTCAACGATGCCTTCGCTCGTGCATGGTTCAAGTTGACCCACCGCGATATGGGCCCCATCGCCCGCTACCTCGGGCCAGAGGTGCCTACAGAAGAATTGATTTGGCAAGACCCTGTTCCAGCTGCTACACATCCGCTGATTGATGATAAAGATGTAGCCGCACTGAAGAGTAAAATCCTCGCTACCGGACTTTCGGTAGCGGAACTGGTAAGCACTGCGTGGGCTTCTGCATCCACCTTCCGTGGTTCGGACAAACGCGGTGGCGCCAACGGTGCGCGCATTCGCCTGGAGCCGCAGAAGAATTGGGAAGCGAACAACCCCACACAATTAGCCAACGTATTGACCGCACTGGAAAGCATTCAGAAAGACTTCAACGCTGCGCAATCTGGCAAAGCGGTGTCCATGGCCGACTTGATTGTGTTGGCAGGATGTGCCGCTATTGAGAAAGCTGCGAAGAATGCGGGTCATGATGTGACGGTGCCCTTCACACCCGGGCGGGCAGATACTTCGCAAGAGCAAACAGATGTGGACTCATTTGCCGTGCTGGAGCCAACGGCAGATGGCTTCCGCAACTATATGAAACAGAAGTACACTGTATCTGCCGAAGAATTGCTGGTGGACAAAGCACATTTATTAACCCTGACTGCCCCTGAGATGACGGTGCTGGTAGGTGGCATGCGCGTGCTGAATGCCAACGGTGACAAATCGAAATTGGGTGTATTCACCAACCGAGCGGAGACACTTACCAATGACTTCTTTGTGAACTTGCTGGACCTTAACACCACCTGGAAAGGCATGGCAGGCAGCACAGACGTATTTGAAGGCCGCGACCGCAAAACAGGCGAAGTGAAATGGACGGCCACCCGCGTTGACCTCATATTCGGTTCTAACTCAGAGCTGCGTGCCTTGGCCGAGGTGTATGGCTGCGCAGATGGCGGAGAGAAATTCGTAAACGACTTTGTAGCCGCATGGCACAAAGTGATGAACCTTGACCGTTTTGAATTGGCCGGATAAAAGAATTGTTTTAATAAGAAAAGCGGTCCGGGAACGGGCTGCTTTTTTTTGTTATTGACTAACGTTTTGCTGCTACAAGAAGTTGGCGATTTCGGAGCACAAAATTGTCTGCCAGCACAAAACCTGATACGAAGCACAAAGCTTCATTTAACCACTGAACCGCCAATTTCTTGTAGGTGCTGTTATGTGTAGCCTTACTTGTCATTTCGCTATAATTTTAAATGTCCCGCCAAGTAAAAGTTCATAGTCGTCTTCTGTTTTACACAACGCTTTCCATTCTGTTGTTGAGCTGTCGTCAAGAAAAATAGATATTAATTTGTCCTTTTCTGTCAATGATTTTATTTCAAAGTCAGTCGAGGTTTCAAACTCTTTTAACTTACGGTCTAGAATTTCAAATGCTGTTTCATTGTCGAGGTCAGAAACAACCAAAACGTGATTTTTTCTTATTGTCTGAAAATTTGGGAAGTCACCAAACATTTTATGAGGAGTGTCCCATTTGTAGAGTGAAACTAATTCAAACTTTGTTAGTTGGTTGATAGATTTCTGTTTGTCTAACTCTGGAACTAATTTTTTAAAGTTGTCAAAGTCTTCAATTGTCAACCAATAAGCACCTTTTTGTCTAAATGAATATGGTGGTTCATATTCTCCTCTGTCTGGTTCAACTTTTAGTTCTTCAAAAGCAGGAATAAAAAAAATGAAGTTGTCAAACTGTCTAAGAGCAACCCAATTACCCGATGAGCAATGATGAGTCCCGCAATGGTCGCAAATAATTGTTTGAAAAACTTGATTGTCTTCTATTTCTCCGTCCAAAGCCTCAACCATATTTAAGAAGTCTGTGTCGTCAACCTTCAAGGCTGTATAAGTCCGCTTACCTTGTTCAGAAGAGGTAAAGTCAAACTGCTTTTTATACGTCTTGAAATTTGTCGATGTCCACATTTTATTTTCTAGGTTGTCGGTCTTTAAGGTTACACATAACGTTTTGCAGCTAACCGAAGGCGGCACACCACAACGTTTCAAATTTAGCAAAATATTTCGTGCCGCTTTTGGTTAGGTGCTGTTACCTGCTGGCCTTTATAATTTGTTTATCCAAAGTATCAAACATAATTTCAAAATTATATCCTGCCATTAGTTTGCCATCGTTATAGATGTTTGGTTTTTTCCTTACGTATTCAATTATTCTCTTTTTAATTGATTGCAAAGTTTCCAAATCATTACTCAATAGTACATCCCAATTTTCCTCCCAAAAATATTCTAATTCCTCGTCATCGACCAATAAGAAAATATATGAATACAATTTGCTTATCTCAATGTCTTCATTAATTTTTGGACAATTTGGGTCTTGATATGTTAAAGCCAGAGCTAGTATAGACTTTTGATTTGAACTCCAGTTTATCAATTTTTGATTCAAAAATCGCCAGTCGTTATCTTTAAATTGATTAAGTTCAATAATAATATCCTTGTAACCTGCGACCATCCAATAATCAGAATCATAATTTTCACATTTCTTAATGTATCCAAGTAATTTATTGACTTTATTAGGCTTGAAGAATTTATCAAAAATGTCTTTAAGGGCCATTTCGATTTGTATGTTGTTGGGCTTGCAGGTAACTTGTATATATGTGCCACAAAATGGCACATATCCACCCAAAACTGGGTGGCTTTGTGCCAAAGGAGTTGCTTTTATCAAGCGAATGTACTTCTATTGGCTCTTCATAAATCA
Organism: Flavobacteriales bacterium; assembly: GCA_031414655.1. GTDB lineage: Bacteria > Bacteroidota > Bacteroidia > Flavobacteriales_D > Sanyastnellaceae > JANNVZ01. Next base: position 18,974 of record JANNVZ010000010.1, read on the forward strand.
TCAAAGGGGCTGCGTATCTGCTGCAAGTTTTTTGTGCTCACATGGGTATATATCTCTGTTGTCTTGCTGCTGCTATGGCCCAGCAACTCTTGTATATATCTTAAGTCGGTGCCTGCCTCGAGCAAATGAGTTGCGTAACTGTGTCTTAGCCAATGCAGAGTCACTTCCTTTTTTATGGCCGTCTTGGCCAACGCTTGTTTCAATACATTAGATAAACTTCTTTCATCATACTGCTCTCCCTTCTTTTGTCCTTCAAATAGCCACTCCGTTGGCTTGTATCCCTTATAGTATTCGCGCAGCATTTCCAATATCTTGGTTGACAGTGGGGCTATTCTATCTTTCTTCCCTTTGCCTTGTCTGATGATAACGATGCCCCGCTTAGAGTCTATATCGGCAGGTTTCAAGCGCAGCAGCTCGCCCCTGCGGAGCCCGCAACTATATATCAAGCTCAGCATAGTGCGGTGTTTGATGTTGGTGAGGGCTTCCAGTATCATTTTCACCTCCTCCTTGCTCAGCACATTGGCAGCACTTTTTCGCGCTTGGGGCGGTGTATCAGTTCGGGGCGTATGTGCTTGTGCTCTATGGTGCTGTAGAAGAGTTTTACCGCATTCACTATCTGATTTTGGTAGGAGGAGGATAGCTTGTTCTTCAGTATATAATCGTTGTTGTAGGCTATCAGGTCATTTTCGTTCAGCTCCTCTATGGCCTTGGTGTGGTGGTGCAGCAGGAATGATCGGAGTGCCTCTTTGTAGGTCTTTATAGTGTTGTCGCTGTAGCGCTTGCTCCTAAGCCATCGCTCGTATTCAGTCAGCTTGGCCATTTGCTGCTCGCTAAGAACCACCAACGGTGGCAGCCCAAACTGCTTGCGGTAGGCCGCAGTATCGGGCAGGTGCCAGGCCTTCAGCGTGGCGCTCCACTGGGCACCCTCCAGTTTCTTTATGCGTGCTATCAGTGCAGCATCCTTTTGGAAGTACACTGCCACGCGGCTTTGCTTTTTGTGGGTTACTATGTTGGCTTGCCATTGCATGCAGGGTAGCTATAGGTGCTGTTTCGGTTTGTGGTGTTTAGGTTGGGTTCCACCAGCTGTTGGTTAGCACGGTGGAGTGCCCTTTATTGAAAACAAACATACCCATCCCCGCCCTTTTTCCAAAAAAAGAAAAGCGTCAGCTTTGATGGATGACCTTTACCTCACTTCACCCTTTCCACCCACCACACCTTGGTGTCTGCCTCGCGGTGCATCACCAGTTCTATGCTTAGCTTTTCCATTACCTCGCGCACCAATTTGGTAATGGTTTGGTGGCGCCATGTAAAATCCTCTGGCCCCACGCGCAGCACCTGCCCCACTTGCATGGCCTCCAACATGGCGCGCACGGGGTGCTTGCGGCCTTTGTAAGGAAGTATTAGTTTTTTGCCCTTTAGCACTTCTTTGTCGTGTAGTTCCAATGCCATTTTTTGCAGTGTTTTTAGTATGTATAAACTTTCTGGACCTTTGTATCTTTCCTAAGGACGGCTGTGGGTACGCTAAGGTCGCTTGTACAAAGGTAAAGGACGCTTGCAGGTTTGTGTTAGTCGCTTGTGCCTTTTTTTTGAACGCTTTATGAACGACTTTGGTCGCTTGCACAACGCTTTGAAGCGCTTGTACATACGGCAAGGTCGTTTGTCTAATAGAGTAAGGCGCTTGTGCGTCTGTTAGGGGGCTACTGCGTCTATATACAACGGTACTGACGGTATGAACAATTTATCCAAATCGGTTGATAAATAAATAGCCCCTCGGGAGAATAATAGGTGTTAATACTCCGTTTCACCCGTGTATATAACCCTTTAATACACAATAATATCATGGCAACTGACAGACAACTGGAGTTCAACATGGAGTACGAGAGAGTACTCCAACGCGCTGATGTAGACCACTTCAACGCTACACAAGACCTAGCGACCCTTACCGCTGAGGTTCCCACCATTAGCGCAGCTTGGCTAACAGCCTTTCTTGCTGATATTAACAATGCGCGCAACTACCCTACGGACACCTCGGTAAAGCTCAATCTGGCCGACTACACCTTTGACATTGGGGAGACCATGATATTGGCGCGCAAGGCCCTTAGTGTGTTGGGCAAACGCGCCCAACTGGCCTTTGCTGATGTGGAGCACCGCCAAAGGGCCTTTGGAAACGATACGTGGGACAAGGCCTACGACAGTCAGGAGAAAATGCAAACGGCCCTGCTGGTAGCCCACGAAGTATGCGAAAAGGCAGCCTACAAACCCGCCCTACTGACAGAGGGTATGACACAGGCAGACATAGACGAGCTGAGCGACTTGGCCGATGAGTTGCGCAGCCGCAACACCTTTCAGGAGGAGGCCAAAGGCGAGCGCAAGGTGAGCACCGCCACCCGCATCAACCTATTTAACCTAGTGTGGAGGCGCAGAAAAAGGCTGAGCCTAGCTGCTCAAATAACTTGGCCAGACGATGCCGCCAAGCACGAGCAATACCAACTGTACCCACCCGCAGGAGCACCTGTACTTACTACCGTGGTGGTAACCGTGTTAGTCGGTGGTGGTGCTCCGCTGGACAACGCATCAGTACAAAGCAGTGCCCCGCTGGTGGCCCAGCCTACTAACCTGGAGGGCAAAGCCACTTTCCAAAGTACTGACATGCCTGAGATATTGACCTTCAGCGTAACCCCACAGGGTGGAGGTGCCGCAGTGGCATTCCCTGAGCAATACGCCATTGTAATAGGCGATGTGAATGAGATCACACTCACGATGCCTTAGGTTTTTTTTGGTAGAAGTCGAAGTTGTAAGGAACCCGTCTAGGCTGAGCCTAGACGGGTTTATTCATAATGCCTCTGCACTTCCGTACACCAACACTCTTTAATCGATTAACGAGTTACTTCTCTCTTGTATAAAATGCTTGTAATTCATCCTTTTTTTACATGCTGAAATCACCCCAAGGAGCCACTGTGCGGCCATCTGCGCTGAAGCACTTTCATTATCGCTACACGTGCCGCCTAAGGATTAGAATATGTCGAGTCGATTCTGACGAAAACTGTCTGACACCACTGAGCTTCATAAGAAGCATCTCGGCTGTGCCGAGACTTCATTTAACCACTGAACCGCCAATTTCTTGAAGGTGCTGTTGTAGTCAGTAATTATGGCTTCCTTAAACTGTCCCTCTCAATTCTTCCGTATTCTGTTATTTTTGTCAAGCCATAGTTTGCTATGTTAAGAAGTAAAGTACAGGAATCAAAGATTACCCCACTTTCTAAACTATTCGTAAAATTTTCAGCAAATTTCTTTTGAATTAAAGCATATTTAATAATATCGCTTTCAGTCCAACCATTAGGAAAAAAATCAACATTTCTTTTCAAGTCTTCTTTTCGACCTCGAAGAATATTTATTGCTTGCATATAGTTGCCAAATCCAACTGCGTCAATCCTATTTGTATTTTTACCTTCATACCAAAGTGTGATGTCCGCAAGCACTAGTCCAGGAGACCCTGCAACTGCAAAAAAATATTCATTCAAATCGTCTTCATTTTTAATATCCCAATTGTTTTGAATCCAATGAGTCATTCGCATAGCCATAATTGAACATCCATCAAAAATACGCGGTGCAATTTCATCTGGGGCCAATTCAATCCATTTAGGTAAATTTACAGTAGTTGAATTCAATACACCTTTGTATGGACTTAATATATCAATTAGCTTTCTATTTATTGTCTGCTTGTTATTTGATTGTAATGCTCTACTAACATCACCCATTATAATTAACTTTTCATCAACGGAAAGTGTTTCATGGTCTTCTATTTCATCAATTGCTCTTAAAATCAAGTAAAATGAAGTTGTAGTTCTCCTTAATTTATCTGGCAATGATTTAATTGGTTCGTAAAAAGTGTTTGACCATTGTTTTAATTCGTCTAAGGCTATTTCGATTGACATATTAGTTATATTTAGTTTCAATTTTATTTATCGTTTTTGAATATTTTATGTATGTAAAAAGTTCAATAATTGCAATTATCATACAATAGGCAGTTATTAAAAAAATTATTAGCAAACACCATCCTAAGACATTATTATACATTTTATCAAAGCCTCTAAGCAAATTAAAATCTATATCAATCATAACAGAACTAGCAAAACATAATATACCAAATGTTATTGGAAAAAACGGTTGGCTTCCATAGCTGAAGAAAAAAATAAATTTGGAGGTTTTTCTTGAGTACTTTTTTATTTGATACAATTCCCAAGCTAAAACTGGTTTTATTATATTTTCATTTCTGTTTTCCGTTTCTGTTGTTAAAATTGTTTTTGTACTATCAAAAAAATGTGCTCTGATAAATTTTGACTGATTAAAAATGTAGTTTGACAAAAAGACATAATGCCGCATATGTGAAATGTAATTTAGGGTTATTAGAAAGAAAATGCCTGATAACATTAGAAGTATTGTCTGAATTATTGATTGCGATGCTTTTTCAAATATATTTCCTAAGAAAGCTAAACCTAATGCCGCAAGCGTTAATGAGTAAATAAATGTTTTTTGCATTTCTGCTTTTGTAACAACTATATCGGCTCTTAGTTGCTTGAATTCCTCAAGGGCTATGTCAATTTCTTTGTCTGTTGCCATATTGTGTTTTTATTGCCTACAACTCGTATATATGGATGTTTTTGATGTGATTCCCAAAACAAACATACCCACCACCGCCATTTTTCCAAACAAAGAAAAGCGAAGGCTTTAATGCACTGGAGCGCGCTAGTGAAGAAAAGCACATCGTTGATTTTGAAACCACAAGACTCTCACCGCTATCATTGACCCCCAATAAAAAGAACTCAAGCGGTCATGAAAATTTACACCAAAAAAGGCGACAGCGGCACCACATCGCTACTAGGCGGCACGCGTGTACCCAAGCACCACCTGCGCATAGAGGCCTACGGAACGGTGGACGAGCTGAACTCCTACATAGGCCTGGTGCGCGACACGGTGGCGAATGCTACCCACCAATCAGTGCTACTGGAGGTGCAAGACCGCCTCTTCACACTGGGCAGCCACCTGGCACTGGACCCTGCGCATGTGGGCAAAATGAAACTGCCAGAAGTGCTGGAGGAGGACGTTGTTTTCTTAGAAAATGAAATGGACCGCATGGAGGCCTTATTGCCAGAGATGAAAAACTTTGTGCTGCCCGGTGGCCATGTAGCCGTTTCGCATACGCATGTGGCACGTTGCATATGCCGCAGGGCCGAGCGCTGCGTTACCGCATTGCACGAGCAGGAGCCACAGCCAGCCATTGTGGTGCGCTACCTGAACCGCCTCAGCGACTATCTGTTTGTGCTTTCGCGCATGCTGGTGCAAGAACTGGGTGCGGAGGAAAAGCCTTGGAAGCCTCGTAACTAGGGCCTAAGGATTCCGAAAAGTATTTTTTTTTGTGCATTGTCGGCTGCCCACCAACATTTTCTACTTTCGCGCTTCGTAAAAAAAATCGCAGAACTTATTTAGAATTTTAGCATTATGTATTGGACACTGGAACTAGCCTCGTACTTGGAAGACGCCCCTTGGCCCGCCACCAAAGATGAATTGGTAGACTTCGCTATGCGCACGGGCGCCCCGCTGGAAGTAGTAGAAAACTTGCAACAACTGGAAGAAGACGAAGACACGTATGATAATATAGAAGACATTTGGCCTGACTACCCTACCAAGGAGGACTTCTTCTTCAACGAAGACGAATATTGAACAGGTTTTAAAAGCTGCAAGTGTTGGGAGACACTTGCATGTTTTCATGGTAAAAGGGAACCGCTCGCTGTAAAAGGTGGGCGGTTTTTTTTTCACCTCATCACCAACCGGAGCGTATGCCTGCTTTTGTGCTCCACTAATATTTCCTTGTCCTTGGTGAGCATCTGCACTGTCTTCTCATCATAGTGGCGGATAGTCATTAGAGTAAGATTCTCGTTGTAGCGTATCATATAATTGTTCTTCAGTTGGCTGAAGAGTTGCTCCAGTTTGTAGTCGTCTTTGTCCACACAAATACTGAAACTGATGGCGCTGTTTTCCATCAAACTCACACGTATGCCCAGCGATGACAGCACATTAAAAATATCGCGCAAGTTGTCTTCCACCACAAAGCTGAAATCCTTGGGCGTCACCGACACCAATACCTGTTCACCCTTAAAAATGTAGCTCGGAATAAGGTTGTCGTGTTCCACACTTTCTTGTATCACACTGCCATCCGCTTCAGGGTTGATAAAGGATTTGATGTAAAGCGGAATGCCTTTGTTCTGCAATGGCTTTATCGTCTTTGGGTGAATGACACTTGCACCGAAGTAGGCCAATTCTATAGCTTCATGAAAAGAAATGGAATCGAGCTTTACGGTGTCTTTGAACCACTTCGGGTCGGCATTGAGCATACCGGGCACATCTTTCCAGATAGTCACACTTTCCGCATCTAACAGATAGGCCATGATAGCAGCAGTGAAGTCAGAACCCTCGCGGCCCAGCGTGGTGGTATTGCCCACGCTGCTGCTTCCTATGAAGCCTTGAATGATGACGATGTCCTTTTTTTCCAACGCAGCCTTCAGCACATCGGCACCCAGGGCGCTGCGGTTCCAGTCCACACGCGCATCGCGGTGGCGTGCATCTGTTTTTATGATTTGTCGGGCATCTATCCATACGCTTGGCATCAGGTGCGTTTGCAAATAGGCATTGACCAACGCAGTTGATATCAATTCGCCAAAGCTCACTATTTGGTCATACTCCAAATCGAAATCTGCACTGCAAGGCGACATCAGCCGCTCTTCCAGCGCTTCAAACAAATCATACACAGCAGTCAGCGGTTCATCGTTTTCGCCAAACAACTGCTCTCCCATCTGAAAATGGTAGTCTTTGATTTGTTGCAACACGGGTTTGTAATCCTGCTTATGAAAGCGTGCTTTGTGCAGTTCTTCCAGTGCATTGGTGGTCTTACCCATGGCACTTATCACCACCACGAGTTTTTCACCGAAATACATTTTCAAGATGCTGGCTACGTTCCGAACTGCTGCGGCATCTTTTACTGACGCTCCTCCGAATTTAAAAACCTTGATGACGGATGACCGATGACGGGTGACAGGTAATGGGGTCATGGAAGTTTTTTCTGTGAATTGCTTGTTTAAGGTTGAATCGCTCATTTAGAATCTTTATTTGACTTTGCTCTGAAATGAAATAAGCATATTCATAAGATGAAATGCGTCAGAATAACTTGAAGTGAATTGCTCAATAGAAATATATTCTCTTCTCTTTGCTTTATGAAGACAGGTAACTACTTCCGCAATGGAACGAATTGAATACCCCAAGAACTTTTTTTGTTCGGGGTTAGACTGACGAATGGAACCCTCAGCGATATTCAGTGCCACCGAATCTGTAGCCCTTCTCATCTGTGATGTAAGGCTAAACATTTCATCCTTCGGAAAACTTTTGGTCAAATTGAAAATGCCCTCACCCCAGTCCATAGCCTTCTGCCAGGCATTTAGCTTCTCAAATTTAAATTTTGCCTCTTCCACTTTTTCAATTGTATTAATTAGTTTCCTCAACGCCAAACAAAGCATCCATTTTTCGTCACCCATCAACCGTCATCGGTCACCCGTCACCTATTCATTTCTCCAATCATTATTTTCCCATTCACCCATTCCGGGTCCAAATGTGCGTTGTATTTTTTATAAAAGTTGAGAGCCGGCTCATTCCAATCCAATACTTGCCACGCAATGCCTGCGTAGTTCTTTTGTTTCGCCAATTGAATGCATGCCTCGAATAATTGCTTGCCTATGCGCTGTCCGCGAAGTTGTTCTTTCACCACGATGTCTTCTAGGTAAAGCATCTTGCCCTTCCATGTAGAGTAGCGGATGTAATGCAGCGCAATGCCCACAATTTGCATGTTCATCTCTGCCACAAAAAGTCCGAAGGCAGGATTTTCTCCAAACCCATCGTGCAGCATTTGTTCAGTGGTATTGGTCACTTCGTTGGGTGCGCGTTCATACTCAGCAAGCTCTTTCACTAAGGCCATCACTTGTGGAATGTCTTCTGGTTTTCCTGCTCTTATCAGAATATTGTGCATGGTGCGAAGCAAATAACATTCTAGCCATTTTGAGCAACTGAGGTAAACGCAGCCGCACGTTATGCATACTTCCTATTCTTGTATCGCATTAGTCGCATGAAAATCAAGTTCCTCCATACGTCCTGTTTTCCTTCTTTAGTGCTGTGGTTGTGTATGATTTGTTCGCATCAGTTGGCTGCACAATTCGGCTCCATTCGTTTCAACAAAATCACTTCTTCCGATGGGCTTTCGCACGAGTTTGTGAATACCATTGTTCGAGATAAGGTGGGCTATATGTGGTTTGGAACGAGGGCCGGGCTGAACCGCTATGACGGTTACGATATGCTGGTATTTCAAAACAATCCACTTGACTCCACTTCCCTTTGCAACAGTGAAATTCACAGCAGTTTTTGCACTTCCTCGGGTGAGTTGTGGTTCGGCACGCGCGATGGTCTTTCGTACTTCAATGCTCAAACAAACACATTCCAAAATTTTCAAACCCCCGGTCTTGAAGAAGAATTGGTGCGCATTAATTGCCTTGAAGAAGACCAACAACAAACCCTTTGGATTGGAACAAGCTTTGGCTTGTTCGTTAAGAGAATTTCAGATGAAGTACTTCAGCCTGTTTCAGCACTCATGCCCGAATTGGCGAAACTAGACAGCACAAGTATCACCGATTTCTTTTTTACTGAAAACAAGTTTTATATTACTACTGGTGGTGCAGGCTTATGGATTGTCAATCCCGAAGCCCATCAAGCAGAAATATGGAAGTTTGAATCAGTGGATTGGCAAAAACTGCATTCGGATAGAGTGAGATTTGTAACGCTCGACAACAAAGGCAATCTTTGGTTAGCCTACTACGATTGCACCATCGAACGAAGAAATATTAGTACAAAATCGCTTCAAACATTTAATGAGTTGAACGAATATGCTCGTGGCGATATGCAAAACGAGATGGGAGATTTAGTTGCGGACCATGAAGGAAACATTTGGGCTTCCGCAAGCCTTTCAAGCGTTTCTGTTTTTGACAGCAGCACACAATCATTCCAACACCTCAAAGACAAACCATACATCACGGCCTTTGATAACACACGTTCGGCACGAAGTATTTATGTAGATGATGATGGCACATTGTGGATGGCCATGCACACTTCGGGCGTGTTGTATTTCAATCTTTCAAAACAACCCTTCATCAACTACGAACGATTAGATGGTGTGGCAGAAGATGAGGTGGACACTCACTTGCTAAGTAATTGGACACGTGCATTTGCAGAAGACAATCAGCAACGACTATGGACTGGAACAACAGACGGTATTTCCATTCTCGACCGCGAAACGCAAACATTTTCCTCGCTTCGCAATAAGACAGAAGCTGATGCAACAATTGCAAACAATTCCATTCGTTCGTTACTGAATGTAAATGACAAGTACATGCTGATTGGCACTGCTGGCGGCATTACACGTTATGATTTCAACACTGGAAAAAGCAAGAACCACCATGCAGATTCCAATAACTCAAAGGCCATCAATGGCAACTTTGTTTTGGACATTCAGCAAAGCGCTGATGGTGAAATTTACATAGCGACTTCACGAGGTTTCTCGCGCTATGATGAGGAGACAGATTCTTTCTACAATTGGACTGACATCCCCGAATTGGAAAGAGCCCTTGGTGAAAGTATGCGCTGCATTGCGATGGGGGAGAACGGTGTAGTTTGGATAGCGAAATCAAACGGAAACCTGCTTGAATTCAAGCCTTCCGAAAACAAGATTGAAGAATATGCGCAACCTCAATCTGAATATCAAAACATTACCAACAATGTTCTGGACATTATCAATGACGGTCGCATTCTGTGGCTTGGAACTGTCGGGGGCCTGCTAATGTTTGATAAGAATAGTAAACAATTTTCGAGAGTAAACTCTGAAGAAAAGATAGCTCCTTTGATGGTGGGCAATTTGCGCAGAGAAGGAGATGAAATTCTGTGGCTCACCGGCACAACGGGATTGGTGAAGTACCACATCACCAATTCCACATCTGAATATTTCACTGTACATCACGGGTTGCCCACTAACTCTTTTCACTTTCAGCGTTCGTTCGTCACGCATGATAGTTTGTACTGCATGGCCTCTATGAAAGGCATGGTAATGTTTCATCCTGAAAACCTGAAACAACTCACCAGCTTTCCAAAAGCATACATCACCGAACTGCGTGTGTTGAATGAAGCAATGGATTTGAATAGAATGAGTGAACAGAACCTTTCACTTACGCACAATGAAAATTTCTTCACCATCACCTTGAATGCATTCGACTATTTGAACCGAGACAATATTCAGTATGCCTTTATGCTCGAAGGCTTGCACACGGATTGGGTGTACAATGGAAAGAACAGACAACTTAGTTTTACTAATGTGCCAGGTGGTGACTACGTACTGAAATACAAAACCACTACATCCGATGGAATATGGCCTGATGAATTTCAAATACTGCATATTCACATTGACACCATCTTTTATAAAACCTGGTGGTTCGGGATTTTGATTCTGCTGAGTGCCGTTGCATTGGTGTATGCTGTTATGAAATACCGTCAGCAGCAAAAACAAAAAGTGGAAACACTGCGCCAAAAAATTGCAAGCGACTTGCATGATGACATTGGGGCAACGCTTAGTTCCATTCGCATGTACAGCGAAGTAGCACGAACAAGAAAAACAGACAATGAACCGCTGCTCGAAAAAATAAGTGAGAACGCCAGCGGCATGGTGGATTCCATGAGCGATATAGTTTGGGCTATAAAACCCGGCAACGACAAGTTGGGCGATTTGAAAAAGAGAATGCAAAACTTCGCGATGGAAATGTGTGGCCCAGTAGATATTGAATTGCACTTCAACTTTGATGAATCACTTTCAGAACAAAAACTGCAAATGGAACAGCGCAAAGACATCTACCTTGTCTTCAAAGAAACCGTTAACAACGCTGCGAAATTCAGTGAATGCAAAAATCTATCGGTGAGCATCGCACGAAATGGTAGCCTGCTGTTAATGGAAATTGTAGACGATGGAAAAGGATTTGATGCAACGACTATCAAAAAAGGAAATGGATTGGACAACATACGAATGCGTGTTCATGCTATGAAAGGCAAACTCATTATAGAATCATCAGAAAACAACGGAACCAAAATTTTGTGTGAAATTCCATTCACCCATATTGGGTAATAAAACAAAGAAATTGTACGCACAACTTTGCTAGATAGAAAAGTGACAACAGAAAAAAACATACGAGTAGCCATCTTCGAAGACAACAAGCAACTGCGCGAAAGCCTGTCGTTTGTGGTTGACGGCACCGTTGGTTTTTCATGCACCGGTGCATTTCATGATTGCAATGAGTTGGAAGAATGCATTGAAGTGAGCAAACCGGATGTGGTACTCATGGATATAGAAATGCCAGGCATGAGCGGTATTGACGCTGTGAAAATCATTCGCAAAAAATTCCCTGAAATACAAGTGCTCATGCAAACGGTTTTTCAGGATGACGACACTATTTTCCGTGCGGTGTGCGCGGGTGCTTCAGGATACATTCTCAAAAACACTTCGCCTGCACAATACATAGAAGCAATAAAAGATGTTCATGCCGGTGGTTCGCCCATGACAGGTTTTGTGGCGCGCAGGGTACTGGAACTTTTCACAAAACATGTTCCGCATACCGCAGAAAACGACTACCAGCTTTCCGAACGAGAGAAGGGAATTCTTCAACTTCTTGCCCAGGGAAAATCATACAAACAAATTGCTGATTCCCTCAACCTTGCATTTGAAACGGTGCGCTCGCACATGAAACGTATTTATGCCAAGCTGCATGTGAGCAGCAATACGGAGGCCGTGTTGAAGGTGATAAATGAAAAGTTGGTTTAAGTGTATTCACCCTTTTTGGGGAATGTAAATCGCACATGAACCGGGTTCCTTTGTCAAAAACTATTGAACACATGAATATGCTTCTATTTTCTCGTTGCGTTGTTGTTTTACTCATAACTTTTTCCACTGCACAAATTATTTCTGCCCAAAATGCAGGAGAACTCGACCCAACATTCGGCACCGATGGAATAACCGATATTGACTTGGGTGATGGCGTTAACTATTGCCGGAGCGTTGTTATTCAAGACGACCAAAAGCTGGTGCTTTTTGGTAAGGCAGAGATTGACGGAGCGTATCGGCCAACTCTGGTTCGCTTAAATACGGATGGTTCGTTGGATGAGTCCTTTGGCAATAACGCAATTGCAGTAAGCGATTTACTATTCGAGGGCTTTCCCCATGAAGAAGCACGGTCATTGGTGATACAGCCGGATGGAAAAATGGTGTGTGTTTACTGCACTGACTTCGATGAGTCATCCTATACCCTCACACGGTTCAATGCAGATGGTTCCATCGATACAGATTTTGGCACAGCGGGCTCAATAGAAACAGCGCCTTGTTCATTCTTCAATCGTCCGAGAAGCATTTTACTACAGGAAGATGGCAGCATACTGGTAGTTGGCATCGGAAGAAATTTCGCAAATGATTTAGCCAAGTGGACAGTTGTTCGATATACTGCAGCAGGTGATGTGGATATTACCCTCGATGGAGATGGCACATGGATTTGGGCACCTTCAGAAAACACTGCAGGTGCTTATGATGCAGTGGAACAGCCGGATGGCAAAATTCTGATTGCCGGTAATGCATATTACCTGAATGAAAATGAATTCAACGAACCACGTTGTGTGCTCAATCGGCTGAATATGGATGGGAGTTATGACGACACATTTGCGGAGGCGGGTATTGGAATATACGATGTGTCAGAGTTTGGAGCAAGTCCAATGGCAGTGGCATTGCAGGCAGACGGCAGCATACTGATGGCAGGCTCGGTAAGCACCATCGACACAGGACTTGACGCATTGCTGATGCGCGTGACACCTGATGGTGCTTTGGACGCCAGCTTTGGCAATGGTGGCTGGGTGACGTCCAACCTGCCTGCTACCGACAGAGCCCAGAGTATGTTGGTGATGCAGGATGGCAACATTATGCTGGGCGGCCTCTACTATGGAACAGGTGCTATGATACCTGGCTTACTCATTAAATACAGTGCAGATGGTGTGCAGGACATGAACTTTGGCAATGAAGAAGGCTACTCCACCACGCAAAACAATGGGTATTACGGTGAAGAAATCATTCAACAGGCCGATGGAAAGATTGTATTGGCCGGAAGAAACATACAGGGAAACATAAGGTATTTTTCAGCCAGCCGTTTCCTTATTGATGATGCGAATGCAGTGCATGAAAATGGAGGCAGCACTTCTGCTTTCAGCCTTTACCCCAATCCGACAAGCGACCAACTTTTCATTCGCTTTAGCAATGGTGCGCCAAAAAATATTTCACACATTTCTATTGCAGATATCAATGGAAAAATAATTTGGCAATCACAATCCACTCCATTGAATCTGACACAAATTGATACATCACAATTTTCCGATGGCGTTTATTCCATTTCTATACGGAGTAAGAAAAGAAATTACACTTCAAAATTTGTGATGGCACGTTAGGCACTGAATAATTCCAGAAATATCCAAACAGAAAAAATGAAACTACTTTTTACAATTCTCCTTTTTGCAACAGTTCAACTTTCATTGTGTGGCCAACTCACTATGGCTTGGGCAAAAGCAACCGCTGGCCCAAATATCGAAATCGGTTTCAGCATAGACTATGATTCTGAAGGAAATACAATCACCTCAGGATTTTTTGATGGAACAACCGACTTTGACCCAGGTTACCAAGTGGAATATGAGTTGACAGCTTCAAACGGAGGCAGCGCGTTTATCATGAAGCTAGACCCCCTTGGCAATTTTATTTGGGCCACTTCTATCGAGGGAAATTCTACCGCATACGGCATGACAATGGATAATGATGACAACATATATATCTGTGGTGGATTTCAAAATACGATTGACTTTGACTCTGGTGCCGGAGTGGTGGAGCTTACATCGGCAGGGTTGAATGATGGTTACCTGGCCAAGTACAATTCGTTGGGAGAATTGTTGTGGGCAAAAGGATATGGTGGCGAACTTAACGAAACTCCGCTTGCGCTGGCGATAGACAATAATGGCAATTTGATAACCACCGGAAACTTTAATGCCGTAGCAGACTTTGACCCGAGTGTCAACGAAGCCCTATTGACACCTGTTGGCAGTTCGGATGTTTTCATTTCGAAGTTTGACAATGATGGAAATTTCTTGTGGGTAAAACAATTGACCGGTCAATCTCTTTCGAGCAACATGAGTTCGTCAGCCATCGTTTTTGGAAATGAAGGCAACATTTATCTATGTGGAAGATTCGTCAACTCAGTTGATTTTGACCCCGGCAAAGCCATTGAAATAATTGCGGGTTCGACTCAAGGAGATTGGGATTCTTTCATTTTAAAATTGGACAGCGATGGGAATTTTGTTTGGGTAAAACACCTCGGGGGACCAACTTATGTTGTGGCCTACGATATGACATTGGACGCATCAGAGAATATTTTTGCAACGGGATATTTTGATGAAACCGCTGACTTCGACCCAAGTGGGGATGTGATGAATTTAACAAGCAATGGCGGCTTCGATGTCTACGTTTTAAAGTTGGATAGCGATGGCGAATTCGTATGGGTAAAAAACATGGGCGGCATAAATGCCGAACTTGGCAATGGAATATTTGCAGACAGTCAGGGTGCTGTTTATACCACAGGATATTTTAATGAGACTGCAGACTTCGACCCTTCCGAAAACACGGCAAATATTGTCACGCATGGAGGCTATGACATCTTCGTTTCGAAGTTGAATGCTGAAGGAGAATTTGTCTGGGCTTATCCATTTGGAGGTAGTCAGGCAGACATCGGTCGCGCCATGTGTGTGAATGAAACGGGCACCGTTTTTATTACTGGAGAGAATCGCACAAGTTCTTACTTCAACCCCAACTCAAGTCAAATTACATTGGGAGGTTTTGAATCATCAGCATACACCGTCACTTACAATCAAGAAAATTTTATTGGTGTGAATGATGACTTTGAAGAAAATTATTTTTCCGTATTTCCAAATCCGGCAAACGACCTTCTCACTGTTCGATTGAACAATACATCGAACAATGAGCAAGTGAATATTTCTATCACCACCATCAACGGAAAAATTGTTTGGCAAACAAAATCAACTTCATTCAATCAAACCCAAATTGAAACGGCCCAGCTTCCTATTGGGGTCTATTCCATTTCCATGCAGGGAAATCGAACAAATGCTACTGCGAGGTTTGTGATAGCTCGATAGAGCGGAAATCAAAATAAAATCAACATGAAAAAACTATACTGTACATCTTTCTTCTTTCTTCTCACATTATTGCTCTTTCAAACTGCCAAGGCTCAAAGTGCAGGAGACCTCGACTTCAGTTTTGGCACAGGCGGCAACGTTATAACTGATTTGGGAATCGGTTATGACCAATGCTCGGGTCTTGTGGTGCAGCCCGACCAGAAAATTGTGATAGCAGGAAGGGCCTATGTCAACGATTGGTGGTACCCAACGCTTATCAGAATGAATACTGACGGAAGCCTCGATACCTCATTTGACAGCGATGGAATTGCCTCGGGCGATGTGCAGCATTCTACCACCTTATATGCAGAGGCGGAGGCATTGGCCTTGCAGCCTGACGGAAAATTGCTTTACACCTTTTACCGCGATTTTTTTGGCGGTGACGGATTGGCTATAACGCGGTTTAATGCGGACGGAAGTATCGATACCAATTTCGGAGACAACGGCACCACTTCAATAATCGTAATGGAGTACGGCAATTATTCCAATTCTATGCTTTTGCAGTCTGACGGAAAAATACTAGTGACAGGCAGAGTGCAGGCTAGCAGTAACTCTCCCTTTACCGCAGTTGCCGTGCGCTTCACTGCCGATGGATTGTTGGACGAAACATTTGCGGATGATGGCATTTTTACCTTGTTGCAAGGCAATGGAACACAAGTAATAGATGTAAAACAAACCAACGGTGGCAAGACTGTAATGGCCTGCTCAACCAGCTATTCCGGATATTACGACTACGTGATAATTCGGTTGAATGAAGACGGAACATTTGACACCACTTTCAACGAAGATGGTATCAGCAATTTCAACATATCGGGTTCTTATGATGCGCCACAATTTTTGACTTTGAGGGAAGATGGTTCCATCATCGTAGTAGGATATGCATATTCCGAGGACGGTACTAACACGGATTGGGCAATGGTGTCTTTGACTTCGGTTGGCGAATTGGATAGTGCATTCGGCACCGAAGGCGTGGTTGTAGCAGCACTTGGAGATGGTAATGATGTTGCCGAGTCTGTCGTTGTAGCACCTGATGGAAAAATTCTTGTGGCAGGCTACTACGAAGATTTTTACATCTACGGTGCAGTGCTGAGATACAATGCTGATGGCACCTTAGATTCAACATTTGGCGATGGAGGTATATCACTCATTGGTGAGTACGCATATTTTTTGGAAAACATCAAATTACAGGACGATGGAAAAATTGTTGTGTGCGGATGGACAGGATATTCTGATACCAATGAGCACCACTTCACTGCCAGCAGATTGTTGTATGACGATGCCATTGCGGTGAACGATATACCAACTGATAAAGAAGGAATTTCTGTTTTTCCAAATCCTGCAAACGATAGAATCATTGTGCAATGGATGAGTGCCACGAACAAAGAGCACGCAAACATTTCTATCACCAACATCAACGGAAAAATTGTTTGGCAAACAAAATTAACTTCATTCAATCAAATACAAATTGATACATCACAACTTGCCGAAGGCGTTTATTCCATTTCCATACAGGGAAATCAAACAATTGCGAGTGCGCAGCTTGTAATAGCAAGATAAGATTCGAACCGTTTAAACCCGTGCACGCAATTTCAGTTTGTCATGGTGCATTTTGAATAAATTCCGCGCAGACTGCATTGTAGGAGGCTTCACTTAGGGTTGTTACCTTCGCCCCATGGCAACTATAAGAATGGAAAAAGTGGCAGCGCTTATTCAGCGCGAATTGGCCGTCATATTTCAGCTCAATATGAATACACATTTTGAGGGAACAATGATCACGGTAACCACTGTGCGTGTTTCCCCCGATATGGGCACTGCAAAGGCCTACCTCAGTTTATTCCCAGTGGAGAAAAGAGACCTTGCAATGAAACTGGTACAGGAGAAAAAACAGTACCTAAGAAAACTACTTGGAGACAAGGTGGGAAAACAACTGCGTGTTGTTCCTGAATTGCAATTTCATGTGGACGACTCTATAGATTACTTCGAGGAGATAGATCGACTGCTAAAAAAGAAATAGAGAACCGCAGATACCGTCTTGAATATCTCCTTTTTCATAGCACGCAGGCATTTGTTCGCAAAGAAGTCGCGCGGCATTATCAACATCATTTCTACCATCAGCATGGTTGTGGTTGCTTTTGTAACCGCAGCAATGATTACGGTCATGAGTGCATTCAACGGTATTGATGATCTGGTAAAGCAGCTCTTCGCCAACTTCGACACACCGCTCACCATTATGCCTGCTGAAGGAAAAATGTTTGCGGACTCATTGCTGACGGATGCGCAACTGCTAAGCATTGAAGGCATCAAGGGTTTTAGCCGCGTGATTGAAGAAGATGCTTGGCTGAACTATGGTGACCACAATGCGGTGGCTACGATAAAAGGAGTGGATGAAAATTATCTGAAACACTCACCCATCGATAGCATGATATACGAAGGAGACTTTGTACTTCAGGCTGATAGTTTTGACTATGCAGTGGCCGGCCTTGGTGTGCGAAGCGAATTGTATATGCCCGTGTTTGAAAATGCGCCAACGGTAATGAACATCAATGCACCTATACGTGGCAGAAAGATATCGCGCGACAAGGAAAACGCATTTAACCGTGACGCTATCAACGTGAGTGGTGTGTTCAGCGTTAATGCTGAACTAGACGCGAAGTATGTCATTGTCCCATTAAGTTTTTCCAGAACCCTTTTCGAAATGGAAAATGACATTTCTTCTATCGAGATTTTCCTGCTCAATGACGATGATGCGGAGAAGGTAAAAGAGGACCTTTTGAAAACACTTCCAAAAGAACTGACGATTGAAACACGTTACCAGAAAAACGAACTGGTTTACAAAACCAATGCATCAGAAAAGTGGGCAACGTTTGCCATTTTGTTTTTCATTTTACTCATTGCATGTTTCAATATTGTAGCAGCGCTCACCATGCTCATCATAGAGAAGAAGAAAGACATTTTCACCCTCAGTAGTATAGGTGCACGCTACAATAGCATTGAGCGAATTTTTGTATATGAAGGGATTTTCATCAACCTGATTGGCGCAACCGTGGGCACTTCTCTTGGGCTACTCATTTGTTGGTTGCAGCAAGAGTTTGGACTCATCACCATGCAGGGTGCCATGGTGGATACTTACCCCGTAGTCATAAAGTGGTTGGATGTTGCAGGGATTTTTGCTGCCGTTTTTGTGGTCGGAACGCTTTTTTCAGTAACACTTGTGCGGTCGCTTATGCGCAGGTTTGCTGGAAATGCAATGACCATAGGCTAATCGATCCGCCTACTTCAAAGCTTCAAGGTACATCTTACCTACCACATCCCAATTGATAATACCCATAAAGGCGTTGATATAATCGGGGCGTTTGTTCTGGTAATTCAAGTAGTAGGCATGTTCCCACACATCAATTCCGAGGATTGGTCTACCTGGTTTCTCCACCAAGTTTTTCATCAGTGGATTGTCTTGATTGGGAGTGGAGGAGATGAATAGTTTTTTATCTGCATCCACACTTAGCCAAGCCCAGCCGCTGCCAAAGCGGGTTTTGGCTGACTCACTGAACTGCTTTACAAACTCTTCATACGAACCGAATGAGGAGATGATGGCTTTCATCAGGCTGCCATCCATTGCTTTGGCACCGCCTGGAGTTATCCATTTCCAAAACATACTGTGGTTCCAATGGCCACCGCCATTGTTGCGCACTGCGGTATCCTCTGCAGTTACTACCGAGCAGATGTCTTCCAGCGCATAGCCTGTTTCTTTGAACGGTTTTCCGCCAAGTGCCTTGTTCAGGTTGTTTACATAAGCTGCATGGTGCTTGCCGTGGTGTATTTCCATGGTCATAGCATCTATTGCAGGCTCAAGTTGATTGGTTGCAAAGCCCAAGTCCGGCAAAACGAAGTCTGCAAGGGGAGCGGGAGCTTCAGGCCAGGGCTTGTCTGCCGGTGATTCTTCTGTTGTTACCACCTTACCCTTGGGGCTACAGGCCAGCATGGGGCTGAGGACAACACCTGCACTGATAATACCTGCCTGTTTCAGAAAGTCGCGCTTTTTCATGATTCAAACGTAGTCAGAATAGAACACGGATGGCATGGATTTGACAGATTTACGCAGATGTTCTTCTTTCTATGGTGATCCGATCTATCCGTGTTATCCGTGTTCCATTCAAAAATGAGATCAACAACTTTCTGTCAGAATAACACTTGGGCTTGAAATTTTTAGGGGAACTATCGGTTCTACATTACCACATTCTGAAAAAAAGGGATTGCGCATTCTCAAAATCATACTGATCTCATTGTTGTCGTTGCTGACGCTGCTGGTAGTAACCGTCTTCATTGTGCTGCGCTATTACGAGGACGATGTGGTGAACTACGCAATGAACCAGGCAAAAACAAAATTCAAGACGCGCGTGGAGTTTGGTCCTGCCGACCTTGCTTTCTGGGAGACGTTTCCCAATGCTTCGCTACGATTTACAGATGTCTATGTGGAAGAAACGTTTGAAACAAAAGACACCCTCCTCTTCGCCAAAAAAGTTTATCTCGAGTTCAACCTCTTCGACCTATTCAGAGGCAACTACGACATACAGGCTATAGATGCGTCCGATGCATTGTGCGTGATGAAGGTGGATAACCAAGGCAATGACAACTGGCACTTCTGGATAGAGGAAGAAGCGGGCCGAGCTTCGACTGACAGCAGCGAGTTCAAGCTGGAAATGAAAGAGCTGAAACTGACCAACTCCAACGTGACTTATGACAACAGGACAAGCCAGTTTTTCATTTCGCTTACCAGTGATAAATCCATTGCAAAAGGAAACTTCACGGGGCAACAATTCACGTTGGAAGTAGAGGCAGGCGCGCTGGTTCATTTACTGAAAAACAAAAACGATACCTACGCTGACAACCAGACACTGACTGCCGAAGCAGTGCTAGAAGTAGATAATGCGAAGGACGAATTCACCATTACAGAAAGTGAATTCAATTGGGGCAAAGCACAATTCAACGTGAGTGGTGCAGTGAATTTTTCTGATAAGCCTAAAACGGATTTGCGCATTGAGGCGCGCGAGCTGGACCTGGAAGACGTCAAAGCATCACTGCCTGGAAGTTTCAAAAAGACACTGAACGAATACAATGCCGATGGCGAACTGAATCTGGACATCACCCTAAAACAAGAAGGAGAAAAGAGGTACGATGTGAATGCCACCTGCACCATCACCGATGGCGAATTGGAACACGATGACAGCGGAGTAACACTGGACGACATCACCTGCGAGCTGAAATACCTGAGCAAGTATCCCGCTGAAATACTGACTATACGCAGCATGAAGGCGAAGATGAACACGGGTTACCTTGAAGCTAACGGCACCATTAAAAACTTTGACTCACCTGATCTGGATATTCAATTAAGTGCGCAAGCAGAACTGAACGATCTCAAAAAATTCTTTGCGTGGGATACGCTGGAAGTATGCACAGGCAGCCTCAGGGCAAGCGCTTCGCTGAAGGGTAAACTCACTTACGCTGAAGAAGACAGCGCCTACAATTGGGGCGCATTGCAAACAAACGGTGAAGCTCGGTTGCAGGAAGTCGTATTGCGCATGCAACACTCCAACCGCGAGTTCCGCGGTTTGCAAGCCGTTGTCAATTTTTCTAATAAGGATGCACACGTGCAGAACCTTGCAGGCACGGTGAATGGCAGCGACTTTAATATTACAGGTTCTATTCTTAACCTCATTCCCTTTCTTACCTCTAAAGACGAAAAGGTAACGCTGAATGCTACACTGAACAGCCAGCTTATCGACTTTACGAATCTGGTGGAAACATCTACCTCCACCTCCAGCAATGAGGACTATCACTTCGAATTACCTGAGCGCATTCACTTCCGGCTTAACTCATCGGTGAAGAAGTTTGTGTTCCGCACCTTTGAAGCAACCGATGTAAAAGGCATTGCGGAATTGCGCAACAAGAAATTCATTGTGGATCCTGTTTCCTTTCATACTGCTGATGGCGACTTCAGCGCACAACTAGCATTTGAAGAAGCCTCTGATGACATGTACCGCATGAATTGCCTTGCCAATTTGAAAAGCATTGACATTCAAAAACTGTTTACAGAGTTCGAAAATTTTGATCAGACTTTCATACAGGACAAAAACTTGAAAGGAATAGCCAACGCATCGGTTCAGTTCAGAACCTTGTTGACCACCGACCTGGATATTGTGCAAGACAAGATAGAAAGCCTCATAGACATCTCCATAGAAAATGGTGAGCTGAACAACCTGGAATCGTTGCAAGACATAGCCACGTACATCCGCAGTAACAAGTGGGCTGCACCTTTTGTGGACGAGGACAAGTTTGCAGAAAAGATGAAGAACATCAAATTCTCCAAACTGGAAAACGTAATAGAGATCAAAGACAAGCTCATCACCATTCCGCAGATGGACATACGCAGCACTGCCATGGACATCAGTGCGAAGGGCACACATACCTTCGACAATGCCATTGACTACACCATTGGTTTTTCGCTGCGCGATGTGCTAGTGCGCAAGGAAACCGAGTGGCAAGTGGCAGATGATGGCCTGGGCAAACGCATGTTCGTTTCCATGAAGGGCACAACGGACAACCCCGTATTTGCTATTGATAAAGATGCTGCAAAGCAAAACCGGCAGGAAGAAATGCAGGCTGAAAAGCAAAATGTAAAAGCATTGCTGAAAGAAGAATTCGGCCTGTTCAAAAAAGACAACAACATAGGCACGTTTAAAGAAACGGTAACTCCTTCAGGCAGCACCTCCACACTGGAGTGGGATGGCTTTGACGAAAAGAAGGAGGAGAAGAAGACAACGACCACCCCGCCTGAGAAAAAAGAAGAAAAGAAAGACGAACCCGCCAAGACAACAGATCCAAAGAAGAAAAAGCCGAAATGGTTGGAGGAGAAGAAGTGAGGTTGAGATACCCCTCGCCCCTAAAGGGGAAGCCTGCGATGAGAAACTCGAAACCCTTTTCACAAAACCCTCCGAACTTCCCCTTTAGGGGCGAGGGGTGAAAGTGAAAGCTTGTCCGACAGCTTGTATGCATGTTTGGCTTACGTTCGCATTAGCAAGTAGCCAAACATGATGCTCAACCAGAGAACACTCACAATAAGAACGCAAGAATGATACGACTACTTCTTATCATGTTCTCCGTTTTCAGTTTGCATGTTTCCGGACAAAGTGACGCTCTGAATCAACTGAACGACAAAGGGGAAAAGAATGGATATTGGCTTCAATACTTAGATAGTATGGCTTATCCAACAGACAGCATCAACGCTTATTTTTTTGGTTACGACTTATACGACAACGGGCAAAAAGTATCGCGCTATGCTGGCCGCAACAATGAGTTGGAAGAATATGATTTTGTGTTTGATGGTTATCTTCCCGAAAAAGGAAAACCAATCGCCATAAATGGACTATTCCGATGGTTCCGCAATGGGACTCAAATTGTAAATATGGAGATATACAAGGATGGTAATCCGGTATATGCGAATGCCTTCCAGTACAGCGAATCGGATCAAAAGAATCCTACCTACAATGAAGTGCTCTACTTCGCCAGGCTTTATCATAATATTCCCGGAACATTCTATTGGGAAGAGCACTGGTATAGAAAAGTGGGTAAAAAATATTGGTTTAGGCGTGGGCCAAAGGGTTGGAGAAGCTACCGTATTAGGAAGTACCCGTTACCCAAGATTTTGGATGTGCTAACTCATCGCATCCCCAATTACTTCTCATCATTTTGAATCGACCCCATCGCACGAAATTGCATCTCGTGTGCTTACACTTGTTTGATGTGTATATGAAAGAAATGAATACAAAGAATTGTCATATCGGGCTGCAAGCCCGGCACAGTTGGTGGCACGGGTTACGCTGCGCTAAACCCGCGCGATGGGGAGCATTGTTTGTGCTTTTTTGTTTTTATCAATTGGCATTAAATGGGTGCAAGTCAAACGATACACATGAGCCAAGATTTACTTTAAGAAATGATACTTTGTACGTTCTAACAACTTTTTCCAAAGTCGCGTCTGGCGGAGAGATTCCATTATGCATGCTCAAGTGCAATTCTGAACTTATACTCGATCGAAGTACATTTCATATGAATAACTCTTTTGGAATTCATAAAAGCAAGGTCACCTGTTTAAGTAACAATTTATATCACATTAAATGTGCATTACTGCCAGATCACTCGAACCACGTTGATTCAACAATTTGTTCATTCCGTGACCTGATTTATGAAAACAAAATCGGTATTATTTACCAAAGCGCTGATTCTGTGACTAATGGTCTCAGTTGGCCTTGGTAAATTCTGTTGTAGTAGTCCCAAGTCGGTGCATTTGCGAAGATAGCCTGCGCGCACCCGGGCCCTAAAGAGGGCCACGACAATCCTTCAACTCTTGCACCGAGAGGAGAAAATCAACACTCTCTTCCATGTTGGCAAGATCATATGGATCAGGAACTATGTCAATATATATGTCACGACCATCCTGTGAAACCCAGATCAAACTATCGATTTGTGCATACTCGCTGACTATTCTCAAAGTCTTTTTATCACCTGGTGTACTAAAAGGAATGCATTTAAACGAATCAGCGACTCGATTCTGAGTTTGGCCAAAAGCCACGAGAGAATCATTCAAATAAACCCGGTAGTCTATCGACTGATCGATAATTACACAAGTATGTATGCATATACACCTGCCTTTACTTATGGCGTTATCCTTACTCTCATTGAAACAAGAACTAGCAAAAAATAAAATAGATATTGAAAAATATGTAAATAGTCTGGTGTGCATTTTCATTGTATCTCCCATCGAGCGAGACTGTGTCTCGTTTGAGCCATGCGCCAAGTCTATGACTTGGCATCCACAACACAAGAGTAGAAGAAAAATTGTTGTATACACACCCCATCGCGCGAAATTGCATCTCGTGTGCTTACACTTGTTTGATGTGTATATGAAAGAAATGAACACAAAGGATTGTCATATCAGGCTGCAAGCCCGGCAAAGTTGGTGGCACGGGTTACGCTGCGCTAAACCCGCGGCATGGGGACTTTTTTATTCTACACTGACAATAGTTCTGCTTGCGTTGTCTTCATGTTTATTTGTGCAAAGGGTCAACACACCAGCCAACAATGACATAGTTGTTGACCTCATGGATACTTGTTATAAAATCAACAACGTCCAATTGCAATATGATGCCCTCATACCAATAAAGAAATTGGAAGAAATTTTTGGGCCAATAAGTCACGTGAAGAACAACAATGGTTTTTCAACCTATAAATCGAAGAAATACAATATCGAATTCTTATCTAGTGAAGAAGGTTTGATTGAAAATTATGCGTTTTTCTTCCCAGGTGAATTTTGTTCAAGACCCTACAATAAAAACTCGGGCAATATTAGATTGTATTTTCTCGGCAGAGAAATAAGTAATAGGCAAAAGTATGAGGATCTAACTAGTGACGCTTTGTTTAGCAGGTACATAAGATCAACTATACCAAATTCTAGTATTTCATTAGCCCACTCTAAATTTATGCTCACAATAATGTATATTGATAGCGAAGAAATTTGTTCTGTTTATTTTGACATATAGTGGTGAGTGGGGTAGTGTATCAAAATATTACATTGGTTCAAAACCCCCAATCTCCTCATCGAGCGAGACCGTGTCTCGTTTGAGCCATGCGCCAAGTCTATGACTTGGCATCCACAACACAAGAGTAGAAGAAAAATTGTTGTATACACACCCCATCGCGCGAAATTGCATCTCGTGTGCTTACACTTGTTTGATGCGTATATGAAAGAAATGAACACAAAGGATTGTCATATCAGGCTGCAAGCCCGGCAAAGTTGGTGGCACGGGTTACGCTGTGCTAAACCCGCGCCATGGGGTCAAAATTGTCGAAACCTCTGATAAAGAATAATTCCAATGAGACATCTATTTCTTTTGGTTCTTAGTTCATCTCTTTTTGTCTGTGAGTCAAATGGACAGAGCGAAATTCGTTTGTATTTGCGGACTCATGAAAAGGTCGAATCTCCAATCGAGGAGCTTGCTTCATTCAAGTATCTCACAATTGATGATTCATTGCGAGAAGGTGACTACATGGATGTTTATATCACGTCACATCCTAATGTTATCTCATATTGGCTAGCTTTGTCGAGAGGAAGTTCCAGATTGAGTAAAGAATATCAACAAGCACTGATCAAATTTTCGCAAACGCTGGTCACATTTGATGTATTTGTAACGGTAGTTAATACTAAGAAAGATTTAACAATGTATTTGATTCACTACATTTCTGGAGTGCGTCAATAGAGGGCAGTGTCTCAAAATATCACATTGGTTCAAAACAAGCTAAAAAACCACTGATTGCCAAATTGAGCGAGCTAGTCTGGCGCATTCTATGGTTCAATCAAATATAAAAGAACGAAGATTTCAACAGGGGTGAAGTTTCACATATGGAGTTTCTCTTTGCACATTTGCAAATACCCTTTGAAAGTAACTTGTTCTTTACTGCATTGAGCGCGCTCATCGGGGTTTTTACTTCTGCAATTTTCGCTGTAGCAGTTTTATTTGGGGTCATGGTGCTGACGTAGACCAAAGCTTGGCTGCAAGCCAAGTGAAGTGCGGGCGCTGGCTACACTGCGTTAAGCCAGCGCCAGACAAGCCCTCTCCATTGGGAATAATTGCAAAACCTTTTGTGAATTTGGAATAGGCTGCGGTGGTCGGAGCGATTTATTAATAGAGCCAGAGTGCGGGTCATCTTATCCTCAAGACTTTCCGATACCTTATGAGTTCACAGTACAACCTACTTGCGATGAGCAAACTGGAGAAATTTGCGTAGATGAATGGAATTGTGTGATTCTAGATATTCAAAATGTGGTACCTTGCCAAGGCTCTGAAATTCCTGAACCAGAAAAGAAATGAGTACATTTTTTTTAAACGCTGCTTTTGGTTTGTACGTTATGGCAAACTATTGGTGGTATATACCAATGGTATACTTGATTGAATTTATTATTCTTAGAATAGCGTGTCAAAAAACTGATAGCTCTGGTGCTATTGCTTTGGCGGTTTTTATTGGAAATACGGCTAGCGCTTTGATCGGATTAATTGTCGGCTTCAGCATATCGAAGGGATGGCTATTTCACTTATTTATTCCTTGGAGAGATTGGCGGATTGCTGAAACAACAAATAGTCAAGTTCTACTTGTTTTTTCCATTTGCTTTCTACTGAGCTCGGCAATAGAATTTCTTTTATTCAAGCGATTTATTATAAGAACTCCAAACAAGAAACTTTTGCTTTATACAATTTTGTGCAATGCGATAACTTCCACGATCGGAACCCTCATATATACCTGGATATAGAAAGAATGATTTCCTGTCTCGCGCAGTCAACACCAGTTTCGGCTGCGCTCAAACTGGCGCGAGGATTCATTCGTTCGCGATTTGGGTAAAAAAGTTCGTCATGCTTTTACGAAACAAGAGGGCCGAAGTTTCACATAATGAGTTCCTCTTTGCACTGTTGCACATGCACTTTGAAGTAACTTGTCCTTTACTGCATTGAGCGCGCTCATCAGGTTATTTCTTCTGTAATTTTTCGTTTAGAGTAGTTTTCTCTTTGACGCTCATAGTGTCATGTAACTCAATCTTGGCTGCAAGCCAAGTGAAGTGTCGGACATTGGCAACACTGCGTTAAGCCAGCGCCAGACAAGCCCACTCCATTGGGATCAGTTTGTCATAGGACTTACTGTTTACATATCTCACCCATTGACTTCCAATAATTTGGTGCCGAATTCTTTGCTAATTCACATGCTTCAGAGATTTTCCCTAGATTGAATAAACTTATTACCTTGTATTCAAATACGGTCTCCTTACTGACTTCTGTTGGTTCATCGAAATAGCCCAATGCAATGTCGCAATATTCAATGCATTGTTCCCAGAGTTCGTTTTCAAGCACCACTTGAATCTTGAAGAATAAAACACCACAGTATCATTTTCAAATGCCAACATTTTATCAGCATAGACCAACGCACTGTCCACGGATTTTAAATCTCTATAGTTTTCGTATAAAATATTAGTTGCAGCTTGCCCATTGTAACTCTTGTCTAAAAGGGTTCTTTTCGCACTGTTGATAGACTTCTCAAACAATTTACGCTTCCGATAAGCAATCGCTGAATTCCTTAAACCATAAGAATCACATTCTGGTAAAGTTATCAAAGAGTCAATTAGGCCAATATCATCACTACTTAAAGTGTCATCATCAAAGGCGAAGAATTCCAGCTTTCTGCTGATCTCCCCTGTCGTGTATTTGTGAAGATCTGATTGACAACCGTTAAATATTGTCAATAGACTGAACGCACATTGAAAATACAATTTCATCTTTATTTTTTTATAGGTTCAACGCTGTCTACTTTTTTTAAAGGATCACCCTTATAAACTCCTCCAAGTGTGTCCTGAGGAATTACGCCTCTATGCTGACCCGTATGAGCAGTTTGTGCCTTTACTGGGATTCCACCCATAACCGTTGTATGCTCATCCTTGTCAGTTGTATTGATCAAAACCGAGTCACCTGGCTCAGGCTTGGAATCTGGTTTGATTGCTTCGAAAATCTCACCAATTTTTTCGCCTTGTTCAATATTCTTTTTAAACTGTTCTGCCATATCTTTCGCTTGAAGTTTGGTGAGTTTTTTCCATGATGCGCTTCCAGGCAAATACTTAGTGGAATTTGATTTCGCCAAAATTGTCTCTAATTCACCAAAATCGATGCTGCCAATGACATTTTTCGATTTGTCCTGTGCAATTGGACCATCACCTCCACCAGAAATGGCTAATCCAAATGACACCTCTACCCCCTCGTCAACATCTCCTAGCCATTCCTCTTTAGTATCACACGGTGACGCGTCTTGCAAGTCTCGAAAAACCATGTCCTTATCCTTAATTCCATTTTCTATTAGGATTTTGGTTGATGTTTCAACAGTTTCAGTGCCATCTGCAGCAATTGTCGTAACTGTAATGCTAGCATAATCATAATAATATTCCTCCTTATGGGCGCCCCCTAAATCAAAGAATGTGCTTACTACATGTTCAACTCCATCGGTCATTATTTTTTCACTGGTCACAATTGTCACTAAACATTCGCCTGTTTTTTCATTCTTGGTAATGTTTATCTGATATTCTGTTCGTCCATCTCTATCAATATTTAGTGTAGGGTTATTGTAAAATGCTTTATAGGACGACCAACTTGCCTGCAGAGTTATCAATGGGTCGACACTCCACCACCTCCCCAACCTACCATCATAAATCCTCGCCCCGAAATCGTAGTCGTTGCTTGCAATGTCTTCCTCCTTCTCCTTCCCATTGAAGCCATACCTGTAGGCTTCTGAGCTCCAATTTCTTCCATAGAGTACCGTCCCGAAAGGAGAGTAACTACTTGTTATGGGCATAACATTCAGAAGGGACATTTTACAAGATTACTTGAATTATGGCTCTTTTTCAGGTCAAGTTAAGCCTTCATACCAACCAGGAACCGGAAATGACATGAGGGTTTCATTTTGCCTCCCTGGGCACTTCACCCTTTTGCTGTTATCTTGGCTTTCCTTAATGTTGCTTCTGCCAACCATTTCACTAATCTTTACTCCTTTTCAACCATTCCGTGCGAAATGCTTCGTTACAAATTGAGTCTTTCATGGTTTCGAAATATTCTGGCACTTCTCTTTGAGCATAGTCACAGGCCTCTTCATATCTATCTAACATACATAAGTTCTGTACGATATATCTTTCGAATAATCTAGAATCAATAATTGTTTTAGTTTCTTTCAGTGCTGTGCCCTCATAAGAATACTCCAAAGACTTTTGCCAGTTTTTGAGTTCAAAGGTAATCTGAACTTTATTGAAAAGACATTTACTAGTATCCAAATCATAGCTTTGCACGACCTCAGAATAGTGCATGGAACTATCTAAATTTTGCATGCCACGATAGCCCTCCATAAGTAGCGTGGCTTTATTTGCCGCTGTAATTGCGTCCAATGGACTAATGAAGTTTGACAGCCGTATCTGGTCTTTGTATAATTTAAATTTATTTGCGCACCAACATGCGTCAATTATCAGTTGTTGATCAATGCATTCTTCTACTTTGAAATTTTCAATAATTCTCACAGCTGTTAACGTATCTTGAATTGAGTCATCATAAGCACAAGATGGGATATCCAATTTTGAATTTGGTTGTTCCAAATTACAATTGCTAAAGACCAGTATGCAAATAGGAAATATTGCTTTCATAATTATTTTCTTAGCGTTATGTTTTCCCCATGGCGCGGGTTTAGCGCAGTGTAACCCGTGCCATGGGGAGTTTTATCTTAAAAAGGTGGGCTCTGTCTGGGGAAACTGGTGACCCCATTGCGCAGGCGCAGTGCTTCAACAGCGGTATGAGGATTTATTTGTCATAGCGAATCGTTTCTACAAGAAGATCATTTTGATAGATACTTTTCAAAACCAATTTGCCATCCAAACTGTACTCTAAAAACACCCCCTCCTTTTTTCCGTTTTTATAATTCTCCAAGAGATTGATCAGTCCATTCTCGAAGTAGACATACATAATTCCCTCAAGCAATCCATTCTTATATGTTCCGGTGCATAACGTGTTCCCATTAGAATGCTTCCTTATGAAAGGACCATCAAGCACCCCATCTCTGAAATGTCTTTGCCAACGAACCTCGTTTCCCTGATATACCTGCCATAACCCATCTGCAATTGAATCTGTTCCCTCTTGCTTCCCGCTTATGTGGTAGTCATCAATGAAGTAATACGCCCCGTTATTCAACAAATTATTGTGAACACCAAAACCTATGAGGTTTCCTGAAAAGTCTTTCTTAAGTGCAATTCTTAGCGTGTCTATGAAATAATATTCAAACTGATTCTGCAAATAGTCGCGCTTTACTTTTCTCACTAATCTTTCATTGGAAAAGTAGGAAGTATCCGAAACCATGCGCCCACCTATACTGGAAGTGCACACTACATGATGTGTAATTCCTTCGGTAGCGTGTTCAGATATAGATGTGTCACATATAGTCCAGTACTTTGTGGAATCTATCAAATTTTGACTACTTACTGAGATACTTAGAGTAATCAATAAACAGAACAAAAAATTTGTTTTTCTCATATCTCCGGTATTGGGATGTAACTTGAAATGTAATTGCAATATTGCCCTAACGCTTAAGTGTGCAGACAAACTAAAGCAATGCGCCTCTAGTGCAGGCTGAACGCAGCACCCCTACACCGGCCCCACCAGCTTCATCTTCTCGGCAAAGTAGTTTCCGAACTCGCGCATGGCGCCCGCCATGTTCTTTTCGTTGGTGGCGCGCTCAAAGGTGTCTGCCAATGTCATCAGGGTTTGGTGCACCAGTTGTTTCATTTCGTCCACCTGCATGTCTTTGTTCCAAAGGTCTATGCGCATGGTGGTGTTTTCCTTGGCATCCCACATGGCCAGCATTATCGCTTTTGCCTCTGAGTTTTTATTGTTGTCCGTGGCGGTCCAGTGTATCTGTTCAGGTACGTTGTTGTCGTCCAGTTCTATCTCGAATTTTATTTCTGATTTTTTCATCGTGTGTGTGTTAAGTGGGCAGTTGGCAAATATGCAGTTGGCAAGTGTTTGCGGCACTTATGGCATTTGTACAGCCAGTGTAGTCAGAGCTTTTTGCCAACTTTCCCCTTTGCCAACTGTTTTCTATCTCTTCGGTTTAAATGCGGCTAATATTTTCTGGTTGTCTTTTTCGGCTAACAATTGCTGTAAGGTGATGCTGGGGTTGGCTTCCATGTATTGCCTTACCATTTTCCAGCCCATCCACACACCCAGTTGTGGGGGCGAGTCCTGCGGTATGGCTTCCGCACTGGTGAAAGGCGCATCGGCAAACCACTTGTTTATTTCAAAAGGTTTCGTTTGGAACATCACATCTTCTGTGGCCATTTGTTTCCACGTGCCCCATTCGTTCTTTTCGGCCCATTGCAATTCTTCATTGCTCCAACTCATCATTTGTGCATCGGTTTGGTCGGGCACCAATGCCTCCGCCATGTACATCAGTTTGCCGTAAAAAACCAATTCACTTAGGAAGTCTTTCGGCTGGTAGTAACGCCTTGCCTGGCGCGCCACCCAGCCCTTAGCGGCATCTGCTACCATGTAGCGTTCGTCCATATTGGCCTTTTTGTATTGCGGAAACATCTCCGGGTGCAGCTTTTGTGTCAATGGGTTTTTCTCGCCCAGGTAGCAGTCCAGCGCTATCCCCAGCGATGAGTCCGTGGGTGCGATGTTGTTGTTCCATGCGCTCTGGTAATAAACAATGGCAGGCACAATACTATCAGGGAAGAAATGATTCCATCTGCGCATAGCCGCAGTCAGCTCATCAGAATAGGTGGCCATTTTTTCTGCAGTAAACACCCGTTGAATCTCCTGGTGTGTTTGCAGTATGTCCGCATTTTGTACAAAGGGAACAAGCAGCGCACCGAGCGTGTCCGACTGGCAGGGAGCCAACATCAGGTCGCCTTCCACGAAGTTGCAAAAGAACGAACCGTAGGTCTGGTACAGTAGTTGGCAAGCCACTTTTGGATTTGAAAAATCAGCACCAAACAGGTCGGTGTCAAAGCGTTTGAATTTTACTTCAAGTTCTTTGGCCTCAGGCGCTAGTTCTACTTTTTGCAATGGTTTTTCGCCCTCGCAGCCTCCACATCCGGCTATGAATAAGATGAAGCACAGAGTCCCAACAGACGAAATGATTTTATCTAGCTTTAGCCGCATAATTTTTTAAACAGAGGCTGCAAGTTTAGCTTCAGTAAACACTACAATATGAAAAATAGTATTCTACTTACCATCGCCTTATGTGCAACACTTCTCACCAGTGCCCAAGAATCACTTTGGAAAATCGGTTTTAAGGTGAATCCCAACGCTTCTTGGATGAAGCCCGACTCGAAGCACATGACCAATGAAGGAAATAATTTCCGCTTTGGCTTTTCACTAATGATAGATAAGCACTTTACAGATAACTATGCCTTCGGCACAGGGCTCAATATTATTACAACAGGAGGTAAACTCAGCTACGTGAGGATGAGCAACATAGCAATAGACGGACTCCCCGGATCCTATGATGTTATTTCTTCTATCAAACGCAGCTACAAACTGCAGTATGGCGAGGTGCCACTTACGCTGAAGCTTCGCACCAACGAGATTGGATACATCACCTATTGGGGTCAGTTTGGTCTTGGTCTAGGCTTCAACATAAGGGCCAAAGCGGACGATGAAATAGACTACCTGAAACAATCAACAGGGAGTGCTGATGAAAGATGGGTAGATGCAACGCTGGAGTCTGTATCTACAGAGGAAGAAGATATTAAAGACGATATCAAGCTCTTCCGCTCTTCATTGATTATTGGAGCAGGTATTGAATACAATCTTGCTGGCTCTACTTCACTTATTGCTGGCTTTACATTCAATAACGGATTTTCGAATGCCATGAATGGTCAAGGCGTGCAACTTGACGATCGTGATGCCCCCATCTATGAAGGAGTAGGAGACAAAAAGACCCCAAAGCTCTTTGACCTGAAAGGGTATACCAACTTTATAGAACTGAATGTCGGAATTTTATTTTAAAGCGAATCAATTATTTTGTTTTTGAATTGTCCCGCCATCTTTGGCAGGACTTTTTTTTACCTCATTCGCCACATGGGCACCTTATCAAAAAGAGAATGAGATGGGCGACAAGTGAATTCTTATGCAAACAAAAAAAATAATTGAGCACATCACCACTTGGTTGAAAGACTATGCTGACAAAAGCAGAACGGATGGTTTTGTAATTGGTGTAAGCGGTGGCATTGACAGTGCTGTTACATCCACGCTTTGTGCACTTACAGGAAAAAAAGCGTTGTGCCTTGAGATGCCCATCCATCAAGCCGCTAGTCAGGTAACACGCGCTCAGGAACATATCAACTGGCTAAAAAAGCAATTTCCGAACGTGAGCGATGCGCGCATTGAACTGACTGAAACCTTTGAGGAATTCAGAAAGAGTGTAGACACAACAAATGAGAAGTCCACCGTTGACTTATCACTGGCAAATACCCGCGCACGTTTAAGGATGACTACGCTGTATTATTATGCAGGTGTGCACAAACTGCTGGTAGCAGGCACCGGCAACAAGGTGGAAGACTTTGGTGTTGGCTTCTACACCAAGTATGGTGATGGAGGAGTGGACTTGTCGCCCATAGCCGACCTGATGAAAACCGAAGTGTATGAGTTGGCGCGCGAAATGAATATAGTGGAGAGCATTCAAAAAGCTGTTCCGACAGACGGCTTGTTTGGCGACAGCCGCTCAGACGAAGATCAGATAGGTGCGAGTTATCCAGAGCTGGAATGGGCCATGAAATTCATTGAAAAATGGACAATGGAGAAGAGAGAAGGCCAGCAAAGCGACAGCTTTGATGGGCTAGAAAAATCTGCATCAATGAGTTTGACAGAAAGGCAACAACAAGTACTAGAAATATATATGCAGCGCAACCGCGCGAATAAGCACAAGATGAATCCGATACCTCTTTGTTTGATTCCAGAGGAAATGAAATCATCTTAGGGAACATTATCCTTTCATGTTGAGTGAAAGAGTAATTGTCGGGAGCCTTCTCAAGAAGACTGTAGAGTATTGACTTGATTGCAACATAAGGTATTGAGAGTATCAAAATGATTGTGCAACAAAGGGTAGCGAGTTTACTTTGTTTTAGAACCCCTGCGGGGTTAAAAGACCACGATGAAAAGATTCTTGTTTGCTTTTGAATCGAAGGAAGTGTTATTGAAACTCCAGCAACACTGCATTCTTCTCCACGGCATTGCCTACAGTCGCACCCACCTTCTTTACGATACCAGCTGCAGGACTCTTTATTACATTCTCCATCTTCATAGCTTCAAGTATTATCAGCGGAGTATCCTTCTCCACTTGTTGACCCGCGCTCACCAAAATCTCAAGCACCATTCCGGGCATCGGTGCTTTCACGTCTTTTAGCTTCTTCTCACCCGCTCCTTCCATGCCAAGGCTCTTTAGCAAATCATCAAAACGGTCTTTCAGTTGAACGGTGTATTTCGTGCCGTTCACTTTTATGATGGCTTGTTTTGTTTCATGGTCTTGAGAAACCACTTCAACATTGTACGATTTGTTTTTATGAAGTACATGGAGGTGGGTCTCATCGCTATGCAGTGCATCCCAGACAAATGAATCATTGTTCAGTTTGCCTTCTTTGCTTTTGCCATCCCATTCTAGATCGTATGTTTTTTTACCGTTGATTGTTGCGTGAAGCATTTCTATTAGGTCTTTATTTGGCAGGCAATTTATTCATTCAGTCATTTCACTTTTGGCAGGCATCTATTTACATATCCCTTTTTGCAAACAAGCCTGTCACTATTGCGATTTTCATTTCTCTACACTGCTCAAAAACAAAGAGGAGTTGTTGGCGGCTATGCACAAGGAATTGCACTTGCAAAAAAATTATTTAGAAGGCCAAAAGATTGAAACCATCTACTTCGGTGGTGGAACACCTTCGCTGCTTTCTGTAGACGAATTGAATCGATTACTTGAAAAAATATATGAGTTGCATGAAGTTGCAAATGATGCAGAAATAACATTGGAGGCCAACCCCGATGATTTGACTTTGCAAAAAGTGAAGGCACTGAGCACAACACCTGTCAACCGCTTGAGCATAGGTATTCAGAGTTTCAGGGAGGAGGATTTGAAATGGATGAACCGAGCGCACTCTGCCAGCGAAGCGGACTACAGCGTAAAAGCTGCGCAGGACAATGGCTTTGAAAACATCACCGTTGACTTGATTTATTCCATTCCGGGAATGGACATAAATGCATGGAAGAAAAATTTAACCACTGCATTTAAGTTGAATGTGCAACACATCAGCGCCTACAGCCTGACCATTGAACCGAAGACTTTCTTCGGGACAATGCATCGCAAAGGATTGCTGAAAGAAACCGAGCAGGAAGCAAGCAGCGATCAGTTTTTGCTCATGTTGGATGAAATGGAAAAAAATGGATTTGAGCAATACGAGGTTTCTAATTTTTGCAGACAGGGTTATGAATCGCGTCACAATTCATCTTACTGGAAAGGCTCACACTACCTAGGTATTGGCCCTTCTGCGCATTCTTTCAATGGAAGTGCAAGGCAATGGAATGTGGCGAATAACAGCTTGTATGTTCAATCACTGATTGAAAACAAACTGAAGCATGAGCACGAAACACTGACTCAGGAAATGAAATTGAATGAATACATCATGACTCGGCTGCGCACTAAGTGGGGCATCGATCTGGATTTCATTCAACACGAGTTTTCGTTTGACTTCAAAAAGATATATGCTCAGGAAGTGAATGAACTCATCAGTGCCGGTAAAATGAAACAGGAAGAAGATATTCTCTCACTTACCAAAGAAGGTTTACTGCAAGCAGATGTGATTGCCTCTGATTTTTTCCTGACTGCTTAAGCTGCTTGATTGCCGTTCAGTGAAAAATGATAAATCACAGAAAGTAGCGTGTACCAAAGAATTCCTATGGGCACGCACAGCAGTACTGAGTGGAAAAGAAACCACGTGACGAATGGAACAAAAAGGACAGTACCAATGAAGATGAAAGGAATTTTGTTCTGAGCAAACCCTCCCTTCTTGAATTTGAATGAAAACATTCTTACCGGTGCTACCATCAGCAAGGAAGAAATCAAAAGAAGGACAATGATGAATGAATAACTCGGAATAGAAATATTCATTCCGCTTCTTACGCTCATTTCCCAAGCGACTGCCGCAATGCTTCCCCAAAAAATTCCGTTGGCTGGCGAGGGCATACCACTAAAGTCAGATGACTGATCGGTAGAAATATTAAAACGGGCTAGGCGCAGCGCAGCGCCTACCACATTCAACAGCGCGAGGTATTTCAACCATTGAAGTTCTGTAGGCGATTGCACTTCCAGCATGCTGAAGGCAATCACAGAAGGTGCCAGTCCAAACGAAACAACATCTGCAAGCGAGTCCAACTGTTTACCTATTGGATTTGAGACACCCAACGCTCGAGCCACGGCACCATCAAACACATCCAAAATGCCCGCAACGAAGATCAGCAGCACTGCCCATGTGTCGAAACCAAATTGCAACACATGTATAATGGCAATAGAGCCACAAACAAGATTGCCTATGGTGAAGAGGTTGGGGATATGTTGGCGA
This sequence comes from Flavobacteriales bacterium, assembly GCA_031414655.1. Classification (GTDB taxonomy): domain Bacteria; phylum Bacteroidota; class Bacteroidia; order Flavobacteriales_D; family Sanyastnellaceae; genus JANNVZ01. Next base: position 55,605 of record JANNVZ010000010.1, read on the forward strand.
ATAGTCATGGGGCAATATTATTCTTATTCTGAAGCGAGGTTCAGACTATTTGGTAAAGAAAAAGCGACACTGCTGTCGCCTTTTCAACAATCTATTCCTTCTGAAAGTAATTACAACGTCTGCTTCACTTCCACTTCTTCAAATGCTTCTATAATGTCGTTTACTTCAATGTTGTTGAATTTGTCAATGTTCAATCCGCATTCGTAGCCTTTCACTACTTCTTTCACATCGTCTTTGAAGCGCTTCAGCGAGCCCAGTGTTCCGGTATAGATAACGATGCCATTGCGAATAACACGCACCTTGTTGGTGCGCAGAATTTTTCCGTCCATCATCATACAACCTGCAATGGTGCCCACTTTGGTAATCTTAAACACTTCGCGTATTTCAGCAGTGCCCACAATGCGTTCTTCAATCTTCATACTCAACAGGCCTTCCATGGCTTCTTTCACTTCTTCTATTGCTTTGTAGATGATGGAGTACAGCTTGATCTGAATTTCTTCCTGCTCGGCCAGTTTGCGTGCGCTTGCACTTGGTCGCACCTGGAAACCGATAACGATAGCGTCAGAGGCTGAGGCCAACAACACATCGCTCTCTGAGATTTGTCCAACGCCTTTGTGTATGATGCGGACCTGAATTTTCTCTGTAGAAAGTTTTTGCAACGAATCGCACAATGCTTCTACCGAGCCATCCACGTCACCTTTCACTATCAAGCTAAGCTCTTTGAAGTCGCCCAATGCGATACGTCTTCCAATTTCTTCTATGGTCAAATGTTTCTTCGTGCGTAGACTTTGCTCGCGTTGCAACTGTTGGCGTTTCAGCGAAATATTTCTTGCTTCACGTTCATCCTCCATCACGTGGAATTTGTCACCCGCTCCAGGAGCGCCTTCGAAACCAAGCAGCGAAACCGGAGTGGCTGGACCTGCTTCTATTACTTTCTGACCACGCTCATTGAACATAGCTTTTACACGACCGCTCCACTGACCAGCTATGATGGGGTCACCCACACGAAGTGTTCCTCCTTCTACAAGCAGTGTAGTTACGTATCCGCGGCCCTTGTCCAACGATGATTCGATAACTGTGCCGATGGCTCGCTTCTTTGGATTCGCTTTCATGTCAAGCAATTCTGCCTCCAGCAAAACTTTTTCAAGCAATGCATCCACGTTCATTCCCTTCTTGGCAGAAATCTCCTGACTCTGGAATTTGCCTCCCCATTCTTCCACCAATATGTTCATGGCTGAAAGTTGCTCGCGCAGCTTGTCCGGCTGCGCATCGGGCTTGTCCATTTTATTGAATGCAAAAATCATGGGCACATTCGCTGCTTGAGCGTGTGATATGGCCTCTTTTGTTTGCGGCATCACGCTATCGTCAGCAGCTATCACAATAATGGCAAGGTCGGTAACCTGCGCACCGCGTGCACGCATGGCAGTGAACGCCTCGTGACCGGGAGTATCCAGGAAAGTAATTTTCCTTCCATCCGCAAGGCTCACACTGTAGGCACCTATGTGTTGTGTTATTCCTCCGGCCTCACCGCCTATCACGTTGGCTTTGCGCACAAAGTCGAGCAGGGAGGTTTTGCCGTGGTCCACGTGACCCATTACCGTTACCACAGGCGGACGAGACACTAAATCCTCTGGATTGTCTACCTCGTCTTCTATAGCATCAGAAACTTCGGAGCTCACGAATTCTACTTCATAACCAAATTCCTCAGCAATGATGTGAATAGTCTCAGCATCGATACGCTGGTTGAGCGATGCAAAAATGCCCAGTTGCATGCAGACCTTAATGATCTCGGTGGGCTGCTTATTCATCATACTGGCCAGCTCGCTCACAGTTACAAACTCTGTAAGTTTCAATACTGAGCTCTCCATTTGCTGGCGAGCCATTTCCTCTTCGTTGCGTCTTGCAACAAACTCTCTCTTATCTCTTCTGAACTTGGATGTCTTTGATTTTCCCGGACCACCTAATCTGGCAAGTGTCTCGCTCACCTTGCGCTGAATATCCGCTTCGCTCATACCCACTTTGGGTGCCTCAGCTGGCTTAGCCCGCTGCTGCCTGCGGTCTATTTCCTGCTGTCGCTGAACGTCTACTTTAGATACGCGCTTACGCTTGCGCTTTTCTGCATTGTCTCCCGGTTTAGCTTGCTCGGGCTTTTTCTTTTCTGGTGCTGTGGGTAGTTCTATTTTACCCATCAGTTTAGGCCCAGCCAGTTTCTGGACATTCACGCGTATCAGTTCCTTTTCTTCTGGAACCACTTTCACTGGTTCATCATCGGGAATCACTTCTTCCACCTTAACTTCTTGAACCACATCTTCGGCTTTCTTCTTACCGCGAGTTGCCTTCTTTTTTTCTTCCGCGGCTACTTCTTCTGCCGTGTCTTCCTTCTTCTTGCGGCCTTTCGTCTTTGGCTTTTCTATGGAGTCAAGGTCAATTTTTCCAACCACCTTCACATCGCCCGTGGTGTCGCCTGCCGATTGTGCAGCGGTTATTTCGTCCGATTTTTTGCGGGTAGTTTTCTTAGGAGCCTCTGCTTCAACAGGCGCAGCAGGCACTTTTTCAACTTCCTTTTTCGCAACTGGTTTTACTACTTCCGGTTTTGGGGCAGGTTTTTCAATTACCACAGGAGGCTTGTCCTTTACCTCAATCTTACGTTTGAATTTGGAATAGTCAATCTCAGGCTCTACCTCTACTTTCTCTATCGACTTGGTTTTCTTCGCTTCTTCGAGGGTGATGGTGGCGCGCGACTCGCGAGCTATGGCAGCTACCGCATGAGACTTTTCGGCTGCGGCCTTGTCACCAGCAAATGCGGCTAGAAGTGAGTCATACTCAGCGCCTTCTATTTTGGCCATCGGGTTGTCCTCTATCGCTATTTTTTTTCCTTTCAGGAATTCGATAATGGTACCCGTGCTAACGCCAAGTTCTTTAGCTGCTTTGCCTAATCGTGTTGCCTTTGTTTCTGACATAATGTAGTATTTGTCACAAAATCAACGGGCCATGCGCAGTAGTTGGCGTGAAGGGCTATATGTATGCCGTGCTTACTGCTTCATTGCTCGTGGATTGTGTTTCGCCTTTGTTGAAATTATTAGTTGATAATCGGGTGCAAGTTAGTCTTTTCGGTGAAGGATTAAAATCTTGAAGGTTAAAAAACACTTAGAGTTCACATAGAACGCTCAGTCAAAGACAAGCTTTGACTGAGCGCTCTATCTGTTCTAAATGGTGAAAAATGATGTTATTCGAATTCTGATTTAAGAATGCGCATTACTTCATCTACTGTTTCTTCTTCCAATTCAGTTCGTTTTACTAAGTCTTCTTTAGATATCTCGAGAACAGCGCGAGCAGTATCACAGCCTATGCCTTTCAGCTCGTCTATGATCCATGCATCTATTTCGTCTGAGAATTCTTCCAAATCCACGTCATCAATGTCTGTTTCGTTTTCGCGGTACACATCCAACTCAAATCCAGTCAGTCTTCCTGCCAGTTTGATGTTGTTGCCGCCTTTGCCGATAGCTAAGGACACTTGGTCAGGTTTCAGGAACACGTCAGCCTTGCGGTTTTCCATGTCCAGATTGATGCTGCTGATTTTTGCCGGTGCCAATGCTCTTGAAATAAGAAGCTGGTCGTTGCTGGTGTATTGTATAACGTCAATGTTCTCATTGCGAAGCTCACGGACTATAGAGTGTATGCGTGCTCCTTTAACTCCTACACACGCTCCAACTGGATCCACACGGTCGTCATAACTTTCTACTGCCACTTTCGCGCGCTCACCCGGCTCGCGTACAATTTTCTTAATGGTAATAAGGCCATCAAACACTTCCGGAACTTCTTGCTCGAAGAGTTTTTCAAGAAACTCAGGTGCTGTGCGGCTAAGGATAATCTGCGGAGTGTTGTTGCGCATATCCACTTTGTACACCACTGCACGAATGGTATCGCCCTTCTTGTAGAAGTCAGTTGGTATCTGGTGTTCTTTAGGAATTATGAGTTCATTGTCCTCATCATCCAATACAAGCATTTCTTTTTTCCAGACTTGATAGACTTCGCCTGCTATGATGTCGCCTACGCGCTCAGAGTATTTTTTGTAGAGGTGGTCCTTTTCCAACTCCATAATGCGCGATTGAAGATTCTGGCGCATGGCCAAAATGTTTCTACGCCCGAAGTCTTCTATTTTGATTTCCTCGATGAGTTCTTCGCCCACATCCAAGTCGTCCACAATTTTTCTGGCTTGACTCAATTCTATTTCTGAAACTTCGTCATCCAGCTCGCCATCTTCCACCACAGCACGCGTGCGAATTATTTCTAAGTCACCACGGTCCGGGTTGATGATGATATCGAAACCATCGTCAGCGCCCCAGCGCTTTAAGATCATTCCGCGGAATGTGTCGTCCAGGATTCGGTTCATGGTTTCGCGGTCTATGTTCTTCAACTCTTTAAAGTCGGAGAATGCGTCCATCAGATTTACACCTTTCATTGCCTATTATTTTTTGATTTGTTGACTTATTTGACTTGTTGAATTCTTGATTTGATGACTTGTTGATTTTCTAAATTATCTATCCACTTCCTCATCTTACATCAATTGTCTATCGTCTAACTTCTATTTGAAGCTTATCACAATTTTTGTTTCCTTTATTTGGTCAAAGTTGATTTCAATATCACGCTCTACCGTTTGTTTTCCTTTTTTTCCTTCAACAGCTTCTCGGCTAATTGTGTGAATAACAATACCTTGATCTGTCACTTTGGTGAGGGTGCCTTCTTGTTTTTCATTGTCAAGGGTTTTCACTTGTACATCGCGGCCAATGTTTTTCAAATACTGACGATGCACTTGCAGCGGCTTGGTCAAATCGGGTGATGAAACAACGAGTCCATAATCTTCCACTTCACGATCCATGTTCTTCAATATGTGGCGATGAATGTCGGTGCATGCCTCAATAGCAATGCTGCTGTCTGCATCCATAGCAACGTCTATAATGTTGCCTGGTGCCACCGTGCAATGCACGATGAACATGTCGCTATCTGCGATTTTTTCTTCTATCAGTTTTATGACGCGTTCTCTTGTAATCACTTCCGTTGGTTTTGACTCTCAAAGTTTAGGACAATGAAAAAGGGGCTTGTGACCCCTTTTCAATCTTATCCCGTACGTTCAAAAGCGGTGCGAATATAGAGGGGGCAGATTCGATTGTGCAAAAAAACTTTGGACAACTTCATTGAAATGACTGAAACAGGCACTTACACCGTTTTTAAAGTAAATAACCTATGTGCATCAGATGCAGCGAGTGGCGAAAACGTTTTTAATTCAATCGAGAGAGTAAGCATAAGCGCTTTCACAATTTATCCCAATTCAGCGAGTGAATAGGTGGCTCGTGAAATACCTATCAACTGCATCGGAAAAGAATGCACCATCAGCAATGCCATTGGACAAACGTTGAAAAAAGTGCTGCTGAATGCACAGAAGACAACTATTGATTGCAGCAGGCTATCAGCGGGTTTCTGCTTCATACAAGTAGGAGATTCAAAGCAAAAGTTCGTTGTAAAACCATAGGGCTATATGAACAAAGCTGAACATGGTGAGTTCTTTAGAGTGGTTTGTCACTTTCTTTTCACACCCCGTTTTTCACTCTTCATCGAAGTCAATCAACTCCTGTGAAAGTGAAGTCTTATCTTGCACCCAATTCTTTCTTACCTAAAAACGTTTGAAAGACAAATTAAAATACCCTGCATGGCAACTGTAACATTCAAAACCAAAGAGCATCCATTTTTTGATGAACTAAAGAAGCGCGTTGATTCGTACTTCGAACAAACGGGTAAAAACCGTTGGGGCAACTGGAGTATCTACCTAAAATCAGTATTGCTTATTTCAAGTTTTGTGGCGCTCTACATCGGTCTTGTGTTTATTGATATGCCAACATGGCTGAGCATTTCCCTGTGCTCGTTGATGGGTCTTACGCTAGCTGGCATTGGTTTCAACCTGATGCATGATGGTGCTCATGGCAGCTATTCCAACAAGAAATGGCTCAATAATTTGATGGGATACTCGCTCAATGTAGTTGGTGGTGATGTCCAACTTTGGAAGACCAAGCACAACATGATTCATCATAGTTTTACCAACATCGAAGGGCATGATGATGACATCAACATTCAACCAATGCTGCGCACCAACGATAGTCAGCCACGTTATTGGTTTCATCGCTTTCAGCATGTATATGGATATATGCTCTACAGCCTTACCTACTTCTCGTGGATATGGCGCGATGACTTTCAGAAATATTTCACCAAACAAATAGGTGCTACCAAGCTGAGAAAATTTACAACTAAGGAACACATTGTTTTTTGGGCAACCAAATTGACTTATGTATTTACATTTTTAGTGTTGCCGATGATGATGCAAGGAGTTGTAGCCACGCTTTTAGGTTATACAATAATGACAGTGGTGTGTGGAATGGTAATAGCCATTGTGTTTCAATTGGCCCACGTTGTAGAAAACGCAGCCTTTCATGATCCGGCTGAAACCAACAACCACATTGAAACAGAATGGGCAGTGCATCAAATCAACACCACGAGCAATTTCGCCACACGCAGCAGTATTGTGCACTGGCTAACAGGCGGATTAAATTATCAAGTAGAACATCACCTTTTTCCACGTATTTCACACGCGCACTATCCTGCTCTTAGCAAGATTGTAAAAGAAACGTGCGATAAGTTCGGCATCACATATAATGAGTACAAAACGGTGTATCAAGCGGTGCGTTCTCACACCTTGCACCTCAAGTACATTGGTCGCAACGACTAAGATATTTTTGATATTGCTAAAAACCCCGCGAAGATCTCGCGGGGTTTTTTGTTTTTTATAACTACTTGGAACGGCCAATTGCATTATTGATTCCACTACAGAAAATGGCAAATGCACAAACGTCTTGCTAAAAAAGTAGTAAGTGGATTTTCAACAAAACCGAAGACGCATGTGACGCCTTCGGTTTTTTCAGTTGGCTCATTTTGTCTTAATCCATCTCGTGTTTGAAACAACTCCTTCAGAAATAATTTCAATCATATATACCCCGTCAGAATATAAACTCGTATCAAAACCGAATTTGCTTCCACTTAGATTTCTCCGATTCATCACAAGTCTTCCATTTATATCTATCATATTCAAGGTGGCTTTTTTCAATGGCTTTGAAGATTGAATGTTCAACACGTCACTTCCCGGATTTGGATAAAGTGAAATGTGATTTTGAAAACCAATTTCATCCACACCAATAATTTCAATGAGGTAACAATCGGAAGTATCCTGACACGCGTCATTAGACACCATCAAAGCGTATTCACCAGTAACTTCTGGAGTGAAGGTTTGTGAGTCGTCTAGCACTATGGAGTTGTCCGCACAGTTTATCCAGTAGATAAATCCTTCATTGGTAAGCGCCTCCAGGGTGTTGCCATTGATGCTCAAACTGATGTCAACAGTATTGATCGTAAGGTTCAAGACAAGTGTGGTATCACCGGGTAATTGCTGAACATACACACCGCTTTCGGTGAATGTTTCGCCATTGGAAGTGTAGCTGTTGCATGCCGAAATAGTTTCTTCAAGGAATACTGCTGGCGCTTGGATATTGGCGATGTAAATTCCGTCAGCTCCGCCACCAGAAAATGCTTTACTCCAAGCTACAATGATGTTGTCGTTTGATTTTAGTAAACTATAATCCGCATAGAAAGGCGAAAGAGGAAAACTCGCAATCGCAGACGTAGCGGGCCAATCAAGCGCTCCTTCAAGATTTACCATTTGCGCATTGAAACCAAAATCCCACATTGCTTCGTTGGTCACTAGCAGCTTACCCTCATTTGTCAGAACACATTTTGGATAGGGTATGTAAGTGTTTTGGTCAAATACTTCTATACCATCTTGCTGCCATTGCATCTCACCAGTGGCCTTTTCTACTTTCTGCGCATAGATGGCGTAGTTACCTATCACACCCGGTCTACCATCAGCCCAAACAATGTAGTAGTAGGTATCGTCTTGCACCCAATGAAAACTTCCCTGATTGCCATCCGCAACACACACGTCCTTAATGTCACCATTCCAAGCCCATGTGCCATTACTGTTTAGCTTTCTCATGAATAAATCGACATTTCCATTTTCACCTGTTGATTGATAACAAACAGCAATGCCATCTTCATCACTCATTGCTGCAAATTGATAGTTGAGTCCGTTGGTTCCCTCGAGCACATCTACAGGCGCGAAGGCCGAGTCGCCCGCTTCCGTAACTCGCATTACAAATGCGTGTGCTCCTGTGCCATTGCCTCCGGTATAATAGAGATAAGTGTCATCGCTACCGTCAAACGTATTGTCAATACCGCGCGAGCCTATATAGAATTGATTGCCTTCCGGCTCTCCATTAAAAGCCCCCGTAAGCACACCATCGGTGGTGAAGTGAGTGATGCGACAGCCATCGGCACCGCCACAATAAGTGGGGACAAAATTTACTGTGTAGCCATCATCCTTTTTGATGAAACTGAAATTCTCGAAACCGAGAAAATAATTTCCCTCGCATCCATCAGCATCCGCTATTAGCAAATCATTCGCCCACAATTGCACACCATCATCATTGAGTTTTTGAAAACGCAATGAGTCGGAAGCAACTGGAATGTCTTTAGAATGTGCTCCGATAATTATTCCTTCTTGAGAGGAAGGACGCATTACAGCAAAACTCAGAATCGAACTTGAATAACTCATAATTTCTCGTCCTGCCGCTTCCCAAAGTTCATTTCCTTCCGCATCATAATGCTGCCCATAGATGTCGTTAAAGGTGTTGCCATTGCAGCCGGAACGCGAGTCTAACCAGAACACAAACGTGCCACCGTTGTCGTCAGCCACTTGTTGCACTGCGCTTTGCACGCAGGTTTCATCGCTCACCAATTGTGGGTTTTCCGGGTCATAAATCCATTGGGCATCACTGCAGAGGTGAGCCATTGCAACAAGTGTTGCACTGAGTAGAATATTTTTCATTGTAAGGAAGAATAAAAATGTTGCACGAAGATTTTATGCAACATACTACTTATGTATACAAGATGAGCGAACGGTAGTGATTTTGAGCGAACGGTAAACCCTGACGCACGCTGCCCCGAAGTGATTTGAAAACCTCTTCGGGGCTTAGGCGCAATGCATTTGTTTCTTCCTTACAAAAACTACTGAGCTATTGTGCCTTCACCCAAAGCAGCGTGCTTAGTTCATTCTGTCCATTTTATAATGTGCGAAGTGCAACTATTCCATTTCGCCACCCACAAATTCGCGCACTCAAGGTTGATTGACCTCTAATCTCAACCAATCACTTTCAACTCCATCAAAAATTTTCACGGTATAGATTCCATTGGCACGATTCGCAGGAAGTGAAATCTCGTTCTGAGCATTTACTTTTTGCTTATATATCATTTTACCAATCGAATCATAAATAGTGATTTCAGCATTGGGTAAGATGTTTCTCAAACTGAATGTTCCACTTGTTGGATTGGGGTAAAGAACTATTTCAGATTCTTGATTTACTGCCTGCACAATTTCCGATGTACCCATGTTGTTATACCTCGCCACTGCAAACACATAATCATCATTGTCGCTGCTGTGCCCGGCTGCTACAATTTTGCCCTCGGCTTGCAGAGCCAATGCCATCACCCAATCATCTGAACCAACACCGTTTATGGCAGTGGTTACAATTCCATCGGTATCGAAACTGCTGTCGAGACTGCCGTTGGTGTTGTAACGTACCAACGCAAAATTGCTGTCGGAGAAATCACCATGTCCTGCCACCACAATTTTTCCATCACTTTGTATAGCAACCGCGAATGCTTCATCGTTGGCAGTTTCAATTCCGGTTGTCACCCTACCATCTGTGTCGAAGGTATTGTCAAGGCTGCCATCGGTATTGTAACGCACTACTGCAAAGTCATAGGTGGCAAGATGTGCATACCCCACCAGCACAAATTTTCCATCGCTTTGCATAACCATAGCATAGGCCGCATCATCAATTGCTGAAATGGATGTTGTAACAATGCCATCGCCATCAAATGTGTTGTCCAAACTTCCATTGGTGTTGTAACGCACCAGTGCAAATTCGCGGGCAATGGAATCGAAACTGAATCCGCCCACCACAATTTTTCCATCGCTTTGAATGATTACTGAGCGTGCCTCATCTCCGCCAATTTCAATGGCCGTGATAGCAGCACCATCGCCATCAAATGTGTTGTCTGGACTGCCATCCGCATTGTAGCGCACTACGGCAAACTCGCGGTTTACATTGCCATCGGGGTTTGTATTGTACCCCACCGCTACTATTTTTCCATCGCTTTGTATCGCCACTGCAAATGCCCTGTCGTTCGAGTATTGGCCAAAACCTGTGGTAGCAATTCCATCGGTATCAAAAGTGGTATCCAAACTGCCATTGGTGTTGTAACGAGCCACGAAAAAATCCTGGTCGGTACCATTGGAGTAATAACCGGCCACCACAATTTTTCCGTCACTTTGTATGACAACAGCATGTGCCCTGCTGCCTTCCTCACCAACAAGTGTGGTTACAATTCCATCCGAATCAAAGGTGTTGTCCAAACTACCATCGGTGTTGTATCGTGTTATTGCAATCACGTCAAGTTCATCATTGAATGCATACCCAGCTACAACAATTTTTCCATCTGTCTGAATAGCTACACCTCGAGCATAGTCTTCATCCAGACCAATGGGTGTGGTAAGAATTCCATCGGTACTAAAGCTGAGGTCCAATGAACCGTCTTGGGCGAAAAAGTAGGCAGTCAGCAGTAGGCAGTTGGCAGTGATGAGAATGCGCTTTGTGTGTAGAGTACTTTTCATTGTAAGGAAGAATTAAAAATTGATAAAGCGAAGATGGAGTTGTTTAATCCAGAAAAGGAGTTGATTGTTTGAATGGCGGAGATATTGAGTGAATCGGGATACAAATGGGACACGGATAAAAAAAGATATTTACAGATTTGAATCCACGTCTATCACATCTTCACAAATGATTTGCTTATCGCTACATGATTGGAATGAAGAACCAACATGTAAGGTCCGACAGCCAGGTTTGCCACTGACAACTTCGTCCTCGAATCATTCACCTGCTCCGACATCAGAAGTGAACCAATGGCATCGTATACGCTAAACAAAAAACCACCATTAATTCCAGTAACTTCCAAATTCAGCATGTCACGTGTGGGATTGGGATAGATACTTAACTCTATTGCATTTGATATTTCTTTCACACCTACCACAAACGAAACACACTCCGAAACAACTTCACAATCGTCTTGGGTGATGGTTACTTGATATTCTCCACTTTGAGTTGGAGTGAAGGTTTGGGATGTACCCAAAGGAGTTTGGTCAACACAAAGTGTCCATGCATAAGTTGCGTTGTCTTGCAAAGCAGTGAGTGTATTGTCATCTATAGTTACATCATTACTCAGTGCATTCAATTGTAGATTAAGATGGATGATACTGTCACAACCATCATTTGCAATGAGTATCTGTGTGTAAGAGCCAGCAGTGGTGTATGTCTCGCCATTCAATTCATAGGTATTGCACGCACTTGCATCAATGGTTTCTTCGTGTGGTGTTTGACAAAGAGCAACAATTGAAACGGGTTGATGAAAGCCCTGTGTCAAAAAACTTGCGTTGCTTTCTCCTGTGAAGGTGATGACTTCGCCAATCGTGCAGTCTGTTTGAAAACCGCTACCTGCATAGCTGAAGCCAAAGGAGGAGACGATAGAGCGTTCGATGGATTGGGCGTTCACTGCCATTCCAATGAACTTAAGAACGAAAAATAAAGTGAAGTTCCTGTTCATAGTTGTAATGCTTTGAAATGAGTTACGGCATAGAATATTCAATGGTAACACTGTGAAGTGAAGGGACGTTAGCTGGTATTACATCTGTTCCCATTTCCACCACAAGGATGTAAGCGAATTCTTGATTGTCAATTGTGGCGTTGCTAATTGTCGAGTCAGTTGAAGTCGAAACACCATTGCTGTCAGTACTGGTAATGCTCGCCATGTTAGATGCACTTGTAACATCGAGTAAACTGCATCTTCTCAACCTCAACAATAGATGTTGGTCAGGTTCCTGTTCTTCGAAGCGGGCTGTTAATTTGGTTACCACGGCACCAGTGGGCAATTGAACTGTACAAATTGCTTCGCCAGAATTTCCTCTAGACTGAAGCCTATTCGAATTTGTGTCCCAATTCTCCTCAAAGCTGCTTATAGTTTCATCTGTAAATGCATGAAATGCGGAACCTGTGTAATTCAATCGGTGAGTTGAATTGTCCGCATACACCTGCCCTGCGGCTGTTGCATACAGAGGTCTGTTACCCGTGCCAGTTGCAGAATTTAAATACAAGTTTTCTGTGGTGGAGATAAAGGCATTTGCACTTGTAACATCAGAAGCTACGGCAGTGATATTTCCTGTAGTCACATCATCAGCTGTCAGTTCTCCATTCACATCCACACCGGTGCTGTTCACGGTCAACTTCGTGCTTCCATTTCTTTTTACCAGAATGTCATAGTTCTCCTTTTGGTCAATGGTCATTTGCCCCACAGTGTTCACCCCAACATGTGCACCATCAGTTGAGGTATGTCCCGTAATCGGTGTGGTCCATTTTGAATAAACATCACTTCCGACATTCACATTTGCCAAATGCAATGGTGCAACGGGTGTTTGTGTGCCAATGCCAATGTTGCCATCACCTGCAATACGCATACGCTCAAAAAAGTTGGTGTGAAAAGTCATAGGCCCATTTTCAAAGTTTACGAGAGTAACAGTTCCAGGATCCTCCTGCCCGAGGTAAAAGCCATCAAGAAATGTGGAGCCGGTGGAGGTGGTGGTTAAATGCAAGCCTTGCTTGTTATGCATGTGCAAACCATAGACTGGAGTGGAAGTTCCTATACCGATGTTACCACCAAGTCGCCACGCATTGGTGGCGTTGCTGCTCCAAACACCATCTGCGGTAGAAGCTGGAGTTTGTGGTGACCAAGACAAACCATCCCATTCAAGAATTTGTCCGGCTGTCGCGCCCATATTTGAAAGCTCTGTTGCACCTATTGCACCCGTTGCAATTTCAGTTGCACCAACTGCATCATTGGCAATCTCTAATGAACCTACAGCATTAGCAGCAATTTGCAAATTGTTGTACAGCCCTGTTACATCACCACTATGCGGTGTGATGTTGGTGATGTCATTGGTGGCATCAGTGTCGCCTGTGTTCGCAATGGTGTTTGACGAAATTGAAATGCCTGTACCAGCAGTGTAAGTAGTTCCAGTTGGCAGTGTCACACTTCCACCACCGTTACTCAGTGTAAGATTGTTTCCACTCAAAGCGAGTGCTTGAATTTCGTTTGTTGCACTTGCATCGTTTGCAGAAATGGTGTTGCCTACAATGTCAATTCCAGAGCCTTCTGTGTAGGTTGTACCCGTTGGCAACGTCACACTTCCACCACCGTTGCTCAGAGAAATGTTTGCTCCTGAAATACTCAGTGCTTGTATCTCATTTGTTGCGCTTGCATCGTTTGCAGAAATAGCATTTCCAACAATGTCAATACCTGCACCTTCGGTGTAAGTTGTTCCCGTTGGCAGTGTCACACTTCCACCACCGTTACTCAGTGCAAGATTGTTTCCGCTTAACGTGAGTGCTTGTATTTCGTTGGTGTTGCTAACATCACCCGTGTTCGAAATTGTTGATCCTGAAATACTGATTCCAGTGCTTGCTGTGTAGGTTGTATTGTTGTCTGTTGCAGGTATCCACGCTGTGCCGTTCCATTCTAGCACTTGTCCATTTGTAGCTCCAGCAGTATTTACGTCTGTCAATTCATTCAGCAAAACATCCGTTGCTTTTTTAGAGGCCATGGCAAAAGGCACACTCATCAATTGCTGTGAGCCAATGTCCACAAAGCCATCGCCCAAGTCCACTTCTACTTGCATAAAAAAGGAGGTGCCTGTATTCCATTGCACCGCATCAAAGGTGCCCTGGTCGGGCATGCCTTCGCCAATTATCAAGTTGACTAAGCCGAATTGGTTGGTGGTTGTGTTGTGCGTTTCCTGATAAACGATGGTGCCATCAAAAGTGTTTTGATGAATACTCATGCGCAATGCAGCTGATGTATTGGAGGCTACCTCGCCATCTGCATTTCTGAGCGCTGCCTGATAATTAAAGCCTTGAGCTACTTGCGCGAATAACATCGCTGACATCATCATTAGAATAGATGTAAGCAATATGTGTTTGTGTGTCATCGAATCTTTCATGGTTAGACTTTTTCAAACTTTATCGAACAAAATTCTAGCACACATTAGGCGCTTTTGTATTTCATTGAGTAAGTGAAATAGATATTGAGCGAACGGTAGCGACTTCGTTACTTTGCCTTCCATGAAATGGTTGGCATTTAGTTTCATGTTCTTGTGCTGTGCACCCCTCAGTGCGCAGGATGCCAGCATGGTTCCCACTTATCTGCAAGGACTTGAAACTGCCACCACCGACAGCGCACGGTGTCATTTCTAATGGCAAGCCGCATTCAATAGCGCACACTCCGATGCGCAAAAAGGAATTGAATATGCACATCGCGCTTTAGCCATTGCTCAAAAAATCAAGCACTCTAAACTGATAGGTGATAGTGAAAATGCCCTGGGCTTTTGTTTTGATAACAAGGGCGAAATGGACAGTGCGCTGGTGCATTATCATCAGAGTATTTATTTTCTTGAACTCGGAAATCATCGCTGCGAAACGGCAGGTGTTCATGCAAACATTGGGAGCCTACTTAAAAAACAAAGTGATGTAAAGTCTGCACTGCTGTCATTTACCAAAGCAGAAGAAATTCAAAAGGGCTGTCCTGATATTGGTTACCATGCAAGCACTCTTTATTCAATTGGAACTTGCTACAACTCGTTAGAAAATTTCGCACGTGCGTTGGAATATTTCAACCGTTCGCTTGAAAAGGAGATAGCAGCAAACAACACGGGTAAGCAAGGCAACGTGCACAACGGAAAAGCAAATGCCTATTTGGGATTGAACGATTTTAACAATGCTGACAAGGAATACAGAGAAGCACAAAGGTGTTTTACGCAAACGGGCAACACCTATTTCGTGGCCTATGCTTACGAAGGACTAGCTCAGTTGTTCGACAAGAAAAACCAATTGGACAGTGCCATTTTTTACTGCAAGAATGCACTTACTATTTTTCAAGAGTTGGATGTAACGTTTGACATAGTGTATGAAAGCACACTGCTGGCCGATTATTACAACCGCAATGGAAAAGTGAACGATGCAGAAAAATTATTACTCCAAACATTGAGCATCACGTACGCTGAAAATCTTCCACACGATAGACGAAATGTTTTGACATTTCTTGCAGAGGTAGCTGAGAAAAAAGGCGACTTCAAACATGCGTTTAAATACCTAAAAGATGCCACAGCACTTAAAGACAGCTTAAAACTGGACGAGCAAAAAACAGAACTTACTGAACTGGCTGGCAAGTACGAAACAGAAAAGAGGGACAAACAAATTGCTATTGAGCAAGCTGAAAATCAAAAGCAAAAAGCGGAAAATCAAAAGCAAAAGCAACTCAAGTATTTTTTTCTGAGTGGAGCTGCATTGCTGGCAATTCTTGTATTGGTTTTGATTGGTCGCTATCGTCAGAAACAAAAGGCTACGAAGCTCTTAGAAGAAAAAAATGTGCAGATAGAAAAGGAAAAACAACGGGCTGAACGCAGTGAACAAATGAAGCAACAGTTCCTGGCGAATATGAGCCACGAGATTCGTACACCTATGAATGCGATTACCGGATTGTCGCGTTTGCTGCTGGACAAAACACACGATGAAAAATCCACGGAATACATCAAAGCCATCCATCACAGTGGTGAAAATCTGAATGTGATACTGAACGATATATTGGATGTAAGCAAAATAGAGGCGGGAAAATTGTCCATTGAAAACAGAGCATTCAATCTACGTGAGGAAATAAAAAATATCGAACAGATTTATTTGCCTAAAGCAGTCGCGAAAAATCTTGCGCTGAAATTTGAAATTGAAAAAGATGTTCCTGAATTGATGGTTGGAGATGCTGTTCGTCTATCGCAAGTTCTGGTCAATTTGGTCAATAACGCCATCAAGTTCACACAGATTGGAAATGTTCAAGTGCAGGTGTCAAAATCAACAAGTCAACAAATCAAACAATCAATAAATTTTGCTGTGACGGACACCGGCATTGGAATAGAAAATGAAAAAATGCAAAAAGTGTTTGAGAGTTTTACTCAAGCCAATACCAGCGACTCGCGCAAGTTTGGCGGCACGGGTTTGGGTTTGACCATTGCCAAAGATTTGGTGAAATTGATGGGAGGAAAACTGGAAGTGAAGAGTGAATTTGGTAAGGGTTCTGTTTTTTCCTTCACTATTCCGTTGAATGAACTACAGGAATATGCAGAGCACAAAAACGCAATCAATGATGTTGCAAGTGCATCAAACGATATGAGACAATCACCCATTATATATCAGCACCCATTGCACATAATCGTTGCGGAAGACAATGACTACAACTATTTGGTAACGCATGATACGGTTCTGAAATATTTTGCTAACGCTCAACTATATCACGCTCGCAATGGTGAGGAAGTAATGCAACAATTGGAAGAGGATGACTATGACTTGGTGTTGATGGATATTCAAATGCCCAAAAAAGATGGCTATGAAACGACCCTTGAAATAAGAAAGACCAACACTACACTTCCCATCGTTGGCCTTACGGCAAGTGTTATTCGCACCGACCTGGAGAGGTGCATAACTGTAGGAATGAATGCCTATGTGATGAAGCCCTTCAAAGACTATGAACTCGTAAATGCCATTTGCAATGCGCTGATTATTGAATCTAACACGACTTCTGTCAATAGCAACACCGCCTCCAAAGACGATGAGTTGTTTCTCATTTTCATTCCCGAAAAAATGGAACAACTAAAGGCTGCACTAAATGAAAATGACTTTGCTGTTATCAAAACTATTTTGCACTCCATACGTCCGCAACTGACAAGAAATAAATTGAACCACATAGCTAATACATGCGCACAGGTGGAAGCTGTAACAACTTGGAATGAGGACACAACGAGAACGACAGCAGAAATAATAGGAAGCCTGCAACAACACCTCAAAAGCATTTCACAAAGACATGAAAATTAAAAGCGTTATAGTAGATGATGATGCGTTCGCACGCGGTGAGCTAAAAGAATTGTTGGTCAATCAATTTTCCGAGGACATAGAACTCATGTCCGATTTTGAAAATCCGCAACTTGCTATCAATTACATTCAATCGCACGCACCGCAACTTATCTTTTTGGACATTCAAATGCCGCTGATGACCGGCTTCGAAATGCTGGAGCAACTAGACACCACAAATTTTGAAGTCATCTTCTGCACCTCGTTCAATCAATATGCTATACAAGCCATCAAGCACAGCGCCCTAGACTACTTGCTAAAGCCCATTGATGAAAATGAACTTCGAAAGACCATTGAACGCTTCAAACAAAAGACGGAAAAGACGCTTACCAACTTGCGCCTTGCCAACTTGAAGCACAATATGAATGCGCAAGATGAAAATCAGTTTCAACTCATCATTCCTACGAAGCAAGGCGAGTATCAATTCCCAGCACAAGACATTATTCGGTGCGAAGCAGATTCAAATTACACTTCCATCTATCTGGTGAACAAGAAAAAATTTCTTGCATCAAAAACCTTAGGTGATATTGAAGAAATGTTGTCACGCGAAAAATTTCTACGTATTCACAAATCGCATTTGGTCAACTCAACACACATCACCCAACTAACCTCTCAAAACGAAGTGGTGATGAGCGATAACATGCGCATACCTATTTCCAGAAGAAGATTACAAGAGGTGAAAAGCGCAGTGCGCGGGTTGAATTGAATCAGCTCTTGAAAAAAGATTTCAATTCTTTTATGGAATCCGATAGTGCTTAGCATCTCTATACCTGAAACCACATTCAAATACATTCCAAAATGAAAAAAATCTTTACACTTTGCAGCATCGTTGCGATGATTACACAATCCATTATCTCCAACGCACAATGGCAACAAACCAATGGCCCCCATGGAGGTTATGTAACTAGCTATGCCAACAATGATGATGAAATATATGTGGGAACACAATATGGTGGTGTTTTCAGAAGTACAAACAATGGCGACGACTGGACTGCGCGTAACAATGGGTTGAAGTCCTACGAAATCAATTGCATCGCGTTAGACGGTGACCAATTATATGCAGGCACACGGTTGGGTGGATTTGATGGAGTTTACCACAGCAGTGATGACGGCATTACATGGGAAACCTATCCTAATTTATGGACCAGTTATGAACCCATCTGCATTGCCGCTGCCGGAGATAGCATTTATATAGGCACAGCAGGTGGCGGAAGTTTTTTCTCACATGATGGCGGGCAGACTTGGTCTTCGAGTCTTTCGGGCATCATTCCCTACTCCTACCATATTACAAATCAAATACTGATTTTGGAAGACAGGGTCCTTACAATAGTAAACGGAAGGCTCTACGAATCGCTTGACGGTGCGCTTACTTATTCGCAGCTCATCAATGGTTTTGCAGAAGGCACTTATTGCAGTAAAATAGCCTCAGTGGGAGCCAATCTTTTCGCCACTACTACCACTGGCTTTTACACTTCCGTAGATGGAGGAAACTTCTGGATAGACATCAGTGCTGAACTTCCAGAGACTTCTTCTGGTACTATTATGAGCACTACAGAAAGTTTCATTTATATCACTGGTGGAACCAGCGGTCTACCATATGTCTCTAGCAACAATGGTTATGATTGGTCGCCAGTAAATACAGATTGGCTCACTGGCATAGCCTCATTCCATGGACTGTCCAACGGCAAACTGCTTATTCAATCTGGCTATTATGCGATAGACTATTCTATTTTCGATGCACCTCAAGTGCATTACAGCGGAGACAACGGCAACACTTGGGCAGATGTGAGCAATGGAATCACCAGCACTTGGTGTCTTACCTTAAATGCAAAAGGCAACGATGTGTATGTAGGAACCCAGTTCGCTGGCATGTACAAAACATCTGATGAAGGGGATAATTGGGCATTGGCAGCTACACCGGACTATTGGGTTTCTGTATCTAACATGGCCACATTTGGTAATACCCTATTGGCTGCGGGTGATGGTGGTATAGTCCGTTCGGTGGACAATGGCGCTACATGGACAGTCTGCAACCAAGGGCTACAAGCAGTTGGAGTGGGCAACTTCGCACAAGTGGGCACAGATATTTTTGCGTCCAACCCGTTGGGTGTTGTCATAAGCACTGATGACGGACAAACATGGTCTGCCAGCAACAATGGTATGGATGGTGAATATGTCGCAGACATCCTAGCCATTGACAATACACTTTATGCTCTGACTCAAACAGGAGTTTACACATCTGTGAATTTCGGAAATAGTTGGATCAGTGTCAACGATGATTTGCCTTCGGATTTTGTACCCTATAAAATCGGGCACATAGGTGATGTGCTATTTGTAGCAGGAGGCAATTCGGGCACCATGTACAAATCAACCAACTATGGTGAGTCTTGGACCAGTATGAATTTTGACACCTATGGTGCACCATCATCCTTCGCTGTGTATGATGACATGCTTTTTGTTGGTGCTTATGGAAACATCGTTACACCAAGTGTTTTTATGACCAATGATTTGGGAGAAACTTGGACAGATGTAAGCGAAGGATTGGACAATAATCAAGTATTCGATATCATTGTCAACAATGGTTGGGCGTATGTGTGTACCAAAGGCAGCGGTGTATACAAGCGACCACTCGCAGAGTTTATTGCTCAAAATGTTTCGGAAGAAATGAGTGCAATCATTTCTATCTACCCCAACCCAACAAGTGACAACGTCACCATCAATATTCCTTCAAGTTTGATTGGCAGCGATGCCATCATCACCAACGAACTTGGGCAAGAGGTAAAGAGAATAGGCAATGTCACCTCTGCAAAGTTTCAAGTGGATTGCACACAATTGGCTAGCGGCATGTATTTCTTAAGTATTGGCAACTGCTCCAAAATGCTTGTAGTGAAATGATATTTTCACATCATGATATTTCGTGAAGCCACGGCTGAAGACATTTCACAAATACAAGTGGTAAGAAATGCTGTAAAAGAAAACAGGCTTTCCAATCCTGCATTGGTAACCGATGCAGATTGTGAAGAATACATAACAGTGCGCGGAAAGGGATGGGTATGCGAAATAGAAAATACCATTGTTGCTTTTGCTATTGCAGATTTTAAGGAGCACAACATTTGGGCACTCTTTGTTCATCCCGATTTTGACAACAGAGGTATTGGTAAACGACTTCACAACATGATGATGAATGGGTACTTCAGTCAAACACAAGAAAAGGTCTGGCTGAGCACTGCGCCCGGCACAAGAGCAGAAACGTTTTACAGAATGCAGGGCTGGAACGATGTGGGAATGACTAAAGGTGGCGAAGTGAAATTTGAAATGAGTTTTTCGGATTGGATGAAAAGACCAAGTTCAACTATTTCTTGATGTTCTCCTACGTCTCCACTGCATGTAGGCATAAATGCAAGAAATGACAGCATGAGAAGATGACTACTCAGAAAACAAAGTCAAACAAATACTGAGTAAAGACCCCAATAGGCGAATAGGACGATGAATGTGCAATAGACCAAATTATTCAAAGTAAACAGCCACTTTGAAAAACTGCGCCAGATTGTTTCCTTATACAATTTGATATTGAGCCGAAGCAGCGGAACTATTGCTAACAGCAAGACAAATGGAATGTAGGCAGCTACATTTTGAAGTGTGAATTTATAATCTTGGTAAGGTGCAGGGAAATAGAAAATATGGATGTTTCTAATCAGCGCTACCATGTATGAAAATAAGATGAGCCCCAAAAGGAAGAGCAAGAGCTTAATGAAAGCATAGCGCGTATTTTTTCGAGTGCGCAAATAGTCCACAACAAAAAAGATAGAAGAGCAGAAAAAAAACACACCCGAACACATCACCAGCATCAATAGAAAATGATTGTTCTGCGGAATTTTGAAATCAGCCAACTTTTGAAAGTCAGGATTGGGAGGAAAGAGGTTTTGAATGTCAAGAATATGGTCGCCCTTTGCTAGTTCTTCTTTCAAATTGAACTGCACTTGATGTTCGTAATTGTGATAGAAATAGAGATAGACCATTCCAGCATTCACATCCCAAATGGAGGTCAGCAATGTGCCATCGTTATTTTTTTTTCTACATACGGACATTGTGTCTGACAAAGCCGTACAAAAACCAATTGTAGTATCTATTCTCCCATTCTGAAACTCAATTCCGTTGCGATAACGCTCCAGCTTGAGCGCGTAGTCTTCAGTCGTAACGGAAGGACAAAAGTTAGACAATACATATTTCGATTCCTTGCCTATGCTGACAGCATAGGGTTCAACTACTAAATAGTTACCTGAGCGGTCTATGTAAATAAATACATCCTCCATAAATAAACTATGGTCGTATTGCTCAACGTAGTGCTTCACATCATCTATGGTTTTGCACGTGTGCAAAATGTCCTTGAGGTATTGTGTCGCATTGCGAATGTTCTGCTTGCCGATTATTTGTCCATTGACATTATCAGGCGCTGCCGCAGCAAGTCGAGAAAATACAAGTCCACATTCATTCATACCAGATTGTGGAGCGAAACCATTCTCACCATCCCATCGGGAGCCTGTGAAGGTTGCTGCATAGTGCCCTGGCATTTTTGCATTTTCAAACCAAATTCGTGACGTAAGTCGCCACGCATCTTCGTTGCAACCTACCATTGTTTTGCCGTTTAGAGTCACTTTGTACATGCTGCACGACAACGCATTTTCTGACGTCAATAGCAACAGGCAGGCGCTAATGGATAGAAGTAGCCATTGGAATTTTCGCATATCAGTGAATTTATTTTTGTAACACAGTTTTGTTGCCTTTAGTATTTTCAAAAGACAAAAGTCTTCTTGGTGCTTTAGTAAAAGGAGACAAAACGAAGCGACTATTACTTTGGAATTTTATTTCTTCCCGCTGTCCTTCCATCCCCACAAATACCTGCACGCATAGGTGCGGTAAGGGCTCCACCTCTTTGATATGCGCAGCATTTCGGCTTGCATTTTCTTTTTGTCTGTGGCGTCCAGTTTGTAGAGTTTAGTCATGGCTTGTTGTATGCCAAGGTCATCCACGGCAAATACATCTTCATATCCGAGCGTAAACATCAGCAACATTTCCACTGTCCATTTGCCAACGCCTTTTATCTGTATCAGTTTTTCAAGCACTTCATCGCTCGTCATCTTATGGAGTTTTGCATCGGTCAGTTTTTCGGCTATGAAGAACTCACACACATTGCGGATGTAATGTGTTTTGGAGTTGCTCATTCCTATGCCACGCAATTTTTCAAAAGGTACTTCCAGTATTTCTTCCGCAGTGGGTGTATTGGTTTCAAACAAATCGAGAAAGCGCTTGTAAATGATGTCAGCCACCTTAGTGCTTAGTTGTTGCGATAGAATGGATGAGCACAGGTGAAGGTGAACGTTCTTCCTTTTTTGCAAAATATAAGGCGCTTGCAGCTCCATTATTTTATAGAGCTTTTTGTCTTTGCACAAATGTTCGAGGTGAGCTGTTTCCATATTACCATCCATTCTTTCAATAAGTGAATCCGCAATTTTTCACTTTCATTCTGCACTTTACATTTCTTTGCGAAGAAAACAAAACAACTAACATGTCTAGAATTTTAACAGGCGTTCAAAGCACAGGTGTTCCCCATTTGGGAAATATACTTGGTGCAATAGAGCCTGCAATTGCAGAAAGCAATAAACAAGAGAACAACGCATTCCTTTTTATTGCCAACTTCCACTCGCTAACGCAGATAAAAGATGCGGCCCTTATGCGCGAATACACCTATGCCGTTGCCGCCACATGGCTTGCTTGTGGATTTGATGCAAGCAAGAACACAATTTACCGCCAAAGCGATGTGCCCGAAGTGACAGAACTCACATGGTACCTGAACTGCTTCACACCTTTCCCCATGCTGGCCAATGCGCATAGTTTCAAAGACAAAAGCGACAGGCTGAGTGATGTGAATGCAGGCCTTTTTGTCTATCCTGTTTTGATGGCTGCTGATATTCTGCTGTACGATGCCAACGTGGTTCCTGTGGGAAAAGACCAAGTGCAACACCTGGAGATAACGCGCGACATAGCAACAGCATTCAACAACAAGATGGGCGAAACACTGGTTTTGCCCGAAGCGCGCTTAAGCAAAGACACCATGCTGATACCCGGAACGGATGGACAAAAGATGAGCAAGAGTTATGGCAACTACATCAATGTGTTTTTGCCGGAGAAGGAATTGAAAGATGTGATCAACAAACAAATCATAACCGATAGCACTGCACTGGAAGCTCCAAAAGTGGCTGAGGGCAGTGTAACATTTGATTTATTCAAACTGCTTGCGCCATCAGATCGCACAGCAGACATGAAAGCGAAACTGGAAGCAGGCGGCTATGGATGGGGACACGCCAAAAAGGAATTGCTCGAAGTCATTCTTACACGCTTTGCAAAGCAGCGCGAATTGTTTAACCATTACATGAACAACAAAGAAGAACTGGAAAAGCAATTGCTAGCAGGCGCAGACAAAGCACGTGTTGTTGCACATGCTACGTTGAAGCGGGTGAGAGAGAAGTTGGGGTATTGATGGACGGTTCAGCCAGAACCTTAGGAGACTTTTGCTTTCAATTCTCCCTCCTCTTCGGAGCAAACAACTTCTTCGGTTGATTGGGTTTTTGCTGAATGAGGGGTTTTGGTTTCACCTCGGGTGCCGGGCCGCGCTTGTAGATGATGAGTCCGTTCAGAAAGTTGCGCAGTATCTGGTCGCCACACTCTTTGTAGTTGGGATGTCCTTCGGCACGGAACAATGCGCTGAGTTCTGTCGCGCCTATTTCATAGTCTGCCAGCTTGAGTATGGCTATAATGTCGGTGTCTTTCAGTTGCAAAGCCACACGTAGCTTTTTCATTACGTCATTGTTGTTCATGCTACCTAAATTGTTGCTGCAAAGTTGAATTCAAAATCCGTTCGATTTTTTTGTTTAAAAGAGCTAATAGAGCTGGTCAGGTGGGATTGATATAGCGCAAACGAATATACTTAAACAATACCCGCGATTTGAGTTCGGGATACTGTAACCAACTTGCATCGCTCACTGTATTCTACAATATCAGTCCAGTTTTTTGTATAGAAGTTAAAAAACTCCCTTATACTCATGTTTCCTGTGCGAAGATGAATTACACAGGGAGGTGGTTCTGAAAGTAAAATTCTATCTGTAAAATCCGAATCTTTAGAAACGATGGTCAGGGATTGTGCCCTTGCAAGATTCCAAATGATGGTATCAGATGCCTTAGGGTCAAGATCACGTACATAAAGAAAATCCTCTGACTTCCATATGTCGAAGGAGTTGGGCAGATTGTTATCTATTAAAAACTTTGGCATATCAAGCCACCGCTTTCATGAAATACTGATGATTGGTAATCTCACTTGCAAATACGAGACAGGCTTTAATATCCTCACTTTCTAGATCCGGGTATTGCTCAAGAATTTCTTCTCCAGTAGTGCCGGAAGAAAGAAAATCAAGAACCGTGTGGACGGTTATTCTAAGCCCGCGTATGGTGGGTTTGCCGTTACACACATCAGGCAGAATAGTGATTCGTTGTAATAATTGATTCATAGAATATCCTAGTTTTTGTCAAAGGTAAGACCTTGTTAAATAGAAAAAGCCACCAACAATGTGGTGGCTCTTTCCTTTGTTATTTCAGCACTATTTCTTCTCGGCACCAGCAGTTGCATCCTGCGTAGGGGCGCCTGCTTCATTAAGGCCTGCTAAGTCAAGCATGAATGCATACTCCAATGCCACTTCTTTCAATGCTTCAAAACGACCGCTTTTGCCACCGTGTCCTGCTTCCATGTTGCAACGGAAGACAAGAACATTTTTGTCTGTCTTCATTTCGCGCAGCTTGGCCACATACTTGGCAGGCTCCCAGTATTGCACCTGACTGTCCCAATAGCCGGAGGTTACCAGGATGTTCGGATAATTTTTTGCCTCTATCTGATCGTAGGGCGAATACGATTTCATGTAATCGTAATACTCTTTGTTTTTCGGATTGCCCCACTCGTCAAATTCGAAAGTGGTCAGCGGAATGGTTTCATCCAGCATGGTAGTCACTACATCCACAAACGGAACTGCGCTTACGATACCCGCCCACAAGTCCGGACGCATATTGGTTACTGCACCCATCAGCAGGCCACCTGCACTGCCGCCCATGGCAAACAGTTTGTCCTTCGATCCGTATTTGTTGGCTATAAGGTATTCACCACAATTGATGAAGTCGGTAAACGTGTTTTTCTTCTTCAACAGTTTGCCATCTTCGTACCACTGCCTTCCCATTTCTTGACCTCCGCGTATGTGTGCTATAGCATACACAAATCCTCTATCAAGCAACGACAATCGTGCTGAGGAGAAACCAGCATCCGTGCTGGAACCGTAGCTGCCGTATGCGTAAAGCAAGGCAGGTGCGCTGCCATCTAGTTTGGTTCCGATTTTATAGACAATGCTCAAGGGCACCATGGCACCATCTGCGGCTTTCACCATCACACGCTCGCTTTTGTACTGAGCAGGATCATGACCACCCACCACTTCCGTTTGCTTCATCAGCTTGCGGTCTTTGGTAGTCATGTTGAAGTCGTAGGTGCTGGCCGGTGTGGTCATACTGCTATATCCGTAGCGCAGTATTTCGGTGTTGTAGTCAGGATTGCCCCCCACTCCTGCGGTGTAGGCAGGGTCTTGAAACTCCATGTAGTATTCGCTCTTGTCAGCCCACTTAATCACCCGCAGTTGAGTCAGTCCACTCTTTCTTTCCTCCACCACTAAATAGTCTTTGAAAATTTCAATGCCTTCAAGCAATACGTCATCGCGGTTAGCAATTACTTCTTTCCAGTTTTCTTTTGTGGCAGCATTTTCAGGAGTTTCCATCAGGCGGAAGTTTTTCGCATTCCAGTTGGTGCTGATGTAAAATTTGTCGCCATAGTGGTCTATGCTGTATTCATGTTTCTCCTCGCGGGGTTGTATGATGCGCCACTCACCACTAGGGTTGTTGGCTTCTACCACGCGGTACTCAGTGCTTAGTGTTTGGCTGCTGCCTATCACCATGTACTTCTTGCTTTTTGTTTTATAGACAAAGCAGGAGAACTCTTCATCCTTTTCTTCGAACACCAACACATCGTCTTTTTGCTCCGTGCCAAGGGTGTGTTTCCATATCTGGAATTCGCGCAGCGTGGTAGGGTCTTTCACTACATAAAACACCGTCTTGTTGTCAGCAGCCCACGATGGACTTCCTGCAATACCCGTTATTTTATCCTTCAGTACCTCGCCAGTGGCAATGTTCTTAAACGAAGCTGTGTATACCCTGCGGCTTACGATGTCCTCGCTGTAGCACATAAGTTGGTTGTCATCACTTACATCCAAACCACCCAGCGCCCAGTAGTCGTGGCCAGCAGCCATAGCAGGACCGTCTATCAGCACTTCTTCAGCGCCTGTTTCCATGCTGTCTTTTTTGCGGCATTGAAAGGCGTAGTCCTTTCCTGCTTCGAAACGGGTGTAGTAGAAATAACCATTGTCCTTCATGGGAACACTTTGGTCATCTTCTTTGATGCGACCTTTCATCTCTTCAAACAATTTGGTTTGAAAAGCATCGGTATGCGCCATCACTTTGTTTGTGTAGTCGTTCTCCGCATTCAGGTATTCCAGCACATCTTTTGTTTGCTGGTCGCGGCTGGCTTCAGGTGCGTTCTTTTGCTCATCGCTGAGGCGCATCCAGTAGTAGTTGTCAGTGCGTACATCACCGTGTTCGGTGAGCTTCATAGGAATTTTTTTCGCCATGGGTGAAGGTGGAAGTTCTCTTGCTGGTTTGGTTGGTTGCTGTGTTTCGCTGCAAGAGGTGGCGAATGTAAGCGCGCCTATCAAGGCGACTTGTGCAATGATTTTCATTTTGGGGATTGGTCTAAATGATTCGGAATAACGGAGCAAGAGTAATCATAGCATGGACAACAACAGACACGAAATGGATGAGTGGTAGGGGTTTTGTTTTGCAGCACATTCACCCTTGATGTTGAGCGCGCTGTGCGCAACTTATTCATCTGCTTTTCTAGTTATTCCATTTAACGACCCTATTCTCCTTTTACCCAAAAAAGAAACGCCCCGCAACAGACGAACTGTTGCGGGGCGTTTCTATTCGACTTCTTTTTTTACAAAAGCATTATTGTTCTACTATCATTCTTAGCGTAGTCACTTTGCCATCAGCAATAAGCTCTACCAAGTAGAGGCCACTGCCCAATGGCTGAGCAAAATGCACCGTAGTGTTTAGCGAACCTTCTACGATGAAACGATTGGTATACACCAATCTGCCCATAGCATCTGTTATGCGCACATGCACATCACCGTTGTCCACATTGGTGAGGTTCAAGTTAAGAGCCTGTCCATTGTTAGGGTTAGGGTAGAGAGCCGCTTCAATCATTTCCATATCCTTTTCCTGCATGTTGCCATAGTTAGCCACATTGCCTTCTTCCATCACCGCACCACCAACGAATATGGTCCTCACCGTGCCATATGAACCACTGCCATATGCAAAGTTGGGTCTCCAGCGCACTTCGTACCACTTACCACCACCTAGCAAACCAGGCACTGTAGAAAGCTGTATGGTAGAAGAGGCACCCGTGGTAGTTCCAAAAAAGGTCGAGCCAATGGTGCTTCCACCCGAGCAGGCAGTCATTTGCTGAAACTCCACAGTGAAGTTAACCGCTCCGCACACGAAAGGCTTGCCTTGCAGCACTGAGCCTTTCAGCAATGTGGTAGGAAAGCCACAACGCTGCTCTAACCTCACTTGCACATCAGGATGGGCAGGAATAGTAATAGAGCACAGGTCGGTACCCACTATGGTTATAGGGTCCGCAGCACCTAGACCGTTCACCAGGCCGCTATAGTTAGCATCTATCAGCACATCGTAAGTGCCGTTGTATTGCAGACTAAGTGGTGCAGCTGAGGTCAATGATATTTGACTTGCGCTGCTGCCGCTGGTGTTTGCACCTGGTGTTATACCTGTCGGGTCAAAGTTGAAGGTGTAGGTATTTGCACCGGTATACTTCGGTTTGAAGTTGGTACACATGGCATAGGTGCCAGAACCACTTGCACATCGGCTATCCATCAGTGGAGCTATGCACACAGTGAAAGCACCACCTGCTGAATTGGCGAAGTTTCGCACACCTACGCGATACACTGCTCCTTCGGTAAGGCCCGCACGATTCAGTATTTCCAAACCACCACTGGCTGGGTTTACGTTCTCATGATCGATATACACACCCGCAGCTGTCTGCAGTTCTATCAGCGCATTGAAGCCTGTTGGCTGCACTTTAATCTGCACGCCTGTGCTAGGTGCGGTGAATTGGTACCAAACATCACGACCTCCACCCACAGCTACAAAGGCAGCAGTGCCTTCAGGCGAAATGGTGGCGTTCAGACACGTTCCAGAAATAACGCTGCAGGAAGGATAGGCATTGAGGCTGCCTACTACAGCTATCGCATCGCTCCAGTTATCATTGATAACCCCACTGCAGCCATCGTCCACTATTCCATCACAGTCATCGTCTAAGAAGTTCTGACATATTTCAGGCGAGCCTGGGAAAATCAATGGATTGCTATCATTACAGTCATTGCCATTAATAACAACTCCTGGCAGACCTGGGTTGGTGCAAGAGGTAAGGAAGATGAAACTTCCAAAGCCATCACCGTCCATGTCAGCATACCAATTCGTGAATGGATTTAATGCCGGGTTGGTATCGTTGCAATCGGTGTTGTCTACTACATATCCGCCTGGCTGAGTGCATGCTTGCAACGGGGCAAATACATTACCGAATCCATCACTGTCTGAGTCTTGATAATAGGTGTTCAAAGGCGATACAACCAACTGCACCGAGTCCAGCGCGGCAACACATGGCGACAAGCCTGAACCACTTAGATAAAACTTTATACTAGTTCCTACTTCTAACGGCACCGGAGTGTAAGTGGGTGTCAAAGTGCCCGTTCCTGTAAATGTGCCCGTTCCGGCAGTGGTCCAAAGCAAGCCCGTAGTAAATGATTCACTGGCTCCGCTGAATAAATATGGATTGGTGCTACAACTGGTTTGATTTACACCAGCGTCAACCAAAGGTGACAATACGTAACCCACACTTTGACCGTCCGAATTCTGACAGCCAAATTGGTTAGTAACAGTGACCGTGTAGTTGGTGACACTTATTGGGTTGTGGATTGGATTTTGCAAGGTAGATGTGAGGCCACCAACATCCGAAACCCAGCTATAGGTATAGCTTGCAGGACCTGTTACCGAAACATTGTCTATAGCCCAATAATAATCCCAAGTGGCTTTGTAATTGAATCGGACATAAACAGTGGCTTGACCAGCATAGGCGTTTAGGTTTACTGTAGCATTCACAAACCCAGTTGGAGTGCCTTGTGTTGATTGATACGACTGCACAAGAGTCCAATTAGTGCCATTGGTGGAAACTTCCACTTTAGCCGAATCACCTGAGTCACCTATGTCACGATAGTAATGAAAATAACTGAGAGAGGCAGCAGTCAAACCGGCAAGGCTAAAGGCAGGTGATTGTAAGAGTGTGGCTGTGATGCCTCCCGAACCTTGAGCATCACTGTTTGAAAGATAAAACTGCGAAGCATCATTGCTGTTGAAAGTTACTGGTATAGCAGCATAGTTATAGCTATTTGGTCGCAAAGTCCATGCAGCAGCAGCAGGTGTGCCAAGTGTGGAGTTGTTGATGGTCGTCCAATTGTTAGTACCAGCGTTAAAGTTTTGCGACAGCGCGGTATAAGTAGATCCAGCCACTGTTGTGCCCAGATTCACTGTGCCACCCTCACAAACAGTAAGGGGTGAAGCAGTGGCAGTAACTGTTGGCACCAGAGGTGACACTATGATAGTCACCGTTGTTGAACCTTGGCATCCTGTTGCAGTGATTGTTCCGGTTACAGTGAAGGTGGTAGTAACCGTTGGGTTGGCAGTAACAGATGCTCCCGTGGTGACTGAAAGTCCTGCTGCTGGAGACCAAACATAGGTGTCAGCACCGCTGGCGGTCAACGGTGTGCTGCCCGTGCCGCATATCAGATAACTGGTAGGTGTTACGGCCACAGTTGGCGCTAGATTAATTATCAAGCCCACTACACTTGAAGTATCAGCCAACGATGAATTGGTGCAGGTGACTTCGCATTGGTAGTAGTTGGTAGTGCCCAAACCTACCACCGCAAAGGTGTTTGCCGTGGCCCCTGAAATGGGTGAGAAACTTCCTGGAACGCCAGTAACAGAAGATTGCCATTGATACGTAAGCCCAGTGGCCGCGGTAGCACCGGTAAGGCTAAGTGTGGTCGAAGCGGAAACACAGAAAGGGCCCGGTGAGGAAGACACTGCCGTGCCTGCGTTTGGAGTTCCTGAACATGCGGGTATAGCAAATTCATCTGCACCCATGTCGGGCACTGTAAGGCTGCGTATTGCACAATCGAAGTCTGTCGTTACTCCTGTGATAGGAGTTCCAAGATTGTCGAGTGCCGCATTGGCAACGTTGGTTACATCAATATGTAAATTAGTAGCAGAAACAAAGAAAGGCTGGATGGCCACTGAGTTGGCGTCTTGTGAAGTAGCCGTTTGCCAGTTGCTCAATGTGGTATGCGCAGTATATGGAACCGTTGTGCCCGTTCCGCCAACTGCAGTTTGAGCATTGGATGCGTTTCTGTATAAGTCGTTGTAATTAGTGCCTCCAGTTCCCCACACAAAACCCACAGTGGGTCTTACCAATGCGTGGTGTATCAGCGTGCCAGTGTTAGAAGTAACATCCATGGTGATGATGTTATCTCTAAAATCTAGGTTAGTGGCGGCAAGAGCAAGCGGGTCTATGCGAACACCACAAGCGCTTTGATCTGCAGTGGTGGTTCCTGCCGGATCTATATCGCCAGACATTACAATGGTGTTGTAAACTACCTTATCATTCACCCCGGGGCCTACTGCCATGCCAAGCGCTTGGTCTGGGAAAGTACCGTTTGCACGAACGTTGTAGACCATGTTGTTCGATACAGTATTCGCTGTGGTGTAGATATTGGAAGCTCCCATGGACAAGCCAAAAGAACTGAATGTCTCTTCCTCAATAATGTCATGCACATTGTTGTGACTCATCACTGAATTTTTAGCATCCAAAAAGGAGATACCAGCCCTATCAGCCCCAGGTGATGCCTGGGCAACAAGTGTTCCTACAAAGCGAACTTCATTGTAGCTCACAGTTGCATTGTTTTGACCTTGCATTACAATTCCTGCGATACCAATCTGATTCGTGCCAAAGGCCGAAGGACCTACTATGTTCTGACGAACAATGTTGCCTGTGTTGAAGAGGGCATCGCTAGCCGCTCCAGTAGTTCCTGTGCTTCGTGCATAAATGCCGTATCGCGCTCTGGTGATGCTGTTGTTTTCAAAAGTGTTGTTGTTGTTGTCAGCGCCTTCTACTATGCCCAGTGTAGCTCCTGAAACCACTATACCAAACGTGGCGTTTGTAGATGAGGTGCTTTGGTCAACACCCGCAGCCAGGTTACAATTCTTCACTACGTTGTTGGTAGCACCCGCACCCACGCCAGCGCTGCTAAGCCATACTGCGGCAGTACCCGCGGTGATAGCAGTGTTGGTGATGGTCAAGTCGCGGCTAAGGCTAACTACCGGAGAGCATGCGCTGTTAGTACCAGCAGCAATGCTTCCATCAATAATGACATAGTCAGCACCATTCAGTTTTATAACTGCGGTAGCAATGGATCCGTTTATGGTGGTGTTGGCCAATGTGGGCTTTATAGTGAGCGTATTGGTCGCGCTTGCATCGGCATTGGCGTTAAGTGCGACTGTTGGCACTGCATACGTGTTGTCTATCAAACTAAACACCACTGCACCGCCTAGACAGGAAGAGTTGTATGCAGCAAATGCTGCATCAAGCGTTAAATATGTTCCTGCCGCACCTACTGTGTATGTTCCAGTCAAAGTGGAAGCAATGGTATAACTATTCGGAGTAGTTGGGTGTGTACTAACTGTATTCACATCAGTTGCTACAAGTCCGCCTGCAGGATTAGAAGTAACATTGGGCACTACCAAAGAGTCTTGCGCGATCACATAGTAGGACACCACATCTGCTACCGCTAAACCACCCATGTTAGCAGCTACAATAGTGAAACTCCATGTGCCACTGCTTGGGTTGCCAGCAGTGAGTGTGCCGGGTTGGGAGAAATAGCTACCAGCATTTTTTCTGTAATATACACGTGGTCGGAAAGTAGCAGTGGTATCCACCTTGGTAGCATCGGAAACAGTAACTCCGCTTAGGGTGCGGTTGCCTGTGCTGCACGTCAAGCCAAGTGCAGTGTAAGTAATAGTGGGTGGAGTTAAGTCGGCTGCAATACCTGCAAACTCATCGGCACCTATATCCGGAGTGGTAACGTTACGCACCACGTTGTCATAGTCAACTGTGATTCCAGCAACTGTTGCCCCGCCACTTTCAATTGGAGTAGCCACTGTAGTATCAATATGCAAAAAGTTGGCGTTGCTGCCCACTGTACTTAGGTAAGTAGGATTTATCTGTACAGAAACCTGATCGCGGTTCACCATGAATGTTTTCATGTTCGCCACCGTGTTTTGAGGATTAGTAATTGTGGCCGTTCCCTCCACGTAGGTCATGTGATTGTTGGTACCTGCTGTCGGATTGCACCAATAAGCATTGTTGTTGGAAGCCACATTGTAGTTAGTGGGAACTACGGCAGCAGTGCCGCTACTTCTTCTCAAACAAGCGGCAATACCATTGGTAGCCACATTTGTTCCATTCTGCGCTGGCACGGATAGATTGGTCAACACGTTGTCCTGCATATTGAGTGAAGTGGCTGTGCTACTAAACAAAACACAAGAATTACCAAACGTAGTAACTGAACTACTAGTAGCATTCAAATAAATAGTATTGAAATGAACGTTGTAGGTTGATGTGGCACTGAGGTTAAGACCAAGTATAGCATTCAAGCCTGTGGCAGCAGTTGCTCGTAGGTCGCCTATCAAATTATTATTGATATTCAAAGTGGTTCCGCTTGCAACGTTTACACCCGTAACTATTGTTCCAGCTTGATTGCCGCTCAAATCATAAATCTTATTTCTAGCAATGTTGGTGACAGCACTTGCTAGAATATTTATACCAGTAATACTTCCTGTTGTAGTGGTTGATGATAGACCACCTATTACATTTTGACCATTGATATTCATTGTGGTAACACTTGACGAACCACCTGATATTCCACGAACATTATCACCTGGGCCAGAGGAGGTAAGTGTTGTTATAGTATTGCCTGCAATGGTTTGGGCTGCTCCACTATTGTTTGCGCCTGTAACAATGGCTGTAATTTGACCAGTTCCAGTTATGTTGGTAATCGTATTGGATGAAACTGTCGTGTTGTTTCCTCCAAAGTTGGAACTTATTACGACAGCAGCACCAGATCCACAGGTCCAATTGGAAAATGTGTTGCCTGTAATGTTTTTAGTTGGAGCCCCACCCTCTGTATTAGACCAACCCACCATGGTGGCTGTACCTGATAGCGTTATGTTTGAAAAGTTGTTGCCAGTGTTGTTCATTACTGAACCACTGACTGACGCCTGATTGGCAATTAAAAGCGCAACCGTTCCAGCAGATCCGCCTTTATTAAAGCCTGTAACAATATTGTTGCTGTTTATATTTTCAACCCCTGTTGCCGTCATACTCGATGTTACACGAGTCAAGAAAGTAATGCTACCCCCAGTATTCACATTGAGATTCGTAAACGTATTGCTATTAATATTATCAGTAGTTGAAGAGGGGTGTGCCCAAGTAATATAGGTGTTTGGACCAGTACTGGACGCTGAATAGACGATTCCTCTAAAATCATTAGTGGATATGGTGATGGATGCTGCCCCTGTTGAAAGCGTAACATTGATTCCTACAAGTCCAGTGGCATTGGTATTAAAAAAAGCATATCGCATCCAACCCATAGTAGCAGATCCAAGAAAATTGTTACTAACGTTTACCGAGGTTGTGATGGCTCCGGTATTTGTAATACCCGTAACAACACCACCTGCTGTTGTGCTATTCACCCAGCCTTGCAAAGTATTGGTTGTTATGCTTGAAGTTGCACCTGTGGAAGTATTGCGAATACCAACCATTGGACTTGAAGCACCGGTGGTCGATGTTAATGTTCCTGAATTGGAAAGACTACCAGCAGTTAAAGTGTAACCGCACCTGATATTATCGGCTGTTGTATTGCCAATGTCATTTGTGCCAATGGTAAAAATACCCGCAACTCCTGCCACATCAATACCTGTGAAAGCACCGCTAAGGGCTGCCGTTGTACACACCGCATCAATAGCTCCAATTTTATTGTTTTGGATTGATACTGTATTGGTACTTGTTGCATAAATACCCACTACAGCACCGCCACCAGACCCACTACAAGCATACAAAGAACCGTTGCCTGTTGTTGCTCCAATGGTATTTCCTGTCACAGTTCCAACGTTAGCATTACCCGAAGTGATATTGATACCGCATAAAATACCATTAGACGTAGTTGCGCCACTTCCAGTATAAAGTGCAATTCCTGCTATTGTGTTGTTCTGAATACTTGAAACCGCACCACCAGCGGTAAAAGCGCAATTGAGACCGATATAACGTGTTGTAGTTGCTGTTCCAGTTGTAGTGAATAGTGTTGGGAAAGTGCCTGTTAGCGCAACAGAATTACCCACCAGATTGGTGGTTAATGTGCCCCCTACATTCGCAAATCCAATGACATTACCTGTTATTGTATAACCACTTCCCACACCAATGAAAATACCATTGTGTGTATTTCCTGTTGTAAAAATTCTGGTGGCTGATTGAAATAATCTATTTGAAGTAATGGTCCAAGTAGAGTTGCCTGTTGCTGCCAAATTGATTCCTATAGAAACCGATGCAGCACTGAAATAATCAGAAATGTTATTTGCATTTAACGTATTGCCACTGTTATCAATTGCGGCACTTGTTCCCAAAGAAAAAATCGCGTTGATTGGAAGATTTGCACCAGCAGCAGTGATAGTGCACGTGTTTATGTTGTTGCCATCATTGCCTGTTGTAGTTCCAGTGCTAAAGAAAATAACGCCATTTGCAGCAGTGCTGGCAGAACCTTGAACAGTACAATTTTGAATAGTATTGGTAGAAGCATCAGCAATAAAACGTATCGCACTTGAAGCACCAGTTGCAGTGTTTGATATTGTGAGCGTGTTACTTCCAGTATTGAGACCATCAATGGTAACATTGTCAGCACCATTCAAATCTATTAAATGGCCAGTGATTGCCCCAGTAATTGTTCTTGTAGCACCACCTGCTGGTTGGATTCCAATTGAAGTTACACCAGCCACTTGATTCAAAACAGCACTCAATGTTTCAGTCGTATTGCCCACCAAAGTTATTGCAACCGAACCAAGATGAATCACTCCTGGATTTATAGCATCAAAAGCAGCTTTCAAAGTTGCATAATCTAGATACACACCAGCAGAAGTACCAGCCGAAGAAAGGACATGCACGGGATTCATGGTATAAGACAAACCTGAGCCCAGATTAAGGGTGGCCAAATCATGCGCTGATTGACCATTGCCAGTCACATCAGCAACTATTGACGCTAGCGATTTATTGCTTGAATATGCATAAAATTGTACCGTTGAACCTTGTGCTTGTATCGGTATGGTAGCTGTTCCTACTGCACCCGTAAAAGAGCATTGAACCAAGGTAGAATTGGTGAAGCCATTTACAGTATATCTTACGAATACATTCTCGCCACCAGCAGGAGCCGCGCTCATATTCACAGTCACGATGCGTGTCCCATTTGCGCCCCAGGCACTTGTTGTACTTGAAACAGTTACTGGATTGAAAGTAGTTTCAAGTATTTGGATTGAACTATTGGCTGCACCATTCTCCAGCAGATTGAAGGTGTAATAGCTATTGTTGGTCATTGCAATTTGCAAATTGGTATTCCAACCGCCACTGGTGTAATAGAATGCACCCCCATTGTGATAGGTGTTTAAGCTTCTTACAAAATTGGGAGCATTGGAGCCCGTCCATTGTGCGGTGTAATTTGCTGGTGCGGGATTAAACAAGAAATTTCCATTGCCATTTGCACCAGTGCGCTGGCCTCGGAATTGACGAAAGGTACCTAGATCGGTAAGCGTTTGTGTATCGTTCCAGCTACCTGAAATAAAGTCACCCTCAAGGTTACCGGGTTGTGCAAAAGCTGGTTGGATAAGCGCTGAACAAAAAAGGACAGCTAGAAAAAGTAAAACTCTTTTCATTTCGGTTAATTAAATTGAATTTGATTTTAAGCAACTCCGCCCCTTTAGCGGCACGGTCATAAGGCAACAAACTTAGCGAAAACTCTTGAAACTATCAAAGTGTTTTCGATACACTATTGGCTACCGAAGACGGAGATGGTCTGTTGGGTTGTCAGTCCCTGCTTTTTATGTGAACAATAGTTGACAACGAAATACCCCAGCCTTATAAATTCGCGCACTCAATTGTTTGGGAACAAGCCGACATAACAGCATGAAAAAATTCAAAGCAGAAATAGATGTAATGCCCATAGAAGCATTGCTAGACCCACAAGGCAAAGCCGTAACCAGCAGCATGAAAAACCTTGGTCTGGGTGAGATAACTGGAGTGCGCATTGGCAAGCACATCACCCTGCAAGTGGAAGCCAAAGACAAAAAAACGGCTGAAGGAAAAGTGGATGAAGCCTGCAAAAATTTGCTATGCAACCAGATCATGGAGCATTACAAATTTGAACTATCAGAGGTTTAAAGCATGCCTGCGGCAAGTAAAACCGCACACAGTTCCACACTGCTCATCATAGCCCCTTGCGTGAACAATTTCGCATCCAGCGGGAAGGTGCTGTCGCCCTCAAACAGTTTCCCTGAAGAAATCTGGTAAGTGAACAAGCAATCCAAAGGGAAGGTGCTGTCACCGCGATAAACTTTTCCGTTTTTTACTGTGCACACCACATCCGAAAGCAATGAGGCTTCTCCTGCATATAGCTTCCCATCCTCGAAGGTGTAGAGCACATCAAAGAAGGAGGTACTGAAGCCATCATAGATTTTACTTTCGCTTACAGTCAACAATGCTTCTGACCAAAGTATGCTGTGGCCGGGCAATACGTGGCCATCCAACAAGGTCACCTTTAGGCTGTCGAAGCGGAAGTATTCATGGGTGTACACGTAGGTCTGTGCCTGCATCAAATGGCTCGAAAGAGCAAGCAGGAACAGGAGGAATAACTTTTTCATAGTTGCAAATTTGAATGGTTTTGATGTCGGTGCTCAAATGAATTAAAATGACTTTATGAATCGGTCGCAGCT
Source organism: Flavobacteriales bacterium (assembly GCA_031414655.1). Taxonomy (GTDB): domain Bacteria; phylum Bacteroidota; class Bacteroidia; order Flavobacteriales_D; family Sanyastnellaceae; genus JANNVZ01. Next base: position 93,182 of record JANNVZ010000010.1, read on the forward strand.
CAGCACTTCGCATGGGTAGGATGGAAATAGTAAGTTTAAAAATCTGAGTGCAACAAGAACAAAAAACAAGCAGTGAAAAGGAAGCTTCTCACCCACCGACCTCATTGCTGAATAGAAGACACCTATCTCAATACTCACTTTCGTTCCAACGCCTTCATGACCGCCTCCGCTTTTAAGAGGCACTCATCATATTCCTTCTCAGCATCGCACAGGGCAGTTATTGCACTGCCAACACTGCAAGCGATGTATGGCTTTTTGTTGTTGCACAGCAAACTGCGGATCACCACATTAAAATCAAAATCGCCATTGGGTTTTATGTAGCCCACGGTGCCGCTGTACAATCCTCTTCGCGAGTATTCGTGTTCTTCTATCAATTGCATGGCGCGCACTTTTGGTGCGCCTGTCATGCTGCCCATAGGGAATAGTGCGCGCATCAAATCAGTGAAAGTGACATCCTTTTTTACCGTAGCACTGATGGTCGAAATCATGTGGTGCACGGTTTTGAACGTATGAATGCCAAACAGTTCGTCCACCTTTACAGTGCCGCGCTCGGCAATGCGCGACAAGTCGTTGCGCACCAAATCCACTATCATCACATTTTCGCTGCGTTCTTTTTCGCTGGTGAGTAGTTCTTGTTTTAGCTGCGCATCTTGCTCCTGCGTTTTCCCTCTTCGCACAGTTCCTTTTATGGGTTGCGAGATCAGCTTATTTCCTTCCCGTTTTAAAAATCGCTCCGGTGAAGCACACATCAAATACTTTTCATCTGTCTGCATAAAGATAGAAAACGGAGCCTCGGTATAGGTGTTGAGGCGCAACCAAGTCAGATAGGGTTCTTCCAATTTTTCACGCGCGAAAAACTCTTGGCAGTAATTCACTTCATAAATATCACCGCGCTGAATGTGCTCTTTCAGATACTCCACCGCTTCCACATAGTGGTGCTTCGAAATCTTTGGTGCCAATGCAATGGGTTGAGAACTTCCATCTGTTCCCCCATCGCTTTCAACGTTGAGCATTTCCCTGAAATGACTCTCACTCCATTCCGTATTGTTCTTCTCTAAGGCGAAATCATTTTCTGAAAAACGGATGACTACTTGTGGTTTTACAAAATGAATGAATGGAAATTCCAACTCATTGGTGTGATGGGAATGCAATTTTTCAATCACATTTTTTACATCATAGCTGATGAAGCCAAATGCCCAGTCCTTCTGTTGGTCCAGCCACCGCTGCAAATGGTGGAGGGTTTCATCGTTCAATTCGGCACAGATAAACTCACTTTCTACACCCAAAGCCAACAAATTGCCATCATCACCCCGGTGCGAGTGCATAACAAATACACGCTGCTGCCAGCGTGGGTCATGGATGAGGGAGCGCAAGTGATGCAACATAATTGAACCGCGCAAACATGAATCGAAATTGCGCTGCATCAATAACTCAGTACGCTCATCTTTTGTGCGCTGATAAGCCGTGTACTTTCGCCATCCATTCAACCTCCGATGAAAGTCCATCGGGGGCTTTAATATTTTATGACTTTCAGTAAAAGCAGCGTATGTACGTTTCCGATTTAGCGCAGAAGTATGAATCAAATGCGCGCGTGTCCTCCATAGCCGCGCAATTGAAAAATGACAAAGCAAAAGTTCATTTGCGTGGTGTTGTAGGCAGTGCCAACGCGCTGGTGGCTAGAGCGGTCATTGGCCAATTGCAACTGCACCATGTGTTCATTCTACCCGATAAAGAGGAAGCTGCGTATTTCCTGAACGACTTAGAAAATTTGTCCGGTATAACGAAAGGTGAAGAAGCTGATACCCATCATCCAATCACCAAATCATCCAATCAACAAATTCTCTTCTTTCCCCGAAGTGCGCGTGTTGCTTATGAAATAGAGCAAACCGAAAACGCCAACGTGGCCATGCGCGCTGAAGTGCTCAACAGCATTCAAACCATCAAGCAGTCAAGCAGTGCCATTGCTGTAATCACCTATCCAGAAGCCATTGCTGAGAAGGTAGTCACGCATGGCGAGCTGGAGTCCTCCACATTCGAAATTCTGCAAGGCAACACACTTGATATGGACTTTGTGGATGAGTGGATGCACACCTATGGTTTCGAAAAGGTGGACTATGTTTATGAACCTGGTCAATATGCCATACGCGGAGGCATCATCGATATTTTTTCATTCAGTTTCGATCATCCATACCGCATAGAGTTGTTTGGCAACGATGTAGAAAGCATCCGCAAGTTTGATCCGGCAACTCAACTAAGTGTTGCGCAAATGGTGCGAGCTACTATCGTTCCCAATGTGTCCACGCGTGAATCAGAGGAAGCGCGCATTTCTTTCCTTGAATTTATGCCTGCCAATACGTGCGTCTGGATAAAGGATGCGGAAGGGGCGCTCAGCAGAATGGAAACAGAGATGGAAAAAGCGCAACGTCAGTTTGAAAAGTTAAGCGGTGTTTTTGCTCATCATCCGCCACAGGAGTTGTATGTGCAGCAACAAGACTTGTACAAGCAACTGGAGAATATGCGACTGGTTGAGTTTGGTCAGCAACGAAAATTTGCAAGTGGTGAAGTAGTGCAGTTCGATATGGAACCACAACCCGCATTCAACAAGAGTTTTGACATGCTGGGAACCAATCTGGCTAACAATGCGAAAGTGGGATACTTCAACGTGATAGCAGCAGGGCAGCCTAAACAGATAGAGCGCCTCTATCAAATATTCGAAGACAAAGATCATGTTATCAATTTCAAACCGCTGACGATAGAACTTTCAGAAGGCTTCGTGGACAAGGAAAATAAATTACTTGTTTATACCGATCACCAAATCTTCGAACGTTACCAACGCTTCAAACTAAAAGAGGGATTTAAGAAATCGAAGGAAGCCATTACACTGAAAGAAATAATGGCGCTGCAACCAGGGGACTTTGTGGTGCACATAGACCATGGTGTAGGTCAGTTCGCAGGGTTGCAAAAACTGGAAGTGAATGGTAAAGAACAAGAGGCCATTCGGCTTGTTTACAAAAACAACGACACGTTGTATGTCAGCATCCACTCGCTGCATCGCATTTCCAAATTTGTTGGTAAGGACGGCACACAACCCACACTGGACAAGTTAGGCAGCAATGCATGGCAAACACTAAAGCGCAAGACCAAAACAAAAGTCAAACAAATTGCTTTCGATTTGATAAAGCTGTATGCGAAAAGAAAATCAACCAAAGGTTTTGCCTTCACCCCAGATACCTACATGCAAACGGAGCTTGAAGCATCGTTCATGTATGAGGACACTCCCGACCAGTTAAAGGCATCGCAAGCAGTAAAAGAAGACATGCAAGCAGAAGCACCAATGGATAGACTTGTATGTGGTGATGTGGGTTTCGGAAAAACAGAAATAGCTATGCGTGCAGCGTTCAAAGCAGCTACCGATGGTAAGCAAGTGGCCATGTTGGTGCCCACCACGGTTTTGTCATTGCAGCACTACAAAAGTTTTGCAAAGCGATTAAAAGATTTTCCTGTGAAGGTGGATTACATCAATCGATTCAAGACCGCGAAGCAAGTCACTGAAACATTGAAACAATTGGAACGCGGTGAAATAGACATTCTGATTGGCACTCATGCGCTGGTTGGAAATAGAGTAAAGTTCAAAGATCTGGGCTTGCTCATCATAGATGAAGAACAAAAGTTTGGTGTAGGCACAAAGGACAAGTTGAAAACAATGCGCGCCAATGTGGACACATTGACACTGACGGCAACCCCCATTCCACGCACATTGCAATTTAGCATGATGGGCGCACGCGACTTGAGCATCATAGCAACACCCCCGCCTAACCGACACCCAATACAAACGGAGTTGCGACCATTCAACGAGGAGCTAGTGCGCGATGCCATCACTTATGAAATACAACGTGGTGGACAGATATACTTCGTACACAACCGTGTGGGCAACATCAAAGAAGTGGCTGGAATGATTCAGCGATTGGTCCCCGATGCGCGCATTGCGGTGGGTCACGGACAACTAACAGGTGACCAACTGGAAGAAGTAATGACGAGCTTCATAGAAGGCGAAGCGGATGTATTGGTGAGCACTGCGATAGTTGAAAGTGGCCTCGACATTCCAAATGCAAACACCATGATCGTGAATGATGCACATCACTTCGGCATGAGTGATTTGCACCAGTTACGCGGGCGTGTTGGAAGAAGTAACAAGAGAGCATTTTGTTATCTACTTGCCCCTAGTCTTCACTCGCTTACTGATGAAGCACGCAAGCGTTTGCAAACCTTGGAACAATTCAGCGACCTAGGAAGTGGTTTGCACATAGCCATGAAAGACCTGGATATACGGGGTGCAGGAAACTTGTTGGGTGCAGAACAAAGCGGCTTTATCAATGACATTGGTTTTGAAACGTATCAGAAAATTCTGAACGAAGCATTGGACGAATTGAAACAGGAACACTTCGCAGAATTGTATGAAGAAGAAACACGCAAGAGTCAGAACTATGTGCGCGAAACAACACTCGAAACTGATTTTGAAATACTCATTCCTGATGAATACGTGAGCAGCATCACTGAGCGCATTGCTCTGTACAAAGAACTAGATGACATGGAAACGGATGAAGGTCTTGAAGCATTTCAGCAACGACTGATAGATCGCTTTGGACCAATTCCGGCACCCACGTTTGCATTGATAGACACCATGAAACTGCGGTGGCATGCGCGTTCGTTGGGCATGGAGAAACTGATACTCAAGAGCGGAAAGATGATAGGCTACTTCGTTAGCAAGCAAGACTCTCCTTACTATCAAAGTGCGAAGTTCAGCAAAGTACTGGACTTCATCAAACACAACCCGAACAACGGAAAAATGTATGAGAAAGACGAATCACTTCGCATCTCATTCAATGATGTGACGAAGATGAATATGGCGGTTAAGATTTTGGATGCGATGAGCGCTGGAAGAAAGTTGGAATGAAATTACTTCTTCTCTTCTAACTGCCTTTCCAAATCCGCGAGCTCCAGTCGTAGGTCTGCTAATTCCTTTTCCTTCCCTGCTATTTCTTCGGGAGTGGCTTTTCCTTTCTCCTTCATCTTTTCAAGGTTTGACTCGCGCACTTTTATTTGCGACTTGATGGAAGCGATCTTCAGCTTCGCGCCACCTGTTTCCAGTTTTTCTTTTGCTTTGTCTCCTGTGCTCATTTCATCACCCGCTTCCTTCTTTTCTGCCTTCTGTTCTTTCTCGAGTGCCTTGCGTTTTTCTTTCGCGGAATCTTCCTGTTGTTCCAGTTTGACTGAGCGGTCTTTGTAGGTCTGGTTTTCTTCTGATGTCAATTCACCTTGTTGTTGCTTCTGTACTTTTTCAAGATTCACTTTTTTACGCTCGCGTTTCAGTTTCAACTCTTCCTGTTCCAGCGATTGCATTTCTACCTCAGGCACTGTGGCACCTGCTACTTTCAGTTCATTCAGCTTTGTCTCCTGTTTGCTTATCTTCTTGTCCAGTAAGGCAATCTCATTCTTGATTCCTTGTTCCTGCATGGCAAGGCTTTCTTCCTTGGTGGGTAGTGCGAGGCCTTCATCTGTTGGTTGTTGTTCTATCGTTTCACTTGTTTCGTTTTCAGTGCCTATTGGTCTTGGTTCCGCTGATGAGCCTCCGCAGTCCAACTCGGTAAGTCCCCATGCCCCTGCAAACATGCTCTCAGGCATTCCCGATCCGCTGGCCATTTCTTTCACTAATTCCTCCATTTTTATGTGTGCGAAGAAGTCATCGTTCAGCGTTACATAGCCTTTCATGTCAAAGTTCTTTTCTCCGTTTGCGGTTTTCTTGTAGCCATATACATCTATGGATTTGGAGATGAGCATGACCTGCGAAAAAAATGCTTCGCCATTGTCATTTGTAGTGCCTTTGCCCAAGGCCACATCACCGGCCTTTATGGTTATTTCATAGTTGCACACCGCTTGGTTGTTATAAGTAAACTTTAATGATACATCGCTCTGGCTGAAGCCGGTCATGGCGACTGACATGAATAAAAACAGAATAAACTTTTTCATTGAATAATAATTTTTTGATGGCCACAGACAAGTTTCGGACGACTGCGGGTAAGTGCGAAAAATAACAAGGGAAAATTAAATGGGCCTGCACCCTTGATACTTCTAGATTGAATCCGTTGACCGCCCGAGTTGACAAAAAAACGCGGCTCATTCAGCCGCGTTTTTTTTCTTAACTATTCTCTCGTCAAAATCCGATCGCTATGCCTATTTGGTAGGTGTATTTATCGGTGCGCGACTCGTTGGTTTCAAACGTTATGCTTTCCGAATCCAACACTTGTATGGTCTCCTGATTCACGTATTGGGCAGGTCCGCCTATCAGATTTTCAAAACGACCATCTATGAAGATGTTGGGCGCTATGCGTATGCGTAAACCAACCGCCCATCCATAACTGTAGGCCATATCAAAATGTTGGCTGATGCTGTTGCTTGCCTCAGTGTATCCGCTATTGTTCAGGGTGATGTCTGTCTTCGTTTTATACGTCTCCACTCCTATAATACCGTCACCGTAGGGTTGTATCATCCCATTGAAAGGCCTGAAACGACCCAGCAACTGAAAGCGGTTGTTGTTGCTGCGGATGCGCATGCTACCATTTTCGTATATGCTGTCACCGTCTATGTCGGTGCCCACATAGGCACTGATGTCTTCGTCTTGCGAGCCCATGCTATTCCATGCTAAGCCAAAACCCACTTCGAAAGGAGAATTGCCGACCGGACCGCTGAAGGTACCAGCCAGACCTGCAGGATAGCCGTCATACACTTGTCCGAACTGGCCCAGTGGCTGGGCGACCTGCACACCAAAATTGAGGGAGGGCCTTCTGCGTTGTTGCGATTGTGCCTGCAGAGACATGCCGCAGACTAACACGGTCACAAAAGAATAAAGTAGAAACTTTTTCATGTGTTGAACTTTTATGGTTTCCAATGCCTGAAGCCAAGCATTGTGCCAACGAGCACAAATGTATTTTTTCTGCGCTTCTGTGAAGTGCAAAAAAGACTTAATGTTTTAATGGATCATTTGCGCTGGATAAACTTTTTGCTCAGGCCGCAAAGGAGCAAAACGGTGAGCTTGATTAGAGGGTATTGTTCTATCTCATTGGCCTTGTTATAGAAGGAAATGCCTTTGTGCTTATCGAACCAAGTTGAATTCATGAACGCGCCTTCTACGCGGTCGCTTTTCTCCCATTACCTTCGCCTCCCTTGATCTAAAAAGTGAGCAAATCATCACCCATCAAAATACTGGTAACTGGCAGCAACGGACAACTGGGCAGCGAGTTCAGGGCTTTAGCTCCTGCCCACACTGCGTTCGAGTTGGTGTTTACCACCAAGCAGGATTTGGACATCCGGCTAGAACACCATGTGAAGCATGTGGTGGCGCAGCACAAGCCGCAAGCCATCATCAATTGCGCAGCGTACACCAATGTGGAGCTGGCCGAAACCGAACGCGAAGAAGCCATGTTGGGCAATGCGCAATCAGTTAAGCATATAGCCGAAGCGTGTGCCGAGCATAATGTGTTGCTACTTCACTTCAGCACAGACTATGTGTTTGACGGAACGAAAAAGACGGCCTACATGGAGGCAGACCAAGCGGCACCACTCAACGCCTATGGCGAAAGCAAACTAGAAGGCGAGCGCATTGTGGACGAAGTATTGGACAGATACTTCCTACTGCGTGCATCGTGGTTGTACAGCACCTACGGCCACAACTTTTACAAAACCATGTTGCGCCTTGCTAAAGAACGTGGCGAATTGAAAGTAGTGAGTGACCAAATCTCATCGCCTACTTATGCACGCTCGCTTGCGGCTGACGTATTGCAGCTGCTTGAAAAAACACTGGTGAAAAAGGAACACGTGGAATATGGATTGTACCACTATGCAGAACATGGCGAAGCATCGTGGCATCAGTTTGCAACAGAGATTGTGAAAGAGCATAACATGGATATTCCCGTTCATGCGGTGCTTACAAAAGACTTCCCCACGAAGGCAGTGCGCCCTGCCTATTCCAAACTGGACAACAGCCGTTTTGAAAAACTTATAGGTCGCGAAATACATTCGTGGCAAGAAGGCTTGAAGGATTGTGTAAGAAATGAATATTGATGACTAAGCGTTAACTCCCATGAACACCACTTTAGAAGTAAACCAACAAGTAATTGAAAAAGCAAAAGGCTGGCTCACCTCTTCGGTTGATGAAGCAACAAAAGATGAAGTGCAGTTGTTGTTGGACGGTGATCCAAAAACGTTGTTAGAAGCTTTCTACAGCGATCTTGAATTCGGCACCGGTGGCCTGCGCGGCATTATGGGTGTGGGCACCATGCGCATGAACAAGTACACCGTTGGCATGGCTACTCAAGGCTTAGCCAATTACATCTTACAACAATTTGCCGACAAGACATCTGCAGTTGCCATTGCTTACGACTGCAGAAACAATTCGCGCTTCTTTGCGGATACTGCTGCTGCAGTGCTGAGTGCAAATGGCATTCAGGTTCACCTCTTTGATGAGCTGAGACCAACACCGCTCTTGTCATTCGCAGTGCGCGAGCTGAAGTGTCAGGCAGGTATCGTCATCACCGCATCGCACAATCCGAAGGAGTACAATGGCTACAAAGTGTATTGGGAAGACGGTGCGCAGGTGTTGCCACCGAACGACAAAGGCATCATCTCCGAAGTGCGCAAAGTGCAAAGCATTGATGAAGTAAAGTTCACAGCCAACCCCTCGATCATACATGCAATAGATGACAAAGTGGAAGAGGCGTATTTCAAGAACCTGGATGCTATCATCCATTCTAAAGATGAAATACGCAATGCCGCAGATCTGAAAATTGTATACACTTCCATTCATGGTTCTGGCATCACCATGGTTCCAAAAGCACTGGAAGCACTTGGCTTTAAAAATGTATTTGTGGTGAAAGAACAAGCCACGCCCGATGGCAATTTCTCAACCGTGAAGTCGCCCAATCCGGAAGAAAAAGAAGCACTCGACCTTGCGTTGTTGCTTGCTGAAAAAGAAAATGCCGATCTTGTTTTGGGAACTGATCCGGATGCAGATCGTGTCGGACTTGCTGTTAGAAACAATGATGGCCAACTCGTTTTGCTGAATGGAAATCAGGCAGCGTGTTTGATTGTGTATTACCAACTGCAACGTTGGAGCGAGAAGAAATGGCTGAACGGTAAACAATACATAGCGAAGACCATCGTCACCACCGACCTGCTGGAAGAAATAGCAAAAGCATACAACGTGAAATGGTACGACACTCTGACAGGATTCAAATTCATCGCAGGAGTTATCCGCGAGAAGGAAGGCGCTGAAACTTTCATTGCGGGCGGAGAAGAGAGTTACGGATATTCAGTAGGCGAGTTCGTGCGCGACAAGGATGCGGTGTTGTCATCCGTTGTCATCAGCGAGATAGCAGCATGGTGCAAAACACACAACACCTCGTTGTGGAATATGCTGATGGAGATCTATGAGCGCTTCGGATTGTATCACGAAACATTGGTGTCCGTCACCATGAAGGGCCTGGATGGTCTGCAGAAGATAAATGAGAAGATGATTGAATTGCGCACAACCCCTCCCTCCTCGCTGGGTGGTTCAGATGTGACAGAAGTGCGCGACATTCAGCTGAGCACCATTACTGATTTGCGCACGGCAATAAAAACCAAAATTGATCTTCCGTCATCCAATGTCTTGCAATTCATACTTGCGGATGGAAGCAAAATATCGGCACGCCCAAGCGGTACCGAACCAAAAATCAAATTCTACTTTTCATTGAAAGAGAAGTTTGAAGGAAAGGACAGGTATGCTGCGCAGGTGGAGAAGATGGAGCAGAGGATAAAAGAGATTCAAGGGCAGTTGGGTTTGTGAATCACTTTTAAGGCAATGAGCGAAGTCAATTTATCATCGGAAGAAAGGGAACGCTACAGCCGCCACCTTGCCCTTCCGGGTTTTGATGAAGCAGCACAACTGAAGTTGAAACAGGCTAAAGTTGCAGTGATTGGTTGTGGTGGTTTGGGTTGTCCTGTGTTGCAATACTTAACTGCTGCAGGTGTCGGTCATTTCATTTTAGTAGATCATGATGTGGTAAGTCTTTCTAATCTGCAACGCCAGGTACTTTTTGCAGAAAGTGATATCGGAAGAAACAAAACAGAAGTGGTGGCAGAAAGAATGCAGGCGCTGAACAATGCCGTTCAGACCGAGACGTACACTGCTAAACTCACTTCCGCTAATGCGCTGCGCGTTCTGCAATTCGCAGACATCATTGCAGACTGCACGGATAATTTTCCAACACGTTATCTGCTGAACGATGTTGCTGTGAAGTTGAATGTCCCTTTGGTACAAGCTGCCATCTATCGCTTCGAAGGACAGGTGAGCGTGTTCAATCATAAGGCAGACATCAACTACCGCGATGTATATCCTGTTCCGCCTTCGCCAAATTCCATACCTGATTGTGCAACAGGTGGAGTGCTTGGAACACTTGCCGGAATCATCGGTAGCATTCAGGCGAATGAAATCATCAAAGTGATAACGGGAATAGAAGAAGTGTTAGACGGAAAAATTTTTCACTACGATGCGCGCACCAATGAGTCGCATGTTTTTCAATTGAAGAAAAACGAAAACAATAGTGTGCGCGCTGCAAACCGCCATGCCGTTCAATTGATAGATTATGATCAATTTTGCGCCAAAGAACAAACAACCATTACTACCAAAATGATAAATGAAATAAGTGTGCAGGAGTTAAAAACGTTGATGGACAACAAAGAGGACTTTCAATTTATTGATGTCCGCGAATCCTCAGAATTCAATGAAGCCAATCTGGGTGCTGAACTCATCCCTATGAATACCATTCCTGATCACGTGAACGAAATAGCACGCGACAAAAAAGTGATCATTCATTGCAAAGCCGGAACGCGCAGTGGCAATGTGATAGCCTGGCTGCAGGCCGAACATGGCTATACTAATTTACTGAATTTGAAAGGAGGAATCATGGCGTGGCACCAAGCCTTCGGGAAGTGGGCAATTACTTTTTTGAGTAGTCCGTTTCGCGCATGAGCGAACCTTCTTTGTTGTATGTTGTCCATATACCCGTCTTTTCTCCAAGGGCATAAAAACCACGCGTGTCCATCTTTCCATTGGGATAAAACGTGAACCATTCACCGTCCTGCTTTCCGTCTGTATAATTACCTTGGTAGAATACCTGCCCATTCTCATGAAACGTTTTGTATTCACCATGCAGCGTATCGTTGCGGTAAATGTTCATGCTCCACGGATTTCCATTTTCATAGTACGACCAGCTTACTCCATTCTTACGATCCCCCTTAAAACGCATATCGGTATAGGGATGGCCGTTATCATGAAACTTTACATAGGCCACTCGCTCATTTGTTTTTTCATCTATAAAGGTTGAAACACGGTGCAGCCCATCTTTATAAGTAGAATCAATGCGTTCAATGGTGCCTTCTATTTTGAAATCAATCTTCTGATGCGCGGTTGTTTTTTCAACAGGCTCATCATTATTGCAGGAAGCCATGCAGCATGAGACCACAGCTATTATCTGAGCAGCTTTATTCATTTTACTTCTTGCGATTGATGGTATAGTTGACCAATTCGGTGAGCGATGTTCGTGCTTCATTGGACGGAAAAGTAGAAAGTATTTCTAAAGCCTCATCGCGAAATTCTTCCATTTTTTTCATTGCATACCGCATACCTCCGTGCTCATCTACTAAGCGAATGAGTTCTTTTACATGCGCTGAACTGGTGTTGTGGTTCTTCACAATATTCACCAACTTCTTTCGAACCGCTGCATCAGCTTTCTGCAATGTATAGATAAGAGGAAGCGTCATCTTTTTCTCCTGTATGTCAATGCCAACAGGCTTTCCGATGCCATCACCAAAACCGTAATCAAACAGATCGTCTTTGATTTGAAAGGCGAGTCCAACCTTTAAACCGAACTGGTACATCTTCTCTACAGAAGCTGCATCGGCCTTTGCGGCAGAAGCTCCGCTCTTGCAACAAGCCGCTATAAGTGAAGCAGTTTTTTGCCGAATTATTTCATAGTAAACATCCTCATTAATATTCAACAAGCGCGATTTTTCTTGCTGCAGTAATTCACCTTCGCTCATTTCCTTCACCGCAGTGCTCACTATGCGCAGCAGTTCAAATTCGTTGTTGTCAACGCTCATCAACAGGCCGCGCGAAAGAAGATAGTCGCCCACTAACACGGCTATTTTATTCTTCCAAAGAGCATTGATGGAGAAGAAGCCTCTTCGCATATTGGCATCATCAACCACATCATCGTGCACAAGAGTTGCTGTGTGCAGAAGCTCTATCATTGAAGCTGCCGAATACGTGGATGGCGTAATTCCTCCGCACAATTTGCTGCTGAGAAAAACAAACATGGGACGCATTTGCTTCCCCTTTCTTTTTATGATGTAATGAGTGATTTTATCCAGCAGAAGCTTATCACTTTTCATTGCTTTGCGGAAGTAGTTCTCAAACTCCTCCATTTCAACCGCGATGGGCTGTTGTATTTTATCCAATGAACTCACAGGCGAGGCCAAATGTAGTGGGAGGCGTTCTGACGCAGATTTGATAAGTGTCAACTAGCCCGTTTATATCACTGCAAGAGGAAACTGTTAAAATGAAAAATTCAGTGTTGTGTTCACTACGCACTCAATTATTTTCGCGAGCCTTTTTTTTAAAAAAACAATCACTATGAATAAACTCTCTACACAAAGAATGCTGGCGTGCGCTATTGCTATCTGCAGTTTGCTTGCTCTTTCAAGCATTGAAGCCAATGCCCAATGCACCAATAACAATGTTCTGTACGATGTTGACTTGACACCCTTTGGTGTTGGCGATGCCAATTCGGCTTTTGTAAGCAACATATTCGCTGGCGAATATTGCTACGCAACGGTATGCGAAGGTGCATCATACACGTTTGCTACGTGCGGTGCCTCATACGATACACAAATTACACTCTACGCATCTACAGGCGGTTCTTCGCTGGGATACAATGATGATGGCTGTTCTCCTGCGTCTTCTTTGGTATGGACAGCTACTTTTAGCGGTGTCGTTTGGATTTTAGTGGATCAGTATAACTGCGCTAGTAATAGTATATCAACTCCATTGGAGGTTACACAAACCACGGCCTGTCCGATATCAGCTGATTGTACCAACAACAACTCATACTTTATTGACCTCACCCCAAGCGGAGTAGGAACTGGAAATGCTGCCACTACGAACGCCATGTATGGAGGAGAGTATGTTACCGTTTCAGTATGCAGCGGAGCTACTTATACCTTCTCGACCTGCACTGAAACTTATGATACTCAGATATCACTTTTTTTACCATTTGGTTCAACACCACTGGGCTATGATGACGATGGCTGCGGAATATTCGCAGGCCCTTCATTCCTGACTTGGACATCCACTGTAGATGGAACAATCTGGGTTTTGGTGGATGACTATCCCTGTGAGAGTAACACTATTCTTACTACGCTTACTGTTACGCAAACCACAGCATGTCCAGTAGCAGCTGATTGTACCAACAACAACGCATACTTTATTGACCTCACCCCAAGCGGAGTAGGATCTGGAAATGCTGCCACTACGACCTCCATGTTTGGAGGAGAGTATGTTACCGTTTCAGTATGCAGCGGAGCTACTTATACCTTCTCGACCTGCGCTGAAACTTATGATACTCAGATATCACTTTTTTTACCGTTTGGTTCAACACCACTGGGCTATGATGACGATGGCTGCGGAATATTCGCGGGCCCTTCATTCGTGACTTGGACATCCACTGTAGATGGAACAATCTGGGTTTTGGTGGATGACTATCCATGTGAGAGTAACACTATCCTTACTACCCTTACGGTTACACAAACCACAGCATGTCCTGCTGCGGGTGGATGTACCAACAATAACACTTACTATGGAGATTTGACCCCAGCAGGAGTAGGTTCATTTTATACCGAATCACTTTCCAATGTTTGGGGAGGTGATTACTACACTATGGACGTTTGTGAGGGTGCGGAATACACCATTTCGATGTGCGGAACATCTTGGGATACACAGATAACTCTCTATGATGAGTTGACGGGTGACTTCCTGTTGTATAGCGATGACGATTGTGGCAGCGCTTCTTTCCTCAATTTCGTTTCAGATTATAATGGCACGATTGAAATTGTTGTTGACTTATTCAACTGTTCAAGCAATCAAGTCAATGGATTTTTAAGTGTAACACAGGAGACAGCATGTGGCGGAGGCTGCGCGTTTACTAACGTTTTTTACGATTACATTGGATGCAACGGTACGGACGAAGAAGTTGATTTTTACCCCTACTTCACAGGAGGCTGCACTGCAGACTATATCTGGATAAATGGTGGTCTGGGATGGGAGTCGATTGACCTTACCGCGCAGAATATCACCTCAGGAGATCCCGCAGGCCTCTTTTTATTTCTGGACAATACTGAATACCTTTTTTACTTCGAACTGAGTGATGGAACGCTGAGTGATACTTACTCCTACTTTACAGGTAACTGTGACTTTGGCGGTTGTGAGATTACTGATGTTTTCGTGGATGACTTCGGTTGCGTGGGTGATCAGCAGTCAGTTGATTTTTATGTTTATTATCTAGGCGATTGTTATGTCTACTCACTTTGGTCATCGGCTAACGGAGGCGCATTTCAGGAAGTTGTCCTTACTGGTTTGCCTACCTCAGGAGATCCTATTGGTTTTCTTTTAAACGTGAGTGATGCGGAATATGCATACTACTTTGAGTTGAGTGATGGCACCACCTCAGATTTGTACTTCTTTTACACAGACGATTGCGCAGGCCCAACATGCACCAACTTATTGATTGACTATACAGACACGGGTTGCTACGAAACCGTTAATGGCAATGTGCCTTCAGGTGACATCACTCCATTTTATAACGGTGGCTGCACAGTCTCAGGTATCTACACCTCTGTAGACGGTGGCCCATTTGAATACCTTGATCTATCGGGATATGGTTTCACAAGTGGCGATGATATTGGTCTGCTATTCAACATACAGGACGCGATTTATGAAGTATATTATGTGCTAGATGATGGCAGCGAATCACCAAGTGAATTCTTCGTTACTGAGATTTGTGAAAGCGGAGAAACCATCTGTGACTGTGCGGGTACCCAGCTTCCGATAGAAGCACTTGCATGGTTAGGTGATGGTTCTTTGGATGACGGTAGTTTCTTGTGGAATGGAGTTCCCGTTGATTTCGATTGTGCTACTTGGGGCTTTGATTGTGGTGATGAACTGCCAGACGGTTTCTTGTACTACGATCCTTATGGAACATGCTCGGGTGCTTTGCCTCCTGCAAATGGTTGTGTGGATGAATTCTGTTACAGTGTAGATATAGATGTTTACACAGACTGCTATCCCGGTGAAGTTTCTGTCTTCGTATTTAACGAAAACAATGACTTAGTTATGGAGGTGCCTATGGGCACTTATGATGTTGAAGAGGCACTTACTACTATCAACCTTTGTTTACCGGCTGGTTGTTATACATTCACAATAATGGACAGTTTTGGTGATGGTCTTGCGGGTGCTGATTGCAACATCATAGGATATTTCGCAGTGTATGATTACTCCACAGCAGAATATGCATTCATTTTAGATGGAGATCAATACACACAGCAATACAGTCAGGAATATTGTGTAGGCCCTCAAACAGAATGCGACAATCTCGAAATGGAAGTTTATCCAAATGATTGCTATGCATTTGGTAACGAACTTCTGCCAGCGTTATTGATGGATTTTGATTTTTCAGGTAATTGCGAAGTAGAAACTATCTATCTGAGTGCTGACGGTGGAGACTTTGAAGCACTCGATGTTTCAGCAGAAGGATGGCAAGATGGCGATACTGGCACTATCTACTATTTACAACCTAACACCAACTATGACATCTACTATCAAACGGACGATGGCGCAGTTTCATTTCTATACTCATTTACTACGGGTGATTGCAGCAATGAAATTACCGTATGCGACTGCGAAGGAACGGAGCACTCAATTGGTGTGACCAGCTGGCTAGGTGATGGTTTTGCCGACAATGGTTTTTATGAATGGGCTGGTCAACCAGTGAATTTCAATTGTGTTACTTGGGGTTATGATTGTGATGATATTGAAGGCGCTCCAAATGTTGATCCGTATGATGTTTGTAATGGACAATTGCCCCCATTCAATGGATGTATCGATGATGAACCAATTCTAGGCTGTACTGATCCGAATGCCCTCAACTACAATCCTGCGGCAGAAATCAATGACGGTTCATGTATTTACGATTTGCTATTTGGATGCACGAATGCAGATGCTTGCAACTATAGTGAGCTTGCTCTGGTGGACGATGGCTCGTGCGAGTTCGTGACATGTGCTGGTTGCACAGACCAAGATGCTAACAACTATGATCCTACTGCAACAATAGATGATGGTTCATGCGACTATGCTGAAATATTGGGGTGCACCGATGACGAAGCATTGAACTACAATCCGCTGGCTACAGCCAATGATCCCAACAATCCTTGTGTTTACAATTGCATCTGGCCAAGTGTTGCCTATGATGACCATTGTGTGGAAGGCGACCTCGACAACTTCTACATTGATGTAGACATTACCCAACTTGGAAATGGTGCCCCTTACACCATTACCAACACCTACAACAACCAGCAGCAGGTGATGGGCTTGCTTGGTTCTGTAACCATGGGTCCATTCCCTATTGGAACCCAAGTGGTGATTCAAGTGACATCCAACGAAATTGATTGTCTGCTGACCTCTCAGCCGCTGACGGAGGATTGCTCTGCGGGTGGAGTTTATGGATGCACTGACCCAACAGCTTTGAACTACAATGTAAATGCGACCATTGATGATGGTTCATGCGTCTACCTGAGTGTAAATGAAATAGAAACAAGCTACTTCAGCATGTATCCAAACCCAGCTAAAGATGCATTTACTTTGACCAACGCTGGCAAGGGCGAAATGGTGAATATCAAAATAATGGATGCCGCAGGTCGGGTGATTGTAACTACACAATCGGTTATCGGTCAAGGAGGTTCAATTACCCTAAATGTGAATGAGCTAGCACAAGGCAACTATATCGTGGAGTTGATTGGTGAAGGGCACTTGCAGCACCTTCCTCTGATGATTCAGCGCTAAGAAAACGATCATTCATAACTTAAAAGCCACTCCCAAATGGGAGTGGCTTTTTGCTTTAGAAATGAGATTATTGGGGAATGTTCTCCATCAGCGATTTTCTTTTCAGCAAGATTCTTGCTGTCATTCGCATCCAGAAAAGGACGGTTCAACCTAGAAGAAATTTGTTTCGCTAACCAAAACGCTCTGTTGACATGATGGCAAGTGAACTTTTACTATGTTTGGCACCCTTAGAAAAAACCCTTTTGAGCAAATTTTAATCAACTGTTGACAAATCAGATCATTGTTATTCTTCTAGAAAAAGCAAAATCATTTATTTCAATCAATAAATCAATTTCAACTCTTAAATCAATTCGTTATGAGCAAACAATCAAGCAGTAGCAGCCAATCAGGTGGTAGCAACTTCAGTTCCATTTTTCCTTTCATTGCTATTCCTGTAGCTATCGTTGTGGGCATACTTATTTATACCTTCATCTTAGGTGCTGGTTCCAACTTCGAAGGTGGCGACCCGCTATTGGGCCATCCAAAGAACATGATGGGCACCATTCACAAGGGCGGTTTTATTGTGCCTTTGCTAGTAGCAACTTTGCTCACGGTCCTCATCTTTTTTGCTGAAAGACTTATCAGCATGTTTCAGGCACGTGGCACAGGTAATGTGACCACCTTCGTTCGCAATGTGCGCGGATTGCTAGGCAACAATCAAGTAGACCAAGCCATTGCACTTTGTGACAAACAAAAGGGCAGCATTGGCAACGTGATGAAATCAGGCTTGCTGAAGTACAAGGCGCTGGAGAACGAACCCAATATGGACAAGGAACAAAAGCTTGAATCCTTAAAGCAAGAGATAGAAGAAGCAACAGCTTTGGAACTTCCTATGCTTTCTAAAAATCTAGTGATACTTTCTACCTGCGCATCTCTGGGCGTTTTGGTTGGTTTGATAGGAACAGTACTTGGTATGATCAGTGCGTTCCAGGCCATGTCTAGCAGCGTTCCAGATCCAGCACAACTTTCACTTGGTATCTCAGAGGCACTTGTAAATACCTTCTTGGGTATCGCGGCTTCAGCATTGGCTATCATATTCTTCAATTTTTTCTCTAACCGCGTGGATCAAATGACTTACAGCATTGATGAAGCAGGTTTTGCAGTGGCGCAGACATTTGCCACCAAGCATTGATAGTGGATGTTTTTTTATTTAATTCATTAAAGAAAAAACGTAAACAATGGGAAAACTTAAAATGCCGAAAGGCTCCCCGACCACGGACATGACTCCGCTGGTGGATCTTGGCTTCCTGCTGGTAACGTTCTTCATGCTTAGCGCAAAATTTCGCACAGCAGAGCCGGTTCAGCCCGATCCACCCTATTCATCATCTTCCACAGAAATTCCCGAAAAGGTAATGCTCATAACCATCGACCGAGAGGGAAGAGTGTTTTACGATTTGGCAGGAAAAGATGTACGCACCTTATTGCTATCTAGCATGGCTCAGGTATATCCAAGTCTTGCAACACTCAGTCAGGATCAGATAAATGAATTCATTGGGCTTGGCTCTTGTGGCCAACCAATAGCCCAACTTCCGGCTTACCTCAGTGCTGATGAAAAAACACGTGAAGCCATGAACGAACAAACGAAAGGCATCCCTACTGATTCATTAAACAATGAGTTGGGTGACTGGATTTTGCAAGGATTCACAGCGTTTATGAATGATGTACGGGCTAAAGGATGGGATGATGCAAAAATCAAAAAGGATGGATTGCGTTATGCCATTAAAGCGGATGCTGAAACCGAATACGAAAAAGTAGAAGCCGTTATTGACGCATTCCGTGAAAAGCAGATTTTTCAGTTCAACATGGTCACCAATGTGGAAAAAGACCAGAACGTAGTTACCAGCCAATAATCAGAATGTCCTCCACGATTTTTTCATTTTGAATTGAAAAATCAGCACAAGAGGATATTCAAATAAAAGAACACAAACAATGGCAGAAATAATACAAGGCGGAGGACACGAGAAAGGCGGAAAGAAGCGTCCCAAGAAGGGTCATGTGCATATAGACATGACTCCAATGGTTGACTTGGCTTTTCTTCTGGTTACTTTTTTCGTTCTGGCTGCATCGCTTTCCAAGCCTAAGGTTTTGGAAATCATATATCCGAAAGAAACGGAGAACGAAGAGGAAAAAACAAAACTTGCAGATGAGTTGGCTACAACTTTATTGCTTGGTGAAAAAGACACTGAAGTTTTTTACTACAGTGGAAAGTTCAATCCGGATAGCACACAACTTAAGCTCACTGACTTTTCAGCGGAAGGATTTCGCAAAGTGATGTTGGACAAAAACATCAATATAAATGACGCCTACAGCGCCCTATTGAAGCAGTATGAAAACATCAATACTGATGGCGATACTGCTTTTGTAAGAAAGAAGGGAGAAATTTTCAATTCTAAGAATGCACCATTCGTAATTGTAAAAACCATAGGCAAAACGCCTTTCAAAAATGTAGTAAATGCAATGGATGAATTGAACATCTGTAATGTGAAGAAGCGCGCTGTAATGGACATGGCAGATAGCGAAGCAATAGCAGTACGGCAGAAATCGTCAGAGCTTGATTTGAAAGATCTAAAAAAATAATTGAACGGTTTCCAGCCACATGTGTACGGCTCGGAAACAAACCATAAAAATTAAACAACATGACAGCCATTATCGTTATTCTAATCATTGCTGCAATTGTTGCACTCATCGGTTTCGACCTCAGTTTCAACAACGTTCTTACTCAAGAGAGAAATGACTTAGTATTTGAAACGAAAAACAAAAACTATGGTGCTTACAAAATTCGCAAGTCGAATGGTAAAGTGGTCGGCATTGCCTTGTTCGCCATCGCCTTTCTTGCAGTCGTAGGCACCGGAATCCCCGTATTACTAGCCAGTGGCATACTGGACGAAGTGGAGGCTCCTAAAGAAACAACGGTTGAGATGATTGCTCCACCACCAGTGGATCCCAACGAGCCACCACCGCCACCACCACCGCCACCACCACCACCACCGCCACCAACTATCAAGCAAATTCAATTTACCACAATAGAGGTAACGGAAGAAGAAGTGAAGGACCCACCACCAGCTGTGGATGAGTTGAAGGACACTCAAATTGGTGATGAAGACATTGATGGCGAAGACGGCTTGCTGGTTCCACAGGAGCAAGTGGTAACCGTAATAGACGAACCCAAAGAAGAAGAAATTTTCTCCTTCGCCCAAGAGAAGGCGGGTTACCCCGGAGGCGATGCAGCTTTGATTGCAGAGATTACTGGCTACATCACTTATCCTGAAATGGAGAAAGAGGCCAATATAGAAGGTACTGTAACCATTGGTGTGGTGGTAGAAAAAGATGGCTCCATATCCAGCGTAAAAGTGCTGCGTGGAGTTCCTGGCGGTCCCAATTTGAGTAAAGAAGCAGAACGTGCAGTGAAGAAATTGACTAAGAAATTTTCACCTGCTAGGCAGAATGGAAATCCTGTTCGCTACAACCTGAATATTCCTGTGAAGTTCAGACTGCAGGGATAGAACCAAATAAAATTGTTTTGATTTGAATAAGAGCGCTCTGGTTTTTCCGGGGCGCTTTTTCGGTCTAGACGCTGCAGTAAAAGATATGACAGAAGAGGAAAATTCCTTAATCGAAAAGCAATGATTTGACCGCACCAACAGCCATTTGTTGCTGATTCTGATGACGGTTGATTTTTTCATCACTTTTTTCAATTAGGTTTGGCACACCTGCGCGCGGTCAAGAATCGTTATGCAGAAGCATGAAATGTGAAGAATTGATTTTTTCTTTTTGAAAATTATGGGATGTTCAAGTTGTTCTACTGGAAGTAACGGATTGCCGGGTGGTTGCAAAAACAACGGCACATGTGGCACTTATGGCTGCAATAAATTAGAAGTATTTGATTGGTTGAGTGGTCTCGCATTGCCCGATGGGCAGAAGCCATTTGACATCGTAGAAGTTCGCTTTAAAAACAGCCGCAAAGCATTTTTTAGAAATGTAAATAATCTGGAATTGTATCCGGGTGATGTGGTTGCGGTGGAAGCTTCGCCCGGGCATGATGTGGGCGTGGTAAGCATTGTAGGAGAACTGGTCCGCATTCAACTCAAGCACAAAGAGGTGAAGGACAACTATGAAATCAAAAAACTTTTTCGCAAAGCGAAGGAAGAAGACATAACCAAATGGCAAGACGGCCGCAAACTGGAACAAGAAACCATGATACGCGCCCGCACCATTGCCCGCGACTTGCAGTTGGACATGAAACTGAGCGATGTGGAATACCAAGGGGATAAAACCAAAGCCACATTCTTTTATACTGCAGATGGGCGCGTGGATTTTCGCGAGCTCATTCGAAAGTATGCTGAGTTATTCAAAGTACGCGTAGAGATGCGCCAGATAGGCTATCGCCAGGAAGCAGGGCGATTGGGCGGCATTGGTTCATGTGGGCGCGAGTTGTGCTGCTCATCGTGGCTCACTGACTATCGCGCTGTAAGTACAAGTGCAGCGCGTTATCAGCAGCTTTCATTAAATCCACAAAAACTAGCGGGCCAATGTGGCAAACTAAAATGCTGTCTGAATTATGAATTGGACCAATACGTGGAGGCACTGAAGGAATTCCCAAGTACACAGATTAGGCTTCAATTGCCAAAAGGCAGCGCAATGCACTTCAAAACAGATTTGTTCAAGCGCACCATGTATTACGTGTATGAAGGCCAGCACGGTGAGGCACCTATTGCCTTAACCATAGATGCCATCAAAGAAATTATAGAACGCAACAAGAAAGGTATTGCGGTGCAGGATGTAGAAGAATTCATGGTAGAGGAACGCGAGGAAGAAACTACAGACTTTGCGCAAGTGGTAGGTCAGGACAGCCTAACACGCTTCGACCCAAAACGCAGCCGCGGTGGTAAAAACCGAAGCAACAAGGGAAGAGATAACAGGCGACCAGCCGGAGGTGGCGCACAACCAAAAGGCGACCAGCCCCAAAAACCAAGAGAGCAAGGCAATAGACCACAAGGCAATAGACCACAAAGGAGCGAACCGCCTAAGGGTGGCGAAGGAAACAAACCTTCGGAACAAAGGCCTGCGCAACAAAATCGTCCACAGCCAAGGCGCGAAGGCAACAGTGGAAAACCACAAGGCAATCGCACGCAGGGTGGACGTCCACAAGGCAATAGACCGCAAGGTGGCAATACAAATAACCAAAACAACAAGCCCCAAAGCGACAACCCTCAGCAAGGTCAATGAGAAACATCGTTTTATTTCTATTGCTGACAACTGTGGTCTGCACCTCTTGCGAGCACAACATTGTGTTTGAAGAAAACACAGCCATCAGCGGAGCGATTTGGAAAGAGAAAGAACCAGTTCACTTTGAGTTTGAAGTAAAAGACACCACTACGCTACACAATTTTTATGTCAACCTGCGCAATGGAGAGAACTACCCGTACAGCAATCTTTATGTGTTTGTCGAGTTGGAATTTCCGAATGGAAAAAAGTCTGTGGATACCGTAGAGTGCTTTCTGGCGGACAAAACAGGCAAGTGGTTAGGAAGCGGACTAGGCGATATTTATGACAATCGCTTTTTGTACCAGCAACGCAAACAGTTCCCCATCTCAGGTCGCTACCGCCTGAACATTTACCAAGGTATGAGAACCACCGAACTCCAGGGAATAAATGATGTCGGATTTCGTTTGACACAGGTTCAATAAGCCAAAAAAAAGCCATGACAATTGCCATGGCTTCATTTCGTTTTTATAAGAAAATCAATTTCCTTCGATCAACTTGTACAATTCATCCAGCTTGGGCTGAAGGATGATTTCAATTCTGCGGTTCTTCGCTTTATCAGTAGCATCAACAGGATGGTACTCACTGCGTCCCGATGCAGAAAGTTTGCCCGGCTGCACCGTACTATTTGCTGTAATTATTTTCACTACCTCAGTAGCGCGCAGTACACTTAGTTCCCAATTGTCCTTAGGGTGATTTGGACTAGCAAGTTTGTCAGTGTCGGTGTGTCCCTCTACAATTATTTCCATGTCGGCTTCATTCTCGATAGCTTTAGCTAAGTCAACCAAAGCCTTCTTTCCATTGGGATCTACAGCAGTGCTGCCAGATGCAAACAAAAGTTTTGCTTCCATGCTCACATACACTTTTCCATCCTTCTCTGTTACGGTAAGGCCTTTGTCTTTAAAACCAAGCAATGCATTCTGCACTTTTGTTTTCAGTGCGAGGCTGGCTGCTGCTTGCTCTGCAAGTAGCTTCTCCATGTCATCTAAACGCTTTTGTTTTTCTACAAGTGCCTTGTTCGCTTCATCCACTGAAAGCTGCTTTGTATTCAGATCTTTTTCCAGCACCTTAAGTGCATCTTCTTTTTTCTGAAGCATCTCCTGTGTCTTGTTCAGCTCGTCCACCAGCTTTTTGTTTTCGCCTGTGGCCTGGCCCAGCATCTCGCTGCTCTTGCGGCTCAGTATGTCATTCAGCTCATTTACCTTGTCGTATTGATAGCGCAATTGACGGTAGTCTTTGCCTAAATCCGATGTGTCCTTCTGCAATTCCGTGAGGCTTTCGTCCTTCAGTCCAATGCTTGTCTTCAGGTCTTTTATCTCAGCAGTAAGTTGTTCGTTGCTTTTGCGCAGGGCTTCGTTGTCCTGGTCCAGCGAGGTTTTGCGCGATTCCATTTCAGAGTACTTGCGATGCGATACGCAGCTTTGCATAGCCAACAAAGCCAAAGCTGAGGAGAGAATGAATAGTTTTTTCATGATTTTACTTTTTAAGAATGAGCGAAGATGGGGTAAATAAAAAAGGCGATGAAATTTGTTTCATCGCCTTTATGCACGTGTTGTTGTGCAGGAAAATTCTTATGCTACCCACGCATTCACATCATCCAGCTGCACTGCCGGAATCTCCAGCTTGTTTTTCTTCCTGTACTGATTCAGGTTTTGGTGAATAACGGTTGGCTTTGCTTCTTTCAGTTTTTCAATGGTGTCGTAGCCCGCGCGAATAACATGCTCAGCCCATATTTCAGGAATGCCTATGGCTATGAAGTCTTTTGGGTCAGGGCTTGTATCAAATTTCTCCGGACGCATCTGCGGAAAGAACAACACTTCTTGAATTGTTTCATTGTTGGTAAGAAACATTACAAGGCGATCAACACCGATGCCCATGCCCGATGTGGGCGGCATTCCGTATTCCAATGCACGCAGGAAGTCATTGTCAATAAACATGGCTTCATCGTCACCGCGTGCTTGTAATGAGAGTTGTTCTTCGAAACGTGCACGCTGGTCAATTGGGTCGTTTAATTCTGTGTATGCATTCGCTACTTCCTTTCCATTTATCATCAGCTCAAAACGCTCAGTCAATTCAGGATTGGAGCGATGGCGCTTGCATAGAGGTGACATTTCTATAGGGTAGTCAGTAATGAATGTTGGCTGAATAAAATTGCCTTCGCATTTCGCCCCGAATAGTTCATCTATCAGTTTGCCTTTGCCCATGGTAGCATTTACCTCGATGCCCATGGTGCGGCAAAATGCTGCGAGTTCTTCTTCGCTCTTACCGGTGATGTCAAAGTCCGTATACTTTTTTATAGCATCCGTCATGCTGATGCGCAAGAAGGGTTTTCCGAAATCAATCTGCTTGTCAGCAAACGCGACAGTCGTTGTTCCCAGTGCGGTGTTGCACACGTGCTTCAGCATCGCTTCTGTGAAGTCCATCATCCAGTAGTAGTCTTTGTAGGCTACATATATTTCCATTATAGTAAACTCCGGATTGTGGGTGCGATCCATTCCCTCGTTGCGGAAATTTCTGCTGAACTCGTACACCCCTTCAAAACCACCAACGATGAGTCTCTTTAAATAAAGTTCATTGGCTACGCGCAAGTACATGGGCACATCCAACGCATTGTGGTGTGTGATGAAGGGACGCGCTGCAGCCCCGCCAGGTATGGCTTGTAGCACTGGAGTGTCCACTTCCAAATATCCCTTTGTATTAAAAAAATCGCGCATCGCATTCACGATTTTAGTGCGGGTGATAAATGTCTCGCGCACTTTTTCATTCACTACCAAGTCCACATAACGCATGCGGTATCGCAGTTCGGGGTCAGTAAATGCATCATGAATGTTTCCATCTGCATCGGTCTTTACCACTGGCAGTGGTTTTATTGATTTGGCCAGCAGCACCAGCGATGAAGCATGTATAGAAATCTCACCCATTTTGGTGGTAAACACTTTGCCAGTAACCCCTACGAAGTCGCCAAAGTGCAGCAGGTGCTTCACCACTTCTTTGTAGAATGATTTGTCTTCGCCCGGGCACACCGAATCAATGTTGATGTACACCTGAATTTTTCCGGTGCTGTCCTGTATGTGTGCAAAACTAGCCTTGCCCATGTCACGCATGCCAAGTAGGCGGCCAGCTATGGTTACTTCCCGACCTTCTTCGTAGTTTTCTAGAATATGCTTTGCATAGGCATCTACTTCGAACTCTGGTGCCGGAAAAGGCTCTATGCCTTGCGCGCGTAATTTGTCAAGCGACTCCCTTCTTACTATTTCTTCGGGTGATAGATTTTGAATCATGGGCGCAATTTAGCAGGGGTGGTTAGTTGCGCAGAAAGTCTATATATCATCCGAGTGAACGTGCGCTGACGAAATACTTGGATATTGCACGGTGTAGCCTGTCGTACGGCAACTTCAACGTAAAACTCCCTGTTGCCTTGAGCAAATCGGTTTTTGTTACGGTCTACAGGTTGCCTTTTTTCAATCATCCACATTTAACACCTTTGCTTGTAATGAAAAATTCTTCTACTTCGCCTTACTTTTCCTCACTGCCTTCGCAGCAGTGAAGACTCATTACTCCGCGCGTTTAATGAGGCACATAGTTCAGAATCATTCAACTTTGCAAATTCAAGATACCCCACAAAAAGACATCTCACTATGATTCATAAAATTCAATTGCTTGTTGGCATCGTGCTTTTGTCTTGCTCCGGCCTCTTTTCGCAAACCGTTCTCGAGGACAGTTTTATCTATGATGGGCTGACGCGCACCTACCGCATTTACATTCCTGATTTGTACAATGAAGCAGAGGCCGTGCCACTTGTGCTCAACCTGCATGGCTACAGTTCCAATAGTTTCGAGCAATTGTTTTATGCCGATTTCACAGGCATAGCAGATACTGCGAATTTCATCATTGTCATCCCTGATGGAACCCTTGATGAGTCTTTCGAACAATACTGGAATTCGTTTGGACTAACGAATGTGGATGACATTGGATTTTTGTCTGCATTGATTGACACCATGCAAGCTGCGTATAACATTGATGCAAATTGTATATACAGCACCGGCATGAGCAATGGTGGTTTTATGAGTTACACCCTTGCATGTTCATTGAGCGATCGTATTGCTGCCATTGCATCGGTTACTGGTAGTATGATATTCGGTCAGCAGTCTGCCTGCAATGCACAGCACCCCACGCCTGTAATGCAGATACACGGCACGTTGGATGGCACCGTTCCATATGAGGGTACATTTGGCATTGAGCCTATTGATGATGTGGTGGCCTTTTGGGTGGAATACAACAATTGCTCGCCCACACCGTCTCTAACGGATGTACCCAATACAAGCACTACTGACAACTGCACCGCTGAGCATTATGTGTACACGGATGGTGACAATGAAAGTTCTGTGGAGTTGTATAAAATAATTGGTGGTGGTCACTCGTGGCCTGGTGCGCCTGTCAACATCAACACCACCAATATGGACTTCAATGCAAGCAAGGAAATCTGGCGCTTTTTTAGTCAATACAAATTGGATTTACTGTCAGAAGTGGAGGAAGAGAATTTGCAATCAGATGCGGGCTTTGTCCTCTATCCCAATCCCGGCAATGATGTCTTCACTTTGATTTTTAATGATGCTTCTAAAAAATCTATCTCCATTATCAACTCATCAGGACAATTGGTTCAGCAATTTGAATGCGCGTTCTCGCAGACATCCATTGAGCTGCCGGAGACGGGGGTGTATTTTATTTCTGTCAACGAGGGTGGGCATACGCACTCTGAAAAGGTAATCAGGCAATAAAAGATTTCATGTTTCAAACCCTTGCGTCCTTCAGGTTTTGCCTTCCTTCACGGTTACTTCCCAAATGGATAGACTTCTTCATAGGTGACGTAACCTGTGCGACAAATAGTGTAAAGAACATTACCTACCTCTGTGGTAATTACTCCCTTGGTAACATCGCCTGATATAGGGAACACAATTCTATACGCACCACCTTCCTTTAGCTGAATGCCGAATGATTTCACACCGTTGGCAATGTTGACTGAGTTTTGGCTGTATTGAAAACTAGTGGATACACCCGCTGAATCCGTTTCGGTAAATGTTTTAGCATCAAAGTGAAGATCGGCCTTGACGCCATCGGGGGCCATTGCTTTCCAATCACCTTGGTAGGTTTCAGAACCACTGCAGGCGGCCATTATCAAGGCCATGGACATAAGAACGAGATGGAATAGATTTTTCATAGAGCCGGAATGAATGGGTCAAAAGTAAAATGTATGAGGTTCAATATCGTTAGGTTAAGTGGTGTTTATTTTTCATCATGTTTGCACCTTCTTTTCAAATCGCAGCACTCGCATCCAAAAAGCCACCGTGGAAAACAAAAGCAAAGACCCACTACATGGTATTACGCTTGAGATGATTTTGAATTATCTCCTTGCACACTATAACTGGAAACAATTGAGCGAAGAGATTCCCATCAATTGTTTCAAGAGTGATCCGAGTATCCAATCCAGTTTGAAATTCCTGCGCAAAACGGAGTGGGCCAGAAAACGTGTGGAAGCACTTTTCTTGCATATCACAAGGAATGGAGTAATTGAGGATCTGTTTAAGAAGGATGAGAGGAATGCACCTCAACCTGACCCTCTCCAAAGGAGAGGGAAATAGCATGACCCTGAAACAAAAAGTACATATCGCATGCGCTCAATTGCTGAATGAGAAAATGCTTTCATTGCAAAGTGCATTGAACGATTTGCGTGATGGAATGGCGAACGATGGAAAAAGCACCGCAGGCGATAAGCACGAAACAGCGCGTGCCATGGCGCATATAGAACAGGAGCAATTAGCCAAGCAACTTCACGAAGTGCAGGTTCAAAAAAATGCTTTAGACAAAATCAATCCGGATATCATCACTGAACAGATATCCAATGGCAGTTTGGTTAAGACTGATAAGGGCTTTTTCTATTTGAGCATTGCAATAGGAAAAGTCATTGTTGATTCCGTTCCGGTAGTTGCACTTTCCGGCCACTCCCCACTCGGGGCAAAGTGCATGGGTGCTATGGCGAACAACAGAGTAGAACTTAACAACATGCGCTACGACATTGAGGAAGTGAGCTGAAAACTCTGACTACCTTGCGCCCTCATCAACACCTTATGGCCACTTCACCATCCAAAGCGATCACCACCGAAAAAAGCGTAATGCATCCGCGCAATCCACATCGCTTTGGCTATGACTTTGAAGCGTTGCAAAAAAGCAGCCCTGAACTTTCTCCTTTTGTTTTCATCAACAAATACAACAATGACAGCATTGACTTTGCCAATCCTGAAGCGGTGAAGGAGTTGAATGGTGCATTGCTCAAACATTATTACGGCATCACCCACTGGGACATACCAAAGGGCTATTTGGTGCCGCCCATTCCTGGTAGGGCGGACTATGTGCATCATGCCGCAGACCTGCTCGCCTTTAGTAATAGAGGTACAATTCCTACAGGACATACCATGAAGGTCTTGGACATAGGAGTGGGTGCTAGTTTGGTTTATCCCATCATAGGGCACAAAGAATACGAATGGAGTTTTGTAGGCGCAGACACAGATACTATTGCGCTGAAGTCGGCACAAAAAATAATAGATGAAAACAAAGTATTGGAAGACGCAGTGATACTGCGCCACCAAAAGGCATCATCCAATGTGCTAAAGGGAATAGTGGAAAAGGAAGACGAGTTTGATTTGGTGATGTGCAATCCACCCTTCCATGCATCGGCAGAAGAAGCCAGCGCGGCCACCGAAAGAAAATGGACGAACCTGAAAGGAAAATCAGAAGGAAAACCAACACTCAATTTTGGTGGGCAGAATGCTGAATTGATTTATCCCGGTGGTGAGGAAATATTTGTAAAGCGAATGATTTCTCAAAGTGCTCAATTGCCTCAGAATGCCTTTTGGTATACCTCCTTTATCTCGAAAGAAGTCACTTTGAAGCCCGTGCTGAGTGCTTTGAAAAAAATGAAAGCCCTCGAAGTGCGTTCCGTAAAAATGGGACAAGGTCAAAAGCACAGCCGTTTCATTGCGTGGACTTTTCTGAATGAAACTGAGCAGCGCAATTGGAAGGAAAGGCATTGGTGGAACGGATAAGACTCATCGTTGCTTTTCTTCTTTAAACGACATGCTCAAGTTGGCATCACCTTTTAATTGAATCTTGATTACTGCTTGTTGATCCCCTTCATTTCTGAAACTTACCCTTTCATTGCCCGCCACTTTTACACTTTTCGCGGCTCTCGGTTCAAGGATGCAAACCAGCGTATTTGCACCGCCATCAAGCGAAGAAAGAATGGTTACAGGGATACTGCCTTCGTTCTTTATCTCAGCATTGTATGTGCCGTGTTGACCTTCACCAAGTACAAATGATTTACCCGGCTCTATATAAGTGGTGCTGCGCAGTGTGGTGAACATTTTGCAGCCACTAGCAAGGAGTGCTAAGGCAATGAGCAATGTGAAAAGGAGTTTCATATGAAATATTTTAGAGATGAAAACAATGATTTCCTGCAATGGTTCGTTCACTATCTCTTTTCCCATTCTGATCACTCCTTGCCCCACTTTACTACCATGTAGTAGTCATTCTCTATTGCGAGGTAGCCATAGTCATAGCAAAGTTTGTACAGCGTTCCTGCCTTGGTGGTATAAGTGTGTGTATGGTATTTGAAGTTGAAACCTGCTTCGTGGAGTTTGGTTTTTGTGATTCGCGTCTTGCCTTCTTCATTGCTTAGCTCAAACATCACCCTTCTGTTTTTGCGAAGAATATTATTCACGTTCCGCATTTCAGCGGAGCTGTCGCTGTTCGCTTTGTTGTTGTAAGCAGAGCGGCACTGGTCATCGCAGAATTTTTTATCCGCACGACCTTTGATTGGCTCCTCACATTCGAGGCATGTTTTTACTTCGATAGCCATTTTTGTTTCAGGATTTAGTGGCGTTGATACACAGGGATTCTATATTCAATTGTTGGTCATAAAGCTCAAACGGTGGTTCATCTGCTCGAATGGATTTCGAAATTGAAAAGCCATTCTTTATCAAAATCGCTTGCCACTCATCTTCGGTGTACATATGAAAACCAAATTGCGTGAAGGGCAATTTTTCCATGCTTGATTTTGGCCGCATACCCGTGCAAAATATTCCATCAGGTTTGAGCACACGTTTTATTTCTGCCAAATGCTCTTCAGGGCTTTCCCAGAAATAAATCACGTTGATACAAAACACAAAATCAAAACTGGCATCTGCAAATGGCATTCGATTGCTTTCGCCTTCTTGAATATGCAATCGTCCGGCAATTATCCAATCGCGATTTTCTTTCCTTGCAGCGGCTACCATTTCCGAAGAAAAATCGAGACCTGAGACATGAACATTTCTTGCTTTTGTAAAAAGCTCAGGAAAGAATTTGCCATTTCCGAATCCGATTTCCAATACCTGAAATCCATCCTGCCACTCATTATTTTTCAAAACCAAATCGTACAAAAAGAGGTTACCAGCATTCATCTTCTTAGCCACTTTTTTACCCAGTATTCCGCTTGGTTTGCGCAGTTGCGCAGCCAATAATTGTGGTGGCGGCCCAAATTTCTTCTTGCCAAATAGAGAACTTAAAAAGGAGAGCGTCATGATTTGAAAGGCTTGATGTGATTAGCGAAGGTATGTAAATCATTCCCGATTGCAAACGGCTGCAAACGAAAACTCATGGAAGCAATCGGATAAAGTCCGCATCGGGTTTGGGTGATTGAGAAATGTTTGCGGTGTCAAAACAAAACGACAAAAAATCATTCAATAAAAATTTCAAACATTTAAAAACAAGTATCATGAACAATTTAAAAAACAGCGTTCGTTTAATCGGACACATGGGAGCAGCTCCTGAAGTGAAAAGCCTTGACAACGGAAACAAGATGGCGCGTTTCTCACTCGCCACGAACGAACACTACACCGACAAAAAAGGGGAGAAACAAACCAATACCGAATGGCACAATGTGGTGGCCTGGGGTAAAACAGCAGAGCTTGCAGAACAACTTTTGCAGAAAGGAACTGAAGTAGCCATCGAAGGAAAACTCGCCACACGTTCTTGGGAAAAAGACGGTGAAAAAAAGTACATGACCGAAGTGGTGGTGAATGAATTGCTTGTGCTGAGTAAGAAGAATTGAATCATTCGCTTTAGGTAACTAGTCCAATTCAAACCTTCCGTGTTTTCAAAAACACGGAAGGTTTTTTTATTTCTTAAACTTCAATCACCCCTTTCATAAACGCCACGGCCTGTCCGCCAAACTCCACACGGTCACCAATGTCTTTGCATTTGAGATAACCTCTGCGTGGTGAAATCTGAATGGCGGTGAGTTCTCTTTTGTCCAACTCTTTGGCCCAATAAGGAATGAGCGATGTATGTGCAGAGCCTGTAACAGGATCTTCATCAATACCAAGTTGTGGAGCGAAGAAGCGAGAAACGAAATCACTTTCTTTCCCCGGTGCTGTGCAGATAACTCCGCGTGCATCAATGCGCGCCACTTCACGGAAGTCGGGTTTCAAGTCCGCAACCTCTCTTTCGTTTTGATACACAAACATCAAATCCGTTTTGCCACGCAGAATTTTTTGTGGCTTGATGTTGAACCCATGTGTGAGGTGTTCTGTTACCAATTGTTCTTTCAGTTCATCACTTGGGAAATTCAGTGTGTAGAAATCACCTTCGCGCTTTACAATCAGCTCACCACTCTTCGATGTGAAGTGAATTTCGTTGCTGATGTGCCCTTCAAAATTCATCAGTACAAATGCCGAGGCCAATGTTGGGTGGCCTGCCAGCACTACTTCCGACATGGGTGTGAACCAACGTATTTCATACTTGTCACCACTCTTTACATAAAAGGCAGTTTCGGCTAAGTTGTTTTCTTCGGCAATCTTCTGCATCATTTCTTCTGAAATCCATTCGTTCAATGGGCATACTGCTGCAGGGTTGCCTCCAAACACTTTGTTGGTGAAGGCATCTATCTGATAAAGTTTAATGGTCATGGGGTGAAGGTAAGATCGTGTTGCTCAAATAGAATTCAGAAGATTGTCATCCACACTTTGCGCCACTGTCACTTTCAACTTAGGTTCCATTTCCATTGCGCGCTTTATGGCGAAAACAGCTTCACCATTTCTGGCCCAAGCCCTGCGTGCAATGCCGTTGTTCACGTCCCAGTGCAACATACTTTTTAATCTGCGTTCACTATCGGCACTTCCGTCTAGCAGCATACCGAATCCACCGTTGATGACTTCGCCCCAACCTACTCCACCACCATTGTGCAGGCTTACCCACGTGGCTCCACGAAAGGAATCACCAACGAAATTTTGCACGGCCATGTCAGCAGTAAAGCGCGAGCCATCATAAATATTCGAGGTTTCGCGATAGGGAGAATCTGTGCCACTTACATCATGGTGGTCGCGTCCAAGAACCACAACTCCAATTTCATTTTTTGCAATGGCATCGTTGAAGGCTTTTGCAATACTCATTCTTCCCAAAGCATCGGCATAAAGGATGCGGGCTTGTGAACCCACTACCATTTTGTTGTTGCCCGCTTCTTTTATCCATTGAATGTTGTCGGCCATCTGCTGTTGAATTTCAGGTGGGCTTTCTTTCATCAATTCTTCCAAAACATTTTGTGCAATGCGGTCAGTCTTTTGTAAATCTTCTTCCTTGCCACTGCAACATACCCAGCGGAAAGGGCCGAAGCCATAGTCGAAACACATGGGGCCAAGAATGTCCTGGACATAGGATGGGTAGCGGAATTCATATACCTCACCCCCGTCCCCTCTCCTGTGGGAGAGGGGTGTGCCCGTATTCTTTTCTAATTTTTTCTCAATATCGTTTGTACTGCCAGAGTTTCGGTAAGCATCAACAAACTTCTCGTTTTCATTTTCTCTTTGATCGCAAGTATTTTGTATCTGCTGCAATACCTCTGTGAGGTTGGACTCTATCTCTTTGTTTTCGAAACGCACGACCTTGAACCCTTTCACTTGGGTCAAATACAGATCGCGATTCGCATCATGTTCTTTTTGCTCTGCATTTTTGTGCATTTCTCCATCGGCTTCTACAATTACTCTTTTCATTAGGCATGCAAAATCAGCGATAAAGGGTCCTATAACATGTTGTCTTCTGAACTTATGGCCACCTAAGTTTTTATTGCGCAATTGATGCCAAAGGATTTCTTCGGCTTTAGTAGGATTTTTTCTCATTTCTCTTGCCAAATCCTTTTTCTCAAACCAATCTTTAATTGAAGCATCGGCCCAATTTCCTACAGTGCTTCTCTCTTCGAGAGGTGCTCCGCTCCCCTCTCCCATAGGAGAGGGGTTGGGGGTGAGGTTTACATCTCCACCAGCCCTACTCGCCTCCAATAAAAAAGCATTTCCATAATCAAAAAAGTACATTCCTTTTGCTGCATGTTTGTTCACAACGTCAGCGTGTTTTCTCAAAGTGTCTTTCACTTTTTCTTTGAACAATTCTGGATGGTTTGCCATCATGTCATTGCTTTCTTCATAGCTCAAACCAACCGGATAGTAGCCACCGGCCCATGGATTGTGTAGCGATGTTTGGTCGCTCCCAAGGTCAACTAAAATGTTTTCGGTTTCCAACTTTTCCCAGAGGTCAACGATGTTGCCGATGTAGGCAAACGACTTCACTTCATTATTTGCTTTCGCCTGTTTCACTTTTTCGCAGAGCGCATTCAAATCATCTGTTATTTCATCTACCCAACCTTGCTGGTGGCGTTTGTATGCCGCTTTTGGATTTATTTCTGCAGTAATGGAAATAACGCCTGCAATGTTTCCAGCCTTAGGCTGCGCACCGCTCATGCCACCAAGACCCGAGGTAACAAATAGCGGAATTTTTTTAGAAGGTGCATTTCCTCCCTCTCGCCACATAGTGGTTCCTTCGGGAGAGAGGGTTGGGGTGAGGCGCCTCACTGCATTCATAACAGTGATAGTCGTTCCATGCACGATTCCTTGAGGCCCTATATACATGTATGAGCCAGCAGTCATTTGGCCATATTGTGTTACACCAAGCGCATTGAATTTCTCCCAATCATCGGGTTTGCTGTAGTTGGGGATCATCATTCCATTCGTCACTACCACGCGTGGTGCATCCTTGTGTGATGGAAACAATCCCATGGGATGTCCGCTGTACATAGTGAGTGTTTGCTCCTCTGTCATCTCACTCAAGTATTGCATGGCGAGGAGGTATTGCGCCCAGTTCTGAAATACTGCACCATTGCCGCCATACGTAATGAGCTCGTGTGGATGCTGCGCCACACGAGGGTCAAGGTTGTTTTGAATCATCAGCATAATGGCCGCAGCCTGCTGACACTTGGCTGGATACCATTCAATGCTTCGCGCAAACATTTCATACTGTGGACGAAAGCGATACATATAGATGCGACCATATGTAATGAGTTCATTAAGAAATTCTTTGGCAAGAACTTCATGATGTTTGGGTGAGAAATACCTCAATGCATTTCGCAGTGCTAGTTTCTTTTCATCGGGCGAAAGAATGTCTTTGCGTTTTGGTGCATGGCTGATGTTTCCATCATATACTGGCATTTCGGGCAACTCAGCAGGGATGCCTCGCTGGATATCGGATTGAAACTCGACTTGGGTTATTGAGTTAGTTGCTATCTTCATGTGTGCAAGTTAGAAGAAGAAAAGATGGAGAAAACTATAAAGACACTGCCAAACAAATGGTCACACCATTGTATGCACTTTTCAGCTCACCATCACGATTCTCGAAAGTATTGTGCTCGGCATCGAAACTGCGGCCTTCTAAGCGAAACAATGCGTGCGGATGAAACTGATAGTCAAGATTCAACGAATAACCCCATGACACAAAGCCCTCATCGTGGACATTGACTACAATTACTTCATCAGGGTCACCGTAATACTCTGCGCGAGCTGCTATACTGAGTTTTTTGTTGAAGCTGAATTTGGCAATGGCAAACCACCCATTCCAATAGCGTATGGGCCAATCCTCATCGTTAAAGTCGGGCTGCATACCGAAGTCGAAAGCACCTTGAAGTGAGAATTTTTTTGATGGAGAATAGATGAAATAGAAATCGTTGAAGAAACGTGGTCCGAAATCCTCTTCATTGCTTTCATCACCTAAATAGTTGCTGTAATTCAGAGTGAGTTTATCAGAGGGTTTCCAAGTAACTTGAATACCCAAGGCCGGTAAGTAGTCGCCATCTAACTTATAGATTCGCTGCCATCCATTCAGTACCAATACAGCGAAGTAAAACTTCTTATCAGTAGATGTATAGGAAGCGCGCGCTCCTGTTTCATAGTAAGGAGAGTTTTCTGCAATCAGACTTCTGGTGAGGGTTGGATTGTCTTTGCCTATTGCTGTTTCCAGACCGATGTGCGAATTGAGAATTCCAATATCTAACCACCAATTTTTCTTCTTTGAAATCTTTATGCCTATGTTAGCTTCATACACATGCTGAAACATTTCTGACTCTGTGGCGAGATTTCTTTCTGCATACGTGCCTGTCATCAATGCCATGTTGCCACGTAGACTACCATTGTCCCACGAGGCTTTCAGGAAACCTATGTTCAGAGCCAATTCTCCGGTGCGTGTGTTGTGATAAAGAAAACCCGGACGTTGGTGCTTGTTATTGTCATCATCATCATAGGCTGCATAAAACTCCATGTAGCCACTTAACTGAACTTGCTTCAGTGTTTTAATCGAACTACTGTCCGCCTGCTGCGAATGCATGGACTTACAGCACAAACTGAGTAAGATGAATGCTGCGTTTTTCACAGCTGCGAATATGCGCAGAACCGCTATTGTTTTTTCGTGGTATCGTCTGGAGTGAAATCGAGCGATATTGAATTCATACAGTAGCGCTTGTAAGTGGGCGGTGGGCCGTCATCGAAAATGTGACCCAAGTGAGATTCGCATCTGCCACACAGCACTTCCGTGCGATGCATTCCATAAGCATTGTCATCCTCATAGATGCAAGAGTTGGGCCGTAGGGTTTCGAAAAAGCTGGGCCATCCGCAACTGCTCGAAAACTTTGCATCTGATTTGAACAATGCATTGCCACAAACAGCGCAAGAGTAATTACCCAAACCCTCATAATTCCAGTATTGACCTGTGAAGGCGCGCTCTGTCGCCTTTTCTCTAGCTACTGCGTAGAGGTCTTCGCTTAACAACGTTTTCCACTCCTCGTTGGACACATTCAGTTTTGAAGTGTCGGTTTTAGAATAGTGCTCGTGATGGTTGGTGTCAAGACTCATAGGGGGTAAAATAGCGGATGCGTTAGTAGGATTGATTTGATTGCTGCAAGCTGCAATAAGCAATAGCGCGAATAGCGATGCCGAAATTATATTGTATTTCATCATGTTTGATTGGACGACAGCATCTACGAAACCTGACAGCGGTTTGGATTCTACTTTTATTTTTTTTCATCAGTCATGAGACCAGTCTTAATATCAAATCCATACGGACAATGGCGACAACCGCTTTGGCAGCAGTGACCGCGCTTCAGATGGTACGCTTCCGTGAAAACGATATAACCTTCCTCGGTGTAGTAATAATCTTTATCCTGATCCATTCAATCTTTCGCTGCTCCTACAAACCGATAGCTCATAATATTGTTCGAAGTGGGTCTAAATCAATGACCATTTATCACATGCATCTTTTTATACCATGGCATATTCAGTGGTATTCGCCATTGCAAACTCAGCAGTGAGTAGTATCCTTTAAAAATTTCAGGGCGGTGAAAATTTTCACTAAAAACAGGAATGGCGAGCTGCCAGCCAAAAGAGTAATTGGGACTCACTTCTACAAATAGACTTGACCCAATCGCATAATTGTAAACAGCACGCATACTCTGACGTTCGCGAAATTCCCCGTCAAATAAATCGTTGGTGAAGTACGCGTAGGTAGATCGATTGGCAAATGCGTCCACAGTTAACTGCAGTTTTTTTATTTGCAAAAGCATTGAAACACTTGCGCGCTCTGTTTCGGCCGTATAGCAGCCATTGGTGCAAATGTTATAGTTGTCCATCATGGTTCCAACTTTGGCCTGTATACCGAGGCGAGGGCCAAGGAATACTTCAAGCCCTGCGGTAAAGTTTACGCTGCCTGGCTGATGCGAATTATCCAAGGATAACACCTGCATATTGAAAGGGGAATACTCGAAAATGAATTTCGTTCTGCCCAACACATTGGGCCATGGTGTGCGAGTGCTAACGTTCTGATACAGCCTAGAGCAAAGGCCGTCTTTGGTAAGAATAACGGGCGAGTCGTATTTGTAAGCACTACCGGTAGCAAAGTCTGGTATCAATCCTATGTATGAAATGGGCGTGAACAAGTTGAGCCAAACAACCCCGCTTATTTTATAGGGCAGCACGTAACTCACCCCAATACCACCAGTGTCAAAACGCAAGACCTGATTCTGGTTTCCACGCTTCAATCTCCAAGTATATCCAGTGCCAACATCAATAGTATCCTTAGCCATATGCAGTTGTGTGTTTTCTATCTCGGAAAGTATCTTCACATCTTGTCTTGGAGTATTGATGATGGTGGCACACGAAGTACACATCGTAAGTATGCACAAGCCAGTAAGATATTTTAGCCGCAGATTTATTGTAAACGAGGTTGAAACCATTGCTGCAAATAAAAGAGATTCCAACACAGTTGCTCAGCGTAAAAAGCCAAGACTTTAGCATGAAGCGATTGGACCTATTGCATCCGCTGATCAATGGGAACAAGTATTTCAAATTGAAATACAACATCGAAAAAGTATTGCAGAGTGACCACAAAACGCTCCTCACTTTTGGTGGAGCTCATAGCAATCACATTCATGCAACTGCGGCAGCAGGAAAGCTATTTGGAATCAAAACCATCGGCATCATAAGAGGGGAAGAACTGGAAAAAGAAGAATCATTTTCAACCACTTTAAAGTTCGCCAAGGAGTGCGGAATGCAATTGGAGTTTATTACCCGCAGTGACTATGCAGAGAAGGAAACAGATGACTTTAAAGGCTGGCTGCACGATCGGTTTGGTTCATTTCATATAGTGCCCGAAGGAGGTTCCAATTTTCTTGGGGTAAACGGTTGTCTTGAGATACTGACAGAAGAGGACAAAAATAATTTCGACATCATTGCATGTGCATGCGGCACGGGGGCAACACTCGCGGGTATCGTTCTTTCACTAAAACCACATCAGCGAGCGCTTGGTTTTTCTGCCCTGAAAAATGGCAGTTGGCTCAAGGAAGAGGTACTCAAGCACATTCATTATTTCTTGATGAGTGCGGAACTTGCCAAAGAATACGCGGACAAATTTGACATCGTCACAGATTATGATTTTGGCGGTTATGCCAAGTGGGATGAAGAGTTGATCTCATTCATCAAAAACTTCGAGGAGCAAAACGACATTCCTCTTGAACAAGTTTATACCGGTAAAATGATGTATGGATTAACCGATATGATGAACAAAGGAACCATCACTTCGGGGCATCGTGTGCTGGCTATCCACACTGGAGGATTGCAGGGAAGGCTAGAAAAACTTATTGTCAGCTAATCAATCCCTTTTTGCAACGCTCAACAGCTCACCGTAAAAAGTATCGCTGTTCACGACATAGCTGTCCAGCACAGTTACGTTGCCTTTTGCTTTGGAGGGAAAGCACGTATTGCATTTTTCGCGCTTGGTAAGGAACTGAGAAAGGGTATCCACCTGGCCGCTGCTCAGGTTGATGATGCGGTAGGATTTCTCCCTGTCAAATTCATTGGCGAATGAAATAGCCATGTATGAACCCACAACGGTGGCGCTGCGAAACGTGCTGTCGAATCTGATGGACAAGACCGCGTCATACGTTTCTATCACCATACTGTCCAACTCGCTTGCCTGAAAGTTTACAAATTGTATTTCAGAAAGATCTTCAATGGTGCGGCAATCCTTTTTTGTGCAGCATGCAGTTAGGAATGCGGAAAACAGTAGTATTAAGACGGTCGCATATGTTGGCCTCATGGCATTGAGTTTTTTTTGATTTTGTTTTAGGCGATGCATTTTAGAGCTTTATTGAAAAGAATATCTTCTGTTTTAGTCTATTGCTGACTCTGCTAGAGCGTGTGAAGCTAGTGTCTGCAGAACTAACACGAATCAAAACAACAGATGAAACAAGACACTTGCTTAAATGGTTTCATAATTTCGTCCCAAGTATAAAGCACCATGTCTGAAAAAAAGAAAATAGCGACCACTCTGTATGCAGAGATAACACCCAACCCAGCTGCCATGAAGTTTGTAGCTGACCGCACCCTTATAGCTGGGGGCATGCAGGTGGAATACAGAACAAAAGCTGAAGCCAAAAATTCATCACCGCTAGCGGAGGAGATTTTCAACTTTCCTTTTGTAACCAGTGTGTTCATCAGTGGCAACTACGTGACTGTGCTGAAGGATGAGTCGCTGGGCTGGGAGATGATAGTGATGCAGCTGCGTGAATACATTCGCGAGTGGCTGATAGACAATGAACTTGCTGTAACTGCAATAACTGCCGACCTCGTGAACCGCACTCAAGAAGCCGCTTTGAGCAACGATCCGGTTTATGCAGCTGCCAATCCATCTTCAGTGGATTATTCCACCTTTTCTCCCACAGAGTATGATGACGAGATTCGTTTCCTGTTGCATGAGTTCGTGAGACCTGCGGTAGAGTCCGATGGTGGAGCCATCGACTTCATGGCGTACAAAGATAAAAAAGTGTATGTGCAGCTAAAAGGATCGTGCAGCGGATGTCCTTCTTCCAGTGCCACACTGAAAGGTGGAATAGAAAATTTACTAAAGGCCAAAATGCCCGATATAGTGGAAGAAGTAGTTGCTGAATCTGTTTAGTTTATACTTGCCTTATGTCAAAGAGGCACGTTATCTTCATTCATGGGTTCTTGGAAAATGCTTCGATGTGGAAACACATCACGAGTAAACTTTCCAAAAAATCATTGGGTATTCATACGCCCGAACTGGCTGGACACGGCACCCGACCCCAGCTTATTGGCCAGCCTTCCATACTTGATTTTGCCAAAGACATCTTGCTTCAGATAGAAAGAAATGAGGATGAGAAAGTCATCGTCATTGGTCACAGCATGGGTGGTTACGTTGCCCTTGAAGTGTGTAAACTGCTCGGAAAAGAAGTGAGCGCACTTTGCCTTTTGCACTCCACTGCGCGAGCCGATGATGAGGAAAAAAAATTGGCACGACAACGTGCCGTGGAAGCCGTGCAGCACAATCAATCGCTTTATAGCCGAACCATGATAGCCAGCCTTTTTGCTGAAAGTAAAAAGAACCAACTGCGCGACTCCATTGAAAGGAATATTGCAGACGCCAATGCAATGGAACTAAAAGCCATCACCAGCTCATTAATGGCTATGCGCAACCGCCCTGACAATATAGATTTGTTACAGCAGCGTTCATTTCCGCTCTACTACTTCCTGGGTGAAGAGGATGCCCGCATTCCGCTGAGCGAAATGAAAGAGGAATTACAACAGCTGCAGGGTGCGGTGGCTGAAATAGCGCAAAGCACCGGCCACATGGGGCATCTTGAATGTCCGCAGCAAGTCATCAATTTTATTCAACGAATTATGAGGGCTGATATGTGATGCTTGATCACATATTTGAACCATCAGCAAAAGAACAGAAATGTCCGCTATAAAAACCCACTTCGAAGAAGCCCATTCATTGCTTACTGCCTTGTTAAGTGATGAAGTTTTCTTCTCACAAATAGAAAAAGCAGGTGCGATGATGTGCGAAAGCCTTCGTGCGGAAGGGAAAATAATTTCATGCGGCAACGGTGGCAGCATGTGCGATGCCATGCACTTTGCCGAAGAACTTACAGGCCGTTACCGAGATAACAGAAAAAGCATTGCGGCTATCAGCATAAGTGATTCTTCGCACATCAGCTGTGTAGGCAACGACTATGGTTTCGATTTTATCTTCTCACGTTTTGTGGAAGGAGTGGGAAAGAGTGGCGATGTGCTTCTTGGCATTTCTACCAGTGGCAACAGCAAGAACATTATGGAAGCAGCAAAAGCAGCAAAAGCAAAAGGCATGAAGGTCATTTGCCTGACCGGAAAAGACGGAGGCCAACTCGCTGCGCTGTGTGATGTGGAAGTGCGTGTGCCATGGATGAACTATGCCGACCGCATTCAAGAAGTACATATCAAAGTGATTCATTCATTGATTGATTACATAGAAAAAAATGCCTGATCAACCTCAATGAAACTTTAACCGAAAAAATTTCTATGCTTGTAAAAACCTTTGGTTCTGCTGTGTTTGGGGTGAATGCTGCCACCATCACCATAGAGGTCAATGTGGACAAAGGTGCACAGATGGCCATGGTGGGCCTGCCCGATGCAGCAGTGAAGGAGGCGCAGCAGCGTATCAAAGCGGGGCTTACCAATAGTGGTTACACATTGCCTGTGCGCAACATCACCGTGAATATGGCACCTGCTGATATTCGCAAAGAAGGGACCGCCTACGATTTGCCGCTCGCAATAGGCATCCTTGCAGCAACTGATCAGATGCAGGCAGAAGGTTTAAATCAATTCATCATCATGGGAGAACTAAGCCTCGATGGTGGAGTGCGGCCTATCAAAGGCGTGTTGCCCATAGCCATACAAGCAAAGAAAGAAGGCTTCAAAGGAATGTTTGTGCCCTTGCAAAATGCGCGCGAGGCTGCCATTGTAAGTGACCTGGATGTGTATGGAGTGGAGCATATCAAGCAAGTGGTCGATTTCTTCAATGGCGATGCCATGCCAGAGAAAACCATTGTGAATACGCGTGATGAATTCTACAATAGACTGGACAGTTATGCGGTTGATTTTTCTGACGTTAAAGGACAAGAGAATATAAAGCGCGCTTTTGAAATAGCAGCAGCAGGCGGGCACAACGTTATCCTGATAGGCCCGCCCGGTGCCGGAAAAACGATGCTTGCAAAACGTTTGCCCACCATTCTTCCTCCATTGAATTTGCAAGAAGCGTTGGAGACCACAAAAATTCACAGTGTGGCAGGCCGGCTGAAAAAGGAGGATGCACTGATAAGCGTGCGCCCATTCCGCTCGCCTCATCACACCATCAGCGATGTGGCATTAGTAGGTGGCGGTAGCTTTCCGCAACCCGGTGAAATTTCGTTGGCACACCACGGGGTATTGTTCCTGGATGAACTTCCAGAATTTAAACGCACCGTGCTTGAGGTGATGCGTCAACCACTCGAGGACAGAACCATCACTATTTCGCGCAGCAAATTTTCGGTAGAATACCCAGCGAGTTTTATGTTAGTAGCCAGCATGAATCCATGCCCCTGTGGCTTTTACAACCACCCCGAGAAAGCCTGTGTTTGCGCACCTGGCATCGTGCAGAAATACCTGAACAAAGTGAGCGGACCGCTGCTGGATCGTATAGACATCCACATAGAAGTGACGCCTGTAAGCTTCGATGAATTGAGTGACAAGAATGTGGGTGAGGGCAGCGCAAGCATCAGAACGCGGGTCATAAAGGCGCGCGAAATGCAAGAGAAACGTTACGAGAAACGCACTGATATTTTTTGCAATGCACAAATGGATAGCAAGCTGCTAAAGGAGTTGTGCGCCATAGACGAAGCAGGAAGTAAAATGCTGCGCAGCGCAATGGACAGGCTGAAGCTGAGCGCCCGCGCCTACGACCGCATATTAAAAGTAGCCCGCACCATAGCCGACCTTGATGAAAGTGCCGACATTCGCACCGAACACCTGGCAGAGGCCATACAATACAGAAGCCTCGACAGAGAAAATTGGGCAGGATGAAAAAACAGTTACTTTCTTTTTATAACACAGTGCTGATGATTGTTAGCGCATTCTCGCTGTGTTGTTTACTTTCTTCTTGCCCGCCAAAAAAAGTGGTGCAAGAGCCACAGGAAGTAGAAGAGGTGGTAACAGAAGAAACACGATACAATGTTGACTTAGTGCTTACCCAAACCAGCAGCTATTGTGGCGGTGCTGCACCTCCGCAGCATATGTTGGATGAGCTGGCCACACCAAAGCCGCTGGCCGGTGTTGAATATTTCATCCGTAAAGGCAAGACGAATGTGGTGACGGATCCTTTAGTTACTTCCGGCACTGTTCCAGAGGATGGATACATCAGCCTTATGCTTCCTGAGGGTACATACTGCCTCGTGTTTGCCAACAAGGTGGACAGAACGACTTACGACTCCATCTACAATCAATTGAAAAATGGCAACGCAAACAACACACCCGTGGACAAAGCCTGCCTGGACAAATGGCTGAGTGCACCTGAATTTGTTTTCAGTCCTGTAATAGGTTCTACGCAAGCGCGTCAACTGAACGTGCACCAACCCTGCTCGTGGGATGCGACACCTTGCACGCAGTATACAGGGCCGTTGCCTCCGTGAGGTTAAATGCAGACTTAAGTATTCAAACGCGGAGGAAGGGTTTCTCTTAAATTTGTTCTGAAATTCAAATAACACATGACATTGATAATAACACCCGGTATGTCTCCTGAAGAAATACACCGCCATGCGCGCGAAATGCGTATGGGTTTGAAGTATGACTTCACCAGGTTGTGTGGCACTATTCAGTTGTCAGATGATCCTATTGTTGCTCAAAGAAGATTGAGAGATGAGTGGGAGTGAATTCGTTTTTGACACCAATATTTTTCTCTACCTGCAATCAGGCAGAGAGGATTTGGCAAAGGTGTTCAACCAGTCAAGTGTATTTGTGAGCGTGGTAACAGAACTTGAACTTTTCTCTTTCAAATTCATGGATGAAAAAGCAGAGATTGAATTGAATGAAGCTCTGAAGAGTTGCTTTATTGTAGATCTTGAAAAACCTAT
Source organism: Flavobacteriales bacterium (assembly GCA_031414655.1). Lineage (GTDB taxonomy): Bacteria > Bacteroidota > Bacteroidia > Flavobacteriales_D > Sanyastnellaceae > JANNVZ01. The sequence continues at coordinate 137,530 of JANNVZ010000010.1, forward strand.
TCGGCAGCACACTATTCAAATAAGAAAGGCTTATGGCCTGAAGTTGCCGGATGCCATCATTGCCGCAACCGCCATTCATCTTCAGCTTCCTCTTTTCACAGCCGACAAAGAATTTGAGAAGGTGAAAGATCTGATGCTTTATCTCTATAAACCAGAGTAGAAGCGCATAACTTATTCTGCTACTCTCCTTCCTCCCCTTCTTCTATAGAATGCCCCCATGAAAAGGGCCACAAGCCTGCTCCATAGGATTTCTTGTTTTTGTTTTGAATAGGTGCGTTCCCGTCCCCGGTACCTAACCATTCTCTCAGAAATGCATCTCAATTGATGTCCCGTTATTCTACATCTTAAATTGGGATATAAATGGGCTTAAATTGTTAAGCAGCCGAAGGCAGTCTTCCATTAGTGTGGTATGCACGGGTTCGATTCCCCTATGGTCTACCTCATCCCATCCCAACCCTGCGCCTTCAGTGTTATCAGTTCCCCGCTTCGGGTTATCAGTCGGCAGCCCGTCAATGAGTCAGTGATGTGGCCTATCACCGTAAGGTTCGGATTGCCTTTTATTTTATCGTAGTCCTTTTGCTTTATAGTGAACAGCAATTCATAATCCTCTCCACCATTCAGTGCGCAGGTAGTAGGATCCAAATTGAAGTCGCGCGCAGTCTGAGATGTTTGCGGGTCTATCGGAATTTTTTCTTCGTAGATGTCTGCACCTACGAAACTTTGTTCTGCTATGTGCATAATCTCCGAAGCAAGCCCATCGCTGATGTCAATCATAGAGGTAGGAATAACATCCAGTTGTTCCAGCAGCTTCACCATGTCTTGTCGTGCTTCTGGCTTTAGCTGGCGCTCCAGCAGATAGTCAAACCCACTCAGGTCGGGCTGTGCCACTTGCGTTTCTGCAAATACTTTTTTCTCTCGCTCCAGTATCTGAAGACCAACAAAAGCAGCACCCAAGTCGCCCGTTACTACCAGCAAATCACTTTCTCTTGCACCGCTGCGAGTAGCTATTCGAAGCGGATCTGCATACCCAATGGCGGTAATAGAAATAACCAATCCGCTGCGTGAACTGGTGGTGTCGCCACCCACTAAATCCACTTCATACAATTCGCATGCTTTCAGAATGCCTCCGTACAATTCCTCCAACGCCTCTAGCGAAAAACGATTGCTAACGGCTATGCTCACAGTAATCTGTTCGGGATTGGTATTCATAGCGCACACATCACTCAGGTTGGCCACCACGGCCTTATAACCTAGGTGTTTCAGCGGTACATAGGCCAGGTCGAAGTGGATGCCTTCCACTAGCATATCAGTCGTTACCACTATGTGCTGGCCCGCAGGTGCTTCAAGCAGCGCAGCGTCATCACCTACGCCCTTTACGGTTGTTTTTTTCTTTAGTAGAATGGAATCTGTGAGGTGTTTTATCAACCCAAATTCACCCATGTCTGCAAGTTCTGTTCGCTGTTGTTCTGACATTTTTTATTGTTAGGGGACAAAGATGCATTGCCGTCCCTCACACTGCAGAATCAGATTGCACCACTCCCCCATATTCTTTTGAAAGTCGAATATCTTTCACATTCAACTGAATGGAAACGCGTCCTTTGAATTCATTTTCTTCGAGCACAAAAAGAATGTCCACCTCAGCTTGCTCCGCACAAAGCGCTGGGGCCCAATTGCCGAGGTCGAAACCTATTCCGTCCAAAGCCATCGTCTTCTCTGTGGTGTTCTTTTTTAAATGCAGCTTCAGGTGAGCGCCTGTCTCACCTACCGTTCGAGTATTACCCGCATTCACCATGTTGCGCATAAGGAATACCGGCTTCATATTCTCCGGTCCAAAAGGTGCGAACTGTTGCAGAATCCTGAAAAACTTCGGTGCAATTTCATCACCGTCTATTTCTGTGTCGTACTCCACATAAGGCATTGGTCGTACGTTGCGAAGCATGCGCGCCACGGCATTGTCAAACCGTTGGCGGAAAGCCGCGAAATTTTCTCGCTTTAGACTCAGCCCAGCTGCCATGGCGTGGCCACCAAACTGCTCGAGCAGGTCAGCACACTCGTCCAATGCTTCAAACAAATCGATACCCGGAATGCTGCGCGCACTGCCCGACATTTTTTCATCGCCCTCCACCAGCACAACTGCTGGTTTGTAGTAAGCCTCTACCAAGCGCGAGGCCACAATGCCTACTACTCCTTTGTGCCACTTGCTATCACTCACCACGGTAGTGTAGGAGGTTTGGTAAAACGCATCGGCATCAACACTTTGAGTGGCTTCTATGGTTATTCCTCTGTCCAGTTCTCTGCGGGTTTTGTTATTGGCCTCTAGTGCTGGGCTTAGCTTCAGTGCATCCTCCAGTGTTTCGGCAAGCAATAACTCAACCGCCTGCTTACCACTGAATATGCGGCCTGCCGCGTTAATGCGAGGCGCCAAAATGAATACCACATCTGTAATACTGAGGGCCTTTTTCTTAAAGCCAGATTGCTCCAACATGGCCTGAATACCTGGCCGTTTGGACTGTTGCAAAAGCTCCATTCCATAATAAGCGAGCACCCGGTTTTCGCCCGTTAGAGGCACTATGTCCGCCCCGATAGCGATGGTTACTAAGTCTAGATAAGGCCAAAGTGCATCTTCCGAAATGCCCTGCTGCTGGCAAAATCCCTGTAGCAATTTGAAACCCACACCACAACCGCTAAGGCCTTTATATGGATAAGAACAATCATCGCGCTTTGTGTCCAGAATGGCGTAAGCTTCTGGTAATTCGCCCGGATTGTGGTGGTCGCAAATGATGACATCAATGCCCAACGTCTTTGCATGTTTCACCTTATCAGCATCCTTTATCCCACAATCCAAGGTGATGATGAGTGTGATACCCTTTTCGTGTGCAAACTCGACACCTTGGAATGAGAAGCCATAGCCTTCGGTGTACCGATCTGGAATGTAGTAGTCACACGCAACACCCATTTTTTTCAGAAATGAATAGACCACCGTCACGGCTGTGGTGCCATCCACATCGTAATCTCCAAAGACAAGAATTTTCTCGCCTGCATGCACCGCTTGCGTCAACCTCTCTACTGCCTTATCCATATCCTTCATCAAAAAGGGATCGAGGAGCATGTCCAGTTGCGGACGGAAAAAATCTTTGGCACTGTCAAATGATGCTATAGAGCGCTGCGCCAAGAGGAAAGCTATGCTGTGCGGAACACCCAAACTTTGAGCAAGTTCAGATGTAATGGTTGCTGAAGGCGCGGCTTTGGCTATCCAGTTTTTTTGCATTGCGCAGCGTAGATAAGCATAAACCTTGAAAAGCGCCATCCACATCCTATTTTTAATCACTTGCAACCCTAACTGAGCAGGTAGCGTCTGAATCTAGTATTTTCGACACCTGTTCATAAAAATCCGAACCAATGAAATTGAGACATTACATCCTAGTTTTTGCAGTAGCCTTTACCGGTTCCATCTTTTTGGCCTCTTGCCTGAATGAGGAAAACCGCATTCCACCCAATTGCTATGATGGAATATTGAATAACGGAGAAACGGGAGAACTTAACAGCAACGGTTTAGCCTTCGACTGTGGCGGCCCTTGCGAACCTTGCGACCACTGCCGCAATGGAAGAAGAGATGCCGATTTAGGAGAAACTTGGATTGACTGTGGAGGAGAGTGTGGTGCGTGTTCGCAATGTAACAATGGCGTTTTAGATCCGGGTGAAATAGGCATTGACTGCGGTGGTGCTAATTGTGGTGATTGTGCTGCGCTATGCTTCAATGGAGTATTGGATGGCTTAGAGACAGAGGTAGACTGTGGAAGCATCTATTGCTTAGCATGTCCTACGTGTGATGATGAAATAATAAATGGTGGGGAAATAGGCATTGACTGTGGTGATGGATTGGAATGTCCCAACTGCATATCAGCAGCAAACTGCATCAATGGCTCTTGGCAGCAAACTTCAGAACTTTATACTGACTGCGGTGGTCCTGATTGTTACGATTGTGATACCCTCTTCACTTGGTCAGTTGGTGGTGATTCCTACAGCTGTTTACCTGCAGATATTACCGTGGTGGATGTAACCTCCAGTATGGTTCAGATAGCCGCAGTTTCCACTACTGGCGAGGCGTTTGGATTTACAATTGATTTGGGAACAGGAACAATAATGGCCGGAACAAGCGTCACCATTGACGACACATCCGTGAATGATGCTGCTGCTTACAATGATGGAACATCTAACTATATAGCCAGTTTTGCAGGTTCATCACTTACCGTAAATTTTGGTGTTGCACGCTTCACTTGGGATCCAAGCATGGGTGCTTGGACCCTCACTCAAGATTCAATACTTGTTGGTGCATTTAGCGGAACATTGGCTGATGCCGGAGGTAATGAAGTCAACATTAGTGGCTCATTCAATATTCCTTGGCTCGAATAAGAAAACTACTTCAAATAAGAATCAAAGGCTGCCTCAGAAGAGGCAGCCTTTTCTTTTTCTATAGTGTCTCCGGTTGAAGAATATCCTAAAGGCTCATTAAACGCTAAAGCATTAAATGCGCAACTTCATTAAAAACCCCAAGCTGAAGCCTAGGTATAATTCAAGACGCAATGAATGTTTAGGCTTTAGTCTTTAATTTGATAAATCCAAACTAAGAAACTACCCTTTTTTTCCCAAAATTTGTTTTCAAATTCATTGGCTGTTCTGACGCTTCTACTTTCGCAACCCAAATTTTTCAATAACTCAAAACAACATGATAAACAATCACGAAATAGACTACCGCATATTCGGAGAAGAGATGCAATGCGTAGAAGTAGAACTTGATCCGCAAGAAACGGTAGTAGCAGAATCTGGCTCATTTATGTACATGGACAATGGCATCCAGATGGAAACCATTTTTGGCGATGGCAGCAACAGCAGCGCTGGTGGTGGCTTCTTCAACAAAATAGTAGGTGCAGGAAAACGATTGCTTACCGGTGAGAGTTTGTTTATGACCGCCTTCACTCATACCGGCCAAGGCAAAGCGCGAGTAGCATTTGCATCTCCGTATCCAGGAAAAATTATCCCTTTCAATTTGCAGCAATTGGGCGGAAAAATGATTTGTCAGAAAGATGCTTTCCTCTGCGCAGCAAAAGGTGTTTCGGTGGGCATTGAGTTTCAAAGAAAATTAGGCACCGGTCTTTTTGGTGGCGAAGGTTTCATTATGCAAAAACTAGAAGGTGATGGACTTGCGTTTTGCCATGCAGGTGGTCACATCATTGAAAGAAGTTTGCAACCGGGTGAAATGCTGAAGATTGATACAGGTTGTATTGTGGCCTATACGCAGGAAATAAATTATGACATTCAATTCGTAGGTGGAATAAAAAATACTTTGTTCGGTGGTGAGGGAATGTTTTTCGCCACGCTGAAAGGCCCCGGAAAAGTGTGGTTGCAAACGCTTCCCATTTCTCGTCTTGCCTCGCGCATTGTCAGTTATGGTGGCGGCAGAAGGAAAGAGGAAGGAAGCATACTGGGTGGAATTGGCAACCTGCTGGACGGAAAATAGATGCCCGCTGTGTCTTAAAACAACATGTAAAAGCTGTTCTCTATGGAACAGCTTTTTCTTTGTGCTAAAGTTTAAAAACGTTCCCTCGCTCCTATCTGAATTCCCTTGGCCAATACACGTTTCCACTCAGGGTACTTGCGCAGATAAGATGCAACAAAAGGACACATGGGCACCAAAGGCAATTTATTTTCCTCCAAGTACAGCAATGTTTTTTCTACTAGCGCATCCCCCACTCCATTGCTTTGAAATGCCAAAGGAACTTCTGCACGCGTGAGGAACATTTTTCCTTCGCGTACTTCAAATTCGATAAACGCCTTTTTGCCTTCCACTGCAATTTCAAAGTGACGCGATGTTTCGTTGCGCAAAAGTGGAATCTCTTCAAATTCAGGGAGCATAATTTAATGGTGTAAAGAAGTGTTTGGTGATTTTGTAAAAATAGAACAAGCCTTTGTATGAAACACCAAACCCCGCTTGCGCGGGGTCTGATGCCTAAACCTTGCCTGCCTTGCGGCAGGCACTAAACCACTTTCTTTATTGTTCCTTTTCCATTTCAGTGGACAAACCTTTGTGGCTTGTATTCCTTTTCAACGCACGCAGCAACCTCGCTTTTGTCTGCTCGCTCAACTCATACATTACCGGAACAAGTATCAAAGTAATGAACGTTGCGAATGACAAACCGAAGATGATGGTCCATGAAAGTGGGCCCCAGAATGCAACACTATCACCACCGAAATAAATTTTCGGATTCAGTTCGGTAAACATGGTAACGAAGTCTATGTTGAATCCGATAGCCAGCGGTATCATGCCAAGTATGGTAGCTGTTGCGGTGAGCAGCACAGGAGTCATACGCACACGACCGGCTTCTACAATGGCGTCATGAAGATTGTAGCCTTCTTCGCGCAGCTTGTCTGTAAACTCTACCATCAATATTCCATTTCGGACGACAATACCGGCAAGAGCTACAATACCAACTCCTGTCATGATGATGGAGATTTCCATATCAAAAATGGCAAGGCCGAGCAACACTCCAATCACACTAAAGAAGATTTCAGAAATAATGATCATGGTGCGGCCTATCGAGTTGAACTGTGTGATGAGAATCAGCAAAATCAATCCCAAGGAAATCATCAAAGCTTTACCAAGGAAGCTGGCTGTCTCTGCCTGTTCCTCTTGCTCACCGGTAAGATTCACCTGCACTCCTTTCGGAAGTTTGGTAAACTCAGCAGCTGAGGCTGTGATTTTGGCCACCACTTCATTCGGATTAAAATCACCCAGCACGTTAGATGATAGTGTAACAACACGTTTGTGATTTTTGCGCTTGATGCCAGAGTACGTGCTGGTGTATTTCACATCAGCAAAGGCCGACAATGGTATCTGGCGAATTTGTCCGCCCATATTCATATCGCGATAAGTGATGATAAGGTTCTTCAGTTCCTCCAGATTGTTGCGTTGATCTACTTCATAGCGCATCACTATCGGGTAGTCATCATTCACATCTCTGAATCTTGAAATTTCTCTACCAAGAACTGCAGCGTTCAACTCACCACCTATTTGCTGCGTGCTGATGCCTTCGCGGTTCGCACGTTCGCGATCCACTTCTACAAGAACTTCCGGCTTGTTCAGTTGCACATCAGTTTTTATCTCCTCTACACCAGGAATGGCGAGTGAGTCGAGATATCGTTTCAAATCAATGGATGCCACTATGAGGTCCTCAAAATTCTCACCACTGATTTCGATACTGATAGGCTTAGCGGTAGGAGGGCCACCTTGTTCCTGATCCACCGCTATTTCTACTCCCGGAATTCCCTTTGTTGCCTCCCGAATTTCTTCCAAATACTTTGCAGTACTTTGCCCATTGCGTTCAGCAAATTGCACAAAGCCAACACCCACTTTGGCCTTATGCGAATAAGGACTTCTGTCGTCCTGCGATTCATTGGCTCCCACAGCTACGTTGGTAATTACCGACTCTACGATAGGATTGTTTTCACCTATCACACTGTACACTCTCTCTTCTACTATTCTGGCCACTGAGTCGGTGGCAGCAGGCTTGGTTCCCACAGGAAGCGTGGCGTATACATACACAAAGTTTGGATCTGCCTTTGGGAAGAAGACCACTTTGGAGGTGCGCAAAAAGGTGAGCATCATCACAAACACCAACAACCCCACAGTACCCCAAAAAACCAAGCGCGGACTTTTCAGTGCCCTTTCAAGGAAGCGACCGTATCTGCGCTGGACAGCAGGCCATACCTTAGTTTGAAATCCTTTGATGGCGCGTTCTAACACAAAGCGATACAAGAGGTAAACAAGCAGAGCAGTCACCGCGAAGTTGCCCATACCAAACGAACCTGCTGCATAGAAAATGAGTGCAAGCGCAGCAATGATTATTACAGTAATCTTCAAGCCACGTTTGCGCTTTTTAGGATCCACCGCTCCTTCATGCTTCATAAAATCAACCGCAAAAACAGGGTTGATAATGTAAGCCACTACAAGCGATGCGGTGAGTGTTATGATGAGCGTTATAGGCAGATACATCATGAACTTACCAATGACTCCACTCCAGAATGCAAGCGGAACAAAGGGCGCAAGTGTTGTTGCTGTCCCTGCAAGTACGGGTAGAAATATTTCACCTGCCGCACGTTTGGCTGCGATCTTGATTGGGACTTTTCCATTATCATAAATCCGGTGTGTGTTCTCCACCACCACTATCGCATCATCCACCACAATGCCCAGCCCCAGTAGGAAAGCAAAAAGCACAATCATATTCATAGTGAAGCCAATACTGGGCAGAATAAGGAAGGCGATAAACATAGAAAGCGGCACCGACATAGCCACGAAAATGGCGTTGGTAGCCCCCATGAAAAACATGAGGATGAGCGTCACCAAAATGAATCCGATAATGATGGTGTTGATCAAATCATGGAGCGTAATTCTTGTCTCGCGCGATTGATCACCTGTTACTTCCACCGAAAGTTGATCGGGAAATTCAGTGGCTCGCAATTCTTCAATGATATCATGAATTTTGTCTGATGACTCAATCAAATTCTGACCACTGCGTTTGATCACATTCAGTGTGATTACATTTTTGTGATCCAGCCGTCCATAGCTTTCTTGTTCCTTGTGGCTGTCCACCACTTCAGCAATGTCTTTGAGATAAACTGTAGCACCTGATGAGGAACGCAACACCAAATTTTGAATCGTAGTGATGTCTGTAAACTCACCATTCACACTCAGTGAACGTTGCATATCATCCATGGTGACATTACCACCAGGCACTGATTTATTCTCGCTACCAACAGTGCTTTGAATATCGTACATAGTGATACCCGCTGCCTGCATCTTATACATATCCACGTTGATTTGTATCTCGCGATCCAGCGCACCCACAATATCAACGCGTGTGATTTCTTTCATCGCTTCTATGCGATCTTCCAAATCTTCCGCATAACGTTTCAATTGTGCCAAGTCATAGTCGCCTGCAATGTTCACGAATAGAATCGGCATTTCCGAAAACTCTATTTCCGCTACCGTTGGGTCGTCCGGCAAGTCAGATGGCAAATCGGGCTTGGCTTTGTCCACTGCGTCTTTTACTTTTTGTTTCGCAGTGGCAACATCAGTCTCAGTGCTGAACTCTACCACCACAGCCGAATAACTCTGCACCGATGTGCTGGTTACTTTCTTCACTCCAGCAATCGACTTGATTTGTTTTTCGATGGGCCTCGTTACCAAATTTTCCATGTCCTTGGGTGCAGTGCCCGGATAAATTGTTTGCACATACATGGTAGGAATAACGATGTCAGGAAACTGCTCTTTCGGAATAGCTTGGTACGATAGCATACCCACTACTGTAATAAAAATAGTAAGCAGATAAACTGTGGTCTTATTGTCAATGGCCCAACTAGTGGGTTTGAATTCTTTGAATTTTTCTAGCATAACCTTGCGTATTGCGAGTGATTAAAATTTGATTTGCATGCCATCCACAAGGTCCAACTGACCGGATGTAACCACTTTATCGTTAGCGGTAAGACCAGTCAGAATTTCCGCTTGTCCGTTGTAAGTATTGCCCACTGTTACTACTCGCTTTCTTGCAACAGCCTTGTTCCCTTCAAGTGTGGCTACATATACAAACTGCTCATTGCTGCTTGATTCAATAACGTTGATAGGAAGTGAAATCGCACTTGGATTTTCATAGTCTACAATCTTCAAGATAGCCACCATGTTAGGATGGTATTGCGCATTGTCGCCTGACAAAGCCACCTCTGTAGTGAACGAGCGTGTAAGCGGATCAATGACACGTTCGGCAAATGTGATTTTAGATTCCACATTGGTGTTCAAATCGGGAAAGTGAAGTATTACTTTATTTCCTGTTTTTACTTTTGATGCATAGGCTTCTGCTATCTCTCCTTTCACTTTCAAGCTGCTCAAATTCACAATTCGGAAGGCAGGTTCGAAAGACATGTTACTTGCAAGTTGCCCAACTTTTAGACTTACCAAATCCACTGTGCCACTGATAGGCGATTTTACAAAAGCCATATCAATTTGCTCTTGATAAATTGCTGCTTGTGCTTCCAGTGATTCCTTTTGAGTTTTGGCTTGTAGGTATTGCATCTCACTGCCAATCTTTTGATCCCACAAGCGTTGTTGTCTTTCATAAGTGTCTTTCGCAAGAGCAATTTGTGGTTGCAATGAACTCAGTTGCTTCGTGTAGATGTCGTGTTCTATTTCTGCCAGAACTTGTCCAGCCTTCACCGCGTCACCTTCTTTAACCATTACACGTTGCACTTTACCTGCCATCAACGGTTGCACGTTCACATTCTCCTCTGCATCTACTGCACCTTGTACATCTATGTAATGTCTGAAAATGACTGGCTGTATTTCAGTCACCAACACGTCCTTCACTTTTACTGATTTGGTGGTAGTGTCTGTCGCTGCTATCTCAGCTTCCAATGTTTTTATTTCTGCAGCAAGCGCTGATTGTTGTGTTTTCAGTGCTTCCAGTTTCGCCTTCTTGTCTTCGCCACCACCGCACGAGGCCAGTACCACCGCAGCAATGAGGACTATCATAATATGTTTCATAGTTGAATATTGTTTGAATTTGGTTGTCATATGATTTAGTTTTTTCAGTATTGATTAAGTGCTTTTGCGAGTCTGTTTTTGGCTTGAAGAAGTTTAAGCATGGCTTGTATGTATGCGCCTTGTGTTTGCACCACTTGTGTGTTGCGTTCAGTAAGGTCGAAGCTGGTGCCTATTCCTTCTTTGAATTTTATCTCGGCTGTTTTGTAAATGTCTTGCGCCAGTTTTTGAGACATCTTACTTGCTTCGAACACCTTCACTGCATTGTCTAGTTCGAGGCGGGCATTGCGGTATTCCAGCTCTGCACTTTGCTCCGTAAAGGCAGTCAGATCTTCCATGCGTTTCACTTCTACTTCTACTTTTTTAGTAGCGTACTTGCGTTGACCACCACTTAAGATGGGCACGTTCAGTTGAATTGCAAGGAAGTTTCCATAGAGATAAGGCTTAGAAGAATCTAAGAAATTGAACTCGCCTCTTTGAGCCTGAGTTTGCAACGTCCAAGCTGCAGCCAAGTTGGGCAAGTAGGCCGCGCGCTTAGCTTTTAGATTCAACTTCTGCATAGTGAGGCCGCTCTTTGCAAGCTCTACATCTATGTTTTCTGCAACGTTGAAAGGAGCGCTCAACAGTGATTGCGAATCAAGACTCATCAACGCACTTGCATCATCTGTCAGCACGATTTCATTCTTCAATGGATAGCCCATTTGAAATTTGAGCAAGTCAGTTGCGAAGCGCTGCTGTTCTTTTGCGTAACTGATTTGGATATCCAGATCGTTGAGGGTAAGACTGAGTTGATCAAGGTCTTGCTTTTCTACAAATCCCGCATTGAAGTATGCCTCTGTCTCTGCATACATTTTTGCAAGGGCATCTCTGCTTTGTTGCAGCACAGCAAGACTTTCCTTTGAAACCACTGCTAAATAGTAGGCATTAGCAATATTGTCCTTCGAAGCTATTTCCGATTTTTCGATGTTCTTTTTTTGTAACAACTCATAGCTACGTGATGCTTCAAGACCCACCAGCCAGGTGCCGTCAAACAGCAATTGTGATGCTGTAACACCTAGTGTGAGATTATGCGGTTGTTGAAAACGGACACGTACCTCCTCTGGACCGAATGAACCTGCAGGTATAATGTTGTATGGCGCATAAATATTATTGAGATAAGTCATACTCCCATTGATTTGTGGAAGGCCAATGCCCAGTAACTCATCTGTGGTGTAGTCAGCTACTTCTGCATCGTACTTCACTGTTTTCACACTGAATGAATTTTTGAGCGCGTACTCCTGGGCTTGCAAGAGCGAGAAGGAGGAGCTAGTGACTATGATGCTATCGGCTTGGGCAAAAATGCTTTGCGCAAGCAGCCCCAGCAGCAGGGTGATTAACGGTTTTCTTAATGGTGACATAAATGATAATTGGTTGTGGTTTTTTGGAAAGCGCTTGAAATATTATTTGAGTGATTTCATCTTTTTGGTAGCGAGGTATTCTATGCCTTTCTCGCTAGCTATGCCTCTTATGTGGTATTTGAACATTTCCATGTACACCTGTGGGATGCTCCATTCTTTGATAGGGAAAAGCTTCTGATCAAAAATCAAATCGATGCGTGCGATATAGAACTTGGCAATTGCTTCTGCATTGAAATCTTTGCGGTAAAGTCCTTCACGCTGTCCTTTCTTCATATTCTGCATCATGCAGTCATAAATGGCGCGGTGGCGGTGCTCAAGCATTTCACTAAACACTTCAGGATGGTACTTCTGCAAATCGAATATGATACTGGGGTGAATGTTGTTTAGCATCTCTAGCACCCAGTGCATTATTTCAAACTGCTCGTCTACAGCATTCAGTCCGCGCTGGCATATTTCTTTTATTTGCTTGTCCTCTACTAGGCAATGACCTATAACCGTCCTGTGCACCAGTTCTTCCTTGTCCTTCACATATACATAAAGGGTCTTTTTACTCATACCCAGGTGGCGGGCCATATCATCCATGTTCACGCTTTTGATGCCATACTGCATGAACACCTGACGGGCGCTCTGGATAAGTTTTATTTCTTTTTCTTCTACCATTTGGAATTTTGCGAGGGCAAACATAAGAATGCCTTTCCCTATTGGAAACGATTTGACATACAAAACGTTTCCTATGGTAGTAAATGGAAGGTGAACGGTAATATGAAGGAGGTGAATTGCGCTTAGGATATATGTTGAGCGACCAAGGGCTTAGTTCTAGCCCACTACTGTGATGACAACATTCCCGGTCTTCTCCCCTGTCTCCACATATTTAGTGGCCTCAACAATATCTTCTAGTCGATAGGTTCTGTCTATTACAGCTTTGTAATGGCCTGCTTCAATCAAATCTTTGAATAAGACAATATCCTTTTTGCTATCGGTCGGAATCGGGAACTTTACCTTTTTTCTGCTAAACACGGGAGTGAACAATGCTAAAAAAATATTCTGTGACATATATCCCAGCTCCGTTGAAAAATAGACCCCTCTAGGTTTCAATATTTTCTTACACCGAAAAAAAGAACTTTTGCCTACCGCATCAAACACAACATCATACAACTGACCATTCTGGGTAAAATCCTGCGCTGTGTAATCAATTACCTCATCAGCTCCAAGCGACTTCATCAATTCTAAACTCTTTGTATTGCACACTGCAGTTATTGATGCGCCACAGTGTTTGGCCAGCTGCACTGCTGCTGATCCAATAGAGCCTGTGGCGCCATTGATCAGAATTTTTGGTGATTTTTTAAAATCTATTTTCCGGATGATGTTGTTCGCAAGCATTAGTCCGTCACACACTGCTGCAGCTTCATTGTATGACATGTTGGAGGGTTTTGCTGCAATAGAACCTTCTTCTCGTATGCAGATGTATTCTGCATGTGTTCCAAATTTATAGGTGCTCAATCCAAAAACTTGATCACCTGCCTTGAATGTCTGTACGGCTTTACCAATAGTTTCAATTTCTCCGGCAAATTCGCTTCCCAGTATCTGTCTTTTTGGTTTGAATAGTCCGCTTATGATTCTTACAATAAAATATTCAGGACTACGAAAGCCACAGTCCGTGCGGTTAACGGTAGTAGCAAAAATTTTTACCAGAACCTCATTGTCCTTTGGGGTTGGCTTTACTACGTCTTTCAGTTGAAGCACCTCTGGAGGTCCGTATTGGGTATAGACTATTGCTTTCATTTGGATTTGGTAGTTGATACTTTTGGCTCAGTATGAGTGGACGCTGACATTTTTGCATTTGTTACAACGAAGCACTAACAAAAAAAGTCGCATTGCACTTGAACTGATAGGTAAACACAAAATGAGCCCTCTTCATTTTGTTGCTACGATACCTTCTATTTAGAATTAACCAGCGGCTTCACCCGCTTGCCTATCAACTCTATTGATTGCATCAGTTTTTCATGCGACACCTCAGCTGTATCCATCTGAAAGGTAAGCCTGGTTATTCCGCCAAGTGCTTCTGAATGACGGAGAATTTTTTCTGCCACGTCTTCTGCGCTACCCACAAGCAATGCCCCACGCGGTCCCATCTGGGATTCGAAACGGCTCCTGGTCATAGGCGGCCAGCCACGTTCTTTGCCTACTCGAGTCATCGACTCGGCATAACCCGGATAAAAGTCATCCATGGCTTCTTGGGCTGTATTTGCCACGTAGCCCAATGAGTGCATTCCCACTTTCAATCGATCGGGCTGATGTCCAGCTTTTGCTCCTGCCGCGCGGTATAAATCCACTAAAGGGCGAAAATGATGAGTTTCCCCGCCAATCACAGCGACCATAAGCGGCAGGCCAAGCGCGCCTGCACGAACAAAAGATTCAGGAGTGCCACCCACGCCTATCCATATAGGTAGCTCAGATTGAAGCGGCCTCGGATAAACAGGTTGGTTATTAATAGCAGGGCGAAATTTGCCTGACCAAGTCACATAATCACTGGCTCGAATGCGAAGCAAAAGGTCAAGTTTTTCAGTAAACAAATCATCATAGTCTTGCAGATCAAGACCGAAAAGTGGAAACGCCTCAATGAATGAACCGCGACCCACCACCATTTCTGCCCTTCCCTCAGAAATCAAATCAAGTGTTGCAAAATTTTGAAATACCCTAACCGGGTCAGCCGCACTAAGCACCGTAACTGCACTTGTTAAGCGAATGCGCTTGGTGCGCGCTGCGGCTGCGGCTAGAAGCAGTGCAGGGGCAGAATCAAGAAAACCCTTGCGATGGTGCTCTCCTATGCCAAATACATCCAGACCCATTTGATCCGCATATTCTATTCTTTCAAGCAGCTGGGCAATGGCTTCTTCATCTTTTATAGCCCTGTTGCTATTGCCACTGAACATAGCTGCAAAGCTGTCAATTCCTATTTCCATGGGGTGTCTTTCTGTGAATTACTGGGTCAAAGTTGTAGGCAGTTCAACCCACAAACGGTTGATGAAGGGTAGTGTCAGAATGCCACGAAAGTGGCAACAAAAAGCACATAGGAAGACAATGTAAAACGCTTTGTGTTGAGAATGACGTGGTTAGGGTATCTTCGCCCCTCATTTTTAATTACAATATCTTAAAATCATGACTGGCTCAATCAAAAAAAAGACCGATAAAGGTTTCGGTTTCATCAAAACTGAAGGTTCCGACAAAGACTTATTCTTTCACAGCAATGCACTAGTAGCGATATCCTACGATGAACTTCGCGAGGGTGACAACGTAACTTTTGATGTAGAAGATTCTCCAAAAGGAAAGAACGCTGTGAACGTGAAAAGAGCATAATCTTTTTTCTTTTTAAAAATTAAACTCTCCAATTTTTGGGGAGTTTTTTTTTTGCTCATTTGCAACCTTCCATTTCAGAATAATTGGTTGCTGCTTGAGTATGAACAACATGAGGTAATTTTCTACTACGCTAAAAACTATGATGCGTTTGGGATACTACAGTAATGTGCGCTTTTGTTGTTAGCGGTAAATATCTTTGTCATTGCAGCAAGAAAAATGACTATGCTCGAATAAGCACGATATGCGCTCTTTAAAGTACCTATTTTTTGAAGGGTGCACTTCTTTCCATTCTGTGGAAGTGAAAATGCCAAGCAGTTATCTCATGCAGTTATTCGAGCAGAACACAAAGTGAAGTGAACGCTTGCGCAGGCAACGTGGCACCTGTTACACCAGACTTCACTTGAACACTTTATTGATCGCCTCGGTCCTGTTGTTCACGTGCAGCTTTTCGTAGATGCGATGCAAGTGTTGTTTCACAGAGCCTATGGATATCTCAATTTTTACACTTATCTCTTTATAAAGCAATCCCTCTGATAATAGTTGAAGTATTTCTAACTCGCGCGCAGTGAGCGACTCTACGTGTTTGGCTTCTTGTTTTTGTTTCTGAAAGCTCGCCACCACTTTGCGGGCAATAAGCGGACTCATAGGCGAACCGCCTTCATGCAGTTCATTCAGCGCTGCTATGATCTCTTCCTCGCTAGAGGTTTTGAGCATATAACCACCCGCGCCCGCACTCAACGCATCAAAAACGTGTTCCGATTCTTCGAACACAGTAAACATCATGAATTGTGTTTTTGGACAGAGTGATTTAAGTTTGGCCACGCATTCAATTCCTGAAATGCCCGGCAGTTCAATGTCCATGATAACAAGCTCTAGCATGAGATGAGGAATCGTATCCAGTGCTTCCTCAGCATTGCTGAATTCACCAAGTAAACGAAAAGCTTTTTCATGAAGAATCATTTCCACCAAGTTTTTCCTGATGGAGTGGTTGTCTTCTACAATGGCTATGTTGAGTCTATCGTCAATCATTCTAGCTTGCAAATAAGGGTGTGATGTGCGTTTGTGACAAGTAACTTTTGTTAGTTAGGGTTTTCATCGGAGGGGAATCGAAAACTGAATCTTCAACCCATTCTCAGAAACCAAATCCAAAACGCCCCCTAACTCCTCCACTCGTTGTTTCATATTCCGCAATCCATTTCCAAATCGGTTCCCCGAAACGCGTGGCAATCCCTGGCCATTATCAGCAATTAAAATTTTAAGAATTCCCTCATTCAGCTCAAGCTGTATTTCAACTTCAGAGGCACCGCTGTGTTTTACAATGTTGTGCAATGCTTCCTTCACTTTGAGGAAAATATTTCTTCGTTGCTTCGATGAAAGCTTGAAATCGGAAACAATTACCTCACTGAACGTAACCGCAATTTCATGCCTGCGCAAAAAATCGCGTGAGTGTGCAATGATGTAATAACACAAATCTTCAATGGTGTTTTGTTCCTGATTAAGTGCCCACACAATTTGTCTCATGCGCTCAACCAGCTCTGTAGCTGATGCAGAAATTTCTATGAGCTTGTTACCATCCGGACGTCTTTGTGCACTTTCACTCATCATACGAATGCTGGAAAGCCCACCACCAAGGTCATCGTGCATATCCCTTGCAATGCGCATACGTTCCTCTTCTACCAATCGAATTTTTTCTAGCTCCTCTTCGCGTTTTTGCATCTTTCTTTTTGCATACGCACGCGTGACAACCCAAGTGGACAGAACGAGCAGCGCAACTGAAAGCAAACGAAACCAAATGGTCGCATACCATGGTGGCAAGATGGTGAATGCAACAGAGGTAAATTTTTCACTAAAAATTCCAGTGCCATTGTCACTGCGCACTTTGAAAATATAGTCGCCATGTGGCAAGCCGCTAAACTGAACATAGCTCGCGCCATCGGTGCTTTGCCAAGAGGTGTGCAAATCCTCCAACATATATTCATACCGCACTGCATTGTTCGGATTGAAATTGAGTGCCGAAAACTCGAAGGTTAACCCATTCTGAAGATGTGATAATTCCTTGAGGGCATCCTCGGTAGTAAGCGAAAACTCGTCATCCATTACGCGCACTCCACTTATCAACACAGCTTTGTCGCGATTGTCAGGGGCAATATTTTTCGTGTCCAGCGAGTAAAAAATATTCTGAGAAAAAAGATAGAGCCTTCCATCCAGACCAATGTGACCTACATCTCTATGAGAATAATCAGACAATGAATACTCGTTGAATATTTTCTCGAAACGCTGCAGCGATTCGTTGAACCGTGCAACGCCATTAGATGTCACTGCCCATATTTCTCCATCTTTATCGTGCAGCACCTTATACACACAATTGGAGTGCAGTCCTTCTTGCAGGGAATAGTAGTCGCACTGCCCTGATGAAATGTTTAACCGCGCCAACCCCTGAGACAATGAGCCTATCCATAAACTACCAGCTTGGTCATCGCAAATAGAATGGGCAGTTATGGGAAAATTTTCCGGCAGTAATAACTCGTGCAACTCATCGTGCACATGTTCGAGGTAAAAGAGGCGACTAGTATTGTGGTCGCAAAACCACCAGCCGCCAGCTGAGCGTTTGCTGTAACCCGTAACCAAAAAATTTTCCTTCGTATTTCCCGGTAACTGCACCACACGGTAAGTGTTCTCTTGTTTGTTTCCAACCAACAAACCAATATTTGTTGCGATGAAAAAATCTCCGCTATCACTTGAGAATATGTGTCGGAGGCTGGAGTTAACCTGAATGATTTTCTTCCACTCTGGCGGCAGCAGAGCAAATTCATCGGTGAATGTTTTTGTAATCAGATGAAAGGAATACAACGATGTGAAGGTGGCAACCCACACTTCGTGGTCATTCTTGCGGCTCACGTATCTGGTGTCTTCTTCTATTGTTTTTCCGTTGATACGAATGGGATATGAAGTAGTGATGCCGGTAGTGCGATGCCACCAATGCAGTTGTTGATTAGCAGCGAACAACAAAGAAGTGGAATCAGGTTGGTACATGGACTTGATGCGAGGAGTGCGGAATTCGTCCCATTCACCAAGCCAATTCACTTCCACCCCTCGGTATATGCTGAAGGCTGCATAGAGACCTTCTTCCATGCCCAACCAGATGTTTCCAGATTTGTCAAAGTAAGTAGTGTTAAGTGTATGGTTGGTGAGTGAGCCCGGATAAAGCTGCACAAGTGAATAGTCAAATGCTCTGGTTGCGGTGTGAAAGATGAGCGGTGTGCGCGAGTTATTTCCTAGCCAGATATCATCTTGAGGAGAGCACGAATAAGAGCGAAAACTGTTTTGTATTCCACTTTTGTCTAAGTCTACATCTGTTGTTTCAAAAATGATTGAGTCCGCCAGTGGGTCATAACCTATCCATTTCCAAGCTTTGCTTTTGGTGGGCACATTGGACCATATCATACCGCGGCTATCAGTCACCAAGGATCGTGTGATACGTATATCAAAAATCTTTTTCGCTTGCGGATTGTTCTTAGAATTTTGAAACTCTCCGCTTTGGTATTTGAAGTAATTCAGACCGGCATTGGTAGAGAGCCAAAAGCCTTCGCCTCTTTTGTCCTTTGCAAAAGAACCACCATACATCACTCGTGTTCCCGTTGGTTTCATCAAGGAGTCAGTGCGAAGGCAGACATTTTCAATTTGTTTGGTTGCATGGTTCCATCGAAAAATGCCGCTATCAGTAGCTACCCATATAGTGCCTTGCTCATCGCAGAATAAGTCCCGAACGCTCAGCGCTCTGGTTTCACTTTGCAAATCAATTCTTGTGAACGAATTATTAGCTGGGTCGTAGACTGCCACACACGACCAATTTTCTCCACCACACCATATTTTCCCTTCCCTATCCAAGGCAAGCGAACCAACATTGTTGGCAGGGATACTATTCGGATTGTCTGATTGGTGCCTGAATACTTTGAAGTGGTGGCCATCAAAACGATTAAGCCCATCAGATGTGGCTATCCAAATAAAGCCGGTACTGTCTTGAATTATCTTGTTTACATTGTTGTTCGAAAGCCCTTCGCGGGAGGTAAATTGGTTAAAGAAATAGCGCTGCTGGGCATGAAGGGAAACATGCATTGCTAAGAAAAGAAGTGCTGCAAACAACCTGCGCATAGAGGCTCCAAAGAAACTAAATAGAAAGAGCCAGCAGACACGTAACAAAAGTTACGCTGGATAAGCTTGGAAAGGAGGTGAGTTTTGACCCATCAAAAAATTCAAATTCCATGAAACACAGTAAACTTTTTTTCACTATCATCATTGGATTGTTCGCGTGCATCAGCGCTAATGCCACCATCTATGTGGTAAACAACAGCAACGCCAACCCGGGCCAATTCTACTACTTGCAAGCGGCTATTGATAGCGCAGACGCTGGCGATACACTCATGATTCAGCCTTCCACCAATAGCTATGGAAATGTGGTCTTAACAAAAGCGCTTACCTTGATTGGCATAGGCCACAAGCCTATTAAAGACTTGGCACTGATTGCCACAATCGCAGAAATAAGATTTGGTGAAACCATGGGTCTGGGTTCAACATTCATTGGGTTATGGGTGAATAGCTTCAATACCACCAACCCGCCAAACGGAGTTTGGTACTACAGCAATGGTGTTACAGTGCGCAACTGTTATGTTGGGTTTTATGGCACCAACTATGGCAACAATCCAAGTTATGGAGAGAACTATAGTGGAGATGTGGTGATTGAAGACTGCCATATAAAAACTATTGGTTTTGACACCTACGGTAACAACATACTCTTACAAAATAATATCATCTCTGGTGATGATGCCGTGTCGTTTGGCGCAGGCATGACCAATGTGGTTGTAAAGAACAACCTAATTATCAGAGGGTCTGTAGGCGCTAGCCAACTCTATGCTGCCGGTGCAGTTTTCGAGAACAACATCTTTTTTCGATTTAGCCCCGCCAGCCAATACGGAACTTTAGTCAATTGCGTCTTTAACAACAATCTTACTTACCAAACAAACAATGATGTAATTATTGGCGGAACCAATACAGGTAGCAATAACATCGTTGGTCAGGACCCCTTGTTTGTAAATCTCCTCTACAGTGCTTCCCCCATTTACCAGCCGGTACTATACAATTATCGTATTCAAGAAACTTCACCGGGACACAATGCCGGTACAGATGGTCAGGACATCGGTCCTTATGGCAACAGTATGACATTCAGCGAAACGGGCGAAAGCGATGACCAGCCCATCATCCGCGTAATGAATATATTAAATTCTACAGTTCCTACCAACGGTACAATGAATGTGCATGTGAAGGTCAGCGGTTCGAAAAATGATTAATCACTTCTCTCATGGAATATCCATCGAGAAGTTGAAACCAATTCATTTCCATTAAACAAAATCGAACCGATGAAAAACATCATATACATATTTTTGGCGGTCTGCTTTTCGATCCCATCTCTGGCCCAGCAAATTGTTGGAGCAGAATACTTTTTTGATACTGACCCAGGAGTAGGCAATGGAACTTCTGTGCCCTTTTCAGCAGATGACAGTTTGGAGTTCACTGCCTCTATTCCATTGAATAATCTGGATGCTGGCTTTCATAATTTGCTCATTCGTTTTAAAAATGAATTGGGGTTTTGGAGCTGTGCTGAACAACGTTCATTTTTTGCACAGCCACTTCCGATGACTGACGAAACCATCGTTGCAGGCGAGTATTTTATAGACATAGAGCCCGGAGTGGGCAATGGAATGCCGCTCAACATTTCTTCGCAAGCTGATTCCATTGAACAGAATTACGCTATCGCGCTCGAAAGCCTATCCCAGGGTTTTCACCACTTCGGAATGCGTTTTAAAAATCAGTCAGGAAGTTGGTCAGCTATCGATGCACGAAGTTTTTATGTTACTTCCATTGAGGCATTAGACAACAACATTGTTTCCGGAGAGTACTTTGTGGATGTGGAACCCGGTGTTGGAAACGGAACTCCATTTACCGTTTCATCTCCAACAGATTCCTTAGAGTATGATGTAAGTCTATTGCTGCCCACCATGGAGTTGGGAAATCACAACGTGTACATCCGATACAAGAATGCCGACAACAATTGGACACTGGCAGAACCTCGACCTTTTGTGGTTTGCACCAACTATGCAGCAGAAGCAGATTTTACTTTCAATACAACAGATGACTTAGCATTCTTCGATGATAATTCTCAGTATGCCGATAGTCTTCTTTGGGACTTTGGCGATGGGGCGACTTCAACGCAGGTCAATGCAATTCACTTGTATGATTTAGGTGGTCAATACGATGTCACTCAGTTCAACTACAATATTTGTGGAGACGATGCTATTACCAAAACGATAGACATCAATGGCGCGGGCATGTTCACTCCCAGCGTAAGTGCCAACACCAACTATGTGGTGGCAACCATCACAGGCGCTGGCTTTATAGAGGGCTCGCTTGCAAAACTTTTCAGAGAAGGGGAAGAAATACTACCTACCAATATTAATTGGAGTAGCAGTCACCACCTCACCGCCACCTTCAATTTTGTGAGTGAAACAATTGGCGACTGGAATTTGGCAGTAGACGTACCTGGAGTTTTTATGGATACGATATTCAACGCAATAACACTTGAACCGGTGGCTCCAATAAACCTCAGCACTTATATAGTGGCGCCCGCAAGACAGCTTCTCAATCGCAATCAAAAGGTACTTGTAAATATTACCAACGATGGAAATCAAACCGTTTTTGGACTACAAAACTTTGTGAGTTTTTCAAAGCAAAATGTTTCTGTAGCGCTGCTTTCAGATTTGAAGGCACCTAGTTTCACTGACCATTATCTGGACAGCGTTAATCAGGGCCTAGTTACTGCGCTGGATCCATTGACTCAAGACAGTATTTATTTCGGCCACTACATTATTCCTATGCTAAGCCCTGGTGAAACTACCACGCTTATGTTTAATGTGCTAGCCACAAATGTGCAGCCAATGCAAATGCAAAGTGTACTTGGCAACTCCATTTTCACTCAGCCACAGGTTACTTCATTGCTTTCTGGAGTTACCAGCTTTACTCCATCGGGCATCACTGGCATGGCCGGTAGAACTGGTCTGGCTACCGGTGGGCTATTGAGTAATTCGTTATTGACAGGTTCGCTTCTAGGATTAATAACTGGTGTGGGAGGAGGTACACCATACAACAGCCCGAGCTTCCCAAGCCCTAATTACACCAGTAGCCCTGGGCCCGGCTCTAGTGGTGGTGGTCCTCCGGTTGGATGCGTGGGTTGTGGCAACCAGGGTGGACCCATCAACAATGGAGGCAGCGCTCCAGTGAATGGCGGCCCGCAAGTGGGCGCTGCAATTATTTCACCCTTTATGCCCAATGCACCCGGCAATCCATTGCAACCTTTTGTCCCAACTCCCGAAGATGAGGAATGGTCGCAAGAATTATTGGATGCGATTACCGACATCTTATTCGATTCTTTGAAGGATGAAATGGGTGACGATGTGGACGATGAAGACAATGACGAAGAACCCCTTGACCTTGACGCTCCAGATGGAGGTGATTGTGGTCCACTTCCTCCAGGAACAGAGTGTCTGCCGCTTGTGCCATTGGACTGGGATGGAGATGACGTGCCCGACAATGATGGTGACGAAGATGATGATGAAGATTTGAACTTTGTGTCGGGTTTTGACCCGAACGCTATCTATGGTCCTGCTGGCTTTACAGATGTGCACTACATTCAAAACAATAGAAGAATGGACTACACTGTTTCCTTCGAGAACGTTGATACGTCCACAGCAAACGTGGTAGAAGTAAGAGTGAACACCCTGCTTGACACTGCCAAATTCGATATCTCCACCTTCCGCTACGAGGCTTTTGGAGTGGGTGAGCAGTTGTATGCTCTAGCACCCTTTCGAAACTCTTTCGTGAGCGAAGTGGACCAATCGAGTTTTGAAAATTGCCTACTTCGTGTAACCGGAAATGCACCGGATAGTGCAGGACATGTGCATGTGTTGTTTGAAAGCCTCAATCTGGAAACACGCGCCCTTATTGATAATCCGGATGATGGTTTCTTACCTCCGAATGTGGATGCTCCTTTTGGTGAAGGCTATTTCGTATTTAGTGTGATGCAAAAAGAAAATCAAAGTCACCTCACGGAGTTCCCGATGGAAGCTGAAATTGTTTTTGATTTACTTGAACCCATTTCTACTGAGAAATACAACAACACCATTGATGCAGAAGCACCTGAGAGCTTCATCACTGGCACAGAAGCAACAGTAGCAGATTCTGTACTTATGCTTTATTTCAACAAGCAAGATGCACATTCCGGAGTGGACTTTATAGACTTTTATGCTTCTGCTGATGGCGCAGCTTTTGAGAAAATGGTGAGAACCAATAGCGATAGCCTGGTGGTATACTTGACCTATGGAGTGCAATATCAGTTCTATACCATAGCTACCGATTTCTGTGGCAACCAAGAAATGGCACCTGATGTTGCCGATGTTATAGTGAGTTATTTGGTGGAAGTGGATGAACAAAATACGGCAGCCTTTGTGAAAGTTTATCCTGTTCCATCCTCTGAGAATCTGACCGTTGCCTATACGCTTTTGAGAGGCGGTGATCTTTCAATCACGCTGATAGACATCACTGGCAAAGTCGCTTTACAAAAGAATTGGAAGAGTAGCAAAACCGGTTCAAGCTCAGTAGACTTGAATATTGGCTCATTAGCAAAAGGAGTTTACTCGCTTCAATTTCTTGTGGATGAAACCATGATTTCAAAGCGCATCGTAAAAGATTAACAACTGAAAACAGGTAATCAAGCCCCAATGACTTTCAAGAGTCGTTGGGGCTTTTGCTTTTATTACTAGCCCTGAGCTAGCAGCTCATGCATTTCAATGCAACTAAGACGAATGGAAAGACCACTCCATTCCAAATCTCAAAATATTTAGCCCTTTCCGTTATTGCAAGAACCACACAAACTTAAGAAGCCTCATTTTGGCTTCAAAAGAATAGAGGGTGACTTCAGGACTCTTTATAGAAGCGATGCATCAACAAAAAATGGGGTAAGCTTATGCAAGCCAAAAAAATGAACACGTTAGCCCAAATCTCCCTTTCAATTGAAACTTGGTTTGTATTGATGAACACTATGACAACAAAAACCATAAGAGCTCCCAAAGTGTATGGTAACGCCTTTTTGTAAAGCGAAACAGAATCTAAATTGAGACCAGTCCGCAAATGACCCCAAGCATTGTAACTATGCTGAACGATGAAATAGAGCCCAAAAGCCACAGCTAACGGGACATAAACTCCAATGAGTAAAATGAACAATATCCGCAGATAGAAATACCTCTTGGATAGTACACTTTGAAATAGAATGTATAGAAAAGAAAGACCGGCTATTGATAAAGAGTACAGAGGATGATCCATACTTTTCAATGATGTGTATGCAATGCCTTTGATGTTTGCAATAACATCGAGAGATTCTTCAAAATGCGAGAAAATTGTAAAGAACAAAATGCTTAAACCCAATAGAAAGGACTTTGCATAAGAACTATTCGAAGAAATCTTAGCTCCCGAATCTTCCAACTCCGATTCTCCGAAATGAAATGAGGAAAAGACGATAAAGACAATCAGCGAGAGGGTTGGTAGATACTGCCAAAGAATAAAATAGAGTAATATAATCATCACATAGTTGAGAACAAATTTGAATAACGAAATTCTCTTATCCTTTAAAAGCAAATGATCTAACGCACCATGAGGAATTCCAATAAGTAAGTATCCGAAAAACAGTAATAGACCTATAAAGTAAAACGCGATGGAGGAACTAAAGTGAGCCACCAGCAGGTACACTATCACCGCAAAGAGAGCGACAACATAACGCTGCCAATTTTCTCCTTTGCAGAGTAACAAGAGTGACTTTAAATGTTGGAATATTGGCAATAACGAAAATGTTTTAAATAGTAGACAATAGCGATTTTCAATGCGAAAAAAACGTTCATTAGAAACTACTTTCTTGAATCATCTGGAGTCTGCTCACACTTTGTGGCGTCACAATTGACGCCTTCAATACTTAGAACTCATACTTCTTTGAGGAACGACAGAGCTTCAGAAGTACTCATGAAACCCCATCCAATTAAAGAGAACATGAGTATCCAGCTGCTCCTGAAATCATCAGACCTTCTGTCATTATGCACAAAGTAAAATTTAGATAGTAAAATGAAAAGAGGCTTTACTAGCATTTAGTATAGCCTCTTTTCAATTCATTATAAGGGTGAGAAAATTAATCTTCGGAATTTCTGCTCAATGCATATATCACCAATCCAAATCCAATTTTATTGATGGCGTCTGCAATGTTATAGACTATATCCATCGCATGAGAAGCAGCTGCGGGATCTGAAACCAATTGCATTCCAAATAAACCGCCAGGAGTACCCAAAATGTAACCTAACGGATAAATGGCCCATCCCACCAATACAAACCAACCTAAGATTCGGGTTGCCTTTGCCACCTGCTTGCCTGCTGTTTGAGCCAATTTGGCTACTTCACCAAACCATACAAGGTATACGATGTAGAAATATGCAGCTCCAGAAAGGACTCCCCACAATACACTACTTTCTCTATCGATAGTTTCGCCTAAGTAACCCGTAACAAGCATGACAAGTGAGGCGAAGATCAACTTCCACAGCAGCCCCATTTTGGCTCCTGCCTTCTTAGTAATTAAGTAGAATTCAACACACATCAACGGAACAGTTAGAATCCAGTCAACGTACCTAAAGAAGGTTGGAGAATCACCCGTTTCCAAGTTGTAACCCCTCATGTAGTAGTAGTGCACTGCCGCTATGAAGGTGATTAAACCAGAAACCAATACTGATGTCCTCCATTTGGGTGAAGTATTGCTCAGCTCAAAGAAAAAGAAAACGGAAGCGGCCATCATAGCCATTGTTCCGATAAAGAATGTGAATGCAACGTAGTTGTCGCTCGCAATTTTTAAATGCTCCATATTTTTATGTTTAGATTTTGATTTTCGGATAAATTCGTTTTACCCTCTAATTTTTGACAACAAGCTAGATTCCTTTTTGTTCCGTTTGAATGTCATATCCTTATTTCGAAACGGTTTTCTGACATGGGTCATGAAAGTGAGGAAGCTCCTAAAGTTTCATTGCGACCAATCTATCAATCACTGATGAGAGTAGTTCAACCTCCCCAACTGATGCTAGACGATTAAGAAATCTTTCATACTGAGAGATGTATGAAATGATTTTTTTTGGATCAAAGGCCTAATTCATATCGATTTGGTTCGCGCAGAAAAACATACAAGCTGCGGTAATTGCAGAATCAATTCCATATCATCTATCACTCCATGCGCTATAGTTCGCTAAGGAAAATTCTTCTGCACAGTTCTGCCAAATAGTGGCGCATTTGGCGTGATTACAGCGCGTTGTTGTAGCGAAACCACTTCAAAATTGCGACTGCGTGGTCATTCGCTTTTTCGAACCAACTTGCCTCTGCATGAAATGCCAAGCCTCATTCTTCAGAGCGAGCCTTAGCCCTTTTGTATATCTCATCAAAAATGAGCCTAATGCGCAGCGCATATACAGGCGATGTAAACTGTTGGCGGATATCATGATTGTTTTTCAGCATAATGCGGTAGCCAAGTCCACCGCCAAATCCAATAACGTTAAGGACTTTATATTCTACGGTCATAATGGGTTCGTATAGGACTATGCTTCCCTCATTTATTTTCCTCTTACTGCCCAATTCTTTTATCTGCAAAAAACTTCTGCCAAAACCCAATTGGACAGGCACTGCTGCTTCCCATGGGCCCTTCTTATAAAAAGAATACTCGATGAAAGGAGCGATGTAGCGCAGCTTGAGTGTTGCTTCGTAGGAGTCGTTTCCAAATACAACGCGCTCTGTAAAGCCCGTACCAAGCCAGTTATAGCCTAACCCTATTGTAAGCACTTTACCAAACGAAACGCCCGCCTTGATACCCTGAATTCGGGCGCTTCGACCTGTTATGAATGAGTTGCGTGAGTCGAACTTGGCCGTTGGCATTGGTTTAATCTTCATCACCTTGCTCAGCGAATCTGAGAGGTTGATGGTTTGACCCGCTGACGATTTGTGCATGCAAAGCGCAAGAATTAACCAACAGAGAATGCGTAAAATCATCGTTGTAAAAATGCTCGCATTTGACCCATTCAATTGATAAAAAAAAATCCGTTTCAGCTAGACCGAAACGGATTTAAAATTGATAAAAGATCATTCAATTAGTGTCCTACTTCTCCAGGCTTCAGCGGCACCACTTGAGGTACGAAGTCTTCCTCGTGCTCAGGATTGCTGTAGTCGTAAGCCCAACGGTGCACTTCAGGTATTGCACCAGGCCAGTTGCCATGAAGGTGTTTTACAGGTGTTGTCCACTCAAGTGTATTGCTACCCCATGGATTTTGCGTAGATGGCTGTCCGTAGAATATGCTGTGGAAGAAGTTGATAAGGAAGAGGATTTGAACAGCAGCACCAACTATGGCGAATATGGAAATCATGGAGTTCAAGTCCATCACCCATTCCAAGAAAGCGAACTCAGTAGAGTCGTAATAACGTCTAGGTGCCCCTGCCATGCCTACAAAGTGCATTGGAAAGAACACACCGTACGCACATACAAGTGTTATCCAGAAGTGAGCATAGCCCATCTTGGTATTCATCATGCGCCCAAACATTTTTGGGAACCAATGGTAGATACCCGCTAACATTCCAAATATGGCACTCATACCCATTACAATATGGAAGTGAGCAACTACGAAGTAGGTATCGTGCACATTCACATCAAGCGCAGAGTCAGCCAGAATGATGCCTGTAAGTCCGCCTGTGATGAAGGTTGAAACAAGGCCAATGGAGAAAAGCATAGCAGGTGTAAAGCGGATATTACCTTGATACAAAGTAGTGATGTAGTTAAAGGCCTTAACCGCTGATGGTATTGCAATCAAAAGCGTAGTAAACACGAAAACCGAACCAAGGAATGGGTTCATACCAGTGATGTACATATGGTGTCCCCAAACGATAAACGAAAGGAAACCAATGGCCAATATGGAACCAATCATGGCCTTGTAACCAAAGATGGGCTTGCGAGAATTTGTTGCAATGATTTCCGAAGAAATACCAAGAGCAGGAAGAAGTACGATGTAAACTTCAGGGTGACCAAGGAACCAGAACAAGTGCTGGAACAAAAGCGGTGAGCCACCGGTAACATCAAGGGCTTCGCCTTGAATGAAAATATCACTGAGATAAAATGCAGTACCAAAACTGCGGTCCATCAAAAGAAGTACTGCTGCAGATACGAGTACCGGGAAAGAAAGTACACCAAGTATTGCTGTCACAAGCAGCGCCCAAATAGTAAGTGGAAGACGAGTCATCTTCATGCCCTTCGCTCTAAGGTTGATGATGGTGACAATGTAGTTCAGGCCGCCAAGTAGCGATGATGCAATAAAGAATATCATAGATACAAGCCACAGAGTCATGCCTGTTCCTGAGCCCGGCATTGCTTGCGGCAACGCTGAAAGCGGGGGATAAACTGTCCAACCACCACTGGCTGCGCCACCTTCTACAAACAAGGAAGCTAACATGATGATACTTGAAATAAGAAAGGCCCAGTATGAAAACATGTTTAGAAAACCACTGGCCATATCGCGCGCTCCGCATTGAAGTGGAACAAGCAAATTTGCAAAGGTTCCTGATAGACCACCGGTGAGCACGAAGAACACCATGATGGTACCGTGGATGGTAACCAAAGACAAATAAGCATTTCTATCCAAGACACCTTCTGGTGCCCATTTATCGCCAAGGAAAAAGTTCAAAATACCAAATGATTCTCCTGGCCATCCCAATTGCAGTCGGAAAAAAATAGAAAGTAAAACCGCTACAATACCCATCACAATGGCTGTAATGAGAAATTGCTTTGAAATCATCTTATGGTCTTCGGAGAAGATGTATTTCCTTACCCAACTTTCTTTATGGCTATGAGCATGGTCGTGCCCATGTGCATGTTCTACTGTTGCTCCCATTTCTTTATCTTCAATATCGTTAATTCAAAAAAAATCAATTCCCAGCCGGCATAGCGCTATTCATAGCTGTAGCAGTGGTGTCACTTTTCATTGCTTTATCTCCCTCTTCTTCGGGCGTGCCTGTTTCTACAAATGGTTTTTGTTTGGCCAACCATGCTGCGTACTCTTCAGGGGTTTCAACTATCACCGTCATCTGCATGTTGAAGTGAGCTGCACCGCAAACCTTATTGCAAAGGAGTATGTAATCAAATTCATCATTGCTCAACTTGGTGCGCATTTCTTTGGTAGTGATGGTTGGTACCATTTTGAAACGAGTGGGGACACCTGGCACTGCGTTCATCTGTGCACGGAAGTGCGGCATATAAGCGGAGTGAATAACGTCTTGCGAGCGGAAAATAAATTCGACTTCTTGTCCCAATGGCAAATGCATTTCTCCTTTCACGATTTTATCGTCAGCTCCACTTTCCCAGTCGCTTAATCCGGTAGCTGTTTGCCCTTCATTCAAATCCAAAATACGCTGCTTGTGACGTTCAAGGCGATAGACTTTATCCTCTAGGCTTTCAACATAACTCGCGGGCATTACCGGCAACTTTTCATTGTCCTCTAACTGCTTTTTGACACCCTCAATTTGCTCATCTAATTCAGCCAGCTTCGCTTGAATTTTTTCTTTTGTTACCAGACCCATTCCATTGTCAGTGCTGATAAGATTGTAACTGCTGGCTCCAAATGTTTTGTTTTCGCCCGGATAGCGAGCTGTCCAGTCAAACTGCTTCGAGTAAAGCTCTATCTGAAGAGCGTCTGCCCCGGCTGGACCCGTAATTTTATTCCACGTAATCAATCCAAAAACAATGATGAAAGCCATTGCAACTCCCGGTATACCGGTCCACAGCATTTCGAGGCGATTGTCATGAACAATGAATTTTGCCTTGCGATCTTTTCTGTAATAAAACTTCCATGCCGTTAGGAACAACATGGCGTTCATGATGAAGAACATGATGGTGATCATCCACAAATTCACGTCCATCAACCAGTCCACATCTACACCGTGTTCTGAAGCCGAGTCAGGCAGATAAGCATGGTATTTAGCATAGAAGTATAAGGTTCCCGCAAAGAAAATGAGCATCCAAACCAGCATGAGGTTTGCATTCATTTTATTATCCGCAGGTGAAATGTCTTCTTCTTTGGTTTTACGAATTGAACGGGTCAGGTCGTACACCTTAGTTAGTTGCACCAGTGCTATGATGGCAAGTATGATGACCAGTATTATCAGCAGTTTCATATCTCTTTCGCTTTATCTCTTATCGCTATTGCAAGACAATAACAAAAATTAAATGTGATGGTTCTCACTTTCGTTCAAGTAAGGATGATTTATTGGAATCAACCTTGCTTTTGTAAGTGCTTTTGTTACAACAAAAATGAATAGTCCTAAGAATCCGAGGAACATTCCAAACGTAAATACCCAATGCATAATTGTTGCTGCTATTCCTGCACCGTGGGTCAACTCATGTCCATGATTTGTTCCAGGTACTACAGCCATCCATAAATCGAGGAAGTGCGTAATCAAAAGGATGCTTCCGACCCTGATGAGGAACTTCGGATTGCGCTTGGCGTCACGAGAAGTCAATGTATAGAAAGGAATTGCAAAATTGCAGAAGAATACTGCCCACATGCCAGCCATGTAGTTTTCATAGCGGGTTTCGAAATAAGTAACTTCCTCTGGAATATTTGAATACCAAATCAACATGTATTGGCAGAAATAGAGATAACTCCAAAGCATACTTACCGCGAAAATCCATTTTCCCATATCGTGTATGTGAGAATCATTCACCTTCGCTAAATAGCCCAATTTCTTTAGATAAAGCACTAAGAGAGTGGCGAAAATCATGCATGTAACCCACATGCCGCTGAAGACATACCAGCCATACATGGTAGAGAACCAATGCACATCGATACTCATAAGCCAATCCCAAGCGATGGTGGATGAAAAGACAGCAAAAAACACAAGAAATAGTGCACTTCTGCGGTGTTGCTTGAGGTGAAGGTCTACGCTATATGCGCTGTCTTCTTGGATAGACCACTTGCGAAACATGTAGCCAAAACCACAAAAAACAGCTGCGTAAATAAGAACACGAAGCCAAAAGAACCATGAAGAGAGGTAAGGCATTTTACCAGCTATGATGGAGTCAAAAGCTACATTGGTCGGATCGCTAGTGGCCCTATCCATCCAGTGGTAAAGGTGATGACCATGAAATTGACCTACCAACAGAACTAAAGCAACAGACACAAAACCAATAGGAATGTAGGCAAACATGGCCTCAAAGACACGCTTAAATTGCACAGTCCAAGCCACTTCAGCAGCGTATTGCACGGTATAGAAAAACAAAGCGCCCAGCGCTATAGCGAAGAAAAAGAATGAGCAAATAAGCAAAATAGCCCACCAGTACTGGTGATGCTCAGAGCTATCTGTTATCCATCCTAAGACGGAAGCCAGCGCACCAAATCCCATAAGCGAAAAAGCCCATGTTTTGGTCTTGGCGGGTAATTCAAAATGCAGTTTATCGTGTGCCATGCAGGTCGTTAGTGCGATTATATTTCTCTTAACCGTTGGTTTTTGTTGTATCAGCAGCTGCTGTTGTTCCTGAAGTCTTCAGCATTCCTTTTCCATCGTATTCTGGAGTGGCAGCACCTTGCTGCAAACACTTCACATATTCTATTACTTGCCAGCGTTCTTGCTGATTCAATTGTGAAGCATGCTGCCCCATCAAACCTTTGCCATAAGTAAGTGTGTGGTACATTTTACCTTCAGCCAAATCCTTTAGCTTGGTTGAATAGTCCGGAATACCTTGAATGTGGCCATTCGTAGAAATTTTACCATCTCCGTGACCTTCCTTTCCGTGACAGTGAGTGCACATAGTGGTATAGATGGCTTTTCCTCTTTCAATGTTTACGCTATCGCGCATGATTGGGGTCTTTATCTCAGTTGCTGAACGCTCATAATCTTCAGGCGTATTGGCCAAAGGATAAGGCATTGCAAAGACAGCCATTGCATCACTTCCCATGTAAGCGACAGTGCCAACAGGCGGCTTCAATGAGAGTCTTTTTGTTATTCCATTAGCCGACTTGCGTATTTCTGTCCAATCCAAGTGTCTGCTATCACCATAGTCCACATATGCCTCAAGTGCTGGTGAACGGTACATGTCAGGCATGTATTCCACACCCGGTGAATTAGGGTCTTCACTGCATGCAACGAAGGTTGCTGCAGTAAGAACAACTAAACCAAATATTTTAAATAAGCGCATCATATCAATAGTCCTTAATGCTTAGTTCGTAAACGTCTGTGTCGCGAATCATGGATTCAATATCCTGAACGGGCTGATTGTTTTCTTCCGTTGTAATTTCCATTACAAACTTGTCGTCCGTAGTGCGTGGGTCAGGATTGGTAGCAGGCATTCCAGGCAGAGTGCCATTGCGAAGCAAATAAGTAATCACCATTCCGTGAGCAGCACAAAAAACCGAGAACTCAAACATTACAGGGACAAATGCCGGTGCATTTTCTATCCAAGTCATGTTGGGTTTACCGCCAATATTCCAGTCCCAGTCACTCACCATCATATACCACGTGCCCAATATGGCAAGTGTAGTTCCTGTGCAGGCATACATGAATGCGCATATTGCAAGGCGAGTTCGCTTGATACCAATAACGGGATCAAGACCGTGAATAGGAAATGGAGAAAAAACATCCTTAACGCGAATGCCTTTGGCAACCAGCACACGGGCTGCATCGAGCAGCTTCTGATCGTCATCGTACATCACATGGAAAACTTTATTTGCCATAGTTTTCTTTTAATAGATCTTAATGCTTCTGTTGTTCGTTTTTGTAGCTCTCCCCTGAAGTTTTCAAAACTGTTTTCAATTCGTTCAGCGCTAACACGGGGAAGTAGCGTGCAAATAGCAAGAAAAAAGTGAAGAATATTCCAATGGTGCCAATAAATAATCCGATATCAATGCTAGTAGCTTTGAATTCGCCCCAAGCCGCAGGCGTGTAGTCGCGGTGAATAGAAGTAACAATGATTACAAAACGCTCGAACCACATACCAATATTCACGATGATAGACATAAAGAACGTAAAACCCAGATTGGTTCTCAATTTCTTAAACCAAAAAAG
Source organism: Flavobacteriales bacterium (assembly GCA_031414655.1). Classification (GTDB taxonomy): domain Bacteria; phylum Bacteroidota; class Bacteroidia; order Flavobacteriales_D; family Sanyastnellaceae; genus JANNVZ01. Next base: position 171,094 of record JANNVZ010000010.1, read on the forward strand.
CTGCGGGGAGATAACGTTGCACGTCATCATGCACCAGTATGACCAAGCCAGAGGACCTGAGAAACGGTTGATGAACGCATAGGACTCATACTCTACGCCTGAATACCAAGACATAAAGAGCTCAGTGAGATATGCAACACCTACAATAGAACCTGTAACGATAATTACAATGTTCATGTACTCGATATGCTTGAGATTGATGTACGCCTCAAGCTTCATGGTTTTGCGCATAATTAGCAGCAGCGTCTGCACCATTGCAAAACCAGAGAAGATAGCTCCCGACACAAAGTAAGGCGGGAAAATGGTGGTATGCCAGCCTGGAACAATGGACGTTGCAAAGTCCATCGATACTATGGAGTGCACAGAGAATACAAGAGGAGTAGCAATACCTGCGAGCACCAACGAAACTTCCTCAAAGCGTGTCCAGTGCTTAGCTCTTCCTGACCAGCCGAAACTAAGAATGCTGTACATCTTCTTCATTCTAGGCTTAACCATTCTATCACGAATGGTAGCGAAATCCGGAATAAGACCTATGTACCAAAAAACCAAGGAGACTGAGAAATAAGTGGACAATGCAAATACATCCCACATCAATGCAGAGTTGAAGTTGGGCCACAAAGAACCAAATTGATTTGGCAACGGCAGCGTCCAGTAGGCCTGCCATACGCGACCCATGTGAATAATGGGAAACACAGCAGCCATCATTACCGCAAAAATGGTCATCGCCTCAGCAGAGCGGTTGATAGCCATGCGCCAACGCTGACGGAACAACAACAACACAGCGGAAATCAATGTTCCAGCGTGACCTATACCTACCCACCAAACAAAGTTGGTGATGTCCCACGCCCAACCAACCGTTTTATTCAAACCCCACGAACCTATACCAACACCAACTATATAGAACAAACAGCCCACGCCATACAATGCAACAATAAGTGCAATTGTAAATGCAATTTTCCACTGGCGAGGTGCTGGACCTTCAATAGGACTCACCACATCATTGGTGATATCGTGATAGGTCTTGTGACCAAGTATCAGCGGTTTTCTAATATTCGATTCTTTAAACATCGCGGGCTTTAGTTGGGATTTAAGCTTCGGTTTCTTCTATGTTTCTCACCTTCGTCATGTAGAATACGTTTGGCTTCACGCCCGTTTCTTCAAGTGAGTGATATGCACGCACATCATCAGAGCGTTTTTTATTCCATGACATTGTATCATTCAAGTCACCAAATACAATGGCATTGGTTGGGCAGGCCTCAGAGCATGCAGTTTGAATGCTTCCATCCATAACAGGTGTTCCAGCTTTCTTAGCCTCCAGCTTTCCTGCCTGAATGCGCTGTTGGCACATGCTGCACTTCTCCATAACACCGCGTGTGCGCACAGTAACATCTGGATTCAGCACCATGCGAGTTGTCTCACCTTGTGACGGGTTTACCATCGCAAACTTGTCGTTGCCGACATAATTGAACCAATTGAATCTGCGCACTTTGTAAGGACAGTTGTTGGCACAATAACGTGTTCCTATGCAACGGTTGTATGCCATATTGTTCAGGCCTTCATTACTGTGAACGGTAGCCGCAACTGGACACACCGTTTCGCAAGGTGCATGGTTACAGTGCTGGCACATCATCGGCATGTGCACAGTCTTTGGATTTTCTTCAGGATTTTCCATGTGGCGATATGCGCCTATAGCACCCTCACCAGTTGCTGCTTCTGTTTCTTCCAAGGTAGCATACTCAGAAGAAAAATATCGGTCAATGCGCAACCAGTGCATATCACGGTGGCGCAAAACTTCATCCTTACCAACAACAGGAACGTTATTTTCTGTATGACATGCAGTGATGCATGAGCCACAACCAATGCACGAGTTAAGGTCAATAGTCAAACCCCAACGGTGTCCAACGCCTTCTACAGGATGTTCTCGCCAAAGGTCAGCCTCACTTATGTTTTCACGATCTCTTGCATCGATTGCACCGTCCTTGTTTACATCCTTATGCACTGCAAGGGTGTGGGCTTCGTTCCAAGATGCTTCGCCTTTTTTACTAGACTTTTCAGCTATAAAAGCACCTAGGGTAGTTTCCTTTACTACAGAATCACGACCCATGACGGTATTGTGCATCTGCGTTGTTGCTATGCCATAGGTTTCACCGGTCTTTTCTACAGACACATTGAATGCAGAATAAATAGCTGTGCTGCCTGTGATGTTGGCAAAAGGATAAGCATTGCGACCAATTGGTCTGCGTGCATCTCCATCCATTAAATGAGTGCCTTGCTCGCCAGTCTGGTAGGCACTGCTGCCTATTTCTTCGTTCCCCTCGCCTCGGCCAAAGCCAAGAGCTATAGCAAGCGTACCACGCTTCTGCCCTGGAGTTGGAAATGCCGGCAGAGTAATGGATTTACCATCCACTGTTACTTTTACGACTGAGGCACAATCACACTGACCAATGTAGGTCTGAAGCCCCATTTCCGTCATATCGGCTGGAGCCATGCACACATAGTTGTCCCAAGTAACTTTGGTTATTGGATCCGGTGTTTCATTTAGAACAGGGTTGTTGGCATGAACACCATTACCCATCGTCACCATTTCGTATAAAGAAAGTTCGAAAGCACCACCTTTCATGGATGAGACATATCCAATAGCATCGTTCACATTCAATGGAGATGCTTGCATTATTGAAGGCGCTGAGGCTGCAGCTATCGCTTCATCCACAGTGACATTGCCCTCTATCTCCATAACCACTGAGGCCGCAGAAACTGATGCAGCAAATGTCCCATTATGCACTGCCTTATGCCATGAAGTGTCAGACTTCATCATGGAAGCTGTATATGCCCCATTGTATGTGCTACGGAGATAATCGTAGTAGGCAGTGTTGTTGCCAGACCAGTTCAATAGTGACTGCTGAGCGTAACGTGTGTTATAAAGTGGATTGATGGTTGGCTGAGCCAAATCCGTGCGGCCTGCTAAAGGGCTATAGTCATTCCATGCTTCAAGAAAGTGATGATCAGGAGCATTGTAAGTGCAATTATTCGCTGTCTCATCTGCATACAAACTAAACGCTATAGAACAGGCTACTTTTTGCAAACCAGTTCTAAATTTTTCGCCTTCATACCAAGAGTAGGCAGGATTACAGCCATAGACGATAAGTGCTCCAACACTTCCGGCATTCATTTCCTCTACCAACTTCTTCATCTCTTCATCATTGCCTTTGAAGAGGTTGATGCCCTTAGTTGCTTCTATAGTATTGCCATAGTTGCCCAGTGACTGATTGATGCCCTTTACAATGGTTTGAATCATTGGATCGTTACTGCCAGCCACAACTATGCATTCGCCACGGTTTGATTTCAAATCAGCTGCAGCGTTATTAATAGCAATGTCTGCTCCTTCTACCGAAATGGCACTGCCTCCTGTAACTGCTGCATAAAGCGCAGCCGCCACCAATCCCTCTTGCGATGGTTTAATGGGTGTGCGCACATCAGCATTACTTCCGCTCAATGACATAGAACTTTCAAAATGAAAGTGTTTGTTCATCCACTTGCCCTCAGGCTTGCGTGTGGAGGCGTATTGTGTCGCGAAAATATTTGAGGTCTGCCAAGTGCCTAGAAAATCGGCACCTATGCTAACTATGGTCTTTGCCTTATCGAAATTCATAGCGGGTGCTATACCATCATGTGCTTTGGTCAAGCCATTGTAGGATACTGCATCATATTGAATGTGCTTCACCTTACCCGCATACTTTGCACTGAACTCGTTAATCGCTCGCTGTGTTGAGGGACTGATGATGGTATTGGAAAGAATGCGAATGTTGGTGGCCGACTCAAGGGCCGCCTTCACTTCATTGTCCAATGTTCCCCAATCGATATCAGCACCTTGTTTTCTTGGTCCCTTCAAACGTGCGCTATCATAAAGACCAAGAACCGAAGAGTTGATTCTAGATGACAAAGCGCCACCACCCATTCCGTGCTGCTTATTTCCTTTAATGAAAATCGGACGACCTTCTCTGGTTTTCACAAGAAGATTGCCATAGTCATTTCCATCGTAGAAGGTAGATGCATAGTAGTTAGCTACGCCTGGGGTAATTTCTTCTGGCTTTACCACGTAAGGTATAGACTTAACCACAGGAGTTTCGCAAGCCGCTAGCGAAGCTGCGGCCACACTAAAGCCCATGAACTTGAGGAAGTCCCTGCGACCAGTATTTGTATCCTTTAGTTTGTCATCAGATAGAAAGTCTTCTACTGTCTGATCTTTTTTGAACTCAGAGGTAAGCGCTTCCTGTGCAGCGGCAGTGCCGTGCAACTCGTCAATACCTGTCCAATATTTTGTCTTTATTCCCATTGTGATGGTTCAGTCCGGGTTTCTTCGGTTATATAAAATTTCTTAGTAGTGGCATTTGCCGCACTCCCAGCCGCCTAGCTCGCGCACTGTGGTTTCGCCATCCTCCATTACATCTCTCAATGTGCGCTGCCCCAATTCGGTTGCTTTATAGCGCTCGTGCATTTCCTGATAATAGCCTGAACTTGCGAGATCAATTCCTGCTTTGTTATGGCACTCAAGGCACCAGCCCATGGTAAATGGATCTTTTTCCAATTTAATTAGACCTTCCACGTCTTCCTGCATATTGATTTCATCAGCAGTAGGCATGTGGCCAACAGTGTAGAGGCTCTGAGGACCATGACAATTTTTACAATTGACTTGGCCCACAACAACGTGTTGCGAGTGGTTGAAATAAACGTGGTCTGGAAGGTTGTGCACCTTATTCCAAACGATTGGTTTCTCTTCGTAGTTTTCTCTATAGGTTCCACTAGCCGGGTCAAAACCTATGGCAGCATATATTTTGTTGATTTCCTTTTCTCCAGTGATGGCTCCCTTTTTAATTGCCTTGTGGCAGTTCATACAAACGTTCACTGAAGGAATGCCTGCATGCTTTGACTTGGAGGCGCTGCTATGGCAATATTGACAATCAATTTCATTCTGACAATTGTGAATGGAGTGTGAAAACCAAACGTCTTGGGTGGGAGTGTAACCATCGTTCACACTGTACACCCCAATATTCATAAGAGAAGCATAACCTACTACGAAGAAATAACAGAAGAGGAAAAGACCTATGATAGAGACAAATTTCTTATTGGTCCATAGCCAATTTTTAGCTGCTCTTCCATACGATTGTTCCTGAACGGCAGGTAATCCTTCGCGCTCATTTATAGCGTTCTTAAGTGACTTTGAAATGTTAGCCGCTGAAACTGCGATGATGGCGAAAATGACTCCTATGATGATGAACCAAATGACTCCGCCACTGCCGCTTTCTTCTTTCTCTTTTAAAGCGTTCATTTCCTCCAGCGTGACACATTCATTGACTGCACCCCCTGGTGGTGGCGGTGGAACTGCGGTTTTCACATAAGTGAGAATATCTTTGATGTCAGCTTCAGAAACGGCTTGCCCTGCCATCCAGCCAAAAGTGGGAACATACTTCTCAACCAACCCTTTCACATAAGCATCACCTGTCGCAGCAGCGGCTTGAGGATTTTGAATCCACTTAACAATCAAAGCATCCTTACCAGCCCATCGCACATCAATGCCGGCCAGCCCAGGAGCAGCAAGTACTTCGGCTGTGGTTTTATGACAAGAGGCACAATTTGCCTTGAATAGCGATTCACCTTTTGCAACATCACCACCATCAAAAATGGCAGCTTCTGAACTGATGCTCAAGGTGAAAAGAAAAAATATGAAGGGTAAAAAACGGAGGTTAAAATTTTCTATAAGCCGCATAATTGCTGATGTTTTTGGCATTCGGGCATGTTTATTCGCGCGGCAAATTTATACGAGTGCTTTCTCTACACATGGTCTGAAAACACTTTCGTTACAATTTAAAACAGTTCTAAATAAGGCGGTCTAATTTCAAAATGGATAAGTAGCTGATAATGGTCAGAGAAGAGAATGCAACGTGGGGTTTTGAATAGGGCAACGTTGAAAAACAACTTTAATATCACGGCACGATTTTGAGTTCACTGCCTCAGCTACTTACTTAGCTTTGTAGCGTTCATATTTGAAACACATGGCGATTTTTAGACACTACATTTTTCTGCTTTTTTTTGGATGCATTTCGCTAGCCCCCTATTCTCAAACAGAAGGTTTGAAAAATGCGCTTGGGTCACTGAATAAGGCCGAATCAAAATCTGACAGCACTCTTCAATCAACTAAACAAGAGACAAAAGTGACAGGTGCAATCAGTCCTGCGGATACCCTATCAAATCCTCAAGAGACGAATACCACAGGCACTATCACGTTTGAAGTGGATTCTTCGATCGTGAACCTCGAAAAGGGCAAGCGCGGATTCAAAGAAGTAAAAGGATATAGAATCCAACTGACCATAGGAGGCGCGGAAGCTGTAAAAAAAGAGCGAAATACTTATTTATCTCTTGGACTTCCTTACTCGGCCTATTTGAAACAAATCGTTCCTGAGTATGCATTGCAAATTGGTGATTTCGAAACTAGAATGCAAATGGAAAAGCATCTTGAAATCATCAAGCAACATTATCCCAAAGCATTCCCAGTGGTAGAAGTTATAGAGCCTCCGAAGTTTGGCAAGCGATAGTTCACTCTTCTACCAAAATTTCAAAATCGGTCAGCGCTACGAACTGTTCAATACGATTGTTGATTTCTTCCTTGGTCAATTCGAACAATCTTTCTGGACCAAATTTTTCGCATGTAAAGGAGGCCATTGCCGAGCCGACTATGACAGCACGCTTCATGTTTTCGAATGAGATATTGTGGGTTTGAGCCAAGTAACCAACGAATCCGCCAGCAAATGTGTCCCCAGCACCGGTAGGATCTATTACCTCCTCCAACGGCAATGCTGGCGCAAAAAAGACGTTATGCGCGTCAAACAATAGGGCACCATGCTCCCCCTTTTTGATGATCAAATATTTAGGACCCATCAATAAAATTTTCTTGGCCGCTTTCACCAAAGAATATTCTTTCGCAAGCTGTCGTGCTTCTTGATCATTAATGGTCAGCACATCCACCTTGGCAATCACCTTAAGGAGATCATCCCAAGCTATGTCCATCCAAAAATTCATGGTGTCCATCACCACCAGTTTAGGACGCTCTTCCAGTTGCTCTAGTACCCTCAACTGAACTGTGGGCGCAAGATTTCCAAGCATCAAGAAGTCGCAATTGCGGTAGTCTTCTGGTACGATAGGATCAAAATTAGCCAGTACATTCAGGTCTGTGACAAGTGTATCGCGAGAGTTAAAATCATAGTGGTATTTGCCCGACCAGAAAAAGGACTTTTCTCCCTTCTTCACCTGAAGGCCCTGCTGATCTATTCCACGATCACGCATACTATCCAGCACAGATTGTGGAAAATCATCCCCTATCACTGAAATGAGGCCGCTACTTTTAATAAAGTGAGAAGCTGCAAGAGCGATGTAAGTGGCAGCCCCGCCAATTACCTTTTCCTGCTTTGCGAAAGGGGTTTCAATAGAGTCAAAGGCGACAGTGCCCACAGCAACAAGATTCATAGATGAAAATTTTTTTGGCGAAAGATATTGTGGAGAGATAGTGACCGTGTAATATTGCACCCCTTTTAAAAAAAGGCCTTTTGATGTATTGGTGCTCTACTTCTCATTCGCTAAGAAAAGAAGTGCTGAAGCGAGGGATTATTGATTTGAAGTGCTTGCGCAGTTCAACACAAAATTCCTCAGTAGCTCAGCTGGTTAGAGCACATGACTGTTAATCATGGGGTCCCTGGTTCGAGTCCAGGCTGGGGAGCGAAGGCTGCACGTTGTGCAGCCTTTTTTCTTTTTTCTTGTTTACGATTTGTTCATCTTCATCCACTTCAAGCATATTGCTACTTTGGCACCGCGCCAACTTTGCTGCTCCACATCAGAAATAAATTTTTTCAATTTGATGCCAAAATTTTCCTTCATTCGAGTTTATGCGGTAGTGTGTGTGCTTATGGTTTCCCTTAGTGGATATGCACAAAACACGCCAGGAGCGCGCACAACGGCCATGGGCGGTTCGGCTATCCTAAGTGAGGATGTTTGGAGTGGATTTCATAACCAAGCTGGATTGGTGCACCTTGAAGGTGTGTCTGCCGGTGCGTTCTATGAGAATCGATTTACGATAAGTGAATTGAGTGATAAAGGCGCGCTGGTGGCAATGCCGCTAGGTAATAGCTCATTCGCATTGAGTTATCGCTCCTTCGGATACAGCGCATTCAGCAATTCAAAAGCTGGTTTAGCCTATGCCTTGAAGCTGAGTGAGAAATTCTCATTTGGTCTTCAGTTCAACTATCACTCTGTGCGGATTGCAGACAACTACGGAAGCACCAACAACATCAGTTTTGAAGGAGGATTTCTTTACCGCTACAATACCAAACTTTCGTTGGCCGCGCATGTCACTAACCCAACCAGAGCGCAAATTGCGGACTTCAATAACGAACGTATTCCTTCCATCATTCGCATTGGTGCTGGCTATAAGTTTACTGATAAAGTGATTTTAAATGCCGAGGTGAAAAAACCGAGCAATACGGATATCAGCGTGCACAGCGGCTTGGAGTATTGGGTTGTCAATCAAATAGCCCTGCGAGTCGGGTTCAATACACTCAATACTTTTTCATTTGGTTTCGGATGGAAGGCAAAGTCATTGCAGGTAGATGCCGCTGCTGGTTTTAATAGCGTACTTGGCTTCACTCCGCATATTTCCTTAACATATTCAGGCAAAAAGGGGTGACGCTTTTTTCTCAAATATTCAGTTTCAAAAGATGTGTCGTGTTTGGAGCATTGTTCATGTTTCATTCCCAATTCTCCAGTCTACTTTCTCAGACAGAAGCACAACGAAACAACCTCATCGAACAACGCCTTGAGCAAATTGCTGGAAGTCTCGATGAAGGTGTCGAGCTTGACTACACCACCTTGTTTGAAGATCTACTTTATTACTTCGAACACCCGTTAAACCTCAATAATGCTAATGTAGACGAATTACGCGAGCTTTATCTTTTGAGTGATATGCAGATAAACAATCTGCAAGCCCACATTAGAAAATATGGTGCAATGCGCAGCATCTTTGAACTTCAGGTAATCCCTGGATTTGATATGGCCACTATCAAGGATATTGAACCTTTTGTGAACGTCTCACCCAAATCAGGTCTTGGTGAGATTTCAGCTAAAACCATTTTCAAAGAAGGCACAAACGATCTTTTTCTGCGCTACAAGCGAAATATTGAAAGGCAAGCGGGCTTCATTGCTGATCCTGAAACTGGAAAACCGGCTTTTGTTGGAACACCCAACTATCTGTACGCACGCTATCGCTTCCAATTCAGAAAAAATTTGATTGCTGGATTTACCATGGAAAACGATCCGGGTGAATCATTGAAAAATGGTCCTGACTTCAGAAGCGCTCACATCATGTATGCGAGTGAGGGATTCCTGCGCAAAGCAATTGCAGGGGATTTTCAAGTATTGTATGGTCAGGGGCTCACGTTTTGGAATGGGCTTGGTTTCGGTAAGTCGCCCTTTGTGTTGAATGTGAAAAAAAATGCGCTTGGTTTGCGTCCATATACTTCCGTTCAGGAAGGCAATTATTTGCGGGGTGGTGCTATCACACTAGGGGTGAAAAACCTTGAGCTCACCTCCTTTTTTTCTTCTCGAAAGGTGGATGCGAACTTGGTTTTCTCAGAAGACACTTTGGTAAGTGATGATGAATCGTTTGCATCCTCCATCAGCATAAGTGGTTTGCACAGAACAGAGGGCGAGATAGCCGACAAAGGTTCGTTGGATGAAATGATTTATGGGGGTAACTTACGCTTCAATACCCGTGCGTTTTCTTTAGGAGTTACCGCAGTGCAAACCGAGTTTGGCAAGGCCCTTCAACCCAATATTAGTCTTTATGAGGTAAATCGTTTTACTGGAAAATCAAATACCAATATTGGCTTGGACTATCAGGCTGTAATTGGCAATGCTAATTTCTTTGGAGAAGTCTCGCATAGCGCAAATGGAGGCTGGGCCACCCTCAACGGCCTTGTGGCATCGCTCAGCAATTCCCTTTCATTTAGCCTAGTGCAGCGCTATTTCCAGCCGGAGTACCAAGCATTGCGTGTGAATGTTTTTGGTGAAAACAATACCACAGCCAATAATGAGAGTGGCATATTTGCTGGAATACAAGCAACACTCAGTTCCAAATGGACCCTTGCTGCTTACAGCGACTTGGTGCGCTATCCGTGGCTAAGGTTCAGGGTAGATGCGCCATCCAATTTTATGGACCACTTGATTCAGTTCAACTACAAACCTGACCGCAAGCACGAGTTCTATTTCCGCTACCGCAACCGCACCAATGAGCAGAACTCAGCCGAAGAAGATCTTGTTATTTCCTATCCGGTATCCTTTAGACAACAAAATTTCAGGGTACACGGTACTTACCAAGTGCACCCCAATGTGCAAATGAAAACCCGCGCTGAGTGGACAACTTGGGAAAAGCAGGACCTGAAACAAAAAGGTGTGTTAGTCTACCAGGATGTCATTTTCAAAAAACTTGGTTCCCCAATAACCTTTACTCTTCGCTATGCGCTGTTCGATACTGACGATTGGAACACTAAGTTGTATGCTTATGAAAGTGATGTTCTTTATGCCTTCAGCATACCGCCCTACTATGGAAAAGGCTCACGTTTTTATGCCATGATAAAGTGGGATGTAACACGCAAAATAGACCTGTGGCTTCGCTACGGCACGTGGATTTACACTGACAGGAATGTCATAAGCAGCGGCAACAGTCAGATTGAAGGATACAAAAGGTCTGATGTACACATCCAAATGAGGCTTCGTTTTTAGTCAAGTCTTGCGTCCAGCTGCCGCTTGCATTAAGAAAAATTTGGTTTGTTGCTACTGAAACCATTTATTTTTGCAAGGTGTAAAAGAGAAACAGGCAAGGTGTTTGACTTCTGCCATGCTCGTTCAAAAAAAGACTTATCATGAAAAGACTCTTACTTATCACTTTTTCTACCCTCCTCATTAGTCTGGCTTCATTCGCGCAGTCCATCAACTCGGTGGCAAGTGCTCGCATCATTGGTGTGGATGGCAAAGCAGAACTCGTGTTTGAAGAAGCACTCACTGAGAATTTCACAGTAGATGTCATAGACCTTACAGGAAACGTAATGTTTACTTTGAAACTGAACTGCGAAAAAGAACCATGCGCCTCTGTGCTGCTGCCAATAGAGAATCTCCGTAAAGGCATCTACATGGTGCAGGTAGTGAGCGCCAGTGGCAAAACCAAAACATTGAAGTTGCAACGCAACTAAAAAAATACACACTTGAAAAAGGCGACCAATGGTCGCCTTTTTTTTGCTCATTTACTTTGTCAATTCAAGTGCTTGATCTTTACCAAAGGACTGAAGAGGTATTCATACTTCGTACTTTCTTCGAAGCAGCGGTAGCGTGTGCGCAGTCGCTCTCCTTTTATGAAAACCCTGCGGTCGCGTCCATATACAAAGCGAGAATTGCGGGGAATGTCATCGAGCAGCTTCACGTCAGGATGTGAGTTGCGGTCATATCTGGACAATACCTTGCTAAGTGGAATATCTGAGCAAGTGGCGGCTGCCGGATTGCTCAGATAAGCCCTTACTGCTGCATCAATATCATCAGGGAAAACACCCGCCTTAAGAAAAGGACCGAGCGTTTTTTTGAATTCACTTTTCCACTCGTCACCATGCGGCTTTACATCGTCACGATGGGCCAGATAGTTAGTAAGGTGGGCCAACTCATGCATTAGGGTTATCAGAAAAGCATATTGATTGAGGTTGCCATTCACCGTTATGGTGTGTCTACCGCCTTTTGGATTGGCTGTAAAGTCACCGTGCTTGGTAGAGCGAGGCGGGGTAATAACTAGATGGTGTGGGTGCTCGCGCAGCTTCTCGCAGGCCATATCCACTGCGGGTTCTGGCAGAAAGGGCTTGAGGGCCGCTTCAAGGTTGGTACTGTTCCTCATAGTGTGGCTGTGCGGTTAGTTGAATGGAATCTTCCCACTTGGGACAGGTGCGGCAGGGCTGACGTTTTCCTGCTTTGCAAGAAATCAGCACTATAGACATCACAACTACGATGAGGATTTTTTTTGAAAACGACTTCATACAATGATTTTTACCTGAGTGGCGAAGATAATTTCTCTACCTCCTTCTTCCATCATCTCGCTTGCTTTTGACATATAAAAAAAATCTGTTCCCTTTTCCTCCCTGAAAACGACCGCTCATTTAAGATTTCTGCCCGAACATTCATCTTAAAAAATGTGAAGGAATAGTCCCCACACCTTTATATCAAGTTTTTAGCAGCACCCCTTGATAACTGCGAAAGACACTAGTTGTTTTCACCTCTTAAATACCTGTTTGTTATGAAAAAGATTATAGAAAAAACTCAAGTGGGCCAAGGGCTCTGGATTTTCAACGACAAGTGACACCATTAGGGTTTCCCAACCCTCAGTGGTATTAAAGCAACACTTGTGTAAATCCTCTCAGTTAAGCGGATTTACTCGTTGGGTTTGTTTGGTTTTGGTTAAGGAAATGCCGCTTCTCTCTCGAAGCGGCTTTTCTTTTTTTTAGCCGTGTTATCAACTTACCGCCCACTCCTCCTCATGTTTGCAGCGCAATGAATCTATACAGCAATAAGCAACGGTGGAAAATATTCCTGCTATTGGTGGCAGCTGTTATTGTGGGCATAACGCTGTGGTACAGCAACCACATTGCCGAAGGCATACGCCTGGAAGAGCGCAAAAAAATAGACCTTTGGAGCGAGGCAATACAGCGCAGGGCCGAGCTGGTCAACTTCACCGAACGCCTGTTTGAACAACTGAAGGAAGAAGAAAGCAAAAAGGCCAAGCTGCTGGGCAATGCTTACAACATCATATCAGACCCTACATTCGAAAGCGACCTTACCTTCATCACTGAATTTCTTTGGAGCAATACCACCATTCCGGTTTTGATCTATGATGAGAATGGCGCGTTGTGGAACAGTGTGAACCTACCAGCGGAGCGCGAAAGCGACAAGACCTATATCGACTCGCTGTACAAAGCCATAAAGGCAAAAGGCAACAAACCAATAGAGCTGACCGAGGTAGGCCAGAAAATCTACTATGACGACAGCCGCATTTTCAGCCAATTGCAAACCACTATGGACGACCTTATCAATTCGTTTATTTCCGAAACGGTGATCAATTCTGCAAGCGTGCCTGTGCTAGTGACGGATAGCTTGCAACTCATGGTGCTTAAAAAAGGCAACATAGACAGCGCGTTGATTGCTACACCCTCCTTGCTAAAGGCAAAGCTGAACGCCATGCGGGGTGAAAACGAACCTATACAAGTGGAACTGCCTGGCCAAGGCACCCAATTCATCTTTTTCGAAGACAGCAGCGTTATCAAACAATTGCGCATGTTCCCCGTGTTTCAGTTGATATTAATAGGCGCATTTCTTCTGGTTTCCTACCTCATTTTTTCCACCTTTAGAAAAGCAGAACAGAATCAGGTATGGGTGGGTATGGCCAAAGAAACCGCTCACCAATTGGGCACACCCCTTAGCAGTCTTATGGCGTGGAGCAGCCTTATGGAGGCACAAGGAGCAGATGCGCAAACCATTCATGAATTGAACAAAGACATTGACCGCTTAGGCACCATCACCGACCGGTTTAGTAAAATAGGTAGCGTGCCCGAACTGAACGAAGAAAATGTGCATGAAGCATTGCAAAGTGCTTTCGACTATTTGAAGATACGTGTGAGCAGCAAGGTGGCTTTCAGCATAGCTACCGAAGACCCTAGTTTGACAGCCCACCTGAACAAACCCCTGTTTGGCTGGGTACTGGAAAATCTGGTGAAAAACGCGGTAGACGCTATGGACGGTCAAGGCAAGTTAACTGCAACTATTTTAAGAGAAAACAACCGCATTTGCATAGACCTTGCTGACACCGGCAAAGGCATATCCAAGAACAAATGGAAAACGGTGTTTCAACCTGGATTTACGACCAAGAAGCGTGGCTGGGGACTGGGCCTGTCGCTGGTTAAGCGCATTATAGAACAATACCACGGTGGCCGCATCTACATTAAATGGAGCGAACCCGACAAGGGAACGGTGTTTAGGATTGAGCTGAGGGAGTGAGTGTAGCTAGTGTTTTGCGGGTTTAAGAAGTTGGCGATTTCGAAGCACAACCCCGAAGGGCTCACGAATTCCTTTAAAAACAATAAGCATTTTCGTAAAACTGTCTGCCACCACTGAGCTTGATACGGAGCATAATCCCGATAGCTATCGGGACATTTAACTACTGAACCGCTAATTGCGGGTAGGTGCTGTTATATGCCGCTACCAATACCTTAGACTTACGTTCCAACTATCTTGAAGGCCTCTGTCCTTCAAATTATATCTATTCTCTACAATCGTAAATTCTACCTGACCTACGTTGACTTTTTTAAAGGAATTGAAAAAGCAAACGTAGAGCCTTCATTTAACTTACTTTCAACAGTCAGAGCACCACCCTGCCTGTCCACTAATCGTTTTGCGATAGCCAACCCGAGACCTAAACCACCGTATTTTCTTTTATTATGATCCTCAACCTGTGTAAATCGGTTAAAAATGGTCTTCAGATTATCTGCCGATATTCCTATTCCAGTATCTGTCACCGAAAACTCTAATAAAGAACTTTCATTTTTAAAACTTCTGACACACACATTTATTGTTCCTTTTTCCGTGAACTTAATAGCATTACTCATAAGATTATTTATAATTTGTATAAGTCGTGTTTGGTCCCCAACCAAAATATTCGGCACATCTTTATCAATGGCAAATAGTAAAGTAAGATTTTTTTCTTTGGCCTTTTCCGCGAACATTTTATTAGTCGTTTGAAAAATTTCCTGAATACTGAAATTGTTTTCTGTAAAGGTTATTGTTCCCGCTTCGATCATTGACAAATCAATTATATCATTCATAATTGTTAACAGATTTTCTCCGGCCGTTTTCACAATGCCCACTTGTTCCTTTTCTGTAGCGCCTAATTTCCCTTTTAATAAAACATTCGAAAACCCCATTATGGCATTCAATGGCGTACGTATTTCGTGGCTTATAATAGAAAGAAAAGCATCCTTTAAATTAGCTGACTCTTCGGCCTTTTGAGTGGCTTTTTCCGCATTATTTTTTCCTTCAATCAATTCATATTCTATTCGTTTTTGGTTTTTCATATCACGAATAAGCCTTTCCATTTCTTCCTTTTGACTCAATAATTCATGATTTTTTTTATACAGCTCCACAAAAACAGCCACTTTTGCTTTTAGTATTTCAGGGGAAAATGGTTTAATCATATAATCAACTGCACCAGCCTGATATCCTTTAAAGATTTGTACAGAACTATCCATACTCGCGGTTAAAAAAATAATCGGAATATGTTTAAGCTTTTCGATTCCACGAATTAATTCTGATGTTTCAAATCCATCCATCTCAGGCATTTGCACATCCATTAAAATGATGGAAAAATCTTGCTGTTGAAGAAGAATCTTTAATGCTTCATTGCCTGAACTTGCTTTCACATATAAATAATGTTCGTTGGAAAGAATAACTTCTAAAGCAAATAAATTTTCCGACTTATCGTCTACCAATAAAATTTTAACTGGGTAACTTGTTTTCATTTTTAAATATATTATTCCTGCTTTGTCATCCTGAGCGAAGCCGAAGGATTATTTACTCAACCACACACGCATCAAGGACAATAAGCGTTCTATATTAATAGGTTTAGTAATATAATCGTTGGCGCCTGCATCAATACATTTTTGTTTATCTTCTTTCATTGCTTTTGCTGTCAATGCAATTACCGGTAAGTTCTTGAATTTCATCTGTGATCGTATTTTTCTCATAGCCTCGTAACCATCCAGTTCTGGCATCATAATATCCATCAATACCATGTCAATGTCAGTATGTGTATCTAACATTTCCAACGCGTTTTTCCCATTTTCCGCTTTTATTATTTCCATTCCGCGTTCCGTTAATATCTTTGATAGTGCAAAAACATTTCGCATATCATCATCTGCCAATAATATTTTTTTAGAACGAAACATGGTTTCCTTATCATACAAATTATGTATGACCATTTGTTTTGATTTCGGTAAATTACTGATTGTCCTATGAAGGAAAAGCGCAGTTTCATCCAGTAATCGCTCTTCCGATTTTATACCCTTTATAATAATTGTTTCGGCATATTTCTGAAGTTCGTTGTTTTCTTCTTTTGTAAGCTCTTTGCCGGTGTAAACTATAATAGGAGGAATGTTATTGCCTTTTAGCTTTTCCAGTTTATGGATGAGTTCAAATCCACTTATGTCGGGTAAGCCAATATCTAGTATAATACAGTCGATATGGTTTTGCTCAAACAGAATCAAGGCTTCTTTGCCGGTTCCTGCTTCCAAACATTTTACATCACCATTGCCAATGAGTATTCGCATGGCTTTTCTAGCATTTTCATTATCTTCAATAATCAGCAAATTCTTAATTTTTCTGCTGACAAAATTTTCAATTCTTGCAAACGCTTTTTCAAGATCTTTATTCTCTATAGGTTTCATCAGAAACTCAACTGCACCTTCTTTGATCGGTTCTAGTGAACGCTCATTTGCCGAAATAATATGCACTGGTATATGCCTAAGTGTTGGATTTGCTTTTAATTCAAGTAATACACTGTGCCCGTTAATACCCGGCAAACCAATATCAAGAATGATTGCCTGCGGTTTGTATTTTGAGGCAAGTGATAGACCATCTTCTCCGCTTGCTGCCGACAAACACTTAAATCCTTTAGTGTTGGCTTGCTTTAAAAGTAAAGAAGCAAATTTAAGATCGTCTTCAATAATGAGTACGACTTTATCATCTTTTATAATTGTACTCCTGTCATCTGCTATGCTTGGATAATTAAGGTATTCGGTCTCATTTGCATCCCGATAGCTATCGGGATGGAGTTTATGTAAAACAGGTTTCAAAGTATCTATTCTGATAGCTTGCTCTTCAGGATGAATTTCCAATGGAATAATGAGAGAAAAAGTAGATCCTTTATTTAATTTACTGTTCAACTTAATTTCAGCTCCCAATAATTTTGCGAGTTCTCGTGAAATGGAGAGGCCTAAGCCCGTACCACCATACTTTCTAGAAGTGCCTCCTTCGGCCTGTTGAAAGGCTTCAAATATTGGCATTTGTTTATCCTCCTTTATTCCTATACCGGTATCGGTAACGGAAATGATTAACGTTGTTTCTGAATTTCGGTTTATACTTATACTTACACTTCCCTTTTCTGTAAATTTTATGGCATTGGATAAAAGATTTTTCAATATCTGATTCAAACGTTGCGAATCAGTGCGAATGCATTCGGGTATGCCTTTATCAAATGTACAAGTCAACTTCAATCCCTTTTGTTCAGCTTGATGTTTGAAATCGCGCATCAGATCATCTGTAAAATCTTTCAAGTATAGGCTTTCAATATTTATTGCCATTTTACCGGCTTCAATTTTAGAGAGATCAAGCACTTCATTAATTAACACAAGCAAATCATGGCCGCTTTTGTAAATTATTTCTGCACTTTCAACCTGAATGCTATCCAGATTATTTTTTCTGTTTTCCGATAAATCTTTTGACAAAATAAGCAAGCTGTTAAGTGGTGTTCTTAATTCATGCGACATGTTTGCAAGAAATTCTGATTTATACTTGCTACTTATTTCAAGCTGTTTTGTTTTCTGTTCAATGTCATTTTTTGAAGCTTCTACCTCTGTGTTTTTCGCTTCCAATGATTGAGTTTGTTCTTCTAATTCCTCATTGGTCATTTGTAATTCTTCTTGTTGGGATTTTAAATTTTGTGCCTGTTCTTCCAACTCTTCATTCATCTGTTTCAACTCTTCCTGCTGCGATTGAAGTTCTTCAGATTGTTGAGCAAGTTCTTCCATTTGATTTTTCGCAATTGTAATATCAAATCGTATGGAGACATACTTTTCAATTTTGCCGTCTATTCCCTTAAATGGAGTAATTGTCGTATCAACCCAATAAAATGTTCCGTCCTTAGCTTTATTTACTATTTCCCCTTTCCAGGTTTTACCAAGACTGATTGATTTCCACATACCGGTAAATAATCCGTCCGGTTGCTTTCCTGATTTCAAAATTCTGTGATTTTTTCCCAGCAATTCCTCCCTGGAATATTTCGAAATCTCGCAGAATTTATCATTGGCATATATTAGATCACCATTGGCATCTGCAATAGAAACAATGCCGGCATGATTAAGCGAATCCAATTGTTGTGAAATTTCCAACGCTGAAATTTCCAGTTCTCCTTTTTGGGACTGTACTTTTTCTAATAACTCTCTCAACGCTTGTTGGTTTATTGCCATATTAATTGAAACAGCAATACTATCCATGGAAACGCTGATGAATTCTTTATCTGTTTCGTTGAAATCACTAAGCTTGCCTATTTCTATTACGCCTATTGTTTTACCTTCAAACAAAAAAGGAGTGATGAGTAAATGTTTGGGTTTGGTATTTAGAACGGAGGAGGTGATACGTATGTGTTCTTCTGTTATATCTGATAATGAAATTTGTTTTTGTTCGCGTGCTGCCTGACCTATCAGCCCTTCATTTAGTGTAAATTTTTCTTGGGTGTTGTTCGGTGAAGAAAAGGCATATTGTCCGCTAAGCACCAGCGCATTGTTTTTGTCATTAAACAGATAAACAGCCCCTATGTTTGCTTTTAGGTAAGCACATAAAAAATTAATCGTATTACTTGCAAGCTCTTCAATACTTTGGTCTCCACTTAATTTTTCGTTGAGTTGATTTTGACCTGCAGCAAACCAATTATGTTTTTCATTTGCTGAAGTTGTTTCACGCAATGAGCGTGTCATCTTCCTTAAAGCATTCCCTAAGATATCCTTATCTGAGCGAGGTGTCAGGTCAACGGCATAATCTCCCGAAGCAACGTTATTGGCATTTTCGGTTATTTCGCGGAAACTTTCATTCACACTAACCAATGAATTAAATAAAGGCTTTAACTCATCATTTGTAGAATCCTCCAGCTTGTCATTGGTAAATTCACGGCTGGCAATTTTCTCAGCTTCTTTGGCTACCCCGTAAATACGTTTTGTAATGCTCTGAATAATCCAATAAGAAATGATAATTGCTACTAGGATGCTTGCAATAATTAAAACAATTATTAAACTAATGGCAGTATTATAATTCGCATTGTTTTCTTCTTTAACATTCTCCATGCTCAATTGATTCTTGGCAATAATATTGTCCAACTCGTCAATGGCAGTATCTCTCGCTTTCAACCCTTTCTCAATGGAAAGTTTAAATGCTTCTTCATCTTCATTTTTTATAGATAATAAAATGATTTCATTCAAAGCGATTTTATAATCTGTCCATATGGTTTTAAATTTATCCAAAAAGATTACCCCTTTTCCCTCTACCAATTCTTGCAATTCATTGGTTTTTATATCAATAGTTTCTAATGATTTATAAATACGATTTTTGTAATAATCTTTTTGAATTGGGTCTTTCTCCAAGATGATATTCTTTTCATCACGAGAAGCTTCCAATACACTAATCATTAGCTCATTAGAGAGATTTACCTTTTTTGAAAACACCTCTACAATATTCAATAATCGTTGGTTGGATTCCGACAATTCATTGGTCATAAATACTGCTGTAGAAATGAGTAAAACTAAAATGATAGCGAAGCCTCCAATTAATTTACTCTTGATTGTTAAATTCATAAGGTTCAGTGAATTTGTTTATCTAATTTTATTAAGAGCTGAATTATATCCTCCAACGATAAAATATAATCCGGTTGAATGGCAGCTATTGCAGATAGAGGCATGGATGCAGCTTCAGCTGTTTTCGGATCTTGTACAATTGCTAAGCCACCACATTCCTTAATTCTTTTTATTCCATTTGTTCCGTCACTATTAGAACCTGTAAGTATTATTCCAATTAATTTATTTTTATAGGCATCGGCAGCCGATTCAAATAATACATCGATTGATGGTCTTGCATAATTTACCCGCTCATCAATTGTAAGTGAAAAAGTTTTATCCTTTTCAATCAACAAATGATAATTCGGTGGCGCGAAATAAACTTTTCCGTTTTCAATTTTTTCCTTTTCATCTGCCTCTTTTATTTCAACAGTATACATATCATTCAATAGTTGTATCCATTGGCTATCTGAGTGCGCACTAATATGCTGTACGATAACAATCGGAGTTTTGAAACCCATTGACAAATGCGAAAACATGATTTTCATCGCTTTCATTCCTCCCGATGAAACTCCAATTACAATTGCCTCGTAACCCATCATTCCGAACCCCTGGCTAATTGATATTTCTTTTTAAATATTTTTTGTTTTTTATCTACCTCGTTGTATTCCTCATAATAATCTGTAAAGCGCAGACCTTCTTTTGAACCCAAACATAAAATGCCACCATTAATGAGGCTATCGTAAAAAAGCTTTTGCGTTTTGTTTTGTAAATCTTTATCAAAATAAATAAGCACGTTTCTGCACAATATCAAGTGTACTTCTGCAAACACACTATCAGTAACTAAATTATGATTTGCCCAAACAATATTTCTTTTCAAAGATTGATTCATAATCACATTGCCATAATTGGATGTATAATAAGCTGATAAAGATTCTTTCCCCCCTGATAATTGATAATTAGCCGTATACTCTTTTATCATTTTATTCGAAAAAATCCCTTCCTTTGCTTTGTTCAAAGCTTGCTGGTTAAAATCAGTTGCATAAATTGTAGTCCTTTCATACAAGCCTTCTTCATGCATAAGGATTGCCATTGAATAAGCTTCTTCTCCGGTGGCACAGCCGGCATGCCAGATTTTAATAAAAGGGTATGTTTTTAAAATTGGGAGTATGTTTTCACGTAGTGACCTGTAAAAACAAGGGTCACGGAACATTTCGGTTACTGTTATTGATAAATCTTGTAAGAGCGTAGGTGCAAAAATTTCATCGTTCAGCACCTTAGATTGCAATTGAGAAATATCTGTTAATCCTGAAATCGCCATCCTATTCATGATTCTGCGCCTGACATGAGCTTCGGAATATTGCCTGAAATCATATCCGTATTTCTGATAAATGGCTTCTAACAAATATGAAATTTCAAGATTTGACGTATCGTTATATCTCATTCTAAAGCGCACGCTTGTCGTCATTTTGATTGAGTATTCAAACAAACGCTTCTCTGCTCAGGCGTGTGCAAATTTGAGAAAGTCGTGCCGAAAATTGTTATAGGATTTTAGGGAAAAGTTACATAATTCACACATTTAAGAGTTGTTGCAAATCGTTCAAGCACAAATATTTAGAAGAATCAAAATATTTTTTTTAAGAAAAATCTCTAAGGAATTGAATAAGTAACTGTCTAAAAATGAACAGTTTTAAACTTCAATGATGCTTTATCGAACCAAAAACCCCTGATAAAAAGATTTCATCAGGGGTTTTCCGGATAATTATATTACAAAATGTCTTGGTCGAACTCAACTAATTCAGAACTTTCAAGCTCCCAATACTCAAAAAATGTAGAGTCACATAGGAAATAGACCTCTTTTCTCTAAAACCTTCAGGAAACCAAATCCGTCAGAAAGTTTTTAAAGAGAATCCCCTAAGAATTTTCTGACAAATGTCGTTAGGAAAGCTTGTTCATGAAGAGCCGTCCTAACCGTCAATTTTAAGGGAGTTAAGATATACTTTGTCACACATGCTGTGTCGTTAGTTGTTGCACCTAACGTTTTGCAGCTGCAAGAAGTTGGCGATTTCGAAGCACAACCCCGAAGGGCTCACGAATTCCTTTAAAAACAATAAGCATTTTCGTAAAACTGTCAACCCAGCGCAAAAGTTGATGCGAGGTAGAATGCTCAATAAACCACTGTAACCCTAATTGCTTTAACCAGCTGTTGTGCGTTCGCATTTTTTCTAATCGCCATTATTTCTCCGTAGTGCTTCTGTTAAAATAGTAGACCGGAATAAGTTTTAATACACAACCAAATGGTTGGGATACTGGAGAATATTTGTTCTTCCTTACAAAGGCCAACCTGCTCAATCGGTTTTTTGGAGAACCTTAATTATTTTACTGTAGAGCAGTTGTTCGTCAACAGGCTTAGAGATATAATCGTCCATTCCCACGGCCCGTGCTTTTTCCACATCAATAGAAGTAACATCAGCGGTAAGTGCTATAATAGGAATATTAGAGTTCATGGTATTGCGCACGTAGGCAGTGGCATCAAAGCCATTCATTTCGGGCATTTGCAAATCCATCAACACAAGGTCATAGGTATTTTTTTGTAGTTTTTCAATCGCAATTTTTCCGTTGTCGGCTATGTCTACCTCAAAACCAAAGTCAGCGAGTATTAATTTTATTAAAAGCTGATTGAGCGTTAGGTCTTCGGCAACCAATACTCTTATGTTTTTAATCTCGGCTGGCTTATTCGATAACCGTTCAGTTTCGTCAACTATTTTTTGGTTTGTTTTTGCAAAAGGTAATTGAAAACTAAAGGTAGACCCTTTACCTAATTCGCTTTCCACGTGTATAGTACCACCCTGCCGTTCTATCAATTTTCTAACGATGGAAAGCCCCAGGCCTGTGCCACCATACAGGCGTGAGTTTTCATAAGTTGCCTGTTCAAAATCGTCAAAAATATGTTCCAGCTTATTTTTATGAATGCCTATACCGGTATCGGTTACTGTGAATTCGATGGTTACTTTCTCTGCATCTTGATTAAGCAGGGCAACATGCATGGTTATTTTTCCTGCATTGGTAAACTTAGCAGCGTTGCTTAACAAGTTCAAAATTATCTGCCTCAAACGCATAGGGTCGCCCAATATAATTTCGGGTATTGTTGCGTCAAATTGTTCTACCAACTCTAAATTTTTCTCCTTCATTTTAATATCGAACAATTGGAGCATAGCCGAAAGAGAAGTAGCTAAATTGAACGGAGTTTGTTCAAAGGTCATTTTACCGGCATCCACTTTGGCAAGGTCCAGAATGTCGTTAATTAAAACAAGCAGAGCATCGCCCGATACCTTGATGGCCATTAAGTATTCTTCCTGCGCATGGTCCACTTTCGATTTTAAAAGCACATTGGTAAACCCTAAGATGGCGTTCATGGGGGTTCGTATTTCGTGGCTCATGTTAGATAAAAACTGTTGTTTGGATTTAGTAGCATTTTCAGCAAATTCCTTTGCATTTATCAATTCTTTTTCAAACATTTTGCGTTCAGTAACATCCCGTGCTGCTGCAAAAACCCCAAGAACATTGCCTTTATCATCTTTATAAACAGAGGCATTGTATAGCACATCTGTCAAATTGCCATTTTTATGTTTTATCGTTAGGGGATAATCAGCCACAAATCCTTTTTCAAAGACCTGCTGATAACCCTCTTGTGCTTTTTGCGGTTCAGTAAAATAATCGGAGAAATCCGTATCAATCAATTTTTCACGTTCAATTCCCGTCACTTTTATGGATGCTTCATTCACATCTGTTATTTTCCCATCGGCACTAATGGTAACAAGAGGGTCTAAGCTCGCTTCAATTAAACTTCGGGCATACTGCGATGCTTGTTTTTGTTCGGTAACTTCTCTCGCTGCTGCAAAAACCCCAAGAACATTGCCTTTATCATCTTTATAAACAGAGGCATTGTATAGCACATCTGTCAACTTTCCGTTTTTGTGTTTTATCGTTAGGGGATAATCGGCAACAAAACCTTTTTCAAAGACCTGCTGATAACCCTCTTGTGCTTTTTGCGGCTCTGTAAAATAATGGGAGAAATCGGTATCAATCAATTTTTCACGTTCAATTCCCGTCACTTTTATTGATGCTTCATTCACATCTGTTATTTTTCCATCGACACTTACGGTAACAAGAGGGTCTAAGCTCGCTTCAATTAAACTACGGACATACTGCGATGCTTGTTTTTGTTCACTAATGTCCCTGAACAAAACGGCAAACTTGTCGTTTCCAACAGGATAAGCTTTGTTTTCAAACCAGCGGTCAGTGTCTTCAAAGTAGCTCTCATTAACTGCAGGGCACTGATTATCTACCACGGCAGCATAAGTTTCCATCCATTTGGTGAGTGAAGGAAATGTTTGTATGATTCTTTTACCAAGAACCGCCTCTTTGCTTACGCCTGTTTGTTCTTCATAGGTGGCATTTACCTCCAGCATATAAAAGTCAATTGCTTTACCTTCCTTGTTGCGAATTATTTCGCAGAGGGTAAAGCCTTGGTCAATGGATGTGAGAAGGGTGCGGTATTTTTTTTCACTTTCTTCACTTACTTTTCTTAATTTTTCTTCTTCATTAATTTTCAGTAATAATATTTCATTTTCTTTATTCTTCAACTCCATTGCTTTAGCCCTTGCTTCGGTTACATCCGCATAGGCAAGCAGGATTATTTCTTCGTGATTTATTTTCTGAATAATGCGGCTGGCATTCAGCAGCATTGTCTTTTCGCCAATGAATGGGAAGGTGTGTGTAATTTCAAAATGGTGGAAGTGCGTATTTCCTGGAAGGATGTCTTCGATTAACTCTCTTAGTAGCGGAATATTCCATTGCTTGTTTCCTAAATCATACAACAATTTTCCTTCAGTGTCTTCTTCTTTAACATGAAATGTTTTATAGAAGGCTTTGTTGGCAAATTTTACACGAACATTTTTGTCTAACACAATCATGGGTTCGTGAATGGTGGCAAACAAAGCTTCTGAATAATCATAAGCTTCGTTCAGCAGGTCGTTGCGGGTTTGCAGTTCCTGATTGGTGGTGGTGAGTTCTTCGTTAGCAGATTCTATTTCTTCTTTTGAAGTTTCCAGTTCTTCATTCACGGTTTGCAATTCTTCGTTGCTTGAAACTACTTCTTCATTGGCACTCTGCAATTCTTCTGCAAAAGCTTCCTGCTCTTGTGCAATGAAAAGCGCATCAGCGTGTGCTGCTGCTAATTCCAGTTCTAATTTCTTTATCCTACGGTCTTTTGCAACCGAATTATTCTTTCCGCCTTCTGCTTGTAGCGAAAAATTTTCTGTTTGTTCCTGTTCAGTGAAAAGAACCAGGAGTAACGGTTCATTCGATTCAATTTTAAGAGGAACAATCTCTAAACTTATTATTTTGACTATTGAATTTATTTTCAATTCAATTCCACCTTTCCGAATCCGTTGTTTCGTTTTTATAACTTTTGAAATGGCATTGCGCAATTCAAATGCAATTTCAGGTCGTGCCATTTTTAATATATTAAAAGTGGCTTTTCCTTTTGGATGAGTAAGAAATAAATCGGTTATGCCTCGAAACTGCACGATTTCCATTTGGTGATTGATCACAACGCTTGCAGGCATAAATTCTGAAACAAGCACGGCATCAATAGCGCTATCAAGTCCATTGTAATTAGCAGAAATATTTTGATTCGTATTATTTTTATTCGTTTTCAAAATATTGTTTTCAGTAAATGTTTGTTGCGCATATCGTGGCAATAGAGGAGGCAGTGTGCGGGTGCCAGAATTTATTTTGCGGGAAAATATTTTATACTTTTTATTAAAGCCCGTAAATAGATTTGCTGACTGACTGATGTTTTCTGATTTGCCAAGCATCAAAAATCCATCCTCATTTAAGGCATAATGGAAAGTATTGATGGCTTTTTTTTGCGCTGCGGTATCCAAATAAATAAACAGGTTGCAGCAACTGATAAAATCGAGGCGCGAAAATGGCGGGTCGTGTAAAATATTATGGGGAGCAAATACGCACATATCCCGTAGAGCTTTGTTTACACGGAATCCCCCATCTGCTTTGGTAAAGAAACGCTGGATGCGTTTTGGCGAAACGGTTTCCAAATCTTGCTTTGTGTAAATGCCAATGCGAGCCTTGGTTATTGCCTGTTCGCTAAGGTCGGTTGCAAAAATCTGAACGGGTATATTAGTTGTTTTGCTTTCTTGAATTTCGAGCAACATCATTGCAATGGAATACGCTTCCTCGCCTGTTGCGCAAGCGGGAACCCAAAAACGCAGCGCCTGCCCTGTTTTTTTTCTTACGAGAAGCTTTGGGAAAAGAGATTCCTTTAAATATTTATGCGTTTCAGTATCACGAAAAAAACTGGTTACATTAATCAATAAATCCTGATACAGAATATGTATTTCTTCTTTCTTTTGCAAAAGCAGTTTTGCATATTCTTTGAGTAGTGTTATTTTATACAACAACATTCTGCGAATAATGCGCCTCTTAATGGTGCTCATTTTATATGCGCTGAAATCAACACCAGTTGCTTTGTGTAATTGGTTTAGAATAATTTTTAAATCGGGATTGCTGTTTTCAATTAAATCTTCTTCACCGTTTTTAACGCCAACTGTTTTTATAAGTGGGTGTTTACTTAGCCGCCCTAATTCCAGTGCAATTTCTTTTGGCGATAAAATAAAATCTACCGCGCCTGCCGCTATTGCTGAGTGAGGCATGCTTGTGAATTTTGCAGTGTCGTCTTGCGCAAAAGTTAACCCGCCATGCTGCTTGATGGTTTTCATGCCCAATGTGCCATCGCTTGCACTTCCCGAAAGAACGATACCTATAACTCTTTCTTTTTGCGCTTCAGCAAGTGTGGAGAAAAGAATGTCGATGGTAATGGCAGCGCTGGTTTCTGATCGGGGAATTAATTTTATGTGCCCATCAGTCACTTCAATTCCTTTGTTGTAGGGGATAACAAAAACATTATCGGGCTGTATTTTATCCATGTCATCAATCTCCTGCACAATCATGCTTGTCTTATTGGTCAAAATCTCGGTCAACATGCTTTTGTGGTCGGGGCTAAGGTGCTGCACATAAATAAAAGCCATACCAGTGTCGGCCGGCAAATATTTTAATAACTCCATCATTGCTTCCAATCCACCTGCTGATGCGCCAATAGCAACTACCGGAAAGGTATTTTCTTTAACTTCTGCTGTGGCAGGCGATTTCTTTTTGGGTGTAGCTGCTTTCATGTCCTATAAGTAGGTTGAGATTTGTCTGAAATCATTGTGCTAAGATAGCGATGTAAGTATGCAATAGTTCCTTACAAGACAATTGAGTTCAATCTAAGTGGTAGAGGCGGGGGCCCGTCTGCCACCAAAGAACTTAATACGAAGCACAATCCCGATAGCTATCGGGACATTTAACCACTGAACCCGCCACTTTTGCCAAACCCGTGTTAGCGGTTCGTTGTTTTTCTGCCCACTCTATACTTCCAACATTCTTTTAAGTCCGTCCATTACATAACCCCAATTTGTGGCTGAATGGTCGTGAGTTTCTTGAGTCTTGAAACCTTGTTGAATAATGGTAAATGTTGTTTCGATATTGTCTGCCGATAACTCATATTTAATTACCGAATAGTTTGCGGGAATATCCTCTGTCCCCGAAAATGAACTCCAATAATTATAGAGAATGAATTTTTCTTTTTCTATGTCAAGAATGTTGCCTTTGTCTTCATATGGCTTGCCTTCATAAGTTCCTTTGTAAAGAATTGTGCTACCCTTTTTCCAGTCCGTTATACACTCTGTCCCGAAGAAATATACTTTTATTAGATCGGGATTTGTCAACGCGTCCCAAACTTTTGAAACGGATGCGTTGATGGTAATTGATTTGTTTAATGTTAGTTCTTGTGTCATATTTAATGTTTCCGTTATTACTTGTTTTTGTCGTCTGATTGATGGTTGCTGTGTCGTCCGCTACAATGACCGCTAACTTGTCTATAGGTGCCACTTTATGGCACATATCCACACAAAATCGGTTGGATATGTGCCATTTTGTATTCGCTTTTCCAAAACAAACATACCCACCCATCGCCCATTCCAAGCGAAAAAACTGACCCGAGACAAAGGGGTCATTCCACACCATGCTTCAGCGCAGTGTGGAATCTGTTGCTTCGGTAAGGGCGCCTTTGACTTTAGGGCAGATTCCACCTGCGCTGCGCTGCGGTGGAATGACAGGGTAAAAAGAGGCGGTGGAATGGCGCCTCCTCCGACAACTAAAGAATGAAGGGGTAAAAAATAGACCCCGAACCAGACCATCAAGCGCTTGCAGCGGCAAAGGCATATCCAAGAACAAAAGGAAAACGGTGTTTCAACCTGGATTTACGAACTAGAAGCGCGGCTGGGGAATAGGCCTGCCTTTGGTTAAGCGCATTATTGAACAATACCGCGGTGGTCGCATCTAGAGTAAATAGAGCTAACCCGACATGGGCTCAAGAATCAGAATTAAATTGAGGGAATGAGCGTCAAAATTGTTTGGGAGTGTGCCGGTAAAGCAGACGCCATTAGCGCTAATCAACAAGACTAGACCTATTTTTCAGACAAAGTAAAAAAGCCGTTTAAACCAGTCACAAGAACCTAACAATAAACAGCAATTGAACAGTAGAAAGTTTTAAGAATTTTCTTGAGTGCCAACTAAGGCCTTCGGCTATGCCACCTTCGATCAATTCTTTTTATTTCCTTGCAGTATTGCCAAACCAAAACCTGTACAAAAAAGCAGAGTTATTAGACCTGCGAAGTAGGGTATTAAATCAGTCATTTTTCGTAGTGTTAATTAGTTTTAAGTATATTCCAAAGGCCAATATTGATGGGACCCATAAGCCAATGAAAGTGCCGTCCTCCTTCTCTCCTTGAAAAAAAAGTATTTCAGAAAAAATCAAAGACAGTAGAGCCGCAACAAATAAAAGTTTATCAGCAGTTGTGAATTTTTTAAGCATATGATTTAATTTATTTTAATGTACTTATTGTGATTAACAATTATGTGCTGAATTAAGTTTCAAATTACCCTCACGCACCGTCCAGTGATTAGCGTTTCAATTATGAGTTCATTATTTAATGTTCGCTAACTATCAACTTAGTTGGTCGCAAACCAAATCGGTCTAATTGCTTCGGTTGTTTAAAGAAAGGCGCTTGACATAAAAAAACAAATATATCAAAATCGTCCTTGAACGCAAGACAAGAACCACCTCTACCGACAATAGTTCATTACGCATTAAGCTGCTGTCTAGATGGAAGTATAGCCTTAAAAAGTCAAAGAAGAAGGACCATCCAAAACGTAACACACCAGGCAAACAACCTGTATGGGTCAAAGCTCGCTCACATTCACAGACTAAAACTACCACTTAGATTAGGCAGTTCAGTTGCACGAAGTCACCTAAGTCAGCTCCCTGCGCATGACATAATCGTCCATCACAAAGCCACCACCTATGTCCAGCACCAGTTCATGGTCCGTTCGGAAGCCATTGCTGAGGTAAAAGTCTTTGGCCTTGTTGTTCTTATTTACCTGCAATAGCAATGCGCTGCCGCCTTTGGCAATGGCCCGCTTGCACACATCTTCCAGCAGCAGTTTGCCCAAGCCGTGGCCTTGTTTACTCGTTAGCACATATAGTTTATGTAGTTTGAATAGGCCGGGTGCTTCTTCTGCATAGCCTGCAAAACCGGCATATTCACCGTTGTGTTGCACAAGAATAAATTCATGCCCCTCTTCCTTCATCTGCCTTTGCAGCACCTCTGTGCTGTACATCATGCGCAGCATGTAGGCTATCTGCTGCGGGCTGATGATGGCTGAATAAGTAGGCGGCCAAACCTCGTAGGCTATTGCTTGTATCCGCGCAATGTCTTGCAGGCTTTCGGTGGTCAATATGGTTTGTTCTGTCTTCAAGAGCAGGCGATATTACTTAAGGATGAAAAACATTTCGCGCACTCGATTGCTTCTATCATTTTTGCTGCCCCATTTTTTATGAAGAAGAAAAAAGCCATCCTCCTCGTCAACCTAGGTTCACCAGACAGCCCTGCGCCAAGGGACGTAAGGCGTTACCTCACCGAATTTTTGAACGATGCGCGGGTAATAGACCTGCCGTGGCTGGGCCGAAAAGTGCTTGTCAATGGTGTCATTGTACCCCTTCGCCACCGCAAGAGTGCGGCTATTTATAAAAAGCTGTGGACAGAAAATGGCTCGCCACTTATCTACCACGGCCGTCAGGTGCAGCAATTGCTTCAACAGCGTTTTGCAGATTCAGAAAGTGAGACAACCAAGGTTTTTCTGGCCATGCGGTATCAGAATCCGTCCATCGAGTCGGCCCTTACGGAAATAATGAAATGGAATCCTGATAAGCTGACCATTGTGCCCCTTTTTCCGCAATATGCGAGTGCATCCACAGGCAGCGTTATAGACAAGTGCATGCGCATCCTGCGCGACCTATGGACTTTTCCTGATGTTCATTTCATATCGCAGTTTTATGACCATCCCCTTTTCATCAAGGCATTCATAGAAAGGGGAAAAGCTTTCCAGCTAGGCGAATACGATCACGTATTGTTCAGCTACCACGGCTTACCAGAGCGGCATGTGAACAAGGTGTACGAAGACCTTATGTGCAAAAACCACAGTTGCGAGGAAGAGATAAATGATGAAAACAAGCTGTGCTACAAAGCCACCTGCTATGCTACTACCCGCATGATAGCCGCAGGGCTCGGGCTGCAAAAAGAAGGCTACACCGTTTGTTTTCAGTCGCGTTTGGGCAAAGGGTGGATAGAGCCCTTTAGCGACAATGTCATTAAGGATCTTGCAAAAAAGGGAATGAAAAAATTACTTGTTTTTTCACCTGCTTTTGTAGCCGATTGTCTGGAGACTACCATTGAAATAGGAGATGAGTACCAAGAGCTTTTTGAAAAATACGGGGGAGAAAAAATTCAGCTAGTACCCAGCTTGAACGACTCCGCTACTTGGGTGGACGCGCTGTACGATATCTGTTCGTAAGAAATCTTCCCTTTGTGCTGAACCCCACCGCGCGAAAGGCCAATCAAAACAGCACTACACCATAATGCGTTAGCGCCATGAATGCAATGGCAGCGCCTAACAAATAAAACACCAATGGTGCGGCAAGCGAGTACCTGTAGTTGGTAAACCAATACCCAATGATGAACGTGAGCGGCACCAAAAGCGCAAGCACGATCATTTTCAACACCAGTGCATAGCCCAGCACAAAAGCCAACCCCATGCTAAGCGCCATGATGGAGAAAACATTCTTTACACCACGCGCTTTGTTGGAGGCCCGGTCGCCCAAAAAGATGTATCGGGGCAAGGCCATCACACACGCAATAGCGGTGAGTATGAAAAACACACTTTGCGGCCAGGTAAACGATGACAGAAGGGCTTTGTGATCAAACGAACTTATTTTTCTGAACAGAATGAGGTCGTTCAATTCATTGTTCCAATACTTCCACACCACCCAATAAGTAAACGGCACGCAGAAAGCAATGAGTGGCAACAAATGCTCGCGCCAATTGAAGGACCTCATAAGAAGCACTGTTAGCCACATGCCCAGCGCCAAGGCTATAAAAGGTGGAAAAAACATGGCCGCCATGCCATACCAAAAGCCACATTCGAAGTACTCACTTAGCACGCGCGATTGCTTGAAAACCTGCATCTGCTTGTTGAGCCCTAGCAGCATGAACAACGATGAGAGCAGCGCTGGCAGCGAGCATTGATACAAGCACATGGCGCTACCAAGACCGGCATATACTATAGACAGTACATAGCAGGGCACATTAAAGAACTCGTGCCGATTGAAGATGCTGTTGCAAAGCAGCGCACCAGCTATCAGCAGCGCGCAAGCCATACCTATAGTGCCCACCTTGCTTTGATAGATCCACCCGAACACATCGTCCGCAGGAAAGTCGGAATTGAAAACAGGAAGGCCTGCAGTCCACGCTGCAGGCATGAGTATGAGCAGCACCACCAGCGGGGCCGCTCCCAGCAGATAGGGTTGATTGGATGCAAACTGGCGCAGTATCATGGTTTCACAAACGAATGTGGCAAAAATGTAGGTCAAAGCATTTGGTAATTCACTGCTTTCTTATTTTTGGCCCACAATTTTTTCAACCATGAATTTTCAAAGCATACTCGAGCCAATAGCGAACGGACTTCAATGGACATTCAAAAATGTATTGAAGCCAGGCTCAGAATATTTCAACTGGGTTTGCATCGTTTTCGCTTTGGTAGCCTTAGTGTACTGGCTGCTTCGCCAAAAGAGATACAACGAGAAAGCTGCAAGAGAGGGTGGAATCGCTTAGGCGAAACCCAAAACAATATTGAAAGCCGATCTGTTATATGGTCGGCTTTTTTGTGCCTCATCGTTCCTCTTTCTTTATTTTTCTATCTTTCGGGTGCTGCATTTTAGGGTATTCATGAACGTGGGAGTACTGAAAGCCGAATCTGCAGAACTATTTTCGCAATCCTTTTTAAAAAAAACCACTTGAAGGCCAAATAACATCCATGAAAAAAACACTCGCTTTCATAAGCCTTACTTTCATCTATTTCACAGGCCTTTCGCAACAGGAGCCCGTTTATTTCTGTGGCCAGCTGAAGGCGCAGGAGAAGTTGTTTTCACGGGGCGCCCACCTGCGTGCAGAAGCGGAGTTTGCTCAAGCACAGCTAGAAGCCGAAATAGCGGAATACACCGCCAACCGCGGTGGTGGTGATAATGAAGTGTACACCATTCCTGTTGTTTTTCACATCATACATGACAACGGTGATGAAAATATCAGTGACGCACAGATATTTGATGCCATCAGCATACTTACCCGCGACTTTAGAAAGCAGAATCAAGACAGCAGCGAAATAGTGGAGGACTTTACGAGCATCGCTTCAGACTGCGGAATAGAGTTCGCGCTGGCCACGATTGATCCAGACGGCAATTGCCACTCGGGCATTAATAGAATTCAAAGCGACCTCACCTA
Source organism: Flavobacteriales bacterium (assembly GCA_031414655.1). Classification (GTDB taxonomy): domain Bacteria; phylum Bacteroidota; class Bacteroidia; order Flavobacteriales_D; family Sanyastnellaceae; genus JANNVZ01. Next base: position 203,837 of record JANNVZ010000010.1, read on the forward strand.
TGATGGTTATGATGACGGTCTTAAGCAACTAAGCTATTGGCCACGCAGCAGCTACTTGAATATATGGGTGTGCAATACGATTGGAAGCGGGACAGCAGGTTTCACCTACCTACCGGGTGATGTTAGCGCACCGTGGTTGGCGGGTGATGACGGCATAGTTCTTAAGTACTCTTATGTAGGATCCATAGAAACCTCTTCCGAAACACGATCCAGAACACTTACCCACGAGGTTGGTCACTGGATTAACCTCTATCACACTTGGGGTCCAGGCAACAGCCCAGGCGATACTGAAAACTGCGACCAAGACGACAACGTAAGCGATACGCCAAATTGTATTGGTACAACCACTTGCAGTCTAGCTCAAGAGTCGTGCGAAGAAGGGGTGCTAGCAAACGTTCAGAACTACATGGAATATTCCTATTGCTCGGTTATGTTCACATACGGCCAGCGCGTGCGCATGCGGGCCGCTCTGAATAGCAACACAGCACAACGCAACCAACTGATTACTCAGGCTAACCTTATAGAAACCGGAGTGATAGATCCCCCCCTTTGTGTGGCTGCATTCACTAGCGAAACCAACAGTATCTGTTTAGGTGACACCATTTATTTCATAGACCAATCCTACCACAACGTAACTGAGTGGACTTGGAATTTTGGAGATGCCACTACGATGAGCGGATCTGATCCTGCCATTCATAAAAACCCAATGCATGTGTACACGGAAGCTGGCACTTACAACGTAACGCTAGAAGTAAGTAATGGGAATGAAGAGCTTTCTCAAACCATCAACTCTTATGTAACTGTTTTTAACAGTGGTCAGAATACCACGCCTTTTATTGAAGGATTTGAAAACACCTGGCCAGCCAATAACTGGAGCATCTATAATCAAAACTATGATGAAACATTTGAGGTGACTCCCACCGCGGAATTCTCAGGAGATAAGAGTTTGAAATTGAGAAATTACAACAACGAATTACTTCTCAATAAGGACATACTGTATTCAGCCACATACGACATGACTGGCGCTACCGTGGCGTACATTGACTATAAATGGGCTTTCGCATGCAAGTCAGTCGAAACTGATGACATTCTTCGCATCAGCGTTTCGGGCGATTGCGGTCAAACTTGGTCAGTACGAAAAATTAGAAAAGGACTTTCCAACCTGCCCACTGTAGACCCAATCAATTCCCAATTCACTCCAACCTCCACGGCCCAATGGGACGGTGAAACAATTACGCTCTCAAATGCAACTTGGTTCACCACTGATTTTCGTGTCAAGTTTGAATTTGAAGGAAAAGGAGGAAACAACTTATTCCTTGATGACATAAATATTACATCGGATGCACCGGTGAACGTGGATGAAAATGCAGCTACCATTTTCTTCAATGTGTATCCCAATCCATCTGAAGCAAACATGACATTGGAATTGGTTCAGCCCAACACTGAATCAATGAGCATCTCACTTTATGATGTTACAGGAAAACTGTGCAGCGTTGTTTATGATGGTACACTTTCATCCGGAAAACACTTGGTTACATTGCCTAAACAACCTTCGGGATTGTACTTATTGGTAATGAAAAAAGAAGGCGTGGTTAAAGAACAACGGATTATTTTTGAATAGAGCTGAATACAACCTCTAGGCATAAAGCGGCATCCACAAGATTGCCGCTTTTTTATTTTACAAAAAAAAATCAAACAATAGACAGGCAGCGAAATCCACAACCGTGTTGTCTTTCCTTTCAAATACTGCCAACCCCTCTGCATTGACAGATGAGAAGACCCTCATACAAGGCTGCCTGAAAGGTTATGAATCATATCGTTATGAATTGTACAAGCGATTTTCAGGAAAAATGTTTGCTGTTTGCAAGCGTTATGCGGGCAGCCGTGAAGACGCGCAAGACTATTTGCAGGAGGGTTTTGTAAAAGTATTTGACAAGTTGAATACGTTTCAATTCAATGGATCATTGGAAGGCTGGATACGCAGAGTAGTAGTACACACATGCCTCAATCACTTGCGCTCGCGCAAACTCTATTTGGACGTACCCGAGAATGCTCCAATAGCGGATGCCAACGCGCCTGATGCATTAAATGAAATGAGCGAGAAAGAATTGATGAATTTGATAAACAAAATGCCGGCAGGATATAGAACAGTATTCAACATGTATGCGATAGATGGATTTGACCATGCTGAAATAGCAGAGACACTTGGTGTGAATGAAGGCACCTCGCGCTCGCAACTAGCCAAAGGCCGCAATTGGCTCAAAAAGGCGATTGAAAAAAACTTAATACACGACAGCCATGCTTATCAGGCGTGATGAACACGACATAGACAAAGCCTTCCGTCAGAAACTGCACGATGCGCAAGAGGCTCCTCCTGCCCACTTGTGGGAAGGCATTCGCAAACAAAGCGGAGGTCGCAGAAGGTTTGCTGCCATTTGGTTTTGGCTAGTACTTGCGGTGGTTAGTGCAGCAGGAGTGGGTGGCTATCATTTGCTAGCAAGTGAAAAACAAATTGCACAAACCGAAACGTTAGAGCCCATCAAAAAAGAAAACAATGAGCAATCAGTTAAATATAGAATAGATAAGAAAGAGGCATTGCGAGCGCAAGAGGAGGGTGGACAAAATCAAGAAGAAATAGCAGCAGCCCTTGCGGATGCTTCCGATGTAAAACAATTGGCCAGTGCTGTTTCAACCGCCAACAAAAACACGAAGAGCAACAAAAGTAGCAAGCGCATAAATGGAGCTAATGCCAAAACAACAACCGAAATGAATGCAGTATTGGCTGAATCTGCTAAAGAGCAAAGCCATAGCAATGCGCCAATGCTTGGTATTACTGATGACAATGAACGTAAAAACGTTGAGTCAACGGCATTGAGTGAAGCGAACAATTCAATGCTTGAATTCGACTCTTCTGCTGTAAGCGGCAACAAACAAGACACTGAACAAGTAGTGAATGAGACGCTGGATATTGAAGTTGATTCTTCATCAGCAGCGTTGATAGAGGGTGATCTTTATGTAATTCCAAATGCTCCAAAGCATACACCTGTATCTCTCGGTTTATATGCATCCATCTTTCAACCCAACAGAAAATTTCAGACAACATCCGATAACAACAATGGTGGCAACACTACCATTACTAATGCGCCACAAACAAACACCACTTTCCAAAAACCAAGTCTGAAAACAGGCTATGCCTTTGGCATCGGTGCAGCCTATTAAGTAAAGCCGTTTTTCTATTTAATGAGTGGTATAGAGCTGTCTCATTTCAAAGAAGAGGTTTCATGGAAGGAGAGCCAAATAGCTACGGTGGTGAATTACACTTATTACTCAGATACCAGTTACCAATACATAGATGACGATAGCATTCTTGTCGTCACTCAAATACCTGAAGTAATTGATTCTTCTCAGACCGTTCAGTCCAATAGGGTCACACACATCAATACCTACACCTCGCTCCAATTGCCCCTAGTGGCAGGATTATCGTGGCAGCGAAACAATTGGCTGATTGGATTAGAGGGTGGCGTAGTCTTTAAGTTGAGAAAGACATACAACGGATTTTTCAGAACGTATGACGCGGTGAGCTATGCATTTGAAGACAGCGGTGTACCGCTTAGTCAATCCAATCCGCAAGTGGTATCAGGCAGTCAAATCAGCACAAAAGAATACTACACAGATTGGAAAATGGATTACCACTTGGCCATGCGATTTGCCTATTCGTTTAGTCAGCATTGGCAGGCATCGGTGGCGCTGCAATACCGCTGGATGTCCGAACCCGCCTATGGCGATCCAATGGCGAAACATCGCCTCGCAATGCCAGGCACCTCGCTAGGTCTTTTCTATAAGTTCTGACCACTTGATGGTGGCAAATAGTATTGTGCGTAAGTCACGCAGGTCATATCCCGCTGCTGTGGGATGACGCGTTTACATTTGGCCACCCAAAAATTCTTTTCTTACCTAAGCAATGACACAGATAAAACTGGCCAAATCAGCTCTGCTCAATATGCCGAGCATCACACTTTTTTATGAAGATGAATCAGCCAAACTGACTTCTCTAGAAAAGCAGCAAATACAGTACATCAAAAAGGAAGTGGACAAAGAGCAGGAAGTGATTTGCATTCAGGAATTACCCATGAATCACTACTTCATTCCGGTGAAAAAGGAAAGTGTGAATGCTGAGATGATTGAAAAATTCAGAACAAAAGGCAATTCACTTCTTCAGCTATTGAATGCACAAAAAATGACAGAGGTCTGCCTTGTGAATGAAACCAACGAGGCTGCACTTTCTCTGGCCATGGCCGAAGGAATGGCGCTTGGCAACTACCAATTTCTGAAATACCTGAAAGAGAAAAGGAAGAAAAAAAATTCCTTGGAATCCATTTCTGTTTCAGACAAAAAAGTTTCAGCCGCTGACATAGCAGAGTTGCAACACTTGGTAGAAGCAACTTGCATTGCGCGAACTTTAATCAATGAGCCGCTCTCGTACCTCACCGCTGAGCAATTCAGCAAAGAGATGGAAAAGTGCGGAAGCGATGCCGGATTTAAAGTGACTGTGTTTAAGAAAAAAGAAATAGAGCAAATGAAAATGGGTGGGTTGCTGGCAGTGAATCGCGGCAGTATGGATCCACCCACTTTTAATGTGATGGAATACAAACCAAAGAATGCAAAAAACAAAAAACCAATAGTGCTAGTTGGCAAAGGGGTGGTGTTTGACACGGGTGGTCTTAGTCTGAAACCAACACCGGGAAGCATGGATGAGATGAAGTGTGACATGAGCGGTGGAGCTGCTGTGCTGGGCGCTTTGATTGCAATTGCTAAAAACGAATTACCGGTTCACGTGGTTGGTCTTGTGCCGGCAACCGACAATCGTCCGGGTATGGATGCAGTGGTACCACAAGACATTATTACCATTAGCGATGGCACCACGGTAGAGGTGTTGAACACCGATGCAGAAGGCCGATTGATACTGGCCGATGCATTAGTCTATGCAAAAAAATTCGATCCGGAAGTCTGCATTGATTTGGCAACACTCACAGGCGCAGCTGTTCGCGCTGTAGGTTCTTATGCCAGCGCCATTATGGGCACTGCAGAGCAGCCTGTGATGGATCAATTGGCCGAAAGTGGTATGAATGCATGGGAACGCACGGTGCAATTCCCGATGTGGAAAGACTACGGTGAAGAAATGAAAAGCGACATTGCTGATTTAAAGAATTTGGGCGGAGCAAATGCCGGTCAAATCACAGCTGGAAAATTCCTTGAACACTTTACCGATTATCCTTGGATACACATTGACATAGCTGGTCCAGCCTATTCCAATGCAGCCTCATCTTACAGAACAAAAGGAGGAAGTGGCGTGGGTGTTAGAATGCTATATGATTTTGTAAAGCGTAACTATTGCGGGTAGAAATGCACCAAGGAAAGAGCATGAGAAAAACCTGCCGAACTATTGATAAAAATTTGACAAGCCATACATGAGCGAAAATAAAATTCGGGTAGCCATCACCAGTGGTGACATTAACGGCATTGGGCTGGAGACTATCATAAAAGTGTTTGCTGACCCTCGCATGGCCGATATGTGTACACCAATCATCTACGCACATCCGGAGGTGATGAAGGCCCACAAGAAGGCCAGTGGTGTGGAAGAGTTTCAATCTACCACAGTAAATACTTCGGCCGAAGCCATACACAAAAAAGTGAATGTGGTGAATGTGTGGAAAGACTTCAAAGGCGAAGTTCAATTTGGCAAAGCGGACAAAGAAGCTGGCTTGTTTGCCTTCAAAAGTTTAGAAGCTGCGGTAAACGATCTGGCATCTAACAAAGTGGATGTGATAGTAACTGCCCCCATCAACAAGGACACTATTCAGAGTGCAGACTTCAATTTTCCGGGACATACCGAATACTTAGCAAAATTTGCAAACACCGAAAAAGTGCTGATGTTTTTAGTAAGTGAAGTGTTGAAAGTGGGTATTGTAACAGGACATCTTCCATTGAAAGAAGTGGCTGCGCACATCACCAAAGATCGCATCATTGAAAAGTTGCAGATGATGAATGAAAGTCTTATCAAAGACTTTGGTGTGCACAAACCACACATTGCAGTTCTTGGGTTAAATCCACATGCTGGAGACAACGGTTTGTTGGGAACTGAAGAAAAAGACATCATACTACCTGCAGTACGCGAAGCTTCTGATAAAGGATTGTATGTATTCGGTCCGTTTGGTGCGGATGGATTTTTTGGAACAGGTGGCTACAAAAAATTTGATGCTGTGCTTGCTATGTATCATGACCAAGGACTTGCACCTTTCAAAGCACTGGCCTTTGACCAAGGTGTCAACTTCACAGCCGGACTGCCCATAGTGCGAACCTCTCCTGACCATGGCACTGGTTATGATATTGCGGGACAGGGCAAAGCGGATGAAGCCTCGATGCGAGCAGCCATTTTTACTGCTTGTGATATTTACAGAAGAAGAAAAGAATACCGCGAGTACGCATCCAACCCACTGAAGCAGCAAGAGGTGAGAGACAACAGAGATGACCAGAGAGAGTAATCTACTCTACCGGATTTTTACTTCAATATTCAGCTCTTCCAATTGCGCTTTCGCTATTTCACTTGGCGCATCTATCATCACATCACGACCACTATTGTTTTTGGGGAATGCAATAAAATCGCGTATGCCTTCTTGACCACCAAAGAGCGAACACAAACGGTCGAAACCAAATGCTATACCACCATGTGGTGGTGCTCCATATTCAAATGCATTGAGCAAGAACCCGAATTGAGCTTGCGCCTCTTCTGGGGTAAAGCCTAGTAAATCGAACATGCGCGACTGTACACCTCTGTCATGAATACGAATAGAACCACCGCCAATTTCAACACCATTCAATACAAAATCATACGCATTGGCATTCACGCTGCCAGGATCGCTTTCTAGCAAATCAATATGCTCTGGCTTTGGTGAGGTAAATGGGTGATGCATCGCATGCCAGCGATTGCTTTCCTCGTTGAACTCCAGCAGTGGGAAGTCAAGCACCCACAACGGTTTGAAATCATCCGCATTGCGAAGACCGAGACGGGCGCCCATCAACAAGCGCAATTCGCTCATCTGTTTGCGTGTTGCGTTCAAATCACCACTCAATATCAAAATCAAATCGCCCGCTTTCGAACCTGACTTTTCAGCTATCACTTTCCAATCGTCTTGTGAATAGAATTTGTCTACCGATGATTTGAATGTTCCATCCTCATTGCACATGCAATACACCAATCCCTTCGCTCCAATCTGTGGACGCTTCACCCATTCGGTTAGTTCATCTACTTGTTTGCGTGTGTAGTTGGCGCAACCGGGAGCAACAATTCCGATGACTGTTTCAGCACTGTCGAAAATGGCAAAACCCTTACCTTTCATTACATCATTGAGGTAGTGGAATTTCATATCAAAACGAATGTCTGGCTTATCATTTCCATAATCATTCATTGCATCTGCATACAACATGCGAGGCACGCTGGCTATGTCTATTCCCTTCACTACTTTGAAAATGTGGCGCACCATTCCCTCAAATGTGTTCAGGATATCTTCTTGCTCTACAAAGGCCATCTCGCAGTCAATCTGAGTGAACTCCGGCTGACGGTCGGCACGCAAATCTTCATCGCGGAAACAGCGCACTATTTGGTAGTAGCGATCGTAGCCAGCCACCATCAAAATCTGCTTGAAGGTTTGTGGTGATTGTGGAAGTGCATAAAACTGACCAGGATTCATTCGGCTTGGCACCACAAAATCGCGCGCGCCTTCAGGGGTACTTTTTATCAAGTACGGTGTTTCTATTTCAAGAAAATTCAATGAGTCCAAATACTTGCGCACCTCGATACTCATGCGGTGGCGCAGCTCTAGGTTTTTGCGAAGCGGATTTCTACGCAAGTCCAAGTAACGCCATTGCATGCGCAAATCATCGCCTCCATCGCTTTCATCTTCTATGGTGAAAGGAGGGGTTTTGGATGCGTTCAATACTTCTATTTTTTCCACCCACACCTCTACATCGCCCGTTGGCATGTTCGGATTTTTAGAAAAACGCTCCGCCACTTTTCCAGTCACTTTCACCACAAACTCGCGTCCCAATGTGCGAGCAGTTGTCATCACTGCCGCATCGCTTTTCCCCCCCCCCATGAAGAGTTGAGTGATGCCATAACGGTCGCGCAAGTCAATCCAAAGCAGTGTGCCTTTGTCGCGTGAGCGCTGCACCCAGCCGCTTAGTGTAACCGTTTGTCCTATATGGGTGTCGCGGAGTTCCCCGCAATGATGTGTTCTGTGCATTTTTCTTTAAAAAATTTTGCGCGAAGATATTTTACACCTGCCTTCTGCAAGCGCGTGTTAAGTCCTCCTACATTTCGCTCATGAAAAACATCATCATTGCAACCATTGCTTCAGTGGCCTTCATAGGTGCTTCGTGCATGTTGGGCTACCATTATTACAAAGCAAAAAAACCCTCAGCTGCAGTTGCTGTAACAGGGCTTTGCGAAAAACCGATTGTGAGCGACTTGATAGTTTGGAGTGGCCGCTTTCAGCGCAATGCAAGCACCACACAAGAAGCGTATGCTATGCTGAAAACGGACATGGAAAAAATCAATGTTTATTTGCAAGGCAAGGGTATTACTAAGGAATTGATAGTGTTTGGTTCAGTATCTATTGACAAACAATACAATAATCACTACACCTCCGATGGGAACTATTATCAAGAGTTTACTGGCTATCAGTTAAGCCAGGACATCAGCATAGAATCCAATGAGGTGGAAAGGGTAGAACAGATATCGCGCGAGGTAACGGAGTTGATAGACCAAGGGATAGAATTTTACTCGCAGTCGCCACGCTACTACTACACTAAGTTGAACGAACTTAAAATAGAAATGCTAGCAGAAGCATCGAAAGACGCTACCCTACGAGCCGAAAAGATGGCCACCCATGCGGGTAGCAAACTAGGCAGCCTTCGAGCTGCTGATATGGGCATATTTCAAATAACAGGATCGCACAGCGAAGAAGAATACTCGTGGGGAGGCACCTTGAATACCAGCAGTAAAAACAAGACTGCAAGTATCACAGTAAAAATGCAATTCGATATTTAAACAAGGATTTGCAAACCAAAAGCCAGTTGATTTCACCATTTGTATTTGTCCAAGACATGAGGCTATTACATTCGCACCGCTTTTTTTTAAACCCTTAAAAAACAAACCCCAATGAAAAAAATGATTTTCGCTGCAGCAGCTATTGCAACAGCATTCACTTTCGGTTCATGCGGCTCTGCCGGTTGGACTGATGAAACCAAAAAGTCTTTGAAAGAAAACTGCATGATGAGTCAGGAGATTTTCTACGAAAAATCGGAAGCTGAAGGTATTTGCGATTGTGCGGTAAAAGGTCTTGTAGCTAAATTCCCAAAAGCGGACTACACCGTTGACAACCAAATGGCTGCCATGGAAGTGTGCTCAAAGGACATCAAGAGCAAATTGGAAAAACAAATGGAAGAGCAGATGCAAGAGTCTATGCCTTCAGATACTTCAGCCATGAGCGGAATGATGGAAGAGGCAGAAGACATGATGGAAAAAGCTGCTGGTGAGACGAAAGAGGCTGCAAAGCACTAAGTCACTTCTTCGATATTTTAAAAACCCGTTTCAGCAAAGCCTGGACGGGTTTTTTGTTGAGTCATAACTCATACACTTTGTGTGCGCATAGTCCACTAGTTTCGCATTTCATATTTAACTGAAAAAATGAAATCAATAAAAGAGCAAGCTTTCCGCCTATTGCTCGAAGCATCACTTGTTGAACGCGAAGTATTGACCGACAAGTTGGCGCTACTTATTGAACGTTACCGAGACAATCCTGAAAAGTCCAGCGAAATGGCTGAAACCATTATGCGCTTTTTTGAATCGCTGGCAAAAGAGCAAACCAATAGCACTGCATCACCAGAAACCGCAGGTACAGCCAGTAAAGAAGATGTTGGATTGGTGCTGCTGGAGATACAACGACTGAGAAAAGAACTAGCTGACCTTAAACAAGCCAAAGGCGATGTTTAGGATATTCAAAATCCGATCGTTGCTAAGGCAAGTCTTTCGTGCCATCTACATTCTGTATGTGTTATGCGGCTATTTCTGGGTGACGTGGATGGGAAACAACCGTCTTACGCTCTTCCTTGTTCCTCGTATTTACAAAACAGAAGGAACGGTAAGATCCAAAGAAGAAAGACTCTGCATTGTGATAGTCAGGCTAGGCCCAACTTTTATCAAGTTTGGGCAAATACTGGCTGACAGACCTGACATTGTTTCAAGCAAATTCCGTGAACAACTTAAAAAATTACAGTCCAACGTAAAGCCCTTTGATGATGATTTGGCTTTCACCCTGATAGAACAAGAATTGGGTGAGCCCATTGAACACAAGTTTCAATACATCCATAAAACTTGTATTGGTTCAGCCTCTATTGGGCAGGTGTACAGAGGGAAGCTGAAAACAGGTGAAGACGTGGTTATCAAAATTCAGCGCCCCAACATCAAGGACAAAATCAAACTCGACTTGCAGATACTTGAGTTTATGGTAAAGCGTGTGGCACGTGAATACCCTGAGTTGGTAGTGATGAATGTCCCTGCTTTTGTAGATGAGTTTGCAGAGACATTGATGAATGAGTTGAACTACTTCAATGAAGTTGCGAATGCGGTGCGTTTCGAGGACATGTTTAGCAAAGTGGAGTACTGCAAGATTCCAAAAATGTTCACTTCGCTCTGCACCAACAAACTGATTGTAATGGATTACATAGAAGGTGTTGCTCCAGACAATAGAGAGGTACTGGTTTCAAAAGGTCTTGATCCTTCCGAAGTGGCGAAGAATGGTGTAAACATATTCCTGAAGATGATCTTTGAGCACGGTTTCTTCCATGCCGATCCACATGCCGGCAACATGTTCATTCTGCCCGGAAACAGGCTTGGCCTAATCGACTTTGGCATGACCGGTTCACTAAAGCCTTCACACATGGAGTTCCTTGCTTCATTTACGCTAGGACTTGCCAACAAGAATGCGGAAAAACTAACCGATGCACTGCTCAAAGTAAGCGGCACACAATTTTTCAAAGACAAAGAAGACCTGGAGTTCCGATTGCAGGAAATACTGAACCGCTATGGTTCGATAAACTATGAAACCATCAACTTCAGTGCGGTGCTGCAAGACTGTGTGAAGGTGATCGTTCGTTTTGAATTGCAGATCCCAAGTAGCATTTACCTTTTGATAAAGGCCCTTGCAACCCTTGAGAAGTTTGGATACTCCCTTGACCCCAACATTACGCTTGCGGGGCACATTCGACCGTTTGCGACCGCATTGATTAAGAAAAAGTACTCACCCAAAACCATTGCGGGAGATGTGTTTGATGTACTGAAGAACTACCTGCACCTTATCAAAACCTTTCCCTCAGAGTTAAGTGAGATACTGAACAATGTAAAGCAAGGCAAACTTATTCATGACATACGCATCAATGACGATCAGTTGTTCGAAGGTGCGTTCAAGCAGGCAGGACAAAAAATCACGCTGGTATTGCTAACCGCGGGCGCGCTTATAGGCTCGGGCCTTGTAATGTTATGGCGCCCGGAATGGCGGCTTGCTGAAGTTGTTTTCACTTGTTCATCTATAATTACAGGATGGATTGTTCTTCGACTCTTGATGAGGACTAAGATGTGAAAACAGGCTTTTTGTATCGGCATTTTTCATTTAGGTTTACCACCGCGAAGCGTGCAATGGAACGCGCTTTTTACATAAACAATTACAAGGAAAAGAACAATGTCTTCTACCAATTTCACTAGCCGCCACATAGGCCCGCGCAACCAAGAAGTAAATGAAATGCTGCGCACCATAGGTGCCAAAAGCATTGATGAATTGATTGACCAAACGGTGCCAGCCGCCATACGCAATACCCAGCCGCTGGCCATCAGCAACGAGATGAGCGAACACGAATACTTGGGCATGATGCGGGAAAAAGCGAGCAAGAACAAAGTGAATAAATCGTACATAGGTATGGGCTATTCGCAAACGATTGTTCCGCCTGTAGTGCTGCGCAACGTTTTGGAAAATCCGGGTTGGTACACAGCTTACACGCCTTACCAAGCAGAGATAGCACAAGGTCGTTTGGAAATGCTCTTGAATTTTCAAACAATGACCAGCGACCTCACTGGTTTGCCCATTGCCAGCGCGTCATTGTTGGACGAAGGCACTGCGGCTGTGGAGGCCATGATTATGTTCTTGCACAGCATTTCCAAAGAGAAAGAACAAGCGGGTGCCAATAAATTCTTTGCTGATAAAGAAGTATTTCCACAAACGCTTGACCTGCTGAAAGGCCGCGCGAAACATTTGAAAATAGAAGTTGTGGTGGGAGATTATGCCACACACACCTTCGACCAATCTTATATAGGCGCTCTGGTACAATACCCGAACAACAGCGGACAGATTTCTGACTATAAATCCTTTGCAGATAAAGTGCATGCAGCAGGAGCCTTCGTTGCTTGTGCGGCTGACCTTATGGCACTCACGCTCATCACTCCTCCGGGCGAGTGGGGCGCAGATGTGTGCCTTGGCAACTCGCAACGCTTTGGAGTGCCTATGGGCTACGGTGGTCCACACGCTGCATTCTTTTGTGCTAAAGAAGAATTCAAACGCAATATGCCAGGCCGCATTATTGGCCTCAGCAAAGACCGTCATGGAAGGCCTGCATTGCGCATGGCTTTGCAAACACGCGAGCAACACATTCGTAGAGAGAAAGCAACGAGCAACATCTGTACAGCGCAGGCATTGCTGGCTGTGATGGCTGCGGCCTATGGTGTTTATCATGGCCCCGATGGTGTGAAGAAAATTGCAACTCGCATTCATTCACAAGCTGCCGCACTTGCAAAAGCCATCGGCAGCGCACAAGTCAATTCTCTCTTCTTCGATACACTAAAAGTGAAAGTGGCTGATGAAAATGCAGTGAGAAAAAATGCTGAATCAAAAGGCATCAATTTCAGATATTTCGGTGATGGTCACATTGGTATTTCATTGCATGAGAGAACAACAATTTCTGATTTGAATGAAATAGCGGTATTGCTTGGAGGCCTCACCCCGACCCTCTCCGTAGGAGAGGGAGGAAATGCAGTCGGGCCATTCATGCGCACTTCTTCATTCATGACACACCCCACATTCAACACGCACAGAAGTGAGACCGATATGCTGCGCTATTTGAAGAAGTTAGAGAACAGAGATTTGTCTCTGGCACATGCCATGATTCCGCTTGGCTCGTGCACCATGAAGCTGAATGCCACCAGCGAAATGATTCCGTTGACGTGGCCGGAGTACAGCGACATACATCCTTTTGCGCCCATAGAGCAAGCTGCCGGCTATCAGGAAATTCTGAAAGAACTGCATGATGATTTGTGCCAGTGCACTGGCTTTGCAGGCATGAGTTTGCAACCCAACAGCGGTGCCCAAGGAGAGCTTGCGGGCTTGCTCGTTATCATGGCTTACCACGAAAGTCGAGGTGATGTAAAAAGAAATATTTGCTTGATACCAAGCTCTGCACACGGCACCAATCCTGCCTCTGCGGTGATGGCAGGCCTGAATGTGGTGATTACAAAATGTGATGAAAACGGCAACGTAGACATCACTGACTTGGCTGCAAAGGCCGCACAATACAAAGACAACTTAGCTGCATTGATGATTACTTACCCCAGCACACATGGCGTGTATGAGGAAGGCATCAAAGACATCACACGCATTGTGCACGACCATGGTGGCCTCGTCTATATGGATGGCGCCAACATGAATGCGCAAGTAGGATTGACTTCACCTGGTAACATTGGTGCTGACGTTTGTCACCTGAACCTGCACAAAACATTTGCTATACCGCACGGTGGCGGTGGTCCTGGCATGGGCCCCATTGGAGTTGTGGAAAAATTGATTCCATTTCTTCCCGGTAATGCGAACATCAAAACAGGCGGAGCCCACGCCATCAACGGTGTATCGTCTGCGCCCTGGGGCAGTGCACTTATTCTGCTTATTTCTTATGGCTACATAAAAATGTTGGGAGCGCAAGGCGTTACTGATTCAACGAAATATGCCATACTGAATGCGAACTACATGAAAGCGCGTTTGAAGGGCCACTATGATATTCTTTACACAGGTGCCAATGACCGTGTTGCTCACGAAATGATTTTGGATTGCCGTGACTTCAAAAAAATTGGTGTGGATGTAACCGACATCGCCAAGCGACTCATGGACTATGGTTTCCATGCTCCAACGGTTTCATTCCCCGTTGCTGAAACGTTGATGGTGGAGCCAACCGAAAGTGAACCGCTAGCAGAACTCGACCGCTTTTGCGATGCGATGATTGCCATACGAAAAGAAATTGCAGAAGTGGAGGCGGGTATTGCCGACAAGCAAGACAACGTGCTGAAAATGGCTCCACACACTGTGCTTGAACTTACCAGCGACAACTGGGCACATCCCTACTCACGTGAGAAGGCAGCTTTTCCTGTTGCGGGACTCCGCGAGAATAAATTCTGGGCGGCTGTAGGCCGTGTGGACAATGCCTTTGGTGACAGGAATTTGGTGTGTACTTGTCCCTCCATTGAACAATACGAGAATACTATGGCCTAACAAATTATAACCAGCAAGCACAAAATGGCCTCATCAGAGGTCATTTTTTTTATTCATAGTTGATAGTATTACTATCACTTATGATAGATTAAGAACTATTTAGGAAAGTATTCGTTTTATTTGCAGAAAAATTTTTATCAATGCAAAAGTTGTTGGGCCAGATCGTTATCAAAATAGACACTCGACTTTCTGTGAAGGACCCCCTCACATCTTCAGTGGGGCAGGAGATTATTCGCCACAGTGTGAGCATCATAGCGACTGAAGGTTTGGAGCAGTTCACTTTCAAAAAACTTGCTACCGCATTGGGTTCTACTGAGACAACCGTTTACAGATATTTTCAAAACAAACAACAATTGATGATGTACCTCGCATCATGGTATTGGAGTGTGATGGAGTGGAAAATGGCTTTTTCAACGGCCAACGTGGAGGTTCCGCAGATAAGACTGGATAAAGCGTTGCAAGCATTGAGCTCGCCTCTGGAAGACCTCAAACAGACAGAGTACCTGAATGAAGCAAAGCTGCATGACATTGTTATCAGCGAATCATTCAAGGCATTTGTAGTAAAACACCTTGCCAAGAAGGAGCGCCTCGGTTACTTTATGGCTTATGCCCAATTGTGCGAAAGACTTGCGGGTATCATCCTTCTCAACAATAAAAACTATAAGACTCCGAAGGCACTGGCCGCCACACTCATCGAAACTTCGCAGTATCAGATGTTTTTGTCAAAGCACTTGCCTGAGATAACCGACTTAGGCGCGGAGCCTGATGCGCTGCACAAACTACTACACCAAATAGCCTTCAAGGCACTTGAAGAAAAATAAATATGGAAAGGAGAACAAAACCAATAGAGCGATTCTGGCGCATCATAAAAGCGGAGCGTCAGGAAGTGCGTAGCATTTACATCTATGCCATCTTTCAGGGATTAGTGAATCTGTCATTGCCGTTGGGTATTCAGAGTATCATCAATTTCCTTCAGGCCGGCTCACTCAGCACATCTTGGTACGTGCTTGTAGTCTTCGTGCTCGCGGGAATATTGCTCGCGGGAATACTTCAGATAAGACAGCTTACCGTGGCTGAAACAATTGAGCAGCGTCTCTTTGCCAATGTAGCCTTTCATTTCGCACAGCGCGTGCCGCGTTTCAAGCATGAATCTACTGAAGGCCGTTATGTTCCTGAGGTGCTCAATCGGTTTTTTGAAGTTACTACTATTCAAAAAGGCATTAGCAAAACACTGCTCGATTTTTCAGCGGCCATTATACAGGTCTCCTTCGGTTTGCTATTGCTTACCTTTTACAATCCCATGTTTGCAATGCTCGGTGCGTTGATGGTCATCACACTGTACATCATATTCAAGCTAACAGGCGCCATCGGCCTAAAGACTAGCCTTGAGGAAAGCAACTACAAATTTGAAGTAGCGCATTGGTTGCAGGAAGTGGGTCGTTCGTTGAACACATTCAAACTCTCCGGCAGTTCTGAACTGCCAATTCGAAGGACAGACGAACTGAGCTCCAGCTATCTCGATGCACGCAACAAGCACTTCAGCATACTGAAAAAACAATATTGGGCGCTCATCATTTTCAAAGTCGTTCTAGCTGCAAGTCTCATCATACTTGGCAGCGTGTTAGTGATTCAAAAGGAAATCAATATTGGCCAGTTCGTGGCCGCAGAAATTGTGGTGCTCCTCATCATTTCATCCATCGAAAAAATAATACTGAACATGAGCGTGGTGTACGATGTGCTTACCTCATTAGATAAGTTGGGCGGAGTGGCCGATATTAAAACGGAACGCGAAGACGGTATCGAAATTCCAGAAGACAAAACTGCGCATGGTTTATCAATAACAGTTCGCGGTCTCAGCTTCACCTTTCCTAAGCAAACAAAACCCGTTCTCAACGATGTGTCTTTAGAAGTAAAAAGTGGCGAAACAGTTTGTATAAGGGGAGAAGACGGCTCAGGAAAAACCACGTTGCTGAAAATGCTTTCGGGGTTTTATGAAAATTACGGTGGCACTATTGCTTTCAATAATCTACCTATTGGGAATTTGCGACTTGACTCGTTGCGAAAAATGATGGGAGAAAATTTTTCGGAACAAGAAATTTTCAAGGGAACCGTTGCAGAAAATATATCCTGTGGCAGATTGGACATAGAGCTTGCAGACATCATGAATTCTGCAGATAGGGCGGGGCTCACTCATTTTATACAATCGATGCCGCAAGGTTATAGCACCATGCTAGAACCTGTTGGGCAAAGCCTGTCGGGCAGCATCAAACGCAAACTCATTCTTGCAAGATGCTTTGTCGGAAACCCTAAACTATTGCTGATAGAAGACACCGCCCTTGGCAGAAGCGCTGAAGAAAGAGAAGCATTCTTCAGTTTACTGTTTAATCAATGCAAGGGCATTACTACCATCATTATTACCAATGATGAGGAAGTAGCAAAACGATGCGACACGGTGTACACTATGAAACAGGGAACTATCACTAAAGAATCATAAGGCCATGCTCTACGAAAAAGGACAGTTACAACCACCAACTCAAGAGGCGAAACAATTCACTTCTTTTAGTCGTGTGATGGACATTACCAATCGCAAGTCCATGATGCGCTGGCTTGCCTTTGTTACCATCGTCTGTTTTACCATGTTGCTGTTGCCATGGACACAAAACATACGAGGACGCGGACAACTCACATCATTGCGCCCAGATCAAAGACCACAAACTATTCCAAGCGTCATTGGAGGTAGAATAGAAAAATGGTATGTGCGCGAAGGCGATTTTGTGAAGCGTGGTGACACCATTCTTTTCATCTCTGAAGTAAAAGATGAATACTTCGACCCTAACCTACTGGCCAATGTGGATGACCAAATAAGGAACAAGGAGAACACAGTAGGTAGCTATATGCAAAAGGTAAATGCGTTGGATGTTCAAATAGACGCATTGAACCAAAACGTAGAGTTGAAACTACAGCAACAACAAATAAAAGTGCAGCAACTACACCTGAAAGTAACCACTGATAGCACCGAAAGAGTAGCTGTATCCGCCAACGCGAAAGTGGCACAAGAACAAATAGTTCGATTCAAAGAACTATTCGCCAAAGGATTGATATCTGAAACTGAACTGGAAACGCGAGAAATAAGTGCACAAAATGCATCTGCCAAAACGGTGGATGCAGAGAATAAACTGATGATTTCGAAACAAGAACTCATCAATGCAAAAACAGAATTGAACTCGTTGCGTGCAGACTACACAGATAAAATATCAAAAGCAGAAAGCGAAAAATATTCTGCCATGGGTGCCATGTATGACACCGAGGCACAAGTGACCAAGTTGCAGAATAGCTATGCCAACTATAGCGTGCGCAATGGAATGTACTACATCGTTGCTCCGCAGGACGGACATATCACAAAAGCCACCAAGTCTGGTATAGGCGAAACACTAAAGGAGGGTGAAGAGATTCTCACCATCATGCCATCGAGCTACGACTTAGCGGTGGAGATGTATGTGGACCCAATGGATTTGCCCCTCATTCAAAAAGAACAAAGGGTGCGCTTCATCTTCGATGGATGGCCCGCGTTTGTTTTCAGTGGATGGCCCGGGGTGTCATTCGGAACCTTTGGTGGAAGAATAGTAGCCATCGACAATTTCATCAGCGAGAATGGCAAGTACAGAATATTGGTGGCGCAAGACCCTGCAGAAGAGGCGTGGCCAACTGGTCTGCGCGTAGGTGCTGGTGCAGAAGGAATAGGTCTGCTCAATGATGTGCCTATCTGGTATGAGTTATGGCGACAGTTCAATGGATTCCCGCCCGACTTCTACAAAAAAAAATCGGCTCCAATAAGTGATGATTCTAAAACCCAGAAGAAATGACATCGTATCTAATTCGCATGGGCTGTGTGCTTGTCTTGTTGCTTGGTGTAAATGAAATGTGCGTTGCACAGGACAGCCTCTCCTTTTCTTTTGATGCGTATAGAAGTTTAGTAAGAAACAATCACCCTTACGCCAGGCAAGCCAACTTGCAACTGATGCGTGGTGAAAGCATGGTGAGAAAAGCGCGTGGAAATTTTGACCCCACCATTTCTGCCTCCTTCGACAACAAAGAATATCAAGGCGAAGACTACTACGCTCTCACCAATGCAACGGTGAAAATCCCAACCATTGCGGCAGTGGAGTTGAAGGCAGGATATGACCTTAACACAGGCGCGTATCTCAATGAAGCAGATGCCACTCCCAACGATGGTTTGTTCTTCACAGGAATGTCGCTGCCACTGCTTCAAGGATTGGTGGTGGATGAAAGAAGAACAGCGTTGCGGCAAGCAAAAGCATTTCAAGAATTCTCGCAGAGCGAACGAGATGTATTGCTGAATGACTTGCTGCTGAAGGCCTACAACAACTACTGGGAATGGTGGGCCAGCTACGAGAAGGAGAAAGTAGCCTCACAAATTCTGGCGGTTTCTATGCAAAGATTCGAAGCGGTGAAGGCGCGCGCACAGAGTGGACAAGCCCCCATGATAGACACGTTGGAAGCCAATATTCAAGTATTGATGCGCCAACAAAATTTACAAGAAGCAATAGCCAATGAAATAAAAACGCGCTTCATGTTGTCGTCATTTGTTTGGGATGCATCGGGCGAGGAAGTCCAGCCGCGCATCATCAACCAGCGTTTTTTTCCATCTGCCCTGAATGTGGACAACACACCAACCAACTGGGCAATGAATAACTTCCTTGTACTGATAGACAGCATTGCGTTGCTGAACCCTTACCTGAAACAATACGATGCGAAGCTGAGAAGTGTGGAGGCCGAAGAAGACATGAAACGCGAAAAGCTAAAACCAAAATTGAATCTAAACTACAATTTGTTGGCAGAGCCAATTGGCAACAGCGGGGACGCCAACTTCAGCAGCAACAACTACAAGTGGGGCGTGGACTTTAGTTTTCCAACACTGCTGCGGTCTGAGCGAGGTGAGCTGCAATTGACCCGCATAAAACTACAGGAGCTGAAGTGGGAGCAGCAGCAGAAAACACAAGACGCGAAGAATAAAGCAAACGCCACCTACCAAAACATTTTTCTATTGCGACAACAAGCTGCCCTGGCAGAAGTGAACGTAAATAACTACTTAGCGCTTTTGGATGGCGAGCGCATCAAATTCTTCAATGGTGAAAGTTCCCTTTTTCTGGTTAATCAGCGCGAGTTGCAATATGCCGATGTGCAAAACAAACTCATTGAACTCCGATTAAAACTACGCATTGCAGAGAATGAATTGGCCTTTCTGTTGGGTGTAATTGATTAGTAATCGCTTAAATCAGAAGTAAAAAAACCAAAGAGTATGATTACAATACACATCATCACCAACAGTGAAACACAAGCAACACAAATTGCAGAATGGATGCTACGTGAAAAATTAGTTTACCAAAATGTGGACATTGACTATCAAGACACCTTTGTGCTGAACGACCATGGTAAGCTGGACAAAAGCAAAACGTTTAAGCTGCAAGCCAGAACCAAAGCACTGCTCTTTGCCACCATTGAAGAAGGCCTCATGAGCAAGTATGGAAGCAACTCTCCATTTCTTTACTCCACTCCCATTGTAGGAATGGACAGTGTGCGTTCAAAAGAATTGGTAGAAACGTTAATGAAGGTGTAAGTGAGTAGAACTAGCCTTTTGAAATTTATGTAGGTTCCTATCGTTACATAATTTCGTTTTTACACTTGCTAAAATCTGCTCGATCAAAACGTTTGAGAATGGGAGAGGTTGCTTAATTACTCTTTTAGCGCAGTACTACAAAATAGGAGAAAGGATTTTCTTAAAATGACTAGGACAGAAAAGTATGTGTCGAAAGAAAATGCCGTTATCAATGCTTCAGCGGCCGCTTCTTGATCATTCCACCTTTGGTATCCTTCACACTGTTCATCACCACAAAAGCGTTGGGATCTATTTTTTCTATTTCCGTATTTAACTTATTCAGCTCGAGGCGGGTGATGACGGTATAGACTATATCCACATCGGTAGTCTCGCCCATTTTACCGAAGCCTCGCTTGCCTTGATAGATGGTTACACCACGTCTCATGTCTTCAATTATCATCCGCCTTAACTCATCACTGTGACTGCTTATGATAGTCACTCCCATGTATTCTTCTATACCCTCAATAATAAAATCGAGGGTACGGGAGGCAGACAAGTAGGTGATCATAGAGTAAAGCGCGATTTCTATTCCAAGAAAATATGCTGCACTAGAGAAGATAACTACGTTTATCATGATGACTATATCACCAAGAGTGCTTCCCAACTTGCGGCTGATAAAGATGGCTAATACTTCAGTGCCATCGAGCACACTGCCTCCCCTAACAGAAAGACCAATGCCTGCTCCTAAAAAGACTCCACCAAAAATGGAAACAAGCAATTTGTCTTCTGTGATGGTTGGAAAATCAACCGTGGAAACCACAATGGCCAATCCGATGATAGCGACAGCTGTCTTTACGGCAAATTGTTTGCCTACCACATTCATTCCAAGCACTACAAATGGCACATTGATCAGAATAAGAAACAGACCAAGGGGTAGACCGGAAGTTTGCGCAAGCAAAAGCGATATGCCCGTGGCCCCTCCATCAATAAACCCGCTTGGCAGAAGGAAACTTTCCAATCCGAAAGCAGCTGAGAAGACACCAAGAAGCATAAGGAACGAATCTTTGAGCAAGCGAATGGCTGTTATCCTTATCGCGCGGAAACCCTTAGCCATCCGAAAACCTGAAAATTCCTCATTGGCATTGCCACCCAGCACTGAGCGTTTAATGAATCGTTTGAGTAGGTTATTCATACTAAAGAGACGGAAGTGGTGGCAATGTACAAAAGCCCTTTCACCCATAGAAGTTGGCTAACGACATTGAATAGAACATGAAGGCCTTAAAGCCAAAGAAGTAACCGATCAGTCTGCCTCTTCCTTATCTAAATCAGGCCATTGCGAGGGTCGATCTTCCTCGTGGGTATAGGCTGGCCTTCCTTCAGATGAAGCATCAATAGGAGCTGCAGGGACTATTGGAGCAGAAGCCGTTGCGTTTGTTGTAATTACCTCGCCTTCCTTTTTTGACTTACCAAAGAATTTTCTTTGAAACAGCAGAATCATTATGATACCCAGCGTAATACTGCTATCGGCTACGTTAAATACAGGAGGGAAAATCTCATGTTTCACTCCATTCCAAGTATACTCTTTGGTGAAATGGAACATATCTACCACGTTGCCCATCAGCGGCTTTGCATAACCCTCGCCTTCTATGACAGCCTTACCGAAATACATGGTGTAGTCCTGCATATCCTGATCGAACAAGGAGCCTTTGTCGAAAATCAACCCGTACACTGCACTATCTATAATGTTGCCCAAAGCACCCGCCACTATAAGGGATACGCAGATAGCATAGCCCCAATGCACATTTTGCTTAATGAGTTTGATGAGGTACCAGATACCTCCGCTGACAACTATGATCCTAAATATGCTGAGAGTAAGTTTGCCTCCTTCGCCCGGTAGCATCCATCCGAAAGCCATGCCTGGGTTCTCCACAAATTGAAGGTCCAGCCATCCAGGTATTACCTCCTTACTTTCACCATAGTGAAAGTTCAGCTTCACCCAAATCTTCAGCCACTGATCAAACGTCAGGACTGCTAATATTGTAATGAGGGCTTTTTTCAAGGGACTATTGAAAATAGAAAGCAGACAATGGAGTGTTCTTTTTCCATTGTCAACTTATCATTCTCTATTAAAAGTTATTGCATATTCTTCGCTTCTATGCTAAGGGTAGCATGAGGGACAAGTCGCAGTCTTTCTTTTGGAATAAGCTTGCCAGTAACGCGGCAAATTCCATATGTCTTATTCATAATACGCAACAGCGCGTTGTCCAAATTCTGAATGAATTTCTCCTGACGAGATGCTAACTGAGCAAGCTCTTCGCGATTCATCGTTTCGCTTCCATCTTCCATCATCTTGAATGTTGGCGAGGTGTCATCGGTGCTATTGTCACTTTCGTGCGACAGCGACTGACGTAGTTCGTCCAAATCATTTTTAGCCAATTTTAGTTTTTCATGGATGAGTACTTCAAATTCTTTGAGGTCTTTGTCGGAATATCTTACATCTGCCATACTGCTTCTGTCTGCGTTTTTAATTGTTGGTTTTATAACTGCTGGTTTTGATTCTATTACTACTGGTTCTGCAACCACAGGCTCAGGTTTTGGCACTGCAACAGGCTTTGGCGCTGGTGCAGGTTTTACCATTGCTGGTGTTGGCTTAGCCACCGGTTTGGGAGCAGGTGCTGGTTTGGATTTAGCCACCGCTTTAGCAATCGGTTTAGCAGCTGGCTTGGCTTTAACCTTTGGTGCTGGTTTGGCCACCACTTTTTTAGCTGGCTTCGCTGCTGCTTTCTTCACTGGTTTTGCCACCACCTTTTTAGCTGGCTTCGCAACCGCTTTCTTTTTAGCTACAGGTTTTACAACCTTCTTAGCTATTGGCTTGGCCACTTTTTTAACTGGCTTAGCTACTTTTTTTGCTACCACTTTTTTGGCAACCACCTTCTTAGCTGCTGGCTTTTTAGCTACGGCCTTCTTTGGTGCAGCCTTCTTTGCGGCTGGTTTTGCCTTGGCTTTTGGCGCAGGTTTGGACGCTACCTTTTTCACAGGCTTCTTCGCTACCACCTTTTTGGCAACGGCTTTCTTCACTGGTTTCGCTTTGGCAGCTGGCTTTTTGGCCACCGGCTTTTTAGCAACAGGTTTCTTGGTTGCAGGTTTTGCTTTTGCGATTGGTTTCTTAACTGTTTTAGCTGGTACCTTCTTCTTTGTTGCCATGGTGTATGAACGTCTTAATTGAGTTTTGCGAGTGATATCTGTGAGGTCACTCCTTCCTCTATTTCTACAGTAAAACCGTTGTCAATGCTTTCAGTGATAACAAGTTCCCCCGCCAAAATTTGCGCGCGAATATATTCTGAATTCACCTGCAAGGCCTCGTTGTATAAATCGTTGCTGAGAATCTTCACACTTATTCTGTCTGTCACGTCCAGTCCGCTTTCTTTTCTGAGGTTCTGAATGCGGTTCACAAACTCGCGGGCAATGCCCTCGCCCCGCAGTATGGGCGAAATAGTAACGTCCAGCGCCACTGTCAGCGCGCCATCGTTCACCACTTTCCAACCGGGAATGTCCACAGGGATGATATCCACATCTTCATGGATAAGTTCAATAGTTGCGCCATCCACGGGTACCTCAAACCGTCCTGCAGATTCTATTCCTTTGATAATGGCTTCCCCGTTTGCGGCAGCAAAAGCCTGAACGGCCTTCATGTTCTTCCCGCATTTCGCACCTAACGTCTTGAAATTGAGCTTCAAGTTCTTCACTATGTGGGCTTCCTCTTCGCTCACCAGCTCCATTTGCTTCACGTTGGTTTCAGCCAAAATAAGGTCCTGAACTGCGGCAATTCGCGCGCTATCGGTTGAGTTAAGAATGGGTATGCGTATGGTCTGTAGTGGCTGCCTTACACGTATATTTTCCTTTTTCCTGATGGAAAGCACCATGGAAGAAATTTCCTGCGCGAAGCCCATTCGCTCTTCCAGTTCGATGTCGATCAGATTTTCTTCGGCTTTGGGGAAGAAAGAAAGGTGAACACTAGGGTGTTTCAGAGGTGAGGCCTCACCCCGACCCTCACTCCCGAAGGGACTACTATGTGGCGAGAGGGAGGTGCGCACACAGTCGGTAAGATTCTTATACAACCAATCCGAGAAGAACGGAGCAAAGGGCGAGCTCAGTTGTGCCAACACGCTCAGGCATTCATAAAGCGTTTCGTAAGCAGCCTTTTTATCAGCATTCATTTCGCCTTGCCAGAATCGCTTGCGAGAAAGGCGCACGTACCAATTGCTAAGGTGCGCATCCACAAAAGCCTCGATGGCGCGAGCGGCTGGGGTCGGATTGTAGTCGTCCAGTTCCAAAGTTACCAGTTTCACCAATGAATGAAGTTTGGAGATAATCCATCTGTCTAATTCACTGCGCTCAGAAACTGGTGTGATGTTTTGCTCATCTATCTTGAAGCCATCAATATTGGCATAGATGGCAAAAAAGCCGTAGACATTGTATAGTGTGCCGAAGAACTTGCGCTGTACTTCGGTAATGCCATCCACATCGAATTTCAAATTATCCCACGGCTGAGCGTTGGTAATCATGTACCAGCGTGTGGCATCAGGGCCATATTTGGCGATGGTTTCAAAAGGGTCAACACCATTGCCCAATCGCTTAGACATTTTGTTGCCGTTTTTGTCGAGGACTAAGCCGTTGGAGATGACGTTTTTGAAAGCCACTGAGTCAAAGCACATGGTAGCAATAGCGTGCAATGTGTAGAACCAACCACGGGTTTGGTCAACTCCTTCGGCTATGAAATCAGCGGGAAATTGCCTCACCCCCGACCCCTCTCCAGTGGAGAGGGGAGTAATTGCTTCGCGATTTTCAAATGGATAATGCAACTGGGCATAAGGCATGGCGCCTGAGTCGAACCACACATCTATCAAATCGCTCTCGCGGAACATTTTCTTTCCTTCGGCAGAGACAAGGAAGATGTCATCTGCATAGGGTTTGTGTAAGTCGAAAGTGTCATAATTGCCCTTTGAAAAGTCATTGGGATTGAAGGCAGCCAATGGATTTTTGGTCATAAAACCAGCAGCCAAAGCTTTGTCTATCTCATTCTTCAATTGTTCTGCACTGCCGATGCAGGTAATCTCACTTCCGTCTTCTGTTCTCCAAAGTGGAAGAGGTATTCCCCAGAAGCGCGAGCGCGAAAGGTTCCAGTCATTAGCGTTCTCCAGCCAGTTGCCAAAACGGCCTGTGCCTGTAGCTTCAGGTTTCCAGTTGATGGTTTTGTTCAGCTCCACCATACGGTCGCGCACTTCAGGAATTTTGATAAACCACGAGTCCAGCGGATAATAAAGCACTGGTTTATCGGTGCGCCAGCAATGCGGATAGCTGTGCTCGTATTTTTCCTTTTTGAAGAGCTTATTTTCGTTTTGAAGCTTGAGGCAAATGCGTTCGTCAACACTGAGGTAATTGAGCTTCGAAGTGTCTTTGATAAAGCCTGAGAGCATTTGTTTCTGCTTTTCAAGTTCTACTGACTTCTCTGCATCGGAGTAATAATCTTCTTTCACGAACTCCTCTCCATAAAGGAAAACATCGTCTTTCACTTCAGGTAAAAATCGACCACGCTTATCAACGAGGGTAAGTGTTCCAATGCCATTTTGTTTGGCCACGCGGAAGTCGTCTGCACCAAATGATGGCGCTATGTGGACGATGCCTGTTCCGTCTTCGGTGGTTACGAAGTCGCCTAAGATGACGCGAAACGCCCCGGGCCCATCCCCAACCCTTCCCAAAGGGAAGGGAGCGTTACCCGCTGGCTGCTGCCCGCCTTCGATTGGAGTTGGTTCTATTCCAAAAGGCAGAAGTTGTTCGTAGCGAATGCCTTCGAGGTCGGAGCCTTTGAAGGATTGTACTACCTCAAATGCAATGGCTTTATCACCCGCCTTATAGTCTTCTAATTTTAATGCTGAATTTTTCTCTGGAAAGTACTTGCTCATCAGGTCTTTCGCGAGAATCACTTGTATGATTTCGTGTGAATAATTACTGATGGTTTTTACTAATACATATTCAATGTTCTTTCCAACCGCTAAGGCAGTGTTGGATGGCAAAGTCCAAGGTGTAGTAGTCCAGGCAAGGATGAAGACCTGACCCCGGCCCTCTCCAAAGGAGAGGGAGGAGAAACGCTCGTTGAATTTTGAATCTTGAATCTTGAATTGTGCAACGGCACTCATGTCTGTCACATTGCGATAGCACCCAGGTTGGTTTATTTCATGCGAGCTCAAACCCGTACCTGCCGCTGGTGAATAGGGCTGTATGGTGTATCCCTTATATAAAAGTCCCTTGTTGAATATCTGCTGCAACAACCACCAAACGCTCTCTATGTATTTGTTGTCATAGGTGATATAAGGGTCGCTCATGTCCACCCAATAACCCATAACGCGCGTTACCTCTTCCCACTTGTCGGTGTACTTCATCACCTCGGTTCGGCAAGCTTTGTTATAGTCTTCTACGGTAATTTTTTTGCCTATGTCTTCTTTAGTAATACCAAGGGTTTTCTCCACCGCCAGCTCTATAGGCAGGCCGTGAGTGTCCCAACCCGCTTTGCGTTTTACTTGTTTTCCCTTTAGGGTTTGGTAGCGGCAAAAAATGTCTTTGATGGTGCGGCCCATCACGTGGTGAATGCCGGGCAGGCCATTGGCACTGGGGGGACCTTCATAAAACACAAATGGATTGCTCGCATCGCGTTCTGAAACGGAGCGCTCGAAGATTTTCTCTTTTTCCCAAAAGGCTGTTACCTCATCAGCAATCTGAGGGAGGTTGAGGCCTTTAAATTCTCTGTATAACTGCGACATCTGGTTGATTCTTCTCTGTTTGAAAAAGCCCGCGAACATACAATGTTCATTCAGTAAAACTTTGAAAGTGTATCGCTTACTGAAAATTTTCAATAAGATTTCAAGAATTGGAAACCTTCATGAATCTGCTTCGGTACAAACGCCATGTTTAAGTGAGTAATAAACACTTGAGCTATCTAACCTGACTTTAAGAAAATTTTTGGAATTCAAGGCCCAGCGCGGGTTTGCTGTAACAACCATCGGCAAATTTGAGCGGCCTAGTACAAGTTTTTTTTTAAACACAGCATGAAAATACTCATGAACTCTGCAATCTCAAGCTTCAACATGGCAAGATTTTTCAAGTTTTCGATTTCGATCGCAACACTTCTTTTTCTTAGCCCTAGTGTGGGCTATTCACAGCTTACGGTGAATGAAAATGCCACGATCGCGGCAATGACTACCTCCATTCAAGGCTCGGGAGTTGTCATCAGCAACATGGTGATAACCTCAGGTGCGAATATTCAGTTGTCATCATTTGCCAATACCAACATTGCAGGAAATCCTCTGACCATTCCCAATGGAATTTTGCTTTCAACTGGTAGGGGCAATACCGCCATTGGCCCAAACAACACTGGCAGCCAATCAACTGCCAATGGAATAACTTATAACGATCCTGACTTGTTGGCTTTAGAGGCATTGGCCAACCAAGATGTTGTGATATTGGAATTTGATGTCGTGCCCATTTCCGACACGTTGCAGCTAACCTTTCAATTTGGTTCTGAAGAATACCCTGAATATGTGTGCAGTGGTTACAACGATGCATTTGCCTTTTTCGTGAGTGGCCCTGGTATTGCTGGCCCCTTCACCAATGGTGCGCAGAATTTTGCGCAACTACCTGGTGGAACATATGTGTCCATAGACAACGTGAACAACGTTGGTACCTGTGTACCCAACAATTCAGGTTTCTACATCAATTGCATAGGCAACACTTATGTGCAGGCAGAAGGATTTACTACCAACTTAAAAGTGAAAGGTGTTGTTCAACCATGCGGAACGTATCATGTAAAGTGCGCTCTGGCAGATGCTGGTGATCAGGTTTGGGACTCTTGGGTTTTCTTGGATGGATTTCAGGCCTTAGGTCAGGCGGTAAATGTTGCTCCATTCTTGTCAGGACAGCAACTTGTTGAGGGTTGCAATACCGTTCGCTACCTCGCATCACGCACTGGAGATATCAGTGTTCCTATAACAGTAAATCTTACTTATAGCGGCACTGCCACAAATGGTGTAGACTACACAGGTGCGCCAACCTCAATAACCTTCCCCGCAGGCGTTAATCAGGTGTTTTTCGATATAGTGCCCACGATTGATGTGTTACTTGAGGGTACGGAAACCGTTCTTATAACTGCTCAATGGAATATTTGCGCACAAAGTGTTACGGCTACCTTCCCCTTAACTATTTCCGATAGAACAGTGAGTATTAGCTGTCCGGCTAACATTACGGTGAATCCGGGTGCAGGGCAATGCAGCGCGCCCGTTACTTATAGCACTCCCACAGCTACTGACGTATGCGGCCCTTGTCCAGCACCCACCAGCATTGCTGGCTATACACTTTTAGGTACATTCAATGGACATAGCTATTTCAAATCAACCGCAGTCACTACTTGGCAAGCAGCGCATGACGCAGCCGCAGCGGTTGGTGGACACCTTGCAACAATCACCACCGCAGGAGAACAAGCTTGGCTGGCTGGTGCAACTTCAGGAGCTGCGTGGATGGGTTATACCGACCGATTAACAGAAGGAACGTGGGCTTGGGTAACAGGAGAAACTTCTGCGTATACTAACTGGTGTCCTTTGCAACCAAACAATTTGGGAAATGAAGATTTTGCAGAGTGGAATGGCTGCTGGAGTGACCGTGGCACAGCTGTTTTAAGTGCGAGCCTTATAGAATTCGATTGTTCAATTTC
Source organism: Flavobacteriales bacterium (assembly GCA_031414655.1). Classification (GTDB taxonomy): domain Bacteria; phylum Bacteroidota; class Bacteroidia; order Flavobacteriales_D; family Sanyastnellaceae; genus JANNVZ01. Next base: position 232,854 of record JANNVZ010000010.1, read on the forward strand.
AATGACTGCCGGTTTGACCAGCGGAAGCACTTTTCCCGCGGGAACTACCGTTGTCACCTATCAGGCGAACAATGATGTAACCAATGCAAACTGCTCGTTCAACGTTACGGTACTTGACACACAAAACCCCACCATTTCCTGCCCTTCCAATGTGATTGCGGGTAGCAATGCCGCAACATGTTCGGGAACTGTTGTTACTACCAACCCAACTATTGCGGATAATTGTGCCGTAACGAGACTTACATGGTCGATGACAGGCGCAACCAGCGCAACTTCTCCCGCAACAGGTATTAACAACGTGGGTAGCTATACCTTTAACATAGGTACGACCACTATTGTATACACCGCCTTTGATGCAGCAGGAAATTCTGCTACGTGTTCTTTCACAGTAACGGTATCCGATACTACCGCTCCTACAATTACTTGTTCAGCGAACATCACACAAAATACTTCTGGCACCAACTGTTTCAGAAACATCAACACAAGTAACCCATCAACATTTGATAACTGCGGAGTGACTTCCCTTACTTGGGCTCTTACTGGAGTAACCACAGGTAATTCAGCTCCTACTGGCATAAACAATCTGCCACCGACCAACTTCAATGGCGGCATTACTACTGTAACTTATACCGTTCAAGATGCTGCTGGCAACACTAGCAATTGCTCCTTTACAGTGACAGTACTTGACACACAAAACCCCACCATTACCTGCCCCGGGAACATCACCAACACGGTGACAGCGGGCACTTGTGGAAGAAGCATTGCCACGACCAACCCAACGACTGCCGACAACTGTTCGGTGACCGTGTTGACGTGGGCGATGACAGGTGCTACTACGGGAACTTCTGCCGCAACAGGCATCAACAACTTAGGTACACAAACATTCAATGCAGGTGTAACCACGGTGACATACACTGCGCGTGATGCAGCGAACAACACAGCCACTTGTTCTTTCACGGTAACTATCACCGATAACATTGTTCCAACCATCACTTGTCCTGCGAACGTAACTGCAACTGTTGGCGCTGGCACTTGCACAGCCTCTGTTGCTATTGCCAACCCAACCACTGCTGACAACTGCGCGGTAACTATATTGACCTGGGCGATGACCGGAGTAACTACCGGCACTTCCGCTGCCACTGGCATCAATAACTTAGGTACTCAGACGTTCAACTTAGGTATTACCACTGTGACCTATACGGTGCGCGATGCTGCCAACAACACAGCTACTTGTGCATTCACTGTTACTATTACTGACAACATTGTTCCGACCATTACTTGTCCTGCGAACATTGCTGCAAACGTTGGGGCTGGATCTTGCGTAGCATCCGTAATAACTCCGAACCCAACAACTGCTGACAACTGTGCCGTTACAAGGTTGACGTGGGCTTTGACGGGAGCTACTGTTGCTGCGTCTCCCGCAACAGGAATCAACAATGTTGGAACAAGAAACTTCAATGCAGGAGTTACCACGGTTACTTACACTGTGCAAGACGCTGCAGGTAATTCTGCAACATGCTCTTTCACCGTTACAATCACAGACAATATACTGCCAACCATTACTTGCCCTGCAAACATTGCCAATACCGTAACTGCAGGAACATGTTCAAGAAGCATAGCCACAGCCAACCCAACCACTGCCGACAACTGTTCGGTTACCGTATTGACCTGGGCGATGACTGGTGCTACTACCGGTACTTCTGCTGCCACTGGCATCAACAACTTAGGTACTCAGACGTTTAATCTGGGTGTTACAACAGTGACTTATACTGTGCGTGATGCAGCGAACAACACAGCCACTTGTTCTTTCACAGTAACTATCACCGATAACATTGTTCCAACCATCACTTGTCCCGCGAACGTGACGTCAAACACGGGAGCTGGCACTTGCACCGCTTCTGTGGCTACTGCCAACCCAACCACTGCTGACAACTGCGCGGTAACTATATTGACCTGGGCGATGACCGGAGTAACCACAGGAACATCTGCTGCAACAGGTATCAACAACCTAGGTACTCAGACTTTTAATATCGGTGTTACTACAGTGACCTATACCGTGCGCGATGCCGCTAACAACAGCGCGACTTGTTCCTTCACGGTCACTATCACTGACAACATTTTTCCGACTATTACTTGCCCTGCCAACATTACACAAAACGTAGCGGCAGGAATCTGCACTGCATCCATTGCAACACCAAATCCAACAACGGGTGACAACTGCGCAGTAACACGTCTGACATGGGCTATGACGGGTGCAACTGTTGCTACATCGCCTGCAACGGGTATTAATAATGTGGGCACGCAGACCTTTAACTCGGGCATAACCACTGTTACATACACGGTGCGCGATGCGGCTAACAATACCGCTACTTGTTCTTTCACAGTAACGGTTGTGGACAATATCAACCCCACAGTATCGTGTTCTGCAAATATTGTACAGACAGCCACTGCAGGATTATGCAACAGAAGTATTGCAACCACCAACCCAACCAATGCGGACAACTGTGCTGTGGTTACCCGTATTTGGACAATGACTGGTGCAACGACTTTAGCATCGGCATTAACCGGACTTAATAATGTTGGAACACAGACCTTCAATGTTGGACTGACTACAGTGACATATACTGTATTTGATGCAGCTGGCAATAGTGCAACTTGTTCTTTCACTGTTACGGTTACAGATACTCAAGCTCCTAATCTAACTTGTCCTTCGACTCAGTCGCTCTTGCTGGATGCTTCATGCGCAGCCATTTTGCCCAACTATCTGCCGCTAGCAACGATCAGTGATAACTGTGGTGTTGCTACAACAACTCAATCGCCAGCTGCTGGCACCGCTGTGAGTGGCGCGGGCCAAATGAATGTGACTATCACTGTGACCGATGTGAGTGGCAACATCATATCCTGTACTTTCATGGTGAACAAAACAGAAACATCTGTTCCCACAATGGTTTGCCCAGCAAACATCACTGCCGCCAACAGCACAGCTATCTGCGGTGCTCTTATAAACTACAATCTAAACTATAGCGACAACTGTGCTTACGGCACATGTGCACCTATTTCTATTCCTGGTTATACTAAAATCGGCACATTAAACGGCCACACGTATTTCCGCTCCAATTCGGCTCTTGTTCCCGCAGCAGCCGCAACAGCAGCGCTTGCTCTTGGTGGACATCTAGCCACGATTACTTCTGCCGCTGAGAATACATATCTCAATGGAATTGGTCAACACTACATTGGTTTCAACGATGCTACAACAGAAGGCACTTTCGTTTGGCAAAACGGTGAGGCGGTAACATACACCAACTGGAATGGTGGTGAACCCAACGATTCGGGAGGAGCTGAAGATTGGGCAGTAATCAACTGGGGTGGTGGCACTGCTTGGAATGACTTTAATGGTAGTATCCCCTTTATTGTTGAGTTTGATTGCACCTACAATCTTGTTGCGGGTCAAGAAACGAATACCATTTTTCCAATTGGAAGCACGGCCGTTACATATACAGTTACTGATGGCAGTGGAAACACATCTCCGTCATGTTCATTCAATGTGACTGTAAACGACAACACCGCTCCTGTAATGACTTGCCCGCCAACGGTAAATGCAACTACCGGTGTGGGTAATGCTTTATGCAGTGTTGCGGTTAATTATCCAACTCCAATTAGCTATGACAATTGCGGAAACTGCACGACCGCACCAACAATAACAGGATTTACATCTCTCGGTTTAAATAGTGGGCGCGCTTATTATGTAAGCACAGCTTCATTGAGTTATGCCGCTGCGGTGACTGCTTGCACCAATGCGGGTGGTTATTTGGTAAGCATTGAGTCGGCTTCGGAAAACTCTTTTATAAGAACGGCTGCTACCAGCCTTGGTGTTGGTAGTTATATGATTGGTTTTACCGACCAAGCAATTGAAGGAACTTTTGCTTGGGGCAATGGACAACCTGTTACCTATACCAACTGGAACGGTGGAGAGCCAAATAACTCAGGAGGCAACGAAGATTTCACTCAAGTTACGGCACCGGGTGTATGGAATGATTTCAATGGCAGCTCTGTGTTTGTAATGGAATTGCCTTGTCTGCCAGTCACACTTCAGAGTGGGCCTGCTTCAGGCAGCACCTTCCCAGTAGGTACAACACCCATTACTTATTCCTCAGTTGATGCTTCTGGCAACACCAGCACTTGTGTGTTTAATGTGGTGGTTACTGATAACACTCCTCCACAAATCACGTGTCCGGCTGCACAAACGCTTGTGCTTAATGGAACATGCGCTGGTGTGCTTGGTAACTACACTTCACTCGCAACTGTAAGTGACAATTGCACAGCATCTGGTTCTATCGTTGTTACGCAATCACCTGCTATTGGCTTTGCTGTGAGCGGTGTTGGCACAACAACAGTTACACTAACAGCAACAGATGCAGCAGGGAATACTGCTACTTGCACTTTCAGTGTAAATCGTGTGGATACGACACCACCAACCATTACCTGTCCTGCCAACATTTCTCAAAGTACAAATGCCGGATTGTGCAGCCGCTCTATTACTGTACCCAATCCAACTACCGCTGACAATTGTGGTATCGCGACTCGCACTTGGGTTGCAACGGGAGCTACAACGCTTAGCTCACCACTAACCGGCCTTAACAGTGTGAATACTCAAGTGTTCAATGTGGGCGTAACTACCATCACGTACACTCTCACTGACAACTCTGGTAACGTATCCACTTGCACATTCACGGTTACTGTCACTGACACCATTGTTCCGACTATTACTTGTCCTGCGAATATCACCAACACGGTGACTGCGGGTACTTGTTCAAGAAGTGTGGTAACACCTAACCCAACTACTGCCGACAACTGTTCTGTAACGGTGTTGACTTGGGCAATGACAGGTGCAACAACTGGTGCTTCTGCTGCTACTGGTATCAACAACTTAGGTACACAGACATTCAATCTTGGTGTTACAACTGTAACTTATATCGTAACTGATGGAAGTGGCAATACGGCTACTTGCTCTTTCACAGTAACTATCACTGACAACATTGTTCCGACCATTACTTGTCCTGCAAATATCACCGCCAACGTGGGAGTAGGTGCTTGTAATGCCTCTGTGGTAACTCCGAACCCAACTACTGCTGACAACTGTGCGGTGACTGTTTTGACTTGGGCAATGACAGGTGCAACCACAGGAACTTCTGCTGCTACCGGTATCAACAACTTAGGTACACAAACATTCAATCTTGGTGCAACTACAGTGACTTACACAGTGCGCGATGCTGCAAACAACTCGGCTACTTGCTCTTTCACTGTAACGATTACTGACAACATAGTTCCGACCATTACTTGTCCTGCGAACATCACCAACACGGTGACTGCAGGCACTTGCACAAGAAGCGTTGTAACACCTAACCCAACTACTGCTGACAACTGTGCGGTGACTGTGTTGACTTGGGCAATGACAGGTGCAACCACAGGAACTTCTGCTGCTACCGGTATCAACAACTTAGGTACACAAACATTCAACCTTGGTGTAACCACAGTGACTTACACAGTGCGCGATGCTGCAAACAACTCGGCTACTTGCTCTTTCACTGTTACTATCACTGACAACATTGTTCCAACCATTACGTGTCCTGTGAACATCACCAACACGGTGACTGCGGGT
>JANNVZ010000011.1:0-78591 GCA_031414655.1 Flavobacteriales bacterium
CCAGGATGTGACGAGCCGACATCGAGGTGCCAAACCACTCCGTCGATGTGAGCTCTTGGGAGTGATCAGCCTGTTATCCCCGGAGTACCTTTTATCCTTTGAGCGATGGCCCTTCCATGCGGAACCACCGGATCACTATGCCCTACTTTCGTACCTGATTGACTTGTCAGTCTCACAGTCAAGCATGCTTGTGCCATTGCACTCTACGTACGATTACCGACCGTACTGAGCATACCTTTGGAAGCCTCCGATACGCTTTCGGAGGCGACCACCCCAGTCAAACTACCCACCAAGCACTGTCCCAGAGGTTAGAAATCAATTAAACAAAGGGTGGTATTTCAAGGTTGACTCCACGACCGCTAGCGCGACCGCTTCAAAGTCTCCCACCTATCCTACACATCGTTTAAACAACTCCAATGCTAAGCTATAGTGAAGGTTCACAGGGTCTTTCCGTCCCGTTGCGGGTAATCGGCATCTTCACCGATACTACAATTTCACCGAGCTCACGGTTGAGACAGCGCCCAGATCGTTACACCATTCGTGCAGGTCGGAACTTACCCGACAAGGAATTTCGCTACCTTAGGACCGTTATAGTTACGGCCGCCGTTTACTGGGGCTTCAATTCAATGCTTCGCCTTGCGGCTGACATCTCCTTTTAACCTTCCAGCACCGGGCAGGTGTCAGGCCATATACATCATCTTTCGATTTAGCATAGCCATGTGTTTTTGATAAACAGTCGCCAGGGCCATTTCTCTGCGACCCTTCCGAAGAAGGGTGTCTCTTTTCCCGAAGTTACGAGACTAATTTGCCTAGTTCCTTAACCGTGATTCACTCGAGCGCCTTAGTATATTCTACTTGACCACCTGTGTCGGTTTCGGGTACGGACCGCTTGTCTCGCTTTTCTAGGAAAGTGTTACATGACTTTGCTTCTTCCGAAGATTCGGCTCAACGTGGATTTCCGTCACCACGTAGCCACCTCGCACTTTCGTCACTTTTGTTGACAAGCAGGTACAGGAATATAAACCTGTTTTCCATCGGCTTCCCCTTTCGGGTTATCCTAAGGACCCGACTAAACCTGATCTGATTAACATTGATCAGGAACCCTTGGTCTTTTGGCGAGAAGATTTTTCATCTTCTTAATCGTTACTTATGCCTACATTTTCTTTTCTCAACGCTCCAGAACACCTTACGGTGCGCCTTCGCAGCGGATGAGAATGCTCCCCTACCATAAATCTACTGCTTCGGTGCTATGCTTATGCCCGATTATTATCCACGCACGATCGCTCGACTAGTGAGCTGTTACGCACTCTTTAAATGAATTGCTGCTTCCAAGCAAACATCCTAGCTGTCAATGCAACCGCACCACGTTTAACCAACTTAGCATAGACTTGGGGACCTTAGCAGATAGTCTGGGTTATTTCCCTCTCGGATACGGACCTTAGCACCCATACCCTCACTCCCGTGTATATGAGATGGCATTCGGAGTTCGTCAGGGTTTGGTAGGTTTTGACACCCCCTAGCCCAATCGGTAGCTCTACCTCCATCGCACTCAACCACGAGGCTGCACCTAAATGCATTTCGGGGAGAACGAGCTATTTCCCAGTTTGATAAGCCTTTCACCCCTACACACAACTCATCCCAAAACTTTTCAACGTTAACGGGTTCGGTCCTCCATCTCATGTTACTGAGACTTCAACCTGGTCATGTGTAGATCACTAAGGTTTCGCGTCTACCCCCTCTGACTAAACGCCCTATTTAGACTTGCTTTCGCTTCGGATGCATTTCATAGAAATTTATCCTTGCCAAAGAGGAGTAACTCGTAGGCTCATTATGCAAAAGGCAGGTCGTCACTTTCGCTCCGACCGCTTGTAAGCAGATGGTTTCAGGTTCTATTTCACTCCTCTGTTCGAGGTTCTTTTCACCTTTCCTTCGCAGTACTTGTTCGCTATCGGTCTCTTGATATATTTAGCCTTACCGGATGGTTCCGGCAAATTCACACAGGATTTCACGTGTCCCGCGCTACTCAGGATACTGCTCATTCATACTCAACCTCTATACGGGACTATCACCCGCTATGGTAAGACTTTCCAGACTTCTTCTAAATTCGAGTATGATACTAAATGCAGTCCTATAACCCCAACTTTGCCGAAACAATGTTGGTTTGGGCTGTTCCCATTTCGCTCGCCACTACTGAGGGAATCACTTTGTTTTCTTTTCCTCCGGGTACTTAGATGTTTCAGTTCCCCGGGTTTGCTTCCTTTCGGATTCATAGTCTTCAACTATGAGGGTTGCCCCATTCGGAGATCCATGCTTCGCAGGCTATTTGCGCCTCGGCATGGCTTATCGCAGCTTATCACGTCCTTCATCGCTATCAAGAGCCAAGGCATCCTCCATCTGCCCTTAATTGCTTATAAAACTCTATCAATATATCAAAGAACTTTCACGAGTACAGTCTTCACTGTAGCTCTAATAAACTTCTAAACAAAGGTTTAGAATAAAAATGTGGAGAATAACGGATTCGAACCGTTGACCCCCTGCGTGCAAGGCAGGTGCTCTAGCCAGCTGAGCTAATTCCCCATTTTAGTTTCATGCTACCCCGCAGCTTAGTTGCTGATGTTGTAGTCCTGAGCAGATTTGAACTGCTGACCCCTACATTATCAGTGTAGTGCTCTAACCAACTGAGCTACAGGACTGAAAATAAAATGGTAATGCAGAACGAACAGATAAAATTTTCAAAACACTTCAAGCGTTTCTCTATAAAGGAGGTATTCCAGCCGCACCTTCCGGTACGGCTACCTTGTTACGACTTAGCCCCAGTTACTGGTTTTGCCTTAGGCAGCTCCTTACGGTGGCCGACTTTAGGCACTCCCAACTTCCATGGCTTGACGGGCGGTGTGTACAAGGCCCGGGAACGTATTCACCGGATCATGGCTGATATCCGATTACTAGCGATTCCAGCTTCACGAGGTCGGGTTGCAGACCTCGATCCGAACTGAGATAGGGTTTATAGATTAGCTCACCATTGCTGGTTTGCAACTCACTGTCCCTACCATTGTAGCACGTGTGTCGCCCTGGACGTAAGGGCCGTGATGACTTGACGTCATCCCCACCTTCCTCACCGCTTACGCGGGCAGTTTCTCTAGAGTCCCCGACATTACTCGCTGGCAACTAAAGATAGGGGTTGCGCTCGTTATGGAACTTAATCCGACACCTCACGGCACGAGCTGACGACAGCCATGCAGCACCTAGTTTCGTGCCCTTGCGGGAGAATCCCTTTCAGGATCGGTCACTAACTTTCAAGCCCAGGTAAGGTTCCTCGCGTATCATCGAATTAAACCACATGCTCCACCGCTTGTGCGGGCCCCCGTCAATTCCTTTGAGTTTCATCCTTGCGGACGTACTCCCCAGGTGGATTACTAAACACTTTCGCTTGGACTCTGACCTTACGGCCAAAATCTAGTAATCATCGTTTACGGTGTGGACTACCAGGGTATCTAATCCTGTTTGATCCCCACACTTTCGTTCCTCAGCGTCAGTTGTAAGTTAGCCAGCTGCCTTCGCAATCGGTGTTCTGTGTGATATCTAAGCATTTCACCGCTACACCACACATTCCGCCAACTTCACTTACACTCAAGACCATCAGTATCAATGGCAATTCCTCTGTTGAGCAGAGGGCTTTCACCACTGACTTAATGGTCCGCCTACGAACCCTTTAAACCCAATAAATCCGGATAACGCTTGCACCCTCCGTATTACCGCGGCTGCTGGCACGGAGTTAGCCGGTGCTTATTCTTATGGTACCTTCAGGCTTCTACACGTAGAAGCGTTTATTCCCATACAAAAGAAGTTTACAATCCATAGGACCTTCATCCTTCACGCGGCATGGCTGCGTCAGAGTTTCCTCCATTGCGCAATATTCCTCACTGCTGCCTCCCGTAGGAGTCTGGTCCGTGTCTCAGTACCAGTGTGGGGGATCATCCTCTCAGAACCCCTACCAATCGTAGCCTTGGTGAGCTATTACCTCACCAACTAGCTAATTGGGCGCATGCTCATCTTGTACCACCGGAGTTTTAACTACTAAGTGATGCCACTCTATAGTCTTATGGGGAATTAGCAACGATTTCTCGAAGTTATGCCCCTGTACAAGGTAGATTGCATACGTGTTACGCACCCGTGCGCTGGTCGCCATCAAATAATATTGCTACTATTCATGCTGCCCCTCAACTTGCATGTGTTAGGCCTGCCGCTAGCGTTCATCCTGAGCCAGGATCAAACTCTCCATTGTGAAGATATTTAATCTCATGGCTTGACGTGTTTTTAAAAAATACCTGTTCGCTGCTGCATTATATCAAAGAACTAATTTTTTCACTTCATTCCCTTTTAACGTTTTTAAAAGGGGCGGCAAACATAACCTTGTTGTTTTCTTGAAACCAAACTTTGTTGAAAATTATTTTCGAATCTTCTAAATCGCTTGATTGACGCGGCTTCTGCTTGCTTGAAGAACGTTTTCGTTTTTCTTAAGCGGGTGCAAATGTACTCCTACTTGTTACCTGCGCAAGTACTTTGTGAAAATAGTTGTGTGAGTACTGCTTAGTTGACTGCTATTCAATATAAAAAAAGTTGAAAATAGTTTTGGAAGAATAGAAATTGTGATGATTTTGGAAGTGCAAGACGTTTGAATTGATTTTGTTTATTGCAGAATGATCTTGACTTTTTGAGGGTATATGGACTAATGTACCAATATTTTCTCTACCACCTCGAACCCACTGCTGGCTTTGATTGTGCAGAGGTAAACACCTGTGGGAAGTTCATGCGTGAAGAGATGTTTACCCGATTGAAAAAACAAATTTTGTATGAGTTTTCCTTCGAGATTGTAAATGTTGAGCGTGATTGCTTCTGAAGCGAATAAATTAAATTTTCCATCATTCTGAATGCGCAGTGATGCCATTGCATTATTCATCGTGCCGCTGATATTTTGAAAAGCAGGCACTGAAAGATGAGCATTGCGCATGAGCACAGGGGTTTTGTCAGCATTATCGAACATACCTATAAATGTTTCTGCTTCTTCTGTTGCTAAACTTTCCAAGTCTTCGACCCAATTAGGCGGAATACTTTGATAATATATTTCTGCATAAACATTCAAAGCATCAGCTAGACCGTTGGTAGGGATGCGATAGTGTATGACGTCTGTTCCGCTGCCCACTGCTGGGTCGTGGTTGAAGTCGTTATCTGGAACACCGAGAACTATTTCAGTGGTATCGTAAAGGGCACCAGTTTCGGCAAAGCCAAGCGGCACGAGGCGATTGTCTTTGAGATGCGAAGCTCCGCGCAGTAGAACATTTGTTCTTTCACCATTTACATCACCCATTACCATTTCGTAAATCTGAACTTGATCTTCATCATTGATGAAATTGTGATGTGGCTCGAAGGGAGCGTCTTCGCTGACAACATAGAAATCATCATCAAAACCACCGCTACGGAAAATTTCGAAATCGCCCGGTGTTAATGCATAGAGCACCACTGTCATCTTGCGCGCTGGGTATCCGCTTGGCAACTTGTGGCCTGTGAGGTTGGTGAGTTTTGCGTCTATATAAAGCGTATCAGATGAGCGATTGATTTCAGTGAGTGTGACTTGAAGGCTTTGCTCCTGAAGCATGTATTGCGTATTGCTAATTGTTTCGTTGAATTGTTCTTCACTGGGATAGATAGCAAGTTGTTCGCGGTTGTCTCTCATCAGTTTGAGCATTGTAACGTTGCCGCCCGCAAGTGTATGAAGACCAAATGGCGTGCGCGGTGGCGTGTCGTAACCTGCTGCGAGCTTCACGGACTGGCCCTCTAATTCGGGTAAATGGCATTGCTGACAACTAATCTCCTCCAACGGATAACTGCTGTTGAGCCACTCGTGCCATGTAGCTTGTTCTATGAAGTCTGCGCCTGTTAGGTTACCTTCCAAATCAACCGTTTCGGTTTTGAGCGAGTGACATGCAGCACAAAGTTTTGAATTCTTTATATGAAAGCTTTGCTCCGGAGTATAGCCACTATAAAGAGCCATTGGAGTAATAAGTGGATTGAAGTAAGGTCCATAGACGATACTGTCGTCCACAAAAATGAGCTGGCCGGTATGCAAGGCGACCTCTGGCTGGGGAGCCTGGCTGTGGCATGCTAAACAGCTAACACCATCCAGCGCTACTGAGTCCTCGAGCATTTCTGCTATGGAATAATGAGTTGCACCATTCATAGTAGCTGCAAAATTGCCAAGTGGTGCATGGCATTTTGTGCAAGTTGTTTCGATAACTTCTTGTAACGCAGGATTCACAAATACTTCGTGACTAACCTTGGCTCTCCAATACGGATCTTTAGCGCTGAGAGCCATCATACTGCTACTCCAATCATCTACCACATTTACATCGCCACCTTCAGCATCTACACTAGCAAGGCCGCTGGGGTCCAGTCCGTGGCAATGATCGCATTTGCCCGCACTGCTGAATTCCATATTGGCTCCTTCAAACAAAGAATCGGGGGAAGTGAACAGCATCATTGCAGTGCAATCGATTTCCTTCTTATTGGTCGGTTTCATCTGAACATAAAGCAGCGCAAAAACTGCAAGTGAAATGAAAAGAAGGATCTTTTTTGAAATGTAGGTGCGCGTTTGTTCGTTCATATTGATGATTCAAAGAAAAGTGTTTTTAGCGAATACAAGGAATAGCGAGCAATGATTTTTGAAATGATGGAGGATTGCAAAAGTGTCAAGGATAGTTCAAACCCTTGGGAGTTGTGGGCTTGCTGAACTGACCTAGCCGCTGGTAACACTCGTTATTGGTAGCATTCAACCTTTGCGGTGTTGCGCATCATTTGGAACTATAGCCTTGATGAGAGTGTGTTCATAGCATTAACGTTCATCCTAATCTATCTGTATGGATTTTTCTAAAAAAACAAAGGCTGTCTCTTTAAAAGAAACAGCCTTATGTATTTTTTATAATGTGCGTTATTCTAATGCTTAACCACCCTGCCTCTGTCCAGTACGCGTGGTCCTAATGCACCGCGAGACTGGTACTTGCCGCGCTTACCTGGTATGATGAAGCCCAATAGTATTTCATGTGTAAATGGACTAAGCACTTGTGCTTCTCCAGTGGTGAAGTCGAAGGAGTAACCAAGGAAGAAGTTTTCCATTTGTCCAGCTATGTTTATAGCTATTGCATCCTTGTAGCGGTAACTAACTCCAGCCCACACTCTGTCATTGTATCCTACTTTAAGATTCACATCTAACTGCACCGGAGTTACTGGGGTTAGCTTCATTAAAGCGCTGGGCTGTATGTCAAAGTTGTCATTGATGTAATACTTATAGCTGCCCATGAAATGGAAGTGCCGTATGTTCTGGTTGTCCACGCTGTTGTTAAGTCCTTCCAGTTTCAAGCGACTTTGTATCAATTGTGGAACACTGAATCCGAAGTAATAATCTTTGCCATAAACCATCATACCAATATTGGCATCTAGGTTCATGGTGCTTTCTGGTTGCATACCATTTAGCTCTAAGTCGTCCGGCTGATAAACGACCAGTTTGCTATTGTCAAACTTAAACTGCCTACCTGTGAGACTTAGGCCAAAACTTACTGCATCATAATTATTGAGGTCAATGTGGTAAGCCCCAGTGAGGTCTATACCCGTGCGACTGATGGCGCCACCCGTATCATCATGAGTGATGATACCTCCGAAGCCAGAGTTCTCAGGCCCCTGAAAATGGCCACTAGCCACAAATGTGCTTGGAGCACCTTTGAAACCCGACCACTGATTGCGGTAGCTGAGGTAAAAAGGTATCTGATTCAATGTACCCGCCACAGCAGGATTGATGAAGTACGGATTGTACATGAATTGTGTCATCCGCATGTATTGCTGAGCGCTCATTTCAGCGCTAAAAAAGCAGATGAGTACAAATGCAGTTGTGAGAATTCTTTTCATATCGGCTTTGCTTTCTGCTGATTAATACTTAATAGTAACGGTGCCTTGTATTGGGTCCAATGTATCGGAATAATCAATGACGAAGTAATAGTCTGCAACTGGAAGTTTTTCTCCCTTGAAGGTTCCGTCCCATGGGGCTGAATATCCTTTGCTGTTAAAAACTGTCTGTCCCCAGCGGTTGAAAACGCTGATGTCTGCATCGGTAAAGAATTCCAAACCGCCCAGCACCCAGAAATCATTCACACCATCACCGTTAGGAGTAATACCCGTGGATATAAAGAAACAACCAACCGTGGCATCCACAAAAACCTCCTCAGTAAGCGTACAACCAATAGCATCGGTCACTATCACAGTGTAAGACTGATTGGAAGCAAGGCCAACTGCAGTGGCTGTTATCTGATTGTATTGATCATTCCAGTAATAAGTGATAGGTAGATTACCATTTTGTACTGCTATAGTTGCTGTGCCATCTATCATGTTCCAGCAAGTTTCTGGAGATGAGTAAGGAGTGAGTACCATATCGGTAATGATGTCTGGTATTACAGGTTGCTCCAATTGTATGGCACAATCGGCCCCATCATTTAACTCAAACTCTATAACACCTTCGCCAAGGCCTGAGAATATGTAGGTGACACTATCAATTTGGATCCAGTCAAGACTTTCGGGTTCTATAAAAAGAGTGAGGTCCCCAGTTCCTCCGCTTACAACAACATTGGCTGCGCCATCAAACATACCGGTGCATGTTGGTGCATTCAAGTCTATGTCAATCATCAGTGGATCCGGCTCTGCTATTTCAAATTCTAGCGTATCCAAGCAATTGTATAAATCGGAAATTAATAGTTCATACTCATCGGCACATAATGAAGTGATAGTGCCATTCACAGCTCCTGTAATACCTGTTGGCGTAAGTGTGAAATCATAAGGCGATGTGCCTCCAGCCACTGTATAGACTACAATGCCATCACAATTGCCGCCACAGCTTGCATCTACTGTGGATACAAGAGCCACCTGCAGCAATGCTGGTTCAGTGATGATGACATCTTCTGTATCAGCGCAGCCATTATCATCAGTTATGGTATAAGTATAAGTGCCAGGTGCAAGGTCAGCAACAGTTGATGGAACATCCAAATTACCCGGTGTTACTACAAAAGGCTCGGTGCCGCCTGAATTGGTTATTTCCACTTCACCATTTTCGAATCCGAAGCAGGTAACATTCTGCGGTGTCAGTATCAATTGCAGTTCACCAGGTGCAATAAGCGCAAGGTCTTCAACCAATTCCTCGCAACCGTTCTGATCAGTTATTAAGATGTCATAAATACCTGCGCAAAGGTCAATGTAGTTGACACTGCTGCCACTGCAGGGCGCTTCACAAGTGCCAGCATTGGGTGACAGCTCATAGGTGAATCCACCAAAGCTTCCACTCACGTTGATAAGCTCAATTGAACCATTACAGTCCTGAAAACACAATTCATTCTGTAAAATTGATTCATAAGTAATGGGATCGGGTTCAGCTATAGATACACTGTCTTGAATTAGACATCCATTGTCATCAGAAATAATAGTGATGTACTCACCCGCACACAAGGCGTCAAGGGAAGCCTGACCACCTCCTATTTCACCAATATTGATGCTATATGGTTGGGTTCCTCCTGTAATTTCATATACCACATTTCCATCACAAAAACCATTACAAGTTGCAGCCTCAACGACATTTATCTGCAAGAATTCTTCTGGCTCGTCCACAATGAATGACGAGGTAAGTGTGCAATTATTATTGTCAGTAATGGTGACTTCATAATCTCCACCATCAAGTCCGGTTAAAGAAATATTCAACGGGTTGATGCCAGTGAACGCATCGTAAGGGTCACCATTGAAAGTCCAGTCTGCGGTTATCACACCTGTGCCGCCTGTTACGTTGCCGATGATGCTTCCATTGTCATAACCAAAGCAAGGTATACTAGTAATAACTGGATTGTAAAGCAATTGTGCAGGGCAAGTGATATTGATAGTTTCAGAAACTACACATTGGTTTTCATCGGTCGCAGTAATCAAGTAGCTGCCACAAGCTAGGTCAGTTATAACATCACCACAGGAATATTGTTGGCCACCTAATACAACTACTACCTGACCTGTTCCACCACTGCACTCTACTTGTATTTCACCAATGTTTTCACCAAAACATAACACGTTTTGAAGCAGCGTTGCATCCATGGTAAGTTCGATGGTTTCTGTCACTGTAAACACTGCAGTGGTATCTCTGCAGCCTGAATCATCCATCATGCTGATGTAGTAACTACCGGGATCAATGGGTGTTATGGTCAATCCCGACCCTTGATTGTTGTAGCTATTTACAAGAACATCCGTGTTTGTATAGAGCTGATAGTCCACAAGGCCATTACCGCCATCTCCAAGACTTACTTGATTGACATCGCCAAAGCAACCGGGGCTTCCAACGGCAGGCGTGTTATCGAAAGGATTGGCTAAGCAAGGATGCTCAGCTTCGAAGCAAACATCCAATTCGATGAGTGGAGTTTGGTCGTTGATGTCAACCATTTCCTGCGTGCGGTATGAAAGATTGAAACAACCTGATATAGGACCACAGCTAGTGAATTGGGCTACCTTCACTCTATTGTCAGCTCCTGCATATGCAGCTGAACTTGCATTGAGACATGATGCAACAAAAACCGCATGCTCGTCCCAGAAAAAACTACCACCGTCAAAAAAATCACCATTGGTTGGTCCTTCAAAATCATCCGTCCAAGTTCCGCATTGACCAATGGCACTTAAAAGAATATCACAACTAGGATCGCTTGAGCAACTCTTGCCTATCGTAATATAAGAATCGAATTGTGATGAAGGAAATGTATTGAAGTTGTAAAAGCAAACGTTGTTAAATCCATATTCTGTTTCTTGCTCATGCTGAAACACACCGCATGGAAAGTCAAAGAAAGCGGATGAATCTGCATCCTGCACACAATCAGGAATTCCTTCTGCTGCAAAAAGGCTAAGCAAGTAATTTCCCGGGTCTTGAAACACCACATACACTTCGTATTTTACATAGCCAGTCATGTCTTGTCCAAGATCGCCATAGTCACCGTAGAGTGGAGTTACGTCCACTACTACTGGCACAGCGGCTAGTTGAGAGTGGGCCTTGTTGAGGAAGAAAAGACTAATAAAAGCAAAGAGAAAAACTTTCCGGTAGAGGTGTTTCATCATAAAAGCGTTGGTTGATGCTTATGGTTTAAGTCGCAAGGACTATGGCTTATGTTGCTTGCAGCAAACAAATGATGCAAGCGGTGCGAATGTAATGAAAAGCGCACTTTCCAAAGCCCAATGACAAAACGTAAGAATGAAGAAGGGAATGTGCGGAAATCTGCATTTGACATCTGGCAAGTCGGTCACAAATTTTTGCAGTCTTAATCCTTATTTTCTGCAATACTTCTCCGCTTCGGCTAGGGAATACTTCTTGTCGAGGTCCACATCATTGAAGCCTTGACTGGCTCCCCAAGAGAAAAGCTTCTCAAAGAAGGGAAGCATTTTGCTGTTCTTGATCTTGTCATAGAAATAGACCTCGTGTTCTTTCTCCTTCATGCCCATTTCATACAGCACTTTGTCATGCGCAGTAATTCCCAACGAGTGGAAATAATGAATCATTCTGAAATACTCGCACACGTTGCCACTCTCGAGCCTACCTGCAAAGTAGAAGGGCATGAACCAACCAATGACATAGCAGCTAGCACTGATGATTTTGCCCACAATATGAAACTTGAATTCATACCACTTTGATGGAGCGATGCTATACTGCTTCATTATCTCTAGTACCTCGCTCCGGTGGTTCCATTCATCCATTTCTATCTGGTGAATACCGGCTTTATGTATAGCATTCTTTACTGAACCCGCATGGCCTTGATAGGCAAAAGAGGCCGCCTTTTCAGCGCTATATGCTTTGCGCAGAAGGTCCACGAGTATGGGATGTTGGAGAGAAACGGCCAATTTGGTGCAATGATAATGTCCTCTTCAATAGGTATTCATGTCCACCATTAGTTATTTCCTTTTTTTCAGAAATCGGCAATACAATCAATTCCATTTTTGCAATTTTTTGCATAAATGGAATTGAAGAACAATGAATAAATCACCCCAAAAACGGATACCGATAATCAGTAGGCGTAACAAAAGTCTCTTTGATGGTGCGCGGTGAAACCCAACGCAACAGGTTCAGATAACTGCCTGCCTTGTCATTGGTGCCGCTACCGCGCGCACCCCCAAAAGGCTGCTGACCAACTACCGCTCCGGTTGGTTTGTCATTGATATAAAAATTGCCTGCGGCATTCTCTAGCAAACGTGTAGCTTGGTCAATGGCGTATCTGTCTTTGGAAAGAATGGCTCCTGTTAATGCGTAGTCACTGGTTTCGTTTACCAAGTGCAGCATATCTCCCCAGTTCTCATCTTCATATACATAGATAGTGATCACTGGTCCAAAAATCTCCTCGCACATGGTGCGGAATTTCGGATTGGTAGTGACTACAACGGTTGGTTCTATGAAGTAGCCAACGCTGTCATCGCACTTTCCACCGGCAATTATTTCAGCATCTTTTTGTGTTTTGATGTATTCAATAAATCCTTTGATTTTATCAAACGATTTTCTATCAATCACCGCATTGATGAAGTTCGAAAAATCTTCAGGGCTTCCCATTTTGAAAGATTTCACATCGGCAATGATGCGCTCTTTCACTTTTGGCCAGAGAGATTTTGGAATGTAGGCACGGCTTGCTGCGCTGCATTTTTGCCCTTGAAATTCGAAGGCACCGCGCGTGATAGCCGTAGCCACTTCATCATATCCTGCGCTTGCATGTGCTACAATAAAATCCTTTCCGCCTGTCTCGCCCACTATACGCGGATAGGTTTTGTAGCGATCAATGTTGTTTCCTATTTCTTTCCAAAGGTGTTTGAATACCGCAGTGCTGCCAGTGAAGTGCAGTCCTGCAAAATCAGGATGTTTGAAAACCACATCGCCCACCACCGGGCCATCGGCAGTCACCATATTGATAACACCGTCTGGCAATCCTGCCGCCTTGAACAATTCCATGATGACTTGTGCGCTGTACACTTGGCTGTCCGCGGGTTTCCACACGACAACGTTGCCCATCATAGCGGCACTTGCAGGCAAGTTGCCACTGATAGCAGTGAAGTTGAATGGAGTCAATGCAAACACAAAACCCTCGAGCGGACGATACTCCAACCTATTCCAAATGCCCGGCTGTGAGCCTGGCTGGTCGCGGTATATCTGTTGCATGTAGGTGACGTTGAATCGAAGAAAATCTACAAACTCGCAAGCCGCATCTATCTCAGCTTGAAAAGCATTTTTGCTTTGCGCTAGCATAGTCGCTGCATTCATCTTCATACGAAACGGGCCTGCAAGCAAGTCGGCAGCTTTCAGGAAAATAGCTGCGCGCTGTTCCCATGGCAATGCCACCCATCGCTGCTTTGCTTCAAGCGCAGCAGCTATTGATTGCTTCACATGCTCAGCTGTTCCATAGTTGTAATGGCCCAATACTTTTTTGTGATCGTGCGGTGGTGACATCACGCGCTTGTCGTTGGTGCGCACTTCTTCGCTGCCTATGTATAGCGGCACATCAATGGGCGCCTGCGCATACATGGCTTTGTAGGTGTTCAGCAAGTTTTCTCTCTCGGCTGTTCCTGGCGCATAACTGCGAACAGGATCGTTGATGGGTGTGGGAATTTGAAAAACGCCTTTGGGCATGGATGTCTTGTTTTAATTGGACGCGAATGTATTCTTATGATTTAAAAACGGGCAATGGATAGAAGACAATTCTGCGGCTCGACAAGTAGGGGTTTTGAATTTGGGCTATTCAAAAAACTTTGTAGTCAAATGGATTAGTGTCTGCTCCTCATTTTTACCATCTTTACGCCTTCTCTAAATACAATGAATAGCTAATATGAGCAAGTACGATATGCTGCGCCAGAATATTGATCGCAGAATAAAAACAAACGATGATGAGTGGGAAGCATTTCGCTCCAACTTAGAAGAGCGCCACTTTGCGAAAAAGGAATACCTCCTCAAGTCGGGTGATGTGGATACCAATATGACCTATATAATGAAAGGAGTTACACGCACTTTCTTTACCGATGACAGCTTGCATGAACACATCTTTCAAATAGGTTTTGAAGATTGGTGGTGTGGCGATATGATGAGCAACATAACCGGTGAGCCCGCTCACTACAGCGTGCAGGCATTGGAGGAGTGTGATGTGTTGCAGATTTCTGTTGCCGCCTTCAACGAGGTGCTGGATAAGTATCCACATTTCGATCGTTTTTTCAGAATATTGCTACAAGGAGCTTACATCGCCAATCAGTCGCGCACCATCGACACTATGAGCAAAAGTGCCGAACAACGTTATCTGCAATTGGTAAAGAAGTATCCGCAATTAGAAATGCGTGTAGCCCAGCAGCACATTGCCTCTTACTTGGGCATCACGCCTGAGGCCCTTAGCCGCATCAAAAGAGGAATCATTGAGAAGAGCAGAAGCCATTGATCCGTATCAATTGGTTTTATGTAAAGAACATCACCATTTTCGACCTCTGAATCAAGATTATCAGAATTGGCCAGATATCAGTAAACGGTATTTTTTTAGGCAATAGATACGAGCATTCTTTTCAGTGATAGTTTGATCCTCAAAAGTTTGGAAAAGTTGGTTAGTGTTAAAGTGAGTCCGTT
This sequence comes from Flavobacteriales bacterium, assembly GCA_031414655.1. GTDB lineage: Bacteria > Bacteroidota > Bacteroidia > Flavobacteriales_D > Sanyastnellaceae > JANNVZ01. The sequence goes on from JANNVZ010000011.1 coordinate 14,693, forward strand.
AAAAAGTCCTGCCGGATAAGGTTCCACCCCCGGCAGGATTTGTTGTTTTAAGGAACACCTGCTCTACTTTTGAGGAACTCACTTTACCTGTCTTGAAACTTTCCGCATCATTCCTTTTCATAGTATTCCTGCTTGCAGCGCTTCATTCGTGTACCATTGAAAAGCGCAGGTACATGAGCGGCTTTCATGTTGAGTTTTTTGATAATGACAAGAATTCCATGGCACCAGTGCTGGAGTTGAGCTCAACTACTGAAGCTCGAGATGCAGAAATCGTGACAACAAAAAATGAAACGTCCTTAAAAGAAATTAAGCTCGACAGTACATCTTCTAAAAAGCCGGTTGACGCGCATTCTGTGAAACCAGAATGGATAAATAAAACGAGGAAATCACCTTTACGAGATGATGTACTAAAAGAAACTTTCCCCTTCGAGATAAGCACAGCCGCTCCTGAAAAAATCAATGCAGAAATTCATCCTGCAGCAGTTGGTAGTTTTCTAATGGGTATTCTTTCAGCTCTATGTTTTGTGCTGATGTTCGTTGCCAGTTTTAATCCTGTTTGGCTCGTGTCAGCTTTGGTTGTTGGAGTTATCGTTTTTGCACTGCTTGCAAAAAAAATGTCTTCGCGTGCCTTCGATGATATGTACTACGCTCGCAATAGATATTCAGGAAAGGCTTTTGCTGCGGCTGGTCTTGCATTGGGAATCATCTCTCTTGTTGCGCTTGTTGGTCTGGTAGCAGTCGTTCTTTTTGGTGTTGCTTTTATCTCATTCAGTTGAAAATCCAGTAAAATGAAAAGAACATTGGTCCAAATAATTCTAGCATTAACATGTTCTATACTAATTTTTGGATGCACTCTTGAGAAACGCGGATACATGGGGGGCTATCATCTGGAATGGCTGAGTATAGATGAAAAAAATATCCTTCCGAAGCAAGACCATAAGGAAAATTCAGAGCATTTGCACATTGTTCATTATGACTCGATAGTTGGACACGCTTCTCGAATGAAGTCTGAACAACTGAAAATGGACAAAACTGACGCTGTGAAAACTGTAAATGATGACTTTTTATCTGAAATTGAACTCAAATCATTTCCAATTGCGATTGATTTCGATAGTGACAGTATATCCGACAGCAATCTAGAGAAGCGCTTACTAATTTCGAATGCAAGAACAAGTGAAAGGGCCGGTTGGGTGGGTGTCATTTCTTTATTGGCAATACCGCTTGTTTTTTTTGCAACCAGTCAAACTATTTTGATTTCCGCAATGATCATACTATTTTTTGGACTGGTCAGCATGGTGTGGGCGGCATTGACTTATACTGTAGGCGAATATCAATCTGCGAAATATCCTGAAATGATATTGGAAAGAAAGCGACTTTCTAGAGCATACAAACTTTTAATGATATACCTTGGAATTGTAACACTCTTGCTTGGGACCCTTTCCCTATTCTACTACCTCTAAAAGAGTTGAATCCCTATAGCTTATTTATGACTCAAAGGACAAAGCAACCATTTCTTTGATGTGCTGTGTCATATGGTATGTAATCAAAAGCACAAGAATTAGAGCATATGCGTTAGACAGCACTCGCTGAAATGAATATCTCCTTTCCAAAAGCGTGATTCCGAAGAAAGCAATTGAACAGGCAAGCATCCAGAAAATGCCATCACTTACCCCGAAATTGTAAATTTCCTCTGGCTTAGAGCCTCCCCACTTTAAACCAATAGGATAAAGGAAATAGCAGACCTTCATAACAAGATGCGTAAGTCTCCAAGCTACAACTGTGAGTGCTGCAAGCTGAATAATGTTGATGAGGTAAAACTTCATGAATGGGCCATCGCTTTTACCTCCACCTTGCCCGGATATTCTTTCAGCGCAGCCTCCAGACATTCAATTGCAGACTTCAATGATTCCTTGTTGAGCACATAGGCTAGTCTTACTTGCTGCAATCCTAGTTCTGGCCTGGAATAAAATCCTGTGGCGGGAGCCATCATAACCGTTTGGTTGTTGTGCTCAAATTTCTCAAGCATCCATTGGCAAAAAACATCGGAGTTGTCAATTGGAAGCTGAGCGATGCAATAGAAAGCACCCTTTGGTTTTGGGCAAATCACCCCGGGAATTTTGTTGAGGCCGTCAACAAGTATGTCTCTTCTTTCCACATACTCCTCCACTACTCCATCGAAATAACTCTGCGGTGTTTCCAATGCATAGAGTGATGCCATCTGGCCAAAAGTGGGTGGCGACAAACGCGCTTGTGCAAACTTCAAAGCAGCGGCCATTACTAATCTGTTCTTGGTAATCAAAGCACCAATACGCGCACCACACATGCTGTAGCGCTTACTCACAGAGTCAATCATGATGGCATTGTCCTCAATGCCTTTCAAATTCATGACACTGTATGGTTGTGCGCCATCGTATGCAAACTCGCGGTACACCTCATCTGCCATTAGAAACAAATCGTGCTTTTTTACCATGCTGCTCAGTTGCTCTAGCTCATGTTGTGAGTACAAGTAGCCAGTAGGATTTCCAGGATTGCAAATGAGTATGCCTTTCGTTTTTGGCGTTATGAGTTTCTCAAATTCTTCGATAGGTGGAAGCGCAAATCCTGTTTCGATGTAGCTCATTACAGGCACCACTTTCACACCAGCCATTACAGCAAATCCATTGTAGTTAGCATAGAATGGCTCAGGAACAATCACTTCATCACCGGGGTTGAAGCAAGTCATGAATGCAAACACCAGCGCTTCGCTTCCTCCAGTAGTTACCATAATATTCTCGCGCTGAAGCGAAATATTTTTGGAAGAATAATATTGGATAAGTCCATCGCGATAAGCTGCAATGCCTTCGCTCGCGCTGTACTCCACCACCTTTAGTTCAAGCGATTTCATTTTCTCACGCACCACTTGCGGTGTTTCTATATCCGGCTGACCTATGTTGAGATGATATACTTTTCTTCCCAACTTCTTCGCTGCTTCTGCAAACGGAACCAGTTTGCGAATGGGTGAAGCGGGCATGTCGTGGGCTTTCTGACTGATGTTGGGCATGAGGAATTATTTGAGGTGTGCGAAAGTATGCATCTCATTGATCACTAATCAAGCACCATCCACATAAACTTATGCGGCCCAATGAGCGGCACATCATAAACTTCATCCTTCATACTGAAACCAAGTGATTGATAGAAACCAAAAGCACCCATGCGCGCATCGCACCAAAGCACTTCCTGCTTTTTTTCTTTCAAAATTTCGATAGCTTTTTCTATCAGCAGCTTCCCGCAATTCTTACCACGATAATCCGGATGTGTTGCCATTGCCCGAAGGCGGTACTGCTTTTCAAAAGAAATTTTTGGTGACCGCATTTGAAAGAGTGAACCAATGCTCACAATCCTCGTCCCATCATAAGTTCCGAGATGAATGGCGTCCTCACGCTCATCTATATCTATCACACAATTCTCCTGAAGTTCTATATGAGGCCACAGCACGAGATGTCGAAGTGGTTTGGTTTCTTGAGCAGAAATTTTTTGTACTTCCATGTGCCAAAGAAAGGAAACCTATCAATTGCTGTAGTCGAAGCGCGGATTGACCACATTGTTATAGATAGAGCCAAAACGATAGCCCAATCCAATGTATGAATTGAAATTAAAATTGCTCTGCAACTCCTGTTGTTGAAGCAGAACCTCATCGCTCGTTGCGCCCGACTTACGAATATTTATTTGGTCGCGTGGGATACCAAAATTGATGTAAGAGTTGATGGAGAATCCTTTAAAAATACGCACGTCAAAATTCAGCCAACCACCCAACGCTCGCTTTTCAAAATCATCGATAAACGCAGAAGCGTATACACCGCCTGAAAGAGATCCCCATGTTTGTGTAAAGGAGGATCCTAAATTGATACTGTGGGAAGGTACCAACTGAACTAGTTGATTGTAGATGGTGGTGTCCTGAAAATCGTAATAAGTAGCCCCTACAAAATACCCTAAGGTCAGCAACTTGGATTGTGCCTGTTTGTATGGAAAAAAATTGTACTCCAAAGCCACATTTACACGCTGCCAATAATCATAATTGCTAAAGTCGCTGACCTGAATATTAGTGAATGCCCCTAACGACCAGCGAGGATTCAAAGAGTGTACATAAAATCCGGAAACATTTTGACTTCTTAAAGTAAAGGTGCCTTTTTCCCCATTGTAATTATATCGCTGTTCTGAATAGTTTGCATTCAGGCTAAGGCGAAGTTTGAATTCTTCTTTTACTTGGGTAGCGGTGATGCTGCCGAAAAAATCGCCTGACTGACTTACCTTCTGAACATCCATATTGGCATTGCCCGAAACACGAAAAACCCAAGCGTTAAATGGATCCTCTTCAGGATTGCCACCAGAGCCTATGTCATCAATATCTTGAACATTGGTGCTGGTGATGAGCAGTTGGTCACCAAAGCCAGCTTGTGCGGCAAAACGTACTAAACCTAGCTTCATTTTTTGTGACATCAACTCTCGCACTTCGGCATCGGTGTTGATGGCGTTGGTTACAAAATGCAGTGTATCGGTCATGCCATTAAACTGTTTCCTACCCTTAAAATAAAGCGTAAAGGCGGTGCCACCGCTGCCTGTGTTGATGCTTGCGACTAACAAGTCCACTTCTGCTACAAATTGGTCTTGAACGAAGTTGACCCACGTAATTTGAGTACGCAGATAATCTTGATAGCAATAGTTACTGCAATTGAGAAATACCTTTATCGTATTGGAGGTAGAGTCGGTGGATTGGGCTGTGGCCAGCTGAAAGCAGCCTAAAAAGAGTAAATAGACCAGAAATTTTTTCATGCCGATTTTGGTTGGTTCAAAGAAGAGGGCATCATATGTAACTAGCTGCATGAGTTAACATTTTTTGATTATTACAGTTCATCTATGTCTTAATCTATTGCTTTTCTTTTTAGTCTTCTTGATTCAATGCAACTGTTATCACTTAATCCAACAGTCATATTTGGCCCCGAATGAAAAACATTTGTACTTACTTGATAGTTGTTTTTTGCGTGCTATCAGCAGCAGCAGTGATGGCGCAGCGCCCCGGTGGCATGGCTCCCACCACAGGGCGCATCTATGGCAAAGTGGTGGACGCTACTACAAAAGAAAAATTGGAATATGCCATAGTGCAGGTAATGGAGCATGGAGTGAACAACAGCGATACCAATTTAGTGGATGCAAACAAGGTCTTAGGGGGCGCACTTGCTGCATCCAATGGCGATTTTAGTATTGAAAAATTACCCATGAAACAAACCCTTGTGTTGACTATAAATATGGTGGGCTACCAACTGTATGAACAAGAAATAGTATTGAATGCAGCTGACAAGGATTTAGGTAACATAAAATTAAATGCCATAGCAGACGGCCCTACCGTCATTGTTGATGGCAACGATCCTGCATACAGAATTGAGTTTGACAAAAAGATATTTGATGTAGAAAAAAATCCGATTGCGGCTGGTGGTACTGCCGAAGATGTGCTGCGCGCTGTGCCTAGTCTGCAAGTGGATATGGATGGCAATGTGAGTATGCGCAATGCAGCACCACAAATTTTTATAGATGGCAGACCTACCACACTGACTATTGACCAAATACCTGCTGATGCTATAAAGAGTGTGGAAGTGATAAGCAACCCAGGAGCTAAGTATGACGCGAGTGGCGGTGGCGGTGGCATCGTGAACATAGTGATGAAGCACAACAGGGGTATGGGCTACAACGGTAGCTTTCGCGCGGGGATGGATAGCAGGCCCCGTTTCAACTCGGGCATCGATTTGAATTTGCGCGAGGGCAAATTGAACTTTTTTGGCAACGGAAATTTCAACCAGCGTAAGAGCATTAGCGAAGGCTATACGCAGAGAACAGACTATACACGCTCGCCCAACACTTATTTATACCAAACTCAAACAAGCACCAACATTGGCTACTTCGGCAGTGGGAAAATTGGTTTAGATTGGTTTGCTGATAACAGAAACACCTTTACCCTTTCTCAATCGTTGAACAAAGGCGAGTTTGCGCCTACAGATGTTATAGATGCGCGCACTGACTCGCTTCTTTACGCAACTGGCCAAGGCGTAAATCCTTTTACCCTTTATACCCGCAACACGAGTACCAAGCGCCAGTTTCAAAATCTTGGCTCTAGTTTTTTGTACAAACATTTGTTTGCAAAAGAGGGTACTGAGCTGACAGCAGATTTCAACTTCAACATAATAGAAAGCGAATTTTTAGGTGACTACAAAAGCAGATATGACGATGCCTTTGAATCCGCGCAGCGGCAAACTGGTGGAGCTGAGCAAGAGCTTTACACCGCACAATCCGACTTTGTTTCTAAACGAAGTGACAAGAAAAAAATAGAGGCTGGCATAAGAGGCTCCATACGCCATTACCAAAGCATTTATGAGAACTTCTCGCAAGATCCTGCCACGCTGGAGTACACACCCATAGAGGCATTGCTGGTGAACTATGAATACTACGACAAGGTATACGCAGCCTATTCTAGCATGAGTGTAAATGGCGATAAGTGGAAGTACCAGATGGGCCTGCGGCTGGAGAGCAGCGACTACCGCGCAAGTCTGCGCGATACTACACTCTCCTTTCGCAACACGTATCCCCTTAGCTTATTTCCATCGCTGTTCATCACCCGTGTGCTCAACGATAAGCAGGATGTGCAGATAGCAGTGAGCAGGAAAATCAATCGCCCTTCTTTCATGCAGCTCATCCCCTTCACCGACTACACCGACTCGCTGAATGTGAGCCGCGGCAATCCCGCACTAAAGCCTGAGTTCACCAACTTGCTAGAGCTTTCGTACCAAAATAACATCAATAAGACAAACACCTTCATAGCATCGGCTTATGCGCGCTACACCACTGACCTAACTGTGCGCAACCAAATAACAGAATACAGCGAAGTGCTGGACTTCGACATCGTAGTGAATACTTATGACAATGCCAGCAGCAGCCTCGCCTTCGGACTGGAGCTGATTAGCAAAAACACACTTAACAAATGGATGGAACTGAACACGAATGTGAACATTTACCAAAGCAGTATAGATGGCAGCAACATCAGTAGCGAGCTTACCAACAGCCTAAGTAGCTATTGGATAAAGAGCAATGCTATACTCAAACTACCCAAGAACTTCACGCTACAAGTGATGTTCGACTACAGCAGCAAACGCTCGCTAGAGGTAGGCAGCAGCGAACGCGGTGGAGGTGGTGGCGGTGGTAGTTTTGGTGGTGGTGGTGGTGGTTTTGGTGGCGGCAGCAACAACACGGTGCAGGGATACATACGTCCTAACTATGGATTAGACCTTTCCTTGAAAAAAGAGTTTCTGAAAAACAAAGGCATGTCGTTAACACTAAGTATGCAAGATGTGTTGAAGACGCGCATCAACTTCAGCCACACAGAGACTTCATTGTTCCTGCAAGACACCTATCGCAGACGCGACTGGCAAGTGCTTCGTCTTCAATTCGGATGGAAATTCGGTAAAGTGGACAGCTCGCTATTCAAGCGTAAGAATACTAAGCAGAGTGAAGGTGGCATGGAAGGATAATGGTGAAGTATGATTTTGCTCAATGAGTGGTGGTGAGGCTTGGTTGCCCCGTTAGAAAATAACTAACCGTTTTCTAAGCCAAAAAATATGCAACGCGTTTTTTTGCGCGATACAGATGAAGTTCTTGTGGATAGGCATACATTTTTCCACATCCTTATCAAACGAAACTTAATTGGTTTGTCTGCCTCCCCATAATTGGGTATGGCGTTTCGATTTTAGCGAGAATACGTTTGCTCCATCTTTTATTACAACTCAATGCAACACATGAAAAACATTTACTTGAAGACCATCATTTTCTTCTCACTCATTAGCTCAATAGTCACCGCACAAATTACCGAAACGGAGCCAAACAACACCTTTACTGAGGCCAACGATTTGTCGGAAAACATTACTGTGACCGGTCTCATTGCAGATTACCCCAACCCGGATGTTTACCGCATCATTCTTCCTGAAGATGGCAAAATCATCATCAATACTACCATAGCAGGAGAAGGTACCAATCCAAATGCTCCGTTCACTTTTACTTTGTTCAACGAAGAAGAAAACCCATGGAATAGTCATAGTCCGCTCAAAGGCGAAAATGGCATGTTTATGTCGGATGTCAACGAGTGGTGCTGCATCCTTCAGGATACGTTTTATATTGAAGTAAACAGCGGTTATGTATTCCCGTATCTCTACAACTACACCCTTTCCTGGGAATTGATACCTGCCACTTACGACAATGACATAGAGCCCAATTCTGTTTTTACACAAGCGCTTCCGCTGATGTACAATACTAGCACGGAAGGTCATCTATCTTTCGTGAGGGATCCACAAGCAGTCGGACAAGACGGCATCGATTTCTACAGCATTGTCCCACCCGTCAATGGTACACTACGGGTTTTTATAGAGACTGAGGCACAAAGCACCGGCAGCAATAACATGAACATGAATATTCACACCATCGATGGGAGTGCATGGTATGGTCAAACCACAACGGTGGGCGGATTTCAGTCTCCCAATGTGGATACCATTTTATGGGGATGTGTTGGAAATGATACCATGTACTTGTCGCTTACTACAACCAATGTGAATGATCGTGGGTATTCCTATAAAATGCGGTATGATATGCTGCCCATGGTTTTTGCCAATGACGCGGAACCGAACGGTTCATTTGAAAGTGCGCAACTGGTAGACCCCGCCATACCCATTGAAGGCAACCAATACCTTGGCAATTATTATTACTGGAGTCAATCGCAGCAGGAAGACATCTATAAATTTTACAAACCCGATACAGGCTATTTCAAAATAGTGGCCTATGCCGAAACACATACCACAGATGCCACAGGTGGGCACAGCATCCAATTGTATGACTCCAACTTTAATCCTGTTGGCCCGGCACTGGTTGCGCCTATTGGTATCAATAGCATTCCATCGGTAGATTCCTTAAACTTCGCCTACTTAGCGGCTGATACTTTTTATATTAAAACATTCAGCAACTATGCGTTTGCGGCTTGCAGATCCTATCGCCTTCAGCTCAGCTATGTGGGTCTCGAAAATACTGTTGAGCAAATCGACCAAGCATCCATTAGCGTTTATCCAAATCCAAGCAGAGGCCATTTTTTCTTGAACGCTAATGGCTTTAGCGGAAAGGGAAACCTTCAGGTGTTTGACGTCTTAGGAAAAATAGTTCATGAACAAAATTTCAATACCATCGGCCAACTAGAAGTGGCAATGAATGAGTCAACCCCCGGTATTTATTTCATTAAAGTAGCTGCTGGCAATGAGCGCTTTCTTCAGAGAATCATTATAGAGTAGACCAACTATCAACTAAACATTCATCCACAGCTCTGGCTTAGTTCCGCTAAGCCGGAGTTTTTTTTGGCTAGCCAGAAGAGTAATCAATATATCTAAAAAAAAATGAAATAATTCCCACTCTCACTCTGCCCATTCAACAAAGTACATCTCTATTTCACCTTTGCCTTTCACCTCCACTTTGCCACGCGCGGTAAACTGAAAACGCTTCGAATCTTTGATGAGTTCGTAGGTGCTTTCTCCAATATTCACCTGCCCCGGTTCGCTCTTGTTCTCTATACGACTTGCGGTATTCACGGTGTCACCCCATATGTCATAGGCGAATTTTTTCACCCCAACAATGCCGGCAACTACAGAGCCAGAATTGACTCCTATGCGCACTTGAAAACTACCTCCACTGTTCTTGATAAAATCACGAATGCTTAACGCAGCTTCCACAACCTTGAATGCGTGGTCTTTGGTTTCGTTGGGCAGCCCACACACAGCCATGTAAGCATCGCCAATTATTTTTATTTTCTCTAGCCCATGACTTTCGATAATGGCATCGAACACCGTAAAATTTTTATGGATCTCTGCTACCAATTGTGCAGGTGGCATGGTGCCACTGATACTCGTGAAGTTGACAAAATCAGTGAACAATACCCCCACTGCTATTTATCTTTTTCCAAATACTGCTTCCACTGAATTTGTTATTGCAGGCACAAAGTCAAAAGGAGAAGACACCATCTTCGATTCCACCGGTAGTGTTGTTTTCAAGCAACGCACTTCCGAAGCCCAAACAACCGTCAACGCGGACAAACTACCTTCCGGGTTTTATGTTATTCATTATTATGATGGAATTACAAACTGTGACTTGAAGTTCTTGAAGTTCACATAGCACGCCTCGCCCCTAGTATTGGAAATAGACTAAAACAGTATCCTTTCCAATGGTTACTATCTCTTACACTTGCTCGAGTTCGTTAATGAAACCATCATTGCCTATGAAAACCAACTTTGCTGTTAGCTCAAGGGAATGTCGGTAGGGACCAAAATCTGCACCTTCATTCAAGTCAAAGTCTGGATTAGGATATACAGCATGACCTGATTGGAAACTCTGATATAAAATATGACAACTCACCGATTCGTATTCAAGATTGTAAGGGGGTATGTCTTCAACGAAAATCTTCACATAACCTTGAGTTACTGCCGTGCACCAAAACTTATCGGTAGTAAGCGGATCGAAACTGGAGTGATAACAATGGTTCTCGTAGAATTCTGCACCTTCAGGAGTATCAGGCCCAGTGCCACATGCTACAAACGTGCAGACACATTCATTGAATAGGTCTTTGTACCGGTCGCGGTCCAATTGGAAGTGGCCGTTTTCATCTGCCCTTAGCGTGTCCGTCAGTTCGTAAGTGGATACCCAGTTGTCACTGTTTTCTTTTCCAACAGTTACAAAGGCAAAAGGCACAGCGGCACCTCCCGGGTCTTCCACCACGTAGCCGTGTATATAAGGCGTGTCAAGGCCATCATTTCTATCATCGCGTTTGCAACTGGACAACACGAGCATCAATAATAAAAGAGAGAGCGTGGAGTGTTTCATGATGGAGAGAGTTGGCAGGAGTTTAATACGTTATGGTGATTTCAGTAGTGTCGAAGGGAGTTGGGGGAGGGATGTTGTATTGTAGCGAATTTCCGAAAACAATATCATCATATACCAATCGATAGTAGATGTCTTGAGCCATGTTGCCTCGTACTTTCCACTTCCTGTAACCTTCAGAAATTATTATTTCTCCTCCTGGGAATAAACCTATTGCTGTGTCGCCTTGTACTGCAACCACTTCCGGATTCAACGGCTCAATGTCAATGGCCTGCACCTTAAGCCATGCAGGAGGAATAAGAGACAACCGGATATCGCCTCCTGTTTCCCAAAGTTGTTCTATATAGACATCCTGACTTTCTACATCATATATAGACTGAAGGCCATAGGCCCTTACTAAATCTGCAACGGTGCCCCGCGGCACTGTGAAGTTGCCATCGGCATCCGTAGTGTCATTGCCTACTTCTGTATATCCTGTCGGACTCCAAATGCTGCCGCCACTTTCTTCTACAAGAAATCTTACAAGTGCATTGGGCACAGGAGTGTTAGAATTAATGAGACAGACCTTGCCGTACAACTCTGTAACGGGTTCTTCCTTGCGCTTGCAACCCAATGGAGCAAGAGCAGTAGCGAGCAAGACAAAAAACAAGGCGAATGCATTTTTCCTTTTCATCATCAGAGTTTTAGTTTCGGCATTGCGCGTGTAAAGAGGCAGCGTACGTGTAATTAAGGGATTACGCAATGATACAAATGAGTTGTACATATCGCATGTGTGTGTACACCCCCCAAATCCCAACTCCCAAATCCTCTCCCCTTACTCCGCCTCCGGCTTCCTGCTCACATTAAAGCCAAACGAAAAGCCTATCATAGTTCCGTCTTTGCGGGGCGATACCCACAAGTTCACAGGCACATTGAGGTAACCACTTTTGAACGTGCGGCCTGCGGCTATCACAAGTCCGGTGGAAGCTTTCACTACACCGCGGCTGTCCAGCCTGTTGTATATCTGGTATGGATTCTCAAGTGGAGTTTCATCCTCGCCAATCAGCCCCAGTTTATCCCAATCGCTCCTCAGGTGCCACGCTCCTGCTTCTCCCAGAATACCGTCAGTGTCAAAGAAGCCATCAGCCTTGCGGATAAATCGGAAGCTAGGTCCAAAGCCTATTTCCCAACCTTGCCTTCCCCACCTGAAACCATTCAGCATGGTGAAGGAAGGAATGAACTTTCCATTCTCCAAACCACCCACCTGGCCCACAAATTCTACCAGCGCCTGAAAATCTCCGGCTGACAGGTATTGTAACTCCTTCTGGTAACCAAACTGAAAAGTGGAGCGGTACATATCAAAACCGCCCTCCTCCCGGGGTGCCATCAGTCGCTCTCCCGTTTCGCCCAGGGTGTATGACATACCCATGCGCGGGCCGTTTAGCCGCAGTGTAGTTTGCGGGCTGGCCACGGGCATATCGTAGTTCACCAGTTGGTTTACCATCAGTGGGTCGGGCGCTATGCTGAACAATTGCTTTACGGATACCTCTATCATCCTTTGCAATTCCTTTTGCATGTTCAGGTATTCAGTGGCCTGGCTGCGTTCTATCGTTTCAGACTTCACATCTATCAAGCGCAGGGTCATAATTATTTTTTCGCCAAACTGTGTAATGTCACCGCTCAGTATCTTGTCTGCTTTCAGCAGGCGGCCCGCGCTTACCAGGCACGAGCGACTGAAACAGCTTTCTGTATTGAACTCTGCGCCCTTGAACACATCGGCCATTTCGTATTTGTCTATCACGGTGTACGTCTCGGTCTTGTCCACCTCCAGCCTTACTATGTAGGCTATGGTAGATGCGTCATAGTCCACGCCTTTGGCATCTATGTTCATAATGGCAATGGTGGTTTTTGCGGGCTCCTGTGCGTAGCTTATACTTGCAGATAGCATCAGGAAACAGCTAAGGGTTGCAATGGCAATGTGTGATTTCATATTCTTTTTGTTTTTAAATGGGTTAGAAATAAATCTGGCACAAAGCAGAGAGCATTCACAAACACTCCGGTACATGACTTTGCGTGAAAACGTACTTCTGTGGGAGAGGAGAGTGCGAGTTAAACTTCATGGTTCGACAAGCTCAACATGACAGCAACCGCGAAATAAAAAGAGAGGGGAAGTAGGGCGCTCTTCGAGCGCCCTACTTCCCCTCTCTTGCAAATGAAGAGACCATTGTCATGGGAGCTTGTCGAACTATGGTAAGTTGAGTGATACCACACTCCCGCTATAGAGCTTGTCGAACATGGTTACAAGACTGGACCACACCGTTTTTAGGGAAACGTACTTTTAAAAGGAGGAAGAGAAGTCCCTCCAACAAGTTTACCCTGCCTTCTCAAACGCTTCAATGATCCTCTTCACAAGTTTGTGGCGCACCACATCGCTTGCGTTCAGTTCTATGATGGAGATGCCTTCAATACCTCGAACAAGATCCACTGAGCGAAGCAATCCACTGGGTTGATTGCGTGGCAAGTCCACTTGTGTTGCATCGCCCGTGATGATGAACTTCGCATCGCGGCCCATGCGGGTGAGGAACATTTTCATTTGATTCACTGTGGCGTTTTGTGCTTCATCCAAAATGACAAACGCTTTGTCCAATGTGCGACCACGCATGAAAGCAAGTGGCGCTATTTCTATGGTGTGCTTCTCTATGTAGTCTGCAAGTTTTTCATAGGGGATCATATCCATCAACGCATCGTACAGCGGCTGCATGTAAGGATCTAGTTTCTCCTTTAAGTCGCCAGGCAGAAAGCCGAGGTTCTCGCCTGCCTCCACTGCGGGGCGCGTTAGCACAATGCGCTTCACTTGTTTTTCTTTCAACGCACGAACAGCGAGAGCAACAGCAGTGTATGTCTTGCCACTGCCCGCAGGGCCTATCGCAAAAACCATATCGTCTTTGTCGCAGGCTTCCACCATGCGCTTCTGATTGGGTGTGCGTGCAATGACACGATTGCCTCCGGGGCCAAAGACCAGCACCTGATCGCCATTGGCTGTAGTGGATGCCTGATGTGCATCACCGCCATCCAGCATTTGCTCTAAGGCCTGCATAGGCAGCGAGTTGTAGCGTTGCAGATGATCGAAAATCTGCTCAAGCTTCAACTCGAAGGCATCTATCTCAGCGTCATCGCCATTTACTTTGATGTGATTGCCACGGGCTATTAGTTTAAGCTTGGGGTAGCGGCTTTGTATCAGTTTAAACTTAGAGTTGGTAGCACCAAAAAACTCCAAGTGATCTACTTCAGGTAGAATGATTTCTTTTTCAGTCAAGCGTTAATTCCTCGTTTGATAAGTTAATTATGAAAGTGAACTTAGATGGAGCGAATGTATTGGAAGTTTGCGCGCAGAGAAAAGTTTGACTCTTCACTTTGTCTCAACCATATACCTTGTCCATCATCACCCTCATATCAGACCTCGGTACACGCGACCACTATGTGGCATCTGTAAAGGCTGCGCTACTGTCACAAGCCCCGCAATGCGTTATAGTTGATGTGTCGCACGATGTGCGTCCATTTGATATTCATGAAACTGCTTTCTTATTGCGAAGTGTGTGGCAACAATTTCCGCTAGGCACTGTGCATGTCATAGGTGTAAATCCTGAATACAACGCTCAGCAAATGCATGTGGTAGTGCATTGTATGGGGCATTACTTCATAGGCGCTGACAATGGCATCTTCTCGTTGTTGTTGGATGAAACACCCGAGGACATATTTGAAATGACACTAGCGCAAGGTGCCGACTGGACCTTCCCAATGCGTGGCGTATTTGCAACTGCTGCAGCGCACCTCAGCAAAGGTGGTTCGCCAGAGTTTTTAGGTAAGCGCATAGATGCACTCAAGCCGTCTCCTGCCAAGCTGCCACAGGTGGAAGAAGACCTCATAAAAGGTCATGTCCAATACATAGATCATTATGGTAATATTTACACAAACATTTCGCATGAACTTTTTGATGCAGTGAGCGCAAGAAGATCATGTGCTATTCACTTCAAGAAATCAGGCTTTGCTATTAAGCGTATCAGCAACTATTACCACGATGTGGTAGAAGGTGAAAGACTAGCCATGTGGGCCACCAATGGTTTTCTGATGATTGCTATCAATGGCGGTGCGCCTGATAACGGTGGTGGTGCCGCAGATTTGTTCGGACTTAAAACAGGTGATATAATTAGAATAGAATTCCATGGTGACTCGAGTAGTGAAGATGACCTTTAGAGGCGACACTTGCGGTGAATTCATCGCAATGTTCAACAAATACAAAGACCAAATACGCAATGCAAATGGCTGCCAAAGCCTAACGCTGTTGCGCGATGTGGAAGACACCAACGTTTTCTTCACCTACAGCCAATGGGTGGACGATAAGCACCTAGACGAGTACAGATACAGTGCAGTATTTGCCGAAGTATGGCCACAAACGAAAGCATTGTTTGGTGATTCGGCTGAGGCATGGACAACCAGCGAAATTGTACAATTATGAAATGAAAGATGGAAATAAAATAACACTTTCCTCCATCGTTATCAGCAAAAAAACAACCTTTTTCTTCAATGATATCTCTCTTAAAAAAAGAAATTCGCTCTTTCCTTAGTTCACTTATTGGCTATGTAGTCATAGGAGTTTTTTTGCTCATCACAGGGTTGTTCATGTGGATATTTCCTGGTGATTTTAATGTGATGGATATGAAGATGGCCAACATTGATACACTGTTTTTTATTTCGCCCTGGGTGTTTATGTTTCTGATACCTGCTGTCACCATGCGTTCGTTTGCTGAGGAGAAAAGAAACGGCACAATGGAACTTCTCTTTACCAAGCCTCTTACTGATTTGCAAATCATACTGGCGAAGTACTTCGCTGGTTTGTTGTTGGTAATCATTGCACTGATACCTACACTTATATACTACATCACTGTGTACAACCTTGGCACAGGCTCGGGCATGGACACAGGTGGCACTTGGGGCAGCTACATAGGCTTGCTGCTATTGGCCGCAGGTTATGTCAGCATTGGCATTTTCGCGAGCAGTGTCACCAACAATCAAATTGTGTCGTTCCTTCTTGCTGCCATGTTGTGCTTTTTTATGTACACGGGCTTTCAGTCGTTGGCGGACTTCGACTTGCTGGGCGGTCTGGACAACTTCATTATGAAGCTTGGCATTCAAGAACACTATGCTTCATTGAGTCTTGGACTTATCGATTCACGCGATGTTATTTACTTCGTTGCATTGGTCGCCATTTTTATACTGTTGACCAAGTTAGTGCTGAATGCGAGGAAATGGTAAAATCAGCGGGCAGTGGGCAAAATGAGAGCTTTGAGGAAAGTTGGCAAAGTTCATCGCTTGCATAAAGAGACTCATCCTAATCAAGAGGAGGTAAAATGCATCTGTTACGCTTTGCCTACTTTCTCCTTTGCCATCTGCCAACTATTTAATCATCCGCCCTGTTCACCTCGCGCTTTACTCGTCTTCCTTGGCGTTTCATTTTGCGGTGTTCGTGGCTGCTCACTTTTCCGTTGCGCGTGGAACGTTGCTTGGTACGATGGTAGCGATCTTCTTTTTGGTCTATGGCTGCGGCTTCTGCGCTGTCCACTTTTCCTTCACGTTGCAGGTTATCCAGCTTCTGTTCAGTCTTGCGGTGTTTGCGTTGCTGTCTGCGCTGGTTGCGTTGTGCATCAGCATCAGTCCATGCTATGGTCAGCAGCAGTGTGACAAGGGCGATGATGAGTTTTTTCATAGTAAATGTGTGCGAGGCAAAGGTGGGGCCAAAACGAGAAGTTGGCAAAGGGCGCTAGTAGCATATTATTCAGAATGACTATCTATATGATAATAGGGTAATCAACGTAGTACACCTGCCTGGCGCGTTCCTCATCATTGCAGCATGAAAAGACACATTGCTCTCTTTCTGCTGCTTGTGGCTGCTGTTCTCACTACCAATGCGCAGTACAAAGGATTTGCCTTTGGAATATCATACCAGCAAATTGACTCGCCAAACAACGTAGCCTACCTGCGGGCGATAGAAAATAAAGTAGGGCTTTCAAGTCACTTAGAGCTTGGTAGACTTGGTGGGGTTGCCGTTTACTTTACGAACAAGGCGGAGGAGAATAAAGAGGTAGAAGCGGGTGTTTCGTTTAGCAGCAAGTATGAAGTTTTCACCAATGACTCAGGACTAAAGATGAGTGTTCAGAATAACTACATGGCTCTTCGCTTTGGATACAACTTTTATCCAACTCGCTGGTGTTTTGTTGGGGCACAGTTTGCTGTAAACAACTTTAACGGCAAGGTGAAATACAACGACCCTGCAAGCGATACGCTCTTCGACTTTGTGGAGGATAACATAAACATCTTCATAGGATATGCTGTGAGCCTGCGGCCGCAGGCTGGTTTTGTCATCCCCTTCACGGCCAAAAACACAAGCAAAGACTTCGGAATGCGTGTGCTTGGGTTTTATGATTTTGGTCTTTCACGCTATAACTACTATGAGTCATACGATAAGATAATGCTTTACGATGGGCCTAAAAAAACAACCAGCAGAGGTTATGGCCTTGAGGTGACTGTGTTCTTCAGGCATGGGTAGTATCCAGTTTGCAATTGGCAAAATGAAAATGTTGAACAACGCTGGCAAAGCTCTTCTTTAGAATATAGAACGCATCCTTAATAGGAGGCTGTAAAATGCCACTAGCACACTTTGCCAACTTTCTTTTTTGTCAATTGCTAACTTTTTTCAATTACCAATTGACCGCAATGCTTATTTTTTTCTTTAATCAGGGCACACCGACCCATACAGCGCAATGAACACGATGAGGTCAGACACACTTATAAGTCCATCTTCATTGAAGTCCCCAGGGCACGAATTGGTGCATATGGGATAGAAACAACTGCCATCATCTATGGTGGCTGCTGCGTTGTAGTTAGTGGCATTTGGATAAGTACAGCCCGGAGTACCGCAGGCTATTACTTCTACAAAGCCTACATATGAGTCGTTGCCATCATCGTTACTGCTGAGGAGACTTACCTGTTGAATGCCCGCTTCCAAAAAACAAATGCTGCCTGGGTTTTGCTGATTGCTCGTGGTTACGTTGGCGCCTTCAAATGTCCAGGTCCAATCTGTTGGATCTTGAGAACTAAGATCATTAAAAGTGATGCACTGACCAACGCAAGCTATCGGATCGGATACTGTGAAGAAAGCCTCAAGCTGCGGGGTAGGTATGCTGCAGCAATTACTAACTGAGGCGTTGTAGGTTTCTCCTTGCCAACAGGCGTACTGTGTATTGTAGGTTCGCAGTGTACCTCCAAACTCGTTCATGAAATAGGCCACTACCTGTGCCGAAGTGTTGCAACCGCCTTGGTTGTCGGGGCCGCAGGAGTAGGCGCATATGATGCTTGGGTAACCATCGGGGTCTGTGAGTACACCTGGTGGGGCAAACAAAATAGAAGTGATGCCACCGGGCACTCCTGATATGGTGGTGCTGTTAACGCCTTGATTGCAATTGTCGTTGTCGCCCTCGAAACCCGCGTAGATAACCTCTGTTACATTTCCTGCAAATGGACCACTGATGTTGATCTCAACATTCTCATAAGTGCAAACGCCAATTTTCAGGTTGGCAATGTTTTGGTCGCAGTTTATGTTGAGCACACCACCGTCATAGTTCGCGAAGATGATGACGTTGCCCGCTGGTGAGCAGGTTTGTGCGCTAAACTGCGCAACGGGGTATACGATAAGTGCGGTGATGAGAAGTAGATATTTGATCATGGCAGGCTTATTAGTTTTTTGGAAGAGCGAAGATAGAAAAATACTGATAGATAAAAGAGTTAACTCAATCAAACACATGGCCCTATTTTCGCCATGCCTGAACTTTGTATGAAAAACAACTACACCTTCCTCTTTATTTTCTTTGTTACCATTTCAGCCTTTGCTCAAAAGAAAAAGGAATTGCCAAGCATGCGCATACCTGTGCAAATCAATTGGGGTTTAGGAGAAGTTTCTTACTTGAAAATAACAGAGAGAGAAGAAAAAGTAGCAGCCGATGAATACTCCAAAATTCTTTTGGAAAGCGATGTGCGCTTGCGGGTGTTAGCGAAGACTGACACCAGCTACACCTTGGAGTGGACTTACACCAAAGTTGAAGCTACGGTAGAAGAATTCCAATTGCGCGGAGCCATATTGCGCATGGGCCAAGAGGAAGAAATACGAACACTGATCAACAAACTGCTGGAGAGTAGCGAAGAGTCTACCATAGGCATGCGTGTGGTCTATACCACCGACAATTATGGCTCCTTCAAAGAAGTAGTGAACCGTGAAGAACTTCGCGAGCAATACAAAAAAGCATTCCTCGGAATGATAAGCACTATGACCGCTGAGCTGCCAGCAGAAAAACGCGACTCTCTTACCACTTTTTTCGCCTTCATGTCTGAGGCCATGGTATCAGACCCTGAGTTTGGTATCAGTTTCGAAGACATTCAATTAATGCACCAAGCCTATGGATATGAATATGAAGTGGGCCACACTCTAAAAGCGGAAGGAACTTGGCCAAGCCCATTCACTGACGATGACTACCCGGTGGATGTGGAACTTAAATTGGATAACTACGACAGTTCAATGAAAAAAGCCACGCTAAAAGGCACGAATACTATTGGCGATGAGGCAATGCAACTATTTTTAGAGGACTTGAAAGTCATGCTAGCCACCTATGGAATTGCACCAGATGAAACGGATATATCGTACGAAATAACAAGTGATTTCAACCTAAACATAGACCTGAGCTACGGCTGGATCTACGAAGCACATATGGTTACCCGCACCAAGGAAAACCATGACATCACTACCAACACGATGGACATTAAGTTGAGGTTGTGAAGTGGAAGCTTTTTCTTCATATGAAGAGTCTTTTTTGCTGACAACCCCATTTTGAAACCTCTCAGTCAACTGCTTCAAAACCACTTGGGATAACCAAGTTATCAACCTTCTGTACACACGTCATCCACAGGTTTTATGTGTAAAACTTAAACAGCGTGAAACTCATGAAACGTTCGGTTTCACTATACTTTCGCTGCGCTTCGTTCTAATTATTCAACCGAGTAAACTTGCGTGAAACACTACAATGCTTCACGCTTTTTTATTAAGTCAACCAAATCAAAACATCTAAAAAATTGAAATACACTTATCTCGGTCATAGCAGCTTTCTGGTTGAGATAAATGGTATCAAAATAGTTTTTGATCCTTTCATTTCTCCCAACGACTTGGCGAAGAACATTGATGTCAACAGCATCAAATGCGATTATGTGCTGGTGTCGCATGGCCACAGCGACCACGTGGCTGATGTAGAAACCATTGCCCGCAATAACGATGCAGTAGTAGTGGGTGCTTATGAATTGGCCGCCTATTATGGTGGCAAAGGAATAAAGCACCACCCTATGAACATCGGTGGCCGCTGGGACTTCGGAAAGTTCAATGTGAAAACGACTAACGCAGTGCACAGTAGCGTACTTCCTGACGGAACTTATGCCGGCAATCCACTTGGCTTTGTGGTAAACAGCAGTGAGGAGACTTTCTACTACTCTGGCGATACCGCCCTTACGCTAGATATGCAACTGATAGGCAAGCAACACAACCTTGATGCAGCCTTCCTATGCCTTGGCGATAACTTTACTATGGGTGTGGATGATGCACTTATAGCAGCTGAATACATCAACTGCAAAGAGATTGTAGGAATGCACTTTGACACATTTCCTTACATCCGCATCAACCACGAAACTGCGATAAAGAAATTCACCGACAAAGGATACAACCTTACACTTCCTGCTATAGGGTTAGAAACCGAACTGAAGAAAAAATAATTGCTTAAACACCTCCCTAACAATGTCAGCTCCAAAATCACAAAACAAACCACAGAAAGCAGCGCTTGAAATGCCTGTTGAAGAAACAAAGACTATGGGAAAAATAATAACAATAGCCAACCAAAAAGGCGGAGTGGGCAAAACCACCTCAGCCATTAACTTGTCTGCTGCGCTGGGCATTTTAGAATTCAAAACATTGCTAGTAGATGCTGACCCACAAGCCAATGCCACCAGCGGTGTGGGTGTGGACAACAACACCGCCAAAGCAGGCATTTACGAATGCCTTGTGAATGATCTGAATCCGAAAGATCTGATCATTAAAACAGACAACCCAAATCTGGATTTAATTCCATCGCACATCGACCTGGTAGGTGCTGAGATTGAACTTATCAATCTGCCTAACCGCGAATACATGATGCGCAATGCGCTGGCTAAAGTGCGCGACATGTATGACTTCATCATTGTGGATTGTTCGCCTTCGCTTGGGCTTGTAACTGTGAATGCGCTTACCGCATCCGACTCAGTAATAGTGCCCGTGCAATGCGAATACTTTGCATTAGAAGGTCTTGGAAAATTGCTGAACACGATAAAAATCGTTCAGCAAAAACTAAACACCGACCTCACCATAGAAGGCATACTGCTTACTATGTATGATTCGCGCCTTCGCCTCAGCAACCAAGTGGTGGAAGAAGTACGCTTGCACTTTCAAGAGATGGTATTTGACAATGTTATCCACCGCAACACTACGCTGGGTGAGGCTCCAAGTTTTGGTCAAACCATTATCATGCACGATGCCAGCAGCAAGGGGGCTATTAATTACCTGAACCTTGCTCGCGAGATTCTGCAGAAGAACAACAAGACGAAAATGAAAAACGAAGACAAATACATCAACCTAGACAATGGCTAAAAAACAAGCACTGGGACGCGGCCTCAGCGCATTGCTAGAGAGCGCCATTAGTTCCACAAATGAGAAAAATACAGTAGAAAGAAATATTCGTGCTGAAGTCGCAGATGCCACTCCTGCCGTAGAGATAGGAAATGTGGCTGGTACTATTTCCATTCTTCGCATTTCGCAAATTGAAGCAAATCCCTTTCAACCCCGACAAGAGTTTGAAAAGGATGCTATGCAGGAACTTGCCCAAAGCATCAAAGAACTAGGCCTTATCCAACCGATAACGGTTCGTCAGATCAGTGCACAGAAATTTCAAATAATCAGTGGTGAACGCAGATTTCGCGCTGCACAAGTGGCTGGGTTAAATGAAGTTCCTGTTTATCTGCGCACAGCCAATGACCAAGCAATGCTGGAGATGGCATTGGTCGAAAACATTCAGCGAGAAAACCTGAATGCGATAGAAGTGGCCATCAGTTACAAACGCTTAATGGAAGAGTGCAGTCTAACAGCCGAAAAACTTGCTGAGCGCGTTGGTAAAGACCGCACAACGGTGACTAACTATGTGCGCTTGCTGAAGCTTCCTCCCGAAATTCAGATAGGCATCATTGAGAAAAAAATATCGATGGGCCATGCACGCGCACTTATCAATACTGAACCTGAAACAAAGCAACTGCGCATCTACAAGTTGATATTGGAAAAGGACCTCAGCGTGCGCAAAGTGGAAGAGCTTGCCAAGGAAGATGACGCTCCAAAATTGTTCCGAAGTGATCGTGTTATTCTTCCGCTGGAATTTCAAAAAATGCAAGCTGACCTTCGCCTAAAGTTTGGAAAAAAAGCTAAACTCGTTCGCAGCGAAAACGGCATTGGCAAAGTGGAAATTCCATTTGTTACTGACGATGATTTGCAGCGCATCGTGGACATGATGGAGCTATAAAAATGTAAGAAATATTCATATTAGAGAAACCTCTGAGCAATAATTGTCAGGGGTTTTCTTTTGCATGCAAATACCTTTGCCTCGTTTATGCACATCTGCACACACTTTCAAAAACTTCGTATTGCGCTTGCAGTGGGTGCGCTATTTTTTATGCTGTCAAGTGGTGTCGCACAAACAGCTATTGACTCGGTGGTTACTACTAATGCTGACACCACCACACTGTATAATTCCAAACTAAGAAATACCTTCAATGCCAAATGGAACATTCAGCCGCATTCACCCATGAAGGCAACTGTTTACTCTGCTCTATTTCCTGGGGCTGGTCAGATATACAACGGCAACAAAAAAGAAGGTTCTGTGCTTAGAAGGTATTGGAAGGTGCCCATGGTGTATGCCAGTTTAGCCACGTGCATCGGATTCATTGATTACAACACCAAAAACTATCGTTACTTCAAGCAGCAATTCATCTACGAGCAAGATGATGACCTTAGCACCACTGCTGAACAGAAGTTTTCGCAGAGCAATTCCTTTTACATGGAGCGGCATAAAAAATGGCTCGACATCAGTTACTTCAGCCTTGCGGGCGTTTATCTGCTGCAAGTGATAGAAGCCAATATTGATGCACACCTATTCTACTATGATGTAAGCAAAGACCTCGGCCTGCATGTATATCCAACGTTTATTCCAACTGCTCAGATGCGGCCCGGCATTGGATTTACGATGACATTTTAGAAAAGACGTGTATAACAGTTAGATTTGTCGCGTTCCAACATTTCCAATCTGACAACAGTCAATCCCACTGGGAAACTGACCTATGGCCGAAAAAAAACTGAGTGTAAGCCACCTACTTGGCATAAAGGGCCTCACGCGTGAGGACATTGAACTCATTTTTTCTCAAGCCGATGAATTCAAAGAAGTATTAAGTCGCCCCATTAAGAAAGTTCCTTCGCTGCGCGATATAACGGTTGCGAATCTGTTCTTTGAAAATTCCACTCGCACACGTTTAAGTTTTGAACTGGCCGAAAAAAGACTGAGTGCTGATGTAGTCAATTTTTCTGCAAGCACATCATCGGTAAAAAAAGGTGAGACGCTGGTGGACACCGTGAACAACATATTGGCTATGAAGGTGGACATGGTAGTGATGAGACATGCTTCGCCAGGCGCATGCATCTTCCTTAGCCAACACATCAACGCAGCAATAGTCAATGCAGGTGATGGCACGCACGAGCATCCCACACAAGCATTGCTGGATGCGTTTTCTATAAGAGAAAAACTGGGCTCTGTAAAAGGAAAGCGCATAGTAATAGTCGGAGACATCACCCACTCGCGTGTGGCCATTTCCAATATTCATTGCCTGAAGTTGCTGGGTGCTGAGGTAATGGTGTGCGGCCCCACAACCCTCATTCCAAAACACATTGAATCTATGGGTGTGAAGGTGGAGCACAACCTGCGCAAAGCGCTGGAGTGGTGCGATGTGGCAAACATGCTGCGGATACAAATGGAACGGCAAGATGCAGGAGTACGCTACTTCCCTACCCTTCGCGAGTATTCATTGCAATACGGCCTCGACAAAAAACTGCTGGATAGCCTCACAAAAAAAATAGTGGTGATGCACCCCGGCCCCATCAACCGCGGGGTGGAGATAACGAGCGATGTGGCTGACAGCGCACAAAGCATCATACTGGATCAGGTGGAGAATGGTGTGGCCATTCGTATGGCGGTTATCTATCTGCTGGCGCAGAATCTGAAATCGCGGGGTTAAGTCCGCGGTGGCAATTAGACTTTATTCTCGCGCCAATACTTGGCCCAATATTTCGTTACTCGCTTCACTTTCAAAATACACACCTTCGCAGCGTGAAATTCCTTCTTTTATTTCTTCCTCTTCTTAGCATAGCGCCACAATTGGGCTTTGCGCAAACCATCTTTAACAACAAAGCCTACACCGACAATTTTAAAAGCATTCAAGCCTTCCCTGAAGGCAATCCACTTGGTTATCCCATAGCAGGTCTTGGCAGCGGAGAGGTGCTGGAATTTCACTTTGATGAAATGACAACTGACCTGAACAATTATCAATATGCCGCGCTGCACTGCACGCATGACTGGCATCTGAGCGACTTGGATGCTACAGAATACTTGCAAGGTTTTCCAACGCAAAGCATCACAGAGTTTGAGGCATCGTTCAACACCCAAGTGGAATACGTTCACCACCGCTTCAGCTTTCCTAACGACATGATGAAGCCGCGCTTCTCGGGTAATTACTTGGTGGTCGTATTCAGCGGCAATGATGTAAGCGATCAAAGCACATGGCTCATCACCTACCGGGCAGTGGTATACGAACAAATGGTGAGTGTAGCCGCCCATGCGAATGGCACCAGTATGATAGCCGATCGCTTCAAAAAGCAGGACATGGACATCAACATCAATTATGAGAACTTCCAGATAATAGACCCCATGCGCGATGTGAATGTGACATTGATTCAGAACATGGACTGGAGTTCATCTATCAATAATCTGAAACCACAATTCATACAAAATAACAACCTCACCTATGACTACAACATGGGTGAAAACACCTTCTGGGGTGGCGCGGAATACCGCAACTTCGAAATGAAAAGTCTGCAATACTCAAGTATAGAGGTGGAACATATACAGCGCGAGGAGGATGGCTACAACGCTTATCTGCGTCCTGATTTACCCGAAGGAAAAAGAGCCTACAGCACTCAAACTGACATCAACGGAAACTACTTAGTGAGAAATGACTTGGCAGACGACTCGCATTTAGAATCGGAATATGTTTGGGTTCATTTCGCCCTTGAAATGAAAGAGATACCTGAGATAAGTATTTTTTTAGAAGGCCGTTTCCAACAGTTTAGCAGCGCTCCTGTGCCTTGTATTTACAACTCAGAACTTGGAGTTTATAGCTGCAAAGTGTTGTTGAAGCAAGGTTACTACAACTACCGCTTTGTAGAGAAGAATAACTACAGCAAGGAAGTCAGCTTATCCTACACCGAAGGCAACTATAGCAGTACTGAAAATGATTACCACGCCATCGTGTACATGTATGACCGCAATCAAGGCTGCGACCGTGTAATAGCTGTGCAGGCAGATAATTCTGTAAGGTGATCAGCGAACAATAGTTAGATGACCATTGGCTTTGTAGACATCCAGAGAACCCTCCTGCATGTATTCAATCTTCCAAACGTAGATGCCATCTTGAACGAAGTATTCGCCCCCGCGGAAGTTGCCAGTCCATGGCATGAAGATGTCTTCCGTTTCCCAGACCATTACACCCCACCTGTCGTAGATGCGTAATTCATAATCGTGCACCAAAGTGGGATCTGAAAACTGAGGTAAAAACACATCATTGATTTCATCGGAGATGTCAGGAGTGAACGCATTTGGAACAAACAACAGAACACTTGGTGGTAGAATGCACGTGTCTGGTATCACATCAAAGATGTTGGTGCGTGGACAAGGTGCGCCTTCCAGATAGATGTACAAAACATACTCTCCAGTTTCGGTAATGAAAATCTGATGCTCTATTTCACCTGTATTCCACAAGTAAGCGATTCCATTGGTGTCTGACTCCAATATAATTTCGTCTATGCCAAGCGGACAAATACTGTCTGTGTAATAAATAGGTGGTGGAGGTGTAAGGGGCATATATGTATACTCCTCTGTGCGCGGGCAAGTAGCGTCTCCACTTAAAATGTTGACAGTGTATATACCCACATCCGTTACCTCAATGGAGGCTGTAGTCTCTCCAGTGCTCCATATATATCCATCGCCTATGCTGTCCACCGTTAGCGTGAGGCTGGTAACACCTCCCGGGCAAATACTATCTATGTAATAATTGATAGGCTGTGGGTTCAATGGAAAGATGGTAAACTCCTCGATACGTGGACAGGATTGGTCATCATTGTAGATGGTTACGGTGTAAACTCCTATATCATCTATTTCTATGAAGTCATCGATGTCACCTGTGTTCCAGATATAACTTTCACCAATACTGTCTGCCGCCACCACCAGCGTAGCCACGCCTCCCGGGCATATGCTGTCAGTGAATAAGAAGGCTGGGTCTGGTTCATCAGGCAGCACAGTGTATTCTGTAAAATGCGGACAAAGCTGATCAACGTTTGTTGTGACAAGTGAAAATTCTCCCGGTTCGGTTACCACGATAAATGCTTCAGTGCTTTGATTGCTCCATAAGTAAGTTCCACTCGTGTCTGCCAGCAGTTGTATATCATTCAATCCTCCCGGACAGATACTATCAACAACCAGCGCGGGCGGATCAGGAAACAATACGTCAACAAAGACCGTGTCGGTGCCCACGCATTCCTCAGGACCAGTTACGGTAATGAGGTACCATGTGCTGTCTTCTGGAGTTACCTCAATGGAATTGCCGACACCAACTACTGTATTTCCTTCAGTCCATTCATAGCTGTAGCCCGCACCCGATGGCGTGCTTATGGGCACTGTTGTTCCCACACATACCAATGTATCACCCACTGCAGTTACTTCAGGCGCGTCCAATACTTCCACATCATCCACATCGCTGTCACTGCCACAAAGGTTAAGCACATTTACAGAAAAATCATACTCACCGGGTTCGGAGAAGATGATGCTTAACTCGTTGTTGGATGTGTCCTGATAGGCGATGTTCTCAGCTGGTGTGTCTATTACCCAGTCGTAATAGGTGTTGTCGTAATAGTTAGTATAGTAGGTGACAAGTTCACCCTCGCATACTTCATTTGGGCCGATGATGTTGGCATTGGGGTCGCCCAAGACGGTGATGGTAATAGGAGGTGTCCAAGGACTCACGCAGCCGTAGTTAGTCTCTTGCACCGAAAAAGTGAGTGTACCTGAGCCACCAAGATTGACATAAAGCGTATTGGAGTTAGCTCCTGATGGCGAAACAAAAGGATTGCCATTATTGATGCCATTGCAGTCCCATAGATAGGTGCTATTGTCTGAATAATTGTATGGTGTGAAGGACAGGATGGCTGTTTCGCCCACGCAAAACACACTTTTCGGCAACCAAGAAGGATATTCGTAGGAGGTAATTACTTGCGGATCTGCCGCATAGGCGCCTATGGTGAAATGTATCAAAGTACCGAGCGCATTTTCGGGTGTGCTGCTCTCTGTGGCTACTACCCGCATGTAGTTCATGCCCAGTGATAGGCCATAGTTACCAAGGCTATCCTCGCACGGCACGTGTATGGGTAACTGGCAGTCATCGGTAGCAGCTATTTCACCCAATATTCCATTCTGCCCTATTTGTGCAAAGGTCATTGAACTGAGCAATTGTGTGGTGAAGAGGTTGCCGGCACCATACTGTGCATCATTGTTATAGGCATTTACATCAATGTCCATTACTGTGTTTTCTCCATCGGGGTCTACAGCGCAGCTGCTTACACAGAAGCTAAGGTCCTGAAAGTTGTTGGTAGAGATGTCGCATTGCTGCACACAAAAAGGGCCCCAAACGCTGCCGATGGCAACAGGATTGGTGGAGACTATGCGAAGGTAATAATTGCACCCAGGCGGCACCTCTGGCACTAGGCCACCAACACTGCCTGGTGGCGAACCCAGCGCAGGGTCGTAGGTGTTGTTATCATCTGAACTGCCTACTACTATGGGGTTGGCTGGAAAGGTGCCATCGGGATCAGATATCTGGCACACATAATCATTGCTGCCTGCATAAATACCTGTGGAAAAGAAAGGCACATCGATGGCGCTGTTAACGCATACCGCATTGGTATCCAAGGTGACCACCGGCTGATTGGTGGTGATGATGTTGGGGCATTCTATTATTTCAAAACAAGCAGATATAACACCTGTAATTTCAGGAGGAGGCGACAAGCGATTGACGCGTATGTGGTAACAGTCGCCTGGCACCGCACCGTTGGGCAGTTGTATAAATACCGAGCCAGTGGTTTGCGGGTTGTTGATGGTGGTAACCCATGAGTTGAAGGGACTGGGAAAATTGCCCTGAGAGTTAGAAAGTTCTATCTGGTAATTACCATCGCACAATGGATCTGAAAGCTCGAACTGAATGCTCAGGAAACCACCTTGACACACGATACTGGGCGATATAGCAGTGACATTGATGGTAACAGGATCCACCACAGAATAGTCTGCCACCATAATGATATCGTCTATAGAAAAAGACTGCGAAGGAGGTGGTGAACCAGCATCGTTCTGCCAGCGAAAACCAAAACGCAAGCTGCTAACGTTGCTAAATGCAGGATCAGTAATATCTGAGTATTGCCATATGTCTGTATTGGAGTATTGAGGCAGTCCAAACTGCACCCATGCGCCATTGTCTATGCTGTAGTATATGGTGCCATAAGCAGAAGCAGATCCCTCGCATAGGTAGAAGAAAGTGAGGTGCACATTGTCCATACCCAGCGTGCACACCCCATCAAACATTTCTGCAAAGCGGTCTGATGCATTCGAAGGATGGTAGTTAGCATTGGTGATGCCAGATGGCTGGTCGTGTATGTGCAGGTAATTGCTAGTGGGCGCAAAAGCGATAGTACCTCCGTTGGTAATGTTCTGTGTGGTAGTATTTGCATAGTCAGGTGCACCATTGAACTCGTTGTTTACAATCCATTGGTTAGTGCCTGAGTTGCTGCCAGGCCCGGCAGTGTTCAGCACGAATGATGCACCGCCAGTTTCAAAATCCTCTGTAAGCAGCAGTACGTCTTGCGCTGCAAGATTTCTAGCACTAAGAAGGGCTATAAAGAGAGTAATTGTTATGACTATTGAGTTCTTCAACTGGACTTTGTGCTAAGGTCAGCAACAAATGTAAATGAAATGTAAGTATACATCAGTCGCAATGAAAAGATGTTGAGAAGATGGGTATAGTTGCACGGGGTGCGTGTATTTCACTTACCGACAAAATGTGCGCAGAAAGAGAAGCGGAAAAAAGTGCATGAGACTATCCCATAAAGTGTGGACATTGCTTTGGGGAAAAGTGATTTTTAAAGACATTCCCTAAGAAAATTAGGCAAAAGAAAAACCATCGAACATCAATGGCTTTCTGTTTGGTTTTGAACCAATGTGATATTTTGAGACACTGCTTAAACTAGCGTCTGCACTATGTACCCCGGACCCCGATGAATCGGGGTACAGCCTTACAGCCATCGCGATTTCCAATCAGGGCGTGCTTACCATGCTTCTTCAACAAGAGTTTTTAGATAAAGGCTGCTCTTCATCATTTTTATTAGATGCTCTTCCCTTCTTGCTTCAACTTCGGTTTCAAATGAATTCATTTTCAAGAGCACGTATGGTCTGCAATTTTTGGTTGCGGCCACATAGCCTTTATTGTGTTTTTGCTCCAGCCTTTGTATAGGATTGGATGAATAGCCAATAGATTGTCGGCCACACCTGACAGAAAAAAGTATGTACACAAAATACAAGTACCCGGGACCCCGATGAATCGGGGCACAGCTATACAGCTACCCCGATTTCCAATCGGGGCGTGCCTACCATGTTCCTTCAACAAGAGTTTTTAGATAAAGGCTGCTCTTCATCCTTTTTATTCGATGCTCTTCCTTTCTTGCTTCAACTTCGGTTTCAAATGATTTCATTTTCAAGAGCACGTATGGTCTGCAATTTTTGGTTGCGGCCACATAGCCTTTATTGTGTTTTTGCTCCAGCCTTTGTATAGGATTGGATGAATAGCCAATATAGTGTCGGCCACAGCTGACAGAAAAAAGTATGTACACAAAATACAAGTACCCGGGACGGGAATCGAACCCGTACAGCTTTACAGCCACAGGATTTTAAGTCTTGGATAAATTGAATTGACCTGATTCCACTTGTGCTAGAAACCCATTCTTTGCTGCATTTTTATTTCAACTTGTTTCATATCGTACCATATCAAACCTCAAAATGTTGTACCTATGTTGTACCCAAAGAAAAGGGCACAACAAATGGCAAGTCTCAAAATCGTGCTTCGTAAGAAGAAAAACAAGGATGGAACCTATCCTCTCACTATTCGCATTACCAAAGATAGGAAGTCTTCTTTCATGCATCTTGGTAAGAATGTGGAAGAAAAACAATGGGATGTTGCCAACCAACGCGTTAGAAAATCCCACCCCAACTCTACCCGACTCAACAGCTTTCTTCTTAAAAAACTCTCAGAGGCAAATGATAGGCTTCTAGAAATGGAAGGTCAAAAGAAGGATATTTCATCAAGGTCAATTCAAAACAGCCTAAAAGGGAAAGTCGGAACAACCTTCTTTGAGCAAGCCCGCATCTATATCGAGAACCTTAAACAAAGCGGTAAATACAATCGTGTATCATCTGAACGACCACGCATAAAACGCTTTGAAGAATTTCTGAAAGGACAAGATATTTCCTTTCAAGAAATCACAGTTCCATTACTCAATCGTTTTGCAGCCTATCTCAAAGGCACGCGCAGTATTTCCGACCGAACAGTTATAAATCATCTTGTGGTCATTCGATCCTTATTCAGTGAGGCCATGAAGGCAAATCTTGTTGACCCGAAATATTACCCCTTTGGGAAAGGTAAAATCAAAATCAAGTTTCCTGAGTCCGTGAAGATCGGCCTTAACGAAGAAGAAGTCAAAAAAATGGAGGAGGTAACGCTGCCAAATAAAGCCTATGTCAACCATGCTCGAAACGTCTGGTTGTTCTCATTTTATTTCGCTGGCATGCGTGTGTCTGATGTTCTTCGGTTGAAATGGACAGATATTCAGAATGATCGCTTGCATTACACAATGGGAAAGAATGCAAAGACGGGATCGCTCAAAATTCCCGACAAGGCATTGAAGATTTTACAACAATATGAAGGCGCAAAGACAAAGCCTGATGACATGGTTTTTCCCGATCTAAAAATGCTTGCAGACTTAAGCGACCCGTACAACGTGCAACGCAAAATACGCAATGCGAACTACACTTTGAACGAAGCGTTGCGTGAAGTAAGAAAAGCGGCTGATATTGACAAGAAAATCACAATGCACATCGCACGGCACACATTCGGTAATATTTCAGGAGAAAGAATACCAATTCAAATGCTGCAAAAACTCTATCGCCATTCGTCCATAACCACAACCATCGGCTATCAAGCCAATTTCATACACAAGGATGCGGATGATGCTTTGAATGCCGTTATAGGATTCTAGTATTATTCCTTCACAAACCTCAGCACCGCTCTGCTCTCCTCAGTACTCACTTCAATGAAATAAATCCCACTTATCAGATGCCCAACATCTATCTGTTGTTTGTTGTATTCACTCATTACAAGGCGGCCTGTGGTGTCAGTGATTTTGATGATTGTGCTGATAGGCAATGAAAGGCCAGAAATGGAAAGGAGGTCGTTTGTTGGATTCGGATAGACAGACACATTATCCTGTTCAGCTATTGATTCTTTAAGTCCAGTCCACTCTTGACCAAGCTCCCCACCACCATTAGTGGTGCGAAAAATTCTGCTTGTAGTAACACCATAACAAACCGATTCTGAGGGGTAAGCAATGTCGTTAAAAGAGTAATAAAAAGTGTCGTTATAGATAGGAGTTTCTTGACAGTGCCACGTAACCCCGCCATTTTCGGTTTTGACTATTCCACATGGCATTGTGCCCGGATTCAGAATTGATGCGAATCCAAGCATGCTATTTCTGAATTCAAAACATTTTATACCAGCACCGAAAGGAAAATCAATATAACTAAATGTCTCTCCTGCATTATTTGTTGTAATAATAGAAGAAAAACTAGAAAATCCGGACAGGCCAAGTGCTCCTAAAGTCCAATTATTTTGGTTTATGACGTGAACTGAATACCCTGTTCTTTCTGGATTGCCACCATCCTCAGAAGTTGGGAAAATCTGATATTCAAGAATACAATCAAAATTTTTCTTGATATTGTTTCCATTGACAATAATATAATCGCATTCATCAATAAATGAGACATCATATCCGATCAGTGAATCTTTTAATACCCAGTTTTGTCCACCATCCGTTGTATATATGGCATCACCACCGTTCAAGGCAATTCCAAAATTTTCATCGTAGAACTTTAATACGTTGAAATTGGCCTCACTCCACAAAGAATATTGATTCCAAGTTTCTCCACCGTCAATTGTCTTTAGTATATAGGGTAGATTTAGTCCGCATGCCCAGCCAATTTGAGCGTTGATAAAAAAAACATCAGTTAGTTGTTCAGGGGTATTGTCATCAGAAACGGAGTGTGTGTAAACAACTTCCCAAGTCTCTCCAAAATCGACAGTTTTTAAAATTTCGGTAGTAACAGTTGGCCAGCTTAAAACATTTACGGTCGTTGTAAACCCAGTGCTGTCGTTGATAAATGACAAACCAGAGTATGACAAACCTTCTATTGGATTTGGCCCGACAAAACTCCATTGAGCACATATCAAATAGGGCTGTATCAGTAGGTAACTTATTGTTATCAACTTGCTTTTCATTTTTGTTGGAAAATTTGTAAAGGCAAGCAACGCGTTGCTTGCCTTTACTTTTTTTATGCCTAAAATTTAACTAGCGATGATTGAGTAAGTAAACCAGAACCGCTGATTTGAACAGTATAGACGCCAGCGGCCATCAACGACAAATCTAAGGAATAGAAGGCCTGATGCGAAACGGCTATTTCAAAAATGACTTGTCCTAAAGAGTCAAACAATCGTAGTTGCACAGAATCGCTCCAATATGTTTTGTTCCATGCTACGGTGGTAATTCCGTTGGTGGGGTTTGGGTATATTAATATTTCACTTGCGGGCTCATTAGTTAATTCCTGAATAGAAACAATTGAGGGAATATCAAAACGTGCGATCGTTGCCTCCTGACCAATGTTGACATCACCTGCAATGACATTTCTAAAATAATCACTTCCATCTCCTGCAATAAACTCTTCAGGTGTCCATTGTGCATTGGATCGGCCAACAATCCATACTTTACTATCATTCGTTGTTACAGCAAAAGCAGTATTTTGATTGCCCGCCCCGTACGCTGTGCTCCATAACATTTCACCATTATCTAAAAAAGCTGCAATGAATGCTCGCGGTTCTGAGGGCGCATTATTGTCTTCAATGTAGAAAAGACCTTCCCCATCGCACATGGGAAAAGCACTATTGGTAGGATTTGAACACCATGCTATTTCGCTCTGTAGCTCGTCTATAAACGATTGGCCGCAAATAAAAACTATGCCGTCTTCGGTCACATCAATACCAAACCCACCTTCTTGAGCCTCACTGCCAAAGACTGTACCCCTAAATTGTGTAAAGGTGTTGTCAAACGAGTTGAATCCAAGGAGGAATCCATCAGACCCTCCTCCGCCAGGCGATGATTGGTGCCAACCTGATTGCACAAATGGAAAATCAAAATCTTCTTCATTGGGAGGTAATTGTACTTGTCCAGTAACATAAACTTTTGCTTCATCTGCGCTTAGCCATCCTTCACCTGAAACGCATACATCCATCCAGTTTAAAGGCTCCATTAGTTCAGGAAAGGAGCATAGATATGTACTCCATTGGAGTTCATCATATGCATCGGTAGCTATTGAACCATTATCTCCAAAATATGCGATAAAACTATTTGTCCCAGTTGTGCCATTGTTGTTAATAAAGTCATGAGTCCAACTATTATTTGAACATGAGGGAAACAGATTATCTGTCGGTTCTGTGCAAAGGTCTTCGGAATATTCTGTTGCAGAAGTAACACCTACAATTATTGGAGAGCCTCTTAAAAGAGCCATTGAAAATATTCTCTCATTTGATCCACTTCCAAAAAATGTACTCCATATAATTTCTTGAGACTCTCCACTTCGTTTGAAAATGAAGCCATCCGTTCCACCAGCATATGAAAAAGTGGTTGAGTTTGTTTGCTCAATCATTGTTGCCCAACCTGCTCCTTCGCTAGTGTAACCTGAATAGTACACAATATCAGTTAGTGTGGGTTCAAAAAAAATGTGAGTGACCGCTGAGCAATGTTCCCAGCCATCACCACCAACATATGTATGCTGTGTCAGTGCTCCATTTGAATTAAACTTACTATAGAACCCATCCGTAATTCCGTTGAGAGAGTTGTCCTCCATTGTCAGGTTGCTTGCGTCCAACAGGTCAGTACTTCCAGTTGTGCCGACCATATATATATCACCATTATTGTCGGAAACATCCAATCCCCTTACTATTTCAATGTCGCTTCCTCCGTAATAAACTAAAAATTCGGCCTCACACTGTGCATTGAATTTTACAATGATTGCATCTTGGTTAGCCACATAGCTTGTAATAATTTGGCCTATATTATTTATGATTGGGGTTTTAGAATGCCCGATAGCAAAGACATCATTGTTGGTATTTGAATCCACATTAATAAAAATGTCATCTGATGAGCCACCAAACATAGTACTCCAATCAAGATTCTGATCTTGAACTGACCGCACAGAGCTTCCCGCAACCTCACCATACTCCAGCACCAATGTCCCACTCCAAGACCCAAAGCTCGTAAACGAAACAGCACTTCCACTAATGCTATACGAAGGCTGCCACCCAAGCAAAGTCAACACCCCCGTTGTATTATGCATCGTGTACGCCTTCGCCTTAGTGAAAATGATATTGCCAATGCTTGTAGCAATAACCAACTTACCACTGCCATCAACTGACAAAGAACTTTGACCATTGAAAGTCATCTCAAAATCTGAAGTAGGAGATCCACTGCGTGCAACAATTAGATGTCTGAAACCCGAAGGCGAATGTGTGTAAACAACATCTGTGTTGGTGTACACACCACTCTTTATCACATCATTCACTATTGCTGTGCGTTCACTTGCACCGCTCATGTGGCCTAAGTAATAGTTGTGATATTCCTTTCGCTCAGAGAATGGAAACACTTTAGCATTAGGTGAGCCTTTTGTGAATTTCATGTCCACGCGAAACGTTGTGTCTTGGTCTGTTGAGTCCATCGCTTGCACAAGTTGATAAGCCACAAGTGTGTCATTCACATAGGTTGCTACTCTGTGATTTTGATTGTAAAACTTCACTGTTTCATTACCCGATCCGTCTTCATTTCGCAGTTGTTCTTTGTTGGTGATGTAGCCGCCACTCGATGAGTATCCATTACTTGGCAACGGCACCCACACCGTCTTCTCACTCCACTTCGTAAGCGCATATTTGTAAGTAGGCCCCGTGTTGCTAGTGACACCCTCTTGCCCTGCCACATAAATATCGCCTGTGGATGTAACTACCATGTTGCTTACCACATCGTTCAGATTGTATGCACCATTGAATCTGTTGCTGGCAAGTAACGCACCCGTAGTGTTTTTCAACTTTGCAACGTAGTAGTCGCTGTTGCCCACTTTGTATGAATTACCACAGAGGTAAAGTTGACCAGTGCCATCTGTGGCTAGGTCTATCACTTCATCATTTTCACCTGTGCCACCGTCAAAGATATTTGTCCAACTCACGTTGCCATTGCCGTAGTTCAGCTTGCAGGTGAAGAAGTCCGTGGAGCCATCAGCAAGGGTTGTAGAGCCTCCGACATAGAGGCTACCGTTTAGCTCAATGCTGTTGGCAATGTCATTTCCGTTGCTTGCGTTGTTGTAGCTATAGTTCCAAATACTGGTGAGTGTTTGGTTGAATTTGGTCACCTTTAAGTTGCGGCCTTGCCCGCTTACGTTTTGATAACCACATGCGGTTACGAAGTAATTGCTCTCAATGATTACATCCTTTATTTCCGCAAAATCTTCATCATCACCATTGCTGGTGCTTGAACCATTTAATGTGCCGTTTGATTGTAGATATTGTGCATTGCACAATTTCCAAACCACAGGATTGGCCTGCGTTTGCAAAGCACCATAACAATTGACATACGCACCACTGAGCAATATTCTGAAACTTGATTCTTGGAGGTTGTAGGTGCTATTATTGTACGTGTTCAACCAAAGCTGCGTGAGGCTTGTGTCGTATTTGATGAGCAACATATTGGTGAGTTGCGATGTGCCGTAATACGTTCCACCGCTCACATATACATTGTCGTTTGCATCAACAACAACGCAAGTAAGTCCGTCCAAACCACCCGCGCTGCCTGCGTAAGTTGTGCTATACACAAGGTCGCCATCGGTGTCGTATTTCAGCGTGACACAATCATAATTGTAAGTGCTTATACCAATAGCTCCTACTACGATTATGTTTCCATCACTATCAAATGCAAGGTCGGTTGCGTAATCCGAATAATTGCCACTGCCTGAATAGGTCTCAGTCCACACCAATACGTTGCTCAAGGTGTACTTCGAAAGCAAGATGTCATACGTGCCCGAATTATTGTAGGTAGCCCCACATGTATAAATGTGATCATCAACCAAATTCCGCTCTGATACTTGTTTGTAGAAGGATTCTTGCACCCCTGTTGGTGTTCTACTTTCAAGAAAGATGGCGGTTTGTTGTTGGGCATTAGAAGTTGTAGCGACCAATAGTAGGGCTGCTAAAAACATGTAGAATTTGTTTCGCATTTGTTTTTTGTATTTAGTTATTTGGAAAAAACGAAATGCAGATGAGGCGACCTGCGAGGCTGCGCCACCTGTGGCGCAATGTCTCAGTTACATAGTGTGTCTGCTAAAGCACACTATGCGAGTGGTTGAGTGATGGTCATACAGTTTTAGTCAGTTGTTGTTGTTGTTTTTATTTTTCATTTTAATTTTTGAGGCAGAGTCTTTATTGCTATTGGCGTGAATAACATTAAAGACCAAGTCAAACTTAAATCATCGAATTCATCACATGTCAAAATGTTATTCACCAAAGCGAAAATTTCGTCCATTGATCAACACGTGAAGTCAATTTTATAACATCAAACCATCATCAGCCATTGAATAAAAGGAATGAGGGGTAACAATGACATGATCCAGAATAGCGATATCAAGCAGCTTACCAGCCTCCATAAATTTTTTCGTAAGGGCTTTGTCTTCAATACTTGGTTTGAGATTTCCTGAAGGATGGTTATGAGCCAAGACCAGCCCACTTGCTCTTGCCTTTAGTGCGGTTGAGAAAACAATTTTCGGATCAACCACACAAGCAGAGACTCCGCCAGTTGCCACATTCGAAATACCCATACAGGCATTGCCTCTATCAAGAAGCATAATTTTAAACTGTTCCAAAAGTTGAATTTTATTCATATCCCAAACGCGCATGAATAAGTCATAGGCATCGGATGATTTTGTGATCTTGGGACGATCAGTAGCACGGATTTTATTTCTGTAGGTGAGTTCAACTTCGGTAACTGCAAATAGATTGGGAAGTATGGAATCGTTCATTGTGCCTCGCCTGTTCGAATGAGTCCGACATAGCACCAAAGAATTCGTGATTCAGGTGAGAAAATGCACTTCGTTAAGAATGGGAAACGTCAGTATCATTCAGGTAAACAACCTTACTGAGGTTCGAACGAAGCAGATAATTTGGTATTGTTTTCGACAACGGCAGAATTCAGAAATTGACTATCTATGAAGAGGCGATCTGCCAATCCTGTCAGGGAGGCAATACTTATTGGGTGTCCAGGTGAAAATGAAAACTACCTGTATGGTGTGAGCCATGATCTTTTGAATCTGGCTAATTTTCTGCAATCCGCTGAGGGTGGTTTATGGTCAAGACATGAAACCTATCGACTTTGGAACCCATCGAAAGCAAGATTGTCCGAAGTGATGGGCTTGGTACGGTCGGACTATTTGATCATTTATTTTTCAGGTCATGGGTACATGCAAAATGGCACCCAATATTTGTGTGTGGCAGATGGTGAAATTTCAGAAGAACTTCTTATTTCAAAGCACAACCCGCGACAACTTATCATTCAGGATGCTTGTCGAGAATTTGCGCCATCACCAACACTTAAGGGATATGTCCCCTATGGGGATATAGTGGAGTTGTTTGAAGGCCTGCCGACACGAGTGCTTTTGGATCAGCACATTGACGCCAGTGACAAGGGTGTGACTATTGCCTATGCAACAGGGATTGGAAGTGCTGCAAGGGATACGGGCAAAGGAGGCTGGTTTACGGATCGTTTACTTGATCAAAGTCGAAACCTTGCTCCTGATGGAAGCAACTACACATCTCACAGCATTGAAAAATTGATACGCTCTATTGAACCGCTATCGTTGGAAATAGGAACGAAGCAGCAGCCACATACGAGACTAGTCAGTGGTAATCTCACTGTTCCCTTTGCATTCGGAATTCCTGATGATATCAAACTGAAATTTGATTCGAGATTAGATGGCGTGACAATTTATGCTAGTCACTAATTGAACTGAAAGAAATGCCAACTCCTATTCATGGGCTTGCACAACAAGATGTTCAAGCAGCTATTATCGCAGCGACAATGGAAAGGAATAGTATAAGCGTTACCAAAGCGCATAAAGGACAGAAAACTCACATCTTGATCCCCGTATCAGATATCGTTTCGATGGATGGAGGAACACTGACATTTATTAGAACTTCAAACGGCATTCACTACGTCACCGAAAGCTTGGAAGAAATTGAAGCGCAAGTCATGTCTTTATTGAATCACTGATACAGAAGAAGTCATGTGCCTATTTCATAGGATCTTCGATTATCATTTTTGCATTATTCTCGAAGATATCCGCTTTATAAATCAAGACAAGCGTAGGAGGTTCTGAATTATCACATTGAACGTCTGTCATTTAGGCAGGAGTCACGACCAATTATAGCAATTGAACATGACATTTCTGTGATGTTTATTTTAAGAATCTGGATGGCATTATTTGTGGGTGGCGAAAATTCTAAATGAAATACTAAACCTATGTCTCATCGCCCGAAGCTTGAAATCTACAAATTACGCCTGATCAAAAAAGAAGAAGGAGGTTCAGAAACCTTTCGGAATCTATTTCGAAGCAAGCTCGATTACTCGAAAATCAAAGGGACGATAGCTCAAGAAGACATTTTTAAGGTCTATCATGGTGACTTTGTCAAGAAAATAAACAAAGATTCATACACCGAAAGCAAGGCAAAAAAGAAAGGCTTTACGCTTGCTTATGATGAAGACAAAGGAAAAAAAACGTCAAAAATATGCAGCCCAATAAGTTCAGTAATGATTTTGGATGGACTTCTTGAGGGCGGTAAGTATGGCTTAAAAAGATCGTTGGGTAAAATACTCAGCACCACTGAAAAGAGCCCAATCCATACCGACAATATCGTCAATGATCGCTATTATTTTTTGATCTATACACCGCTTGATAGCTCATATGGATACCTTTTCATTCAGAGCTATAGTGAAGTCAAAATATCAGATGTCTTTAAAAAGTATATACAAAAATACTTTTCATACGGTAAGGATATAAAGTGTGAAGTTGAGATTTTTGTCCCGAAAAAAATTAAAGATGAATATTTAGATGGGGCAGTTCTGAAGAAAGTGATTTTTACAACTGATTGGCACGTTGATCCTACTTTCCAAGGTCAAATTAAGGGTAAAGATTTTGAACTTTCAGTAAAAATTGAAATCACAGACAAGAGCAAAAAGAAGTCAGAATCCAAGGATTGGGGGAAAGCAGTATCTGATATGTTTTCTGGTAAATTTTCATTTGGGAAAAAAGAAAAAACTCTAAATTCTTTCAATAGAAAAGTGGTTAAAATTGAAAATCACGGTAGAGAACATCCAATTGTTTTGGACGACATGGAAGTCCAACCAGTAATCTATCTGGACGATCAGGGGATAAAAGTTGCAGATGATGGAACGCCTGATTTTGGCCGTATTGAAAGCTATTGCCGTCAGTTACTCAAAGACCTTTCAAACGAAATAGATCCAAGTAATGCAGTTCAAGAGCTTTAAGGAATTCGTTGGTTCCGTTTTCCAAGAGGGTCGCCGCATGCAAAAGCACGACATTAATGGAAAAAGTATCACCAAAAAACGGTTTACTCAAACACAGAAATTATCCGCTGTCATTTCCGCTGCGCTTGTATACCTCATACCAAAGGGCTTTTCAGAGGATTTTGCAGGCTACACCATTAGTTTCCTAGGAATTTTCATTGGGCTTTTCACAAGCATTGTGATTAACTTGTACGATAAGGGACAAACATTGATTTCCGAGTCATCAGAAGTGACGCATGATGCAAAGGTTCGTCAAATACAAGTTCTGAACTATATCAAGCAATTCAACGGCCTCACAGCCTATTCAATATTAAAGGCAATTATTTTGATTGTCCTTTTGATGGGTAGTATGCTTATTTCTGATTTTGAAACTGACCTAAGCTCTCTGCGAATAGCGGATCAAACAGGCTGGGAGGAAATTAAGTTGGCCATTCATGCTGTTTTCCTTGTAGCACATAGATTTATCGTGTTCTATTTGTTGCTTACATTTTTTACAATAACACTCTTCGCTGTATCGAGTTACTTCGCATACTTAGCAGGAGAGTTCAAGAAAAACCAAGGCATATGATCAATTTTGTTGAGACTCAAATCTTGAATGTTATCGCACATGGTGTTGAGAACAGAAATAATGGCGGAAAACTGTTTACCTCTCTTGAGGAAATGGAGCTAGATGAAAAGGCAATCAAAGAACTTACAAAGCATTTTATAAAGCCATTTGCAAATCGCGAAGACTTTCATCACTTCACTCACGACATTGACTTAAAAATGAATGAGGTGTTTGTGAGTACAGATAACATTTTTGAGGATGAGAATTTCATCTTGAATTCAGCCAATATTGCAAAACACCTCTACGCCTCAACAAGACACCATGCGATTAAAGATGGAGAGCTTCTGATAGCCTTCTTTGACGGTATTGAAATTGACAAAAAGATAGTTTCAGCTGTTGGAATTTATAAATCAGAGAAAAAACAGAATTTTTTTAAGTTGAGACAAAATCGCGGATCAATATCTGTCGAACTTGATAAGGGTATTGGGCAATACAAGATTGACAAGGCGTGTTTGGTTTTCAATACCGGATATAAGGACGGATTCAAAGTTCTCTCATATGAACACAATGGACTCGATGCAGACTACTGGAAATCTGATTTCCTCTCCATTAAGCCAACAAATGATAGCTACTCCCAAACGGATCAGCTCATTGGTATGTGTAAAAATTTCATAGTTGATGAAATGAACATTCCAAAGATTGATCAGATAAATCTTCTTAATAGGTCAGTCGAATTGCTTTCGGCTTCA
This sequence comes from Flavobacteriales bacterium, assembly GCA_031414655.1. Classification (GTDB taxonomy): domain Bacteria; phylum Bacteroidota; class Bacteroidia; order Flavobacteriales_D; family Sanyastnellaceae; genus JANNVZ01. The sequence continues at coordinate 56,424 of JANNVZ010000011.1, forward strand.
GAAAGCGTGAGCGTTCAGGAATTCACAAAAACGGTTTTTCAGGATTCCGCTATCCAGAATGAATTTTCTAGATTTCAATCAACGTACATCTCCGAAAGCGCAAATGATCTGCCTTCTGAAATCACAGTCTCGAAATCCGCTATAAAGAAGCAAGCTCGGCATTTGAAAAGTGTTCTCAAGCTTGATAAGAATTTTCACATTTACATTCACGGAGATCGAGAGCGAATTGAACAGGGTGTGGACGAGCATGGTAGAAAATATTACAAATTCTACTATGATGATGAGGCGTAGAACTACTCAGTAAATTACAAATTGTTTGAAATAAATAAAGGAGAACAACATGGCTAGATTACAATACATTGTGGTAAACCACAATAACGAATGGAAGATTAGTTTTGAAGGCAAACACTTTGGACCTTATAAAACTCAAAAGGATGCAATTACTACTGCTGTGAATACAGCCCATGAAGCTGGTAATAAAGGACATGATGCTCAAGTCCTGGTTCAGGGTGTTGATAGTAAATTCAGAACCGAGTGGACGTATGGAAACGATCCATACCCTCCGAAGGGCTAACATGCAGCTATACCCTGTAAGTTTGTCTAATCGCAAGGTGTGGCAGCAGCCCGAAATTGATTAGGGCAAACCCTTGAGGTAAACTCTCCGCGGTCTTGGTATTCGAGTGACCCAGTATCGAGCTGATGGCATTGCTGTTGTCGTTGACACTCCAGCGCCCAAGAACCAAATCAATTGGCCAAATTGTGGGATGAAGCTCAAACACGCACCATAGAGTCAATCTTTAACAATGCATTCTGTTTTGTTCAAATTCAATGCACCTATAACCCCCTCAAGTGAATTGATTGCGTGGCCATCTGTATTGCTTGACTAATTCAGAGTAATGGGATAGTATAGAGAGGTGGATCGGTCGAAGTGCGGCAACGCTGCGGCAATCAAGTTTCAGCCCAACCGCCACACACACTGTAACCAATTGAACTCATTTATAAAAGAAGAAACTGAAATGTTTAATCACTCTCCCACAAGGCCAGATATAGACGGTTTATACCGTATTGCACTGAATAGCACAATCTATAATTTTCAAAGCTTTATCAGGGCTGTGACCTTTACCTGTGGTAATGGTTTTACACCGAGACTGCGGCAATGGTGCGGATATGAGAACGTACACTACTTGCTTGCGTCATTCGACTTTCAACCTTTAGTGTGCAAGAAAGAGAGGGTCTAAATGGCTCGTGTATTCATTGGATTTACAGTTGCTGCGCTTGAAAAATTACCGAACTCTGATAAAGGGATTGCTATCTATAAGGATAGGAACAGCCCGTTTCTAAGTCTGTATGTGACCACTAAGGGGGTGAAAACCTTCTTTGTGCGTAAACGAGTGCTAGGGCGTGATGAAAGGCTTGTACTTGGACGTTTCCCAGTCATGACTATCGAACAGGCAAGAAAGAAAGCATTGCTCTATTGCAGCACCGTTGCAGATCGTAAAGACCCCAAAGCTGAACAGCGTAATCAAGACCGCAAGAATTTGACTTTCGGTAATCATTTCCAAGAGTATTTTGAACGATACAGCAAGGTCAATAAGAAGACTTGGAAAGACGATAAACGTGATATAGACAAGTATCTATCCCACTGGTTCAGACGAAGACTTGCAGACATTACCAAACCAGAAATTCAGCGTTTGCATGAACAGATAGGACGCAACAACGGACGCTATCAAGCCAACCGCATCCTTCAGCGTATAAGAGCGATATACAATAAAGCGATTGAATGGGGTTGGTCAGGCTCCAACCCGACTGCAGGTATTAAAAAGTTCAAAGAGCAAAGCCGTGACCGCTTTATTCGCCCACATGAAATGCCCTATTTCATTCAGGCATTGACTGATGAGCATGACGATAACGTGCATGACTACTTCAAACTTCTTTTGTACACAGGCACACGCAAGACCAATATGTTGACCATGCAATGGAAAGACATTCTTTGGCATGAAAGCGAATGGCATATCGAAGAAACAAAGAATGGTGATCCACTAGCTATACCGCTTGTGCCAGAGGCGATGACATTATTGAAAGACCGTTACGAGAATTCAGAAAGCGCATGGGTGTTTTCCAGTTGTCGTGATCGCAACATTCACATGAAGTGCCCAAGAGCCGCATGGAAACACATTATAGCCAGAGCAACATTGTACGCTTGGGCAGACTGCGATAAAGTGGGTTCTTGGGTGAAATCAAAGCAGAATAATGGTCAAACGGAAATCATTCAGGTGACGGAATTGCAACGACAAGCACAGCATGAAAAAATCATTTTGCCGCCCTGCATGACTGACATACGTATTCATGATATACGCAGAACATTTGGCAGCTATCAAGCCATCACGGGCGCCAGCCTCACCATCATAGGTAAGAGCCTTGGACATCGTTCTAGCCAATCCACTCAAGTCTATGCGCGATTACATCTTGACCCTGTTCGAGCGTCTATAGAAAAAGCCACTTCTGCCATGTTCGATCCCGTCATGTGAACTTCGTTTTGTTCACAAAATATCGCGAATTCGTCCGTGTTTGAAACGTGCTTTGTGTCTCATAAATACAGATTAAAGCATGTCAAGCATATTGGGAGAAAACGCCCTCACGGAGGTCATTCGCAAACAACAAAAAATGTTCGATAAGATCATTCCTACGCCACTAAAAAATATTCAGCGGTTCAATTCGCAGTTTGACCACATTCTAAAACCGACCAGTCCATTTGATACTTCCATGTTTCAAAGCCCAATCCCCACCATTGAAACTTATAGTGCTCCTTTGGTTGAGTATGTGAGAAAATTGCATGACATCGCTTTGAGTTGCAGTATTGGTTTGAATTTGCCAAACATTCCTGATAGAGAAATCAGTGATGATGAATTGATGGAAAGCTATATTCAGTTGGGCGTTGAAGCTCCTGTAGATGCAGTGCCTCCGATGAATGACGCTGAGACCGCCCAAATAAAAAGCGCAGTCTATGAGTTCTTAACGCCTCTTGACAATGCCATCAAAGTATCACAGGAAAAGATCATTCAGTTCGCAGATAGACACGTGCCTCCACATCTTCAAATGGCTCTAAAAGTGATACTCACTTTCCTTGTCGGCTGTGTTGTAAAGCATGGTATAGAATCTTTAATTGATTCAGATGAACAATCAAATTCGAAGTGAAAATGCAGCCAAGTCTTATGCAACAGGACACTTACATCGCCATCCATAGTCAATGAACGAGATCATCAAATTACTCATTGAAGAGCCACATCGAATTGAGAAGATGATCATTCTTTTCATTAAGCTTGTTATCACCTATTCGATTTTTTCTGTTGTATCACCTTCGGTAGTTCCTTTTGTAGAGATGGTTCAGGTTGACCATTGGATCACTATGAATGTGTCACAAATTGTGATTTCGGTATTGTTCTTTGTCATCACTTGGTTTCTCCTATGGTCACTTCTTTGTGAGACAATTATTCGATTGACCATTAAGAAGATTTCCAGTTTGTACAATCCCAAAGAAGAGATTCAAGCATTGCTGAAAGTCATTGAATGGCTCATCTCAAAACCAAAGGAAAAAAAGCATATTCACTACTCCATACTTTGGATGGAAGGATTTTTAGAGTCCCAACAAGATGAAGGCGAAGTTGATATGTCTGATTTTCGCTTTGATGTCTATTTTGAAATCTATGTGGTAAGCTCGATTTGGATTTTGATGTCTGGTGATGTCGAATTGTCAATTGCAGGGTCAATCATTTGGTGGTTAGTTGGAATAAACTTGCTTGCTTCATATCTCGTTTTCCAACGCGCTGTCAGTTATATCAATGATTCCTTCACTCAAATCTTGCATGAAATAAGACGACATGCGTTCCATGAGAAAATAAAGATGGCCTTAGTTGAGATAAAGGGATACGCCCATTTGATTGAGCCTAAGTTTTATCCCAATAGAATAGAACTCAACTCAAAACATGAGTATGGTGGCTTTGCACAGAGCGTGACCATACGATTTGAATACGTGAAAGCGGATGATTTGAGAATCGAATTCATTCCTGAATATTTCAAGAAGAAGGGTGAACGCATTTCTGAAAAGGGGGATAGCAAACGCTATCTCTATATCACGAATGTGCCGTTGTCTATTTCAACAAGTGCCCTTGAAAGAGCTAATTCGTCAATCATTGTTGCTTCCGATTTAGATGAAATGAAATCAGGATTGGAACAGTATTTTCAATTGACGGCAAAAGAATTTCCACCAGATTTTTCAAAGATGGAAAAGCGAATTGAAGAAACGCCATCTCAGACCGATTCGCTGACAAGTGAAACATGAGCCTAAATTTTTGACTGATTCGGGCTTTTGATCCTGAAATAAACTGCCTATTCGTTACTCATGTATGTTTCTTTGACTTAGCTCTTCATTAATGGACTTTAATAAACGTATCAAAAGTGTTTTTTGCTTGACGAATAACGATGTGACAAGATACAACGCCAACCATTCTGATTCTGCGCAATCAGACACAAACAAAAACAATTCACCAGAATGGAGCATTGCATGAGCGTTAAGAAACCTTACGAGCCTTTACTTGATCGAAAATCCGCTGCCGAATATCTCAACATGTCGCCTGGTACTTTGGCGGTGTGGGATAGCACCAAGCGATACAATCTTCACCCTATCAAAGTCGGACGGAATGTTCGCTATCGCAAGGAAGACTTAGACAGTTTCCTCAATAGCCAACTGCAATAGTCTTTTTCCTTTTCTAAAAAAATCTGGTTGTCCTGACACGCGCGTTGAACGATGCGGTGACGGATTTTCTATTTCCTTTTTTGTGGAGTAAACTAAATGAATTTCGATGAAGCCAAACAACTTCTGCTTGAAGCCGTGCTGCAACAAATGCAAGCCAAACGCGGTAAACAAAAAAACCGAGAAGTGTTCTATTTCTCACCTTTTCGTGAAGAAAAGACCCCCAGCCTTCAGGTGAATTTGGATAAAAACATCTGGCATGATTTCGGGCTGGGCAGAGGTGGAGGTGTTATCGAACTAGTGTGTGAATACCTTGCATCACAAGGCACAGATAATACACGACCCGATGCCTTGCGTTGGCTCAACAATATGATGGCATTGCCACAACAGGTCAAGTTTAAGCCTGTCAAGCCAGAGCCTAAGCTACCTTCCATTAAGCTCCAATCTATCGGTACACTAAAGCACCGCGCTTTGCTCAACTACCTTGACTCACGCGGCATCTCTTTGGGACTTGCAAATCTTTACCTGAAACAAGTTTCGATTAAAAACTTGGAAACGAACCGCATCATTAGAGCACTTGGCTTTATCAATGAAGATGAGGGCTATGAATTGCGCAACCCATCCTACAAAGGATGCTTTGCCCCAAAGACCATCTCGTTTATCCGAGGGACAGTTCCAAAGCCGCAAAGTGTTCACATTTTTGAAGGCTTTATGGATTTTTTGTCGGTGGCTGAACGAAACAAAAAAGAACGGCTAAAGGGTGACTGCATCGTACTGAATTCATTGTCGAACTTGCCCAAAGCCTTGCCTTATATCAAAGGCTATGGCTATCAAAAACTCTTTACATGGATGGATAATGACAAGGCCGGATTAAAGGCTACACAGACTTTTGCTGAGTTCGCTCAAACCGAAGAAGGGTTATCACACCGCCCCATGAACAAAGCCTACCAGTCACACAAGGATGTGAATGAGTGGCATGTGGCAACTCGCAAAACTGCTTTGACCATCACCCCACAATCCAACTAGACATGAAGGGAATTGACATTGACAGAATTCAAACAAAACGAATCCGACAAGAAATATCAAATCATCTATGCCGATCCACCTTGGAGTTACAAGGACACGATGGGAGGTTATCGTTTGTCCGCTAATGCGCACTACGAAACACAAACCTTAGACTGGATCAAGAACCTACCCATCAAACAAATTGCAGATAAGAATTGCGTTCTCTTTTTGTGGGCAACCAATCCCCTTTTGCCAGAGGCATTTGAAGTGATCAAGGCGTGGGGATTCACATACAAAACCGTGGCGTTTTCTTGGAGCAAGACTTCTAACAAGGGCAACCTCGTTTACAATCTTGGTGGTTGGACAATGGGCAATGTTGAATCGGTATTGCTTGCGACAAAAGGCAAGCCAAAGCGTATTCGAAAAGACATCAAACAATTGGTGATTGCGACACGCAAACGCCACAGTCAAAAACCTGATGCCATCCGAAACCTCATTGTGGATTTGATGGGTGACAAACCAAGGGTTGAATTATTCGCGCGACATGAGACAGACAATCCAAAACGTTTCAAGGGTTGGGATGTGTTCGGCAACGAGGTTTCAAACTCCATTGCAATGCCAGCCAGTGAGAAAAGCCAATCGTCATAAGGCGTTTGATTTTTGGGTTAGATCCTATGTCGAAATGGCAGCACTTTCATTGTTGAAACGGTTTGATTACCCGTTCGAGCAGCGTGATGCCTCCTGCCACATCAGGGTTCTTACAGCGTCAACAATAAAATCGGTTCCCCCTAAAGGTCGCCCCCAATTTTCTTATGGACTCTGCACCCATTGCTGCGGCTTTGAGTGAGGCCTCGCCCGAAAGGGTAATTCAACTAACCAGTGGAGTACAACATGACTGAAACAACTGCAAAACCAAAGACTGATATTTACGAGACCATTACCAATAAAATCATCAACGATTTAGAGAAGGGACAGTTGACGTGGCGCAAGCCTTGGAGTTCCGAACATATGGCACATAATGTTATGCGTCCCATGCGCTGGAATGATCAACCTTACACAGGCGTCAATATTTTGGTTTTGTGGTCAACAGCCGCTGAGAGAGGCTACCAATCGCCCTATTGGATGACCTTTCGACAAGCCCTTGCAATGAAGGCAAATATTCGCAAAGGCGAAAAGGCCACGCAGGTTGTTTACGCTGATAAATTCTCTAAGGAGGAAACCGATGAATCGGGTGACACAAAAACACGCACGATCCCTTTTCTAAAAAGCTATTACGTCTTTAACGCTTCACAGATTGAAGGCTTGTCAGACTCATTCTACAACCTTCCAGAAAAGAAGGAGAGCAACCCGCTTCAAAAGCTATCGGCCATTGAAACATTCATTGACAACACCAAAGCTGAAATCATTACGGGCACACAAGCCTGCTACAATGAGACCCGCAACCGTATTGAGATGCCACCTTTCGAAAGTTTCGAAAGCGTTTTCGGATACTACGCCACATTGGCTCATGAACTCACACATTGGTCCAAGCACCCGACACGACTTGACCGTGATTTTGAGCGCAAGAAATGGGGCGATGAAGGCTACGCCAAAGAAGAACTTGTCGCTGAACTTGGCTCATGCTTCTTAGGGGCTGATCTTGACTTCGAGCCACGGTTGCAAGAAAACCATGCAGCCTATATCCAAAACTGGTTGCAGGTCTTGAAGAACGATAAACGTTTTATCTTTTCCGCTGCAAGCCATGCGCAGAAGGCGGTGGAGTACCTCCATAGCTTTCAACAATCAGATACTTCGATACATATCCCACGCTGAGACAACACAACTCAAATTATCTCGCTAACAAAAGAGGCTGTCAAATGACAGCCTCTTTTTCGTTCGTTGAATATATATACCTCTATAGCTTGATGAATTTCGTTTTGTGGATGCACGAGTCCCCCACTACTTCAAGAATATAAGTGCCTTGCTGTAGTGATGAGACGTCCAAAGTTCTGTTGCGCGTTGGTTGGCTGAATTTTTCAATCCGCACAATCTTGCCATCTAGTGAACGGATAATCATGTTGCCTGATTCAATATTTGGGAGCGTGATAAAATCCGATACAGGGTTTGGGTAGAAAAAAACGCCATCACTATTTCTAAGGCTTTCAACTGAATTGTCATTCACCAGAATTTTCAAGACCACTGCATCCGATTCAATATTGCCAGCACCAAAACCTGTTGATGCCATGCCAATGATAAGCGGTTCGCCTTCATCAGTTAACTCACAAAACTCAAACCAAACGGATTCATCTTCCACAGGCGTTTCATATATCAATAAACCTTCATCACCAAAACTTGTGTCAATCGCACCGTTTGATAGTAGGCGCAAACAACGCGGGATAGAAGGATCTGTTGCATAGACTCCAGGAACATAGAAACGTCCTTGTGAATCCTTTGTCAGGGATAGTGCCACACCATTGCTCAAGGACGCATAGCCTAATCCGGTGCCACCGAAACTCATATCCTGTTCGAAGTTTGAATTGAACCTGTAGAGTTCAAAATGTGAACCGAGATAGAGATACTCATCGATGGCTTGCAACACTGAAAGATTCCAGTTATACTGACCATCGAAGTAACAATACGGAACCAAATCGACATAGCCTTGGTTGTTACCAAAACTCATATCCTGTGAACCATCTGCGTTGAAACGAATGAGGGCGGTGAACAACACATTGTCAAGCGTGGTTACTGATAACTGACAATAAACCTGATTGTTGAAATAGACCCATTTTCTAAAGCCGTATTCTCCAGGTTCTTCGGGTAAAACGAGATCATCATTTTCAAGTTTTTTAATACCATTTTCACCAAATCCAAAGTCAAGCGATCCATCGTCAAAAAACTTGACAAAGCAAAGCGTATCATTTGAATTACCAAGTAGTATGATTCCGTCATTGACTTCCAAGGAACCAGTAAATCCACCCGACCAAAACATGTTTGGCACATCGGAAAGCACCATAGCTGTTGCCAGACCATTGTCACCGAAACTTGTATTCAAACTACCATTGGTATTGTACTTCAGCACCTGCGCCATATAGTCGTATGTCGTAAAATCAGAGGTCACTTTGCACATAGTAGAGAGATAGATGCCATCATTCATAATCGTTGCTGTTTGTGCGAGAAGGAGTCCGCCATCTTCCAAGAACGGCAAATCCAAGCCAAGGACACCAATTGGCTGAAATGTGAGATCAACTGAGCCATCCGCTTCATACGCCCTCACAAAGAAGGGATCGTCACCGTAATCGTTGCTATAGGCCACAATCAGTCTTCCATCCACAAACCGCGCAGCATGGAGTTGATCCTCTTCATAAACAGATAAAGTCAAGCGTCCATCATCCGCAAAACTATCATCCCAGACTTGAGCGTGAATGGAAGAAATTGAAAATAAAAGTAGTAGTGCGATACTGTAGCGCGATCCACGCGAAAGCATCATCAGATAAGGGTTGTGTGAGTTGTACATGGGATTTGATTTTGGGGCAAACATAGCAAAATGCGTAATATATTACGCATGATTATTTGACTCTGTTTTCAACTTCGTCTCATGCCAGAGGAGTTAAGGGTCAAGTTGTGCCGATATATCAATAAAAACTTTCGAGCGAAGTACAAGTCAAGCCGTGACTTTGCAAAGGCCTGTGGTATCAGCGAAGGAACGATTCGGCAGATAGGAAAAGAAAGCTACAATCCTTCTTTGGAATTATTTCAAAGCATCTGCGACAGTCAGGAAATCAAAATGAGTGATGTCTTAAAGGCGATTGGGGAGTGACATATAAATTCTATCTTGATAGAGGTTTCTAAAAACTTTAATGACACAAGCCCGTTGAATAGGTTTCAACATGAATGGATAAGGCGTTTTATGAACCAAAAATCGTCACAACTACTTAAAATATTGAAAAACAATGTCTTAAGTTCGAAGTTGTGAGTGCTCTTTGGTGAAAAACATAACGCTTGACTAGTGATACAAGCCAAAGCAATTCATAGGTTTCAGGTCGAATTCTATCGATAGACAAATGTTTTTTCAAGTCGGAACCAGAATTTCACTAGATTCGCGGCCCCTTTTTTGATACTATAAACCCATGACAATGAGCACATCAAACATAACTGAACCAACACGCTTTGAGACGTTGATGGCTGAGTTCTTAGGCGGAAAAGATATCATGGATGTTGACTTCGATCAATTCAATGATTCAATGACTATATCTGATTTTGACTTTAGTAAGGTTAGAGGTAGTATTCGTTTGTCCCAAGGCATGTTTCTTTCACCAAAAGAAGAAAAAGAGATTAGAGATAATTTCTTTAAACTTCAGTTCCCTAAGTAAACTAATTTCTCTATAATAATGTCTTCACATTCTGAAGGGCTGCTTAGCGGCCTTAGTGAGCTTCTTGAAATATACAAGGAAAGTAAAAAAATTGTCAAGTTTTATGAAACTCACCAACCAGATCAAAAGCTCCCACTTGGAGTTATAAATGAATTCAGAAATTGCTTAGACCATGTAATGCGAGCGGTTGCATCCTCGGATCGACTAGAGCATGAAATCAATGAAGCAAAGGAGCATGCGTATCGAGTTTTCTATGATACCAATGAATTGTATATCATGAAAACCAGTGATAGTATCTCATCAATAATGGCTCAGTATACTCCAGAAGTTATTTCGGAGGCCTATCCAAATTACTATCGAGTCATTCTGCCCAAAATGACAGAATTTCGAAGTGAGGCTGCTAAGAATTTAGTTAATAAGAACATTGATCCCGAAAGAAACAATAAATCTCTTACTGAATTCTCCGAACTATTTGCTGAGTTCTACTTTCTCCTCACTGAAGTAGAATCCAACATTCCAAGTCTTGAGGGTTGTAAAAATCGAAAGAAGAAATTCTGGAGAAAGGAAGTCCTGATATCATTTGCCATCGGCCTTGCGACTGGGTTGATTTCTTCAATTATTGTGACCGTTTTAATGGCCTAATGAGAATAGGCCATTATTGATAGTCTTTAAATGAGATTGGCATCCCTAAAATTTCTCAACAAGAATCTGAGCGATGGTATGAAATAATTCATAATCAATTACCTCATATCGAGGATCGGCCTCGACTATTCTTTGCGGTATTTGAAGAGTAAAGGCCTCAAATAATTCCTTCAATTTATTGCCACGGATTACAACATTGTGAGTTGTAAAAATCAAAGTGATTGTGTTGGCCTCAGTGGAATATTCCCCACTAATCAAATAAGCGTAATTCAGAAACATGCGTCTGCCATCAGGCCATGCGAGGCAGAGGGTGCGTGTATTTGAAGCCGAAGGGTAAAGGTCAGTTGTAGGGTCAACAATTGCATCAGACGAGTCAGACTCCGCATTATCCTTCATCAGATCGTAGTTCAATTTAAAGTCCGGGTTCATGGTTTCTGTCCTTATCCCAGAATGGAGTTATGATGTGCATCGGTGCTTTTTCAATTTCAGGAGTAACAAACTTTTCTTGCTCAAATCGAATGACATGATCCGTGTGTTTATCAAACCTTGACACGAGTTCAATCGCTGATTGCCTGTTACCGATTTCAGAGGCGTGTTCCAATAATCCAACCTTGTCATCCGTGTAGATATGGGCTTTGTCGCGCCCACGCGACACCGACACATAGAATTGTTTTGCATTGGTTGCACTGAAAGTTCCGCTAGGTTGCGAGATAAAGACCTCATCAACTGTTTTGCCCTGCGAGGTATGTGAGGTGACACAATAGGCATGAGCCACGTGTCCAAACTCTTTATTCAGTTTGTAGATGGCTTTGCTGGTTGGATTCGTTAGCGTGATGTCGCCTTTTTTTGACACCGAAACCACCTCCAACGATTGACCATTATTCAATCGCTTTTCGTCTTGATCAAACCCATTACGTGTGATGGAAACTTTGTCTCCTTTGGATAGTCCAATTTCTGATTTCTCAAAGACATCAAAATCTTTTGCTCTATCAAGCGGCAGTTCTTTGGTGTCACCGTCACGATTCTTTATGCGAATCTGTCCATCAGGGGAAGTGTCAACTATCCACAAACTGCCACGCTTGATGCCAGTTGAGTTCTGATTGAATTGCAACAATTGACCAGGGTGGAAACTTCGTCCATCACTCTTTTGCGCAGTCGTGAAGTTCAAATTTGAAAGCCGTGTGACCGCAAGTTCTTTCTTGCCAATCTTACCAGACCCGCGCAGTTTGGAACGCAACGCTTGCGTCACCTCTTTTCCCTGTTGATGTGTTGGCGATATGATCAAGGTTGACTTACCAGCTTGCACAGCATCCATGTAATCTTCCAAAAGAACTTCATTCGGTTTGAGGGGATCAACTGCCTTAATGGAGCCGATGTCATCAAGTCTTTCAAAGGCGGCCAACACATTACCCTCTGAGAGCTTTTGCACCGCCTCTCGATAGTCTTGGGTTCGTTGACGGTAGATTTTAGTGACCTCAGCGGAACGAATGCCAGCCACGGTATTGAGGATTCGTAAAGCATCACCGCGCACAACACTTGCATGTTGCCTTGTGTCACCACCAAGGATAAGCCGTGCGTTTTTTTGAGTGGCAATAGAAAGAAGTTCTTTCATGTCGCTTGTACCAAGTAAACCAGCCTCATCAACCCACAGCACCTGATTGCGAATGGATTCTTGCGCGTCTCTGTCGTGCAGAAACTTTGCAACCGTTTCAGCTTCTCGAAAACCTTCATCACGAAGAACACCCCTTGAAGCTTGCGCGGTCGGGGCAATGATGGTGACATGCTTTCCCGATCTCTTGATGTGTTCAACCGCTTCTTTCATCAGCGTGGTTTTACCCGCACCGGCAGCCCCACGAATAATTGACACAAGATGGGTTGTGGTGAGCACATGTTCAATGGCAGCAGCTTGTTGGCCTGATGCCTCCAGCTTTGGTGCTTGAGAATAAAGAGGGCGCATTTGGCCTTGACCTTTTCTTGCCAACTCTACCATGTGCTTTTCTTCCATTAGAACGGCCTTAGTAGTGCAAAAGATTCTATTGCGTTCTTTCACATGGATGATGGATTGGTCATTCTTGAACGCGTCTGAAATCGCCTCCAAGTTTGTGGAGCTGTCACCAATGCCATAACGATAGCACGTTTCCATGATACGTCTTTCTGGCATCACAGAAGCCCGTTCAAAGGAATGTTTCAAGGCATATTCAATGCAATCCCTTGGAGAAACCTTTGCCTTGGTGATGTCAGGTGAAAAGCGAATCGGTTGTTCGCCCTCACCTGATTCCAGCTCTAATTCGGCAATCTGTTTTCGCCATTCTGTTTTGAGGTCCGACATGGTGGAACCCTTTTGCTTTTTAGAGCGAGTCCTGGCTCCTAATTCTGCCAGTTCCTTTGTCCCAGTTATGCCTTTCTCTTTGGCCACACGGCCAATCTCATCGGTGCGTTTAGAAAACAGATCAATGACTTGTGTTGGTACACCTGCCACCTCAAATGACTTGTCCGTTCGCTTGACCTGATACCCAAGAGCCATAAGATGGTCCGAAAGCCGCTTATGAAACCTTGCCTGATAATAGGGCATGTCGCGTTTGATATCCCGAAACTGACCTGCCTTAAATGCCTTTTCTTCATTATCCCAAGTGACATTGAAGACAAAACAATGGGCATGTAGATGGGGGTCAGGGGAGCACCCATCCACGGGCCGAGCCGTTTGGTGTATGAAGTCGGCATAGAGTAATTCGCCTGTTTTACGGTCAGTGTATTGGCCGCCCTTGCGCACCCGTGTCATGGCATCGGCTTCGATGTCTTGCATGGTCTCATGAACGCTCCTTTCGAAAGCCTTTAACAGATGATCATCCTTCGAAAGTGCATGAAGGATGGAAACAGATTTCGGGCAATGGAAATTTATGTCGTACCCAACCGTCCTTTCTTCTTTGGTTCGCTTCGTTAAAGGTTTCCCAGACTTTGGATGACTATTCTCACACAAGGCAAAGAAGGTTTCTTTGTTCGCCATGCCATGCACCCCAAGACGCTCCGCAAGAGCCCCGCGGAATTGCCCGTTGAGTTCTTGGTCGTCTAGGTAGTAATCGGCTTTTGAGAGAGCCCCCACGAAGTAGGATTTGGCCTGTTCCCCCGAGGTGCTTTGTATCATTCGGATCATGCAAGGGAGCATAACCGATCTGGTTTTCGAACTGGTGAGAATTCGTGATCCGTTAGAGGTGAGGCATGACAAGTTACGACCCTAAGCAGTGCTAGGCTGTGTTCAGAAAGTCATTAAAGCCCATTAAAGAAGTACCATCAGACATCTTCCCTAAGCACTGCTTAGAGGGAAAATGCAACATAGCTTTTGTGGCTGTCAGTTTTGAGAAATGAAAAGAAGTTGATTCTTAGCGCGGCTGCACATGCGCAGAGGGCTTCATAAAACATCTCTACCAATTCCATCTGAACTCCAAAGTTTCGCCAAATTCCAATGGGTCATGATTTTGAATTCTAAATTTTTGTTTCATGTCAGCACCGCGAGGACTGTATGACTGAACAAAAATGGGGGCTTTGGTCTCAATATCCGTGGCATCAATGGCTATAGACCTCTTATACAATAAAATTTCAGTTGGAAATCGCTCAGGCAAAAAGTTGATTTCGAAAGTAATTCTTGGGTTTCCTCTCAATGCCTTTCTATAGAAATAGAATTCTTCAGGTTCAATAAAGGCAGCTGTGAGTTTAAACGAAATTTCAATTTTTATGGGATCATCGTCAGTATTTAGAGGCTTAGGGAGTTTGATAATAATTTCGGTGCATTGACTCGAATTATTGATAATCGGATTCGCATCTGGTTTACAAGTAATTTCATTTATTCTGCCTAAAGGTGAGCCAACGTAACTGAAGCAGTACCTATCTACACCATTCGTTAGTGCTTTGATTTCAATCTCTTGAGTACACTTTACATCACCATCGGAATTCAGTACATCAAGACTTGTCCGATGGGAAATCACTTCAAAGTGTACATAGTAAGAAGATGAAGAAGCCAATAATCGAGAATATACAACCTTCTTTGTTTGGAGATTCTTAACATTCAAAAATCGAGTTAGAATCAAAAAAGCCAATCCCATAAATAAGAAAAAAACCGCATACGCATACTGACCTTGACTCAGATAAATGCCACCTGCCAAAAACAGAAGAAGAATCAGGCTATATAGGACTAAAGACAAATTTCTCATATTTCAAAATTTTGATTGTCAATGTGCCTCAACAAATATGGCAAAACCAACGTGAGTAGCGAGTCCCAGAAGGTCAATTAGGACAAGCATAGACCAACCTGCTATTGTATCAAACCCCCACCTATGTCTCAATTTTTGACACACCATAACCATCACACAAATCAATATTGCAATTATGAGGAAAAAGTAAGTGAGCTTCCCAGTTTCTGTGTTTGAATTCAGAATAACGGAAATTTGGTCTAATGCCGCGTTCATTTGTTTTTCATGAGATGACAAAGTATCACACTGAATTTTTATCAGTGTAGAATCCACATGGCACTCGGCTCCAGAACCACATGTATCTAAATTCTTTATTACCTGATGAGTTTCTTCGCAAAGTTTCGAGTGCGTTTTTTCAAGGTTATTCAACATCGTACCCGCTGAATCTTCTGATGGATTTATTATATGGTACAACCTAATCATTACGGCTGCTAAAGCAGCCAAAGCAAGCTCGGTCCCAATATTAAATACCTCGTATTTATCCGCTCCTGATAGAAATTTTCCAGCAATAATGATTACTACGCCAACAATGACAATTACAAGATATTCAATGTCCATACAGAGATAGTTGAAAGATAGTCAGGGCAAAAATACCTCTATACGAAACGGGCTGTATAGGGCTTCAATATTTCTCAATCACAAAGGAGTTACCCGTTGTGTCCACCACCAAAAGAGTAATTCATCACGTTTCCTTTCAGGATTGATCTTTGAATTGAATAGTTCATCATACGCTAAAAAGAGATTTTAGTCAAACAAAAACAAATTTACGATTAGGCTTCCAAGAAAGTCAAATTATTTTCAACATTTCTCCCCTAATTACTTACACTTTCAACGCAAAACGTTCTGTTATGTTACCTCATTTCCTTGGTGGCCTAAAATCGGGCCATTAGTTCACATAAGGATTCTTATCAAAGTTCTTCCTCTCTTCTAAAACTTCGTAATAAGGCGTCTTCTTAAAGAACGTTACGGGGCATTGGTCAATAAGTGTAAAGATATTGTTCGCTGAGAATCGTCTCAGTTCGTCAGGTGTGATCAAGGGTCTTGCTGTTGCCCCTGAGAGCATAGGCCCTGTTGGACTGTTGGAATAGGTCGGTACTGACTTTTGCCCGAACAACTTGGACAGATAGTCTAGTGTGGTATTGTCATTCAGGTTGAAGAAGTGACGCACGGCACAGGAGGAAATAAAGTTTTCCCAATTGCCTTCATACATGTCACGCAATTGCACAAGGTTTTGCAATATTGCCCAGACCGAAACACCATAGCCAGCATACGCACCAAGGGCTACATCAATTTCGGACAAGTAACCAAGCGCATAGAATTCATCCAAGAGAAAGCACACGCGCTTTTGTGGTTTTCGTATCACAGAACGCATCAATGCAGATACCACCAGACGCAGCCATTGGTAATGCGTTTTTAATCGGTCGGCTGGAATAATCACATACAAGGTCACATTGCCCGAGGTCAATTCTTCAGCACTGAAAGAAGACCGTTGCATTGATTGTCTGAGTGCGGGTGATTTCAAATAGTCCGTCCATTTTTGCGCGGTACTCATCACGGATGCGTATTCCCTTGAACCATTTTGCATGAGTGCCAATATTTCTTCGGCTGTCTTGTCACACACGTCACCACCATGCTTTGAGCCATTGGTTTTCATGTCCGCCAACAAGCCATGCCATTTTTCAGTATCAAGGCGCAGCCATTCCCAGAGCGTTGCCAATGTTCGTTCATCCTTGTGTTTGTCTGCTGTCACAAGGTGCAGCAGCAATCCTGAAATCACCGTCCGAGCCCGTGCATTGAAATGATCGGTATCGCCTTTGGAGGTAGTCGGAACAATGGTTTCAGCTATCAATTGAACATCGTCAATCACATTCGGATTGTCTGAATCCAGCATATCAAGCGGATTATACTGTTCCGAGGCCATGTCCAGCATTCCCCAAGGATTGAGGACAACCACTTTGCGGCCTTTCTCGCGTTGTATGCGCGCACTGACAGCAGCGTTTTCACCTTTGGGATCTATCACCACCCAAGAACCTTCAAAGCCACCCATGCCAAGTAGATTGGGCAGAATGATATTGACCCCTTTGCCGCCTCTCGTGCCAGCAACGGTCAACAAGTGCCCTTGTTTGCCGTATTCGTAATTGTCACCGATGAAGAAGCCCCGTTGGTTCTTTTTATCGTATTCGGCAAGCTCTTGATCAGTGGCAAAGCTTGCAGTTCCATAGCGGGTTATTTCTGTGATGTAGTCTGAAATACCGCTTGCCCATTTACGGTGATGCATCAACATAGCCCAGATAGCAATAAGATTGAAGGCAAGCCAAGCCAGTTGAGAGGGTGTTTCTTGTGCCATTCTTAGGATTGTTGGTCCCAGGAAAACCCTCAATCCTGTCCAGCAGAACATGACAATGAATGGCACTATCAATGCACCAACCGCCATAGATACATAAACAATGGGCGGATTGGGGTAGAGTCTTGGATACTCATCCTTGCTTCTTAGAAACCGACTATAGGCGCGTCTATATCCGATGAAAGCGCCCCAAACCGAAAGAAAAGAGAACACCACACCGAAAATGAATAACGCAATCTTGAGTGGCCTTTCAGGATTGGGAAGTCGTTTTTTGAGTTTCTTCCATTCTTCTTTGAATTTCTCAGATGTGAGATAGTCTTTCCATTGCGAAAAGCTGAGTGGGTTGAACATGGTTGTAGTTATTGGTTTAATGTGCGGCCAATTAAAACCTATTGCCGGAATTTCTGTCTGAAAATCTCACCATTTTCCTTCTTTCATGCAGAAGCCTTTGTACAAGCTGAACTAATTGAGGCCGCTTACAGTCATTGGAATAACTTTGTGAAATTGAGTTGCAAGTTGGAGGCGGTACAACCGCCACTTGCTCTCAGATGCCAAGGGCTAAAAAAACCATGCAGCAACCAAAACCTAAAAACCCGAAGCGCAGCGAGAAGCGGCAACGTGACGTTTTTCTCACTGCAAGATGTACCCCAAGTGAAAAAGCAGTTGCAATTGACTATGCCACCAACCAAGGTCTTTCCCTAGGGGATTATTTGCGCCTGTTGGCCATAGGCGCAAAGCCTTTGCATGTCGTAAGACGAAGCAGTGCAAAGGCCGAGGCTATTTTGTTGCTGAAGGCCGAACTCAATAAGATCGGCAGCAACGTCAACCAAATCGCCAAACTGGCCAATACCACCAAAGCAATAACGCCAGTGCAATTGCAAGAGCTGTTAGATGCATTGGCCAAATGTTATGCGGAAATCTCAAAACTGACCAGTGCATGATCCTCAAAGGCACGGCCATTCGCAACCGACAACGCGCAGTCAATCTGGCCAATCATCTTTTGAAGGCCAATGACAACCTCATTTGTGAAGTGGTTGACATTGATGGTCATGCCAGACCCGATGATTTGAGGGCGGCCTTGGTGGATTACTATGACATGGTAAACTTGACCAATGGTGACACAGGCCTGTTCATGGTCAGCATCAATCCTGAAGTGGGGGAGACAATGACACCTGAATTCTATCAGGAGTCGATTGATAGGATGGAAGAGCTTTTCGATCTCAAAGGACTTCCAAAAGCGATAGTTCGCCATCACAAAGAAGACCGCGAACATTACCACGTTGTTTGGCAAACCACCAACACGGACACTAAGCAAATACAAGCACAGATTTATCGCTTCAATGTGAAATGCAAGAACCTGTCGCGCGAGTTGGAGCGTGACTTTGGACATCGCATTGTCACGAGTGAAAAATCGAAAAGCGCCTACAATGAAAAAGAGCGCAACCAGACATCACGAAGTGGTAGTGAACTAAAACCTGACCAGCGTAAAAGATTGATTCAGCAACTTTATTCTAAAGCAAAAAACCGTGATGAGTTTTCGCGCAATCTTGAAAAGAATGGGTTCACTTTGGCCAAAGGCAAGGTCGGGATTTGTTTAGTCGATAGTGATTCAGGCCAGGTCTATAATCTCGAAAAAGAATTGGGTAAAAAAGTCAGTCAGAAAGAATTGACTGACTTTGTTCAGAACTCAAAGGAACCGCTGCCAGAGGCCACACATCTTTCAACTTCAAGGCAGAAGAAAATTAAAGAAAAAACAACAGCGAAGAAGGCAAAGGCTAACGACAACAAACGCGAACCTAAATACCGATTGAAAGAAATGGGGATTCCCCAAGAACTGGAAGCAGCAGCCGCCAAGGCAAAGCAAGCAGGGCAAAATCTAGATGACATCGTGAACGCACCGCCAGAAAGCGCAGAACAAAAGGCCAAAGACTTCGCCCAAGAGCGCGAACAAATAACAAACGACCCGAAAGAAGAGTTCAAACGAAAATTGCGTGAAGCACAAGAGAACATGAACCGCGACAATGACAACGACCTCAATCAGGAAAAGAAGAATGAGAATTGGAAGAAATTCAAGGATAATGAACTGGATAGTGTGATTTGGCCGCTTGCCATGATCGCTAGATTAGCGAGTGAAATTTATTCATCACTGTTCAAACTATAAAGTGCATTTTTCCTTGAACAAGATAATTCAAACGAAATTTGTACATTTCGGAATTAAATCAAAACTATTCATAACCAAAATTCAATTTTATGTTCTCAAATATTTTCAAAGCATCCCTAAGTCTACTGGGATTTGCAGTAATGACAGTTTCTTGTTCTGTGCCTTCTGCATCACCAAAAGTAGAGGACTCACAGAAAGATAACGCTTCACTTTTGATGCCCTCAAACGAAACGATTGCGAGCGTGCAAGAGAATTTTTATCTTTCGGATTACGCATTATCAAATCCGACCTGCAAAAGCGCTGAATCCGCAATGCATACTTTAGGTTTTAACAAAACGGCATGGGGATCGGGGAATGTGGTTGTAGGTAACTATATCTTCAATCACTATATTTTTGAATTGCCTTGGGAAAAAACTATTGCCTCTGCCGAGTTCACCGTTCCAATCCAAGGATTGAAGACTTTTAGCGGGTACCTCGGCATGGCACAAGAGCCTAAAAACCCAAATGTAAAAGGCAATTTTAAAGGCACTATTTCGATTAGAACGAACCAGACTCAACCTTGGGTAGAAAAGTGGAGCGGTTCAATAAACAATACCAGTCAAGCTGCTGCATTATTACCTTTCAACATAGTTCTTAATGAGGGTTCCTTTTTCATTAAGCTTGAAATCAGGTCATATGAGAATGGTAACGACAATGCTGTGTGGATAAATCCGTATTTAAGTTTTGATACATCTTTAGCACCTGCTGAAAAGGACTGGGAAATAAACAAATAGTGTGAAAAGTCTTTCAATCTATTCACAGTGTTGATCAAACAATCTCCTAATTGAAGATTGGATGAAAGTGCGTTCTTCCAGTTTGTCAATTACAATTTTTCCATTCACACATTTCTCCTTTGGTATGCCGAACTTCAGAGAACCCTAAGCAATGAACAAAATCCAATACCCAAGTCTCAATTCTAAACAGAAAGAAAATTACAATTTCCACAAAGTTTCAGCCGTGCTTGCTGATTATGGTTTCAATTCACTTAGGCTGAACGATGATTGGAATGGAGCAGATTTCATTGCCGTTCACATTGATGGTAGCATCACTCTAAAAGTTCAACTCAAATCTAGGCTTTGGATAAACAGGAAGTATGAAGGCAAGAACCTCTACATAGCATTTCCAAACAAAGGGAATTGGTATCTATATTCGCATGATGTTTTGATGAAGGAACTTCTAGATGCGGGCAATGCAACAGGTTCAAAATCTTGGGATACCCACGGAGCATATAGCTGGGGGCATATTGCCAAAAACAAATCAGGAATACTGGAAAAATATAAGCTCTAGTATCTCACGTCTTTTCATGTTCAATACCCAAGTCACCTTCAATGCTCTTGTCATTTCCCTTTTCATTGGCATTGGATGAAAGCCGTTCATGGAATTGTTCTTTCTTGAATTCAGCACTGCCAGATTTTAAGCCATACACATAGGGCAAATCAGTTGGTGCTATTTCTTTCAATACATCTTCAATGATTGTTGGCTCATGCTTTTGTAGTAGGTAGCCATTATTGAAGCCCTTTTGAAAGGCAGGGCTTACAGGTGTTTCGTCAATGTCACTCATGGTCAGAAAGTTTCTTGGGCGTGTTTTTCGAGATACAGGTAAATCGAATTCAAATCGTAAAGAATGGTTTTACGATCTGGTTGTGAGAAACGGATTTGGCCTTCATCACGCAATTTCTGCAAGGTGGTTTTGCTTTTCACCCGGAGCTTTTGCATGGCCTCATTGCCATCTATCCATTTATCTTCTTTGATAGTGTGTTGCTCCTTTATTCGGGCAACTACTTTTTCAATCAAAGAATAGAACGCTTCATCTTGTAAGCAGATTACTTCCATGATGATTATCCGATTTCCTCATGGTATTTCTTCCATTGAAGCATTGACTGCGCTATAAACTGTGACAGCCTTTCACTGTCAAATTCTTGCATAGAAATTTTCTCGTCATAAATAAAGTAATCGTAAACACAATGTCTTACGCCAGCGGTCACAGCATACTCATCAAAATTCCAAATAAACTCGAACACGTAACCGCGAGCTGTTTTTTCACCCCAAGCATCAAATGTAAATTTCGTTGTCGGAAGAAAATGATACTCTTCTACTTCTGACTTGTCAGTCATGTCGAAAATATATCCGTCCAAAGATTTTTCCAACTCGAACATGGTTGGTTTAACAATCGTCTCATGCGCTTTGAAGAACTCAGCTCGCAAGTTTTGAATTATAAATTGTTCAGCAGCTTCTTTATTGGCATTTGCCTCATCTGTTTTCTGAAATTCAACTAACAGGTCTTTGAAATCTTCTATCATGGTGTTTTTTAGGTGAAGGTATTTATTATAGAATCAAAAGAAAGGAACTTCGAAGGAATACTTTTCAACGGCTAGAAATCCACGATCCAAAACTTTACATGTTGTACCTATGTTGTACCAAGTGAATCTTGTCAGAAACTGAAAATGCTGCAAAACGCAGCATTTTCAACGTACCCGGGACGGGAATCGAACCCGTACAGCTTTACAGCCACAGGATTTTAAGTCCTGCGTGTCTACCAGTTCCACCACCCGGGCAAACACTTTATTCAAAAAAAAATCCCGACCTGAAAGCAGATCGGGATAATACCTGAGCGGGAGACGAGACTCGAACTCG
>JANNVZ010000012.1:0-52054 GCA_031414655.1 Flavobacteriales bacterium
CTCGCCTTTTTTTTTGATGCTTAAGTGTATTTCTATGATTGGTTGCTACATAATATTCAGCAAGTCACTCAACAAGTTCTAAGTTGGCGCAACACAGGATAACCTTGAAGGAAGAATCTTGAAGCACAACAATCATGAACACGGTAATAATAGGTTCACGGCAACCGCAAATGATTGGGAGCTCTTTATTTTCATTCCTACAGACACCTATAAGTTGGCAGTTCGCATAGAAAGAAAAATCAAGAGCATGAAGAGCTCACTTTTCATTACCAATTTGAAAAAACATCCTGAAATAATTGAAAAATTGAAACTGAACTTAACGAGCAACTGACTCTCCCGATAGCTATCGGGACAGTAGGTGCTTGGTTCGATTCCAAGTGGGCCCACAATAAGGCGAGCAATTTCAGCTCGCCTTTTTTATATGCTATATCTGCATCGTATGAAACTGAGCTTAATGAGCAACTGACTCTCACAAAGCCCCGTATTTGCGAGGCTTTCGTTTTTTCAGACACATGCTACCTTCGCTCACAACTAAATGAATCAACAATTTCTAGAATGAAAAATCTACTCTTCTTGCTCACCATCTGTCTAAGCTCTTTTATGACATGGGCACAACCTAATAAGTACGCTCAGTCACTTATGATTACTCCGGTAGTGGCCTTCGATGCTCAACAAGTTACTTTCAACGAAACGAGCCATCCTGCGCTCACCTATATTATTCATTCAGATGCAGACGATTTTCTGAAGGACTGGAAAAAAATGTTTGAAACCAAGTATATGATAGAAGGCAAGCGCAGCAGCGGATATACTGCCTGCATGGGTGTCCGTGTGGCAAACTGGTCGCTCGATTCGCTCAACCTCTATTACAAAACAGAAAAAGAGGCCGATGCAACTCGCATGTATTTGATGATAGAAAAGGGCGGAAAATTTCTGGCCGAAACGGACGACATGGAAATGTTTGCTAAAGTGAAAGTTACCTTGAAACAGCACGCCAAAGACTTCTACCTGAAGCAATATGAAATGCATATAGCTGACCAACAAAAGCAGTATGATGGGCAAGTGAAAGACATGGAAAAACTGCGCAAGCAAGAGGAGAAATTCAATAAAATCATTGCTGACCACAACTCATCGAAAGCCAAAGCTGATGAGAACATTCGAGAGACCAACGCAAAACTAGCAGAAAGCAGAAATGAAATAAGGACCCACAATACTGCTTTGGAGTTGAATAAAAAAGCAGTGGTTCAGGCGGAAAAGGAAGTGAGCACACAGAATGAACTCATCAAAGCAAAAGAAGTGGAGTACACCCAACTGAACAACTCAGGATCCCTAAATACAAAATCGGGCAAGAAGGTGATGAAGGAACTG
This sequence comes from Flavobacteriales bacterium, assembly GCA_031414655.1. Classification (GTDB taxonomy): domain Bacteria; phylum Bacteroidota; class Bacteroidia; order Flavobacteriales_D; family Sanyastnellaceae; genus JANNVZ01. Next base: position 1,366 of record JANNVZ010000012.1, read on the forward strand.
GAAAAAGGAAGAGCAAAAATGGAAAAGTTGCGAGCCACCTTGACCGATGCGGGCAGCGAGCAAACAAAGACAGAAAATGAGATCATAAAGGCCGAGCAAGGCGAAGCAAAATTGCAATCGAAAATGACAGAGATGAATGCAGCTGTGGACAAACACGATGCAGAAATAAACGCTAGCAAGGCTGAGCTGGACAAAACCGCACAGGACATAAAGGACAAGCAACGTCTGATAGACGAGGCCAAAAATCTACTGGACAAACTACAAGCCGCCAAAGCTGGATTGGCCACTATGTAAGCGTTTTCGAGGCACTCGAAAATACTTTTATTGCGGATGTAACTAATGAGAAAAGTGGGCCGTCATAGCTTTTGAAAAAACCCTTCCTTAACAGTGACCGTAGCTGAGTACAATAAATGTGTTGACTTGCATAGCGATGGGCTTTACCGCTTCCTACTGAAAAATGTGAAGGACCGCGATAAAGCCAAAGACCTTGTGCAGGAGACCTACGCTAAGCTATGGATGAAGGTGGAAGAGGTAAGTTTTGAAAAAGCGAAGAGCTACATTTTTACCGCAGGCTATCACACTATGATAGACCAAATGCGCAGGGAGAAAAGACATATAGAATACCAAGCGGCCGAAATGCGCACTGGTCTTTCAGCAAGCAACAAGCAATACAGCGACTTGAGCGAAATATTGACCGAGGCTCTTGACCGCCTGCCAACGGTTCAGAAAAGTGTTGTAATGCTGCGTGACTACGAAGGCTATAGCTACGAAGACATTGAAAAAATAACAGGACTCAACGAGTCGCAAGTAAAAGTATACATCTACCGCGCGCGTGTGGCACTTAAGGAGTACATCGTGAAAATGGAATACGTGGTTTAGTGACGAAAAAAAGAAATGAAGATTACAAGAGAAAATTATGAAGGGTTTTTCCTCGATTACATCGAGGGAAATCTTGCTGCCGAAAGGGTAAGCGAGCTTCAAGTTTTTCTTGCTGAAAACCCCGACCTAGCAGCCGAGTTGGATGGGCTTGATACTGCAACCACTACTTCCAACGAAGTAGTTTTTTCATTCAAGAATGAATTGAAAAAACCTGAGCTCCCCATACATGAAGAGGAACTAGACCTCTTGCTGGCTCGCGAAGCAGAAGGACACATCAGTGCGGATGAAGCTCAACTAATTGAAAAATTGTCTGCTGAATTTCCGTTTGTTGCAAAACTAAGAGCGGCTTTTGCCAAAGCTGTTTTTGTCCCCGAGCTCATTTCCTTTGAACACAAGCAGTCGCTCTACTTCCTCGAGCAAGCTGATATGCAGAGCATACACATGCGCATGGCGGCAAGTGCAGAGGGCGATTTGAATGAGCAAGAAGAGATAGCATTGCAAAATGAAATCGCAATCAGCGAAGTATCGCAGCGCGAGTATGAAGTGATGAAGAGGGCGAAGTTGACCGCGAGCACAGAATCGCTTGAGGACAAAACCGCTATTGCTATTCCTTCATTAGTTGATATGAGCGATGTACAAAATCTACTCATAGCAAAAGTTGAAGGCGACTTGACACTGGAGCAAAATCAAAGCCTATCGGCACTGCTGGCTAAAGACGAAAAGTTGCAAACTGAATTGGCACTTCTCTACAAAACAAAACTCAAGCCTGCCACTGTTGTGTTTGTAGCGAAGAATGAGTTGCGCAAAAAAGAAGCGGTGGTTATTCCATTGCGCAGAATCGCTTTGGCTATTACCTCTGCCGCTGCAGTAGTTGCACTTATTGTTTGGTTCAACTTTAATACAGCCGTGGTGCCCTCTGAAACAGCATTGCTGGAAGACCGCAATGCACAAGTGAAAAATGCAAACGGGCAATTGGCTGACAACTCTCCAATATCAAAAGAAGAGGCTGAGCAAAATTATAAAGAGGTTGTAGTAACTCCATCGCAGAGCGAAGCAAATGATGTAGCTATAAGGAAAGATGCGCCTGAGCAAATACAAATGAATAATGAGCAGCAGGATCCTGCTGCGCAACGTTTGCCCCATCCTAACCCGATGCAGATGATGGAGTATGATGGTGCGCTTGCCATGGAAGCAAAAAATGAATTGAAACCATCTACAGTTGACATGTCGCTGATACACAAAGCAGATGCAAACAAAGAAGTTGTATTTGCTAATGCGGTAGAATCGAAGCCAGCCACCATTTTGCAACTATTGGGCGATGCAGCTGAGAAGCGCTTTGAGAAAACTGCAGCCTATGCTTTAGTAGAGCGCCAAGCCGAAAAAATTGCGCCACAACGCGACAACTTCAATTACGAACGCACAGAAGATGAGTTGAAACTTAAGATCGGAAAATTAGAGGTGAACAGAAGTAAAAAACGAAAAGACAAAGACTCCAATTTTTTCGAAACTCTCTATCATAAAATTGTAAAGCAATAAAAAAACGGAGGCTTGAACTCCGTTTCTATTCTCAATTCTATTTTCCACTTTCAATTCTCAGGCTTCACACTCGCCCACAAATACTCGCGGTTCATCCTTGCGATGTTTTCTAAGGAAATATCCTTCGGGCATTGCACTTCGCAGGCGCCTATGTTGGAGCAGTTGCCAAAACCTTCTTCGTCCATTTGTTTTACCATGTTCAGCACACGCGACTTGCGCTCGGGTTGTCCTTGGGGTAACAAGGCGTACTGAGAAACTTTAGCGGCCACAAAAAGCATAGCGCTTCCATTGGGGCAGCTTGCTGCACAAGCACCGCAGCCTATGCACATAGCGGCTTCGAAGGCGGTGTCTGCATCTTCTTTGTTGATGGGTATGGCATTCGCATCCATGGTGCGGCCGCTGGTGTTTACTGATATAAAACCACCAGCTTGTTGTATTCGGTCGAATGCAGAGCGGTTCACCATCAAATCTTTTACCACCGGGAAACCCGCACTACGCCACGGTTCTATGTAAATGGTGTCGCCATCTTTGAACGAGCGCATATGCAATTGACATGTGGTAACGCCACGGTTTGGTCCGTGCGCCTCGCCATTGATGAACATGCTGCACATGCCGCAGATGCCCTCGCGGCAGTCGTGGTCAAACGTCACAGGATCGCCATCCTCGCGAATGATTTTGTCGTTCAGCACATCCATCATTTCTAAGAATGACATATCGGGAGATACACCACTAAGTTGGTACTCTACCATTTTTCCTTTGTCAGCGGAGTCCTTTTGTCTCCAGACTTTCAATGTCAAATTCATTTCCATAGGATTGTAGGATTACAGCCACATAGGTTATAGGGCCTGCGCAGCAATGCTTTTGTCGTTTATTTTTTTTTCTAATGTGTTTATCAATGAATACATCATCCTGCTTTCTTCATCTGCTAGTTTTTCAAACTCTAGGCACTCTTCATCTGTGATATAGTTAAGCTCTTTTGAAATGAGCATGTGAGTTTGTATTTCATACAACGAGCCAACAGCGATGTTCAGAAATTGGATATAAGATTTAGTGCTTTTTCTTCCCCAACCCTCAGAGATGTTGGCAGGTATTGAAACAGCACTTCTTCTAATCTGCGAGGTAAGACCAAATTTTTCTTTGTCCGGAAATTTTTCAGTAAGGGCATAGGCCATCTTCACAAGGAGCATTCCCTTCTGCCATACTATCAAATCCTTGAAAGATTTTATCTCCATCATTCCCTATATCGCTATTTGGCTCTAATCCTAGCCCCTTATTTATAACTCCGCGAACTCACTTTAATATTCTCATAAACAAGTGGCTCCTTATTTAGGTTCGGTGCACTTGCATTGCCTGTCCACTCCCATGCTGCAACGTAATTGTACACATCATCTACACGCATTGCTTCACCATCAGCATCTTGGTACTCAGTGCGGAAGTGTCCACCACAACTTTCATTTCTATCAAGCGCATCAATACACATCAACTCGCCCAGGTCTATGAAGTCGGCTACACGCATGGCTTTTTCCAATTCAGGATTCATTCCTTTTGTAGAGCCAGGCACCTTCACATCATTGTTGAATTCGATGCGCAATTGTTTCACTTCTTCTATGGCTTGCTTTAATCCTTCTGCTGTGCGCGCCATGCCACATTTTTCCCAAATAATTTTTCCCAGCTTCTTGTGGTAGTAGTCTACAGGATTCTTTCCAGTTGTCTTGAAAAGTTTTTCGAGTTGTGCGCGCACGTTGTTTTCAGCCTCAGCAAATTCTGGTGAGTCTGTATTTATAGAGCCTGTTCGGATTTCATCGGCCAAATAATTTCCGATGGTATAGGGCAACACAAAGTATCCATCGGCAAGGCCTTGCATCAGTGCAGATGCACCAAGGCGATTGGCACCATGGTCGCTAAAGTTAGCTTCACCACAGGCATAGCAACCGTTCACGGTGGTTTTCAATTCATAGTCCACCCACAAGCCACCCATGGTGTAGTGCACTGCCGGGTAAATCATCATCGGAGTTTTGTAGGGGTCTTCCGCAACGATTTGCTCATACATCTGAAAGAGGTTTCCGTATTTCTCTTTCACCACTGCGGTTCCTAATTCTATTAATTGCTCTTGTGTGGCGTTATGAATATTCTTCACGCTTGCTTGCGCTTTTCCGTAGCGAATTATCGCAGAAGAAAAATCCAAAAAAACAGCTTCACCTGTAGCATTTACTCCGTATCCATCATCGCATCTCTCTTTGGCAGCGCGGCTTGCTATGTCACGCGGCACTAAGTTTCCAAAGGCTGGGTATCTGCGCTCCAAGTAATAATCTCTGTCTTCTTCTTTGATGTCTTGCGGCTTTAATTTCTTGGCGCGAATCGCCATAACATCTTCTTTGTTTTTAGGCACCCATATTCTTCCATCGTTGCGCAGTGATTCTGACATCAACGTCAATTTTGATTGATGGTCGCCACTCACTGGTATGCATGTTGGGTGAATTTGCGTGTAGCACGGATTAGCAAATGCTGCGCCTCGCTTGTGGGCTTTCCATGCAGCAGTAACGTTGCTACCCATGGCATTTGTGCTTAGAAAAAACACGTTGCCATATCCCCCAGTACAAAGCACAACAGCATGTGCGCTGTGTCTTTCCAATTCTCCAGTGATAAGATTTCTTGCAATGATTCCACGCGCTTTTCCATCTACAATTACCAGGTCGAGCATCTCGTGGCGGTTGTACATCTTCACGGTGCCTTTGCCTATTTGGCGAGAAAGTGCAGAGTATGCACCCAACAAAAGTTGTTGACCTGTTTGGCCTGCTGCATAAAATGTTCTGGACACCTGCGTGCCACCAAACGAGCGGTTGTCAAGCAGTCCGCCATAGTCGCGTGCGAATGGAACGCCTTGCGCCACGCATTGGTCAATGATGCTCCCGCTTACTTCCGCAAGGCGATGTACGTTGGCTTCGCGCGCACGGTAGTCTCCACCTTTTATGGTGTCGTAAAAAAGACGATACGTGCTATCGCCATCGTTCATGTAATTTTTTGCTGCGTTGATTCCGCCTTGTGCAGCTATGCTGTGTGCACGTCTTGGCGAATCTTGAAAGCAAAATGCCTTTACACTGTAGCCCATCTCAGCAAGAGAGGCCGCAGCGCTCGCACCAGCAAGGCCAGTGCCTACAATGATGACATCAATATTTCTTTTGTTCGAAGGATTTACAAGGCGAACACTGTTCTTGTACTTGGTCCACTTTTGGTCTATAGCACCTTCTGGTATTTTGGAATCTAAATTCATTTATTGAATTGGAGATTTGTTGACTTGTTGATTGAGTAGAACACGAATTATGCAATCCACTTGAGATACATCGCGATTGGCATAGCAGCGAAAATTGCTGGAACAATTACACTGAACGCATCACCTGCAAATGCTATTGCCGCTTTGTATTTAGTGTGATTGAAACCAAGAGATTGAAACGCGCTTTTGAATCCGTGGAGTAAATGCCAGAAGAGTGCAATGCATCCTAAAACATAAATGACAACAGGAATTGGATTGGAAAAAACTTGGGTCATCAATTTGAAAAGATTTTCGTGACCATTGCCATCAAGACCCTGAGGCTCGAGGCTGCCCACAATACTTCTGCTCGGCAGCCAAAAATGCCACAGGTGCAAAACAAGAAAAAGGAGCAACAGTGTTCCGAGCAAAGCCATGCTGCGCGAATACCAAGTGCTGCTTTTTCCATTATTGGTGTAGGCATAGTTTATCGGTCGCGCCTTTCTGTTCTCGAAGTATAACCACAATCCGTCAATGATGTGAACGAGTAGTCCAACGAAAAGGCCAATCTCTGCAGTGCGAATCAACACATTGTGGCCCATGAAATGAGCCGCAGAATTGAACATGAGGCCTCCATCATTAAAAAAAATCATCGCGTTGATGACGCAATGAACAACAAGAAATGTGATTAGAAAAATGCCGGTCAAGGCCATCCAATATTTTTTGACCAGCGATGTTTTGAATAGTCCTATTGCCATAAGTAGCAGTATCGGTTTTATGAAATGAGGTGCGAATGTACTTCTCGAAGATGGTCAACGAATTTTGTGATTGCTCTTTAGAATCAATTTATCTAAACCCACGAAGAACTTTGTTGTTCAACACCAACAGACCATTTCAACCAAGGCCCGTACTGCCAAATCCTCCCGCACCACGTTTAGTTCCCTGCAAATCCTCCACTTCTTGCCATGCCACTGTTTCGTGTTTTGCAATGACCATTTGGGCTATGCGGTCGCCATCATTCACGCTCATGGTCTTATTGGAAAGATTGACCAGCAGCACTTTTATTTCGCCTCTGTAATCAGCATCAATAGTTCCTGGCGAATTCAAAACGGTGACGCCCTGCTTGAATGCAAGACCACTGCGTGGGCGTATCTGCGCTTCTGTGCCTAAGGGCAATGCAAGGAACAATCCGGTGGAAATCAAAGCGCGCTCAAGAGGTTCCATCATAATGGGCTCTTCGATATTGGCGCGCAAATCCAAACCTGCCGAAAGCTCGGTTTCGTAGGCTGGCAGTGGGTGCCTTGATTTATTGATGATTTCTACCTTCATTCTTCCTTACCTATTTATCTCCCGGTAAACTCTGGCTTGCGCTTTTCCATAAAAGATTTGGTGCCTTCGTTGAAGTCTTCAGTGCCGAAGCACTTTCCAAATTCTTTTATCTCTGTTGCAAAACCATTCACACCTGCTTGGTATCCTGCATTCACACTGCGTATGGCAGCAGCAATGGCCATGGGAGAATTTTTGATTATTTGCTTTGCAAGTTCATTGCACTTGATGAGCAACTCGGCCTGCGGTGCGACATGGTTTACCAATCCCCAGCGCAAGGCTTCTTCCGCATTTATCATGGATGCGGTGGTTATCAACTCCAGTGCTTTGCCCTTGCCTACCAAGTGTGCAAGGCGCTGTGTTCCACCATATCCTGGTATTACACCCAACGAAACTTCGGGCAAACCAAGCTTTGCATTGTCACTAGCCACTCGAATGTGCGCGCTCATAGCCAACTCCAATCCGCCACCAAGAGCAAAACCATTCACCGCTGCTATTACTGGCTTGCTCATGTTTTCTACAAAATCGAACAGCAACTTTTGGCCACGGGCACTGAGCAAGCGTCCCTCTTCAATGCTGAAGTGAGCAAACTCCTTGATGTCAGCACCTGCAACAAAAGCCTTTTCTCCTGCACCCGTTAGGATGATGACACGAACGTCTGGGTTCACATCAGCCAATGACAGCGCTTTGTTCAGCTCTTCAATGGTTTCGCCATTCAGCGCGTTGAGTTGTGCAGGGCGGTTGATGGTGATGGTCATCACCTTTTCTGTAAGCGCAATGAGCAAGTTGTTGTATGCCATAAGAAAAGAAAATTTGAGAGGCGAATATAGATTTTGCCTCAGCGCTTGAAAACAGGCACTGTGCTGCAAGGCTCTCCGAACATAATGCTCTTGGCAACTGGCTGCAACTTGTTCACTAACTCTAAATAAGCAGCAGTAGGAACAGGTTGGTCGCTACAACCCTTTATTACAATCCGTTTGTCGCGGTAGTCTTCCGCGTGAATGGTAGCTATCAATTCTATGAATAGAGTGTTTTCTAACACCTCAAGATTTCCGTAGACAACACGCTTTGCTATGCCAACTAAACTGGAGGCAACAAGCATGAATGCCCAGTTAGGAATAATGGCATCTACGGTGCAAGTAACAGCCACCAATTTGTTTTGATAAACACTCCAGTCGTTCGTTTTTATCCACTCGCGAAAGTCTTTTTCGCGGAGTGCTAGCCCTTGCCATAACTGGTCTTTGATGTCGAGCAGCGCACGATCTCCCTGCGGAATCATTTCCTCCAGGTCAATGGTGACAAGACCAGATGATGCTACTTTATTGATAATTTCTTCCATGAAAATTACGCACTTCTCTTCGCACTTACCTTCTTCTCGCCCACCATCTCCGCGCAGGCTGCCATCATAGCTGCAGCATCGTAATGACACTCGGCATACAACTCATCTTGTGAGCCGTGCTCCACCAATCTATCTGGAATACCTAGGCGTTTTACCTGTGCGTTGTAGCCATTGTCCACCATAAACTCTAGCACTGCTGTGCCCATACCACCTTGCAGACAACCATCTTCTACCGTTATCACATGCTTGAATTTTCCAAACACTTCGTGCAGTAGAATTTCATCTATTGGTTTTGCAAAACGCATGTCGTAAAGCGCAGCGCTGATGCCTTTTTCTTCCAATTGTTCGCAGGCCTTCAGCGCATTGTTGCCCATAGGGCCAATGCTAAGTATGGCAACATCATCTCCTCCACGCACCTTGCGACCAGTCCCTATTTTGATGCGTTGCAGCGGGGTTTTCCACTCGGTCATCACACCGTTGCCTCTGGGGTAACGTATGCTGAAAGGGCCATGATTGTCGGCTTGTGCGGTGAACATGAGGTTGCGCAATTCCTGCTCATTCATGGGTGAACTCACTATCATGTTCGGAATGCAGCGCATGTAGGCCAAGTCATAAGCACCGTGGTGTGTAGGGCCGTCAGCACCCACCACTCCTCCGCGGTCCAGGCAAAACACTACCTGTAGGTTTTGCAATGCTACATCGTGTATCACTTGGTCGTAAGCACGCTGCATGAAAGAGGAGTAAATGTTGCAAAACGGAATAAGGCCTTGCGTGGCCATGCCTGCGCTAAAGGTTACTGCATGTTGCTCAGCAATACCCACGTCAAATGCGCGGTCGGGCATAGCTTCCATCATAAATTTCAACGAGGAACCTGATGGCATGGCAGGCGTTACACCCACTATTTTATCGTTCTTTTCAGCTAATTCAATAATGGTGTGGCCAAATACATCTTGGTACAAAGGTGGCTGTGGCGACTTGGGCACCACCTTCACTATTTCGCCCGTTTCCTTGTTGAACAAACCGGGTGCGTGCCACTTGGTAGGAGAGCCTTCCTCGGCTGGGCCGTAGCCTTTTCCTTTTTTGGTTACGCAGTGCAAAATTTTAGGACCGGGTATGTCTTTCAAATCGCGCAGCACCTTTACCATGTATTCCACATCGTGCCCATCAATGGGACCGAAGTAGCGCCAATTGAACGATTCGAAAAGATTACTTTCTTTCACCAAAGAGCCCTTCAACGAGTCAGATACCTTCTGCACTATTTGCTGCGCTCCGGTGCCGAATTTGGACAGTTTGCCCAGCATATTCCACACATCGTCCTTCACCTTGTTGTAAGTGTGCGAAGTGGTGATGTCGGTGAGGTATTCTTTAAGAGCGCCCACGTTGGGGTCTATGCTCATGCAGTTGTCATTCAAAATGACTAGGATGTTGGCATCGGCCATGCCACCATGGTTGAGCGCTTCGAAGGCCATGCCAGCCGTCATGGCGCCATCGCCTATTACGGCTACTACGTTGCGGTCTTTTTCCTTCTTTAATTTGGAAGCCACAGCCATGCCCACAGCAGCGCCTATAGAGGTAGAAGAGTGACCTACACCAAATGTGTCGAACTCGCTCTCGCTTCTTTTCGGAAAACCGCTAATGCCTTTGTACTTGCGGTTGGTATGGAACACATCCTTTCTGCCCGTCAGAATTTTGTGCCCGTACGCTTGATGTCCCACATCCCATATAAGTTGGTCGTAAGGCGTGTTGAACACATAGTGCAGCGCCACCGTCATTTCCACCACACCCAGCGATGCACCGAAGTGCCCCCCCTTTTCGGAAACAATGTCCACTATGTATTGGCGCAACTCAGCACTTAGCTGAGGCAGCTCCTCCTCGCGCACGGTGGCGCGCAGATCGGCAGGCACTGTTATCTGCGCCAGCAGTGGTCCAGGTGTGTATGGGTTGGTAGTCATAGTCATACGAATGATGTTAGCAAAATGGTCAACACAATAGTAACAACATCATTGAGCCGCCAAAGTTCGTGAAAGCAACGGGGCTAGAAATATTTTGTTGTTAAGAGATTTTGTGGAAGCTGGACATGACGTGCACTGTTCAATTCCTTCTTTTCCTTTCCGCCTTACTAAAGCGATAATTTTGATGAACCAAGCGCCAGAATCATAGCATGGAGATACCTTTATCAAACACCGAGCGACAGAATTGTGGCAAAAGGTCCACTCACGCTTGCTGAATAAAATACTTTTTCACCCTCATAAACCCGACAGCTCAGTACCCAATTGTTAGCACCATCGTTACTATTAGCAAAAAAATTCACGTATCATGGCAACAGGAACAAAAAAGGCGCAAGCGACTAACCAACACACCACATTGCTTGAAGTATTAAGAGCTCGATTTGAGAAAAATAGGTCACGCCACAAAGGCCTAGAATGGGCCAAGGTGCAGGCAAAGCTGGAGGCCCATCCAACAAAACTAGAGTCGCTGAGCCAGATGGAAGTTACGGGAGGCGAACCCGATGTGGTGGGATATGATAAAAAGAAGGATGAATTTACTTTTTGTGATTGTTCGGCTGAAAGTCCAAAAGACCGCAGAAGCTTATGTTACGATGATGAAGCGCTAGCCTCTCGGAAAGAAAACAAACCTAAAAGCAGCGCTGTTGGCATGGCTAGGGAAATGGGCATCGAATTATTAACTGAAGAGCACTACCACCAGTTGCAACAACTGGGCACGTTCGACACCAAAACCTCCAGCTGGCTGAAAACACCTGATGAAATCCGAAAACTGAGCGGTGCCATCTTTGGGGATAACCGTTTTGGTCGAGTCTTCATCTACCACAATGGGGCAGAATCCTACTATGGCGCGCGCGCCTTCCGCGGTATGCTGCGGGTATAAGACTATCGGAAAAGCCATGTGCATATTTGTCCATTAAAATGATGATGCACCCTAACGAACAACTTATACATGGTTTTTACACCGCCTTTCAGCGTAAAGACTATGTCGCCATGCAAGCTTGTTACGCTGACAACGCCACTTTCAATGACGAAGCCTTTCTTAATCTAAAAAGCGCGCAAGTGAAAGCGATGTGGGAAATGTTCTGCACCCGCGGTGGCAACCTCAAAATAGAATTTCAAAACGTGAAGGCTAATGACCATGAAGGTACCGCCCAATGGACAGCTACGTATGTCTTTTCGGCAACAGGTCGCCCTGTGGTGAATGTCATACAAGCTCATTTCCTTTTCGAAGAAGGCAAAATCAGCCAACACAAGGATCGTTTTCCCTTTTACACATGGGCGAGGCAGGCATTTGGCGCCAAGGGTCTGCTGCTCGGCTGGACTAATTTCTTCCAAAAGAAAGTACAGGCCAAAGCCGCACACAACCTTCAGCAGTTCATGGCAAAGAAAAAAGGATAGTGAACTGCATAGTTGTTCAGAACACCCGTAATCTCAATACCACTCGCGAGCAAAAGGCTTGAAATGGAGATGGGCTGCCAGTGGCAGCCCATCTCCATTATTCATTCATCACAGAAGAAATCCTATTCCTCTTCCTCTATTTTCAATTGTTTTATCTGCATTGTTGTTCCGCTTTTTCTCATAAAAAACGTTACACGGAAAGTGCCTTTGTTGGTAACCAAGTCACCTATGCGGTATTGGTCGTCCAGTTTGCTAGTGCCTTGGTGTTTGATGGTAAAACTGGTAACACCGTTGTCCGCAAAAAACTTGGTTATCAGCTTTTGCGCTTCGGCCTTATTGAAAGTGCCCTCGTTGCTGGGCAGCGTGAGCTCTATCTGCTCCATGAAGTGCGCTGCCAGGGTTGCAGCATCTCCTTTCTTCAGCGCCTCAGTCACTTTTGGTGTTATGTCTGTTTGAGAAAACGCGGGTGCAAAAGCGCCAAGAAAGAGTAGGAAAAATATTTTTTTCATTGATATGTTTTTTGTGTTCTGTTCGCTTTTGGCTGCCAGAATGCGCCAACCGCTTTTCAATCATCGCGCCACAAGTGCAAGTGTATTTCAATAATGGCTGCTTGGGCAAAACAATATTATTGAATGTAGCGAAAGAAATGGCTTGCACAGGGATGAAAAGCGGTTACATTTGCCGCCCGTTTTTTTGAAGAGCTGTAAGATGAATCCCCTGAAAGAATACCGAATTCCTTTCCTGGGCCTGAAACAGGGCAAGCATGAGTTTGAATTTACTCTTACAGATAAGTTCTTTGAGGTATTTGAGTTTTCGGAGATTGGCAAAGCGAACCTTCGCGTGGTGATGGAATTGGAAAAACAATCCACCATGATGATTGCCATCTTTGAGTTGGATGGCACTGTAGAGTTGACCTGCGACCATTGCGGTGACGACATGGAGCAGCCCATCAGTGCGCATCACCAACTGGTAATAAAGTTTGGCGAAGAAACCAACGACAGTGGTGATGAGGTATTGGTGCTTGGAAGGCAAGAGTATGAGTTAGACATCAGTCAGTACTTGTATGAATATGCCATACTTGCCCTACCCGCAAGGCATGTGCACGCCAACCCTGAAGATTGCAACCAGCAAGTGGTGAACGTTTTGGAAAAATACAAAGTGGACACCACCAGCAACACGCAATGGGCCGAACTCAAAAACTTGAATTACGAAGATCCTGAAGACAACGAATTTTTTGAAGAAGAAGAGTAATAGATTTTAAAAACATACTAAAATGGCACATCCCAAACACAGAATTTCGCAGACACGCCAGGCCAAGCGCAGAACGCACTACAAAATAGAAGCGCCCAACATTGCTACTTGCCCTACTACAGGCCAGCCGCACCTTTTTCACCATGCGCATTGGTACGAGGGAAAGCTTTACTACAAAGGCAGAGTGTTGATTGAAAAAGAGACTGCCGAAGCCTAAACGCTTTCGCTCTAGAGGATACTATCAAGCCAGCCTGTAAACAGGCTGGCTTTGCTGTTTGTAGCAGGTTCGTGGGTGTTTTATCACACTAAGTTCATCTCCTTTACATTCGCCCCCGTTTGTTACTAAAAAAATAATTTAGATGTCTCGAATAACCGCTGCAATTACTGCTATTCAGGGCTATGTGCCGCCCGACTTGCTCACCAACGCTGATTTGGAAAAGATGGTGGACACCAATGATGAGTGGATACGCAGCCGCACAGGAATAGAAGAGCGCCACATACTCAAGGGCGAAGGCTTGGGCACCAGTGATATGGGGGCAGAAGCTGTAAAGGCACTGCTAAAAAAACGCGGCATAGGTCCTGAAGAAATTGATTTGCTTATCTGTTGTACTGTTACCGCTGATTTTATTTTCCCCGCTACTGCCAACATTATTTCTGATAAAGTAGGCATTAAGAATGCTTGGAGTTACGACATTAACGCTGCTTGTTCAGGCTTTTTGTATGGCGTAGCAACAGCATCGCAATTCATAGAAACGGGTAAGTACAAAAAAGTAATAGTGGTTGGAGCAGATAAGATGTCAGCGATAGTGGACTATACTGATCGCGCCACGTGCATATTGTTTGGCGATGGCGCAGGCGCAATACTGCTGGAGCCCAATACTGAGGGTTTTGGTGTGATGGACAGCATACTGAAGAGCGATGGCGCAGGGCGCCATTATCTGAATCAGAAAGCAGGAGGCTCTGTAAAACCTCCATCGCATGCCACTGTGGATGCGCGTGAGCATTATGTTTTTCAGGATGGTCAGCCGGTTTTCAAAGCCGCAGTGCGCGGCATGGCAGATGTGTCTGCAGAGATAATGGAGAAGAACAATCTTAGCGCAGATGACGTAGCCTATCTGGTTCCTCACCAAGCCAACTTGCGCATCATAGACGCCACAGCCAACCGGATGGGCGTGGGCAAAGAGAAAGTGATGATCAACATACAGCGATATGGCAATACCACATCGGGCACTATTCCACTTTGTCTTTGGGACTGGGAATCGAAACTGAAAAAGGGAGATAACCTGATACTCGCGGCATTTGGTGGTGGCTTCACTTGGGGCGCTATCTGGTTGAAGTGGGCCTATTCAGCCGACTAATTTCGTTATCTACACTTTCATTTCAGCGTAGTTCCATTCTCCTACCATTTGTTCTTTTATGAATGCGGCAGCTATGTCATAGACGTTAACCTGCGTCTCAAACCAAACCGTTTTGTACAAGTTGGTCTCTGCATTGTCCATCGTAAGTTTTACTATTTCCAACCCATGCAAGGGCAATCTGTATTTGCTCATGAAATGCAAATGATCCAAACATTCTTGCTTGTCGCGGTAGCTGCTGCCACCACGTTCTATTAACGCTCTTCTGCTCTTCACTGTCTGATAATGCGGATGCGTTGATGGTTCATTTCAATAATGTAAGCACCCTGTTGCAGGTGACTCAGATCCAATTGCACCGTGCGGTTTGTTGCAAGAGTTTGCATCACTATATGACCCAGAATATCATAAATGGTAAGGGTGGAATTTCCCTCGCAATCCGCGCAGTTGAGATTCAAAATGTCGCTGACCGGATTGGGATAAACGCTTAGGCCGTTCAAACTCATTTCATCGGTAACACCCACAGTGTAAACCTCACTCAGGGTGGTGCATCCATAACCAGTGACTACCTCCACAGCGTAGTTTCCAGCTTCCACATTGGAAACGTAACTAAGGTCTGCACCCGAAATTTCAACTCCATTCAAAAACCATTGATAGCTTTCATAGATGTCATCCACATATACCTCGTTTGCCAATTCGTCAAACAAGATGGTGATTTCAGGGCAATAGAGATAGCTAGAACTAGTGGCACCGCAGCCGAATGTATTGGTGACTTCGCAGAAATATTCGCCCCCTTCTTCCAGCGTTATGGTATTTGTAAAGTTGTCGGTGGGTATCCCGTTGATGTACCATACAAATCCTACAAGTTCTGGATCGTCAAAATAGAGCGTGGTTCCATCAACAATGAACGTTGGGTCTGGAAAGGGAAACACAAATACGATGGACGTATCGTTTACAACAGTAGTGGGCACGAGAGACAAAGTAAAAGTGCCCACCGTTCCGTTCCCAATATCAAAGAAGTTGGTGCCTTCGTTTATGAGCACTATAGTGGTGCCCAAATCATCGTCCTGGCTTATATCATCTTCATCAAAAAACTGAATACTGTAGGGCGGATTCAGTAGGCTCAAGTTCACATTGTTCCAAGTGGTGCTGGTGCTATTGTCCACCGTGGTGGATGTGTAAACGGTGTTGTTGCTACCATCCGTAATTAAGAAGTAAGGATCGGCAGGTGGCGAAAACACTTCGTCCACATCTCCATTCCCATTGTCGCTCAGGTTTGAAACACTTACAGAATTTAGTGAGTAGTTGGCCACGGTAGTTACCAGCGTTACTTCGTATTCACCGGTTTCATCATAGAAAATATTTTCGGCAGCATTGGTGCTCGTTTCACCATTGCCAAAGTCCCATTCATACGTGGTGATAGATGGAGCAGGGCCTACTATGATGGCCTCGAAGTTTACGTCCAGTCCTCCGCAGGCAGCAGGGTTGTCCAGCGTGAATGAAGAGGTGCCGCCTTCGCCAGGTTCCACAACAAGGTTATAAGGGAAATTCTGGATCTGTGTTACCTCGAATCCAAAGGCTTCTGCCAATATGCTCACAGTAACATTTACAGTGTAGTTACCCGGCAGTAAAGGAACACCGCAAATGGTTGCACAGCCATGATTCTCTCCTTCGACTGGATAGTAGGTGCTATCGGCATCATTGATGGTGAAATCGAGCCCATATGGAACACCACTTGCGGATGTAAAAGTGACAGCAAGCAACGTGGCCAAAATTCCCGATCCAGGATCTTCTACCTCGGCAGGAATGTAAAACGTCATAACCTCCTCATAGTATTCGCCCACAAAAGCGACAGGGGCCTCAAACGGGCAAAGGATAGGATTGCCATCCGCGCTTATGCACTCGTAGTCGGGCGTACAGGTGGGGCACTGGGCATCTATTCTGCTATAAGACAGCAGCATGAGGAACAAAGAGGCGAGTATAATTTTTTTCATCGTGAAGCGTTAGATGTAGTGGTAAAAGTATGTGAAACACCATTTTCATTTCACGATGAGAATGACAGAACAGTTGAATTCTTTTCTGTGCGAATAGATTTGCGACAAAATCACTTTATAGAATGAATTTAAAACAGCGCGTTTTGCGCTATCTGATTGGACTTGGTATTGGATGTGCGCTTGTGTTTTTCATGTTTCCTCATTACAACTGGCTTGGCTGGACACCAAACAATACATTGATGACTCAGATACGCGAATCAAAATTTGACATCAGCGAACGCGGAAATTGTTTTTTGAATTGTACCATGACGTCAATGGAACAAGTACAAGCCATTCGCAACGCAGGCAAAGTTGATTTCGGCAAGAGCGATACGCATAGCAATCCGAAAAAATACCGCGTGACTTATGGTGAAGTAGGAATAGATGTTCTGTTAACGGACTCCCTGATTACACTGGATGGAGTGGATAGCAAGTTGAGCGCATTGTGCGCCTGCAGATAAATCCAGCGCATGACACATACATGAAAGAAAAAATAAAACAACTAGCCAGCCAATACAAGAACGATGCTGTAAGCATTCGCAGGCACCTTCATGCTAATCCTGAACTTTCATACAAAGAGTTCAAGACCTCCCAGTTTATTCAGGACAAGTTGAAAGAGTTTGGAATCGCGTTTCAGGCAGGTGTTGCGGGTACGGGTATAACAGCTTTCATAGAAGGAAAAAATCCTTTGTCAAGACTTATTGCGTTGCGCGCTGATATGGACGCACTGCCCATTGCTGAGCAAAATGAGGTGCCGTACAAAAGCGCTAACGAAGGCGTGATGCACGCCTGTGGGCATGATGTGCATACCACTTCATTACTTGGTGCCGCTCGCATTTTGAACGAATTGAAAAATGAATGGGAAGGCACTGTGCAGCTCGTTTTTCAGCCTGCTGAAGAAGTCCTTCCAGGAGGCGCCTCGCTGATGATCAAAGAGGGCTTATTCGCAAATAAAATTCCGAATGCCATTTATGGGCAGCACGTCTATCCGGAATTACCCGCTGGGAAAATTGGGCTGAAGCCAGGTATGTATATGGCAAGTACTGATGAGCTTTATGTAACTGTAAAAGGCAAAGGCGGACATGGCGCAAAGCCCAACAGAAATATTGATCCTGTTCTTATCACTTCCCATCTCATCGTTGCTTTGCAGCAAGTTGTAAGCCGTTGGGCAAATCCCGCTACACCAAGTGTATTGTCATTTGGTAAAGTGATAGCCAATGGTGCAACGAACATTATTCCCAACGAAGTAAAACTAGAAGGCACCTTCAGAACCTTTGATGAAGTTTGGAGAAAAGATGCGCATGTGCGTATGACGGAGTTGGCTGTGCAGCTGGTAAAATCAATGGGGGGCGAGGTCGATTTTAAAATAGAAGTGGGCTATCCTGTTTTGCGAAATGACGAACCGCTCACACAGGCAGCTAAACAAAAAGCGATTGATTTTTTGGGGAAAGAAAATGTGGTTGATCTTGAACTAAGAATGACAGCCGAGGACTTTGCCTATTACGGCCACCTTATGCCCGCTTGTTTCTACCGTCTTGGCACAGCCTCTTCTAGTGATGACTCTAAAAGTTTTTCGGTACACCATCCACGCTTCGATATTGATGAAGATGCCCTGGTAACTGGCATGGGGCTCATGGTATGGATGGCTGTGTCATAAAAAAACCGCCACTCCTTCCGAGCAGCGGCTTCATGTTTTCATCCAACGTTTTAAATCACTTTCCCGTGATGTATTGCTCCAACGCCATGCTCATACTAGGCGCTTTTGGCGTAGGCGCCATCACATCTATTCTAAGTTTAGCATCCTGCACAGCCTTAGCTGTTGTGGGACCAAAAACGGCAATCTTGGTAGTGTCTTGTTTGAACTTTGGAAAGTTTTTGTAGAGGGATTCTATATCAGCTGGCGAGTAGAAGATGAGCATGTCATACTTCACATCAGCCAAATCACTCAAGTCGCTGCAAACGGTTTTGTACATCACCGCCTTGCTAAATTTAATTTTTTCTTTCTTCAGCGTGTCAGGTATACTTGGCTTCAGAATGTCAGAACATGGAAGAAGAAATTTTTCATCAGCATGTTTTTTTATCTGTCCCATCAGCTCCTGAAAGGTGCTATGACCAAAGAAAATCTTACGCTTTCTGAATTGAATATAGTTCTGCAGGTAGTAAGCAATAGCTTCTGACATGCAGAAATACTTCATTGTTTCAGGAATGCTTAGGCGCATTTCCTTTGCTATACGGAAGTAATGATCCACTGCATTGCGGCTAGTGAAAATGACCGCGCCATGTTCGAGCACTTCCACACGGTCCTGTCTAAAATCAAGACCGGCAACACCCTCTACATGAATGAAGGGGCGGTAGTCAATCTTTAGCTTGTGCTTTTTGGCCAGATCGCTATAAGGATTTTTGTCTGTAGGGGCCGGTGCTTGCTGGGTGATGAGTATAGTCTTTATCTTCTCTGCCATGGGCGGTTAGTCGGTGTAAGCGTTTAGGTAATAAATTTCCTTGCGGTGGTTTTTAGTGGCTCAGTGCCTTCACACATACTACCAGCGGTAAAATTTCGAGCGTGCAAATGTAGAAAAAGATATAGAAGATAGGTATACCCTCTGAAGCCGCATTGATAAGGCCCCGAATCATTCTGTAAATGACCATCAATCCGAAAAGCGCAGCAGCTAACAGCAGAAATGGATCAATGATGTTGAAGGGTAAATAAGCGAGCAACGCAGCAACGGGCAAAAGGAAAATTCCTAACCCGCGATTCATTAGGAAGACGTTGTATTCGTACTCTGTGAGGCCAAAGTCTCCATCACCCATCAGTTGCACCGCTCTTATGCCCACTGTCTTTAAAGTATAGGCAGTCACAATACAACCCAGCAATAGCAGAAACATCAAAAAGCCCTGTAAACCCAATGGATGCAAATCATATCGCTTCAGTGTGAGGTAAATAATAAGTGAACTAAGCAGGTAAAAAGCCGCGTTGAAGAGCAGGTTTGCGCGAGGCGTGTTGGGCTCTTCTCGAATGGCCTGACGCAGTATTCGCACATTCCACATACTGTTCCAAAGCCTAGAAATGCGCAGTGGGTAGTTACTCCGTGTATAGGCCAAGGTAGCAACGCTAAAGAGGAATACAAGAAACATCCAGTCTTCGGCCAGTGCGGTAGCGGGTCTTGAGATCAACTCATTCATTCAGGGCAAATGAATAGGAGACTTTGATGCTTTTTCGGTGTGATTGAGGAAACTTTCAACGAAGGCAGTGTCACAAAAAAGCGACCTTCCTTTCTGCAACAAACGAACGATTAGTTTAGCGAATCATTTTCAGAAAATTTACTTCCTGCTCTGTTAGGTGCCGATAGCGACCACGGGTCAAATCTTTTTTCGTCAACCCAGCAAACATCACACGGTCCAGTTTTTTCACGGTGTAACCCAGGTGTTCGAATATTCTTCGCACTACACGGTTTTTTCCGGAGTGAATGCGTATGCCCACATTGAATGGATCATCATTTACAAAACTTATTTCGTCTGCCTTTATCTCTCCATCCTCGAGCTTTATTCCTTCGCGAATTTCATCCAAATGCCTTCCGTTCACCTTAGTGGTAAGCTCTATGTGGTATAGTTTCGATATGCCGTACTTCGGATGTGTTAGGCGTTTTGCAAGTTCACCATCATTGGTAAAAAGTAGCAGGCCAGTAGTGTTTCTATCCAAACGACCTACGGGATAAATGCGTTCTTTGCATGCACTTTCCACCAAGCCCATCACCGTTCTTCTATCCTTTTCGTCATCCATGGTGGTGATAAAGTCTTTGGGCTTATTCAGCAGAACGTACTGCAAGCGTTCAGGCTTTAGCGAGCGATCTTCAAAAAGAACCGTGTCTTTCCGGGGGTCCACCTTGTGTCCTAACTCGGTTACCACCACTCCATTCACCTTCACCAAACCAAGTTCTATCAAGCCATCCGCTTCTCTGCGACTAGCGATGCCCGCGTTAGAAAGAAACTTGTTCAGCCGCATCATTCCGTCCTTTTCGCCTTGGCCTTCCACATTTGTTCTGGTTGAAAACGGACGTTTTGGAAATTTTTTATCTGTAAACTTTCCATCACTCTTCGAAAACTTGCCATCACTCTTGGCAAATTTCCCTGCCGTTGCCCCGTATTTTTTTGCAGGTCGGTCTGCTCCACCAGCAGGTGAGAATTTTTTTGCTCCGAACGATTTTCTATCGCTCCTTTCAGGTCGAGCTTTATCTGTATGGCGTTTGCTGCCGCGGGTTCCAGCCGCTCGCTTTTCCTCTTTGGGCTGAGTAGTTTTGTCCGGAGCTTTTTCTCTCAGATCGGGTTTCGTTTTAGAGTACTTCTCAGAACCTGGGGTGTATTTGTTACTGCCTCCGGTAGAAGGGGATTTTAAAACTCTTTTTTTGCCCTTGTCTGTGGGTTTGGATGAACGACCTGCCATGATGATTTGATTCTAAAAAATTGAAGTGGGCAAAAGTAGTCCGTTCTAAGCAGTAGGCCAGAAAGCCTCTTCAATGTGCTGAATGGTCGAACGTTCTCCCATTTTTATAATTGAGACAATATCGAATCGTGGTTCCAGAACTACATTGAATTGTTGTATGTATGCATCCGCGCTAATGCAGATACGCTTTCGTTTTCCTTTGTTAACAGCTTCCCAAGGCTCGCCATACACATCGCTGAAGCGTGTTTTTACTTCTACAAAAACAATATGCGTTTTGTTTTCAGCAATCAGGTCCAAGTCATACCGCTCATATTTCCATCGTATGGCTTTGATTTCATAGCCAATGCCACGCAGGTATTCGGCAGCTTCTGCCTCACCCTTATCACCCTTTTGCTTGGTGGTTTCCTTGTCGCCTTGTGCCATCTAATACCTTTGAGCCAAATGTCTGCAGAATGTGCCTTCGCTGGTTAAGTCTCTTTACACTATTTTTTTATGGCCTCCCTTCTTTTTCGCAAGAGGAAGGCTGGAGTCTTTTCAGCAAGAAGGATTCAAAACAGGGGCAGCTTTTTTTGACTTGGGGTTATAATCGTTCCTACTACAACGAAAGTGACGTGCACTTTAAAGGCGATGGATACGACTTTACCTTGCACAATGTGAAGGCGGAAGACATGCCCGAAAAATTTAGCCCAAAGGTTTACTTCAGTCCTACTCGTCTCACTATTCCACAATTCAATTTTCGATTAGGCTACTATTTCCGCAAGAACACCGCCATCTCTATCGGCTGGGATCATATGAAGTATCATATCATATCCACGCAGCTGGTAGAGATTGATGGCTACATTGATGAAGAAAAATATGATAGTGAAGAATATGCCGGCAACTTTCATCACGATTACATTTTGTACACACCACGGCTGATGAACTACCATCACAGCGATGGTTTTAATTTCATACGGGTGGCGCTTGAGCAGCGCGTTCCGTTTTGGCAATCGCATAATTCGAAGCATACACTTGCTTTAAACGGTGTAGTTTCTTTAGGCGCAGTTATGCCTTGGACGGACTTCACCTTCTTCGGGGTTAACCATAGAAACAAACCTCACTTTGCTGGCTATGGTGCTAGCATTCATGTTGGCTTCCGCTATGAGTTCCTGAACTATTTTTTTGTGCAAGCACACGCGCAATGTGGATGGACCAATTTACCTGACATCATGCTAGAGGATGATTTACCTAGCCGTGCAGCTCAAAAAATTTCATTCCTTGAAAGATCTTGGGCGTTGGGTGGATACATACCGCTATTCGCCAACCGCTCAAAGAAAGAAGTTTCTGAACACTAAAATCTAGGTAGCCTTGTCCACATAAAAAGGCGTGGGTTGTCGTAAAACGTGGAAATGTCTTTGCTTCCAATGAGTAATCCCAGATCCACCAGCCAAAGCACACAGCCACCGCCTAGAGTGAGCGTGTAGGCTATGGGCACTTTTAGGTCGGTGCCTAAGTACAGACGGTGCACGCCAAGTAGGCCAAGAGAAATGTCAAGTGCAATAGCCACCAGACGCGGGTTTTCAGCAGTTTCCTTGTTGCCAATCGAAAATATTTTCCTCAGTTCATAGGCACCTTGATCATTTTGGCTAAAGAAAATTTTGCCACGAAACGTATCAAGCGACCCACTCCGCTGAGCCAAAGTACAAGATGATGCCA
This sequence comes from Flavobacteriales bacterium, assembly GCA_031414655.1. Taxonomy (GTDB): domain Bacteria; phylum Bacteroidota; class Bacteroidia; order Flavobacteriales_D; family Sanyastnellaceae; genus JANNVZ01. Next base: position 23,866 of record JANNVZ010000012.1, read on the forward strand.
TCATGAATAATGCAAGTATGAATATGATTTTTTTCACAGTGCAATGAAGTGAACTAATGGCTAAAAAATCCTGTGAAGCACTAAAACTCTTCACAGGATTTATATTATCTGAACTATTGAGGTCTTGGTGGCTCCTCTCTGAAAGAGTCGGTCCACGTGATATTTCTTGACAAATACATAGCAAGCGCAAGCACCAACAACAATCCAAGACTACCCACCAACAGCGCGTAATCTTCCAACTGTATGATGACAAAAACAAATCCATAAACCAATACCAACATCAAAAAATTGAGTAGTGTGAGTTTTGTGTTTTTGAAAATTGCTTTGATATAAAGCGAGACGAGACCGATGGTGAGGGCCGCGGATGTGAGATAGGCCAAGTTGAATCCAACGTGTTCTGTGAATGATAGAAGCAACACATAAAACAAACACAATGCAAAACCAACCAGCATGAATTGAATACTGTGTATGCGCACCTTGTTCAGCACCTGCACGAAGAAAAATACCATGAACGTGAGCGCAATGATGAGAATGGCGTACTTGGCAGAACGTTCGTTTTTTTGATAATCCGAAATAGGTACTTTGAGATCAACACCAAATGCTGAGGAGTAGATATCGTCTCGCCCCCCACTGAATTGTTGTGGATAGGAGCGATTCATGTATAGCAGTTTCCAATTTGCCGAAAAATTATTTTCGTTTATTGTTTTGTCATTGGGCAAGCACGATCCTTGAAAGCTAGGAGAGTTCCAATTGCCTGAAATTTGTGCAGTAGTTTCCTTTCCAAAAGGAACAAATTCAATACTTCCAGATCCACGCACTTTTAGCGTGATGTTGAATTCTATTTTATCCAGACCTTCTGCAAAAGAAATGGGTGACGATAAACCGCAGCTAATGATCTGGGCGTTGTCCACACCGGGCTGCAAGCTCAATTGTTGAGCTCCAAATGTGACAACTGGAATTTCTGCAAGGCTGCGCAAATCATTGATGCCAATTTGCAATTGTGCCCTTTCCAAAAAAACATTCTCTGCGAAAAAGGCGTCCATTGAAGGCTTTGTGAAGGACCCGGAAATTTTTATTACAGTAGAATAAACTACCACATCAAAAATTCCGCGCGATCGAATTTCTGTTTGTAGTTCCGACTGAATATCGAGTTGGTCAGGTAAAAAATGAGCAAAATTCGTTTGCAGCTGCGTCTGCATATTGTTGCTGCTCAACTGAACCTTCTCTTGAAAAGGAATGGTGATGAACGGCCCTGTGATATGCTGCTCCTCGCCCCATGTGCGGCTAATTTCAGCCTTCGCCTCATCCTGTCTCAATTGCCTTTCATACACGAGATCATTTACAAAACTTAGCGGCAATAGCAGCAACAAAATGATGAAACCGATAACGAATAATTTTACCGTTGCGGACTCTTTAATCCAGCGTTGACCGCGCTCTAATGCACTGGGTTGATTTTCTTGATTCATTTGAAATGGTGATTTTGATTTAGGAAAATTGAATGACTAATAAAAATTAGTCGGGGCAGGTGAACCCCAATTCCTCCAACATATTTCAAACGTATCGTTAACGGATGTTAAGCCTGAATAAAAAAATAACGTGGGGGTTTTATGAACACTGCTCCTCTTTGTTTTATTTCAAATTGTGATACACCGCCTGCACATCATCATCGCCCTCTATTTTCTCAACAAGTACTAGTATTTCATCTATTTGTTCCTCGGTCAAATCTGGAGCAAAGGAGTTGGGTATGCGCTCCAATTCTGCTTTGGTCACTATAATGTGTTTTTCCTCCAAGGCCTTTGCAAGGCTTCCAAAATCGGTGAATGCGCAGTAGAGCACCACTTCATTTTCCTCCACCTCAATACTTTCCAAACCGGCATCAATAAGCTCCAATTCTAACTCGTCCACATTAGTTACATTTTCTTTTGCGATACGAAAAACTCCTTTTCTGGTAAAGATAAAAGCGAGTGACCCGCTATTACCCAGCACGCCTCCGCCTCTGCTAAAAAATACACGCAAATTGGCCACTGTTCTGGTTGGATTGTCCGTAGCCGTTTCTACCAAAATAGCTACTCCATAAGGACCGTAGCCTTCGTAAACTACTTCATCATAGTTACTAATGTCTTTATCACCTGCGCGTTTTATAGCCGCTTCAACATTCACTTTTGGCATGTTTAACCCCTTCGCATTGGCTATTATCTGACGCAAGCGTGGATTGTTAGCGGGCTCCGGTCCACCGGCCTTAACGGCTATTGCGATATCTTTTCCTATTCGTGTGAAGGCTTTTGCATTTTTGTCATTGCGAGCCATAATGGTCGCCTTTCTTGTTTGGAATATCCGTCCCATGTAATTGCGTTTGTTTTAGAACGACAAACTTAATGATCTGAGTTTGCTGGCGGCAAAATGACAATTTGCGAGTGGGGCGTTTGCAAACTCCTTTATTTGCAGACTGCAAACTCGCACGAATAATGTTTTTAGAAAACACGGTAAATCGCGGTAGAAGACAAGGATGGATTGAGGTCATCTGCGGTTCTATGTTTTCGGGTAAAACCGAAGAGCTCATTCGCAGAATGAAGCGGGCAGAGTTTGCCAAAATGAAGGTGGAGATTTTCAAACCAAAAGTGGACAATCGTTACCACGAAGAGGATGTAGTGAGCCACAATCAGAATACCATTCTCAGCACGGCCATTGAGCATTCATCGCAACTATTGTTACTCACCAGCGATGTGGAAGTAGTTGGAATAGATGAGGCCCAGTTCTTTGATGATGGCCTGCCAGAGGTGTGCAATGAACTAGCCAATCAAGGCATCAGAGTGATATGCGCTGGCCTCGATATGGACTTCAAAGGCAAGCCTTTTGGGCCCATGCCTCAGCTATTGTGCATTGCAGAGTTTGTTACAAAAGTTCACGCCATTTGTGTAGAGACAGGAAACCTAGCTAACTACTCGTTTCGCTATGCTGAAGGAGATGCTGTGGTACAACTTGGCGAGAAGGAAAGTTATGCCCCCCTATCGCGCGAAGCGTATTATAGAAACATGAAAGAGCGAGAAATGAAATCGCGTACTGAAACCAAATAATGCTCAACACTCAAGACATCTCTTCCATTGTTTCTGGCGAAGTTCTGTTGAAAGGGAAGGACGCTGCCATCCGAAGTATCCTCCTTGACAGTAGGAAAATATCGCATGTTACCGATGCGCTATTTATTGCGATAAATGGCGAACATCATGACAGCCACAAGTACCTGAATGATGCATACAATGCCGGTGTGCGTGCCTTCATCATAGAGCATGATGTGGACACAGAAACACTGCGAGAAGCCACATTAATAAAAGTGAAGAACTCTGTTGGCGCGCTGCAACAACTCGCAGCGCATCACAGAAAGCAATTCCAAATTCCGACCATCGGAATCACAGGAAGCAATGGAAAAACGATAGTAAAAGAATGGCTCAACACGCTACTAGCAGATGACTTTCACATTGTCCGCAGTCCCAAAAGTTGGAACTCGCAAGTAGGTGTCCCGCTCTCTGTTCTCAATATGGAAAGCACTCACTCGTTGGCCATTTTCGAAGCGGGCATTTCCCAACCAGCCGAGATGGAAAAACTTGCCAAAGTCATTCAACCCACCATTGGAATTTTTACTTCCATCGGCACAGCTCACAGCGAAAATTTTCTGAGCAGACGGCAACTCATAGGCGAAAAACTGACCTTGTTTGCCCCAGCAGAAATAATTATTTGCCCTGACGATGGTGAGTTGGCACAACTAGTTGCGGCCTGGAATGATTCAAAACAAATTGTTCTAGTTCCTCAAGCTGACCGCGTAACACTGGGCGTCCATAACAATGTTACTACGGTGAAATTGGCTTGGAAGAATGAGGAGCATGAGTTCGACATTCCGTTTGCTGACAAAGCCTCAGTCGAAAATGTGATTAGCTGCATTCATTGTTTGTTTGTCTTGAATTACCCAGCTGACGAAATTCAATCGCGACTTGAAAGACTCACTCCCCTTGAGATGCGCTTGCAACTGCTAGAAGGAGATGGCGATAGTGTGATTGTAAACGATGCATACAGCAACGATTTGCAATCACTTGAAATTGCGCTTGACTTCTTACAACAGCATGCGCGCGGAAGAAAAAAGGTCGTTGTTCTTTCTGATATTTTTCAATCTGGATTGAATGAAAAAGAATTGCACGAACGAATAAATGACTTGCTGCTAGCAAAAAATATTTCGCAGTTGATTGGCGTTGGTAAAAGCATGACTGCCTTTACACCCCTCTCCACCGGAGAGGGGCTGGTGGTGAGGCGATACAGCACAACGGAAGAACTTTTGCAATCGCTCAACTCAGTTGACTTCAATCATTGCGCAGTATTGATAAAGGGAGCGCGTGATTTTCGTTTTGAAAGAATTGTTTCGCTGCTGCAAGAAAAAACGCACGATACCGTGCTAGAAATAAACCTGAATGCGCTCGCGTTCAACCTCAATCATTACCGCAGCAAACTGAAGCCCGAAACCAAAGTGATGGCAATGGTAAAGGCATTTGGCTATGGAAGTGGTGCGCACGAAGTGGCCTCGTTACTTGAATTCAACAAGGTGGATTATCTGGCCGTAGCTTATGCGGACGAGGGCGTAGCGCTTCGCAAAGCGGGCGTATCACTGCCCATAATGGTAATGAATGCAGAACATGGAAGTTTACCCTCTTTGATTCGCCACAAACTTGAACCAGAAATTTTTTCCATGCGCACGTTGAACGCATTTATAAAAGCACTTGAAAATGCGGGCGTCACTCAACCTTACGCCATACATATTAAGTTGGATACTGGAATGCATCGCCTAGGTTTTGAATCGCATCAAGTAATGGAGTTGCTCGGAAAATTGCAAGTAACACCACAGTTGAAAATTGCTTCTGTCTTTACACATCTTGCTGCGACAGACGAATCAGAACACGATAAATTCACTCAGCGACAACTGGATGAATTCGAACAGACCTGCAAACAGATAAAAAAATCGTTGAAGCAAAACTTCCTCATGCATGCACTCAATACAGGAGGCATTTCACGGTTTACAAGTTCACAATTCGACATGGTGCGCCTTGGCGTTGGTCTTTATGGAGTGGAAGTAAGCACTGAGGACCAAGGACAACTACAGTCCGTAAGCACCTTGAAAACCATCATCTCACAAACAAAAAACATAAAGGCTGGCGAGAGCGTTGGCTACTCGAGAAAATTCATTGCGAAGAATGATATGCGCATAGCAACCATTCCTGTTGGTTATGCCGATGGATTGCGAAGAACATTGAGCAATGGCGTGGGCGAAGTCCTCATCAACAATACCCGCTGCAAAGTGGTGGGCAATGTTTGCATGGACATGATGATGATTGATATTTCAAACGTGAATTGCAATGAAGGCGATCAAGCAATTGTTTTCGGAAAGGAAATATCACTGAATGAATTGGCAAAAAAAAGTGGAACGATTGAATATGAAATTTTGACTTCGATAAGCCAGCGGGTCAAAAGAGTTTATGTGAGTGAGTGAGTCCGACTGAATAAGTTTGCCCAACAATAATTCTTTTAGAAAACACATGCCCATCAACAAAGTAGTAAAGGACGCAACTGAAGCCTGCCGAGACATTCAAGAAGGAATGACCCTCATGGTTGGAGGTTTTGGCCTGTGTGGAATTCCTGAAAATTCCATTTCACAATTGGTTAAAATGCAAGTGAAAAATCTTGTGTGCATTTCTAACAATGCAGGTGTAGATGACTTCGGACTAGGTCTATTGCTGCAGGGCAAACAAATCAAAAAAATGATTTCATCTTATGTAGGTGAGAATGCTGAATTTGAAAGACAAATGCTCAGTGGCGAATTGGAGGTGGATTTAATTCCGCAGGGAACACTTGCCACAAGGTGTCTTGCAGCCGGTTATGGAATGCCCGTGATATACACTCCCGCTGGTGTAGGAACAGAAGTCGCCATCGGGAAAGAAACGCGCAACTTTGATGGCAAAGACTATCTGATGGAATATGCCTTCAAGGCTGACTTCGCTATTGTGAAAGCATGGAAAGGTGACACCAAAGGCAATTTGGTTTTCCGCGCAACATCCAGAAACTTCAATCCACTGATGGCCATGGCCGGAAAGATTACAATAGCCGAAGTAGAAGAATTGGTGCCAGCCGGAGAACTTGATCCGAATATGATTCATACTCCCGGTGTTTATGTCCACCGCATTTTTCAGGGAGTGAATTATGAAAAACGAATAGAACAACGAACCGTAAGAATAAGAAACTAAAACCATGCTTGACAAAATCGGAATAGCAAGACGCATTGCGCAGGAAGTAAAGGATGGCATGTATGTCAATCTTGGAATTGGCATCCCAACACTTGTCGCAAACTACCTACCTCAAGGAATAGAAGTGGAGTTGCAAAGCGAAAATGGATTGCTGGGCATGGGGCCATTTCCTTTTGAAGGCGAAGAGGATGCAGACCTCATCAACGCGGGCAAACAAACCATCACGATGTTGCCTGGTTCTGCATTGTTTGATAGCGCCATGAGTTTCGGAATGATACGCGCTCAAAAAATTGACCTCACCATTTTGGGTGCAATGGAAGTGAGCGAAAATGGAGACATCGCGAACTGGAAAGTGCCTGGCAAAATGGTAAAGGGAATGGGCGGTGCAATGGACCTAGTAGCTTCAGCAAAAAACATAATTGTTGCCATGCAACATTGCGATAAGGCAGGAAATTCGAAACTCCTTCCTTCATGCACGTTGCCTCTCACAGGTGTTGGTTGCGTGAAAAAAATAGTAAGTGACCTGGGAGTTTTTGATGTAAAAGATGGTGCATTTCATTTGCTGGAATGCGCACCGGGTGTTTCTGTTGAAGAAATAAAATCGAAGACTGCGGGTAAGTTGTTTGTTGCTGATAACGTGAAAGAAATGGTCATGTGAGGCTATAAGTAAATAGCCCCTCCAATCGAATCTCTTGTAGCGCCTGTTACTGAAGCAAGACTATTCACGCGCTCCATCCAACGCAGTGTTCCAAGAAAAGCGAATATCAAAGCCTCTTTGAATTGTATTGTTCTTTCATTCGGAATGATCACCTGAATTTTTGTGTGAGCCTTCAATCGTTCAATCAGAAAATCATTGAATGCCCCACCACCTGTGATGAATAGTTTTTTCTTTTCATCATTCTCTATCACATTCGATAATTGAATAGCGATGTGCTCAACAAGTGTTGCAAGAATATCTTCATTACTTGCCTGAAACTTTTCAATGGCAGGCAATAATTCACTCTCAAAAAATTCTTTGCCCAATGACTTTGGTGGGGATTGATGAAAGAATGAAATCGCATTCAATACGGTAAGCAAATCGTTATTAATTTTTCCACCTCGCGCAAGCAAACCACCCTTGTCGTAGGGCTGGCCAAGTTTTTCAGCCAAATGATTCAACGCCATGTTGCATACACAGATGTCGAACGCAATGCGCTTACCTGATGCGTCATCAAAAGAAATATTGGCGATGCCACCCAGATTCAGGCAATACTCATACTGTGCAAAAAGCAGTTTGTCGCCAATAGGAACAAGCGGTGCGCCTTGACCACCAAGGGCGACATCGGTGGTGCGGAAGTCCGCCACCACAGGCGTTTTACAAGCAGCAACAATGTGTGGTGCACTTCCTATTTGCAGTGTCATTCCATTTTCTGGCTGATGAAAAACAGTGTGACCATGCGATGCAATGAACTGCACTGCATAATCATTTTTCACGGAAAAATCATTCACCCATTGTCCATGCACCTTTCCTAATTCTACATGCAACAATGAAAGTTCTAGACCATTTAGTTGATGCGCTGATGAAAGTTTTTGTTTCCATTCATCATTGTATTCTACTGTAGTGGCATCGATTATTTCAAATGAAAAATGGTCAGCATAGACAAAAATATTACATACCGCTATGTCCAGCCCATCGAGCGATGTGCCACTCATAAGGCCGATGCAAAGGAATTTGGTTTGCGCTTTTTCCATATGAATAATCAGTTTGCTAAAGTGTATCATCACTCATGATTTGAAAAGGGCGTCATGAAATTTTATCAACGTTCTTAGCAAAATCATGCAGATGAATTTCGGGCACTCTTAGCTTCGCTTCATCAATATGAGCAAAATCAGAACGGCATATTTCTGTCAGAACTGTGGAACACAATCAGTAAAGTGGGTGGGCAAATGTCCTAGCTGCAATGAGTGGAACACCTTTGTAGAAGAAGTGATTCAAAAAGTAGAATCAAATGGACTTGCCACAAAATCAACTCAAAAAGTAAACAAACCACAACCAGCAAATAGCCTCGAAGCATCCGTGTTGAAACGCATTCCTGTTTTGGACAACGAACTAAACAGAGTACTGGGCGGTGGTCTTGTGCCAGGCAGTTTGATTTTGTTCGGGGGCGAACCGGGTATTGGCAAAAGCACGCTGATGTTGCAAGTGGCATTGCGCCAACTGAACATGAGCGTGCTGTATGTGAGTGGTGAGGAAAGTGAGGAGCAAATAAAAATGCGTGTTGAACGCATTGGCTTGGACAATCCACGTTGCCTAGTTTTAATGGAGACATCGCTGGAAAATATTTTGATGCACTTGCAGGAAATCCAACCCGAAATGCTCATCATTGATTCCATTCAAACACTTACCACACAAACCATAGAAAGCGCACCTGGCAGCATTTCGCAAGTGCGCGAATGCACTTCGCGATTGATGAAGTATGCCAAAGAAAACCACACCATCGTTTTTCTCATTGGCCACATCACTAAAGAAGGAACACTAGCAGGACCAAAGGTTTTAGAGCACATGGTGGATACTGTGTTGCAGTTTGAAGGCGACCGCCATCACATATATCGTTTGTTGCGGACGCACAAAAATCGCTTTGGTAGCACCAACGAATTGGGCATTTATGAAATGCAAGGGGGTGGTTTGCGCGAAGTAGCCAACCCCTCAGAAATATTGATTCATACACATGGTGAACAATTGAGTGGTTCCGCCATTTCGGCCACCATAGAAGGCATACGACCCATGCTGGTGGAGATACAGGCGCTTGTAAGCACTGCTGTTTACGGCACTCCACAACGAAGCACAACTGGGTTTGACATTCGCAGATTAAATATGCTACTAGCCGTCTTAGAAAAAAGATGTGGCTTCCGATTGGGAATGAAAGATGTTTTTTTGAATCTCGCGGGAGGAATGCGATTAGAAGATCCAGCCCTGGACCTAGCAGTTATTTCAGCCATTCTTTCAAGCAACGAAGACATTGCGCTTCCTAAGCTTATTTGCTTCGCAGGTGAAGTCGGATTGAGTGGTGAAATACGCCCTGTAAGCCGCGTGGATCAACGTATACAGGAAGCCGCTAAATTGGGCTTTGAAGAGATATTCGTTTCTTCCTATAACAAAAATATTCAAGACATAAGCAAGGAAATCAAGGTAACCTCGGTAGTAAAGGTGGAAGAATTGTTTCAGAAAATATTTGGGTGACCATCACTTTTCGAACGCCCCCACCACCATCACAAACTCCCCGCGTATTTCGTGTGTTGAAAAATGAGTGAGCACTTCTCTCAAATTTCCGCGAACGGTTTCTTCAAACTTCTTGCTCAGCTCGCGACTTACCGAGCATTGTCTTTCTTCTCCACAAAATTTGATAAGCAACTCCAACGTCTTCAAAAGCCGGTGTGGCGATTCGTAAAGCACTGTGGTGAATTCGCTGATTGCTATTCTTTTCGCTATGGTTTCTCTTCCCTTTTTGTGCGGAAGAAAACCTTCGTAAATAAATTTTTCGCAAGGCAATCCACTGATGACAATGGCTGGAACAAATGCCGTGGCTCCGGGCAAACATTCTATTTCAATCCCATTTGACAAGCATTCGCGCACGAGCAAAAAACCAGGATCGCTGATGCCCGGTGTGCCCGCATCGGTGACCAAACAAACAGACTGCGATGCGGCAATACGCTGCGCTAGGGACTTTACCACGGTATGTTCATTGTTCAGGTGATAGCTGCTTACAGACTTATCAATAGAAAAATGAGTGAGCAAATTTTTGGTGGTGCGCGTGTCTTCCGCCAATATAAAGTCGCATTCTTTCAGCGTGCGCAGAGCGCGAAGCGTAATATCTTCCAGATTGCCAATAGGTGTGGGAACAAGTATGAGGCGGGACATGAGTGCGATTTGGTGCTGCAAATAGAACACAACACACTCGTCTCCTGAAAAGAATATTTTTTTCTGCCTCTCTTTCTTCTTCCTTTTGCTGACAACAAATTTTATAAGAAACATATGCGGATAGAACCCGGAAAAAAAGTAGCAGTGCACTATGTGCTCCGCTCAGATGGCCCTGAAGGCGAGCTGATAGAAGAAACAACACAAGACGACCCTATGCGCTTCGTGATGGGCGAAGACCCCATGCTACCAAAATTTGAGCGGGCCCTGCAAGGCTTGCAAGCAGGTGATAAATTCACGGTGTCCATCCGCACCAGCGATGCTTATGGCGAAGAGGATGAAAGTCTGTACATGGAATTTCCGAAGGAGACTTTCATAAATGAAGAAGGCGAGCTAGACGAGGACATGTTTGAAGAAGGTGAAGTAGTGCCTATGCAAACAGAAGAAGGAGAAGAAGTAATAGGTGTTATCGCAGAAGTGAAACTGAATTCTGTCATCATCGACTTCAACCACCCACTAGCTGGTGAGGACCTTTACTTCGAAGGCGAAGTAGTAGAAGTGGGATAATTCCACATTACCCGAACGCAAGTATTGGTTTTTCTTCCTGCTGTGTTGATAAAGAGATGAAGACTTTGTGTGCGACTGCACCGCCTCATTTTTATTCGCTGTTGTAAATCTTGCATTGTGGCGAAATCACTTTTTAAAACTTCAGGCAGCACTATCTCTTCTGTTTCCACCGTAGTGGGAATAACTTTTGTGCTGCTGTTAGTAGGTGTGCTGCTAACTGTGTTGCTGCTGGGCAAGTCGCTCAGCAACCATTACCGCGGGCAAGTGGTGGTGCAGCTAATGCTGATAGACGAAGCCACTGAAAGCGAAATTCTTTCATTCAAAAAAAGACTGGAGGGAGAACGTTTTACCTCTGCCGTTAGCTACACCTCGAAGGAGGAAGCGGCTGAAATGATGGAAGAAGAGCTGGGTGAAGAGTTTGTGGATTTTCTTGGATACAACCCGCTGCCCGCCTCGTTGGATGTAAAACTAAATGCGGGATTCAACCCAACAGAAGGTCTGGAAAACCTGATAGGCGAATGGCGTCAAAATGATTTGGTAAGCGAAGTGGTCTATCAAAAAGACTTGCTACAGCAGATGAATGCGAACCTGAGTAAATGGACTCTGGCTTTGTCTATCATTGGCGGACTGCTCCTCATCATTGCCATTGTACTTATCGTAAACACCATTGAGCTGGCCATCTTCTCGCAACGTTTTCTCATTAAAAGCATGCAACTGGTAGGGGCCACACATTGGTTCATTCAGCGCCCCTTTTTGCGCAGAGGGCTTTGGTACGGCTTTGTGTCTGCAGTATTTGCTCTGCTAATCCTCTTCGGTGTTCTCTTCTATCTGCGTGAGGAGTTCAGCTACGTTATAGAAATTCTGAAACAAAACAACCGCCTGCTGTTGCTGTGCGGTGGTGTTATGGCAGTGGGCCTTCTTATTTCTTGGCTCGCTACAGCCTTTGCGGTGCGCAGGTTTGTGCGGCTTGAGGCGTCAAAACTGTACTAGCAGGGAGTTGGCTAAGGGCACATGTCGCTCTTTATCATTTCCTATTACTAACTGAAAGTGGGCAATTGGCAAAATGTGCACATCGGCTTTTTATCATCTGCTATTGGCCAAAAGAAAATGTACCTCTTTATATCATGGATGGCCTTTGCCAACTTTTTCAATTGCCAACTGCCAATTGATTTCACCCATGCATCGTCTCCGTCTTCCCGTATTTCTCCATCAAGGAACTTTCGAAATCAAGGAATTCTCGCCAGCGTTTCTCAACATCAATTTTGCCTGCGTATTTACGTGCGAATGAGATGAATGTGGTGTAGTGTTCGGCCTCGCTTTCCATCAGCGAACGGTAGAATTCGCGCAGTGAGGCATCGCTTATTTGTTCGGACAGCAGACGGAAGCGTTCGCAACTGCGGGCCTCTATCATAGCAGCAAACAGCATAAGGTCCACAAACTGTTGGGTGCGATTGCCGCCCCCAATAAGAAAGGTGGCGAGGTCGCGCACATAGGGGTCTTTGCGCTCGAAGCCCAGTTTCAATTTGCGCTTCAGCAGTTCTTGGTGCACCATGCCGAAGTGTTCCATTTCCTCGCGGCTTATTCGCACCATTTCTTCCACCACATCACTGTATTCAGGAAAGCGGATAATGACACTGATAGCGTTGCTGGCTGCCTTCTGCTCGCAGTAGGCATGGTCGGTCAGTATTTCTTCTATATTCTTTTCTGCAAGGTGCACCCAGCGCGGATCGGTGGGTAGCTTAAGGCCGAGCATTACTTTTTTGGTTGAGTCCATGGTATTGAGGCGAAAAATAAGACCCTCTGCCCTACCGCTTGGGCGCTCCAATTCATCAAAGCTTTTGCTTTTCTCCCTGAACTTGTTTCAGGGTCGCAACATTTAGTATGCCATTTTAAGCTATTTAAAAGTGACCCCTCATAAAAAAGACCCTCATGAATGCGAGCACATTCACTCGGGCCTTTTCCGATAGTTTTTACATGATTTTTTATATGCGCGCTATATCGATATGGGTGGCACGCTAAGTTCTTTTTCTAAATCCTTTATTCCAAACCGCTGAAATTCATCAATGACCTTAACCTCCTGATCAATGGTGCAATGTTTCTTGCCCATTAATGGCATATCACCGCCTTTAAGGGCAATGATGGTTGCCGCCTCGCCCACGGGAAGGTTGTAAAACGCATAGAGTTTACCTACTAAAGTGCCGTATACAATGCTGTTGTAGTTATCCATGACGGCCACTACCGTGCACCCGTCTGTGACACCCGCATCCACAAAGACGTCAGTGAGCCGTGCAGTTGAGTTCATAAAGCGATCACAGTTGATCCAGCCCAGCTTGTTAGCACGGATGAGGTAGTAGTTCATTTCAGAAGCCTTGGTGGCTTCAAGGTTTTCCAACCCCCTGTTGTTTTCATAATCTGCCTTGCGAACGGTGTCTCCCTCTATCCACTCATACGTTATGGGTGTGGTTATGCGGTTGGCAAACGTGAAGGTCAGGTAGCTATCCGATTTGTATTCAGTCATGAATTTTTCGGTGTCAACGGGCGGTGTTTCCTCCAGCAAATCGAACTGGCATGTATGGTATTCCCTGTTATCCACATGTTTCAGTTCCGGTTCCTCCATCTTGCCATCGCGCGTAAGATGTACCCGTACTTTGAAGGGCGAGTTGTTCCAGCACACCTCATTGCGAATGCGCGCAGGTGGCTCGTACATGGAGTCGATATAGGCCAGCAGGTTTTGCTCGTTTTCAAGTTGTAATGAGGTATCGTGCATGTTGTACCTGCGGCCGTCTTCGGTATACTGATGTTTTACTATTCCTATATCGCAGCCACCCCCGTTCATTTTGTAGTAACCTCCCAGAATATAGAATGGATCGGGTGGCCCTGCGGTGGATGCGGCAACGGATGAGGTGACCTTGCTGGCGCTATCCACTTCCCAATCCATTACACCTGCCTCATCACGCTCACCATAAAACACCTGGTAGCCATCGCCACTGCCGTTATCGGGCATGGCAATGTCATAGGTCATTCCTTCTTTTACTTTTAGTTCTTCCCCATTTGCCGTTGCTTTTATATCCACCATTCCGGCTGACTCTATCAGTTTGCCATCGCATGTTGTGCCCAGCTTATTGGCCAAAATGTCCGTCAGGTTGTAACATTCTTTCACGGTAATCTTCACATGTCCTTCGGGCTTTTTGCCGTCTGCCGTTTCCAAGGCATTGGCCGGCATCCGCACAACAGTTCCCTGCACACAATGCAAGAGTGTGTCGTGGGCATTGTCAATGATAAAAGCATCGGGGCTTGAACTAGCGCCCGCAAGCAGTTGGTTCCAGCCTGCTTCATAAGTTTGGGTGGCTGCGGTAATTTCCGCAGTAAGCGCAAGTTGGGCGCATGGTCTCACAATCATTTTTGCCTCGTGTGCAGCCATACTTCCTGAGGTCTGCGAGGGTTTGTTATCGGTGTCATTGGGTTGTGTGCTCAGCATATTGTAGCCAAGCATCAGGGCAGCAAAGCCCAATACACATGACACAAAAATTTTCTTGTTCATGATTTTCCCTTTTTTTGGTTGGTTTAAAAACGATTAGGCGCATCCTCTTTCCTTCTTTTATGGAAGAGGAAAAAGGATGTCACCTCAATCAAATTACTTGGTTCTCGGTTTGAACTCTGCCTGCAGCGCATTGATGCCCGCAGGTTTAAACTCGTTCATTGTGATTTTTTTAGCAGAAGTATTGCTGGCCAGCACGCTCATCTCCGCGTTATTGTTGTTGGCGCGTATGCCTACTAGCTTAATGCTGCGGTCTGCAGGTACACCTTCAAACAATACTCCACCATCGGTTGGAATGCCTTTCAGCACACTGTTGATATCAGTGAAAACCATACTCATGGTGCACTCGGGCGAATTGGTTTGCACGGTGTAGTCCACCATCTCGGTGTCCTCGTAAAAGCGGTCGCAATTGATCCATCCAAGCTCGCTGCTGCTAAACACAAAAAAGTCCAGCGTGGAGGCTTCCACATCTGTAAGCGGTTTGTCAGGATCGCCTTTGTGTTTGGCTTTGAATTGTTGCACAAAACCATCGCCACTGTCACCTACACCTGTGCCAAAGGTGAGTAGGCAGGCATGGTCAGCGGTGTACTTCGGCATCAGTTGGCTAAGGTCAAGGCCGGGCATGGTGCTTATGAAGTCGGCCAAGGCCCGGTCATATTCTATCACGCTGCTCGTGTGGCTGATGTAGTAGCTTTTGAATAAGCCCGCCTCGTCCACCTGGAAGGTTATCTGGGTGCGCAGCCCGTTCAGGCAATAGTCTTCCAGCATGGCTATGTCAGGATTGAAGTTCGAGACAAACCACTGGTTCAGTGTCTGGCCATTGGTCAGCTTCCAGTTGAAGTAATCCATCTCACTCACTTTGGTGCCTCTTCTCAAATAGGACTTGGCTATTTGCAGAAAACAGTTGTCGTCTTCCGATAGTTTGCGCTGGCCTGCTTCGGGTACAAATTCTTCCTGCACGTAGCCCTCTTCCCAATCGCCTTCGCTCCAGTCACCTTCTTCGATGTATTCACCCTCCAAGACATACTCATCACCATACTCAGACATGTCGTTGTTTTCAGAAGCATACATGCTTACCTCTTCCTCGCTTTCGTAGCGCAGGTTGCGCACAATACTTTTCTCCTTCACATCATAGGTAGAAATTTTTGACTCGTCTATAGGTTGGCCATTTTCTTCCAGCTTCCAGTTGATGATGTCATTAGCCAGCCATTCTCCATAAAAGAGTTGGAAGTCATTTTTCTCTTCCTCATTTTTCGGGAAGTAAATATTGAACTGCGCTTCATCGCGAAGTTGCAATCGCTTGCCTCCACCAAATGCTTTGATGTTGACCATGCCTGCTGTTTCCAGCAGCTTACCATTGCTCGTAGTGCTCAGCTTAGCAGCCAGCATGTCGCTGATGTCATAGCATTCTTCCAGCTCTATGCGCACATCGCCCGTGTACGCATTTCCTTTTGCATCCTGAAAGATGTTAGCGGGTAGATAGATCACAGTTCCTTTTTCACCATACACATTGCACGGTTGTGCGTTGCTGATGGTGACCACGGACCTTTTTGTCTTCAGCCCCTTCAGAGCAAGGTCCAGGTTGGCATCACTTACGTCAGTAGTCATTGCTGTTGTTCCCTGTGGAGTATTGGAAACAAAACTTGACCCGGTAGAACTTGATGTGTTACCCGCAGAGGTAACACTGTCGTTCAACCGCACGAGATAAACAGTACAGAGGGTAGCAACGGTAGCAGAAGCTAAGATTGTTTTTGGCTTCATTCGCTTGTAGGTTTTAAATGAATAAAAAAGTTTTGGTTGCTTAATGGGTAAACCGAAGGGGTTGCGGAATATTGTGCGAGTAGAATTTTAGATTGGCTTTTTTACAACTCACCCATTCATTGAGTCAATTCATCCTTCTTTGTATAACTGGAAGAATTTGAAGCGCTCACCTTCGCACCTCCAAAATCAATTCCTTTTACAATGAAAAAGTTTTTATCCCTGATGATGTTGCTAGCCACCACGCTCGCATCGTTTTCACAAACAACACTCACTACTACCATACGCGGCACGGTGCTGGACAAGCAAAGTCAATACCCGATTACAGGAGCCATTGTTTTGCTCGTAGGCAGCGACCCTATGATAGGCACCACCACCGACCTAGACGGACATTTCCGCTTAGAGAATGTGCCCGTTGGACGAGCTACTATAGAAGTGTCTATGTTGGGATATTCGCCCAGCACTCACCCCAATCTTTTGGTGAATAGCGGAAAAGAATTTGAATTGAATGTCCAGCTTACTGAAAGTGTGAATGAAATGACAGCGGTAGAAATCGTTGCTCAACAGAACAAGTCGGAGGCCATCAATAAGATGAGCACTGTAAGTACACGCACCATGAGCATGGAAGAGGCACAACGCTATAGCGGCACACTGCAGGACGTAGCGCGCATGGCGCAGAACTATGCGGGTGTAAGCAATGCAAGTGATGACAGAAATGACATCATCATTCGCGGCAATTCGCCCACCGGTGTTCTGTGGCGTCTAGAAGGAATTGACATACCAAGTCCTAATCACTTTGCCACACTCGCAACCACAGGCGGACCCATTTCGCTTATCAATGCAAACAATCTTGCGAACTCTGATTTTTCGACCAGTGCCTTCGCAGCAGAGTATGGCAATGCGTTGAGTGGTGTGTTCGATTTGCGCCTTCGCACAGGCAATAAAGACAAACACGAATTCACCGGACAAATGGGATTCAATGGTTTTGAATTGGGTGCGGAAGGCCCCTTCAAAAAAGGAGGCAATGCTTCTTACATGGTGAATGCACGCTATTCTTTCCTAAGTATTCTCACCTCTTTGGGAGTTGATTTTGGAACGGGCAGCGCAGTACCAGAGTATCAAGACATCACTTTCAAAATAGATATGCCTACGAAGAAGGCGGGCAAGTTTTCGTTGTTCGGTATTGGAGGCAATAGCTCCATCAATTTCAAAGCCGCAGAGGCTGAAGAGAGTGGTATTTATGCAAGTGACCGCGAGAATCAAGAGTTCCACAGCACCACAGGAATTGTGGGTTTATCACATAGTTACTTTTTCAATGAGAAGACAAGTGGTAAGTTGACATTGGCAACTACTACCGGAGGCACAGAAGGATACATAGACACCCTTGATATAAACAAAGTAGCTACCCGCTATTTTGGAATTTTGCAAAGACAAAACGAGATAAAAGGAAACTACACATTGAACTCAAAACTGAATGCGAAAAACACCATCAAGGCAGGTGCAATTTTCAACTACTTCCAATTTGATGTCGAAGACAGTGTGCTTTATCAAGGTGGCTATTATTTCAAAGAAAGAGATTTTGAAGGCAACACTTCTTTGGCTCGTGTCTTTGGTCAATGGCAAAACAGACCGAATGAATTTTGGACATTGAATGCCGGTGTGTATGCACAAACATTCATGTACAACAACAAGAGCACGGTGGAGCCACGCTTGGGTGCGCGTTATGCCATCAACGAAACACAGAGCCTGACATTCGGTGCAGGCATGCACAGTCAGTTACAGCCAGTTGTGGTTTACTTCAACAAGCAAGAAGATGACAACGGAAATACAGTAGCCAACAACAAAAATCTTGATTACAACAAAGCCTTACACGGTGTAATTGGCTATGACAATCAGCTAGGCAAAAACCTGCGACTGAAAACAGAAGTGTACTATCAATATTTATATGATGTTGCTGTAGACCGCGCCCCTTCATCCTTCTCTATGCTCAACGTAGGTGCTGACTTTACCATCCCCAACAATGCAGATCTTACCAATGATGGTACAGGCATCAATTATGGATTGGAAATCACGCTGGAGAAATTTTTAGACAAGGGATTTTATTTTCTCTTCACCACTTCTCTCTTCGAGTCGAAGTACACGGCTAGTGATAACGTAGAGCGCAACACAGCTTTCAATGGCAACTATGTTTTCAATTTGCTGGCGGGCAAAGAATGGAAAGTTGGAAAGAACAACGCCATTACCGCAGATTTCAAAACAACTTACGCAGGTGGTCGCTGGTATTCGCCCATTTTGTTGGGACAATCACTTTCAGAAAATCAGGAGGTTCGAGATGATGTGCATGCCTTCAGCGAACAATACACCGCCTACTTCCGCACTGATTTTAAACTGGGTTTCCGCATGAACAGAACGAAGTATGCGCAAGCATTTTACTTTGATGTGCGCAACATCAGCAACCAGCAGAACGTGTTCAACCAAAGTTTCAATAACAGAACCGATGAAGTAGAGACCATTTATCAAACAGGTTTTTTCCCCATATTCTTGTGGCAGGTTTGGTTCTGATTTGAAAGTAGGCTGCAATCAGTAGGTTGATTTCTATTGCGAGTGCTGCTAGCAAAAAAATGAAAAAACGTTTCTTCAAAATAAATCCATGGATAGGCTTCAATGATGTGCCATTCATCATCTTGGGCACACCGCTGATAGGTGTGCTGGTGACCATGATTTTCTTTGGAGTGGACATCGGCACGGCCTTTCTGTGCATGTTAGAGAATTTTATGCCCAGCGCGCTTTCTACGCTCGTGTTTTGGCTGGGCGACAGGTATATCACCATTTGGTTTCGCAAAAAGTTTCAACAGCCAGGTGATTTTAAAAGAAGGATTTATCTGCAGAGCCTTGCCATACTCGCATACACCGCTGTGATGGCTTGGCCACTGAAGGGTATGGATCGTATGTATGATCATGTTCTGATTCCAAATATGGAGAATCCTGGCTACTTGAAATCATTTGTGGCTGCCTTGTTTGCGACCGTACCCATTTCGGCCATTTATGAAGCGGCTTTTTTTATCAATCGCTGGAAGTCATCCATTGCTGAAGCAGAAGTGCTTAAGCGAGAAGTAACACAAAGCCAACTGGAAACACTGAAGAGTCAAGTGAATCCTCACTTCTTCTTCAATAGCCTGAATGCATTGAGCAGCCTCATACCCGAAGATCCGCAACTTGCTGTGCAGTTTGTACAAAAACTCTCTTCCACTTACCGCAGAATATTGGATGTAAAGGACAAGACCTTCATTACCCTCAGCGAAGAGATGGGTTGTTTGGATGATTATTTGTTTTTGATGAAGACACGATTTGGTGACAACCTACACTTCCATGTGAACATTGAAGAAGAAGCAAAACGGAAATACACCATACCGATGGCTTGCCAGATGCTGGTGGAAAATGCGGTAAAGCACAACATAGTGTCACATCGGAAACCGCTGACCATAAAAGTGTACGTTGAAAATGAAATGCTGGTGATAGAAAACAATTTGCAACGCAAAGAGCAAGAAATGGAGGGAAGTAAAATGGGTCTTGCGAATATTGAGTCGCGCTACAAACTCACCTTTCATAAAAGCATTTCGGTGGAAGAAAATGCGAATACGTTTAAAGTTTCTTTGCCATTGATAGCTATAGACAACTACACCGCGCAGTGATGAAAGTAATTCTCATAGAAGACGAACAGCCTGCGGCTAAGCGCCTGCAGCGACTGATACAGCAAGTGAAGCCCGAGGCACAAGTAATGCGTGTGATGGATTCGGTGGAAGAGTCGGTGGAGTTTTTTCTTTCAAAAGAAAAAGTGGATTTAGTCTTCATGGACATTCAGCTGGCGGACGGAATCAGTTTTGAAATATTTTCAAAAGCAATAGTGGATACGCCCATCATTTTCACAACTGCCTATGATCATTATGCGGTGAAGGCCTTTAAAGTGAACAGCATTGACTACCTGCTAAAGCCTGTAGAAGAAAGTGAACTACGCAATGCAATGCAGAAATTCGAATCATTGCACCAGGCCACTAAACAACATGATTATTCTGAAATCATCAAGGCCATTCGCGAGCAGAAGGACAGCTACAAACAACGCTTCCTGGTAAAGACTGCCGGCAGACTTGCATTTGTAAATACTGCTGACGTTGCCTACTTCTTCAGCGATGATGGCAATTCATTTTTGGTCACAAAACAAAACGATCGTTTTCTGCTAGAATCCATTTTAGAAGAGCTGGAAGCACAGCTTGATCCCGCTTCCTTTTTCCGCATCAATAGAAAAATGATTGTATCGCTTGACACTATAAAACGAATTGATCCGCACTTCAACAATCGTTATCTGCTGGAGTTAAATCCAGCCTTCGAGGAAGAAGTAATTGTTAGCCGGCAGCGGGGTGGCGAGTTTAAGACATGGCTGGATCAGTGAGTGCTAAAACCGGTACCTCACACTCATCGCTCCGTTATCCCATTCATTGAATTTTTGACCTGATGAAACCAGATTGAATGCCGGTTTCCAGTCAATAGAGATTTGAAGCGGCATGGCATGAAAGAAATATTCAAGACCCAAAATTCCATCTACACCCAGTGTGATGGTATTTCCAATTTCATTTTCGAAGTTCTTAGCACGCGCAGAATAAACACCTGCATGTCCACCAGCGCCCATGTACCAGCGAATACTGCGAACATTGAAGAAGACATTGTGCCACTCATACAACGCAGTAAAATTCAGACCTCCGTTGCGGCCAAGGGCTATCAATTCTATACATTCCTCATCCGTAAACCGATGTTGGAAAGTGACACCCGAACCCAAGCCAAAACGAGCCCCAATATGATTTTCCAGCATGCCACGCTGAGCAACGCTCATCTCACTAAAAGAGAAGATTAGGGCAATGGTGACAATGATTTTGTTCATGGATTATTCAAATTCGAGATGGTATTTCTTCCCGAATTCTTGCTGTGTACGCAAAAACTTGTCTTGGGATACCTTCGAAAGAGAATAAATGCGGGTTTGCACGGAATTACTGGTGTCGGAGATAGTCTGTGTCACCACTTCCGAAGGCAATAGCTTAATGCGAACGAGCGTGCTGTAATCCTTTTCTATCAAATCCTCGTATTGTCTGAACAGGTCTTTGGCGGCTAGCTGCAGCGAAGGATCCTTTTGAAATGAACCCACACTGTCAAGACCTAATATGCCAAGTTTCACCTTGCTCTGTAGATTGGCATAGGCATAGTCAATCCTGTCTTCGTTTGCGCTGCTATCGCGAAACGTGCTGTCCATGATGTCAAAGGCATCTATTATTTGTTTTTGATACCTGATAATGGCATCGTTGTATTCGCCTGCACGCTCCGCCCGGTTGCTGCAACTGCTCATGAACAACACCAGCCATAAAGTGATCAAAACAATGGAATATTTCATGTGCGAAAATTCAAAATTGGATAGATAAGGTTTCGAAAAGTAGAGCAAATTGAACTGCCGCCTTGGTCAATAATAAAATCAAAAATCACTTTCTGAGTTTCAGCACTTGCCCAGCTTTGATTTGGTTTTCATTCACCAGAGCATTGTATGCCTTCAGCCGCTTCATCTTGATGCCGTATAGCTGCGAAATACTCCAGAGCGTGTCTCCCTTCTTCACTGAGTAGCTCGCTTCTTTCGCCTTATTTCGCTTAGGCTGTGTGTAAATGAGCTGACCTTCTTTCAGATTTGCATTTTCACTCAAGTCGTTGTAGCGAAGTATTTGCCATTCGCTCATTTCCAAATCTTCTGCTATCGACTTTATAGTCTCTCCATTCTTAACCACCGTGTATTTGATGTTGTTTGCGCTGCGTGCTATTTCTCTTTTGTTGCTGATGGTAATCTCACTGCGTTCATCACCACTCCTTTTTTGATTCTTTCGTTTTCCCGGTTTTGAGTTGCCGCTTTCTGTATTGCTCACCACTGGTTTTACTTCAGTCCCTCCGATGCGTTCAGGCACTTCCTTCTTTTTGATATAGGCCATTCCCTCCGAGTCGAATTTCGCTAAATCAAACTGTTCAATAATGCCAATAAGTAAGTCGGGGTATTTCGGATTGGTGGCATAGCCGCATTGCTTCAGGCCCTTTGCCCATCCCTTGTAGTTATCGGTTTCGAGTACAAACAAAGACTCGTAGCGCTTGCGTTGCAAAAAGGCCGAATGATCTTCATACGACTCACGGGCGTTGTCGTACTTGCGAAAACACTCTCCCTTTGTTTCATCATCCTCTACAATGGTTTTACCACTCCAGTCCGCATGGCATTTAATTCCAAAGTGATTGTTGCCCTCGCGTGCAAGACGACTATTGCCATCACCGCTTTCCAATATGCCTTGTGCAAGGGTGATACTAGCTGGAATTTTATGCACCGCCATTTGGTAGATGGCCTCGTCCTTCCACTGTGCTATGTATTGCTGCCGAGTGGTAGAGGTGACCTCAGAAGCATCACACAGATTGGAAAAAAACAGAATGAGTAAAATGAAAAAAGTACGGAGCATAATGTGGTTGTGAAACACGTTTTACCTAAACCCTCAAAGCTATTTTCAGCCGCAGCATAACGCGTAAATCCTATGGCGTATTGCCAACACAACGCTGTTAAAGGTGATGCCACAAAAAGTCAATAAGCTTCAAGTGCCCACAAAGGCAACCCCAGCCCTAAAGCATCATCTACATTTGACCGCCCTACTAACGAACATTATTTGTCAGCCCTTATTGTCTTATGACCAGTTGTAAAATCTATTTGTCTGACGAAGGTTTTGGACACATCGTGCGGCAGCGCGCAGTAGTGGAAGAGTTGCGCAGAGCCATTCCTGAGCTGAACGTGTCCATTCAAACAAAGATCCAAGCACCTGCAGCCGCAAGATTTATTCAAGGCGCACACATCATAGAGCGCTACAACAACATTACTTGGGACAAAAAACCAAATGGCTCTCCTGACCTTGAAAAAATAAGGACGCGCTTTGAGAACTACTTACAACAATCCAACACCTTTATGGTGGAGGATGTACAGGATCTTACGTGTGATTTTGTCGTTTCCGATTTTGTGTATGAAGCCTTTGGTTCAGCGGCACAAAAGAAAATCCCCTCTTTCGGTGTGGCACACTTTACCTGGGATTGGTTCTTTTCAAAACTATATCCACCTGCAGTTCATACAGACGTTATCGAGCACTTTATGAAGCTGGCTTCAAAGGCTACACGGCTCTATTTCCCGCCATTTACGCCCGAAGAAATAATACATCATTACAAAGGCAAGGCGCTGGAAGTGCCGCTAATCCTACGTTCAGGGATAGAACATAAGGTGACAGGCTCCAAAGACAAGTTCAAGGTTTTGATAATGGACAGTGGTGCAGGCGTTCTTACTGACAGCATCCGCAAAGCATTGGAAACACTAAAACCTCTCGATGATTTTTTGTTTTTTGTTTCCGAAAAATTCGCTACAGATCAAGAAAATATTCGGGCTATACCCGCCACCGATTTGATGGTTGACTATGTAGCAGATATGGATCTGGTGATAGGCAGAGCAGGCTTCAACACCATATCGGAATGTGTAGGCTTGCGCACTCCCATGCTGCTCATAGGAGAAGCCATGAATCCTGAAATGAATGAAAACATTCTGATGCTGAAAAAACAAAACCTTGGCTCATTCATTTCACTCGCCACATTCGAGCAGCATCTTGACAAGTACCTCCCCGACTTTCTTAAACATGAATACGGCTACATCAAAAGCATGATGAATGACCATGAAATAGCAACCAACGGAGCTGAGGTAATTGTCAGTGATATGCTGAATTATCTATAATCCCCCATTTATGGGCCGATCTTAACCAAGGTCCCATCTCCCGAACTACACGAAACACCCTATTTCATTGGCACTGTGGTTTCATTACTTTTGCCGTCCTTATTGAAAAAAGAGAAACTATTTTAGCGTTTACAAACACTGTTTTGATGAAAGACCAACTGATTGAAAAACTACACGAACTGTTGAAAGCGGAAGAGGTGACTACCATCCGTGAATCAGTGCGTGAAATCCGCATGGATTGGAAAGCGGAATCTGCCAAGGAAAAACAACTACAAGAGGAAGCCTTCAAAGCTGCCACGCCTGAAAATTCTGAAGAAGAACAGTCGCAAAGCACAGATGCCACCGAGACGGAAGTAGCAACCGAAACCATTGCTCTGCCTGAATTTGTTTATGTTCCGCATGAACTAGAAGGAAAATTTCAGGAGCTGATAGCGACCTACGAAAACCGTGTAGAAGAACACGGAAAAAAACTGGCTGCAGAGCGTCAAAAGAATCTTGAATTGCGTCAAGATGTGCTGAAAGAAATGGAGGCGTTGGTGAAGGATGAGCAGAACATTGGTAAAGCCTTCGGTGCACACAAGCTGCTGAAAGAAAAATGGGACACTGCGGGCGATGTTCCAGGAAATACCTACCACGATCTGAATGACAAGTGGCAAAAACTCAATCACGAGTTTTTCTACAACATCAACATATACAAATCGCTGCAAGAGCACGATTTGAAAATAAACCAGAAGAAAAAAGAAGAACTGATAGCCGAGGCGAAAGCATTGGCAAGCATCGAGAGCATCACAGATCTTGAGGTTTTTGTGCGCAAGTACCAGCGCGAATGGACAGACATTGGTCCATCGCCACGTGAGACGTATCGCGAGATGGGCGATGCATTCTTCGGAGTGTTGCGCGAAGCAACCACTCGCATTCAAGCACACTATGATGCCCTTCATGCCAACAGCGAAGAAAACCTTGCGAAGAAAAAAGCATTGGTGGACAAAATGAAAGACATACTGGGTATGGAAATAACCAACCAAAGCACTTGGAATAGATGGACAGATGAAGTGATGAAGCTGCAGGAAGAATGGCGCGGCACTGGCTGGGCCAACAAGAAACAGAACGAGGAAGTGTGGCAAGAATTCCGCGGCTTGTGCGACCTCTTCTTTGGAAAACGCAATGCCTTCTATGATGAAAAGCGCGTAGGATTTAAAGAAAACAAAGAGAAGAAAGAAGCCCTCATATCTAAAGCACAGGAGTTGCAGCACAGCGAGGACTGGAAGGCTACTGCAGATGCCATTAAAAAATTGCAAGAGCAATGGAAAGCAGTGGGTCCGGCAGACTCAAAAGACGAGCAAAAGCTTTGGCAAAAATTCCGCTCATTTTGTGATCACTTCTTCCAAAAGAGAAAAGAAATTTTTGAAGCACAGGGATCACAACAAGAAGAAAACTATCGCCTGAAGTCAGATCTGCTGGTAGAACTCGAGGCGTTGGAGATGACGGGCAACAAAGGCACCGACATCAATGCGCTGAAAGAGTTTAGCGACAGGTGGCACGCTATAGGCTTTGTGCCAAGAGAGAAAGTGAAAGAGGTGATGGACAAGTACAACCAGCTGCTAGACGTGAAGTATGGCAAGCTGAATGCCGACCGCGAACACCGCGAAATGGAAACATTCCGTTCGCGGTTGTCCAACATTAAGTCCGGCCAGGATGGCGACTTCAAACTGAAGAAAGAAAAGAGTTTCATGCGTGAAAAAATTGAACGCCTGAAGCAGGACATCAAGCAGTATGAAAACAACATGGGCATATTCACCGGCAAAGGCGCTGAAGCTTTCCGCGCAGAAATAGAGAAAAAGATAAAGAACGCACAGCGCGAAATAGAAGACATTAAGAAGAAGATGGAACTGCTGGATGCGTAATTGTTCGATGCAATTCAAACGATTCAAAAAGCTACCTATCGGTAGCTTTTTGTTTTTCACTCATCTTGCAATTCAAATAATCATTCTGTTCAAATGAAAATTCTTGCCGCACTATCGTTTGTTTGCTCCAGCTTTTTCATTGTGTTGATTACACTCTCAATTTTAGCAGTCGATTCATCACAACTCTCAGTGCTAAAATTTGTTTTAGGCCTGTTTCTTATTCCCCCATTACTTCAAGTTGCTTATACCATTGTTACTCTAAGAATCATCACAATGAATAACATTGATGGACCACAAGCACTTGATGGCCATCTCCTAAAAACCAATCTTGAAAGGGAAATAAGAATACCTCTCATCTGGAAATTCATTTCCTCCGTCAACTCCATTATTCTGACTCTTGCGCTTATGGCGGCTGTTGTTCCTTTCATAGAGTGGTTTGATGGAATAGGGAAAAACTCTGAAAGCATGGACAATTGGTTTGTACCGCTGAATATGCTAGCGGCTATTTTGGGTGTAGCAACCATAGCTTACAACCTGCGCACCAATCATCTCAAGCGCGTAGTAAGGACTTCAAGTGGCGCATAGCCCCCACGATGTGGTGTTCATAATCCACACACTGCAACGATCATTTTTTGCACGGTGGCCAATAGTTTTCGGCCTTCACCGTTCTTGATTTTGCAAAGGAAATTTTTCATGAAATCATTTATCACATTTTCATTCATAGCACTGTCGTTTGTGCTGCGCTCTCAAGTGCAGGAGTACAAAGACTACCACACCAATGGCAAAGTGCGCAGCGAAGGCCGCTATATGGAAGGCTTTGAAGACAGCCTGTGGCGCTACTTCTATGCGGATGGCACTTTGCAGGAACTTACCTATTACAAAAAAGGCAAGCTGCACGGAAAGGTGTTGCGCTATCACCCCAACGGCAAGCTGATGGTAGAGGGCTATTTCAAAAATGATTTGCAGGACAGCATTCAACGCACGTTTACTGCTGATGCAGTATTGGTAGAAGAAGGCCATTTCAAAAAAGGAATGAAGACTGGGCGATGGAATTATTTCTTTCCTGCGGGTGATACCATGATGGTGGAAGAATACCAACCCGAAGCAATGCACTTGTGGAGCATGTACACTGCACCGAGCCAAGCATGCATTGCTAACGGCAAAGGCAAGGTAGAAGAGAAATTCGAGAGCGGAAAAATGAAAAAACTCTCCAACTATTCAGGCGGATTGTTGGACGGTACTTATAGTGAATATTACTCTGGTGGCAGCATTAAGTTGAAGGGTAATTACTTGGCAGGAAAGGCAGACGGTGAGTGGACAGAAAATTTTCCTTCAGGGAAAATGAAGCGTGTATCCAACTACAAAAATGGAATTCTGGACGGTGCCTTTGAAGAGTATTTCGTAAACGGAACCTTGAACACTAAAGGCCAATATGTGAGTGGCAAAAAAAGCGGTCGCTGGCTTTGGGACATAGAGAGTGGCGCCAAAGACATGGAGGGCGATTTCAAAGACGATGTGCAGCACGGTGAATGGATTTTCTACTACGGCAATGGCAACAAACACTATTGGGGCAACTATACCAATGGCCAAATGAATGGTCTGTGGCACTACCAATACTTCACCGGGGAGAAGTGGAAAGACGGCAACTACAAAATGGGTAAGAAGGACGGTAAGTGGAGCTATTGGTTCGAAAACGGACAACTGCTAATGGAAGGAAACTTCAAGAATGACTTGGAAGAAGGTGAGTGGAAAAGTTTTTTTGAAAATGGCAATCCGCAAGACATTGGCCACTACACCGAGGGACGCATGAATGGCAAATGGGAAGGCTTTTATCCCAATGGCATTCGCAACTACACAGGCCAGTGGACCATCCTAAAATCCACCGACAAGAATGCGCAGAAATGGAAAGAGATTTACAAAATGGCCGATAGCACCAACACCAGCAAAAAGGGCGATATAAAAACAGGCGAGTGGAACTACTGGAGCACCAAAGGTGCGAAGGAAAAAATGGAAACCTTCAACAGCCAAGGTGAGTTGGACGGCCCTTCTGAAACTTACAATGAGAGCGGCAAACTGACTACCAAAGGCAATTACAAAAACGGCAAACCCGATGGCAAATGGGAGTACTACTTCCCCTTTGGCGCCTTGATGCGCTCGTGCACCTATGCCATTGGCAAGCTAGATGGCAAGAGCATCATCTACAACGAGCGGGGCGCTGTGCTGGAAGAAAGCAGCTACAAAAACAACAAGCTACACGGCCTGTACACCAGCTATGACGAACGCACCGGCAAAGTGAAACTAAAACAGAAATACGAAGACGGCCGAATTACAGAAGTGCTGGAAGGCAAACCAGGACAGTAATAAAATGATACTAAAAAGAGAGAGTGGTGGGGGGGGGGGGGGGGGGGGGGGGGGGGGGGG